>NZ_WSQA01000001.1 GCF_009768885.1 Sphingobacterium humi
GCAGGTACCTAGATCTTGCCAGCAGCTGCTTAATGGTATCTCCATTGGATAATATCTTTGCGGAATAGGGCTTCTGGAGCTTACGGCCCTTCTCAATGGCCTGGTTTTCATCATCTATAGCCTTCCACCGATGCTTTATTCTGATTTCCTGAAGCGCCTCTGTAGCCAATTGCTGAACATGGAATCGATCTGTTACCTGAACTGCCAGTGGAAAGCATTTCTTGGCGATAAGCCCCATGTTTCCTGCAAGATCCAGCGTTATCTCCGATCCCTTTTTACGTAATCTTTCTGGGATGCTTTGAAGGATGGGAATGATATTCTCCGATTTGGTGCCGTTCAGTATGGCGATAATGGTCCCCCTTTTACCGCGAGCACCCTTGTTGGTGACCACGGTATAGAGCTCTCCCTGCGACAGACAAGTCTCATCAAAGGAAATATGGCTGCCAATGTTCTCTGGAAAAACAAGGCCTTCACGAGCGTTCTCCCGGTGCTTCCAATCCTGAAAGCCACTCAGCTTATTTCGGTAGTAACGCCTTAGTTTACTGGCTGATATACCATAAAAGGAACTGATCGTTTGGATGCTATGAGCCTGATTGTCCGCTGATACCTTTTAAAAAAGCCGCGAAATCCTGTGTGATACGCGTCCCTTTGGCTACTAACTCCCAATTCCTACTAACTACTTTATTGCTGTCTTGATTGAGCCATCTGCGACGCTTGACATGTAAGTAAACTTGTTGTCCACGAATAGGGAAATCCTGTAGGGTAACAGGTTCAAAGAAGCCTTTCGATGTCAGTTTATTCTTTTGAAATTCTTCAGGAATGACATTCATCTCTTCCAAGAAAATATCCAACCGACCCGCTTCTTGCGTATAATGGGTCATCTCAAAATAATCAGAAACTCCCTGTGGAATAATAAGAGGCATGAGGGCTTTAAATGAATCGTGCATCTGGTAAAATTTCAAACACGAATATCCGATTATTTTTTGTCCTCTCCACAACTTTTGTACATGATCCCTTAAAATCCTTTTTACTATATTGGTATCAGCAATACCCACTATATCTATATGTATTTAATGTATGTTGATGAAAGCGGTGATCCCGGTAATACCGGCCATTCAACTGATCATTTTATTTTGTCTGGATTGATTATTTCTCAAGAAGATTGGGATAAGCATTTGACTAAACTAAAAACTTTCAGAAAATCAATCAAAGAGAAATACAATCTAAATCAAAGGACAGAAATCCATGCCGCAGAATTAATTCGACCCGGTAAAATTGCTGAATATTCCACAATTAGAAAAACCAATAGAATTAATATTTTAAAGGATTATTGCACGCAAATCCCAATCATATTTGACACCGCGAAAGTTATTAATATATGTATAAAAAAAAGCGATCATCCGGGTGCAGATGTTTTTGAACTAGCTTGGAGTCGTCTTCTTCAACGATATGATACATATTTAAAGAAAATTGTTATAGACAAAGGAATTGTAATAGCCGATGATACAGATAGTAAAAAACTAATGGCATTAAATAGAAAAATGCGAGTATATAATCCAATTCCCTCTCACTATCAAGGAATTTACAATTCCCCAATTGACAACATCATTGAGGATGTATTTTCAAGAAGTTCTCAACATTCCTACTTTGTCCAAAGCGTAGATGTAATTGTACATTCACTTTATAGAAGAGAATATCCTAAAGGCAGCTTAAAGAAATTTGGAATAGAACATCAATTTCAAAAAATTGAACCCATTCTATTAAAAGAAGCCAGTAAAGGGGATGCATTAGGTATTGTTAGAAAATAAAAAGCCTCGGTTCAAAAACCGAGGACTTTCTTGCGACTCGACCTAAACTAACGGTCTAAGCCTAGCCGACTTATTATCTTTACTTTATAATAATCTTATTAGTATAACAAAGATAAAGCTTATTAGTAATAATTCACAACAAAAATTTTCAAATTCCAATACCCCCGGACGCTACAGTTATTATTCACCGCAAAACACGCGGATATTACCCGCCCTATTCTGCGAACATAAAAAGTCTTACCCCCCCATTTTACGGCTTTCCGTAATTTCCCATCCCAATAACTCCCTACCTTTACCGCATCAAATCAACAAACAATGCAAACCCTATTATTACAAATAACTGATAGCGATGAATCTTACCTAAGCTTGATTTTAGCGTTAGCGATTGCGATAATAATATTTTTAATATTTAGGGTCGTGCTATTGTGGTATTGGGAAATTAACAAAACCATTGCGTATCAGAAGAAGCGAAATGAGCAGCAGCAATCAAGCCCTGAAGAGCTAGATTACGAAAACAAATACCGGAAAGGAAAAAGCAGGGCGAGTTCAAAGGCCAAAGAACTGTAAGGCGAAAAGGCTGAATTGCCCCTTTCCTACTCTACCCACAGCTGCGTAATATAAAATCTCTCGGCGCCATCCTGCTGAAAAGGCAATTCCTTCCCATCCATCCAGCATTTCGAATATTGCACTTGGTCATCTCTATAATCGGCGATTACAAACAGCTTTCCATTTTTAGCAAAAATGGCCTGCAGATCCAGTAATTTATCCTGAAACTCCTGGATTAGTTTACCATCTTTCCAAACCAAAATGCTAGCCAGACCATTTTCCTCCCCATTAAAACACACAGCCACATAAGTTGTTGTGCCTTCCATAAACGTTCTTACATTTCGAACCTTCCACCAAGGGATTTTATCTTGAATAATCGATTGATGGACTTTATTATTTTTATAAATCCAGATATAAGGCAATTTCGGATCCCGATTTGTATGGCTTGCTTCAAAGGTATACAGGTCTTGTTGAACGGGATAAACGTTCAGAAAAAACCGTCCGTAATCCCTTTCCATCAGAATCTTACCATTCTTCCAAATCGTTGAGCTTGCTAAGTTACCGACCACATAGAAATCATTGTTATGTCCGGTCAACTGCGAGATGCTGGCAAAGCGGCCAGGTTTAAGCTCTAGTGGATAATCTTGACCATTCTTCCATATGCCCGTCGTTTGGTTATAATATCTTGTGCCATATGCATACACATCTTTCCCGGAAGTCACATAAAGCTGGCTGACCACCGCGTTGTCTTGATTTCCTACGTAGCTTTGCTTGCCATTGGTCCACAGCACCGGTTTACGGTAAGTATCCATTTCTCCAACGGCTCCTTCAAAACCGCCGATGTATACATCCTGCCCCTGCATCATAATATCCGAGGCAACGCCTCCTTTTTCAGCACCTGCCAAATAGCTAAGCTTACCATTATACCAATGGGCTGGTCGGGCCCCAACCGGATCCTTATCTTTCAACACAGCACCTATAAAATGCACCTTTAAGCCGGCATATTCTTCCTCAAAAGGCACTTCATCCTCCGGATCAGGTTTATCCTTTTTACAGGAAACAGTACATACAAAAACAGCAAGTAAACAAAAAAGTAAAAAAGGGAAACGATGCGTCATGGTTTTCATAGTTGATGATTGAACGACAAATATGCATAAGGAAAAGGGTTAATTAAAGCTATACTTTAGCCGTTATATATAATTTGACAAGGAAAAATGGGGAGGGAAGGAAGGTAAACGCGGTTTGAAGACATATCCCATTCTCCGATCAGGAAGATAGCTAGTAATGAAATTTTTATATTAAACACTGTAAATAAGTGAATTACACTTCGTTGATTGCAATGACGTACCAGTCGTTCGACTCCGCTCACGATGACAATACTTGCCGCAACGCAGTACAAGGCGGGCCGCAGTTTATTAACAAGGCGTACCATAGTTTGCGAGCAAAGCTTAACAAGCAATGCCACTTCATGTCATCACCTTCCAATAAATTTTGCAAACATTTTACCCCCTCACGATGACAGCACGGGCCACATCTAAATACTAACTACTCCATACTAAATACTATTCTCACCCCTTTCTCACCCCTTTCTCACCCGTATCAATCCCCTTTGTAAAGGGCTATGATTGGTAAGTGAAAGAGTAATTAAAAAAGCCACATAAACTTAAAAATGGGCTGATATAGAAAGTGAAGCTGCCACTTTTTACACCAACCCATCTAGCTGTTAGCTATTACTTTTAAAATTTATATTGCAGTCTTAGGGTAAACACATTATCCTTTTTATCTTGATGATAGCCGAGTTGTGTTAAGCTATTCGATTTTTCATTGAATGGCATTTCGTAGAAGGATTGCACCCTGACGCCGGGATACGGATGCCATATCAGTCCGAATGTGGCATTCTCGTATGCTAAATCCGCCTCGGTGGTTAAGTTTTGTCCAACTTCATGTTTAGATACCTCCTTATTCGGGTCGTGCCGGCTGTAGCCAGCCCACAGCGTTACAGGAAGTTTGGGGCCAATTTGCTGTAAGAAATAGAGGTATCCGCTTCTAAATTCGCGGATATAGGTATCATAGTTCGGTAAGTAATTGATGATGGGTATTCCAAAAGCATCAGGCGCAGAAGGCTGCGTACCGAAGAAGTACTCGCTGCGCAATTGCGTTAAGCCAATGGGCGAATTGAAGGCCAATTGCGCGTGGGCATTAAAATATTCGCGCTTGGCATAATCACCGACATGACTCTCATTCACATCGGCAACGAATTTATTGCCCTGCATTTTAAGTACCCTATCCGTCCCTTGATACATAGAGCCGCGGTAATAACTTACGCCCCCAGATAGCCTTAAGGGCAATTTCTTATTGGTAGAAGCCCTAACCGCGCCTACAAAATCACGGCGACTATCGTTATCAGCCTGCAGACCATTACCGCCAACCATACTCAGGTTAACCCTTAAATTGCCCAAGCTTTCCGGGCCGTTATAACTTAGTTGGGCACCAATATCATAAATATCCGGAATTAAGGTATAGATAAAACCTGTTCCCTCGGCCAATTCATACATAGAAGGGGAAACACTTAATTCGTAGCCAAAGTTGGGGTTAAGGCCTCCCACCGATAGGCTAAAGCGCTTCGTCCAAGGGTCTGTCAACTCAATAAAAGCATCGCTAAACCAAATCCGCTGGTTATCACGTGCTTCAATGGTCAGGTAGGCCTTGGCAATTCCGGTTTGAAAAACCGTGGTAAAGAAAGCCCGTCTAACGCCTATCCTGCTAAATTCCTTTTCGCCATAATTTTCATTCGGCGCACCCACACTTACCCTTCTCACATCTTTTTGGGCATATTGAAACTGCCCGTTAAAATAAGCGGAAAATTGAAGGGTCTTTTTCGGAGGATCGCCCTTTTCGGGGTCCTTCTTCGTCGTATCAGAAGGAAGTGTAACGGTTAAACCATATTCAGGGTTAGTTTTACTTTTTTCTTGCGCTCGCAAGGATGGTACTAATACCAGCATAAAACAGAGGATTGTCCAGCCAGTTTTCATGGAAAATAAAATAATATAAATAAAAGAGGAATCTGCTAAAACCATACGCATTCAAGCGTAGGAAGGAAAGGCTACAGCAGCCATGCAGCAACCTTTCCCAATAAGAGGATTTAAGGTTAGCCCTAGGTCACCATGGCCCGTACCGCGCTGTATTGCTCCCATTCTTTCTGCTCCCCAATTTGTTTTAACACCTCTACAATCTTAAAGGCATCTTCATACGAATTATAGAGGGCTATGGGCGCCAGGCGAATCACATTAGGTTCCCTAAAATCAGGGACAACCTGATGCTGTTTCAGGGCTAAGCAAATGCGGTAGGCTTCCTCATGCACCAAAGACACATGGCCACCTCGCTTGGTATCATCTGTCGGGTTATTATAGCTAAAACCGAATGGCTTTAAGTTTTGATCGATTAAATACATCAGGTAAGCCGTCAGGTTTAAGGACTTTTCATGAATATGCTGCAATCCGGCCTCTTCAAAAATGTTCAGCACCCCTTCAATTGGCGCCATGGAAAAATGGTTCGGCGTTCCGGTTTGCCAGGCAATGGCATCGGGTGCCTGATCGAAGGTATGCTTCAATTGAAACTGGGTTTCATCGCGGTTTCCGAACCAGCCGGCCAGCCCCACAGGTTTGCCAAAATGCCGCTTGTTCACATACAAACCCGCGGAGGCTCCCGGCCCTGCCGAAATGTATTTATAGTTGCACCAGGTGGCAAAATCAGCGTCTATTTTTTGAAAATCGTGGACAACACATCCGATGGAATGGCAGAGGTCAAAGCCAATTAAAATCCCTCTTTTATGGGCTTCTGCGGTTAAGCGTTCCATATCGAGCAATTGAGCGCTCCGATACAGCACCGATGGCAGCAGCACCACCGCCACATCATCCGTCATCGCATCAATCACCTCGTCCTCATCAATAAAAATACCGTCTTTACTTTTCACAATCTTCAACACGTCCTCCACTTGCATGCCCTTCAGCCTAATCTGGCTATCAATGGCATAGCGGTCGGTCGGGAAGTTCAAATCATCTACTAATATTTTATACCGTTCTTTCGTAGGCTGCCAGAAAGTGGCTATTAATTGGTGAATATTCACGGTGGTATTACCGGCAACAATAACTTCATTTTCGCCGGCATTGATCAATTTCGCTAAACGGTTGCCCAAAATTCTAGCGTATTGAAAAAAATAGCCATCATCAATGTTCCACATCAAAATGCCTTCCTTCTTCCACACCTCCAACACACGCAATAAAGCGTCTTCTGCATCTTTGGAGGCCAGCCCTAAGGAGTTCCCGTCCATATAAATTTTTCCACCTTCCAATTGGTAGAATCGATCGCGAAACTTCCGTAGTGGATCCTGTTGATCCAGTGCTAACGCCTGGTTTAGCCCAGGACTAAAATTTGTATTTGCCATAGTAAAGTTTTATAAATGTTAATGGTTATTGCATCAAGCCTGTGCTTTTACACGAAACTCTTTGCGCATAAATGGATAGGCTATCATAGCCCCTAATAAGGCGATGCCGGTTAAAGGCAAAACGCCAACCTGCCAGCCATAGCTGGATACCAGCCCCGACACCAATGGAATGCCAATGAGCGCACCGATATAATAGAACAGGTATACAATAGCGAAACTATCTTCAATCAATTGCGATTTTACGGCTACTTTAGGAATGGAAGCTGCAATGCAGGTCGAGGTAAATCCAATACAGGTCGATAAGACGATGACTTGCAATACCAGGATTGAAACAGGGGTCTTATCGGTCAGGAAGCAGGCCAAGGCCATTATGATAAAAGAGAAAAAACCGATGGTTAAAGGCTTGCCGGTACGTTCAATTAAATAGCCAATCAATAAACCAACCGGTATACCCACCAGCCCGAATAGCATGGCGTTTAGTTTGCTGGCATCATCGCCTAAATTATACACGCTTTTAAACATGGTGGGATAGCCATCTAAGAACGTAAATAGAATAAAGCTTACGGTCAACATCGCGATGGCCAGCATCATAATACCCGGATTGCTCAGGGCCTCCCGGAAGGAACCTACAACAGGCTTGCTGTCTCCCTCTTCCTTTTTTGCTGTATTTTCAAAAAAGAACAGGAAAAACAAACCGATAATGGCCGCAGCGATGCCCAGGGTCAACCAAATACTTTTCAATCCAAACTGTTCAAAAAGCATCGGCAAGAGGTAAATTACGGCTGCATAGCCGAAGGCTGAAAAGGTGCCAAATATCCCCACCGCTAAACCATAGCCGGAATCTTTAAACCAGTTGGTAATAAGCACCATACCGGTCACCATAATAAAGGAAAACGAAACGCCTTCAATAATGCGGGCAAGCAGCATCAGCCAGTAGGTATTGGTAAAATAGCCGATGATATTTCCTAAAAAGAGCGCCGCCATAATGACGATACTAATCCATTTGGCGCCGAAACGTTTCACCAGATTCCCGCCCGGAATAGCCAGAAATACAGGTGCAAAAGCAAAAATGGATACGTAAATTGATACCTCTATGGGCGACAGTTGAAGTTCAGCAATAAAAGATTCCCTCAAATCAGTCGGTGAAATTTTCATTTGACTAACCGAAAGAATGATAGCACCTAAGTAAAGCAGTGCGAGTTTAAACCATTTTGAAACTTTCATATATAATAATTGTTTAATTATTTTTCTTTTGGGTAATAAGCCGGGTTCAGCAATCCCCCTGCCTCCTAAAAATGGAAACAGCCCTTTCAACAGCTACACTTACTCGTTAATTATTACCTAAGGGTTAATAGTACACTAATTGATTATAAATGGAAGGTCAGCATATATCTTTAAAAAAAAGGCGTTTTTCGTTTCTCAAATCACAACAAGCGCTGTCCTTTTTTTCTTTATCCGAAAGGCTTCCAGCTACTGATCCTTATTTTTCTTCTTTTCGGAAATAAACCTGGTCTTTATGCGGATTTCAGTGGGTATAAGCCTTTCCCCCAAAGGAAGGTTCAAGCGTGCATCCTAGGGCCCGTCGAATGCTGCACTGAGGAAAAATGTACCCCTGAAAAACTACAGTTGTTCAACAAAAGCGCGTTGGGTAGCCAAAAACTTCTTCTTTGCGGGTTCCCCGGATTGGGAGATGAGGGAAGAGCATTTTTTGATCAGTTGCATTCGTTTTTTATGCGCCAAACATACCTCCCGATCAAAAGACAAAAGGGAATTTGGGAAATGAAGATTGATAACCGAGGCATCCATTATCTTGGACTCGATTAGGGAATGGGATAGGTCTAATATAACATGCGACACATACAACTGCAGCTCTTTGTTGCGAAACAATCCTGATCTGGCCGTCTCGTCCAAATCATGAATCAGTGAAAATAATTCGTCTTTTAAGGCTTTCCGCTCCTCTTCGCTAATCAGACTTAGCTCATAGAAAAATAAAATATCACTAATGGTAGATGCAAATAGGTTTGGCGCCAATATATAAACCAGGTCAATGTCCTTCAACTCTTCCCAGTATTGGGCCTGTTTCTTCAATAGTTTTTGGGGCATGATGATGTCGGCCAGCCGCGATGGTGGAATGCCATCGGCATTAAATTGAATCTTCAGTAACTGAAGCTTACAGAGGTTTGGATATTGGGCTATAAATACATCGGGTATAGAACGGCAAGCAAAATAATGGGTGGTACCTATTCTTTTATCCAACCCTTCGAATACATTCAGCGCTGCATCTATCGTTTTTGTATAGCTGCTGTAAGGGTCGCTTTCTTGCTGCAAGCGCAGATTAAAGATGGTCTTTTCTCCCCCCTCCCGAAGAATTAAGGAGGTGAGGTTGATGTTCAGTTTTTTTGCAATAATTACTAGCTCGGTCAGGGTGAATTCTACCTCCCCACGAATACGACGGTAACTAGCCTCCTTGCCTAAATTGATAAGCTTGGAAATAAAATCAACCAGCTTCTCTTCTGCGGGAAGCGAGTTGGCAATCATATCGATAAAAGTCTTTTGATAGTCCATTTGTTACCTGAAAGTTAATAAAATATCCCTTAGTGAAACCTCCAGTGTTAGCGAATGCGATGGTTGCTAAAGGGTAATCGGACCAAAATCTCCCTTACTCAGCAACTAAATACCATGGAAATAAAGGCATTGCCAGCCCAAGACTAAATAACCTACAGGTTACCCATTTTTTTCAGAAAACCACTTAACTTACCTGTTTTTGTTGGGTAAAAAAGAGGGATTGCTAAAAATCCCTTATTTTTACTGCTAATAAATGAGCATCCCTATGAAAAGCAGCAATAACCAGAATCACCGCATTGCCAAATTGATTTTTGGCTCCGTTTACCCCATGTATGTCAATAAGGTGACGGCAAAAGGACGTACGCAAGCCGAACTGGATGAAGTTATTCACTGGCTTACCGGTTTTGATAAAGCGGAACTCCAAAAGTTGATAGACGATAAAGTAACCTTCGAAACCTTTTTTGAGCGCGCAACATTGAATCCGAATGCGCAACTGATTACGGGAGTTATCTGTGGATACCGGGTAGAAGAAATTGAAGACCCCTTAGTGCAACAAGCCCGTTATATGGATAAGCTTGTTGATGAATTGGCCAAGGGAAAGAAAATGGAAAAAATCCTGCGTACGGCTGACCAAAAAAAATAATTACAAAAAACTGTAACCTTTTGCTGCAAGGCTTCCTCTAATGGAATAAACACAAGAACATATGGATCGTATATTAGCAGTATTTATTCCCATCGCATTTTTTATATGCGTAACATTAAGCATCTACTTTATTAACAAGTATAAATATGATGCCATTAAAACCCTTGGCGGCCCTATTCCGAAAACCAAAGGAACTAAGATTTCCTGGATGAAAATCGGCATTGTGGTATTGGGCTTTGCTTTAGGACTTATTCTAACGGGTATTTTTAAAGAAACAGGCATCATTGCCGAGAATGACAACCAAGGCTTCTTTATTGTTGGCATTGTGACCTTCTGTGTTGGTGCTGCCCTTTACGCTGCCGATAGAATTAAGACCCAGGATCAGGAAATTGATGGATAACACGCATATAGCGAATGTTTTATCCGGAGATCGCCATGCTTTCAGGTACTTTATACGTACCTATAAAGACATGGCCTTTTCCGTTGCCTTATCTATGGTTAAAAATGAACTGATGGCCGAGGAAGTGGTGCAGGAATCCTTCGTACAAGCCTACCTGGGCCTGTCTAGCTTCCAACAGCGCGCCAAGTTCAGCACCTGGCTCTATAAAATTGTGCTGCGCACAGCCAGCAAATACCGGCAGAAACATCAGCTAAAAGATCAGGAGTTCATCTTGGAACGGCACGATCAGGCCTATGATGAACATGCCTTAAACGATATGCTTCGTGAGGAACAGAAAGCACTGATCAACGAGGCCCTCATGGCCATCCCCTCGAAGGAAAGTGTGGCCCTACGGTTATTTTACCTAGAGGAACTCAGTTTAAAAGAAATAATAGAGATTACAGGTTGGAGCGAAAGCAACCTGAAAGTGATTCTGCATCGGGCCCGCAAAAGCCTGCATGCTACCTTAACCTTATTAATGAAGAAATCGACCTATGGAACATAAGGAGGAACAACTTAAAGCCATCATGAAATTGGCGGAGGTAAAAATGCCATTCGATGATTTCGAGGATCAAGTGATGTTGAAAATTGAACAGGTGGAAGCTGAGAAGAAGAAACTAGACCGCAGTCGCCTGTATGCCTTGGCCTTCTTTGCCCTAGGCACGGTATTCGGCATTGGGTCCAACTATTTAATAGCCAATTATGTGGCCGGATCTGACCTGTCCGCTTCCCTCAAAAACTATGTTGAAATAGGCAGCTGGCTGCTGTATGTCGTATTCATTATTTTACTAAGCGACAAGTTATGGAAACTTAAAGGCCTGCAAAAAGCGGAAAACCAATAGGCAGGACCTATTGCTATGGTTAAATTAGAGGGATGATTTCCGGATATGCAGCTCCGTATCCAGGGCAATAGTTTCGAAGGCTACCTCTTGATGCTTTTTGTTCACCAATTCAATCAACTTTTGAAAGCCGAGTTTTCCCATTTCAAAAGCCGGTTGCACCACAGCCGACAGGGCTGGGTTTAACGCATGGGCATAAGGCGTATTTGAAAAACCTATTAACGCTATTTCGGTAGGTACGGCAATGTTCAATTCGGCCAATACCCCCAAAGTGCGGGAAGTAATGTCATCTGTCGCACAGAATATAGCATCCGGCTTCTGCCCTGCATCTAGCAATTGCACAATCTTCCGCTTAATTTCTATTTCTACCTGGCTGCCTTCCGTATAGTCGCAGGCCAATAGCAAGTCCGGGTGAAAGGGAATGTTTGCCGTAGCTAAGGCTGCTTTAAACCCATTCAGCCGTTCTTCTGTAATACCTAAGTCTTTCCCGGTAATATGCATAAGCCTTTTCTTCCCTTGATCTACCAAATGCTTGGTCGCCCGGTAGGCTCCTTCAAAATTATTGACGCCAACCTTATGCGTATGCAGGTTATGAAATATGCGGTCGATAAGTACCACAGGAATGCCATTCTCCTGCAAGGCACGCAATTCCGTTTCGCTAGATTGGTGATTAATCGGAGAAATCAATAAGCCATCTACTCCCCTGTTTCGCAATACCTCAATGGCTTTTTTCTCCAAGAGTTCATTATTGCGGCTCTGCATAATAATGATATCATACTTCGCCTGCTCGGATACAACCTGGATGCCATCTAGCATTTGGGCCACGAAATTATTGCTGATATTAAATAAGATGACCCCAATGCTGTAGGTTTTACCGGTCTTTAAGGTTTGTGCTATTTTATTAATGCGGAAATGATGCTTCTCGGCATAGTCCTTTACCAGTTTCTTTGTTTCCTGGGAAATCTCATGGCTATCGTTTAAGGCCTTCGAAACCGACGATGCCGATAGGTTTAGGGCTTTTGCTATATCCTTTAAAGTAATTCTCATCGTACAATATTAGTGCTAAGGCATAAAATAGGTAGTCACAGGTACATCCTTCCTTCTTCCAAAATAAACAATATTATTGATACTGGCCTATTTCTGAAAATTTTTCATTTCTTAACATACATCAATGCGCAGTTAACACAACATGCGCACCTTTGTAATACAAAAACAAAGGAAAAACAAAATAGAAAATAATTATGGCAAATTGGACATTAGACAGCGCACACAGTGACATCGAGTTTAAAGTAAAACACATGATGATCTCTACCGTTAAAGGAACATTTAACGAATTTAACGTAACTGTAGAAAATGCAGGCGAGCAATTTGAAACCGCACAGGTTCAAGTGAACATTCAAGCTGCTTCCATCAATACCAAAAGCGAACAAAGAGACCAACACTTAAAAAGTGGCGATTTCTTCGATGCTGCAGCTTACCCAGAAATCAAATTTGTATCAACCAGCATTGCAAAAGACGGTGATGATGAGTACAAAATCACAGGTGATTTAACCATTAAAGATGTGACGAAACCGGCAACTTTTCAAGTGGAATTCGGCGGATTGAGCAAAGACCCTTGGGGTAACCAAAAAGCAGGATACACCGTAACAGGAAAAATCAACCGTACCGAGTTTGGATTAACCTGGAATGCAGCCTTAGAAACTGGTGGGGTGATGGTGAGTGATGATGTTAAATTCCAAGCGGATCTACAATTTGTAATTGCTTAAGGATTAAGCGTGCTTGTATATAATAGAAATCCTTGCTCTTTGAGCAGGGATTTTTTTATGCGATAAAAGGGCCTTCAGCCAAACAAAAGGGCCTATTTAATGTTGTTGGAGCAGAACAATCGCTACAAAACAACAAAACTATTTTCTATGGGCATGGACTTGAAATCGAATGAACCCTTTTGGTTGGTAAAAAATGGCATCCTGGCAAGCTATCCTTCGTTACATGAACCTATATCCTGTGATGTGCTTATTATTGGCGCCGGCATTACCGGCAGCTTAATTGCCCATCAATGTACGGAGGAAGGTTTAGATACGGTGATTATCGACCGCCGCGAGGTGTGCAATGGCAGCACCTCGGCCACCACGTCCATGCTGCAATATGAAATCGATATCCCCCTCTATCGGCTCAGCGAAATGATTGGCGAAAAAGGAGCCGTCGCCAGTTATCAGGCCTGTGCAGCAGCGATTGACAAACTAGGAAAACTCTGTAAAACCATACAGTCTAAGGCCGGATTCCGTAGTAAAGACTCTCTTTACTATGCTTCTCGCAAAAAAGACAGTGCCTGGTTAGGAAAAGAATATGAATCGCGGAAGGCCGCCGGATTCGATGTGCACTGGTTGGATGAAGATGAAATCCGTAAGCAATTCGATATCCATTTGAATTATGGGGGCATCCTATCCAAGCAGGGCGGCAGTGTTGATGCCTTTCAGCTGGCACATGAGCTTCTTGCCTACAACGCCAAAAAAGGCTTGCGCATTTTTGATAAAACAACCCTAGATCGGGTTGAGTATAAACGTGGTTTTAATATTGCCCTCACAACCGATAAAGCTAGCATTAAAGCGAAAAAGATAATTTATTGTGTGGGCTACGAAAGCAGCCTGCTGATTAAGGAGAAGTTTGTCAACCTGCTCAGCACCTATGCCATCATTTCAGAGGTCGACGAAACCCTTTGGAAAAAATTCAACGATATCTTAATCTGGAATACCTCCGAACCTTACCTATATATGCGTACCTCCGATGATTTCCGATTCTTGATCGGCGGAGAGGACGAGGAGTTTCATAACCCGATAAAAAGGGATGAACTCCTAAAACGAAAGGAAGAAAAGTTGCAACGCAGTTTTGAAAAGCTATTTCCGGATTATACCTTCCGATTGGACTTTAGCTGGGCCGGCACCTTCGGAGAAACCAAAGACGGACTGCCTTATATCGGTGAACATCCGGACTTTAAAAACTCTTATTTTGTATTGGGTTTTGGTGGAAATGGCATCACCTTCTCTGTGACAGGGATGGACATGGTATCCGATTGGTTAAAGGGCAAGAAGAATCCATTAAGCCCTTATTTTACCTTCGGAAGATAGCCGATAGGGTTGGAAATCGCTTCCTTTCTTGTTAAGTTTTCCTTAAATTCTCCGAATTGCCTGCTTATTCCATTCATTTGGATAATTTTGTGGCATATTAACCGGAGCATGCAGATACTTGTAGTAGAAGACGATAAGCGTATTAGTGATTTCTTAATCAAAGGATTAGAGGAAAACGGACACCTATTGACCTTGTGTAAATCGGCAGAAGAGGTGCTGGAGCATTACCTGAGTATCCCCTGGGATTTGATTATCAGCGATATTATGCTGCCCAAAATGGATGGCATCCAATTGGTGCAAACCCTCCGCTACAAGCAGGTGCTATGCCCTATTATTATGCTGAGCGCCTTAAACAGCATTCAGGATAAGGTGGCCGCCTTAGACTCCGGTGCCGATGATTACCTGATGAAACCCTTCCACTTTGACGAGCTGCTCTCGCGAATCAACGCCTTGGCGCGACGCAATCAGTTCAAATTCGGACAGTCGGTAAAACAGCTGCAACAATTTGGCGACTTACAGGTGGATTTCGACCAGGTGAAGGTCAGCCTTTCCGGTAGGGAAATTAACCTCTCGCCGCGTGAGTATAAGCTCTTGCTCTATTTATTGGAAAATAAGGAAAAGGCCGTCTCTCGCATTCAGATTCTCAATGCGGTCTGGGGAATCAACTTTGATAATCAAACGAATATCGTGGATGTGTATATCTCTTACTTACGGAGTAAAATAGAAGATAGCAGCCATAAGTTTATATACACCGTAAAGGGTGTGGGTTATATGTTTAAAGGATAAATTGTGCAATTAAAACACAGGCTTTCGCTCTATTCCATTGTTATATTTAGTGTCATCATTCTGATTGCCTCGGGGATAATCTATGTGTCCTTTTACTCGCAAATGGCGAAGAAGGAAGCACAGAACCTCAGTAGCAAATCGGTATTGGCGGCTATTTATTATTTGGAACAAGATGAGGTGCCTGCTGCCGAGCATGAGAAAACAAAAAACCAACTGCTTAAAACCATCTCCCGAAAGAATATTGCCATCTTCGACGATAAAAACAAAAGATTCACCGGCGATATGCCGGTAGATGCCAACATCAGCTATCGCTTTATGGAGGAGATTCGGCATAAACAGTCTGCCGATTTCTCCGACGACAGCTACTTCTACCATGGCTTGTATTACGAGGATAACCAAGGTAATTTTATCGTAATTACCCGCGAGCCCAAGGATGCATTTAACGAGCAGCTCCTTTCTTTGCTGAAGATCTTACTCGTGGTTTCGCTATTGGGCATCGGCTTAATCTACCTCTTCTCGCAATACCTCGGGAAGATTGCCTACGATCCGGTAAACCGCATCATCCAACAGATTAAGGCGCGAGATGAAGAAAGCTTCTATCAACCCCTTAAACCGGAGAAATCTTACGAAGAAATCCATGATCTGATTGCTACTTACAATCATTTTATCGACCGTATCGGGCAGCACTCTCAAATACAGAAGAACTTTATCGATTATGTTTCGCATGAACTGCGCACGCCCATTACAGCCATGCTGGGCAGCATGGAGGTGACAGCGCAGCAGGAACGCTCGCCTGCAGAATACCAGGCAACGCTCCGGAATTTAAAGCAGTATAGTCAGGATTTGCATGAAACCCTCGATCAAATGATGATCCTCTCCGGTGCACAAGATCGCTTTGAGTTCCAATCCATCCGCCTCGATGAAATCATTTGGCAGCTGGTGGAAGATGCCATCCTTTACCATCAGGCTAGCATTAATGTGGATATTCAGGTGGAAGACACCGCCCTGCTGGAAATTCAAGGCAATCAGAAGCTCCTGTCGCTTGCCATCCATAACCTCCTGAGCAATGCCATCAAATACTCCAATAATAAGCCATTGGCCATTGTTTTGGGCCAACAGGATGGCCAATTATACCTGGAAGTGGCCGACCAAGGGATTGGCATTCTTGATGAAGACCTGCAACATATTACCGATAACTTCTATCGTGGACAGAATACCCAGGCCTTCCAAGGCAAGGGAATCGGCTTGTCGATGGCTAATATCATCTTTAACATCCATGCCATCCAGATGGAAATCATCGCGAATCTTCCGAAAGGAACCCGCATCCAATTGACTTTCCCGCGCTTCTAATCGAATTCTAATGTAGCGCCAAACTCCCCCTAATGTGCCACAGTTACCTTTGTGAAAAATATTGGTATGCGGCATTTAATACATTCTTTAAGCTTTATTTCCCTCCTCTTCCTGACGCCTGTATATGCGCAAAAAATAGGATTAAAAGACTTGGAAGCTTCCTTTCTGAAAAACAACAGCCAGTTGCTGCTGCAGAAGCAGGAAATTAGCCGGGCCGAAGCCCTGCGCATTCAGGAAAAAGTTTGGCCAAACCCGCAATTGGAAATCTCCGAGGTGAACCTCTGGACGAATAAAACTGTAGAACCGGGCATTAAACAACAGTATGCCATCGAGCTGCAACAGCGCATAGAAACGGCTGGCAAACGGCATAAAAGGCTAGCCTTGAAAGGGCTGGAAAAGCAAGAAGCCATCCTACAGTATGAGCTTACCTTACGCGAGTTGAAGAAGGACCTGCGGCAGTATTATTATGCAGCCTACCAAGGGCAAGCCCAATTGGCCCAAGCCGATTCCCTCTTAGCCGTTTATGACACGGTGATACCGGCCTACAAGGCTTTTACGCAAAAACAACAAGTGGCAAAAGCGGATTACATCCGCCTGCAGGCTGCCCATATAAAACAGAAGCAGGAGCGCCTGGCCATTGTTCAAGACTTGGAAGCTAACCTTTACCAGCTGCGGGTGTATAGCATGCAGCCTGAGTTGCAAGTGCATCAGTTGGCCTTTAACGATCTTCCTGCGCTGCAAGAAGCAAGCGCCTCCAAAAGCATGCAAAAGGCAGCCTACGCCGAAACCTTGGCCGGCAAAATGCAAGCGAATAAACTGGAGCAAGCCAAAGCAAACTGGACCATAGAACGCGCAAAACGAATCCCGGATATGCATGCCATCCTAGGCAACGACAGAGGAGGTAATATTATGCGCAACTTCGTCGGTATAGGATTAGCCATGGATATCCCTGTTTTCGATAAAAATAAAGGAGCTATCAAAGCAGCGCAGATCCAGATTCAGCAGCAGGAGGCTCTGCTTCCAGCCTTAGGCTTTCAGCATGAACAGCAAATCAGCATGCTCGAAAAGCACCTGGACCTCGATCGAGCAACCCTTAAAGAATGGGAAAGCTTGTTAATGGAAGATCAGTCTGCTTTGCTTTCTGTATACAAGAAAAACTTGCTGGCTCGCCAAATTACCTTACTTCAATTCATGGATTACATGGAGTCGTTCCAGGATAACTACAGTGCCTATCTTATGTTGCAGAACCGCTATTACCAGCATACCGAAGAACTCCATTTCCTTTTAGCTCAAGATTTAACAGACGATGAATAAAACACAGGCAACGATATTAGCTGCTTTGCTGCTTGTAGCCACGCAGGCTTGCCAGCAAACACAGGAACATTCCGAAACTGAACATCGCGATAGCACCGCGTCCTATTGCATTTCGGAGGACTTATTGCAAACGACGGTATTCCATACAGTTCAGCAGGAAGTGATCAAAGAGCAACTTAGCTTTAGTGGCAAGGTGGCTTATAATGAGAATGACCTGGTGGCCTTCCGAAGCCTGATCGCAGGTCAGGTAGATCAGGTGTATGTGGAGCTGGGTGATAAGGTAAAGAAAGGACAGGTACTCGCTTTGGTCAAATCGGTGGAAGTGCAGTCCTTGTTTCAGACTAAGCGCTATCAGGAGAATCAAGTGGCCTTGCTTCAAAAGCAATTGGCTAATAAAACAGCCTTGTTAAAAGATGGCCTCCTCTCGGAGCCTGAAGTATTAGCAACAAGTTATGAGCTTGAAGCAGCCCAGATAGAATTAGAAAAAATTAAGGCAAGCCTGCTGCTCTATAAAGCCACGGCTAATGGTAACTTCCAATTACTGGCCCCGAAAGATGGCTACATCGTCCAGAAGAACATCAGTGCTGGTCAGGCCATCCAATCGGATGCTGCCGAAGATCCCCTGTTCTCTATATCCAATTTGAAGGAGGTATGGGTGATGGTTAATATCCATGCCAGCAACCTGCCAGACATCAAACTAAACGCCCCTGTGCAAGTGAAAACTGTAGCCTATCCTGATCGCGTGTACCAAGGCCATATCGATAAAATATACAATGTATTCGATGATGACGAGCATGTGCTCAAGGCTAGGGTGGTTCTGGCGAACCAAGACCTGCATTTGCTACCGGGCCTAAGTGCCGATATCCTGATTGACAAGCCTACGAAGCTGGGGAAGGCGACTGCCATTCCGAACAAGGCCAAGATATTCCATAATAACAAGGAGTTCATTGTGCTTTACAACAGTAAATGCGACCTTCAGGTGCAACAGATTACAGCGATTGCAGAGAATGAGCAATATACCTACATCCAAGAGCCGCTAAAGGATCATCAACAGATTGTAAGCAAAAATGCCCTCCTCCTATTTGAACAGTTAATTCCTTAATACATGAAAAAGTTCGTTAAATCCCTCGTTACTTTTTCATTACGAAACAGTACGTTTGTCCTTTTTGCAACCCTCCTGCTGCTTTTTGCAGGAATATATGCCTTGCGCCACACGGCCATTGAGGCTTTTCCTGATGTCACCAATACCCGCGCCAGGATCATCACCCAATGGCCCGGACGCAGCGCCGAGGAAGTGGAAAAAATGATTACCCTTCCGATTTCTAAACTGATGAACAATATCCCGAAGAAGGCCAATATCCGATCGATATCCCTCTTCGGATTATCCGTGGTGACTGTCCAATTTGAGGATCAAGTCGACGACTTCTTCGCCCAGCAATATGTCTCCAATAAATTGAGCGGATTCAACCATCCGGAAGGTGCGGAAAGCTCCCTAGAGCCGCCATCTGGTGCCACGGGAGAAATATTCCGTTATATTATTCAGAGTAAGCTCCCCACCCGCGAAATATCTGCTATTCAGGATTGGGTCATCGAACGGGAGCTATTAGCTGTTCCGGGCGTTGCGGATGTGGTGAGCTTCGGCGGTGCAGAGAAAATCTACGAGATTAAGATCAATCCTACGGAATTGCGTAACTACCAGCTATCTCCCCTTGATGTTTATGAAGCGGTTTCCAACTCGAATATCAATGTGGGTGGGGATATGATCCAGCAGGGCGACCAAGCTTATGTGGTTCGCGGTGTAGGCTTATTGGATAAGTTAGAAGACATCGGCAATATCACCATTAAGCTGAACGGCACCACGCCTATCCTGGTGAAGCATGTTGCGGAGGTGCAGATCTCCAACCGTCCTAAACTCGGACAGGTCGGATTCAACGAGCAGGATGACCTCGTCGAGGGAATTGTCGTTATGCTTCGTGGGGAAAATCCATCGGAAGTGGTGGAAAACCTCAAAGTGAAGATCGAAGAACTGAATAGCCGTATCCTCCCCGAGGGTGTTAAAATACAACCTGTAATCGACCGTACCAAGCTGGTCGATAATACCGTGTATACTGTATCCAAGAACCTCATTGAGGGTATTTTATTGGTATCCCTGATTGTTTTTATTTTCCTGTACAATTGGAAATCAACGCTTATTGTTGCTTCGGTGATTCCCTTAGCCTTTTTATTCGCCATCATCATGTTGAAGATCCAAGGCTTGCCAGCGAATCTGATATCCATGGGATCCTTAGACTTCGGCCTCTTACTGGAAGGTACGCTGGTTATTGTGGAGACCGTATTTGTGGCGATGGCCACACTATCCCATCAGGTTGGGGCAAAACGATTCGCCAAAATGAGTAAGCTGGGTATTATTAAGAAAAGTGCAGGCAGTGTAGCCTCCTATATCTTCTTTGCGCTCTTAATTCTTATTGTTGCCCTCTTGCCTATCTTTTCCTTCCAGAAGGTGGAAGGAAAGATGTTTACTCCCCTAGCCTTCACTTTGGGTTATGCGCTTCTTGGCTCGCTCTTACTCAGTTTAACCTATGTTCCAGCCATGTGTAAACTACTGTTTACCAAAAATATGGAGGAAAAGGAAAACTGGATTACCCGCTTCTTCCAAAAGACTATCTTTGGCCTTTACGCCATCAGTTTTAAGCATAAAAAACTGACCATAGGTCTGTTCTTAGGAATTTTAGCCCTGTGTATCATACGTTTTGCAAACTATGGGTCTGAGTTTTTACCCAAGCTAAACGAAGGCGCCATCTATATCCGGGCGACTTTACCCAATAGCGTCAATCTGGAAGAATCGACCCGATTAACCAAAGAGATGAAAGGACGAATCCAGGCAGAATCTGAAGAAATCGACTTTATCCTCACCCAAACCGGGCGTCCCAACGATGGAACAGACCCTACGGGCTTCTTTAATATCGAGTTTCTAGTGCAGTTAAAGGATCCCGCCGAGTGGAAACGCAAGGTCAAGAAAGAGACTATCATCCAAGAAATCCGGGAGAAGCTAAATCATTATCCGGGCATTAACTTCGGATTTAGCCAACCCATCCAAGATAACGTGGAAGAATATGTAGCTGGTGTTAAAAGTGCCTTGGTGGTGAAAATATTTGGCGACGACCTTTATGAGTTGGAAAGCTACGCCAATAAACTAGCCACCTCCATCAGCAAGGTGCCGGGTATTACGGATATCAATGTGTATAAGAACATCGGATTGCCGGAGCTTCGCATCCAATTGCACGACCATAAGATGGCAAAGTATGGTATACAAACCGCAAATGTACAGGCGGTCATTGAAATGACCATCGGAGGTCAGGCGGCTACTCGATTTTACGAAGGCGATCGGCAATTTGATGTTGTACTGCGCTTTCAGGAAGCTTATCGCGATAGTCCCGAGAAGATTGGCAATATCATGATTCCAAGTAGCAATGGTCAGCATATTCCCTTGCAAGAGATCGCCAGTATTGATTACCTCACAGGACCAGCGTTTATTTACCGCGAAGGCAATAGCCGCTATATTGGTGTAGGCTTTAGCATTGAAGGCCGAGACCTAGGAAGTACCATTGCAGAGGCGAAAGAAGTAGTCGCCAAGGAGATAAAACTGCCCAAAGAAAACAAGATGGAATGGGCAGGTGAGTTTGAAAGCAAGGAAAGAGCCAGTAAGCAATTGGCCTTAGTGGTGCCGATATCCTTAAACCTTATCTTACTGCTGTTATATTTCAACTTTGGAACCATCAAAGATACCGCCATCTGTTCCTTGACCCTTCCCTTCGCATTTATAGGTGGTTTTCTATCCTTATGGGCTACAGGCACCATCTTTGGCATCTCTGCAGGCATCGGGTTCATCATCTTATTCGGGGTAGCTACAATCGATGGTATTGTCCTAATCGGTGTTATCCGCGATAACCTGGCGCATAAGATTCCGCTAAAAGAAGCCATTATTCAAGGAGTGAAAAGTAGAATCCGACCAGTAGTCATGATCGCCTTAATGGGCTCTTTCGGATTATTACCTGCGGCCCTATCCTCCGGTATGGGATCAGAAATCCAGAAACCCTTGGCCATTATGATTGTTGGAGGGCTATTAATTTGTTTAATTCTATCCTTTTCCATCCTGCCGGTTGTATTCTATTATGCCCACCGAAAGGACTAGATATGGATAAAATCTTAGCACAATATTTAAAATAAGACCTTTTAACAGCATAAATAAAAGAACAAAAGACTTTCATTTAACGCCTTAATTTATATTTTTGCTAATCGATTAAAACAAATAGGATAATTTAAAAAATTAAACACGATAAAATATTTACTTGTCTTGTTGCGTTTTAATTCTTAACAGCGTATTACCTTTAAATTAACACAATTGTAATTATGAATAAAAAAACACTAGCCATTCTGTCCGCTCTGGCATTTAGCGGCTTAACACAGGCACAGAGCCTTCAACAAGACAGCCCTAGCCAAGCACAAAACTTTACACAAAATCATTACAACAGCTACCGCAGTCAGCAATATGAAGACAAGCGTGCGCAAGGTGTTTTCTTTGAAGTATTAGGTACGGGTCTAGCCTATTCATTTAACTACGACACACGCTTTCAAAACCGTCGCGACGGAATAGGCGGTCGTGTTGGTATCAGTTACTATTCCATGGATGGCGTTAGCCTCTTTACCTTACCTGTTTCCTTAAACTATTTATTAGGAAAGAATGGGCATTACTTCGAGATGGGTGCTGGTGCAACCTATGTAAATGCCAATGAAGAAGGTGTTGAAGAGGGGGGTGATGTATTTATTGTAGAATCAGGTAGTACGGTAGTAGGTAATATGGTATTTGGCTATAGAAAGCAACCTGTTGATGGGGGCTTCTTGTTCCGTGCTGGATTCGCACCGCTCTTTAAATCGGGCGACTTTCTTCCATACTGGCCTTATGTCAGCTTTGGATTTTCCTTCTAAAGCACAAAGAATAGCTCATTAAAACATAAAAAAAGCAACCCGAGGGTTGCTTTTTTTATGGGCTAGCATGCAGTCTATTTATTTCTTTCTGACATGCATGCTAGTCAATTATTTCCTATTGATTTGCCTTTTTCGCTACATCAAATAAAGCCGGAGAAATGTGGCAATAGCCTCCCGGATTTTTATCCAAATAATCTTGATGATAGCCTTCTGCGGCGTAATAGTTTTTCAAGGGTTCTACCTCAACCACCAATGGGGCTTCATAAGATGGCGCCAATTGAGCCAACTTCTCCTGAATAAGGGCCACATTATCGGTATTTGTATAATAGATGCCAGCCCGATACTGCGTGCCCACATCATTTCCCTGTTTATTTAAACTGGTCGGATCTATAGTTTTAAAAAACAAATCGATTAATAGGCCCAGTTCAACCACTTGCGGATCATAAACCACTTTCACGGTTTCTGCAAATCCCGTTCTTCCGGTACAAACCTCCTCATAAGTTGGGTTTTGCGTATTTCCATTCGCATAGCCTACGGAAGTAGACTTCACTCCCCTAACCTGTTTCAAAAAATGTTCTGTTCCCCAGAAACATCCACCGGCAAAATATATCTCTTCCTGTCCGGTTACTAATTGTTCTTCTTCCATAATACGTTCTTCCTTATCTCCTGTTGATTTTGCAAATCTATTGGCCAGGAATACAACCGCCAATAGTACTAATGCAAGTAAGCTTATTTTTTTCATCGCTGTTACCTCCCTAAGCTTTCTTTAAATGAATATATAAAAATACAGGTTTTTTACCTAAAAACAGCTTATATCCCTTTCGACTTCAAATTCTTATCTACCAAAAGGCCGTCTATGGCTTTTAAGCTAAAGCTCAGCTTACGCTTAGCCTTCAACTTAATCACAAACAGCGCTTTCGAGCCTGTCAGGGTTTCCTTGTCGCCCACATTCACAAAGGTTGGATACAAAGCCTTCTTGCCGTTGCTATGCAACCTATCATTCGTCAGGTTATCCATATGCTGTAAGGCCAGGTTATCTATACCAATATACTCGAAGTCTTGCGGATTATAAGGCAGGGCAAAACTAAGGGCATTTACGCCGTTTAAATCCTTCCCTAATACGCGTATTTCCACCGTTTCACCCGCCTGATAGCTCGTCTTAGCCGTTTGCAGCAGCAGCTTCCCTTGCAGGTTTTCCTCGGCTTTAGGCTTCGCCTTGCCATCAATACGGGTGGCCACTAACGAAATATCATAGGCATCGATAAGTCCGTTTTTATTGCCGTCACCCCGACTTACATAACCTTCAAAATCAGCATCACCTAAGCGCAATCCTGTGTAATTGATATAGGAAGTATAGTCATTCCGGTTCACCAAACGGTCGTTATTGATGTCTCCAGGAATATAGGTTTCAGTGCCCGGCACTTTAAAGACATAGAGTTCCCGCCCGGAGCCAAAGTCGCCATTTGCCTTGCTGATGTGAATCTTAATATAACGCGCTGTAGGTTTCTTGGCAAAGGTAAAGACCTTTTGCTCATCGGTATTTTCCCAGACGAAGTCATCGGCTTTTTCCCAATTTGTTTGGTCAGCACTGTAATACACGGTTCCTTCCCGCAGGTTGCCATTGCCGTTGCCTGCACGCGGCAAGTAATGGAATTTATCCAATTCACTAAAGCCATTCAAGTCCAATACCACATCAAACGGTACGGCTTTTTTGCTCCAGCTGCTGTGCCACATATTGCCTTCATCAAAATCCAGCAATTGGGCAATCTCATTTCCTTCCTGATCTTCCACTGTGCTCGTCCCTTCAATACCTGCTATCGCATAGAGCAAAGGATTAGCTTTCGTTCTTGCCGAGAAGCTTGTCCAATCCGAATAGCCATCCTGGTTTGCCGCCCTGATTTTAAAGGTATAATCGGTCTCTGCTTTCAAATACTCAAACAGCAAGCTGCTGTCCTGAATATAGGTATACTTGTTATCCTCAAACTCAATCTCATAGAATTCAGCATTAGCTTGCTTCTTCCAGGTCGGTGTTAAGGTATAGGCCTTAGCATTTTCGTCCAACACCGCTGCTTGCTCCACCCGCTTTAGTGCCCCAGTATGCTTACGGTAATGATCGCTAGGCACATACACATATCCTGTTAGTTCAACCTCAACCTGTTTTTCCCTAACATCCACAGCTGCCAATTTCACGATTAGCTGCGGATTTTTAATCAGCTGTTCTTTCTCAAAAGGTGAACCCTTTGTCGCAAAGCGATTCAAATTAGGTGCTGCATCATAGTAATATACATTGCTTCCCGCTTCCAAAGCCTCCTTGCTGTTTACCTCTTGCAGTGCAACCCGCTTATTTCCCACTTTGGCAGCCACTTTCTTCGGCTTGGCCGTCATATTAATCCGCAATTCGCTGCGTTGTTCGGGCACAAAGCCATCAAAATCGCCGACAGCCTTATCAATCGCAATCCGCAACTTTCCTTGCTGATCCAGGTTTGAAGTAATTGCAGTGGTCACGCCTTTACCCAAGCGGTAAGCTTCCGTTTTTCCATCATCATCATACAGCGTAAAGCTGGAAGTTTCATAGGGGAAAAACTCCACAATACGCAAGCTCTTATCGATTTCAGTTACCTGATTATGTGGATTGGCCAGCGGAATAATAGCCCCTCTTTTTACAAAAACAGGCAATTTCCACACTGGCGCTTTAAAATTATTCAGGATGCAATTTCCTTCATACTGCTCACCCGTAAAATAATCTACCCATAGCCCTTTCGGCAAGTAGATGCCGTTCCGTAGGTCATTGCCATCCTCATCAGCCTTTGTATTTTGATAGATGGGCGCCACTAAGAACGAGGGGCCAAATAAAAATTGATATTGCGTTTTTATACCAAGGGTATAGGGATTCTTTTCCTCTAAGAACATGGCACGAACCATAGGTTTGCCATCAATAGCCTGCTTGGCAATACTATAAGTATAAGGCATCAACTCGGCTTTCCATTTTAAGTAATGCCTGTTGATGGAGGTAATAGGCTCGCCCAAGGCATGCGGATATTTCTCATTACTACCCCAGCCATCCATATTCAATTGCATGGGGGTAAAAGTTTTCCATTGGTAATCGCGGGTATTTACGATGTTATGTTGCCCTCCGAAAATACCGTCCATATCGGAACTGATATTCGGTTGGCCTGAAAGTCCGGAACCAATATACGTTGGAATATGAAAGCGGATATACTCCCACATGCCACCGGTTTGGTCGCCCGACCAAATCCCGGCATAGCGTTGCGTACCGGCCCATCCATCCAAACTGATGATAAAAGGCCGCGCCTCATGCCCATAGTAAGGCATAATATGCGCTACATCGGCCACGCCATTTAAGCCGAAGGAATACCCGGCACCCACCCAGGCAACGTCGGTTTTCAACACCCGAACCCCGGCATCGCGCACCTCTTTCACAATATCACGCTGTAGCAAAGCATCGATGCTATCTTTGGGGTGCAAGTCAGACTGCGTCCATAAGCCAATTTCCACGCCACGCTCCCGCGCATAATCGCCCAAGCTTTTTAAATTGGCAATATTACCATCCAAGCTGTTTGTTTGCCCATAGCCGGCACCATAACCGTCATTCGGCAATAGCCAGCCCAAAGGCATATCGTGTTGCTTATAGCGATCGATTACCGCTCTTGCCGAAAACTGGTAGTTCCCCAATTCTCCGTTCAACGATTCTCGAATGCCGCTTTTATCTTTCTGGCTTTCTTTATAGCGCTTGCCGTCTTCAAATAAAATCCCCTTGGCATCCTCCTTCCAATAATCCCGATTATAGGCATTGAGGTGTCCTTGGTAAAAGCCAAACTTGGGTAATAATACCGGATGGCCGGTAAGCTGATAAAAGTCGTTTAATAAGGAAACCGCATCCGGGTTCACCATGATAAAGGCATCGAAGTAGTTCGATTGATGTTCCAGGTGCACTTTTCCTTTTTCCTTGGCCCCGAAATCATAGCGTCCCTTTTTAAAGGTATAGAAAAGGATGCCATAGCCTTTTGTCGACCAATAGAAAGGCGTTGGTGAAGCCACACCGCCATCGGTCCAGGAGTTGGTATTCTCGATGAGAATCGCCTTTCCTTTATGCGAAAAACGTCCGTTTTGTACTCCGCCACCAAAGAAATATTCATCCTCCTGTTCTTGCAAATCCAAGCTGCTGCTTTGTTCGGTAAACTGAATCAGCGAAGTGGTTTGGAGAGCAATCTGCTTTGTTTTTAAATCCTGAATACGCATTAAGCCGTCGGCCTTTGAAATCTGTATTTCAATCCGATCGGTCTGTATGCTGATTTGATCAGGCGCATCCGACATGGTTAACCCTTTGAGCTTCTGCCGAGGCTGATCAACAAGGATTTGCGCTTCGGGAGTAGAAGCCGGGTCGCGAATAATGCCGCCATGCGGATCCTGAAACAGCCGAAAGATATGATCGTTATAGAAGTCAATACTTATCCGCTGCTTATCTGCGCGGATAAGATCAATAGTTGTGGCATTAATTTGCTCAGCAGCAAGAATGGCCTGACCGCTCTGTTGCGTTAGGGTCTGTGCTGTAGTTGTAGCCGCGAGGCTTGTTTGTGCGTGTACTGCGGGCGTCAAACACAACGTGCATGCCAATACCCAATAAATTTTTGTTCGTTTTTTAATCATGTGATACGATAAGTTAATGCGAATGCGACAGCCTGTATCGTATGTTTTAAAATGGTGCCTAAAGGTAGAAAATTATTCAAGCTTTTGATTCTTCCAGCTTATTTTTTTTCATTTCACAAAAAAGGTTTGGTTTTTGTGTAGCTACAAAACAGATACTCAACTAAACGAAGAACATACGGCCATGGACAACCTAAGCAATGAACCTGTAAAAAAATACAAAGCATTTATCAGTTATAGCCATAGCAATAATCAGGGTGAAGGCCGGAAATGGGCCGATTGGTTACACCATGCCTTGGAGACCTATGAGATTCCGGAAGAACTGATCGGCAAGAAAAATGCTCGTGGCGAAGAAATACCCCGCCAAATCTATCCAGTATTTCAAGATGAAAAGGAATTATCCGCCAGTTCCAACCTCAACAGCTCCTTAACGGATGCCCTTGATCGGTCGGAATTCCTGATCTACTTAAGTTCGCCAAAGTCTGCAAATTCTACCTATGTACGCGATGAGATCCGATACTTTAAACAAACGGGAAAATCAAAACAGATTATCGCCCTCATCCTGAGTGGAGAACCCGAATATGGCGATACCCATACCGAACTGCAATGCTTCCCCGATGAATTACGCTATAATATAGATGCCGATGGAAAGGTAATCTACGATCAACCGGAAGAAGTATTAGCCGCCGACGTGCGTATTCCGCATAGCCCCGAGGAAGGGTATACCTCGGCCGAGGCCTACCGCCGGCAACTACATCAGGAAGGGAAATCAACCCATGAAATCAAAGTGGCCGTAGAAGAATATAAGAAGAGACTTGATTTGGCACAGCTCAAAATTATTGCCGGTATTTTAGGGGTACCCCTCGGCGAATTGACCAAGCGCGACCAAGCCTATCAGCTTCAAAAAATAAAACAGAAAAACAAAAACATCAAGCGCATCGCTACAGCCATTGGCGCCATGGCCATATTGGCCATTATCGCCGGTATTGTGGCTTGGAACCAGAAGAATTCCGCCCTGCGCAACCTTGCCCGCTCGCTCTATGCTTCCGGCATCAATAAACTGACTGAAAGTGAGTATGGTGATGGTGCTGCATACATTGCAGAGGCAACGCGCCGCGGCGATGAAAGTGCCAAGGTCTTTGCCCATTCCATGCTGGCCGTTCAAGACGACTTAACCGTGATGCCCAATGCGGTGCCGGGAAATGCGCGCTTTTCCCCTGACGGGCTTTGGTTGGCGAACTTTGCCGATGTAGGATCGAACAAAAATGTTCTCCAGATATGGGATGCTAAGCAGCGGAAAATGCACAAGCAGCTATCCGATGTGTCCTCCACCCAAACCAGACCTGCCCAATTTGATGCAAAAAACAGGGTGTATGTTACGGCTGGGCCGAATAACATCATTCGCTACGATATTGAAAACGATAAAACGGAAACCATACGC
Organism: Sphingobacterium humi; assembly: GCF_009768885.1. Taxonomy (GTDB): domain Bacteria; phylum Bacteroidota; class Bacteroidia; order Sphingobacteriales; family Sphingobacteriaceae; genus Sphingobacterium; species Sphingobacterium humi. The sequence goes on from NZ_WSQA01000001.1 coordinate 28,952, forward strand.
GCTAATCTAGACAGTGTCTTTCTAAGTCTAAAAGCGGTCTCCCCTTCCGGTAAATACTTAGTTTACGAACAAGCGCGGCAAGCCATTCTTTTTGACATTGATAGCAAGCAGGAAATCCCACTGCATGCCATGGATAACCTCAGCCATAGTATTGCCTACTTTGCACCTAACGATCGCAGCTTGGTCTTCGCAGTGGTCTTTCCAGAGCATACCCAAGTGTATGGGTTTGATTTGCAACAAAGGCCTTTAAAGCCAAGTTTCAGCTCTCCCCTAAGCTCCAGCATGCGCAATCCGGCCTTTAGCAGTTCCGGCCAGCAGGTGCTGATCAATAATTTGCAGGGGCTTCATTACTTCGATATGGCCAGTGGAAGACAATGGCAAGTCTCCCCCGGTATCAATAGCTACCGCTATGCCGGCATCAATAAGAACGGAACCATTGCGGCAGGCAACGACAGCAACATCGACCTCTATAACGCGAATGGCCAAAAACAGAAGTCTACCCCATTACCGAAGAATTTGTTTTTCCTGTCCGACCTGACCAAGATCTTAGTCGAGGACCCCATGGATATGGATTATCATTCGGCCGATTGGACCCAAGAGCTGGTCAACGCCAATCCGCTGACCTTCATCAAAAACTCAAAATCCGACCCCTTGAAGCTGAATCAATTCTATGGGGATGCCAACTTCTTAAGTGCCATTCCGGGCTTAACGGATGAATATATCTTTGTATTGAACCGAAACAGCGCCACAGTAGACCGATTGACCATTGAAACCGGCGAAATTCAAAAAGGCTTTGCCAAAATCAATGGCGCCATCAGCTTCTTTCACCTGTTACCAACGTCCAAAATCTTAATCGTAAAAGATAAAACCAATAAAACACATGCTTTTGATGCGGAAACCGGAAAACCCATCGGCAAACCTTTTGATAGCCAGGTAAAACAATATGTATTCAATGCCGCACAAACGCAGGTTTTAGCACGCACAGGTGCCAATAGTTTTGGAATCTGGGAGCTGCGCTCCGGAAAACAATTGGTAGATTTTAAACGCGATAGCCCCCTCGGTGGTTTTACCGCCAACCCCGACTTTAGCTCCATCCTGGAGGTAGGCGACACTTCCTGGCGAATAATCGATGTGAAAAGCAAAAAAGTAATAAAAGAAGAGGCCGGAAAGTTAAGCAGTGGGCTCTTTAACCAACAAGGGACTTACCTGGCCATTGTGGAAAGTACCGGCAAGGCACGGGTGTTAGACAGTAAGAACTTTAAACAGCTGCTCGAAATTCCTACTATCGAATTCCCATTTATGGTCTTTAACCATCAAGGCAATGTATTGGCCATTTCAGAAGATGCCAACCACATGCGTTTATGGGATCTGGAAGAGAAGAAATCCTTCGGGCAAACCATTCGAATCAGCAAGTATTCGCAGTATTTCCAATTCTCGAAAGACGATAAACAGATCTTTGTGCAAGATGATGCCGGCACCTTTTCCTTCGCCGCCAAATTACTGGATGCAAAAACCGGCAATGTGCTGACCATGCCCTTCATCAATAAGAAATTCGATTTTATCTATGTCTTACCCGGCGATGAAAAAATCTTAACCCTGGAAGGATTAATGGAAGGGAAAGCCATCAGCATCTGGGAAGTACCCGGCCATGTGGAAACCTCAAAAGAACAATTAGCAGATGACTTGGAGAAGTTTTACGGCAAAAAATACGATAGCGAAACCGGCGCAATATTAAACTATACCGGTGGGCAGAAGGATTACAGCACCTGGTATTTTCAAGACCCGGCCACCCGTACCGTCTCCCCAAGTTCAACCGTGCGTATTGTCGATTTAATCAACAAGCATAATCCGATTAAAACGGCTGCCGATCTGCAATTATTGGCGGTAACCTATGCAAAACACCCTTTAGCGCGAGCCATCCTGGCCAATCATTTTAGCGAACAGCCGGAGACGAGGTTTATTGGGCAGCGCTTCTATGAGATCACGCAGATGCAGCTTCCTAAAATTACCGACAGATCCCTAAAACAAGCAGTAGAAACCCAATTAAAAACGGCAGCACAGAAACTAAACCAATAGAAAGCATGAAACTAAACAGAAGGCAAAAAGGTATCCTTGGTATTCTCTTTATCCTGATATTAATCGGCCTCTCTTGGGTTGGCCTGTCCAAAATGTATCCCGAGAGCAATACCTTACGCTATCTTCCCGACCGCATTTACCGCATCATTAAAATAGCCTTCGGGGGCGACCCTTCGGCAAGCTCCCTGGAAGCAGCCGATGTGCCCTGGGAACTGATACTAGCCAAAGTATTTACCATCTGTATCCTCTTATTTGGAGCTTTCAAAATTGTACAAAAAGTATTCTTTGAGCAATATACCCTGCTGATGGCTTCCTTTAAAAAGAATCATTACATCAGCGTGGGCCTCTCAAAAAAAGGCCGCCAATTGCTGCAAAGCTTAAAAGACGATAAACAGCAAACCGGTATTGTCATTGAAAAGGAAACCGACCATGCCAATATCGCTGCCGTACGTAAGCAAGGCCATAAGGTGATTATTGGCAATGCGGAAGACGAAAACAGTTTGCTGGAAGCGGGCATCAAACGAGCGAGCAACCTGATTGTCTTTTTAGAAAGTGAGCAAACCGTGATTGAGGTAATGGAATCGGTGCAACAGATCTACCAAAAATCAAACTGCGACAACCCACTCCACTGCTTTATCCATTTACGTAATCCACGACTCATCGAGCTGGTTAAAAACGCCGATATGCGCTTTAGCAATAAGAGCATAGCCCTGCATTTTTTCAATATCCATAAAATGGTCGCGCGTCATTTCTTCCATAAGCTCTTTTTAGACTTGGAGAAAGACCAGAAGCGGCACCTCAACAAAATCATTTTTATAGGTTTTGGCAACTTCGCCAAGGCCTTGCTGTTGCAAGCCCTGCGCATCTTTCATATGCACCCACAGCAGGCGCCACAAATCGCTATCTATAGTCCGCAAGCAGCTATGGATGCCTGCCTTTTCGAAGAACGCTATCCCATGGCACATAAAATTGGTGATATCCGTTTCCATCCCTTTCAGGGCGCCTTCCAACCGCTTATTGAGGAACAACAGCTGCTGGAAGCCGACGATTCTACTTTAGTGATCCATGCCTTTGATGACGATGAAACCAACTTAAACCATGCCTTGGAGCTCATGCAAAAAACAAGTGCCTGCAGTTTCCCGATGTATACCCTGAATGCCGAAGGTAAAGGATTACGAACCCTGCTGGAGCAAAGTCAGGATAAAGAACGCATCCGCTTCTTCGGTGGTATGGAAGAGACCTGTACCCTGGAATTCATCACCGGCGAACGTCAGGATAAACTGGCGCAAGCCATCCACGACGATTACCAAAAGCTAATCTCCGGCGAAGCATCCGAAAGTAGCCGCTATACCAGCAACTGGTCCAGCCTCAGCGAAGATGCCAAAGACGCCAACCGCACTCAAGCCGATCATATCCCGGTGAAGCTCTTATTGGCCGGCATCCCCTTGGCAGGAACAACCCCCAACAACATCCAATTTAGCCCGGAGCAAATCGAAGAACTCGCAATCATTGAACATAAACGCTGGATGGCACACCGCTACCTCTACGGCTGGGACTACGGCCCCACCCGAAATGATCAGCTGAAGCTGCATCCCTCGCTTGTGCCCTGGGAAGAAATATCGGAAGCCGAAAAACAAAAAGATAGGGATACGGTGCTACGGATACCGAAATTGCTAGGTGAGGTATAAGGGGGATTTAAGGGAGGTGATATCGTCTTGTTATCCTGCTGTTATCGTTTTGTCATCGTACTGTCATCGTGAGCGGAGTCGAACGACTGGTACGTCAGTGCAATCAACTTTGCTTTACCACACTTATTATCAACACTTTGACACTACAGCATCACGCTTTCATCAGGCAATTAGCACGCTAACAAATTAAACATTATTAATTACCACCTATTACACCTTCCTCTGACACTATTTTTTATCTGTAGGCTTGTTTAAATAATGACTAATATTAGTACACTTTGCCAGTTCTTTTAACTTTTCCCATTCCCTTTTTATTAACACTTCCTTTTTCTTTACTGTCCATCCTTTGATTTGCTTTTCAAAAGAAATTGCTTGATTTATGTCTAAAAATGCTTCACAAAAAACTAAAATTACTGGTCGCCTATAAAAAGTGTAAGATTTTGAGGAATGTCCAAAATTATGTTGCCATATACGATCTTGTATGTTATTGGTAAGGCCAATATAATAGGAGTTATCAGAACATTTGACGATATATACATAATACACCTTTGCCATACTTAAATTATTGATAAGACAAGCTAAGCATCATGTGTTTGATAAAATTGAAGTTGAGGTTAATTTTGTTTTATTTTTTTTAGTGATGATAGCACAGGTACAAAGCATTGTTGATTGCACTGACGTACCAGTCGTTCGTGGTTCGCCTTCGCTCAGGAGGACAGCTCACGATGAATCCTAGCCACAACGCGGCACAAAGTAGGCCGCAGTTTACTAGCACAGCGTGCCGTAGTTTGCTAGCAAAGCTTAACAGGCAATGCAACTTCATGTCATCACCCTCCAATAAATTTTGCAACCATTTTACCCTCTCACGATGTCAAAACTTTGGCACCTCAAGTGCAAAACACTGTAAAGAAAAGTGGTAAGCATAGTTGATTGCACTGACGTACCAGTCGTTCGACTCCGCTCACGATGACAATACTTGCCGGCACGTAATATAAAGCGTGCCGTAGTTTGTAAGCAATGCTTAACAAGCAATGCTACTTAATGTCATCACCTTCCAATAAATTTTGCAAACATTTTACCCCCTCACGATGACAGTACGATGACAGCACGATGACAAAACAATGTCACCTCTCCTTACCCCTTCCTTCCGCACTTCCCCTTTCCTCTCCCCTTTCACTCCCCTTTCTCACCCCTTTCTCACCCGTATCAATCCCCTTTGCAAAGGGCTGAGAAAGGGCGTTACTACGTTCCTGCAATTGCCTTTCAACGCTGCGGATTACTTCCTGTCTCAAGCTTGCTCGCCTCTTTCTCAAAATGTGTTATCTTTGAAAAAGATGACGGATATTCAACAGCTAAACAACCCAGAGAACAGCAGGAGTAAGAAAGTAAAATCGGTATTAAGTATTGCCGGTTTTGATGGGACGGCGGGTGCTGGCAGCTATGCCGATGCGAAGAGCATTGCAGCCACAGGTTGTTATGCTACGCATGTGCTTTCCTGCTTGTCTATTCAAAATGGAGAGGGTGTGAAGGATATCCATTATTTTCCGAATGGTGCTATTCAGCAGCAATTGGAAGCGGTTTTTGCTGATATTTACCCCGATAGCATAAAAATTGGTTTGCTTCCCCAGCAGCAGCAAATGCAGGAAGTAGCCGACTTCCTAGCGGATTATAAGGGGTTCATTGTTGTCGATCCGGTTATGGTTTCCTCCTCTGGCCATGCCTTAATGAAAGCTGCGGATTATGCTTTTTACCGAAAACATATTTTCTCTATTGCCAGCGTGCTTTGTCCAAACCTGGACGAGTTGAGTTTAATGTTAGGGAAAAAATTAACGAACCTTGCCGATATGCAGGCGGTGGAAAGCGAAGTTAGGCAATTAGGTATTCCGGCAGTGCTGGTAAAGGGAGGTCATGTAGAAGGCGACCAATTAACCGCCATGCTAATTCAAAAAGACGCCGAAACAAGCTATATTCATTCCCAGCGCATAGCGAGTGAAAATACGCGCGGCACGGGCTGTGCCCTATCTTCGGCTTTGGCATCCTATTTAGCCTTAGGCCATCCAATGTTGGAAGCTTGTCAGCTGGCCAGTCAATATGTTCATCAAGCGATTGTTTGCGGTCAAGATTTAGCCTTGGGGAAAAGCCGAGGACCCTTAGATCATTTCTTTACAGCTTCTACCCTCCTACGTTTCTAGCAAAACATAAGCTTGTAAATTAATAATAATTTAATATAAAAACTAAGACGACAATCATTTTTTTTAATAATCCTTCACCTAGGATTGCCGAACTTTTGCATGGATATTTGAGCATGGTTAATTACTAACCTTTTTAAATGTTGATGTAATGAAACAACGAGTGCCAATATCCCAAATCATGAGCAAGGACTTAGTAACCTTGACTCCGAAAGATAGCCTTTATGAGGCCGAGCGTCTCTTCAAGAAACATAATATCCGCCATTTACCGGTGGTAGAAACTAAGAAATTGGTGGGCGTTGTCAGCTATTCCGATTTACTTAAAATATCGTATGCCGATGTAAACGAGTCTGACGATATCGAATCGGTGGTTTATGATATGTATACGGTGCCTCAGTTAATGGCCAAGAGCCCTGTCAGCATTTCACCGGACAGCACCATTAAAGAAGCTGCCGAAATTTTAGCCTTGCATTCCTTTCATTCAATTCCGGTCGTTGAAAACGAAGAACTGGTAGGTTTAGTCACGACAACTGACCTACTCCAATATTTCATCGATCAATACTAAAGTTCTTCATTATCTTTTTTTGTAAGCCTACTTTCCAGCAAGTAGGCTTATTTATTTTCGACTAATTACTAAAATTAACTATTCGTTATCTATTCTTGGATTTTTAGTTTAAATTTACCTAAGCAATCCTTGGGAAGGATTGGCCTATTTTTTGTTTTATTACCATTAAACAAGCGTATAATGATGAAAATATTTTCAATAGCAGCCCTAGCTGCCTTATTTACCATGAGTGCCTGTACCTCTAACGCCAATAAACCGGGCGCGGGTGCTGATTCTACTAGCGGAACTACCGACACAACCGAAACAGAAATAATGGATACGGCGCATAATTCGCAAAACTCCGTAGACTGGCAAGGTACCTATACCGGCGTTATGCCTTGTGCCGACTGTCCGGGAATTAAAACAACCATTGTGTTAAACAACGATTTGACCTTTACCTATACCGGAGAATACCAGGAAAGAGATACCAAAGTGGAAGATAGCGGCAAGTTCATGTGGCATGAAAACGGAAGCGTGGTGCACTTGATGGGTAAGGAAGTGAATATGAAATTAAAAGTGGGTGAAAACCAGTTGTTCTCCTTAGATCAGGATGGTAAACCAATCGATGGTCCTTTGAAAGAACATTATATCTTGAAAAAAGAGATGGCTAAATAATAACAACAAAGGTCGATGAGTTTTCATCGACCTTTGTTTATATGGGGTATTTAATACTTATCCCTTATCCTTCAATATACCTTTTAGAATATTCGCCACTAAAGCAGGTCCTTCGTAAATAAAACCTGTATAGACTTGCACTAAGCTAGCTCCTGCTCTTAATTTTTCTAAAGCATCCTCCGCCGAATGTATCCCACCTACCCCAATAATTGGGAAGGCACGGTTTGATTTATCGGCTAAATACTTAATCACTTCAGTAGACCGCTTAGTCAAAGGTTTACCACTCACCCCGCCGGTTTCTTTCACCAGGTTCGGGTCGCTGTATAAGCCTTCACGCGATATCGTTGTATTGGTAGCAATGACGCCGGCAATCTTCGTATCCATGACAATTTCTACAATATCATCTAACTGCGAGTCGGTTAGATCGGGAGCTATTTTCAATAAGATAGGCTTTGGCGCTTCCTTTTCGAGGTTTAGCTGCTGTAAGGTATTTAAGATATGTTTTAGGGGTTCTTTCTCTTGTAAATCGCGCAGTCCCGGTGTATTTGGCGAGCTTACATTCACTACGAAGTAATCGACATAATCGAATAAAGCCTTAAAGCAATAGATATAATCGAGCACTGCATCTTCATTCGGGGTTACCTTATTTTTACCGATATTACCACCGATGATGACACCGTTTTTATCCTTCAGGTGTTTTAAGCGGCCTGCCGCCACATCTGCCCCTTGGTTGTTAAAGCCCATGCGATTAATGAGGGCTTCATCCTGAATCAGGCGGAACATCCGGGGTTTATCATTACCGGGTTGAGGTTTAGGCGTTACGGTTCCGATTTCGATAAATCCGAATCCTAGTTTTGCCATCTCCTCGATATAGTCGGCATTTTTATCAAATCCTGCGGCTAGTCCCACGGGGTTTTTAAATGTTAAACCAAAAACCTTCGTCTCCAAGCGTGGATCTTCCAGCGTGTACAAGGATTTTAGAATTGACTTGGCGCCCCAAAGTTTCGTAAAGAATTTTAACCCTGCCGTCACATTATGGTGGGCATTTTCGGGGTTCATTTGAAAGAAAAGTGGTTTAACTAACTTATACATATGTGCAAAGGTAGCCAAAGAAGCAGAAATATTCATTACTTTTGTCATCGAAATGATATCGATAAACAATTTAACTTTTGAGATTGGTGCACGAGCACTATACGATGATGCCAACTGGCATATCAAGCCAGGTGATAAGGTGGGATTAATAGGTGCCAATGGCACCGGGAAATCAACCTTATTAAAAATAATCGTAGGGGAATATGCGCCAACCAGCGGTACGATTTCCATGGCTAAGGATATTAAAATCGGCTATTTGAATCAGGACCTCCTGTCCTATCATTCCGAAAAAAGCATCCTTCATGTGGCAATGGAAGCCTTCGCGCGGCAGAATCAATTGCATACCGAGATTGAAAATCTGCTCAAGAAATTGGAAACCGATTATTCGGATGATATCCTAAACAAACTGAGCGATAAGCAATTGGAGTTTGAAGCCCTAGATGGTTACAATATAGAATTTAGAGCGCATGAAATTTTGGCGGGTCTGGGTTTTTCGGAAGATGAGCAGCAGCGACCATTGGCTACCTTCTCTGGGGGTTGGCGAATGCGGGTGATGCTGGCGCGGATTTTATTGCAAACACCGGATATTCTGTTGCTGGATGAGCCAACCAACCACTTGGACTTACCCTCGATTAAATGGTTGGAAAATTACCTGCAAGCCTTTGAAGGTGCCATTGTGATTGTATCGCACGATAGGTATTTCCTAGATCGCATTATCAATAAAACGGTAGAATCGCGCAAAGGAAAACTAACCTTATATGCTGGAAATTACAGCTACTATTTGGAAGAGAAATCTTTACGGGAGGAAATTCAAGGCAATCAGTTTAAAAATCAGCAAGCCAAAATAAAACAGGAGGAAAAGCTTATTGAGCGTTTCCGGGCGAAAGCGAGTAAGGCCAAGATGGTTCAATCTCGCATTAAAGCCTTAGACCGGATGGAACGGGTGGATGCCATAGACGACGACAACCCGGAAGTAAACTTCAGTTTTAAGTTTTCGAAACCTTCCGGCAGGCATGTGGTCACCATGGAAAATATATCCAAGGCCTATCCGAATCTGCAGATTTTAGAAAATACCAACGGCTTAATCGAAAAAGGCGATAAGATTGCTTTAATTGGAGCCAACGGAAAGGGAAAATCTACGCTGTTGCGCATTGTGGCAGATGCAGATAAGGAGTTTTCCGGCAGCAGTGTGAAAGGACATAATGTATCGCAGACCTTTTTTGCGCAGCATCAATTGGAGGCCTTGCATCTGGAGAACTCCATTTTACAGGAACTGGTTAATTTTGCACCGAAGCATACCGAAACGGAATTACGTTCTATTTTAGGCTGTTTCCTGTTTACGGGCGATGATGCCTTCAAGAAAATTAAAGTACTATCTGGAGGAGAGAAATCACGCGTAGCCTTAGCGAAAGCCTTAACCGCCGATGCGAACTTCTTAGTGCTGGATGAGCCGACCAACCACTTGGACATGGCTTCTGTAAATATCCTAATTCAAGCCCTGCAGCAATACGAAGGAACCTTTATTGTGGTTTCTCACGACCGTTATTTCTTAGACCATGTGGCCAACAAGATATGGTATATTGAGGACCGGAAGATAAAGGAATACCCAGGCACTTACCAGGAATACGAGGAATGGAACTCCAAACGTGTGGTAAAACCGGAGGAAAAAGTAGCGAAGAAACCGAAAGAGGAACCCAAGCCGAAGCAAGTAGCTCCTTCTGTGGATAGCCAACGCTTGCTGCAAAAGAAAAACAAAGAGTTAAGCAGCCTAGAACAAAAAATAAGCGATCAGGAAGGCTTGGTGAAACGACTTGAAGTGGATTTAGCGAAAGAGGAAATCTATTCTGACGCGCAGAAATTGCAAGACTGCACGCGGAATTATAATTCGGAGAAAGCGAGATACGAGCAGCTACAAGCTGACTGGGAATTGCTGGCCGAAGAAATTATGGAGCTGGAAGCCGGACAGGCCTAAGCCCTAACAAGCTATACCTAAGGAAGATATTTGGTGAGGTTTTTGCGGGATTTTCATAAAACCAGCAAATGACCGAGTATCTTCCTTATATTTTATCCCTCTTTGTAGGTATAGGATTGGCCGCAGCCACCGGCTTTCGGATATTTTTACCCATTTTCTTTTTAAGCCTTGGCACCTACCTCGGATGGATTCCTGCCAATGAGAGCTTCGCCTGGCTGGGCACTTTGCCGGCCCTGATTGCGGCGGCTATTGCCACCCTCATCGAAATATTAGCGTATTATATTCCCTTTGTAGATAATGCCTTGGATAGCATCTCGGTTCCCCTGGCTACTATTGCCGGCTCCTTGCTATTTGCGGCCCAGTTTACGGAAGTAAATGATTGGACGCAATGGTCATTAGCGCTCATTGCGGGTGGTGGCACAGCAGCGACCATTAGTTCGGCCTTGGCCGGAACACGAGCCGCCTCCAGTGGAACTACCGCCGGATTTGGCAACCCGCTGATTGCGACGGTTGAAACCATAGGGTCAACCCTGATGAGTATATTGGCGATCTTCCTTCCGGTATTGGCCATCATCATCGTCTTGTTTGTATTCTACCTGATCTATAAATTCGGTAAAAAGCTGTGGACTAAACTACGGGTAAAACCGAAGACGCAGCCTTAATTTAACTGATTTACTTTAAGCTCGTCGCTTTCTTCCGCTACCTTTATCGGCTGATATTGCACCCAACAATAAGAAAGAAAAGGCATGAGGAAAAAGAAGATTATCCCCGTCCAGAAGCCTATCAGGTTTCCTAAGATCAGGCTTAATAGAAAAATAAGGATAGGATAGCCGAATAACAAGGTACCAAACAAGAGGGAATCAAAAAAGATGGTTCCTTTTGTTTTCTTTTCAACCTGCTGCCGTACGATTTTATAAAGCCAATGATGGGTATAATAGCCCAATTGGGCAGGAACTTTCATCCAGGCATTTGCTGCTTCCTGCTCTTGCTTAGGCTGTACCGGCCCTAAAGGTAAGGCGGCTTCTAATTCCTGGCGCACCTGCTGCAAGAGTTGTTTGCCATCTACTTGCCCATCCTGCAGATAATCGGTGCTATCTATTCGGGTTAAGGCGGTTAAGGCGACCGCCTTTGGGATGCTATCAAAGGAATTATAGCCCAAGGCAAAGGCTTGGATCTGCACAGGAACATCCATGCGGATAGCCCTTTCGGTGAGTGCCACAAAGCCATGGGGCATCAATGGCCGTAATTGATGGGAATTTCGCGATACGCCTTCCGGAAAGAGGACAATATTCTCGGAAGATTTCAGGCATTTCGCACATTCATCGTAGGTAAATGCATTCCGGACTTCAAAATCAGGATCGTCGGATTTCTTGTAGATGGGAATCATAAAGAGATTACGCAACAACCAATTTGCCCAAGGTTTTTCGAAAATATCACCCCGGACGAGAAAGCGGGTATCCTTTGGCGAATGAACCGCCAAGACCAAGGCATCAAAAAAAGAATTGGGATGATTGGCCACAACGATGGTGGGTAAATCTAGCTGCGTATGTTCCAATTGGCGAACTTGCCAATCTTTGACATACCATTTCATACCAAATTTTACAAAGGTGCGTAATGCCGGGTAAAACATGTTTTCTAAATCTCGTTAAGCTTCGGTAAAGTTACGCAAAAAACAGGCCTGAATTTGCAGTTTTAGCCCTCATCCTTTAAAGATTCGGTGATTTTGTGGATATTTAGGCTATTGGCCATGGCGCTGAAGATCTTATGGTAGGTGCCATGCTGATCAAATAGCTGCTCGTGGGTTCCATCCTCCACTACCCTACCTTTCTCCATCACCAATATGTGCTCGGCATCGATAATCTGAGAGATGCTATGCGAGACGATAATAACCGTACGCCCAATTTTTATGGCGTCCAGGCTATTTTTAATCTGCTCGGTAGCTATGGCATCGAGGTTGGCCGTTGGTTCATCGAGGAATATAATCGGTGGATTTTTCAGGAACATCCGCGCGATGGCAATTCGCTGTTGCTGCCCGCCGGATAAGAGATGGGCTTCGGCCTCATAGCCTTGGGCGAGCTCCATAATCTGTTCGTGGATATAGGCTTTCTTTGCAGCCTCGATTACCTCTTCTATACTGGCCTCCGTTTGCCCATAACGAATATTATCAGCGATACTTCCCTTAAAAATATGATTGCGCTGTAAAACCAGCCCTACATTTTCGCGCAGGAAATTTGTGTCGTATTTCCGGAGGTCGACACCATCTAATAAAATTTGCCCGGAATCTGGTTCGTAGAATTTATCCAAGAGGTTGATGACCGTACTTTTCCCAGCACCGGAAAGCCCTACTAAGGCTGTATTTTGGTTGGGGCAGATGGTCATGCTGACATCCGTAAGAGCCTGATGCCCGTTAGGATAAGTAAAATTGACGTTTTTAAGCTCAATCAATCCTTTTATATGCGTAGGCTTGTAGGTGCCGCTGGGCTCCTGCTGGCCTTCATCTTCCAGAATTTCGAAAAAGCTTTCGGAATAAATCAAGGCATCGTTGACCTCATCATAAATCCGATGCAACTGGCGAATGGGCGCCGACACGTTATTGAACAACATGATATGAAACATGATGGCCCCTAAAGACATCTGCTCGTTCAGCACAAAATAGGCCGTGAGGATAATGACAATAACGACACCGATCTGTTCGATAAAGCTTTTGATGCTATCGAATAAAAAGCTGGTTTTGCGCGTGGCCATTTGGTTTTCCGTCATTTCATACTGAATATCTTGATGGCGTTTGGCTTCCAGGTCTTCCCGAACAAAGGACTTGATTACAGTGATGGAATCGATAAGGTTAATGATCTGGTTACTTTTATTCTCGCGATACTTGCGCATATTGCGGCGGAAGCCGGATAGCTTTTGCGCCTGCAACTGCGAGACATAGAAATAAATAGGCACGATAAACAAGCCCACCAAACCCACGTAGAAGTTGGCCAGGAACATACATACCAAAGCAATAATAGCATTGGCAAAGAGCGGCATGATATCGATAAAGAAGTTTTGCACTAAGCGGGTAAGCGAACTGATACCGGCATCGATCCGTGTTTGGAGCTTTCCCGATTCATTGACACTGGAGGTGTAAAAGGCCATCTTGTAGGTCAGGATTTTATTGACGATGGCTTGGGAAAAATCGCGGGCAATCATGATGCGCAATTTTTCACCATAGAACTTCTGCCCGAACTGCACAATGGAATAAATGATTTCTTTGGCCAATAAGACGGCAGATATAACACCTAAGAGATGTAGGCCCTGCTTGAGCGGGGTTTTATCGACGAGCAACGTGGAGATGGAATCTACGGTATACTTGAGGATGAAGGCATTTACCTGAGCAGCAAAAGATCCGATTACCGTGAGTACCAGCGTATAAAAGATGAGGTTTTTATAGGGCTTGGTAAAAGGAGTTATTTTCTTAAAAAGCTGAGAAATCGTCATATCGATTAAACTTCGTTAAGGGCAAAAAAGTTTAATCAATTTACTAAAATTCGATAAACTAGCGAATTAAGAACTTACTAATTCCCTAGTATTTATGCGGATAACTGGAAATAAATTCGAATTTGTAGTCTTTATGCTGTTTCAAGCTGTCGATGAGATTGCCTAATAATTGCTGACCTTTTTTATTCTGGAACATATCATCGTGCATTAAAAGCACCACATTATTCGCTTTTAGGGTCGATTTATTGCCCAACATGTTTTTAATACGGGTGTACACCTCATTTACAGATTGTACGGGTTTACCACTTAATCCGTGAATTTTCCATTCGACATCCCAACCATAGATGCTATAGCCATTGGCGGCAAGCAAATCTGCGGTTTGGCTGCCACTAGTCAAATCGACGCGACGTACATCATCAAAAATCCAGATGTTACGGCCCGGCATGCGGACAATTTTATGCTTCAACGCTAAAGACTCTTCACATTTATCAAAATCGTCTAGCGCTAAATCCGGATTGCTGTAGAACACATGGAAACGGTTACCGGCATGGGTATAGCTGTGGTTATAGCATTCTACCAAAGGGTTGTTGGCATATTTCTCGAAATCGCGTTTTAAACGCTTACTCATTTGCGCGTGCTTACCAACCAGGAAGGCATTGATACGGATATTCTTGGCCGTGGCAATGGAGTCGATGGCTGAAGAACCTATTAAAGGCCCATCGTCAAAAGTGAGGTAAATATGTTTATCCTTTTTATTTAATTCCTGATAGATGGAATCGCGCAATTTACGTTTGGCTACCTTCGGATCTATTTTATTCAAGGAATCAAGCGGCGGAAAGACAAGCAGGTTTCTATTTAAAGAATCTAACTTATCCATTAAATAGGTGGTATCCTGTTGCGGCTTTTCGGCCGGCTCGGTTAAGACAATGTCCCCATCCTGATTGCTCTCACTAGCAACAGTGGTTGATCCTACGATAGGATTACAAGCATGAAGGGTTCCTAATATGAATAAGGTAGTGTATAACAGCGGCAGATTCTTCTTCAGCATAGTCTTTAGACGCACGATTAAAATTTTACAAAAGTAACGAATAATTAGTGATTTATAAAGTTAATAAAAAGGGGAGCTTGCAATAAGCTCCCCTTTTTGGCCTTCATTTTCTTAGTCCCACATTCCTCTTACGTTTCTATAATTCCGGCTTCTTTCTTTATGATATTTTGCGTGTCGCTTTTCTGCTTTATAGTATTTCTTATGTGCTTTTTTATAGCTTTTACCATGGTGTTTATGACCTCTGCCATAGTCGCGGATAGAGACTTGGTTATAGTTGCGTGAATAGCCATGATAACGGTCGCGGTGTGAGCGGTGATGTCTCCATGGTCTACCCTCGTTAATCACGACCTTGTAGGTACGGTGCAAGTCGTAATGTCTGTAACGACTTGGTAACGAGCGATGAGTTACCCATGAACCGCCATGGTAATAGGTGTAATATCTGTTGGATACATCATAATACACATCCATTTCAGGCATGTAATAATAGCGGGCATAGTCGTAGCCACCAGGTCCCCAAAGAGGTTGTGAACCAATATTAATACTTACATTTACTTGTGCAGTGGCTGGCTTTACGAATGCGAAAGCACTTAGAAAGACAACCATGTAGAATAACTTTTTCATATTAACCTCCAATATAAGGGTACAATAATTTCACTTAATTTTGATGGTATGACACAAAAGCTTTGCCGAAAGATTAATGTGTAAATGTTAAAATTTGTAAATCCATCGCTACAGCCTTCATTCTTAATCATTTAAAATTCATTTTTATGTCATCTAAAATTAATATTTGACGAAAAACAGGAAGCGCGAATTCCTCAAGGCATGTCCTTAAAAATCCTTTCCTTTTTATTATCTTTGCGTCAATTTTTAAGAAAAAGCAATATGGCATTACAATGTGGTATCGTTGGTCTACCGAACGTAGGCAAGTCAACCCTATTTAACTGTTTATCGAATGCAAAGGCGCAAGCTGCAAACTTTCCTTTCTGTACTATTGAACCGAACGTTGGAGTAATTACGGTTCCAGATGAGCGATTGAACAAATTAGCGGAATTAGTGAATCCGCAACGTATTGTTCCCAATACGATCGAGATTGTGGATATCGCAGGTTTGGTAAAAGGTGCTTCCAAAGGAGAAGGCTTAGGCAACCAGTTTTTAGGAAATATCCGTACCACCAATGCTATTATTCACGTGCTACGTTGCTTTGACGATGGCAATGTGGTGCATGTGGATGGTTCTGTAGATCCAATCCGCGATAAAGAAATTATCGATACAGAATTGCAATTAAAAGACTTGGATACGGTGGTTAAGCGTATTCAAAAAGTGGAGAAGATGGCAAAAACGGGTGGTGATAAAGATGCCAAACGTACCTTTGAAGTCCTATCTGTGGTAAAAGAACACTTAGAGTCGGGCAAATCTGCACGTACCGCACCTATTTCTGAGGAAGATGCGGAGTTTATTGAAGATTTAACCTTACTTACCGTGAAGCCCGTGCTTTATGTTTGTAATGTGGATGAAGCATCTGTAAATACAGGCAATGCGTATGTAGACCGCGTAAAGGAGGCAGTGAAGGATGAAAATGCGGAAGTGTTGGTGATCTCGGCGCAGATTGAGTCAGAGATTGCACAATTAGAAGATTACGAAGAGCGCAAAATGTTCTTGGATGATTTAGGCTTGGAAGAGTCTGGCGTTTATAAACTAATTCGTGCAGCCTATTCTTTATTGGATTTGGCGACCTACTTTACCGCAGGTGTGCAAGAAGTGCGCGCATGGACGATTGAAAAAGGCTATACAGCACCACAAGCAGCAGGTGTAATCCATACCGACTTCGAGAAAGGATTTATCCGTGCTGAGGTGATAAAATATAACGACTTCGTGCAATACGGTTCGGAAGCGGCCGTAAAAGACGCTGGAAAACTAAGTGTGGAAGGTAAAACCTACTTGGTGGAAGACGGCGACATTATGCACTTCCGTTTCAACGTATAAGAAACTAAGAAGGAACGATAAAAGGCAGCTTGAAAACAGGCTGCCTTTTTTGTTGTCTAATTATTTCGGAAAACAATATCAGGGAGTGGGTAGTTTTTAATATATTAGATAAGGTAAATCGGATTATTATGAGCGCAACAAAATTTAACAGAATATTACTGGCCGTTGATGAATCGCCATGTTCAGAAAGAGCGATCAACTACGCCAAAGGGATTGTGGCCGACCTTAAACCGGCATTAGCCTTGGTGACCGTGGTGCCACCCACCTCCCCGACCAGCTACGGTGTTGACCCTTTATTAGGACAACAGCCGATCATCGTTCCGGAGGTTTCGGAAATTCAACAACAAGCTGCCGATAAATTCTTAAATGAATTGGCCGTGGAATTTCAAGCCGCCAGTGAAACCTTTACCTTCAATCGGATTGGAGATGTAAGGGATGAAATTTTACAGGTAGCCAAGGAATGGACCGCCGACTTGATTATTGTGGGCACCAATGGCCGCACGGGCTTCGACCATTTCCTATCCGGAAGTGTATCGGAAGCAATTATCCGCAAGGCAACAGTGCCTGTCTTGGTGATTCCCCTAAACTGCGATTAAATTTTAATGAACTTAGCCGTGAACATGGAGTCGGCTTGATGATGATAGCCTAAAATAGGTGTCATGCTTTCCAGTTGAAGGTTAAGTTCATTACTGATATACGCAACGACCTCTTCATTCTCTTCCTGAAATACCGAACAGGTAATATAGATCAGTTCCTTCCCTGGCTTTAAATATGGCACCGCATTTTTAACGATCTGCTTTTGCAGCTGGGTATATTTCTGGATTTCTGTTTCCTGGAATTTAGACAGCATCTCCGGCGTTCTTCCCCAGGTTCCGGAACCAGAACAGGGTGCATCGATAATAAGGCCGTCAAAGCGTTCGTTTTGCATGATATGAGCAACAGGCTGGCTAAGGTCTAAGACTTTCTTGCGAAAGGGTCTTTTGATGCCGGCCATTTCAAAACGCTCTTCCAAATTGCGAAGGATACTCAATCGGATATCGGATACCAAGACATTAATCGTCGGGAAGCGATCGAGCAACATCAAGGTTTTGCCACCGGATGCTGCACAACAATCCCACCAGGTCTCATTTGGCTTGGCTTCAACGGCTTGCAAGCTTTGTTGCGAGGCCCAGTCTTGTACTTCATATAGCCCTTGAATCTTCTTCAAGGCTTGCAAGTTAACACCATTTGCTAAGACCAAAGTCTGCGGACTTAAGGCTTCGAAGCTGATGTCTTGCTTGCTCAATTCTTTCTTAACTTGCTCCTCTTTGCCCGCTTGTATCCGGATAAACAGATGGGGTTGCACAAAATGCGATTGGATAAAAGCTTCCTTATCAATAGCGTCTGATAGATGCGCATGCCATGGAAATACCTGATTGAGAAAGCCGGGGTATAGGCTTTCAATAAAGGCGATACGCTGGCTTAAGGCTGGCTTTTGCTGTTCGACCCATTCCGGTCGCAACTCATGCACTACGGCACTCTCGGTTTCGCAGAGGAACTCGGCAATAACGAGGCGCTCTTGTAGCGGTAAATCCTGGAAGGCTCGTCCTAAACGAAAAACATGATAACAATACCGGGAGTTCATCCGTCGGTCGGAAGACCCCATTTGCTTGTTGTTTTTGTAAAACTGCGTTAAAAAGCGAGCAAAGGGCTCGTGAAAGCGATAGTCTTCCAAGCAGCGTTCGAAATTGCGAATCTGTTGATGAACGCGTTTAGGATTATATTCCAAGATGATATTATTGAAAAGATCCGTTTCTGTAGGTTTTGATGCTTACCCCTTCATTTACATAGCCCCATTGTGGGTTGTAGCGGAATTGATAATTACTGAAGATTCCGTTATAGGTCTCATTCTGTAATTTATCAGCATAAGCAGTACCATACTTATTGAGGATCGTGGTAAAGTAGCGACCTGCATCATAGCCTTTATAGGCATAATCAGAAGGGTCTACCTTAAATTGTGTTTTATAGTTACGTTGGAAATTCTGAACCTCTGAGCTCCATACCTTTAAATGGCTTTCCGCGGAAATGGTTGGATCCATGCGGTAAAAGTTGGAATAAGGCGAGAAATCGAAGCGGTCCCAAAGTGGATGGCCATACAGCTTAATCGCAAAACCATCGCGAACTTTTGCATCTAATGCGGTTACTAAACTACGTAATTGATTTTTCTCGGTAGTACCACATACCACAAAAGAAGTTTCCAAATCTGGTAGGGATTCCCCCAATTGGCTAATAGAGGCAACATGGGCAATACGGATGGCCGGGTTTATTTTCTTTAACTCCTCATCAATACCGCTAATAAATTGACGGTGGTCATTATCGCGGGCATCAAATACGACAACCACATCTCCTGCCTTATACTTTGCGGCAATATCTGTTGCGATAGCGCGCATATGAATGCGGATAGGTGGCGTAATAGACACTAAATTGCTTTGGTTAAACTCCGTAGGCATAGCCGCAGCAAGCGGATTGACCTGAAGCACATTCTTGTTGGTATGGCTTTTCCCGAAGGAACGTATTTCTTTCGGATAGATAGGTCCGACAATCAGGCTGGCTTCTTCTACATCTTTGGAAGCGGCCAAGGTCACATTGCGCATCTCGTTATCCTGAGAGTCCATCACCTTTAATGAAAACTCACCAGCTTTCTTGCTGGCTTCATTCATCCCTAATTGAAAACCCTGGTAAAAATCAAGGGCCAAGGCAGAGCGCTTTACGTCTTCCTCGTTCAAGGAATTGACAGCCACTTGATTCAGCTGAAAAGGAAGCAACAAGGCAATGCTGTTCCCAGCCTTATCGGCTTTCTTGGCATCCTCGGCTTTCTTATCGTCCTTCTTTTCCTCTTTCCCCTTGTCGCTACCTACAGCACCGCCATAAACGTCTGGCGAGCGTAGCACACCTACTTTCGGGGTACAGGAACTTACGGACAGCAGAATGGTTACTGCTGCCGCAAGGATAGTATTTCTTGAATAATTTTGCTTTTGTTTA
This sequence comes from Sphingobacterium humi, assembly GCF_009768885.1. Lineage (GTDB taxonomy): Bacteria > Bacteroidota > Bacteroidia > Sphingobacteriales > Sphingobacteriaceae > Sphingobacterium > Sphingobacterium humi. Next base: position 48,720 of record NZ_WSQA01000001.1, read on the forward strand.
TTCCCACTCAATGGTTGCTGGTGGTTTTGAACTGATATCATACACGACTCTATTGATTCCTTTAACATGATTGATAATTTCATTTGAAATTTTAGCTAGCAAGTCATAAGGTAAATGAATCCAATCTGCCGTCATTCCGTCTAAAGAACCTACCGCACGTAAAGCAACTACGTGTTCATAAGTACGCTCATCGCCCATTACGCCTACAGATTGAACCGGCAAAAAGATGGTTCCTGCTTGCCAAACCTTATCATACCATCCTGCCTCTTTCAAGTTGCGGATGTATATGTCATCAGCTTCTTGCAAAATCCGTACCTTTTCTTCCGTAATGTCGCCTAAAATACGAATTGCTAATCCAGGACCCGGGAAAGGATGTCTTCCAAGGATCGCAGGATCCACTTCTAAGGTTTTTCCTACACGACGTACTTCGTCTTTAAATAAAGTTTTTAAAGGCTCGATTACTTTGAGTTTCATGTAATCTGGCAATCCCCCTACGTTGTGGTGAGACTTGATGGTCGCCGAAGGACCTTTTACCGAAATGGATTCGATAATATCTGGGTAGATGGTTCCTTGTCCTAACCACTTCGCTTCCGCACCCTCAGGAAGTTCGCTCTGTATTTGTTTTGCTGCCTCATCGAAAACATCGATAAAGGAAGCACCAATGATTTTACGTTTTTGTTCTGGCTCCGATACACCGGCTAAACGCGAGTAGAATAATTCTTTCGCATTGACACCTTTAATATTTAAGCCCATGTTTTTGTAAGACTCCAATACTTGGTCGTATTCATCTTTACGAAGTAACCCGTGGTCTACAAAGAAGCAGTGCAAATTCTTACCAATGGCATGGTGTAATAACACCGCAGCTACTGTAGAATCTACCCCTCCTGATAAAGCCATAATCACATGGTCGGATCCTAATTGCGCTTTCAATTCGTTTACTGTCGTTTCTACGAAAGCATCCGGTGTCCAGTCTTGATGACAACCACAGATATCGATTACAAAGTTTTTCAATAATACTTGGCCATCGGTACTGTGCGTTACTTCCGGGTGGAATTGAATACCGTAAGTTTTTGTTCCTTCGATTTGATAAGCTGCTACCTTTACTTTATCGGTGCTGGAGATCAGTTTAAAGTTCGATGGAATTTCTTTAATAGTATCGCCGTGCGACATCCATACTTGGGATTGTACCGGGATACCTTTTAATAAGTCATTCTCGTGATCTACAAATTGCAGGTTGGCACGGCCATACTCGCGGATGGTTGAAGGAAGAACCTCACCACCGGATTGCTGGGCAATATACTGCGCACCATAACAAACGCCCAACAATGGGAATTTCGCTTGAATAGCCTTGAAGTCGATTTGCGGAGCATCTTCCTGACGTACTGAATACGGGCTTCCGGAAAAGATGACGCCTTTTACGCTCTCATCAAAGGCAGGCAAATTGTTGTATGGGTGGATTTCACAATAAACATTTAACTCCCTAACGCGACGTGCGATCAATTGGGTATATTGAGATCCAAAATCGAGAATGATTATTTTTTCTGACATGCCGCAAAGTTACAATTTCAATATTGATTTTGCAGGAGGAAATTTAACAATTTCATGATCTTAAGGTAAAAAGAAAGGGCGACCAAAAATCGATCGCCCAAATGCTTGTAAGGTCTTCACTATTATAAGGTTTGATTGCCCTGATGAAAAGTAATCCTTCCCCCGGCAATGCGTTTATCCCGACGATGCTTCGGATCACCATAAACATCGATGGTACCTCCTGCCCTTGTTTGCACATCAGCCAAGTCGGTTGCATAGATCTCGCATTTCCCACCGGCATTGGTTCTCACAACGGCACGGCCAGCTTGCAAATCTTTTCCAAAGAAAGAACCTCCGGCAGTATTATTCACCGTGAGTTCTTTACAGCTGCCTAATAAGTCGATGACGCCGCCTGTTGTCGAAGCTACTTCCACTTGATCTGCTTCGACCTTTGCTCTAATCTTGGCGCCTTCATTTGCCGAGAAGTACATATGGCCATTGACTAATGTTTCTTGCTCAACATTAACTTCCGCTCCTTTACGAGCAATAATTTTAGCAAGCGTAGGCGTATATACAATAACGGAAGCTTGATTTCCCTGCATAATATAACCGCCTTTCATTTTAAGGCGTAAGGTTTCATCACTGAATACCGCCTCTACCTTATCGGCTAACTCGCCCTCAATCTGTAACTCATTCTGATCGCTTGGCACCACAGTTACCCATAACCGATCGGTCACTTCCAACACTTTGATAGGGTTAAGCTGCTGCTTAATCTGCCCTTGCACGGCCTGCACCGCTAATCCAATCCACAATAAAAATAAAACGCCTGTCCTCTTCATATATACAATTAATCTATCTAGCTAATAACGCAAGTTCGGAAGCATTATACATATTAGCTCCCTTTAAATATTTATAAATTTTATCCTTTGTTGTTTTATCCTGCATTTTATAAAGGTTATTCATCACATATTCCTTGTCTTGCTCCACTTCATGGTGATAGCCTAGATACTTCGGAATATAATACTGAATACAAAGCCGAATAAACCTTAGTTCCACATTATTCGGACTCCCCTTGATCTCCTTTTCCAGCATATTTCTCCCCGTTTTGAAATAGCTCATCTTCTTAAAAGGATTACTGGTATGTTTGGCCATAAACATATGAAAGGCGGCTTCATATCCTCTTTCAACGGGGGTATTCGCCTCAGCTTCCAAAGCATCTAAATGCTTTTTACAGAGCACCTCATCTTTCACACCTTTATTAAAATCACTTCGTACCACATCCAGATTAAGCTTCTGCGCATATAGCTTTGAAGTCCCAATCAAGATTAAGGCAATCATCCATCCTTTAATCATAATTCTCCCGGTTTATTTAGGATTAAATTACAAAAAATAAGCCAAGCCCATGGGAAGCCTTAAAATTTTAACATTTTATAGCGGTTTATTAGGTTTCATTCAAGAAACTAATGCAGAAAAAAGGAGGTTTTGCAACAAAAGATAAATAACTTATCTTTAAGTTCAATACGTATTAATCACTAAAAACTACATTATGGACAACCCTTATCAAGACTCCGAAAACCAATCCCCTGGTCAATCTCCACAATCAGAAAACAACTTTTTAATACTTCAACCTTTAACGATAGAATACTTACGAGAAATAGCAAAATGGGCCAGACTCTTGGGTATCCTTGGATTGGTGTGTATTGGTCTAGGATTAATATTCCTGGTTCTTGCAGGTATTTCGATGGGATCCCTATCCGATGCTAAATATGGAAAAGGCATGCCGCAGTTTACTGCCATCTTCATGACCATCCCCTCATTTTTGATCACCTTAATTTACATCTATCCGATCTGGTGCCTATATAAATTTGGGAATAATTTAAAAGTTGCCATCGATATTAAGGACTCCCTATATTTAGAGAATGCCTTTAATTACTTAAAAAAGCACTACCGCTTTATCGGTATCCTGATATTTGTGCTTATAGGCATCTATATCTTAATGGTAGTGGGCTTTCTCATTGCATTCTTCAGCGGGACAATGGCTAACCTGTAAACAGAAAGCCTACGATTCTTTTACATGCTTAAACATGAAGTCATATATCTTTTCTTCATGAAATAAGCGTTCCACACTTCCATGGGTACCCCCTGGAATAATGGTTAAGGTTGCATCCGCATCCTTATCGCAACGTTTTATCGCGTTAAAGATCTTTTTAGACTCGGAGGCCGGAACGGCTCTATCGGCACTGCCATGTTGTATCCAAAGCGGCACTTGGGTTAGGTTGCAAGCATAGTCCAAGGTTCCGCCTCCACAGATGGCGACTGCAGCTGCTATACGGCTAGGATACTTGCCTGCGACATCCATGGTACCATAGCCACCCATACTCATCCCACACACATACACACGCTCTGTATCAACAGGATAATCCTGCTCTACCTTATCCAATACTTCCATTACCTTATCCGGATCCCAACCATTGGAAGTTTGTGGCGCAATAATGATAGCATCGAGGTCTTTCCCACGTTCTATGGCACGCAACACCCCATAGCGTTTTACCCGGTTCAAATCGTGACCCGATAAGCTTCTACCATGAAGAAAAATAATAACCGGAACTTTTTCCTTTTTCTTTACACCATCCGGCATGCGAACCCAATAAGAATATCCGGCCTTTTCATGGTAGGCCTTCAACTGTGCAGACGCCGAGAAACTAAACAATAGGAACATCAAGGTAACTAACGAATATAGGGATAAGGAAATCTTTCTTTTCATAGGTATATTTTTAAATAAAGCCAGTTAGCAGCCTTTAAAAACCAGTTTCGAAAATAAGACTTTTAGAGAAAGTTGACAAATAAGCTAAAATCACAGCACTGTAAATCAATATCTTATAATTTTCCATGACACTAATATTACAATACAGCATTTTTTTGTATCTTAGATAGACCAAAATATAAAACTATGAACAACAAGCTGATCACCCTGTGTACCCTTATAACCTTAGTCATTGGAATGAGTGCTTTTAACAAAGCATATCAGGAAGATAGCCCCACAAACCTAAAAGTTCTACCTAAGAATATTTCACACGAAGACCTGGACAAAACCATGAAATCCTTTAACATGGCCCTAGGTGTTAAGTGCAACCATTGTCATGCGCCTAAGCCAAATGGCGAGAAAGGATTAGACTTTGCTTCAGATGCTAATCCTAACAAAAACATAGCGCGTGAAATGATTAAAATGACCAATAAGATCAATAAAAAACATTTTAAACATGAATACGAAGGCGTTGTAAAGAACATCTCCTGCAACACCTGTCACAATGGCAAAGAAGAACCGTTTACAATTGTAAAACAATAAGTTAGAAAGAACCAATGAAACCAACGGTTCGTATAGAATATTGTCCAAAATGTGGTTGGTTGCTTCGAGCTGCCTATATGGCGCAGGAGCTACTGACCACCTTTTCTGAGGACTTATATGCCGTTACGCTGCAGCCTAGCGAAGTCTCAGGCCGTTACACAATCTACATTGACGACCTGCCCCTATTTGACCGCAAGCGGGATGGCAGATTCCCCGAGATTAAAGAACTCAAACAACTGGTTCGCAATCAGGTAAACCCTGAAAAGCCCTTAGGGCATTCCGATAGCAAATAACACCTCTCCTTGCCTCTCCCGGCAATTCTTTCACATTTATTAACGAGTAGCCTCCTAAAAATTCATTATTTTTAGCCATCACCTTTACAAATTACTTTTTAGATGCGCATATTACACACAGCAGATTGGCATTTAGGGAAAAGACTGGATTTCTACCCCAGATTAGAAGAACAAAAAGACGTCTTAGCAGAGATTTGCAGTATTGCCGACCAGGAAGAAGTGGATGTGGTTATTGTTGCCGGCGATCTTTTCGACACGTTTAATCCGCCGGTTGAGGCTACAGAACTACTGTACAAAACCTTGAAGCGCTTATCCAAAAACGGTACCCGTCCGGTTATTGCTATTGCAGGAAATCACGACTCCCCGGATCGTATTGACTCCCCAGACCCTTTGGCTCGGGAATGTGGCATCCTCTTCTTTGGCTACCCCAATCAGGAAACCGCTTTACTGAAGGTAGAACAAGGCTTTGAGATCCTAAAATCAGCTAAAGGCTTTATTGAAATAAAGCTCCCAAAATATTATTACCCAATACGTATCCTTGCGACTCCATTCGCCAACGAGATACGCTTAAAGCAGTTCTTAGGCTTCGAAGATAAGGGCGCCCAATTGCACGATAGTTTAAAGCAGAGCTGGTCAGAATTGGCCATGCAATACTGTGATGGCTACGGGGTGAATGTATTGACCAGCCATTTATACATGCTTAAGCGAGGTGCAGAAGTATTAGAGGAGCCTGAGGGTGAGAAACCCTTGCGATTAGGCTATGCCGACCTGGTGTATTCTGACAGCATACCTTCCCAGATTCAATACACGGCCTTAGGCCATTTGCATAAGCATTATGAAATCGGCCATAGCCATGCGCCTGTCATCTACCCAAGCAGTCCTCTATGTTATTCCTTTTCGGAAGCCGGCCAGCAAAAACAGGTGGTCATTGTAGATTTAGAACCCAATAAAGTCGCCCAGTATCGGAATGTCCCCCTAAAAAAGGGCAAAGAACTTCATCGTAAGCGTTTCAACGACATCGATCAAGCTATCTTATGGCTACGCGAAAACCCAGATACCCTAGTGGAGCTTACCCTAGAAAGCGAAGCTTACCTGTCGGCTATCGACCTTAAGCGCATACACGAGAGCCATGAAGGCATCATCCATATCATCCCTGTTGTCAGCAAGCAACTGCAAGAGGGAGGATCTGCAAAGTCCATCAATCTAGAGCAGGACATGGACGATTTGTTTAAAGACTTCTTCAAGTCTAAATATGGTCAAGAGCCCAATGAAGAGCTGATGCAACTCTTTAACGAAATAAACACAAGTTCCTTAGAAAAAGAAGATTAAGCATGCTGCCATTATATTTAAGTATCGAGGGGCTTTACTCCTATCAAGAAAAACAAGAAATAGATTTTAGCCGACTTACCGAGTCTGGTTTATTTGGCATCTTTGGCGCGGTAGGCTCCGGGAAGTCCTCCATTTTGGAGGCCATAAGCCTAGCCTTGTACGGCGATACAGAACGCCTCAACAAGACCGACAAGCGTGCCTACAACATGATGAACCTCAAATCCAATCAAACCCTGATTGTTTTTGAGTTTCTATCCTTTGAGCAGCGCAAGTTCCGATTTGTAGCCCAATGGCGCCGTCGCAAGAACTTCGAAGACACCACCGGTATTGAACGCAGCGCCTATGAGTGGAAAGACGATAACTGGGTGCCGCTGGAATCAGCCGATGGCTCCCTATGCACGAACCTTTCCTACGCCAACTTTAGGCGCACCATCATCATCCCCCAAGGACAGTTTAAAGAGTTCTTGGAACTCCGAGGCAAGGAACGTTCGGAAATGATGAAGGAAATCTTCTATTTAAACAAGTTCGATCTAGGCCCCAAAGTAAGCACCTTGCAATTCCAGAACAATCGGAAACTAGAACATCTAAAAGGAGCCTTATCAGGATTTGAAAGCATATCCACAGAAGCATTACAGCTTAAAAAAGAGGAAGTTGAAGAAGCCAAACTAAACCTTTCCCAAACAAAGGAAACCTATCAGACCTTATTGGAGAAGGTGCAATCCTTGCAAGAGTTAAAGGATAAACAGCTAGAGCTGCAACAGAAGAAATTGCAACATGGAGAGCTGTCGCAAAGCAAACAAAAGATCCAACAACAGGAAACCGAGCTAAATCGCTATGAACGCACATCGCAAGCGTTTCGGGAGCCTTTGAATCAAATACAATCCCTAAATGCAGATCGGGAAACCCTGATCCATAAAATTGAAAACTACCAAGCAGTCAAAGAAAAGCAATCACAGGAAATAGACCTCTTAGAAAAGGAGATCCTAGCCATTCAGAAGGATTACCTCGCCATAAATAGCCTCCGTGCAAAAGCGGAAGACTTTAAACTGCTATTACAGATCAAGGAAAACGAGCAGAAGGAAATAGAATTACAACATCGCCTAACCAAAGGCGCCCCTATTGTCCTTAAAACCAAGTCGACGGAAACAGCCATCCAAGGGAAGGTTCAAGACCTGGAGAAGGAACTCGAACAGCTGAAAGCCGAGAAAATAGATACCAGCCAACTTATCGAGATGGAGAAATGGTATCAGCGTAAAGAACATATACAGCAGCAAGAACAACAGCTCCAAAAGCAAGGCAAGCTCCTCGAAGAACAACTCCTTGCTGAACAAGGGTTGTTTAGCAGCCTAGGATACCTTGAAACCAATTGGGAGCAGATGATAGGCCACGAGCTCTCCTTAATCGAGCAGCAAGCCTTAAAACAGCGCGAGCAAGAGACGCACCTACAGGTGCAGGTTAAGCTTGGTGCCTTTGCCAATGCCCTACAAGCTGGCGAAGCTTGCCCCCTATGTGGTGCTTTAGACCATCCCGAACCGATGGTTATTGCCCATATCCAAGAAGAAATTCAAGCCAATGAAAAGCTTAAACTAGAACTGGAGGCAAACAAACGTAAGTTTCTGGAACAAAAAGAAAAACTCAGCAAAGCTAGCTACAGTATACAGACTAAAAAAGCTGTTCAGCAACAAGCACAACAAGATTTAGAAGCTTGTCAAGCCAGCTTGAAGCAACATCAGGGATCCTTCCAGTGGACTGACTTTTCCATGGACGACAGCGATGCCTTTGAAGCACAGAAGCAAAAGCTCAAGCTAAACGAACAGCAAACGCTGGATCTGGAAACACAACTGAAGCAGCAGCGGGCTGAATTACAGCGCGCGCAGGAAAATATTGCACGCTTTGAAAAGGAGTTGGATAGCATTCGGAATGAAATAGCCGTTGTTCAAGGCTTAAGCCTACAAAGCAAAAACAATTTGCAGCAAGTGAATCTGGAAGAGTTTAAAGACAATAGCCTGGAGGAAGTGCGCAAAGAAAAGCTAAATCTTGAAAACCGCATCGTTTATTTAGAAAGCACCTATTTACAGCTTACCCAAAAAATAAACAGCTACAAGACACGCCTTGCCGAAGTGGTGGGGCAATATACCCATGCCAAAGACCAGCTAAGCATCTATAATCAACAGATTAAGAGTCGGCAGGAGCAATTGGCCAAGCTATTAAAGGAATTCAACTTCAATGATATTATTGAAGTGCAACAGATTATTCAGCGCCCCATGCCGGTGGAGCGCATACGGCAGGAGATCCAGCAATTCTATGTGCGCATGGAAGTCTTGGAAACTCAGATCCAATCCCTAAGTGAATATTTAGCCAATAAATCCTTCTCCGAGGAGGACCTACAGACCAGTAGCGATTTATTTGCTTTGAAAAAGGAAGAATTGGAATTGCAATTGGCACTTACCGGTGCCTTGGAAAAAGAACTGTCGTTTATCCGAGTAGAGTTTGGGAAGAAGGAAAAGCTATTGGAAGAATATGAAGTTCTGAACAATCGGGCGAGCAACCTAAAAACCATGGAAAACCTCTTCAAGGGAAATGGTTTTGTCAATTACATATCGAGTATCCATTTAAGGCAAATGTGCGAAATGGCCAATGTGCGGTTCCATCGATTAACGCGGAATCAGCTTAGTTTGTCAGTCAACGAGAACAATGAGTTTGAAGTCATCGACTACTTAAATGACGGCTACCGGCGCTCGGTCAAAACCCTTTCCGGCGGTCAATCTTTTCAAGCATCGTTATGCTTGGCCCTAGCCTTGGCAGAGAATATACAATCGCTGAATAAAGCCGACCGCAACTTCTTCTTCATCGACGAAGGCTTCGGAACACAAGATGCCGAGAGCATCAATACGGTATTCGACACCTTACAATACTTACATCAGGAGAACCGCGTTGTCGGCATCATCTCCCATGTGGAAGAGTTGAAAGAACGTATCCCTAGTGCCATTACGATAGAAAAAGATCAAGTTAAAGGCAGTAAGGTGGTCTATACCTAGGAAAGAAATAAAACAACATAATATATGAAAGGCCCCGCATCACTGCGAGGCCTTCATCAATTAAACATATAACCACTAACTAATATATAACCTTTAAAACCTAATCTTTCTGAACTATGCTTTTCCTGCTACATCAGTGGAAGCTTCTACGGGTTTAAAACTTCCCTTTCCACCTTTGCGCATTTCTCTTTTCGGCTGATTCATATGTTCTTTTCTACGATCGGCCATTTTGTTTTTATAAATTTCTTTTTGCTCGGGGGTCAGCATCTTTTCAAAAGCTTCCCTGTCGGCTTTCATATCTTGAATTCTAGCCATGCGTTCCTCCTTACGTGCGGCAGCTTCTTCTTTCCAAGCTTGTGCTTTATTGAGGTGGAAGGCATACACTTCTTTCTTCTGCGCATCGGTAAACTTTAATTGTTTATCCATTCGGTCAGTTTTTGCCTGCGCAATTTCTTCCGGTGTTTTGTTCATCATGCCCTGCTTTTTAATATGCATACGGCCATGACGGCGCTCTTGACGAACTTCTTTTTTTGTGGTATCAATAGACTGTGCATAAGTCATACCTGTTAATCCTGCAACAAAAACCGCTAAACTCAATATCTTTTTCATAGTCTTTTATTTAAATCCAATTTTATGTTTTGATTATAAATTCTTCAAATAGTTTAAGCTGGAAATTGTTAAATGCTGTTAAATCAATTTTTAGCAAATTTCTCTTATGCTATTTGTTATGGATAAGAGTTAAAAAGTAGGCAGAGGTTTAGTCCATCCATGTTAAACAATGTTAAGATGCTTTCCTCCAAAGCAATTGCAAGACAAGCAAACCTTGCCTATCAATCGTAAAAAACCGCCTCTATCGAATTATAATGCAGATTATTAGCGAAAGGCGTTTGACATTATCACATAATTTCATTTATTTAGACCGAAATTAAACGAGTCCAACCAATGTCAGGCCCAGCCTCCTCAAGTGAAAGAGATTTATTAATACAGCTGAAAGCGGGAAACCAAGCCGCCTTTGAGCAACTCTATCATGCCCATAAGCAAAACCTGATTGGCCATTTAATTCGTTTACTTAAATCGCCAGATTTAGCCCGTGAAGTTGCGCAAGACACCTTCCTGGCCTTATGGGAAAACCGAGAGCAGCTCCTTGTCGACCAACCCCTAAAACCCTATCTTTTTAAAATTGCCAGCAATCAAACCTTCAATATCTTCAAAAAAGCAAGCCACGATGAGAAATACAGAAACTACCTGTATCAAGCCATTGAGGATGGCTATGAGCATATTGAATCCTTGATTAACGAAAAAGAAAAGAAGGAAGTCCTACAGCAGATCTTAGAGAAAATGCCCTCACGCCAACGCGACATCTTCCAACGCTGTAAGTTGGATGGACAAGCTTACAAAGAAGTAGCTGCTGAACTTAACATTTCCGTCCATACCGTCCATACCCAAGTAAAGCGGGCCAATCAATTTATCAAAGATTACCTGGCTAAGCATCCAGAGTTACTCCTTTTTCTCCTGTTTTCAGTTTACCCTTAATCTCTGGGCGCAAAGCTCATCGACAGGAGCCTTTAAAACTTACAGTTAAACTTTTGATAATATAAAATTATTATGACTGATTATCAGAGCTTTAAATAATTGTTAAGAATTTATGTACCCCATTCTCTTCCCTAGATTGTATCAGCTTAAAATAAAGAAGTGGAAAATAACAATCACATCAGCCAATTATTTGAAAAATACCTCAACAACAACTGCACAAAACAGGAGCTGGATGAGTTATTGCAGCACTTTGAACTTTCCGGAAATGATGAATTATTAAAATCCTTAATTGAATCAGCAATGCATACCCCGTTTGATCCCCAGGCGTATGAAGCAGAAATCAAGGAGGTAGATCAACTTGTTCATCAGCAATTATTTGAGAAAGTCGTTCAAAAACCAAAAGTACGCTACTTAAAACAAGCAGCCTATGCTGCCGCGGCGGCCGTCCTTTTATTTTTTCTGCTTTTTATGTTCAAACAACGAGAAAGTAATGAACAGGCCATTAGCCAACAGCCAACCCAACAGGATATTCAGCCTGGTCAAGAAAAAGCTATCTTAACCTTAGCAAACGGCAAACAGATTGAATTGGATGAAAAACATGGAATCCAAACAGCAAACGGCCAAATAAGTTATCAAAATGGGTCTGCCATTACCCAAGGCGAAGAGCTGCAGGAAGTTGTGTTAACCACCCCTTTAGCTGCTCAGTATAAAGCAATATTGCCCGATGGCACGGCAGCATGGCTAAATGCCGGTTCCTCTATTCGCTATCCGACGAAATTTACCGGCAACAAACGTAGTGTATATATTACAGGCGAAGTTTATTTTGAAGTAGCAAAGAACCCAAGCAAACCCTTCTTCGTGTATTGCGACCAGCAGGTTTTGCAAGTATTGGGCACCCACTTTAACATCAACAGCTACGGCGATCAGCAAGCGCAAGTCATTACGACGCTGGCGGAAGGAAGCCTCCGGGTAACCAACAATTCCACCAATGCCAGTCGCCTGGTAAGCCCGGGGCAACAAGCAAGTTTATCAAAAAACAAGCAAATCACCCTAAAAACGGTCAACCTAGAAGAAGTATTAGCTTGGAAAGAAGGGATGTTTATCATTAATGATCAACCCCTCTCGCATTATGCCCGACATATCGAGCGTTGGTATGATGTGAAGGTCGATGTGAATCAGGTTGGCGATATACGCTTATCGACTATCATACCGCGCAATGCCACCCTTAGCCAGGTGCTTGCCGCTATCGAATTACAAACAGGAGTTTCATTTAAGATCGAAGGAAGGAGGATTACAGCCAGAAAATAAGGACATTTTTTCGCTATCCTGTTTAAAAAGAACTGCCGCGGCGCTTGCAACACCAACGGCAGGAATACGGATAACAAATCGATTGAACCAAATTATGTACCCGGACTATACAAAGCTAATAAATTAAGGCCATATGTCGCCATGCGAACAGTAGACCTTTTATGCAAGCTTTGTGTGGTTCATTTGAAAGAAAAGAATCAATGAACAATACTAAATCATCAACAAATACCAGCAAGGTATCCACCTTATTACTATTGTACATGAAACTAACCCTTTGCATTTTAATCTTGTCTACGCTGTCTGTATTCGGACATGTCAGTGCGCAGCAAATCAATTTGAATGTGGCTAATATGCCATTAAAAAAAGCGCTCGTAGAAATCAGCAAACAATCAGGCTATACTTTTGCCTATAAAGAAGAGGACCTGAAAAATGCAAAACCTGTTACTGTACAAGTTAACAATGGCAGTTTAGCTGAAACTTTAAAACTTGTTTTCGCGAAACAACCTGTTGACTACCGTATTAAAGGTCAATCCATTTCCATCAGCCCGAAATCCAGCAATTTGTTTCCCTCTACTGCTGTTGATGCTGCTCAACAGCTTATTACTATTCGAGGTAAAGTGCTAGGTGCAAATGGAGCTCCCCTTTCAGGTGCTTCCGTTTCCAGCTATAAAAAAGAAGGGAAAAATCAACAAGCAATCAATACCTACAAACAAACCCAAACCAATGAAAATGGCGAGTTCCTCTTAGAGCAAGTCGATGCGCAAGCAACCATTAGCATTTCTTATATCGGATACCAAAGCAAAATCATGGCTGCAGCAGCAAATCTAGGAACCATCACCCTCAGTGCTGATGTTTCCGGATTAGAAGTGGTGAATGTGACGGTGAATACGGGCTACCAGAGCATAGCAAAAGAACGCAGTGCCGGTTCCTTTGCACAGCCGGACATGAAAGTGTTTAACGAGCGTTCAGGCTCTATGAACGTATTACAGCGTTTAGATGGGTTAATACCGGGCCTAACGGTAAATAACTCGCCACAAGCCAAATCCAACCCCCTATTGGTGCGTGGACTAACCTCCATTGGAGTGCCCGATGAATTCGGCGAAACCTTTAGCGGCACCAGTCGAAACCCACTATTTGTGGTCGATGGTATTGCCCTCGATGATGTAACTTCCATAAACCCGGAAGATGTAGAAAACATTACGGTATTACGTGATGCCACGGCAGCTTCCATTTGGGGTGCCCGCGCTTCAAATGGGGTGATCGTTATTACCACGAAAAAAGGAAAAGCAGGCGAAAAAATCACCGTTAAGTACGATGGGTTTGTGAATTTCCAAGGAAAGCCAAACCTGAATTATTATCCTTTATTAAATAGCCAACAATTTATTCAGGCAGCGCGCGATGTCTTTGACATAGCGGCTTACCCATGGAGCACCGTAGCCCCCTATATCAATTTAAATTTCGATGCCATTCCGCCACATGAAATGATCCAGTACGATTTTAAACGGGGTTTAATTTCCGAGGCTGAAGCGAATCGAAAATTAGATAGTTTAGGTGGCATCAATAACCAAAGTCAAATCAACGATTTATGGAATCGCAATGCCGTATTAACCAGTCATAGCGTTTCTGTATCTGGCGGTGGGAAAGTCCACAGCTTTTACGGATCCATGGCCTATGTCAACAATAAAAGCAATGTACCGGGCGAAAAAGATGATCAATATAAAATCAATGCACGCCAGAACTTCATCTTCAGCAAGAATATCCAAGCCTATTTAATCACCGATTTAACCAATCGGAATTCATCGGCGAAGCGGAGCTTAAACTTCCTGCCTACGGATAACCCTTTTGTCCCTTATCAGCTTTTTAGAGATGCACAGGGCAACAACCTATCCATGCCTTACATGAAACCACTGACTGAACCCGTGCGTAAAGAATTTGAACAACAAAGTGGTATCAGCTTAGACTACAACCCATTGGACGAGTTCAATTATGGCTACAACAAGGAGAACTCCTTCTTGGGTCGCTTCACCGGAGGACTTGACATTAAACTCTTCAAGCATTTAAAATTTGAAGGCGTATATGGGTATGTGCGTGGCAATAGCAAATCCAATTCGTTTGACAGCGAACAAAGTTACCGCGCCAGAAGTGAAGTCGTTCAGTTTACCGTCAATCCGCAAGATGGTTCAGATCCGATCCATTACCTTCCGAAAACAGGTGGTATTCATGAAGTATACAACAACAACCAAACCAACTGGACGGTTAGAAATCAGTTTATTTATGATAACAGCTGGAAGGACCTGCATCAACTGACGCTCTTAGCCGGACAAGAGGCACAGGAAAAATTTGCAACCTTAAATAGAAGTTCACAACGCGGCTACAACGAGCTATTGCAAACCTATGCCGCCATTGACTATTTTACCCTGAGCACCTCAGGCTTGGCAAACCCCGTGATGCCGAATTGGAACGGACGCAGCTTTCTATATGCTACGCCCTACTCCGAATCGGAACAACGCGTGCGTTTTACCTCCTACTATGCCAATGCTGGCTATACCTACAACCGTAAGTATACCCTTAATGCCAGCTGGCGGGTCGATAAAAGTAATTTATTCGGCATGGATAAATCGGCACAAAACAAACCAGTATGGAGTGTGGGCGGAAAATGGGTAACCAGTGAAGAAGCATTTATGAAGCCTTACAGCTGGTTAAACCACTTAGCCCTACGTGCTACCTACGGAATCACCGGGAACTCCCCGAGCCCAGGTACTGCCGCTTCTCGTGATATTCTATCCTCCTTAATGGAGAGTTCACTTCCGGGTGGTGTAGGCTTAACCGTGGCCACACCCGCCAACCCGAAACTGACCTGGGAAACCACCAGTACTACGAACATTGGTATTGATTATGCCTTATTCAATAATCGCCTTTCCGGTACGGTAGATTACTATAAAAAGAAAACCGAAAATTTATTGGGCTTATTAGGCACCAACCCCTTCACAGGTTATGCGGAGATCGTCGGGAATATCGGCCAATTAAACAACTCAGGAATCGAGTTGAGCCTTGGCGGAGCTATTATTCAACAACGCGACTTCAATTGGCATGCTACCTTGATCCTCTCCTACAACAAAAACGAAATCAAGAAGTTGACTCTACCAACCCCTGTTGCAACGGGTGATGCAAAAGTCTATCGGGATATGTTAGAAGGATTCCCTGCGTTTTCCATCTTCGGCTATAAATATGCCGGTCTAGATAATATGGGTGATCCGCAAATTGAACTGGCCGATAAAACCATTACGAAAGAGTTGAATGTGGCAACGGTAGATGATATTGTGTTTAAAGGTTCTTTCCAACCCCCTTGGAATGGCGGTTTCAGCAATAGCTTTAGCTACAAAGGATTCGGCTTATCCGCCAATATGGTCTATAATTTTGGCCATGTGATGCGCGGATGGACTAACAACTTTTATACCGGACGTTTATTAAAGAATGTGTATACAGACTTTGACAAACGCTGGAAAAAAGAAGGCGATGAGACCCTTACAGACATCCCTGCCTTTGTAGCAAACAGTGGTACCAGTGCAGAGCGACGAAACACTAATTATTACATGTCGGCAGATCGCCATGTTATCAGTGCTTCCTACATTAAATTAAGAGATATCAGCTTGAGCTACAGCATTCCAACGAAATGGCTGCAACGCGTACATGCCGATAAACTGACCTTACGCGCCCAGGTATCTAATGTGATGTTATGGAAAGCCAATAAACTAGGGATAGACCCGGAATTTATGATGAGCACACCTGTCAATCAGCATGCTGTTACACTGGGGGCTAATGTTTCATTTTAATCTCGCAAAGGACATGAAAAATATCAAAACGATTATAAAAAATGTAAGCTTGCTAGCCGTCCTAGCATGCGGATTATCAAGCTGCTCGGATAGTTTTCTGGAGGTTACCCCGAAAGGAAAATTAATAGCCGACCAGACAGCTGATTACGACCTGCTTTTAAACAACAAAGCCTTACTTGAGCTTTTCTTAAACGGTCAGGTGCAAGCCTACCTAGGCGATGAACTCGACGCCATCAATCCCTATTTCGATGCCGGCTATTTACGCAGTAAGCGTTTATTCTCTTATACAGACGTTATTTATGAGCGGAATGAAAATGCAGAGGAAATAACCGACCTGATGAAGAATCTATATACCTACAATAAGATTATTAATGAGGTTATGGATTCCCAAAATGGCAGCGAAGCACAGAAAAAAGCCATCCGCGCGGAAGCCTTGGTGGGTCGTGCATGGGCCAATCTTTTATTGATCAATTATTACGGCAAACCCTATACGGATGCCAGTGCAGCAACAGATCCTGGGTTTCCCATTATTCTGAATTCAGATGTAATGCAAACGACGTTTACACGCGCCAGTGTAGGTCAGGTGTACGAGTTGATTTTAAATGATTTAACAACGGCCATTCCTGATCTTCCAAAACGCTTGACGCATCGCCTACGTGCTTCCAAATCGGCAGGTGAAGGGATTCTTGCGAAGGCATATATCTATATGGGGAAATTCGATAAGGCCCTACCCCTATTGGAATCGGCGATTGCAAATATCGCCAACGCCGGTATCCCCGTAAAGCTTATCGATCAGAATGAGGCTTTTGCACCGGGAGGAATCTACCTCCCCTTGAATCCGTATATCGGCCCCACTAATATTGCTTCTATCGAGCTGACGGATAATATTTATGCCCGTCATTACCCCATCAACATCTCTTCCTTCAATAATGATTTGGTGTTAAGTAAAGAAGCTTCTGCTTTATTTCAAGAAGATGATTTACGTCGGAACTTTATGAGCACGACGCCCCTATTTGTGGCGCAGGAATACCCCGATGGACGCTTGCGTCGTATCGGGCCCATGACCGTTCAGATTGGTGTTACCTTGGCTGATTTATACTTATTACGTGCCGAATGTAAAGCCCGCCTGAACGACTTGGCAGGCGCAAAAGCGGATGTGGAATTCTTACGTAAAAACCGTATGCCAGCAGCTTCGGTAGCTGTTCCGGCCAACATTGCCAGCCAGCGCGTGTCGCTCCTAAAATTCATTTTAGAAGAGCGCATTCGGGAATTCGCCGGCCAAGGGTACCGCTGGTTTGATATGCGCCGTTTATCGGTAGATCCACTCTTTTCGAATGTAACCTACAAACATCAAGTGTTTGATATGGATGGAAAGGTAGTAGCTACATTTCCATTGAAACCAGAGCGGTTCACCTTACAGCTTCCGCCTAAGGTTATTGATTTGAACCCGGGAATGGAAAATAATCCATAATAATAAAAAAAGCCTATAATTTATATGAAGTACATGCAACTAAAAATCATGTTTACAGCGGTAATCAGCTTCCTAAGCCTTGCAGCCATGGCGCAGGATGGATTCCTGATCACCGGTCGTTTAAAAGCCGCAACAGAAGGACAAAAGGTGGTATTAACCTTTGAAGAAAATGAAGAATTCGTATCTGATACTTGTGAAATTAGCCAAGGCCTGTTCCAATTAAAAGGTCAGGTGCAGGAACCCCTTTCCGCGAAGTTAACCCTGCTTCCCTTAATGGATGATGGGCAACCGATGAACTTGGCAAAATACCTTGCTATTGATGAACAGACCTTCTTCCTTGAAAATGTTTTATATGCGGTAAATGGTGAAACCATGAAGACCAGCAACATCCAAGGTGCTGAAATACAAACGGAATACCTAGGTCTAAAAGCGCAATTAGCGGATATAAATACAGCTCGCCAACCCTTATTCCAGCAATTGGCAGCTATAGAAAAAGAGAACAACACCGAACAGCAAGAGGTTATTTTTAAAGCATTACGGGTACTAGGAGATCAGGAAAATGAAATCGAAAAACAATACTTAAAAGCACATCCAGATTCCTATATCAGTTTAGCAATCGTGAATAGCCGTGGCGGCCAAATTAGCGATTCCCAAGCCTTTGAGCCTTATTTCAATGGACTAAGCACGCGCATGCAACAGACCCAAGTGGGTAAAAACCTGGCGGCAAAGCTTGAAATAGCCCGTAAAACAGCCATCGGCAAACCGGCCATCAACGTAATCCAGAAGAACAGCAAAGGCAAGGCGATTTCCTTAGCCTCCCTGCGCGGCAAATATGTATTGCTCGACTTTTGGGCAAGCTGGTGTGGACCTTGTCGCGCGGAAAGCCCTTTCCTCAAGAAAGCCTATGCAGCCTATAAAGCGAAAGGTTTCGAAATCTATGCCGTTTCTTTAGACAGCAAAAAGGACGCTTGGCTGAAAGCCATTAAAGATGATGAACTGCCATGGATTCATGTCAGCGATTTAAAAGGCCTCCATAACGAAGCCGCTGTCGCCTACTCGGTGAAAGGAATCCCACAGAATTACTTAATCGACCCGCAAGGAAATATTGTAGCTATCGATCTGCGCGGCGAAGGCCTGGAAGAAAAACTAGCCAGCATTTTTGGAAAGTAAAACTTTGATAATATGCAGTATTAACTGCAAAAAAAGATAGTTCCCTTGTTATGTATGATAAAAGCTGAAACCTTAACCGGTTTTAGCTTTTATTGGTTTTGGGGGGATATTTGGAGTAGGATTTTAATGGTTAATGTTATCGTTTTAACATTATTTTGCCATCAATTTGTCATCAATTTGTCGTCAATTTGTCATGGTGAGCGGAGTCGAACCACGAACGACTGGTACGTCAATGCAATCAACAATACCTAAAACCCTTATTAACAACATTATCGGAAGCTGATGACACACAGAAGAATTACTCGCCAAGCTTTATTAGCAACCTAAGTTGCCATTTTAATAAAATTGCCGTAACTACTCCGAAACTAGCTTACTCTACTGCATTTATGTAGTCAGTTCTTTACTTTTACAGCATAATAGCCCCAAACAAATGCTTTTTTATATTAGAAAAATTATTTTCGCCCCACCAATTGTTGTGTAATATGCGTAATGCTTCGCTCGATATTTTTAAATTAATATTATCTTTTTTCGTAATAGGAATACACTGTAATTTTCTATCCGATTATAACGAGTCTACCTCTTTCTACCTTAATGAAGGGCTATTTCGCATAGCAGTACCTTTTTTCATATTGGTAACCGGCTACTATTTTGATCGCATCCAAACGCCTAAACAGCTATTCAATTGGGCTCTTCGAATTTTTATACTATTTATTTTTTGGACCCTTGTTTATTTTCCTATTTGGAATAAAGAACCAAAACTTATCATTAAAGCTATACTTGCCGGAAATGGTTATGCCCATCTATGGTATGTCATCCATATGATAGTTGCCGGCGTCATTTTTTATTATATTAAAAAGTATAAGTTTTTCAATAATCTATTTTTTCCTATCCTATTGTTTTCACTTGGTTGCATTATCCAATATAGCTGCACCTATAGTCATAACGAAACCATCCATAAGTTTTTTCGGTTTGCTATGATGGTATATAGAAACTTCCTATTTGTAGGTCTCCCATTTTTAATGATCGGTTATTATTTAAAACAAAATAAATCAAAAGGAAACTGGAAGCTACTCCTTCTTTCCTTCCTATTGTATTTTTCCGAAGTTTCGGTCAATTACATGTTATCCAGAGGGTATCCAAATCCAATTTTTGATATTAGTTTTACGTTAATAATCATCACTCCCCTATTATTTCTTTCTATTAAACAACTACAGATTCCCTTTAATAAAGGAAAACAAATTGCATTAGTGGCGAGTGCTGTTTATTTTTCTCACCTGTGGATATTAAATTTTCTAACCAGCTTTGGTATTCAAGATTCAATTCATAAGTGGTTGATTACTTGTTTGCTGTCTGTTTTATTGTCTTTTCCAATAATTTATGTAAACTCTAAGTTGCCTTATAAAATTTTGTAAGCGTAAGCTAATTAATAATTGTTATTCTCCCTGGTGAATTAAGATGTTAAGCATGTTTGATTGCATTGACGTAATAGTCTTTCGATAGTGCTACTGGTGCAGTACGAGTCAAAACGCAGTACAAAGCGTGCCCCAAGTAAAGCTTAACGAGCAACCCTACTTCAAGTCATCAGCTTCCAATAAATTTTGCAAACATTTTACCGCATAAGGTCGACAACACCACATAATATTTTGATATTCAACAAGTTAAACTAAATTGATTGTATTGACGTACCAGTCGTTCGACTCCGCTACCAATGACATGTTTCTGCAAAACACTGTAAGTAAGTCGTTTATGTGTTGTAGTTTGTACTGACGTACCAGTCGTTCGACTCCGCTACCAATGACATGCTTCTGCAAAACACTGTAAGTAAGGTAATTATGCATTGTGATTTGCATTGACGTACCAATGGTTCGACTCCGCTCACCATGACAACTTTGGTCACAACGCGAAACAAAGCGTGCCGCAGTTTATTAGTAAAGCGGGCCGTAGTTTGTAAGCAATGCTTAACAAGCAATGCTACTTAATGTCATCACCTTCCAATAAATTTTGCAAACATTTTACCCCCTCACGATGACAATACTTGCCGCCACGTAATATAATGCGTGCCTTAGTTTACTAGAAAAGCTTAAAAAGCAATGCTACTTCATGTCATCATCTTCCAATAAATTTTGCAAACATTTTACCCTCTCACGATGACAATACGATGACAACACCTGATAGAAAGCGTGCCGTAGTTTGTAAGCAAAGCTTAACAAGCAATGCCACTTCATGTCATCACCTTCCAATAAATTTTGCAAACATTTTACCCCCTCACGATGACAAAACGAGGACAGCACAACCACATCTAACATCGCCCCTACTCTCACATCTCAAATCTCATATCTCATATCTAAGTCACCCCCATTGCTCTCCCCTTTCACTCCCCTTTCTCACCCGTATCAATCCCCTTTGCAATAAGGTTTCATAGGGCATAGAAAAAGGATATAAAAGCCTCTATAAAAAGCGAACTGTATCGAATGCACGGCTAGTACTAAACCCATCCTAAAACCATTCTGGTTCTTTCCTTAAAGCAATTTCATTTTGTTATATTTAGGGGATTAATCGATCTTAAAGAAGAACCTAAATCACTGTAGTATGCTTAAATCTACAAGAGTCATCTTATTTATTGCCGTTATTGTATCCTTCGGTTCTATTGTAGTAGGTTTATATGAGCTTGCCAATGCTTATCAAGAAACCAAAACGATAACATTTAAGGATGTTCGATTACTTATTGTACCTCTAGTCTCAGGCGGACTTATTTTAAACCTTTTGATTCAGGATCAAAAAAGTAAAAAGAAAGTTTCTTAAGAAGTAGGCATAAGGCTGCAATTAACCACTGATATATTTTCCGTAAGGTAGTTTTCTAAGGAGGTAAGTAATGGCAAGAGATAGCAGCAGGGTTGCTAGCGTGGCTAATGGAATCAACCAAGCTGTGCCGACCTGCTTGGCGATGATGGGGTGAATATAATTTAACGGGATAATATGACTCAAATAGATTCCAAAGCTGTACTTATCGATCAAGCGTATCCAATTCGGGCAATTCTTTCCTTGCATCGTTTCCTTTACGAAAAGAAATAAGGCGCCGGCAGCAATGGCAGTCGTTACGAATAAGTAGTTATAGAAAAAGGTGTTGAGCTTGCTTGCTTCCTGATTCAGCAGCTGCGTACCATAGGCCGCAATACCGACCATCAGTAAGTAGATGAACGCATAAACAACCTGGCTGCTGTTAAATCTAAATTCACGAATGCGGAGGTAATAACCCAGAACGAGGTAACCGATATAGCCTGAAAAGAAGGTAAGGTCGAACTTTGGCATAAACCGATAAAGGTCTTTGCTGCTGAAACACATGGACAATAACCATAAACCTAAAAGCAGTTCAATCTCTCGTTTTGAGGAGTTTATAAGGATTTTCCGTAAAAACGGAATCGCCAGATATAAACCGATGATCATATACAGGTACCATAAATGCGCATTCGCACCATGCAACATCTTATCGAGAATAATGGCCCCTATCTTTTCGGTAGATAGTAATTCAAAGTTGGTGTAGCGGTAGAAATAATAGACCAAATAGACGATGGTCCAAAACACAAAAGGATAGACTAATTTTGGGATTCTTTTTCTGTAAAAAGTGCCGGTCGTTTCCTCTTTTTGCAGTAATAAATAGCCTGAAATAATAACAAAGATAGGTACAGAACAGCGCGTGGCGGCGTTTATCCAATTGGCGTAATTCCAATCAAAGGCATGGGTGTCAATACGGTATAGAAATCCGGTGGAGGCATGGATGAAAATCACGAATATCGTGGCAATAACCCGGAGGTAGATGATGTGTGCGCTTTTTTCTTCCATGGGCTAAAAATAAGGAATTGACACTAGTTTAGGACAATGCAGGGAAATAAAATATGTTGGAGGATTTGCTATTACGCTAATTCACTCTTTTTCGTCCTAGTTACGTTAGATTTACTAGGGTGGAAAAGCTATTTCTACTTCAACAGCAATTGCAAATTCTTTCCTTTAAATAATATAACAAGGAATATCTGCATGATTTTTTATATCGTATGACTTTCCGCAAATTAACATTTCGAAACCTAACTATCGTAAGTCTTTTAACCACTTACCTATTCCTACCGCTTTTATATTTTGTTCCTCATTTCAAACAATTGGTTACGGGTGTTTATAGGCAATATGACATGATATTCGACTCTTTAGCCGAATACTTGCACTATATTTTTCAAAGCTTCTGGTTTGTGAACATTTTCTTTTTGCTCTTAAATCAACTCCCCTACGCCATCTTTCGTTTCTATTTTCAAGAAAAGCTAATCAACACGAGATTAAAGGAAATTCTTTACTATTTCGGTTTTAATTGTGCCACAGTCGTAATTTCTGGTTGGGTAGGATTTTTTTTTATCAATCCTTGGCTACCAGGCTATAAATACACCTTTGCTCTAACGCTGGTGGTATTCTCAACTGCTGCGGTTTTGTTTCAAAACCTTGTTTTGAAGTTGATTACTAGGGATCGTTTGGCATTAGCATAAGGTAGATTCCAGCACCGTTGCAATTTTTCAATAGAAATTGTTATCCGGATAATTAAGACGTTACTTTCCTTATACTGAAATATTTAATCATAAAGCCTAACAAAATAATAACTGTCATGGAAACAAAATGTTGAAATCTGTTGAAGCTTTCATAATCTCCATTATCGTTAATGTCGATACGCTCGGAAAAGGCAGTTTCTTTTTTCTTGCTTTCGGGAACATAACGGACATATTTTTCTTGGTTCATCAGTTCCTCCGCAGTAGGAATAGGATTGGGATTTTTACTTGTTTTTCCTTCGCTGTATAATAAGAAATTGGAGTTGAGTGTAATTGTATCCATACATGAATCCCGAAAGAAGGCTAGCTGTTGGGCAATAAGATGCGTTGGCCTCAAGTAATAATTTCCGTACTTAGATCTGAGGTCCTTTATCTCTACAAATAAAACCTTGGCTTTTCGGACAACGCTTGCTTTTCGATATGTATAATCATTCCAAACCGAACGAACAGCGAACAAGCCGAAACCCAGCCCTATGATAATCAATAAATTACCAACATTTTTCATTATTATAGTTGCTAATTAGGTACGGTTACTTGCCTTTAAAAGTATCATATTCCCAAGTTCCTTCATCAACTGAGCCGTTGGCATATATCAATTTTCCTTTTCCGTGTTTTTTGCTATTTTCAAAATCCCCTATATAAACACTACCATCCAGCCATGTAAATTTTCCTTTGCCATGCATTCCATTATTTGCCCATTCGCCTTCATATTTGTTTCCGTTTGCCCACTTGAGAATCCCCTTGCCATGTATATTGTCATAAAAATAATCGCCAGTATAGGAAGATCCGTCTTTCCAAGTGAATTTACCTTTACCATGCCGGTTGTAGTTTTTAAACTCGCCAATAAAATCACCGTCTGAATATTTAATTTTTCCGACCCCCGACAGTCTACGACCGTTGTCTAGTTTCTTTTTACCCTTATCTTCGTATTTATAGGATTCGTGATAAGGAGGGGTATCGGCAGTAAATTCACCGCTGTCCCAAAATCCAGTTTCTACACGGCCGTCGGCATGAGTAAGTGAGCCAATACCGAAATATCTCCCATTTTTAAAATTACCGACATATACATCTCCATTGCTCATTTTTAACATGCCAAAGCCATGTTTAAAATCTTCATACCAGCCGCCTGAATATACTGTCCCATCTCTCAAAACTTCAGTTCCTTCACCGTATTTGAGTGATTGACCGTAATGTTGCCCAAAATATCCTTGATAATAGCCAGACCCTGCATCACTTGAGTAGGTCAATTTCCCCCAAATAAGTTCAATATTACTAGAACTTTTCTGCAAAAAGTAACCTTCGAATTTTTCGCCATTCCTCAAGTTAATGGTGCGCACCTTCGATAATGCTTCTTTAAGCGCCTTTTCATTAGCTAACTTGTTCTGCAGTTTGATTTGGGCATCTAATTTATCCATCTCTAACTGTGCCCGAATGGCTCTTTTCTGCTCTTCAGTTTCTATCACTTTATTACCTTGATTACGCCTTATCATTAGCTCTACAAATTCATCAGTCGCCTTTTTATCTAGGGAGTTGTTAAAATTGGTTTTGGCAGATCCCGCCATACCCTGACTACCTGTTGTTTCCATGTATTTTTTAAAAGCTTGGTCGCGCTGATATTGATAATATTCAGCTGTGGTAGTTCCTTGTCCATACGCATAGCTGGCGAATGCTAAGCAACACAAGCAAATAAGGACGTATTTTGCTAAAGTTTTCATTGTATAATTATTTTTAAGACTATTAATTCTTAGTAATAATGTGCATGTGGTAGGTATTATCCATCCAATTGTTTGGATTTTCTTGTCTGTAAACCACAGCTGCGTGAAGTTTATTATTGAAATATTTTAGGGCGTGAACCTGTGTATGCTCCTTCAAATCTGCTTCTTTCAGAATCACCTCGTTACCACCCGTGGTTTTGTATTTTCTAATGCTAAAGTGCGCAGTTTGATTTTCAATTCTGTTTTCTACGCAGTACAAGTTTCCGTTTGCATCTATTTCATTTGCGTATTGGCTGTAAGTACCGACTTTTGTTTCATCAAGGACTTTTTGAATGGTATAGTTGCTTAGGTTTATTTTATAGACTTCAAATTTATTCCCATAGGCATCAATTGCTACAAAAACGTGATCGCCATATTGGGTGCTGTGTAGCATGAATCCGACGGGTGACAATGCAAGATGATTTTCGGCTTTCATCAGGTAGTGTATTTGACCTTGGGAACCGATTACTTTATTATCCGTTTCAGCATAAATTCCTATGCCATCCTGGCTGGTATTTTTGTTTAAATTGATTACAAAAGTGCGATCGTTGTATCTAACAGATATGTAAGAAGTAGCAAAAAAAGTATTGGTTTTCCATTGCCTGCTGCCATAATGATAATGCGACACCGTATTGGTGCCTGTACTTTCAGAATTATTTAGTAATCCATCTTCCGATGCTTGCAGCCTTTTTATAGGGGTAGCACGTTGGTCAGAAAGGTTTATATTTATATTTTGATTGTTCTTGAACACGGCAATTGCATAAGTATTGGAAAATGGGATATGCGTTTCCCAAATATCGGCACCGTAAATAGTTTTGATTGATCTGAAATCAGATCCCGTAGTTCCACTGGGTTTGTTGACAGCAACGGTATTTTGGTTATTTAAAATAATTTCAATCGGATCCTGATAACCTGACATGTGTGTGAACCACAGATACCAGCGTAATTCCGTAGGCGATTGCATTCTAAAAGTCTGCGTTTGAAAACTTCCTCCTAAATTACCCTGAGTTTTAGGTTGGGTATGTTGGGCTACAGTTGTCCATTGGTTGCTATGGAGCAGTGTGACCTTATTGGGGTTATTCGGGTTGATTTCTACTCCATCATCTTTAGTGCAAGAAAACAAGGTTACTGTAAATGCTAGCAGTGTCATTTTTAGGATGTTGAATATGTTCATAGCATCGATTTGTTTTCAGCGAGATTTAATATGTTTTTATATCCAAATCAAACTTACCTTCAGTTATTTTTTTTATACTGTTGTTGTTAAAAGAACCATCGTTGTTTTTGCGTACGGCATCAAAAGAGAAAGTTCCTTTGATATGTGTTCCAGTATTCGTTTCAATGATGATTCTTCCGGTTTTTACATATTCCCATTTGGTAAACCATTGGTCATACCCATTTCCGTTCCATTGGTTGTATTCTGCACTTGCTAAATACGCTAAGTTAGTAACCTGTATAGGGTCGAAATCATAAGTTCCCGGTTTCCAGTGAATGGCATTGGTCACTTTACCTCCAAAAGGCATCAGTGTTAATACAATGGTTACTTTTTGGTCCGCAGGTTGTCCAATGATCTGAAGCATCTTTGTTGAGCTAACATATTTTGCAGTCGTCAATGTTATTTCCGCATTAGGGAATGCCTGGTTGTCTATTTTAGCTAAAAAGAATGCAGAACCGCCAGGAGAGTCAGCTATAGGATTATCATCTTTAGAACAAGAAAATACGGTTACAGCAAGCGCAAGCAGCGTAGTTTTTAGGATGTTGAATGTTTTCATAATTTAATTGAATGATAGATATGCACTCACAAAATTCGATTAAATTAATATGCTGCACAATGGGCTGTTTAGCCCATTTTATTTAAAGCAATCCACTTTTTCGCACTTTTTCCAGCAATTCTATCCGGTTATGGGTTTGAAGCTTTTGGTAAATATTCTCAATATGCCTTTTTACGGTAAAGGGGGATATTGATAAATTTTGAGCAATCCGCTTATTGGTGAAGCCCTTACTCAATTGTTCTAAAATTTCTGTTTCTCTATCGGATAGCGTAATTTTTTCTATTTCTTTTTTGGGAAAAGGATAGCTTATAAATTTGAGCAATTGCAAGGTTTTTAAAGCTATGGATGGCGACATGACCGATCCGCCATTCAGGGTATCTATGATGGTTTCATAGATTTTGTCGGCTTTTGTTTCTTTCAGGATATAGCTATCAGCTCCTGCTTTGATGGCATCGAAGATATATTCATCGTCATCATATATCGTTATTATGACTATTTTTAGGTCTGGATATTGTTGTTTTATTTTTGCTGTCGTTTCAATTCCATTTAATAAAGGCATTTCTATATCCATAAAAACGAGCTGGATCTCACTATTTTGGGTCAATAAGTCTAAAAGTTCAGCACCGTTGTTTGCAGCATGAACAATGGAAATATCCGTATACAGTGAAAGTTTTTCTGTTAAGGCATTCAATGCGAATATATTATCCTCAGCGATGGCTATTTTATACATTTATAATTTTATTTGAATAACATATTTAGTTCCATTGTCGGCACTTGTTTCTACATTCATTCGCCCGCTGACATTCGAAATCCTACTTTCGATATTTCTTAATCCAAACGATTTATTTTTTTCATTTTCATAATCAAAACCTTTTCCATTATCTGCTATATAAAGCAGTAAGTTTCTCCCCTCTTGTTCCATTTTTATCCTTATTTCTGTTGCATGAGCATGTTTCAGAGCATTGTTCACAATTTCTTGTACGGTTCTGAACAAATTGACCGCTTGCGTAGAATTGATATTAAAATTCTCTAAAACATCAAAATGGAAATTAAAGTTTATCTCTTCTTTTGCCTCTGAGGCAGATTTAATAAAATTGAGGATTTTTTCTTTTAGATCTTGAAGATGAATTTCCTTTGTATTTAGCACCCATAAGGTGTTTTTTAATTCTAGGATCGAATTTTCAGAAAGGTCAGCAAGCATATTAATCTTGCTTTTCACTGTGGCTTCTGCTGTTGAAGGAGCATTCTTCAATCCATCTGAAATCGTGTTAATAAAGGTGAGTTGTGCACCAAGACTGTCGTGAAGATCCCCTGATATTTTCAAGCGCTGCTCTTGCAATTCCCTTTCTCCTTCAATTTTAGCCAAGATAAATTGATACTCAAAATCTTTGTACATCATCATGCTGCGCATGGCAACTAACAAGTAGACAAACAGCATAAAAACAGGCATTCCAATCATATCCATGTCCATTGTAGTTACAGCAAATTCATGGGTAAGTACAAGCACTAATAGTAGGAAGATTAAAACGTTTGCAAATATGTAGATGATAAATTCTCTTGCCCAGGCAATTTTTCTTAGGAAAAGCGAATGTGGATATTCCTCATTTTTGTTTTGGAATTTTTGGATAAAAACCCATGCCTTCACACAGTAAAACAAGGTAAGGATAAGGGTAAGCAAGTTGGTAATTTCATAAAATAAATCTTCTCCTTCTAATATTCTTTGAAAGGCTTTTCGTTGTACTATAGTATCCGAGAAAGCAAGATAAAGACCGTAAGAGACGGATGCGATACCAGGAATTAGACTGAAATAGATGTTTTTTGAAACTTGACCACTCAATAAATTTACTACATAATAATAAATTGCCGGACCGAACAATAAGGAGATAAAGAAAACAAAATAGCCTAAAAACACCAGCCTATAGTTCCCTGGGTATAGCACTAAAAGATTAGTAAGGCATGTAGCTATCACCACAAAGAATACAAATGCAAATGCCATTCTTACCTTCAGTTCTTCTCTTTTGTTTAATAAAGAGGGAAGCGCTAAAAAGAGCAGAATAAGGCATACCGAAATATTCAGATATAATACAAAGGGTTCTTTATAGAGCATATATTAGATTAATATTTGGATAATGTAATTTATTAAAAAAATACGTATCAGCACCTAACGACTTTCTACTTATTCATTCGGTTGGTAAATCTAATTTTATTCATTACATTTATATAAACCAAATTATAAAATCAATGAAAAATCTAATCGGCTCACTACTTATCTTAATGACCCTATTTTCATGCTCGAAAAGTGATACCGAATATAATCCCGAAGCACCAATTTTAGGGAAATGGAAATTATCATCCCCTATTAATAACAATCCTGAATTACAGGATGTAAAAGAGCAATTTTTTGTTTTTGACACAGACAAAATAGGGATCAGAGGAATAAGATTAAATGGAAAGTTCGGTGGATCTCTAGCTAGCTGGGATAGGAATGCTACAATAAAACATGATTATTCACTTTCAAATAATAACAAAATATTGAACATCAATTATGAAGATGGTGAAATAGTGGATTTTGATGTTTTGAAATTAAGTAAAGACTCTCTGATTATTGAATTTAAAAATTACAACATTGGTTCTCTTCATTTGCAAGATCTAAATAATTCTAGTTTTTGGAAATAGTGGTAATATATTTTGGATCATGTACAAAAGTTGTGGAGAGGACAAAAAATAATCGGATATTCGTGTTTTGAAATTTTACCAGATGCACGATTCCTTTAAAGCCCTAATGCCCCTAATTATTCCACAGGGTGTTTCCGATTATTTTGAGATGACCCATTATACGCAAGAAGCGGGTCGGTTGGATATTTTCTTGGAAGAGATGAATGTCATTCCTGAAGAATTTCAAAAGAATAAACTGATATCCAAAGGCTTCTTTGAACCTGTTACCCTTCAGGATTTCCCTATTCGTGGACAACAAGTTTACTTACATGTCAAGCGTCGCAGATGGCTCAATCAAGACAGCAATAAAGTAGTTAGTAGGAATTGGGAGTTAGTAGCCAAAGGGACGCGTATCACACAGGATTTCGCGGCTTTTTTAAAAGGTATCAGCGGACAATCAGGCTCATAGCATCCAAACGATCAGTTCCTTCTATGGTATATCAGCCAGTAAACTAAGGCGTTACTACCGAAATAAGCTGAGTGGCTTTCAGGATTGGGAACACCGGGAGAACGCTCGTGAAGGCCTTGTTTTTCCAGAGAATATTGGCACCCATATTTCTATCGATGAGACCTGTCTGTCGCAGGGAGAACTCTATAC
Organism: Sphingobacterium humi; assembly: GCF_009768885.1. Taxonomy (GTDB): domain Bacteria; phylum Bacteroidota; class Bacteroidia; order Sphingobacteriales; family Sphingobacteriaceae; genus Sphingobacterium; species Sphingobacterium humi. Next base: position 78,987 of record NZ_WSQA01000001.1, read on the forward strand.
TGTGGTCACCAACAAGGGTGCTCGCGGCAAAAGGGGGACCATTATCGCTATACTGAACGGCACCAAATCGGAGAACATCATTCCCATCCTTCAAAGCATCCCGGAAAGATTACGTAAAAAGGTATTGGAGATAACGCTGGATCTTGCAGGAAATATGGGGCTTATCGCCAAGAAATGCTTTCCACTGGCGGTTCAGGTAACAGATCGATTCCATGTTCAGCAATTGGCTACGGAGGCACTTCAGGAAATCAGAATAAAGCATCGATGGAAGGCTATAGATGATGAAAACCAGGCCATTGAGAAGGGTCGTAAGCTCCAGAAGCCCTATTCCGCAAAGATATTATCCAATGGCGATACCCTTAAGCAGCTGCTGGCAAGATCTAGGTACCTGCTCTATAAGTCCCAGCACAAATGGACTCCTGACCAGAAGGAAAGAGCCGGGATACTCTTTGAGCTCTACCCGGATCTAGAAAAGGCCTATGAATTAAGCCAGAGATTATCGTGGATCTATAACAGTATCAAGGACAAGGGAGTAGCCTATGCCAAATTGGGGCTATGGCATCAGCATGTTGAGGCCTCGGGATTCAAATCATTCAATACGGTATCCAGGACGATAAAGAACCATTATAGAAACATCCTGAACTACTTTGATAACAGAAGTACTAATGCCTCAGCAGAATCGTTTAATGCTAAGATAAAGGCGTTCAGAAGTCAGTTCAGAGGTGTAGGAGATGTCAACTTTTTCTTATTTAGATTGACCAAATTATTTGCTTAGTCCACAGGTTTTGAAACTGATCCTATATTTTGGCTAATTCCAGTGATAGGGGATTACCGTTTTTAAGCAAAAAAAGCGGAAGTCTATGACTTCCGCTTTTTTCTTTGTACCCAGGGCCGGGATCGAACCGGCACGAATTGCTTCATTGGTGTTTGAGACCAACGCGTCTACCAATTCCGCCACCTGGGCGTTTCCGTTTGGAATGATGCAAATATAGGGCTTCTGATTAATTCTGCAAAAATATTTTATCACAAACCCATAAACTAGCTGATTGTTAAGGATTTTATTTTTATTTACAGGTTCACGCTGTCGTATGCCCAATGCAATAAAGCCTGTCTTTGCTTCCGTCTACAGTTTAAATCGGCAAAATCGCAATTCCCTTTTACCTGCGCCACATGCCTGGCCATCGCTTTCCAACGCTTTATTTGCCGCCTATCATCCTCTGTTCTTCTTCCCATAAAATAGCGGCAGTACCATTGAAACCAGCCGCGAGGATCTTGCGGATGGATCCATCCTTTTTCCCGCCATACGCGTAGGGGTTGGGAGGCATGTATTTCAAAAAAATTAAGCTTGGCATCCCCTTTCGGATCAGCCCCGGAATAGAGTTTGGCTTCTTCGAACCAGTCTTTAGGAAATTCTTCTTGACAGTCGCTGAGGTAGCGACCTCCAAAAACACCCATGGCAAGCATTTCCTTAGGCGTTAATTGCGGAGAGAATTCCGGGTCAAAGCCCGCTCCCATCTCCGCAGTTAACACATAAGTATATCCTTGCTGCATTTTATCCTGCACAATAACTGTCCTGTTGTTCATGCAGCAAAGATATTAATTTGTCCTTAGCGTAAGGGGCTTAAGCTAATTTCATCCACTTGCTTACCCTGCTGATCGACAACTTTGAATACGGCTTTTTGCGCTGTGATTTCTGCTTTCACCATATTCACATTGGAATTGACCAAAACCGGGAAGTTTAAGCCCTGTTTTGGCATTTGCTTAATGTGTCTATGCAAGTGGCCACTAATCATGATCTGCGCCCCTGCCTTATTCAAAATCGGCACAAATTGCTTTTCGATGTCCAGCATGCCATGCCAGCCACCTAATGGCGGCATATGGCAGATTACAATTTTATAGCGTGCATTTTTATAGGCCGGCGATTCCACCACCTTGGCTAACCATTGTGCTTGTTGCGCGCGGTAATAATCCATATCGACAATACCACTGTATTCAATATCGGAATCCGGCTTATCCTCTCCACAGTCTAACACGATAAAACAGGCCTCCCCTTGGGTAAACATATAATACAGTTCGCCAGTATTTGTCGGGAAGTACTTCGGATAGGCAACAGCAAATGGCCCTCTGGTTTCATGGTTGCCACGTGAGTAGTACATGGGCGTTTCGCTAGCAAATAATTTTATAGCGGTATCCATAAAGCCGTCAAACATTTGTTGCTCGCTATGCAGGGCATCGACCATATCGCCATTGAAGATCACAAAGTCTGTTTTCTTCATATCCGCTTGTCCGATGAGGTTGCTCAGCACCTCATTTTTACCATGGATATCATTGACAATGGCAAAGTTCACCTGGTCTGAAGGTTTAGGCGTCGCAAAGCTTAGTGGCTGATTTTTGTAAACCGAGGTGGCAACAAAATCACCATATTGCACGCGCGTTCCTTGATGGTTTAACACTTCCTGGTTATACACGCGGTAGCGGTATTTGGTACCGGGGGTTAAGCCTTTGATATCGACCTGATGCACTGTTCCTACAGATTTAAAGCCGTATTTTGCTGCAAACAGTTTCTTGCGTTCTTCCTGATAAAAATGGCTGTTATCATCAGGTGCCAACTCCACCCATCCGGTGGCGGCTTTGTTCGTCACCCATACGATAGACAAACTGCTATCGGTGAGCGCTTGAATGTAGGGTTGATGCGTAATTTGTATCTTCTCTTGCGCTGCCGCTGTACCGACAAATAGCGACAAGAAAACATACAGGATAAAGGTTTTCGGTGTCATACTTAATAATTTGGGTTTTGAATCAATAAACTATTTTTATTTAGTTCATCCCGCAATATAGGAAGAAAATAGGCTTTATCATTCCATGCATACTTCTCAAAATTAACATGTTTCACGATGGGCTTAGTTGCTGTGCTGTGATCGGCATTCATCGGATAGACAATATCGGCTACTTTTGTGGTGATATTATACGTCTGAGGGCCAATTAACCAACGTCGAACATCAAAAAAGCGGTGTTCCTCAAAGGCCAATTCCACTCTTCTTTCATTTCTATATTTATTTTTCAAAGCCAGTCCTGTTTCGGTGATATCCGGCATTCCTGCACGTTTACGGATCATATTCATATAGGTTTTCGCTTCCTGATCTAAGCCCAACTCAATACAAGCCTCCGCATAGTTCAACAAAACCTCCGCATAGCGGATAAATCGCCAGCTGATCGATTGCCTAACGTATTGCGCATCATTGTTCGGATCAATGTATTTACGTAAATAATAACCTGTATAAGATCCATTCCAGTCTTCAATCGTGCTCTTACGCGTATCTACGCCATAAACCACTTCCATTTTGCCGGTAGTATTATTCCAACGCTCCCAACGTCCCGTTTGGATTTTATTCAAGGGATCTAATCCTTTTGCATCATCCGGACGGATTCTCCAATCTGCCCCATTAAACAGAATAGTCGCATAGAAACGAGGATCACGATTCACATACGGATCTGCTGCCTGGGCAGGATTTGACCAACTAAAAGCGGTACCATCCTTCATCTCATACGCATCAATCATATCACCAATTGGGGCATTTGTTCCCCAACCATGGTATCCGTTTGGTGAAGTATACAAGCCAAAGCGTTGGCCCATGGCCGTAGTAAAGTATTTGATAAAAATATCTTCCGAAGTGCTCTTATTGATAAAGATCTCGGAAAGGTTCTGTGGAATATTATCGCCAGCAGCAGGCGTTGCTTTGTATAAGGAATATTCACCTAAGTCGATCACAGCTTTTGCCGCATCCTTTGCCGCCGTCCATCTGGCTTTCCGATCGCCCGAGGTATAGCGAATAAGCTCTTGCTTCTCATACGTCGGGAAAACCGTGGTATTTGTTAAATCACTCGCCGCATAGAGTAATACGCGCGCTTTCAGTGCTAATGCGGCACCTTTTGTCGCACGGCCTTGGTTGACACCAGAGTGTTTTAAAGGCAGTAAGGCTGCTGCTTTATCCAATTCCGACACAATGAAATCAACACAGTCCGCATAGGAACTACGCTCCTTTTCAAACTCATCTTCTAAACCATATACTTCAGTAATAAGCGGCACACCGCCATAAACACTGATCAAGTTATGATACATATAGGCTCGTAGGAAATGTACTTCCCCCATCATTCTATCTTTGGTGGATTTTCCATCGACCAATTCGGTTGTGAACGGAACTTCTTCAATCTTTGAAAAGAAGATATTACAGAACCGAATGGTTTTATACACATCGGCCCAGCTTCTATAGCGAGAAACGGTCCATCCATATAGCTGATCGGGCGTCATTAAGCTTTTATTGAAGTTTAAGGCTGCCGCATTTCCACGATAATGGCCTTCATCGACGATATTAGCCTTCATCCGGCCATCTGTCAAGGGTTCATCCAATCGGAAATATATCTGGTTAATAAAGGTGCCGACTAAGGCTGGGTCGGTCCATACGGTATTCTCTGAAAACTCGGTGGCCGGATCCGTATCTAAGAAATCTTGTTTACAAGCACCTAGCATGCTCGATAATAATAGCGCGTATATAATAAATCTCTTTTTCATGACTAAAAATTAAGGGTTAAACCAAAGTTGTACACTTTGTTAAGCGGATAGGCTGTTGCCGAGGTGGTTTCCGGATCGAAATCTTTAACCTTGGTAAAGGTGAGCAGGTTTTGACCGGTGAAATACACCTGAATGCCACTTAAGCGTAGTTTCTGACACCACTCCTGCGGAAAGGAATAGCCAAACTCCAGGTTCTTCAAGCGAACATAATCTGAATTTTGTAGCCAATAGGTATTTTGGTTTGATCGCCAATATTCGCTATAGCGGTTCCAGATTCTTGGTTTTTGGGCATCCATATTATCTTCGGTCCATCGGCCTTCCACATCTTGCACCAAGAAATTGCCCACCTCGCCTTGCATTTCGTAATAATTATTACGTAAGGCGCCCGTGGCCCATTGGAAAAAGATACTGGTGTAAAAGCCTTTATAGCCTAAATCAATATTTAAACCACCTGTGAGGGTTGGCAAATCGGTCTTATCCATTCTTACACGGTCAAGTCCATCAATTTTCCCATCGTTATTCACATCTTCAAACTTAATATCACCTGGTCTTGCTCCTGCCCAGTGCGGATAGGCATCAAGGTCGGCAGCATCTTTAAAAACACCAATGGAACGATAGTATAAGGCGGCATTCATTGGTCGGCCAGTTGACATTTGATATTCCGGTACTCCCGGAGTTTCATCCCAGAAACGGATTCTATTATTATTGGTAGCCACATTCGCGGAAACTCCGTATTGAAAATCATTAACCGCATCTTGGTAGCCTATTTGAAACTCTAGACCTTTATTTGTTACTTCCCCGATATTCTCGCGAGGCAAGGTTAATCCGGTAGAATTAGGCACTGATGCATTTCTGTTCCACAGGATATTCGTACGGATATTATAGAAGTATTCGGCAGTTAGGGATAGTTTATTTTCTAAAAACTTGGCATCTATACCGACGTTGGATTGATTTGCGACCTCCCAAGTTACCTTTGGATTCGGAATACGCAATTCATTCAACACCTTCTGTTCTACAGATTCATTAAACACATACAAGTCGCTGGCACCTGTAAGGAATCCGTAGCTGGATAAGAATTGATAATCATCAATACGGTCATTACCTGTTTGTCCCCAGGATCCGCGTAGTTTTAAATCGCTAACCACAGGTTTGATGGATTCCCAGAATTTCTCGTTGGATACGCGCCAACCTAAAGATACGCCCGGGAAGAAGCCGAAACGCTTGGCACTAGGGAATTTATAGGAGCCATCATAACGCCATAAAAATTCAAATAAGTATTTGTTGGCATAATCATAATTTAAACGTCCAAAGTAATTTAATCGCGCTTGTTGGGATGATCTACCGCTGTTGTTTTTCTCAGCATCCCCGCCGGCAAATAGTTCCTCCAAAGCCGTAGACACGAAAAACTTACGGAACGCTTCGAAAGACATCACCGATCCTGTAATGCGCTCCACCCCTACTAAACCATTGAAATTATGGTTTTCCCCAAATTTGCGTTCGTAACGCAACAAAGAGTTTAGGGTTAACAGGTCATTGTTTGCAAAATCTTGAGTAAGTTCTGGACCAGTAAACCCTTTTTGACCACGCACAAGGACTGGATTTCCTGCTTGATCTACGGTCTTTCCATCCCAGTTATAGAGGTACCAAGGTGTTTTCCAAAGTTTATTGTTCTGGACGGTTCGGTCGAAGGCCACATTTCCACTTAAGGACATCCCTTCCACCCATGGAATGCTGATATCGATATTTGCCCTAGACTCTAAAGTCATGGCCTTATTCCGATCATATCCTGTTTGATTGGTCGTTACCACCACCGGGTTATTTCCGTACTCGATATCCGGGCCGTTTTCACCAGTTGGCCAATAGGCTTGCATATTTGGCTTACCCCGGCGCAACATCACGAAGATATCGGAAGCTGAGCGAGTTGGGTAATTCCGATTTACTTCACGCATCGCTACATTCACGCCATACTTGATATAATCGTTGAGTTTACCGTCCAAATTGGAGCGGAAATTATATTGGCTAAATTTTGTCGCTGTATTTTTATAAATCGCGTTTTGCTTATCGTAGGCACCCGAGATAAAGTAATTGATATATTCCGAGCCACCGTTGATGGTTAAATTGGTTTGATGCTGTGGAGCGACTTCATTAAAGGTTGCTTTATACCAATCGGTGTTTGGATGCCCCCAAGGATCAGATCCATTGCGGAAGAGCTCGATCTCATCGGCGGAATACTTCGGGGATTGACCTGCATACTTACTGATCTCATTCAGCATCTCTACATAGGTCGCGGCATCTAAAACCTCCGGAATAACTGTTGGCTTGGTAAATGCTTGGTTATGGCTGACTTTAATTTGAGGTTTTCCCGATACACCTTTCTTCGTGGTAACCAAAATTACTCCGTTTGCAGCTTGAGAACCGTAGATGGCAGCAGAGGCATCTTTCAGGACGGTTACACTTTCAATATCCTGCGGATTAATGCGTTCTAAGCTTCGGTTGGCAATTCCATCAACCACAATTAAAGGGTCGTTGTTTCCTAAGGTATTCGCGCCACGAATGCGCAAGGTTGCATTATCACTGCCGGGTTCGCCGGAACGGGATACCGCTACTAAGCCGGGCAAACGGCCTGCTAAGGTATTGGAGAGGTTGACCACAGGAGCGCGCGATAGCACATCACCTTTTACATCCACAATAGATCCTGTTACGGTAGAAGCCTTCTGCGTACCATACCCTACAACAACCACTTCGTCAATGGCCTCATCTGTTGTTTCTAGGTTAATGTGCATAGTGCCCGAGCTAGCTACAATGGTTTGATCGGCATACCCTAGAAACTGCACAAGCAAGTTGTCGCCTGCGCGCCCGGCAATTAAAAAGTTACCATTTTCATCCGATTGCGCAGACAGCTTCGTTCGTAAATTGGTAATGGTTACACCAGCCATAGGTTGGGATTGGCTGTTGACGATTTGTCCTCGGATTTCAGACTGGGGAACTAGTCCTCGAATTTCTAAAAACTCCTTGTGGGATAGGCTTGCGTAATTGCTGGCCCAGGCACTCATAGAAAGACCTACGGTGCAAAACAACAAAAGTCGCTTTTTCATAGTACATGGTTTAAATAATACGTGGTATCAAATAATAAGCTGTAAAATTCGGTCTATAGTATTTCTTGAATATTAAGGAATCATCAAGAAATCAGGTTGTTTTTTAATTGTTTAACATAAATTTAAGACATTTTTGAAAATTAAATCGTTGATAAGGCTATTTTTTGAGTAAATAGGGTTATAGTTAGTTATAAATCAAGACTATTTTAAATTCTTGATAAAGAAACACTTCAATACTTAAATTATATAAAAAGCTTACACAAGTACCTTAACTGATCCTTTATTTTTATTGGAAAGCGTTAATTTTAGTTTATTCTTGACTTATTATCGATTGTATTGTTAAACTTAATTTAAACTATGCTTGATCCTACAGCAGAAAGCTCCCCTTTATCGACTTCTCTTTATCGTGATTTGTTAACTAAACTTGAAATCACCGAAGCCTTTGAGAAGGCTATTCTACCTTATTTACCAAGTATACTTTATCCGCAGCTGGCTCCAGAACAGGAGAAAACTTTTAAGGACTATCAAGAAAAATACTTCCGGCAATCCGTTGAGGAATGGCTAATCAGCGAGGCAGAAAAACGTTGCACTACAACGGAAGTTCAAGAGATGCTAAATCAGCCTTTGGATACTGTTTTGGAAGATTATAAGGAAAGCATTAAAGCTCTAGACAGGGCAATTGAGGATCGTATGGATGCTATTTATTTAGACGCCCATCAATTACTATCGGGCATAGAAATTACGGGGGTACCCAATCCGGCAGATCCTTTTGCCTACTTTACTGTTCAGCGAACGGATGGCTGGTACGAGGTAGAGGCCTACGATTTCTGGATGCTACAACGCATGCACATAAAAAAGCAAGCTTTTATTTCCGCAGATGAATTAGGTAAGTTAAAAATGGAAGCTATTACGTTGGATCAGCTCGTCTTGGCATGGAAACCTACTGCACTCCAAGTCCAAGCGCTAGCAACGCATTTTTCAAAACCATCTCCTCCTCCTTTATGTTTAATTAGCAAACAGCGCATCATTTGTATTCTGCAGGATTTACCGCCTTTACAGGATGCTACGCTCCTACTAAACACTCCGTGGACGGCAGACAGGCTAAGTGATTATTTACAAAACCTGTTATAGGGATGATAGCTATAGTATAATTATATAATTCAAACAGGAGTCTACATGCTGCAGAACCTAGAATAGGTTAATTTTGAATAGATCAACTAACAAATTAATGATGAACGAATTAAAGATAACGTACAGCCATAAAAAGCAACAGCAATTAGCGAACATTTTCCTGATTCTCCTTATCCTCGGATTAGGCTTTATTTATTATGCCTATTTCATTAAAACGACAGGCCTATTAATGGGGAGGGTCAGTTCCATTTTTGTTGCCGTTATTGGCTTGGTTGGTTTCTTGAAAATGAAAATTGCACCGAAGAAATCTGATGAAATAGCGATCCGTATTGATGCCAACGGTATTGAAGGCAAGACATCGATGATTGCGAAGGCCGCAGGCCGTATCGATTGGCATGATATCGGAGATTTCTATGTGGATCCTAAAAATCTAACCCTTGAACTAAAGAATCCTCAAAAATATGCCGATCGCATGCAGAACTTCTTCGTACGCGATACTTTTCTCAAAGGTAAAAAGGGCGTTTTGGACATTCCCTTAGGGGAAACAGAACCTAATATAGATGAAATCCATAGCATCCTAAGTCATTACTTACAGCGCTAAAACGCTTATTTTCTGGAAACGGGTAATTTCGCAAATACCCGTTTTCGGGTAATAGCAGCGCTGAGGAATCGGTTAATTTTGATTAATTAATCAATTCTACCATGAAAACATCATACCAAGGCCTCCTGGCCATCCTATTATCTTCAATCTGCATAGCCTGCTCCGATGCGCAAAGTGCTGAAGATCAAAATCAGGAATCTTCTACCATAGTTTCAAAAATAACCGAAACGAGTGCTACATCGAGTTTATCTGCCGTGGAGAAATCCATGAAGGAACTGGAAACACGGATAGAATTATTGAAAAGCAGCAGGCCTGTAGAAAAGGAAACACTGAAAGCGTGCTTTCCAACTAACATATTAGGACTGAACAGATCATCCTTAGAAGCGGCAGAAGGCATGGCATTGGGGATTGCTACAGCAGAAGCGATCTATACATCGGAAGATCAAGAACAGGAAGTGCAAATCCACATCATGGATGGCGCAGGCGAGCAAGCATCCGCCTTTGCCGGGTTAGCGCTATTAGGCTATTTGGCAGAAAGTGAAAAGATAACGCCGAATGGTTTTGAAAAAATCACAGACTTCCACGGGAAACGCGCCAGAATAAGTGAAACGAAGGAAGATGATTGGCAAAAAGCAAGCATAGAATGGTATCATAAGAAGCGCTATCAGATCCGTTTAAAAGCAGAAGGACTAACGCTAGAGCAACTTGCCGGCTTCATGGATACGCTGAACTTGCAGGCATTAAAATAGAATAATAAAAAGGGCCGCCTATCTATAGACGGCCCTTTAAGGTTGATTCCCCGTATTATTTCTTCGGCTTCCTGCTCATCACAAACTCCAACTCCCCTCCAGCCATCAAATCGGCATGTGCCAATTTATAATCTTTTATTTCTTTCCCATTCCAGGTCACCTTGCTGACATACACATTCTTTTCGCCCTGATTCTTTGCAATAACTTTTACTGATTTTCCATTCTCAAGAGTCACCGTTGCTGATTTCACCAAAGGACTTCCTAACCAATAATGGGCATCCCCCGGCGCAACAGGGTAAAACCCTAAGGCTGTAAATAAATACCAGGCCGACATTTGTCCGCAGTCATCATTTCCACCTAATCCATCTGCACCATTATTATATTGATGACGGATAATCTGTCTGACACGCTCCTGCGTTTTCCATGGACTTCCCGTAATGTTATACAAGTAAGCCACGTGATGCGAAGGTTCATTCCCATGAACATAATTCCCGATAATTCCTTCGCGTGTAATATCTTCAGTTTGCTCAAAGTACTTATCAGGCAGGTGCATGCTGAACAAGGAGTCTAAATAGCCCTCAAAACGCTTTGTACCTCCCATAACTTCCATTAATCCCTTTGGATCATGCGGCACATACAACGAATAGTTCCAAGAATTACCTTCAATAAAGCCCTGTCCATGGGTATCCAACACATCGAAGGTCGCACGGAATTTTCCTGCTCTATCCTTCGGACGCATAAAGCCTATTTTCTCGTCATATAGGTTTCGCCAATAGTTCGAACGTTTGGTAAACTCGGCTTCCACATCGGCTTTCCCTAGCTTCTTCGCCACCTGGGCAATACACCAATCGTCATAAGCATATTCCAAGGTGTTTGAAACTGAAGAGGTAGAGGCTTCATCTGGAACATAACCTAAGTCTATATATTCGCCAATACCTTCATATCGGCGGGCATTAGCTGTTGAAATACACGCTTTTAAAGCAGCGTCAGCATCCCCTTTATAGATTCCCTTTAAAATAGCATCGGCAACTACAGATACCGAATGGTACCCACTCATACACCAATTATCATTTGCATAATGCGACCAGATGGGCAGCATGCCTAAAACCGATTGATCGTAATGCGCCATCATGGACGAAACGATATCGGCATTGCGGGATGGGTTCACTAAATTCATCCACGGGTGGAAAGCACGGAAGGTATCCCATAACGAAAAGGAGGTGTAATTAGTAAATCCTTTCGCTTGGTGAATTTCATAGTCCAAACCTTTATACTCCCCATTTACATCCATATAAACGGTCGGCATTAAACTCGCATGGTACACAGAGGTGTAGAAATTGACCATGTCTGCCTCATTCAACATAACGGCTTTGATCTTTCCAAGCTCCTTTTCCCAAGCTTGCACACCCGCATTCTTCACGCCCTCGAAATTCCAATCAGGTGTTTCAGTTTCCATATTTTCCAACGCGTTGCGCATACTTACGGGGCTCAGCGCAACTTTCATCAGCACCTGCTCCCCTTCCTTGGTATCAAAGTCAAGGTGCATTTTCATATTATGCGCCGCTAGATCAGGGAAGTTGTCAGTTTGATTAAACTTACGCCAGAATCCCTTGTAAGGAATTTCCTTATCGTAATATTTTGCCCCATAGTTTTTAAAGGCTTTTGATGTCTTAATGGCAAAATATACGGTACGTGTTCTCGCCCAACCATTGGTTTGGCGGAATCCAGTTAAGGTGGAGTCATTCAACACGCGTACAACTGTCCATACATTTTTATCGTTGTGGTTATAGATACCTGCTGTAAGGTCTAAGATAATATGCGAATCCGCCGACTGTGGAAAGGTATAGCGGTGCATCCCAACACGGGTACTGGTAGTCAACTCGGCCAAGATATTATGCTTATCCAATTTTACCTTATAATAATTTGGACTTGCCTCCTCATGATCATGGCTAAAAGGCGATCGGTATCCATCCTGCGGACGATCGGCAGTCCCGGGGTTTAATTGCACTTTTCCTTGTGTGGGCATCACTAGGATATCCCCAAGGTCTGAGTGGCCTGTTCCGCTAAAATGGGTATGGCTAAACCCTACAATGGTTTTATCCTTGTATTGATAACCAGCACAATATTCATAAACCGTCTTGGTATACTTCCCATTAAAATCATAAGGAATAGTATCGGTATCCGGACTTAGCTGCACCGAACCAAAGGGAACAGTAGCCCCAGGAAAGGTATGCCCCATCTTCGCCGTTCCAATCAAGGGGTTCACATAATCTGTCAATTTCTTCTGCTGGGCAATCCCTAAACTCGGTAATAAAGCAATCAATAGAAACTTACCTAAACGCATGTAATTTGTATTCATCAATAATTATCTAAGGTTTTATTTTTCAACGTGCTCCTCCTAAAATACATAAATATTAAACGTTTTAGCAATATTAATTTGAATATTAAGCACTTAGATGGATAGAAGCTAAAGTAATAAAATTGAAAGAGATAACCATACTGTACTGTCTGTTTGAACTGGAATTAAAATAAGATTTGCTTGCCGCAACTATGGGAAAACAAAAAGGGAGCATCCTAATCGGTTGCTCCCTCCTGCATGTATTTACATTGAATCTTGAGTTTAGATTGTTTTTGACAACTCATTTAATAAAGCTTTTGCTTCATTCAAATAGCTGTTCCAAGTGCTTGTACGCGTCACTACTTTTAATTTAGCAATGGCTGCGTCTAGCTTAGCTAAGCTAGCGGTATCACTCTTCGCTTGCAATGCTTTACGCACGAGCTGCACCTTTTCATAGTCTTGCACCCCTTCTAGCATGCGTTCATAACGAATGGAGCTCTTTGCTTTAGGATAAACAATGTAGGTATCTCCGGCTGGCCAGGTTCTGAAACGCGAATCTGTTAGGGGATTCTCTACCCAGGAGTTAAAAGCCCATCGCAACATGCCATCAAAATCAGAAGCTAACGCATACCAGGCCAAATACGTAGATTCGGCAGGGTCTGAAAAAGTAAACTGATTAGGGAAAGCATCGCTACAGCAGATATAAAAAGTCGTATTCAGGCCTCTCGCCTTCCGATCGACTAGATCTTCATGCGAAAATGGATGCTGCGCAGAAATACTGATATCATCACTATTGGGATAACGCTGATAGGTTTTTTGATTATCGGCATAGGATACGCCCAGCTCCGGAGCAACTTGCTGCAATAAAGCCAAGGCTGCATCCATTTGCTCGCGCTCGCGCTCATCAATGGCTATATTGGTAATTTCAAGCCATCCTTTGGCCTTCAAGTGTTTTACAAAATCCTTCAAAAACGGCGTCCAAAAAGTCTTAAATTGTTCTGAGCCTGGTTTTGCTTCCACATTCACCAATTGCCCATTATTAGCATCGGTATAGTGAATCTCGTTATTCCATGGAATAATGGAATAGCAGTTCAGCATTTTATCGACTCCTAGGTCCATCATGAATTGCACCCACTTATCAAATACCGTATAATCATAGCGCCATGAACCATCGGCTTCCTGAGTCCAGGTGATCATATCGGCATAAGGATCATAGGTTTGAATATTCCAGGGATCCTTATTCACGGTAGCTGTAATTACTTTCTGACCGGCTTCCGCCAGCATCTTCATCACAGGTTTCATGGCTTTAAAATGTGCATCACTCCACATTTCAACACCTTCTACCCGAGCGACAGCAGATGGATGCTGCCATTGATCCAAGTGATAAGTCCATTGCTTGGCATCTGGTAACACTTGGTCAATTACCTCTACCTGTAATTGAAAGGTTTGCGCAGGTTGCCCTTTGCCAGCGACTTTCACTGGAGCGGTATACTTCCCAGCCTTTGCGGTCTTAGGAATCGCTACTTTAATCCATACGGGACGTGCGGTATTTGCTTCCATGGTATAAGATGAAAGATCATCCAGCATATCAGGAGATAAGGACGCTGCAAAATCTTCAGGCTTACGGTGTCCACAGCCGCCGGCAAATTCATCGGTCATGACATAGCGAAGAAAATGAGCCGAAGCAATAGAGGCTGGCAAGGAATTCCCCTGAGCGGATTTAAAATCCCCTATTTCCACTTTGACTTGATCTTGCTGGCTATTGGACCACAACAACAGTTGAGCAGAGAGGCGCTCGCCTTTCCAGCCAATTAACTCTTGTCCTGTAGCCCTGGTTATTTGAGGAACTTCCGATTTCGCAAATCGCTTATCGATGGTCACAAAGGAGGCCTGTAATCCTGGCTTCACTTGCTTCCAAGCTTGTAAATCAACTTTGGCAGGGTCTGGCAACTCGGTAAATACGGCAGGCAAGGCCGGCTTCTGTTGCCCTTCCACATATTGAACCGCCCATAGCAAAGGTATTGTCGCTAAAAATAGGCGTACGGTAGATTTATTAATCATTCGGTTAGGATTTATTTTCGGGAGCTCAAGCTAAGCAAATAATCAGCAAATTACAAGAAATGCACGTAACAGCTTAGTAGGATAAGACTGTTTCTTTCAGGATAATATAAATCCCTAAGACCAAGATGAGGTAGCCAAATGCAGACTTTAAGAATTGATTTGTAACTTTCTCCGCAAAATAAAACCCAATAAAGATACCTACAAGGGTGGATGCCGTATAACTCAGCAAGAGATTCCAGTCAAACTCCACGAACTTCTCCGTATCCCCAATCAGCCCAAAAGCAGAGTTAATGGTGATAATAATTAAGGAAGTAGCGACAGCTCGGCGCATTGGTAAATGGTAGAAATTCACCAAGGCAGGAATAATTAGAAAACCACCACCAGCACCAACTAAGCCCGTTACTAATCCAACCAAAGCCCCTTGCGCAATAACGAGCACCACGGGCGCATGTAAATTAACATCGCGAATGACTACATCTTGCCGCGATGCAAAGATCATACTTAAAGAAGAAGCGATCATCACACAGGAAAACAACAGCATTAAGGCTGTATTTTGCGGAATAGCATAGCCGGCGATATGAATCACATCAGGCACCAAGGGCAGAATAAAGGAGCGGGTAAGAAAAACGACAATTAAGGACGGCAGGCCAAAGCTTAGCACCTTATTCAGGTCAGCCTCCTGCTTAATAATCCCTCGAATGCCGCCAACCATAGAGGTAATACCAATGGCAAATAAGGAGTAGGTGGTTGCTAACACAGGCTCTACTGCCATAATGTAAACCAAAATAGGTACGGTTAGAATGGTGCCACCACTCCCAATCATACCTAAGGTAAGTCCTACAACAACCGCCAATATACAACCTATAATAAGCATAAATTACTTTCTCGGGTTAATTTCCATCCAACACTAAATGTAACCTAAAAAACGGAAACTTAAAATAACGCGACTCTTAAAAACCGATAAAAACTATAACCGAAGCATATTTTACAGCTTAATTAAGCAAAAAGGCCCGTGTATTGGACGGACCTTTGATGACTAACAATTATTAAGCATGTAATTATTTCTTAAGGGTATCGATCTTTGTGGAATCGACTGTTGTTGAATCAAGCTTTAATACGCTTTCATCAGGCTGATTAATATTATAACGGGATACATCCCCTTCCTCTACAGGTGGTGGTGTAGCTTCATTAGCGTCTCCTTCGGAATTGGATGAATTACAGGATAATAAAAACATCCCTGAAAACAACAATCCTAGTGTATATATTTTAATCGTATTCATAGTATTTCCTTCTTATTTCTTAGATAAAGAACCCATTAGGTGCCTCCTTGTTTGCTAAAAAACAAAAAATCCTGTTTCCTCCGCAGAGAAAACAGGCATAATTCAGGATTTATTGGATGAGAATACTATAATTTTTCGCCATGCTGCGAGATATCCAAGCCTACTTCTTCTTCAGCTTCAGAAACGCGTAAAGGGCTAATCATATCGGTGATCTTTAGTAATAAAAATGCCATAACTAAAATAAAGAGCGTAGCGCCTATCAAACCGATAACATGGGAAAAGAATAAATGATACTCTCCGAAAAACAAACCATTTTCCTCAATGGCAGGATTGATCGCTTTACTAGCAAATACACCTGTAAGTAGCATACCAACCATACCACCTACCCCATGGCTAGGAAAAACATCTAAGGTATCATCTAGCTTAGAACGCGTCCGCCAATCGATAACAAAACGACTCACTAAGGCTGTTACAGCACCGATCACTAGGGAATGGCCAAAAGAAACAAAACCTGCAGCGGGTGTTATAGCCACTAACCCCACTACAGCACCAATACATACCCCCATGGCAGAGGGTTTAATTCCGCGTGCGGCATCTAAAAAGATATAAGTTAATGCTGCAGCGCCAGATGCCGTTGATGTTGTTATTAAGGCGGTCGCAGCTAATTCAGAAGCCGAAAAAGCAGAACCAGCATTAAATCCAACCCAACCGAACCATAGCAAGCCCGTTCCGAGCAGCACATAGGTAATGCGGGCAGGCGTATGTTCATGAAAGTTCTTACCATGACGCAGGTAAATTGCCGAGGCTAAAGCCGTCAGACCAGCCGACATGTGTACAACTGTACCTCCGGCAAAATCCAAGACCCCCATTTTAAACAAGATGCCATCCGGATGCCAAGTCGCATGGGCCAAAGGCGCATATATAAAGATGAAGAAGAGGCAAATAAATAAAACATAGGAGGTAAACTTAATACGTTCTGCAAAGGCACCGGTAATCAAGGCCGGCGTAATAATCGCGAACTTCAATTGGTATATAGCAAATAGCACAAAGGGAATAGTTGGTGCCGCGTCCCAAGGCTTAGCTTCCAATACGCCATTCAGCATAAAATAACGCATCGGATTACCAATCACGCCTCCTACAGATTCACCGAATACCAAACTAAATCCAAACACTACCCAAAGCACCGCAATAACGGCCATACAGATAAAACTCTGCAACATGGTGGATATAACATTCTTTTTCTTCACCATTCCCCCATAAAAATAAGCCAATCCAGGTGTCATTAGTAAAACTAGAGCCGTAGAAGTCAACATCCAGGCAATATCTGCATAATTATAGCTGTAATTCGGTTTGTTTTCCGGTACTTTTGATAAAAACAAGGATAACAACACAAGAAACCCCATTAAAACAATTGGAACATACGATTTTTTACCTGATAATGTCATATATTTTAATTTTTATACAACAAAAATAGTATTTGGATGTAATTTTCAAAATATATTTTACATTTTATTACACATAAACCAACATAAATACCGATTTTATGCTATATTTTAAAACACAACCTTCACAAAACACACAATAAATCAAAATAACAACCACAACAACACAATAAACAACAACAAATAAGGCAACAACTAGATAATTACCATTAAAAACCGAAAACAAACAACATAAAAGAAGCAAAAAAGATTAAACACCTAAAAAACACAGCTACTTAACCTAGATAAATCAAGATATTAGCAGTTCCCAGTCCAGTTCTATTACAATTTTGATAGCATATCTAGAATATTTAATTTAGTAGGAAGGAAAAACATGGACACACTATTTAAAATCTACAAAGTTGATGAGCAGGAGGCCCTGCGGATCCAATCCGAACCAAATGAGCCGCATCAGCATGCCTTTGAGGAGCTGGTCATCGGATTGGCAGGTCAAATCGAACACTTTATAGATTTTAAGAGCAAGATTTACAATGCACCCTTTGTAAGTTTCGTGAGTAAAGGAAAGATCCACCGCGTCGTTCCTTTAATTAAAGATGGACAATGCGACTTTTGGGTATTACGATTTAAGAGTGAATTTATCCCCGAAACCACCTTTAACCTTTACGCCCATTACCATCAGGCGGCCAACTTAAGTTATGCCCTCGGGCGATGCTTTAACCGTTTAAATCAGGTCTGCCAGATGATCTATGATGAAATGCAACAGGAGCATCCGGAGCTGTCCATCGTGCGGGAGCTATTGAATAGCTTATTCGCCATGATCGAAGCCGAACGTAAAAAACAAGCTCCCGATCAACAGCAGCTCTATAAAAATCAAGACAGCACCTTTAAGAACTTCCTCGCTATCTTGGAAGAGAATTACCACCGTCCGGAAGGCGTTAATTATTATGCGGAGAAGCTCTTTATGTCGGCCCGCAACTTAAACGCGATTACCCAAAGCATTTTACAGCAGTCTGTTTCGGAAATCATTGAAACCCGCAAGCTTATCGAGGCCAAAAACCTTTTGGTTTCCACGGATAAGAGTATTTCAGAGATAGGCTACGACCTCGGCTATAGTGATAAAGCCTATTTTACAGCGGTGTTTAAAAAGAAATCAGGCATGCCCCCTACGGAGTTTCGCGAAGAGATGAGAAGGCTCATTTCCTAAAAGCTATATCTTTTGTCCAAATATTCATACCTCCTACTTTCCTATCCTACCGATATTTGTAGTACATCTTAGGAAAGGAAAAATCAGATGGAAGATATGAACAGAAAACAATTTTTAGCTGCTGCCGCCGCCCTACCTTTGGCAGGTGCTGCAATGAAGTTAAAATCCTTAAATAAATTTGTTGACGGCTTAGAAAGCAGTCAAGCCATGCCTGTACTTTTTCTCGGCCATGGTAGCCCGATGAATGCCATTGAAGAAAATGAATTTGTCCAAGGCTTTCGCTATATAGGCTCGGAAATCGAAAAGCCAAAAGCCATCTTAGTGATATCCGCACATTGGGAGACCCGCGGCACATTCGTTACGGCCATGGAAAACCCAAGTACCATCCACGACTTTGGTGGATTCCCTCAAGCTTTATTCGATGTGCAATATCCGGCACCCGGTTCTCCGGAATTAGCGGAAGCCGTACAGCAAACCATTAAAAGCAAGGAAATCCATTTAGATGATAAGTGGGGATTAGACCATGGTTCCTGGTCGGTTGTTAAGCACCTCTACCCGAATGCCGATGTGCCCATCATCCAAATGAGTATTGATTACAGCATGAGCCCAGCCCAGCATTATGCCCTGGCCAAGGAATTGGCTGTATTACGCAAGAAAGGTGTACTCATCATCGGTTCTGGCAATAATGTACACAACCTACGCATGGTATCCTGGCAGCACCTCAATAGCGTTGGCTATGCCTTTGACTGGGCACAAGAAGCCAATGAACGGATGAAAGCTTATATTAAGGATGGAAATCATCAACCTTTAATCGACTTTCAAAACCAAGGCAGCGCGTTCCAATTAGCGATTCCAACGCCAGAGCATTATCTACCGATGATCTATGCCTTGGCCTTGCAGGAGAAAAATGAGCCCCTGCAAATCTTCAACGATGCCGCCGTCGCCGGCTCCTTATGTATGACCTCCCTTAAAATAGGATAATAAAGATACCGCCAAACAGGCGGTATTTTTGTTTCTCCCCCCCTTTACCGCGCATTCACCGAAGCCACGCATTTTATTAGAAAATTCACCGAATTATTTCGGCGTTTAACCGAAAAATAAAAGCAGTACGCCTATTCCCTATGGCTGTGCGTGGCTAAAGGATATACCTTTGAATCAAACAATTAACAAAACATATCAACTAATAAAAAATATAACATTATGAAAACTTTAATCACAGTAATCGTTACAGCAGTATTAACATTCGTTACTTACACGCTCTCTGCTAACAGCTTAGCAAACCCTTTAAAATTCGCTAAAGTAGAAACCATTATCGATCATTATATCGATGCGACGGTAAATGGCGAAACGACCTTATTAAAATTCCTCTTTACCGATGATTTCACGCAAAGTACCCCAAACAACGGCGAAGTAGATAAAGTAAGCAAAGCACAAGTGGTAAAACACTTAAAAAGCTTGAAAGGCATTCAAACCAATTGCGAAACTTCCTATGAATTTGTAGAGAAAAATAGCGATTGTAGCATCGTAAAAGTGACCAAACGTTTTGCCAACTTCCAACGCGTAGATTATGTAACCATGTGCAACACCGATGCTGGTTGGAAAATCAATAAAGTACTTGTTGCTTATCCAGAAAGATAAGCCGCAGAAAAAGAAAAGCAAGGCTGCTTAAAAAAGGTATCACCAGGATACCTTTTTTTTGTTATATAGCTTCTTTATTATAAAATATCGATGACTGTACCATTTTCTAAAGGATGCGAAGTACAGATCAAACAACGTCCATTTTCTACCTCCCGATCGGTTAGCACCTCGTTGTAGTCCATCCGAACCGCTCCTTGGCTCACCTGCGAGATGCAGGTACTGCACATACCCGACTTACAGGAATAAGGAAGCTTGATTTTATGCTCCAAGCCTACATCCAAAATGGTCTTATCATAAGGAATAGTCATGGGGTAATCAGCACCCTGAAAACGAAGAACAACATCGTAACTGGTCATATCCACTGGTTCCTCTTCCTTTTCGTCCTCATCCTCTTCCTCCTCCGGAAAATGAAAAGTTTCACGTTTTATATGTGCATCCGGAATGCCCATGCCCAATAAGGTAAAGCGAACCAGGTCCATATAGAATAATGGCCCACAGGTATAGCATAAATCCTCGCTGAGGGAAGTTTTGTAAGCATGAATCAATTCCAGGATATAATCCCGATTTAAACGCGCTTTCAATAAATTCTTCGTATTCGACCAGATCCACTCGATATGCAAACGGTCCGGATATTGCGCCTGCCATTGCAGCAGCTCCTCATAAAATACGGTTTGTTCCTTCGAACTATTGCTATACACCAACACGATTTTCGTATGCTTCTCTTCTGTTAATGCCGTCTTTAAAATCGAAAACAATGGCGTGATACCAACACCTGCAGCAAATAAGAATAAGGTTCCCGTCCGATCAGCTTGAGGGATATAAGTAAACAACCCTTGTGGATCCATCACGTCAATCACATCCCCAACACGGGTCTGATGATGCAATAAACGGGAAATCTCCCCATTATCCACCCGCTTCACGGTAATTTCATAAGGCTCATCCACCGAGGGCGAGCTACTGAAGGAATACGAGCGACGCACCTCCCGTTCACCGAATACAAAGGATAGGGTCAAAAACTGACCAGCCTGATAGCTGGGAAAGTTTCCTGACAGGTCTTCAAATTGAATGGAAATATTATGATTAGGATGCTGAATAATGTCCGAAATCTTGAATTTGTGCATGCCCCAAAGATAGGAAATTGAAACAAGAGATTCGCCAGCAGAACTTCATATTTGAAGCTTCTTGCAGGAAAGCAAGGGGAATTGCTAGCCGCTCAGGCACAGAAAAACACAAGACCACAAAAAAGAGGCTACCTGGAATAGATAGCCTCTTGCTTTTATATTTTTGGGATTAAAGCTTACGCTTCACTTCCACTTGCTCGAAAGCTTCTACAATATCGCCAACTTGGATATCGTTGAAACGATCGATGTTCAAACCACATTCGTAGCCTTGTGCCACTTCTTTCACATCGTCTTTGAAACGCTTCAAGGAAGCAAGCTTACCGGTATGAATTACGACGCCCTCGCGAATGATACGGATATCATTGTTACGGTTGATCTTACCATCCAACACCATACATCCGGCGATGGTACCCACTTTAGAAATCTTGAACACCTCACGGATTTCAACTTCCGCAACAATTTTCTCTTCTAATTTCGGTGCCAACATACCTTCCATAGCCGATTTAATTTCCTCAATTGCATCGTAAATAATCGAGTACAAGCGAATATCAATCTGCTCATTCTCGGCCAATTTACGGGCATTTTGCGTAGGACGCACTTGGAAACCAATAATAATCGCGTCGGAAGCAGAAGCTAACAATACGTCGGACTCGGAGATAGCACCCACAGATTTATGGATAATATTAACCTGAATCTCATCCGTAGATAGTTTCAATAGGGAGTCAGATAAGGCCTCGATAGAACCATCCACATCACCTTTCACAATGATGTTAAGCTCTTTAAAGTTTCCGATAGCCAAACGACGACCGATCTCATCCAAGGTAATGTGTTTGGTAGCACGCATACCTTGCTCACGTTGTAATTGAAGACGTTTGTTCGCCACCTGACGTGCTTCAGATTCATTCTCTAATACATAGAGTTTATCCCCTGCTGTAGGTGCGCCAGACATCCCTAAGATCTGAACCGGAACCGATGGTCCTGCTTCTTTCACACGCTCGCCACGCTCATTGGTTAAAGCTTTTACTTTACCAGAGAATGAACCGGCAAGAATTGGATCTCCAATCTTCAAGGTACCCCCTTGAACAAGTACCGTGGTCACAATACCACGACCTTTATCTAAGGCTGACTCAATAACCGAACCTACGGCACGTTTTTTAGGGTCAGCTTTTAATTCTAACAACTCGGCTTCCAGTAATACTTTCTCTAATAAAAGTTCTACATTCTCACCTGTTTTGGCAGAGATTTCCTGGGCCTGGTATTTACCACCCCAGTCTTCTACCAAGATATTCATCGCTGATAATTGCTCACGAATACGGTCGGCATTGGCACCTGGTTTATCCACCTTGGTAAAGGCAAAGATAATTGGTGATCCTGCAGCAATCGCGTGGTTAATCGCCTCCTTCGTTTGAGGCATCACCGCGTCGTCCGCAGCAATTACAATAATAACAATGTCCGTTACCTTCGCACCACGCGCACGCATCGCCGTAAAGGCTTCGTGACCCGGTGTATCTAAGAAGGTAATCTTACGACCATCATCCAACTTCACCGCATAGGCACCAATGTGCTGGGTAATACCACCCGCTTCACCCTTGGTTACATTTGCTTTACGGATATAATCCAGTAAGGAAGTCTTACCGTGGTCAACGTGTCCCATTACCGTAACGATAGGTGCACGCGGAATTAAATTCGCTTCGTTATCCGCTTCTTCCAACTCAGCAACTTCCTCATCTTCCGGCTTAATAAATTCGATTTGGTACCCGAATTCATCAGCAACAATCGCTAAGGTCTCTGCATCTAAACGTTGGTTGATCGATACGAACATACCCAAGCTCATACAGGTTGCAATAACCTGAGTCACTGGAACATCCATCAAGTTGGCCAATTCGTTTGCCGTTACGAATTCCGTAACACGCAATACTTTGGACATCATTTCTTGTTCCAATGCTGCCTCTTCTGCAGAAAGGGCTATATCATCGCGTTTCTGACGACGTAACTTCGCACGTTGTGCAAACTTACCCGACTTACCCGCACCACTTAAGCGTGCTAAGGTTGCTTTGATTTGATCTTGGATTTCTTTTTCTGAAGGTTCCTCTTTCGCTACTTCCGGTTTTCTACGGTCGTGGTGACGGTTGTTTCCTCCTCTATTTCCATGCGGATGATTCCCATGTTGTCCCGGGCGGTTCCCACCTTGACGGTTGTCCCCTGGTCTGGATGGGCGGTTGCCATCCGGTCTGTTCTGATGTTGACCCTGACCTTGGCCTTGGCCTTGACCATGTCCATGGCCCTGACCTTGACCCTGATGTTGGTTTCTATCCCCATCATGTTGCCCTACCGGGCCGTTTCCTTTATTCGTACGCTTGCGCTTACGTTTATTGTCGTTGTTGTTTCCAGCATTCGCAGATGAGGAAGCCACCGGCTTATGCGGTTTAGAAACTGGCAATGTAATTTTCCCTACTACCTTCGGCCCACTAAGGGTTTCCGAACGTGCGCGAATAACCTCATCCTGAGGCTCTTCTTTTGCTGGCTGTTGAGCAGGTTGTTGTTTTACAGGTTCTGGCTTTTTCTCTACCACTGGTTGTTGTTTAACTTCTTTTATAGGAGCTTCTTCTTTAGGTGCTACCTCCTTAATAGGCTCTTTCTTTTCTTCTATTTTCGGCTGTTCCACAGGTTTGGCAACAGGCTCTTCCACTTTTTTCACCGGCTCTACGACTTCCTTCTTCTCGGCTACTTTCGGTGTTTCCTCAGGTTCCACCTTAGGCTCTTCTTTCGGAGCAGGTTTGGCTCCGCGTTTTAAGCTATCCAAATCGATTTTGCCAACAACCTTTAACGCAGAGTGCTGCTCTTCGGCTTTCTTCTCTTCCACTTTATCGGCTTGCGCCGCTGCCGCAGTATTCTTGATCAATATCTCTTTTACTTCGGCAGGCTCGTCCCGCTGTTCAGTAGGTTCAGCAGGCGCTTGTCCTCCAGCAGGGCTTTCTTCACGGCGAATCTTGCCAATAACGATTTGCTTAGCTTCATCTTTAACAATTTTATCACCTTGAAATTCCTTCAAAAGAACCCCATACTGCTCCGGACTTAGTTTCGTGTTTGGCTTCGAATCCACATCAAATCCCTTTTTCACTAAAAAGTCAACCGCTGTACCAATCCCAATGTTGAGTTCTTTTGCTGCTTTAAGCAAGTTTATACTTTTACCTTCTGACATCTACTAACTATAAAATGAGTTTTCTTTTACAAAAATATGTTTTTTTACAAGTATTTAACAATTTATTACAAATTGTTAAGCAAGCAAGGCTTGCGCTGAACCCCCTATTCAAATTCAGCTTGCAGGATACGAACGATCTCACGGATGGTGTCTTCTTCCAAATCTGTACGACGCACTAATTCCTCTTCCGATAGCGTTAAAACAGACTTGGCCGTATCTAAACCAACACGCTTGAACTCGTCGATAATCCAGCTATCGATTTCGTCTGCGAATTCTTCGATATCCACATCCTCCTCTTCTTCATCTGTTTCACGGTAAACATCGATCTCATAGCCGGTCAATTTACCAGCCAACTTAATATTATGACCACCACGACCAATCGCTAAGGACACTTGGTCTGGTTTCAAATAAACCGCTGCCGTTTTATGTTCATCATCTAATTTGATGGAGGTAATACGCGCAGGGCTTAATGCACGCGTAATATATAAGGAATTGTTCGTTGTAAAGTTAATCACGTCAATGTTCTCATTGCGCAATTCACGAACAATACCATGAATACGGGAACCTTTCATACCCACACAGGCACCAACCGGATCAATCCGATCGTCATACGATTCAACCGCCACTTTCGCACGCTCGCCCGGTTCACGCACAATTTTCTTAATGGTAATCAAACCATCGAAAATCTCCGGAACTTCAAGCTCAAACAAACGTTGCAAGAATTCAGGTGCGGTACGCGAAATGATAATCTTCGGGTTGTTGTTCATCATATCTACTTTGTGAACAACCGCACGAATGCTGTCGCCTTTTTTAAAGTAGTCGGCAGGAATCTGCTCCGTTTTAGGAAGAATAAGCTCGTTACCATCTTCATCCAATACCAAGATTTCTTTCTTCCAAATCTGGTACACCTCACCAATCACTAATTCCCCTTCACGGTCTTTATATTTCTTGAAGACTTCGTCTTTCTCCAATTCTAAGATTTTTGAAACTAAGGTCTGACGAGCTGCAAGAATAGCACGACGCCCAAAGCTTTCTAAGGTAATCTGCTCGATATAATCGTCACCTACCTCTAAGTCTGCATCGTATTTATGCGCTTCCGCTAATTCAATCTCCAGATCATCATCTTCAGAAAAACCATCTTCCATCACCACTCGCGTACGCCAGATTTCCAAGTCACCATTATCTGGGTTCACAATCACGTCCACGTTCTCATCAGTACCAAAACGCTTACGGATCATGCTGCGAAACACCTCTTCTAATACAGTAATAACGGTCGGACGGTCGATATTTTTGAAGTCCTTAAACTCCTGGAAGGAGTCTATCAAGTTAATATTACTACTCATTTCTATTTAAATGAAATTAACACCTTTGTTTCTTTTATTTGTTCATAGGGAATCTCCAGCGCGATGCTTTGCGCCTTCTTTCCTTTTTCTTTTACTACTTCTTCCAGGTTGATGCTGCTGTCGCTGGCTTCCAACAATTTCCCTTCTTTCTTGCTGCCATCCAACATTTTCACCTGCACGTTCCGCCCGATATTCTTTGCATACTGACGGGTCAGCTGTAAAGGGGAGTCAATCCCTGGCGAGGAAACCTCTAAACGATAGGCTTGCTCAATGGCGTTCTCCTCTTCCAAGTGATAGCCTACATGACGGCTCACCTGCACACAATCTTCAATCGCAATCCCTTGATCACCATCTAAGAGAATTTCCAACACTCCATTTTTCAAAAAACGGATACTTACAATAAAGAGATCTTCCCGATCGGCGATCTTCTCTAAAACCAGTTCTTTTACGCGCTCTTCAACCTGCATATTTAATAAATGAATTAAAAAAGGGGGCATACCATGCCCCCTTCCTTTCAGATAGTACAAAGGTACACAATAATTTTTAAAATGACAAACAAATAATAATGAACGTATTCATTTTAACAGGCTTAATTCTTATCTACAACCGCATTAATGGTTTTTTGCATCTGCGCCATCATCGAAGATAAAGCCTCCAAGGTAGGCTCAGGATTTGGCTCCGGCAGCTCCGTACTTATAAAGGCCTTAGCTTTCCACACCTCCAAAATATCGGATGCTTCCACCCAATAGGCTTCATAGGTTTTATTGTCTGATACTAATTTCAACCCCTTATCTTCTTTATATTTCTGGCCGATTCGCTTATATACAATACCATCATTCGCTGAAACCACCACATAGGTCTGTCCCGATTTGATATCATGCCAATTTTCTACATATTCTGCAATAATGGTGGAACCCGAAGGCAAAGGCAACATGGAGTCCCCTTTAATCTCAAAAGCACGGTAAGTGCCCTGCTTAAACATCGGTAAAGAAAAGCGAGGCAGTTCCTTCACATATTCCGGATCTCCATAGCCATTTAAATAGCCCGCACTAGCTTTCACAGGCACCAGTTCGATATTCTCCCGATCGTCCGTATCCACCGTTACGCTCAACACTCTTAAGTTAGAAGCATTGCTTTTCGGCGTGGGCTTCCATTTCTCATCAATCTGATCATTCGCTAACTCATCCATCGAAAGCTCATAGAACTCTGCTATTTTTCTTAGCAACTCGTATTTAGGTTCTGCCCTATCCTCTTCATAAGCCCCTACAGAAGCTCGCTTAATCTCCATGGTATCAGCAAACTGCTGTTGCGTAAGCCCCTTTTTCTTTCGTAGGTATTTCAGATTTGATGCAATGTTGGACATAAATTATTTTTTAAAATTATTTTTGAAATACTAATATTATTAGTAATATTGTGCCAATAAAATTAGTAAAATAGATTTAATTAACCAAATATTTTAGCTAAAACAAGGATAAAAATGCAGTTATACCATCTATACATCCGTACCGACGCCAACAGAAGATTCCTTCAACCCGGCATCACACAGAATTTAATGAGCCTGCAACAAGAGTTGCAAGAAGGCCAAGCATGTGCTTTATTTCCGCAAGCGGTTTTAAATCGTATCGTCTATATCGAAAGCTTTAACAGCGAATTAGAAGCAAATCGCCGTCTTCAAGAACTTAGTGGATTAGGACGCATGGTGCGTGAGCGCCTGATCCGCAAAAGCAACCCTAATTGGCTAAGCTTATGCCCGTCATTGCCTATGCTTAAGCCCACAAAAAAAGCCGTTGTTTATGCCTAATGGCTAAACAACGGCCTTAACAACCTTACCCTGCACTAATCCTTCCCTACTAATCAATACATTGGACTACCATCCTGGTGCAAAGTTTAATCCGAAGGTTCCGAATTTCGTACGCGATGGGTTATTCAACTGAATCGCATAGTAAGGTTCTAATATCATAGCCCCAAATAAATTCACCCGCAACGACACCCCGGCACTGAAAACCGGCATCCGCACATTCGGGTCATAAGTCACATAATCTTCCCCATTGATCGTTTGGGTAATTTTATCTTCGTCTGTTTTATTCCATTTAATGGTATTGCCATTTCGCCAAGCCAAACCGCCATCAATAAAGAAGTTCAGATCGGTAAACAACATGCCCGAAGGAATAACCGCTAATTTCTCTGGCCCTGTAAATGGCAAGCGTAACTCTAAATTACCAACCACCATTTTAGAACCTGAAAGGTCGTTAAAACTAATCTTGCTGTTCGGCCCAAAGCTGTTATCTTCAAAACCGCGAATCAAGTATGGATAGCCAATGTATATATTATACAATTGGTCTGCCCCACTTCCAACACGCATGTAGGAATACAAACGGGCCGCCAAGGTCACCGGCTTCATCCGGTGGTATTTGCGCACATCCACATTAAAGGCGGTAAATTGGAAAGTCCCGAAATACTGCTCGGCACTAACGCGATAACGATAGCCCTGCAAAGGTGCTGCAATCCCGAAAACGGCATTATCCCCAACAAAACCGGCATTCGCCTGAAATAAGTTGAACGGATCTAAGCGTGCGCCTAATAGTTGACTTGCTTCCTCTGTCGTTACCTTTTCGCGACCACCGTAGCCATAATAATAACTTTGGTAATAGCGATCTACCCGGTAAGAGTTATAGGAAGCTGCACCCCCCATTTCAAAGCGGTGGTGACGATTAAAAGGATAGGCTACAAACATATCCGCTTGGGTTTGGAACGAACGCACCAGGTATTGATCCAATACCAATTCCGGCTGGCCCGCACCGATATCCCGGGTATCGAATTGGTAAAAACCAAAACGATAAGGAATATGCGATAAGGATCCACCCCAGTTCCAACGCGAACGCTGATTGATGTAGGCCACCTGCCCACCAAAGTCATAAATCTCACCATTGATGTTCAGGGCTGCAAAAATTTGGTTATAGCCCAAAATATCAGAAAACATCCCTTGTACCCCGGAAGCAATACCGGCACCATAACGGGAACCTACAGACATACCCACGCCACTATTGGCCAGGTAATCTAATTTAAACTTCGGTTTATAAGCAATGTTATTAATCTGCGAATCATTGATCCGGGAATACGCATTGAAATTACGCAAGTTCGTATTCACCACATTTACCCCTCGACTCTGGCTTGGCGGCAACATCGCCGGCTCAAAATCAACTAAGGCCGCATCTACAGGTTGTGCCTCAAACTCCGTACTCTTGGCACGGTACACACTGTAGGAGTTGTTTTTAAAGTAGGAATACACAATATCATCATTCGCCGAAATACTCATGGCCGGCGAATACTCCGTAATCCCGGAAATACCTGTAAAGAAATCCGTCATGCGTGCCACTTGCTGATCCTCGAAGGAAAAACGATACATATTCCGGTACCCATCGCTATTCGACAGGAAGTAAATCTGCTTACCATCCGCTGAATAATGCGGATTTAAGTTATTAGCCCCCGGGAAAATATCCAAATTATGAATCTCCTTGGTTGCGATATCAATAAAGGCAATGTTCATCGGGATATCCACCGAACGTGAGTCTGATTTTAAGGCTACACGATCAGTACTGAACACGATGTATTTACCATCGCGCGAAAAGCTAGGCTGAAAATCGGAATACTTATCATTGGTCAGCTGCGATAAATCCTTGCTGGCCAAATTATAAATATAGATATCCGAGTGTCCGTTTGTTAAGCCTGAAAAGGCCACCCGATCGCCATCCGGCGCCCAGGTAATATTTGTAAATTCCGATATGTCGCCCATCGCCTCAACCGACAGGGTTTTCCCCGTCTCCACATCCACAATCATCAACTTATTCTTCCCTTCACTAAAAATAGAGAAGGCGAACTTCCTACTATCCGGCGAGAAGGTTCCTGCAGATTCCAGAAAACTAAATTCATCAATATCTTTATTGGTCAGTCGACTCCCCAGTTTTCGAATAACAGCACCCGTATTGGCATCCGCTAAGAACAAATCAATCCCGAAAAGATCCAGTTCCGACATAAAGGCCACGTATTTCCCATTCGGAGAAATGGCAGGCGAAACATTCATTCGCCCCGCATTCTTCGTGGTTAATAAAGCCTGACCGATCGGTCTTGAGCTGGTATCCTTGCCTGAATTCCGGTAGGTATTTTCCATGCTATTCTTCCATAAGGTCGACATGGTTTGTGCATCGTATCCAAATACCCGACGGATCCCTTGTTCATAGCCATACTTCGCCGTTTCAATAAACAAAGGCATAATAACGGTGTCACCATAGGTTGAACCTACGTACGACCAGAAAGCCTGACCATAGCGGTACGGGAAATACCGGTTCATCTGCTCAGTCATCTGTCTTAAGGAAGGTAGGTCATTTCGCGCATAGGCATCCCGCATCCACATAGACGTAAAGGCGTCTTTCTTCCCAATGGAAAAATACTCCGCCATCCCTTCCACCATCCATAATGGTAAATTGGCGATGTTCTCCAAACGGGTCGAATCGCCGCCCTCAATCAATACGCGGTACTGGAACGCATGGACCATCTCGTGACCCAATACGTGCCGAGTCTGCTGGTTGATCTGCATAATCGGCATCACTACCCGTTGCTTAAAGGCCTCCGTCACCCCGCCGGTTCCAACACCTATCTCACCAGAAATGGCCGTCGTTTGTTGAAACTCTGGATGGTTATTGTAAAAAATAATGGGGTTCTTCCGAAAGAAGGTATCTTGAAACACCTGCTGGTGCAATTCGTACCACACTTCCGATTCCTTGGCCAACCAATTCATCATCGAATCGTTTTTCAAGTAATAGTACAAGTTAAAGTGTGGCGTTTCATACACCTTGAAATCCAATTTCTTATACCGCATTTTGTTCTGCCCAAAATATTGGGCATGCGCCGTTTGTTGATAGGCTAATAGCATAAACAAACCACAAAACAGCAAAGAAAATCCCTTTGTAAAGAGTAATCGGTTAAATTTCATAAACTAAGAATTAGTATATAAAAGTAAATATTTCAGCTTAAAGATAATTAATCCTGTGGGTTTTCCTCGGTCGACTCCAACTCTTGCAGAATCTGTGGCAAGGTCAAGGCAGGCACTTCCACCTCCTGCGATCCTTCCACCGTGTCGGAGGTATCCCTGGTACTGCGTATACGCGGCCCCGGACAATTGTACGTTTTCTTGATCTCTACGGTCGCCTCCGGAAACTTCCCTTTCGTGACGCCTAACTCCGGATGTTTGTACAATTCCTCCATATAAACCGCAAAAATTGGTAAGGCTGTTTTCGACCCTTCCCCTGTTGCCGAGCTCTTAAAGTGAATACTCTGCTCATCACATCCTACCCAAACACCCGTTACCAAATCTTTGGTCACCCCCATGTACCAGCCATCCACATAATCAGAGGAGGTACCGGTTTTACCACCAATTTCATTATCATCCCCAAACAAATCCCACTCCCAAAGCGCTTGTGATGTACCACCCGATTCCTCGATGGTTCCACGTAACATATAGCCCATCAGCCAGGCATTCTCCGGACTGATTACTTGCTTCTGCTCCGAACTAAACTCGGCAAGCACACGCCCGTCTTTATCCTCAATTCGTTTCACCAAAATAGGCTCTGTTTTCTTCCCAGCATTCATAAAGGTGCTGTAAGCACGAACCATCTCAAAAACAGAAACCTCATTCGAACCCAAACCTACCGATGGCACCGACTCCAATTTACTGTCGATCCCACAGGTATGCGCCATTTTCACCACATTTTCCCATCCCACATCTTGAGTCACCTGGGCCGTCACAGAATTTAAGGAACGAGCTAAAGCATGTCTTAGCGACAATTCACTATAAGAAAAGGTCCAGTCCGCATTCTTGGGTTCCCAGACTTCATCCAAGCCTTTATTGTTTACAAACTCGATCTTCACCGGCTTGTCGGTATATTTATCGCATGGGGTCTTCCCTGCCTCCAAAGCCGTCACATAAGCAAAAGGCTTAAAGGTGGATCCGGGCTGACGCTTCGCTTGGTTCACATGGTCAAACTTATAGTAGTCATGATTAAT
The DNA here is from genome assembly GCF_009768885.1 of Sphingobacterium humi. Lineage (GTDB taxonomy): Bacteria > Bacteroidota > Bacteroidia > Sphingobacteriales > Sphingobacteriaceae > Sphingobacterium > Sphingobacterium humi. The sequence continues at coordinate 110,822 of NZ_WSQA01000001.1, forward strand.
ACCACCCACCCATACTTTAATTTCCCCCGAATAAGGATCCATAGACATCATGCCGGTATTCAACATTGCAATATAATGCTTCAACGAATCCATCGTCGAATAGTTCACGGCTTCCATCCCATCCCAGGTAAATACCTGCATATCCTTCTTCTTGTTCAGTTCTTCAAAGACTTTCGCCTCATCCTGCAATTTTTCTTTTAGATAGGCAAATACCGGTAATTTCTTAGCCTGGTCTTCTAAAAAGTTCGGGATAACATTTCCTTCCTTATCACGCCAAGGTTCTTCATTGCCCCAAACATTGTCCAATCGGCGTTGCAATTCTTTCATCTTGCTCGCTACCGATTCTTCCGCAATTTTCTGCATCCGCGAATCAATGGTGGTATATATTTTTAACCCACTGGTGTAAATATCTATCTCATTTTCCTCCGCCCATTTTTCCAACCACTTTTCTACGGCCGTCCGCAGGTATGAATCGTTGGAATTGCGCACCTCCTGATTGTTTAAGTTCAGGTTCAAGGAGTCTTTCGCAAACTGCTCAACCTGAGCCGTTTTTAAAAAACCTTCCTTCTCCATTTGCCGCAACACCACATTCCGGCGTTGTAAGGCATTCTTGGGGTTCCGAATCGGGTTATAAAGCGTCGTTCCCTTTAGCATTCCGATCAGCACAGCGGCCTCATTCACCGTTACTTCGGAAGGTAATTTATCAAAATAACGCACCGAAGCCGATTTAATACCATAGGCATTATTACTAAACGAAACGGTATTCAGGTACATGGTGATAATCTCTTCCTTGCTGTATTTACTTTCCAGTTTAAAAGCAGTCATCCACTCCTTATACTTGGTGACCAATAAACCAAGCCCTGGAATTTTACCGAGAAAGCCCTGTGAATCTTTATAGCGTGTGCGGTATAGATTTTTCGCCAATTGCTGAGTAATGGTGCTTGCGCCCCTATCACTCCCGGAAACCGTAGAAACAACACCGCCAAATAAACCAATAAAATCGACCCCATGATGTTTATAAAAACGCACATCCTCCGTCGCCACTAAAGCGTTGATGATGTTTGGGGAAATGCTATCAAAGGAAACAGGGTCGCGGTCTTGTTTATAATAACGTCCGATAAGGACAGAATCGGCGGTAAAAAGTTCGGAAGAAACGTTTAAGCTGGGGAGAAGAATTTCCTTCTTGGTGGGGGACGATCCGAACAATCCCAAGAAGTTAATTTGCACCGCACATGTGAACAGAATAACAAAATAGATAATTATCAGCGCGATACGCAAAAATTTGTTTCTAACCCGTTTAAACATACGGTAAATATGGACAAAACTTTGGAAAAAACTACACTAAAACGCTCAAAAAAGTACTTGGGTTTAAAAATTAACGAATTTTAACACATCGGTTTTTTCGTTGTTTTTCTACTTGTGTATGAAGCAATAGCCTATCAAAAATTGTACCTAAAATTTAAATTAGCCCCTAGGGTATAAGCGTGATTCAATATATTTCGCTATTTTTACCTTGATTTATTTTCGGGGACATGTTAAAACAAACGCTACAGCAAAAATTACTACAAAAATTATCACCTCAACAAATTCAATTCATCAAACTTCTGCAGGTACCCACTGTATCCTTAGATGCACGTATCAAAGAAGAATTGGAGGAAAACCCCGCCTTAGAAGACGGAAGTTTGGCCAATATGAATGAACCCGCTGAAGAATATCCGGATAAAGATCCGGATGATGATTTTAACATGGAGGAAAGCAGCTACGATGAGGAATTCAGCGTAGATGAATACATCCAAGAGGATGACTATAAAGATTATGGCGGTGGCTATGATTCTGATGATGATGACAATAAGAAAGAAATGCCTATTGCCATCCAAGATTCCTTCTTCGAAAATCTCCAAAATCAACTCGACTTACTCGCCCTGTCCAATAAGGATTACCTGATCGGTCAACAAATCATCGGCAGTTTGGACGACGACGGTTACCTACGCAGACCCATCCCCTCGTTAATTGATGACCTCGCCTTTTCCCAAAACGTGATGGTGGAGGAAAAAGATGTGGAAGAAATGCTGCGCATTATCCAAGAATTTGACCCTGCCGGAATTGGTGCCCGCAATTTACAGGAATGTTTAGCCATCCAGCTCCGTAAAAAAGACCAGGAAAACCCCGTGATCCAAAAAGCGATGCTGGTGGTTGAGAATTACCTGGAAGAATTTACCAAAAAACATTACGACAAAATAGAGAAACAATTGGGTGTCAACTCCGAAGAGCTCCGCGATATTGTCAATGAAATATTAAAACTGAACCCAAAACCCGGCGACTCCGGTGCTGCAGCCGGCAAGCAATTGCATATTATTCCCGATTTCCACATCAGTAATAACGACGGTGTGCTGCATCTTACCCTAAACGGTAGAAACGCCCCGGAATTAAGGGTATCGCGCTCCTATCAGGAGATGTTTGAACATTACGAAAAGGCCGAGAAAAACGATAAGAAAATGCGTGAGGCGGTTCAATTTGTAAAGCAAAAACTAGACTCCGCAAAATGGTTTATCGACGCCATCAAACAGCGCCAGCAAACCTTATTGAAAACCATGAATGCCATTATGGAATACCAATATGAGTATTTCCTAACGGGCGACGACCGCATGCTTAAACCGATGATCTTGAAGGACATAGCTGACAAGATCGAAATGGATATTTCAACGGTTTCCCGCGTTGCAAACTCCAAGTATGTGCAAACGGAATTCGGCACCTTCCTACTTAAATCCTTCTTCTCGGAAGCTATCCAAACGGAATCCGGCGAAGAGGTTTCCAATAAAGAAGTCAAGAAAATATTAGAAGAGTGCATCGCCAATGAAGACAAGAAGAAACCTTTGGCCGATGAGAAATTAACCGAAATATTAAAGGAAAAAGGCTATTCCATCGCTCGACGTACCGTAGCAAAATACCGCGAAGCCATGAATATTCCTGTTGCCCGGTTAAGAAAGGAGCTGTAACACAAGGCGCAGCCCCCACCTTCCCGTATTTTTTAAAAATAATTTTGAATATTAAAATTAAATCTACTAGATTTGTAGAGTATTCAGAATTGCTAATGCAATACCAACCGAGTGCAGGCACCGCGGTGGTAAATTAATACGGGTTTCATACCAAAATAAACGTTTATTCCGTTTTATTTCCCGTCTGAATGCAATTATGGTTAAACCACTTAATTTTTAATTGTATGTCACACACAAAACCTTTACAACAACATTTGGTCGAACAGTTCCACCACTACTCTACGCATGAATTAGTGCTGCTGAACAACGACATCGTGCAATCTAACTGGGGCCGCAACAAGTCGGCTTTCCGTTCCGCACTGCTCAGCACCCTGGCCAAACGGGGCATCGACCTCTCGGCTATTATTTCGAAAGAAGACGGCATTACCTTGATTCAAAAGGTGGTAGTAAAACTGGAAGCCAACAAGCTGATCCCTGTTTGCTAGTTCCCTTTTTCGAGTTGATCCTTATGTGCTAAGGCATACAAAGCGAAGGTTCCTAACCAATGGGAGCCCATATAATCGTCTGGGGCACTCAGGTTCGGCACGGAAAAAGCCAGGTGCTCCAAGGCTATTGTTTTCAAGGATTCAAGCTCTGGCACTTTTGCCACAATACCGTATAAACAGGCTGCCCGGCTATAGTTTAAGCCATCTAAATGGACTAACTTTCCATCCGTACGGTCTTTAACAATAGCGGGGCTTAGGCTAAAGTCTTTATTAAACAAGGCGGGCATAAATGTTTTTAACCATGCTTGATAAGCTGGCACATCCATCAGTTTACTCATCAGGAAGGCCTCTTCAAAACAGGGAGATAAGAAATCGTATCCACTAGGCTCGTAAGCTAGGTCGCAGTTTTTATCATCCTTAAACAGGCGGAGGCCATGCTCTTGTATCGCTTTCAAAAAGGCATCATCCCCTACCGTCTGTGCATAGTCGTAAGATAAGGACAAACCAAAGGCCGAGTTATCATGCTGCCCCGCACGAATCGGATAAACCAGCTTCGGCAGGTATTCTTTATACTTAGCAATCAGCAGGTTTACCAGCGGATTTAACGCGGCTTCCCAACGTTTTCCATCCGGATCATTCCAGGTATGCAATTCTTCCTGTAGCTTAAACAACCAAGCCCAACCATAGGTACGCTCAAAATCGCTGTTATTCGGATCTTCAAAAAAGGATTGTTCAATCGCTACGTTTTCCGGCGTAATATGGGCATTCAAAAATGCACGAACCTCTCCATTGGCATCCAATTCCGGAAATTGCTTCATTAATTTAATAATCGACCAGTAGCCGTGCACGGAAGAGTGCCAATCAAAGCAGCCATAGAAAATGGGACGCAACTGCTTCGGTCCTTTCAAATCGGCATCCGAACCCAATACCTGCCCCATTTTATTGGGGTATTCCACTTCCAGACAATGCCTCGGCAGGGCAAAAATATCCTTGGCCAGACTCGCTGTAAGGTGTACATCTTCAGGAACTTCGGTTTTGTTTTTCTCTTTTTGTGGCTCGCATGAAAAAAGCAAGCCCGCAAGTAAACATATGCTAGAAATACGAATAATCATTGTTTGCTATTTTGGCTTTATATTTGAGTAAATAATTATAAAATTATAATAATAAAACAAAATAAACCAAAACATGAATATTACAGATTTAATTTCCGGCAATATCGGCTCGCAAGCTGTCGATAGCATCGCTGAAAAAATGGGCGTTGAAAAGAGCCAGGCGCAATATGTTATGGCGGCAGCAGTTCCCTTAATGATGTCTGCGTTAAACTACAATGCAAACAAAAGCCCCGAGCAAGCCAATGGCATTCAGCAGGCTATAGCCAACAAACACGATGGCAGCATCTTCGATAACCTAAGCAGCCTATTCGCCCAAGGCCCTACCGATGATGAAGATAAAATTGTAAACCATATGTTCGGTCGTAATACCGACAACGTGAAAGAAAATCTCTCCGCGAAAACTGGCTTAGACGTCAAAAAGATTGCCGGCATTCTTGCTTTAGTGGCGCCCCTAGTGATGGGCTACCTCGGTAAGAAAAAACAAGAAAATGCCGGAACGGAAAGTAGTGGCGGTATTGGCGATTTAATCGGTAGCGTATTAGGCGGCGGATCAAATGCCGGCGGCGGATTAGGCGGAATGCTCGGCAGCATCCTAGGTGGAGGCGCAACAAATACTGCTTCCGGCGGTGCTTCCGGCGGGCTCGGCGACCTTGTAGGCGATTTCTTCAACCAAGACAAAGATAAAAACGCCAAAGGCGGCATATTGGATGCCCTAGCCGGCATGTTTGCAAAATAAGACTAACCAGCTTTTATATAGGTAAGGGAGTTTCGAAAGAAGCTCCCTTTTTAGTTATGCCTGCTTTAGATTTGTGACTTTTATGAGGTTTTACTGAAGCTTTGGAACGCCCTTGTTCAGCCCTTTGCAAAGGGGATTGATACGGGTGAGAAAGGGCTGAGAAAGGGAAGTGAAAAGGGGGAAAGCAATAGATGAAGTGTATACTCGTGGTGTCATCGTGCTGCCATCACTTTGTCATCACATTGTCATGATTCTGTCATCGTGAGCGGAGTCGAACGACTGGTACGCTATGCTAGTATACTGCGGCCCGCATGTACTACGATGTCGCAAGTATTGTCATCCTGAGCGGAGTCGAAGGACTGGTACGCCAATCCATAAAAAATGTAATGTAAACTATTGACAGAATTCCATAAACACCTAATAATAAAATTATTAGATAAAGATTGCACTGACGTACCAGTCGTTCGTGGTTCGTGGTTCGACTCCGCTCACCATGACAGGGCGATGACAAATTGATGACAAACTTGACAATGATAATACGATGCCCCCCACCACTAAAACCAACCTTTCTGCTACAAATTACCCGCCTACTCCTATCTTTGTGTACATGAAAGATCTGATTAGTTTTAAAAACGATTATAGCGAAGGGGCGCATCCCCGTATTTTGGAATTATTGGTTCAGCATAACCTGCAGCAGGAAGCTGGTTATGGCTATGACAGCATCAGCGAGGCTGCTAAGGGATTTATTAAACAGAAGCTGAACCGGCCGGAGGCGGCTGTTTACTTTGTTTCGGGTGGCACGCAGGCGAATCTTTTGGTGATTAGCCATTTGCTGAAGCCTTATGAATCTGTTATTGCGGCGGACAGCGGCCATATTCATGTGCATGAAACGGGGGCGATTGAATATACAGGGCATAAAATCAATACGGTTGCTCCTAGCGATGGCAAGCTGACCGTGCCGGCTATTGCCGAAGTACTTGCCCTGCATACCGACGAGCATATGGTAAAACCGGCCATGGTTTATATCTCCCAATCAACAGAAATGGGCAGCATCTACAGCAAAGCTGAATTGCAGGCGCTTTCTACCTACTGCAAATCCCAAAAGCTGTTGTTATTTATCGATGGCGCGCGGATGGCTGTAGCCTTAACCGCGCGGCAAAGCGATGTGTCCTTAGCCGATTTGGGCAGCTTATGCGATGTATTTTACCTGGGTGCCACCAAGAATGGTGGATTGCTGGGCGAAGCTATTGTGTTTAATGATCCTAACTTAGCCGATGGCTTTTCCTACGCCTTGAAACAACGCGGTGCTTTAATGGCCAAAGGCCGACTGTTAGGCACGCAATTTTACGCCTTATTTGAAGGTGATTTATTCCTGGAATTAGGGCGGCATGCCAACCGCCTAGCCGAGAAAATGGCGGATGCCTTGCAGCAATGCAGGTATTCCTTTGCCATTGCGCCGGTCAGCAATCAGCTTTTCCCCATTCTACCCTATTCCCTCATTCATGCCTTAGCGGAAGATTTTGGCTTTTACATCTGGGAGCAGCGCAATGAACAAGAAGCAGTTGTTCGCTTGGTTACCTCCTGGGCAACAGCGGAGGAGCATATTGATTTATTTATTGAACGCCTCCGTGAACTAAGCACACAAGAATTTGTGATTTTAGTAGATGAAAACGACCAAGCAATCGGGAGCATGGAAAAATTGGAAGCGCATGTTAAAAACCTTAAGCACCGGGCCTTTTCCGTTTTTCTTTTTGATGGAAAGGGCGATCTTATCCTACAGCAACGCGCTGCCGGAAAATACCATAGCCCGGGGCTGTGGACGAATGCTTGTTGCGGGCACCCTCGCCCCGGCGAAAGCACCCTAGTAGCAGCCCAGCGACGTACCTTCGAAGAATTAGGCATCCAAATGTCTATAGAGGAAGTGTTCACCCTCTCCTATGCGGAGGAGCTGGCCAACAACCTGTGGGAAAATGAATTTGACCATGTATTTATCGGCACCTACAATCAAGCGATCCTGCAGCCAAATCCGGAGGAAGTCAGCGCCCTTAAATCTGTAAGCATCGCTGCCGTTCAACAAGATATTCAAGTGAACCCTTCAGCCTATACGTTTTGGTTCAAAAAAATCATTCCATTGCTTCATGATTTCCTTAAAACCAAAGCGCTCCCTTAAAAAAACAGGGGTTCGCGAAATAAAATTATAAAAATATCAGTTTTACAAAATTATATATTTGACACTGTAATAATACCCATAGGAAATTTTAAATATTCAACGATTATTTGTATTTTTGCGGCATTCGTTCATTAACGCCATTATAACATATTGGAATCCGCTCTATTTCCACGTATTATTCGCTTTTTTAAAACGGAATCCAGTTGGGATGCCCTACGGAACATTTTGACTATTCTTATCCCCGGTCTTTTCCTATTCTTTTTCTGGGATGGACCTATTGCCATTGCTTTTGCGGTAGGCACATTACTGGCTGCATTGACTGATGTACCGGGAAACCAAGCAGATAAGCGGTTAACGGCGTTATATGGGATTCCCCTATTCTTCTTAACCGGACTCTCAATTTCCCTGGCGCTCCATTACGAATCCTGGACGATTGTATTGCTCTTGGGAATATTCGGATTTCTATATACGATTATTGCTTTACTAGGTTTTCGCATCAACATCGTGGGTAACCTGGCACTTATTGTTGCCAGTTTTACGATTGGCTTACGCCCGGCAGGCCCCTTTGTTTTTACCTTCGCCTTAACTGCAGGTGCCACCTGCTTTTATGCGGTCAGCTTAATACAGGCCTACCTTTTTCCGCATCGATCGCTTTCTTTTGCGGTTGAAGGCGGCATACAACAGATGGCCAAACTTATTCGCTTAAAAATAGATTGCTATAATGAAGCTGTTCCCTTGCATCAAATCTATCGTCAACTAAGTGCGCTACACATTAAGGTGAGCGATCAACTGGAGGCGGTTCGATCGATCTTATTACGTGATAAACGTCTATTGGAAGATCAGCATCCGGCAAGCAAGATTTGGTTGGCCAAATTGTACCAATTGGTCGATCTTTATGAGTTGCTGATGGCCATTGATAATGACTACGAGCATATCCGTGACACCCTGAAAGGTGGTAAGACTTTGATTTTAATTCGCGAATCTTTAGCGATACTTTCCAAAGCGACGGCCCGATTACGCGTTAAGGGAAGATCTCGAGGCTTCCATGCGGCAAAGCGCGAACGCTTAGAAGGTCTCTTGCAGGAGCTCGAAACCACGGCGCTTACAGAAAACCTGCAGAAAAAAGAATTGACCATCTCTATTGTAAATCAGCTGCGGCAGGTGGCGAATATTCTGCAGAACATCCATATTCCCCATGCTTTAGAAGATAACACCTGGGTAGCGAATAAAGACATTGCAAATTTTGCTGCACCCCAGCATAACTGGAAGACCATCGTTAAAAACCTAAGCTTTAAGTCGGCTATTTTTTCCTACGCCGTTCGTATGGCACTCTTACTGATGCTGGGCGGCCTAATCGGTTTCTTATTGCCGGAATACCGATACGCTTCTTGGATTCTCTTGACGATTATTCTGGTAGCACGACCAAGCTATAACATCACACAGAAAAGAAATTACCAGCGTATTATTGGCTCCTTGATAGGCATTGCAATCAGCTTAATCTTATTGGTTTGTATTCAAAATATCTGCTGGTTGGCTGCTATTGCCGCCCTTTGCCTCTACCTTTTTCTGCTGTTCAATAAACCAGATTACTTGGTATGCGTCATATTTATTACCATCACCATCTTACTGGGCCAAAAAATACATGAAGGCAGTATTCAAGACCTGTTAGGCAGCCGCTTTGCCTTTACGCTCTTGGGATCCATTTTTGCCGTATTGGGTTGCTTGGCCATTCCCATCAATCATTACCGATCGGTAGCACAAAATACAGACTCCTTGATTCAGCATTTCAAATCCTACCTCGAAAAAATTAAGGAAAGCTATGCCAGTGCGAATATCAATTATTACGATTTACGCTTGCTGCGCAAATTCACCCAGGCATCCTTAGCGCAGTCCTATGATTCCTTGGAACAATTGGAAAAAGAACCCATTCGAGGACGGTATTATAAAACAGATATTATTCACTTCCAAACACTGGCCTACCGCATCAATGCCCTATTAGTAGGTTTGTCTATACAAATGACCAAATTAGGGCAGTCACTTCCGGTTGAGGAGATGTCGGAACGCGCCAATTATGTAGCAGAACTGATACAGGAAGCGGAGCTCTTGTCGAAGAAGGGCTACGGTCTTGCACGTTCCAAGCGCGCCGCGGGCTGGAAAATCGGTAAAGCAGAAAAATTATCTTCTTAATGAACGAATTGGCCGGGATTTTGGTTATCCTTATACAGGAGGATCAGCCATGGAAATTAATCAACAAATATCGAAATCCTTAAGCGATGCATTCGATCGTTGTATCGCCTTAATCAAGCCCTTAAGTCAAGTGGAACTGCAACAAAAACCGGACGCTCATAGTTGGAGTGTGGGGCAAATTGTGGATCATATTCTAATCTGCAGTTCAGACATCCCAGACCGCAGCATCGAAGCCACCAGCCGTGCTTATGATGAGCGTGTTCCGGTAATCGAGCAGATTTTCCTCGACCTGGATGCGAAATATGAAGCGGACCAATCGCTATTACCCCAACAGGAATATTATGATAAAGAAGAGCTGCTGCAACGCTTGCTAGACTGCAAAACCAATTTAATCGTTTGCCATAAGGATAAGGATTTGATGCCCCTTTGTAAGGGGATGGAATTTCCGCAATTGGGTTACCTGACCCGCTTTGAATGGCTGAGTTTTATTGCCGTCCATATTCAACGGCATTGCTATCAGATAGAACGCGTATTGGAACAGATTGAAACAGAACCAAGCCAGGAGGTCTAAATTCAGGATAATACAATTTAACATATATTAACTATTTGACTAACAGATTGTTAAAAAGGTTAAATTATTTAATTCTATACGCAAATCGGATTACTTTTGATCATAAAGAACGAATAAATCCATTCATTTTAATTATGATCATCATGAAAAAATTTACACTCCTTTTTCTGCCGTCCTTCATCGCTTCGGTGAATTTATCCATGGGGCAGACCATGGACCTGCCGCAAAAACATAGACTTGGCGGAGGGGCTATTTTTGGCTATGACCATAAACTGGAAGGCATAGCTTATGGGGCTGAACTGATGTATGAATATAAACCCTTTAAGAGGTTTGGTTTTATCGCAGGCCTTAGTTATCAGCAGACCCGAAAGAATTTATCGTCTGTTGACTTTTCTACAACGGGTGCCGGTGTGCTCATCCATAATCAATACGCGGTGGCCTTAGGAACAAGATATTACCTGAACTCCTTCTACTTGGGAGGAGCCTTGGGGCTGGCCTATGAGTATGGTAAAACAAAGATGGATGACGGCACAACCTTTAAAGGTGGGGATATCTATAGTTTGTACAAAGCTGTAGGGATGGGCTATCAGCTGCCGTTGAGAAACGGAGACCTCATGGAATTTGAACTCGGTACATTTGGCACGAATAAGGCCATGAAATTGGGAGGAACGGTTCGCTATAAATTCCTTAGATAAACTTATTTAAACCTATTATGAACGCTAAAACCATACAAACATTAGGAATAATAAATAGCATATTATCGATTTTCGTAGTAGCTTATTATATCCTCTTTTCTTTTCCTCAGAACATAATATCGACAATCTTCGGAGCTATTTGGGAATTTGCCGCTTTACCAATTACGATATGGGCCATAGTATCCATCCTCCTAGTAACGATTGGAATCCTTATGCATCGCATTAAATCCTTTTCCTTCTTTACTGGTTCTGTTGCTTTGCTTGTTTTGGTATTTTTTAGTCTTCCTTATATCCTTTAACAGTAAGAAAGCTATCTAACAAGGCATCTGTTTTGTTTTTAAGATCCCTTGGTAGATAGCTTTACTTATTGGTTTATAGGTCGAGAACCTGTTGCTTTTTCAGCAAGTCTTCTTTTAGTTTGTTATAGTCAACTTGCTGTACGCTTGTATTTTCTTTTATGGCCAAATTGGCAGCAGCGGCGGCACTTTGTCCTAGAATCATAAAGACCGGCTCCATACGAATGGATCCGAAGGCAATATGCGAGCTGGATACACAAACGGGTACCAAGAGGTTGCTACATTCATTGGCCTTGGGAATAATGGCTCCGTAGGCTATTTTATAAGGCTTCTTCGGATGCACTCCGATATCACCCTCATTCTGCACATAACCATCCGGTTTCACATAGCGTTGTACATTATGAGAATCTAAGGTATAAGAACCCATGCCAATCGGATTGTTCACCTCCCTATCGCTAAAGGTATCATGTTCGGTCATCACATAAGCTCCCACCATACGCCTAGCTTCCCGAATATAGAGCTGGTGCGGCCAATGTTGATTGTCTTTAAACTCATCTTTCGCCAGGCCCCATTTAGCGACTTCGGTTCGCACGTCGGCAGGCATCCGAGGGTCATTTGCCATGAAGTACAAAAGCCCTTGCTGGTAGTCCTGATGAGCTTTAATAATCTTTTTGCGTTCCGCGTAGCTGGCCTCGGGATAATCGTAGTTCATGCCGATGAAATCCATACTGAAGGGGCCGTGGTTATTGGTATCTGTTTTTTTATTGGGGATGGGGTCAAACTTATCGAAGGTTTCGCGCCATCCGGAGTCATACACCCGGGCCAGCAGTTCATAATCTTTGGGATTATAGTTTTTAGGCTTGCGGAAGGCTACTCTATTTTGGGGGTTATCGGTTAGGCATAAGCGAAAACAATAGGCCTGCAAGCGGGCGTCTTCCTGGCCATACTGGCCGGGGTCTTCCGCCGATACCCCAAAGAGAAGTCCGGAGTTTTTATCGCCGGGAACCCGATAAGGATCGATATTCGATTTAAACCAATGGCCATGATGCAGCACACCTACCTGCACGCCATTCCATTTCTCCTGATATTTGGCATTGGCTTCCCGGCCGACGTGGTAGGAAACTCCTGCCGCCGCCATGAGGTCGCCCTCATAGGTTGCATCGATAAACATCTTGCCTTGAAAGGTTTTCCCAGATAGGGTTTTGAAGGATTGAATGGCTGTACCATTTTTCAGGACAGCACCTGCGGAACGATCTAGCCACTCCTCGCGAAAGAGCTTAATCTGGTACTTCTTGATCCAGTTTTCAAAAACCTGCTCTGCCGCATGGGGTTCAAAAATCCACATGGTGCGGTTGGTACCATCTACTGCTGGCGTTCCTTGGCCCTTATTGCCGTATTCAGATTTCTGTTGCCAGGTCCAAGCAGCAGGCTGATCATAATGCAGGTAGATTTGATGGTAGAACTCCCGTGCCAGGCCACCGATTACGGCTTTATTTCCCGTATCGGTAAAGCCCAAGCCTCCACTGGAAAGTCCACCGAGATGCTTATCAGGCGACACAACAATAACCTCAAGCCCCACTTGACTGGCCTCTACAGCTGCCGTCATGGCGGCCGAGGTACCCCCATAGATAATCAGGTCGGCCGTATAGGTTGGTTTTGTCTCCGCCTGTAGGGTATAAGAGAATCCAAACAGGAGGAGCATACATATCCATCGTTTTTTCATAGCTATTCGGGTTGATCAGACTGCGGAACAAACAAGACGGCATTGGCAGCAACGAGGCCATTGGCATCTTGATTGGTGATTTCTACATACGGATTTTGTTTGCCTTTAAAGATTTCCACTTCCCCCACTTCGGCCCAGGTACTGCTGGTTTGGCCTTTAATCTCTACCTTGGAATAATCCATTAATCGGGTGGAAACGCCTTTGCCGTTATAAATTAAAATGCGGTGGGTGCCGGAACTTTCCTCCTTTTTAGGGTAGTAGGTATACAGCTTGTATTTCCCCGGTTTCAGGGGCTTGCTGCTGGTGAAACGCGCGCTGGCTAAGGTGCCAGCCTTCGCTTCCTTGAACGACATACCAAAGCCTCTTCCTTTCCCATCCTCCCAAACGCCATTCAGCTTCACCTGCTTGCTATTGGATACATGGATCAATTCATCCGCCGCCCTATTATCGGCTTTCGGATTTTTCGCCAATTGCTGTTTGATATCGGCAATGGCCACATCTTGCACATCGCGTTTCTGATCGATTGCCAAACAAGCGGCCACCGCTGCAGACTGCGCCAGCACCATAAATACAGGTTCCATACGGATAGATCCAAAAGCAATATGGCTCGATGACAAGCAGACTGGCACCAAAAGGTTATTGGCTTCCTGCCGTTTCGGGGTAATGGAACGGTAAGAAATCGGGAAAGGTAAGAATCCACCAACTTCCACATTGCCTTCGTTCTTCACCATGCCATCAACCACCAAACGGTCGCAATTGTGGGAGTCCATGGTATAGGCTGCATAGCCAATATCATCGGACACGACTTCCCGTGCCTGACAATGGTTTTGGGTCATCACCACTTCACCCACCATGCGTCGTGCTTCCCGAATGTATAGCTGGGGCGACCAATGGTTATTTTGGACATACTCATCCTTAGGATAGCCCCATTGCTTGATCTCGCTGCGTATATGTTCCGGCACGGCCGGATCATTACCTACAAAATATAATAAGCCTTTGGTGTAATCTTCATGGGCTTTAATAATTTCTTTGCGTCGGTTCCAATCGGCTTCCGGATAATCCCAGTTCATGGCAATCATATCGGTGGAGAAACCATTGCGGTTATTGATATCGGTCTTTCCGTTCGGCATCAAGCTCCATATAAACACATCCTGAATGCTTTTCCAAGGTTGGATTTCCTTTTGCCGCTTTAACAGCTCGTAACGCTGCGGATCGTAATTATCGGGCTTGCTGATGGGAATTCTATTTTCCGGCACATTGGTTAAGGTGATTCGGTAATTATAAGCTTGCACCTTCTTATCGCCCGTTCCTTGGGGCAATAGCTTTTCATTGGTAATGCCCCATAATAATCCGCTGGAAGGATCGCCTTTTATTTTATAAGGATCTACAGCATTGGGCATTTGGTGACCATTAAGCAGCTGCACCCCATTGATGGTTTCCTGATAAACGGAATTATCTTCACGCCCTACATGGTAGGATACCTGGGAGGCAGCCATAAGATCGCCCTCATAGGTACAATCCATAAATACCTTGGCCAGCACCTGCTTGGCGCCTTCCTTGCCATTGACCTCAATGCTGGTAATGGCATTGCCTTGCTTATTGACCTTGGTTAGGGGCTGTTCCATCCATAATTGCACCTTGGTTTTGGCGAGGTAGTTTTTAAAGATCTGCTCGGCCACTTTGGGTTCGAAGATCCATTGTTCGAAGGTATGGTAGTGTTTTCCGATTTTTCGGTAGAAGTCGAGTGCTAATCCGGTGACGACGAATTTATTGCCGATGTCTGTCTGACCTAATCCACCGGAGCTTAAACCTCCGATATGGTTATTAGGATCGACAAGTAGCACTGTTTTGCCTGCATTGGCAGCCGTATAGGCCGCTACAACGCCGGCAGAGCTCGCGCCATAGATACATAAATCGACTTCCACTTTCTGCTGGCCATAAACCAGGGAAATGCTAAAACAACAAAATAAGGCAACTTTAAAGATTCTCTTCATGGGAATGATTTTAGGTAATGGTTATTAATAACCTGGATTTTGTGTTAATTCTTTGTTTGTCTCTAACTCGATATTTGGAATAGGCCATAAACTAACCCGATCCTTATTAAAATTACGAATTTCGATCACACGCATCTGGCTTTTATTCGTTACTTGGCTATAATCAACAAAACCATCGGCATCGATTTTCGGTGCATTGCTGAGCAAGCCCTTAGGAATGCGTCCCAAGAAATTGGCGTTCATAAATCGTTCTGCTAAACCCCAGCGTCTTAAGTCCACCAAGCGGAAGCCTTCATTCGCGAGCTCGTAAAGGCGTTCCTTACGCAGAATTTCGCGTAACTGGGTTTGGCTTTTGCCCGTAGCAATGGCCGGCATATTCACGCTTGGACGCTGGCGCACCTGATTGATGGCATCATATACCGATGCATCGATTTGGTTGGCTTCAATTTTTGCTTCCGCATAAATCAAGAGCACTTCGGCGTAACGCGCCTGGGTAATATTCAATTCCGACTGCTGGGTAAAATCTTTATCCTTAAAATCGACATACTTACGCCAGCAATAGCCTGAGAAGGAGGCATAGGCATTCACAGCATCTTCATTTTTAATGCGTTTTGCGGTAGCCGATGAATAGGTGTAATCCCAACATTGGGTACTGTCTTTATGGGTTTCAAATTGGAATCCAAAAAACTCCGATCCGGGTAATGCGACCGTGAAGCCCAAGCGCGGGTCGCGATTCGCAAAAGGTTTTTTGGGATCATAGAGCGGGGATTTATCGATTTCTAACCCATCCGTACAGGTATAAGAGTCCACCAACGCTTGTGATGGTATTTTATTGGAGGTTCCTTGTCCATTTCTCGATAGGAAGTTCCGGGTAGTACTGTGGGTTTTGGTGTTTTGTAGTCGTAAGTATTGGAAAGCGAAAATAATCTCCGGTGATTTCTCCCCGGCGTACATAAAGAGTTCGCCATAGTTAGGATGCAAACTATATACTTTTAAATCCATTACTTCTTTGGCAGAGGCACTCGCCTCATCCCAACGGTTATCATTTAAGGCGGCTCGCGCTCTGAAGGTGAGAGCTGCACCTTTCGTGGCGCGACCAAGATCATCCTTGCCATAGCTTGTCGGCAAATCGGCGGCTGCCGTTTTTAACTCCGCCAGCACAAAATCAATGATTTCCTTTTTACCAGTCCGCGGGAGTTGCGCCTCCGCCAAGGAAAGCCCCTTTGTCATTAATGGCACGCCGCCAAAGTAATCGGCCAGAATGCCATAGGTATAGGCCCTGATAAAGCGTGTTTCGGCAATGTATCGTTTTAACAAGTTGGCATCTACTTTACCATCTAGCTTATTGACATTATCTAATATAAAATTGCACTTGCCAATTACTTTGAAGGAGTTTTTCCAGATTTCCAGGATATAGGCATTATTGCTATCGTGATCGCCACGGCCTACAGATTGTAAGGCCGAAGTGTTTCTGTCCCAGCCGATATCGGAGGCTTCATCTAAGGTTAAATTCAAAGGCATGGCATCCGTAGGATGATAAGTGATGGCCGAATATAAGCCATTGACCACCAAGGTGAGCTCATCCATATTGGTAAAATAGCTTTCATCCGATGGCCCATATAAGGGTTTTCTATCTAAATAATCATCACAGGCACTGCTCAGCAGGGAGATTCCTATAACAAAAAGGATGTATATTTTTTTTATGGTAGTTTTCATGTTCTTAAGCTTAAAATGTTACGTCTAATCCGAAGGTATATACCTTCACTTGTGGGTAAAAATTACCATACCCTACTGGTGCTTCCACATCATAGCCCTCCCAAAAGTTGTCGACCGTAAAAAGATTGGATCCATTCACAAATAAGCGTATTTTCTGAAGTCGCATTTGGTTTAATAAGGTGCTAGGTAAGGTATAGCCCAATTGAATATTCTTTACCCGCAAATAGGACGCATCTTTCATCCAAAACTGAGAAGACTGCGCATTGTTGTTTTTTCCAAAGGCTAAACGGGGGTACTTCGCGTTTGGATTGTCAGGTGTCCATCGGTCTTTATTATCTTCCCGAATGGTTCCACCAATGGCTCCGGTTGTTGTAAAGGGCTGAATACCGGCACCATACAAGTAGCCATCGGCCTTGCCAACACCTTGTAACAAGAAACTAAAATCAACTCCCTTGTATTGCAAATTGGCATTTAAGGAATAGGTTAGCCTCGGGATGGTACTACCAATGACAATCTTATCTGCCTCTGTTATTTTTCCATCGTCATTCCGATCCTTGTACTTGAGATCACCCGGTGCTAAATCGCCAAATTGCGTAGCATGCTGATCTATCTCTGCTTGGTTTTGGAAATAGCCCTCCACTTCATAGCCCAAGATAGAGTTGATTCCGTATCCTTCTCTATTTACGATTAAGCCGGTATTGGAAATTCCTCTTAAATCGAGCACCTTATTTCTAACATCCGATAAGTTAACGGCAAGGTTATAGCGGAATTCGCGATCGAAATTGCTACGGTAGCCTAATCCCAATTCCCAGCCTTTATTTTCAACAACACCTGCATTCTGCTGCGGGGCATTTAGGCCTAGCGTTAATGGGATATCGAGTTTCAAGAGGATGTCACTGGTTTTACGATGGTATAAATCGGCTGTTAAGCTAAAATTATTGAATAGGGTTAGGTCTAAACCTATATTCTTTTCTTCTGTCGATTCCCAGGTGATATCAGGATTTGACATATCGTTTAAGGCCGCAGTTCCGACAATCTGATCGCCTAGATTGAAGGAACCTAGGTTTAAGGCAGAAACAGCCGGATAGTTTCCGATGTTCTGGTTTCCTAACTTCCCCCAGGAAGCGCGAATCTTACCTTCATTTAACCAGGATTTAGCATCGGCGAGGAAGGATTCTTCGGTAAAGCGCCAGCCTGCAGAGCCGGAAGGGAAGAATCCATAGCGATTTCCTTTTAAGAATCGGGAAGACCCGTCGTAGCGCGCATTTAACTCTAACAGATAGCGATCTTTGTAGGTATAGTTAATCCTGCTAAAGAAGGATTGTAATGCCCATTCAGAGGCAGTTCCCGAAGCGGATTGATTTAAAGCTGAACCGGCATCGAGGACAGGAAACTCCGGCAATACAAAATTATCCCGAAACCCATTTAAGGATTCTATGCTATAATCTTCGCGAGAAGCCCCTAATAACCAACTCAACTGATGGCCTTCGATGGTTTTATTGAAGGTTAGGGTTGCCCGCATGTTATTGAACAATTCCTGGTTATGCTTTTGCGTAAGTTCGGAACGCACCGGAACAGCAAAGCTCTTTCGCCCATCAGGCAAATAAGATTGAACCACCTGTCTAAAGTTCTTCTCATCGGTAAACACATACTTAGGTGCATAATTGACTTCTGCCGTTAACCAAGAAAAAGGTTTATAGATGACCGAAGCATTGACACTGCCCCAAGGTGTTTTATAATGTGCCACCCCGCCATCGGCTGCTGCTGAAACCGGGTTATTTCCATTCCAGCCGAGGCCCCAGGTGCCGTTTGAATTGCGGAAGGATTGATTGGCGGGAATACTGTTCATCCATTGAAAAAGCTGCGAAATATCCGCTGAAGGGGATGTCACAGTTGGGTTGATGTATTGCAAATCGATTTTAGCTTTTAATTTGTCATTGATTTCTACATCCAGGTTGTTGCGGAAGCTGAATCTTTTAAAACCGCTATTCAGCATCAATCCTTTTTGATCGAAATAGCCTAAGGAGGCTAAGGTTTTCACCTTATTGCTGGCAGCATTCAGGGTAACAAAATGGCTTTGCTGGAAGCCGGAACCTAACAGGGATTCCTTCTGCCAATCGGTATTTGGATACTCATCAGAGCTGCCATCGCCTTGTTTTCTGTAGGCCTCGATCAAATCTTCCCCATAAAGTGGAGAACTACCAACATTGGTATAGGCTTCATTGGTTAATAAGATATGATCTAAAGCATTCACAATCTTGGGCATATTGGTCGGGCTTTGCCATCCGAAATAATCGTTATAAGAGAGGGAGATCTTGTCGCCGGTTGCTCTTTTGGTGGTGATTAAAATAACCCCATTGGCAGCACGGGATCCGTAGATGGAGGAGGATGCCGCATCTTTCAGGATGGAAATAGACTCGATCATATTTGGGTCTATATTATTCATAGATCCCTCTACTCCATCAATCAATACTAAAGGATTGGAATTACCAATGGTTCCAATACCACGAATGCGGATATCGGCGCCATCGGAGCCCGGTTTTCCGGAGCGTTGGGTCACCGTAACACCTGTTGCCATCCCTTGCAACCCTGCAGAGGTTTGCCCCACGGGACGCATACTGATATCCTTAGATGAAACTGTAGATACAGCGCCCGTCAGATTGACTTTCTTCTGCACCCCATAGGCAATGACTACTACCTCATCTAAATCATTGACAGCAGGTAATAGGCTGACATTAAATTCGCTCTTGCCTCCGATGGGCAGCTCGGCAGATACATAACCGAGTAAAGCGAAAACCAAGGTTCCTTGATCGTTGGTTAAGACCAATTGAAAATTACCGTCGGCATCCGTCGTGGTGCCATTATTTGTTCCTTTTTCAGAAACAGTAACTCCGATAAGCGGCTGCCCTTTATCATCGGCCACCCTACCTTTCACGGTGCGCTGCAAGCGATCGATACGTTTAATTTCGATTTTCTCCTCACGGCTCAACTTGGCAGGCGCCAGAGCTTTCGGACTGATAAAGATTGTTTTATCGTCGATGACATAGGAAAGGGGTTTGCCATCAAGTATAAGCTCTAAAAACTTAGTTAAAGACAAGTTCTTCGCGTCTAAACTTAGCGGTTTGGTGCGTTTAATAACATTGTTATCATAGAGAACCAGGTACTTACTTTCCTTTTCAATAAAATTAAACAGGTTTTCTAATCGTACCGAGTTCGACTTATAGCTGAGGGTTTGCGAAAAAGTTTCTGCCCGTAGTTGAAAACAACAGAGTAGCGCAAAAACAAAATAGGCTTTTATAGACATCATTAGCAACCTCTGATAGGATACACAAGGAATAGGAAACCAGGACCAATAGGCCGTGATCTTTCCTAAAATATTTTTCATAATATTGTAATAAGAAGATTTTATGATTCTGTTCGTAATAATAATGGATCATAATGAAGCTCGAGGGGAGTGGTAACGACACTTCCCTTTTGCTTTTTAGCTTATGGTGGTGAGTTTTTTAATTTCATATGTTTATCATTTGGTTTGTATACTGGTTAATTTCGAATAATTAATTGTCTATTTTCTTTGATTTCAGCTTTCACCCCGGTATTCATTTCCAGGAATTCCAAGAAGCTGGAAAGCTTGACACCACGGCCCATCTTTCCTTTTAAATCTACCGCTGGCACGGCCGTTTCATAAATCACATCCAGGTTATACCAACGACCGATAATCCGCATGCATTCATCAAAAGGAACACCCGTGAAATTAAAGACGCCTTCTTTCCAGGCAATGGCTGTAGCCGCATCGATGTCTAACTTCTGCATATTCTGTTGGCTTTTATGATAGCGCGCTTGCTGATTGGGCTTGATAAGCAGGTCATTCACCTGCAAGGAACCGGAGACGAGGGTTGTTTTTGTTAAGGCTTCTTCCGCATAGGCATTCACATTGAAAACCGTGCCTAAGACCTTTATTTTTTGTCCGCCCGACTGTACCGTAAAAGGTAGTTTCTCATTCCTGTGCACTTCAAAATAGGCCTCTCCTTCCAATTCAATCTGACGGTTGGTTTTGTTAAAATCTGCAGCAACTTTTAAATGTGTGCCTGCATTTACCCAAACCTTGCTGCCATCGGATAATTCCAACTGATATTGCCCGCCACGTGGGGTTATCAACTCAATTTCTTGACTATGTTGTCCAACAGCCAGCGACCCATCCATATAATACACACTGGAATCAGAAAGCTTAATGCCTGCCTTCTCCCCTTCCAACTGCATCTTTTTGCCCCCAACGAGCAATACCGCAGCATCGCCCCCTGGATCGATATCAATTTGATTTAATACTACTTGGGTATGGATGTCGCTGCTTTGTTGGCTGTACTTTTTATAAAGCTGTGCTGCAATAGTTAGCAACAAAACTGCCGCTGCTGCAGCCATCCAAATGCGACTTTGTTTAATTTTAGATTGAGGAAGGATGCTGGGGCTTGGTTCCACCTGTTGGGCAATGCGTTCTTGAACTTTATGCAAACGCTGATTGATAAACTCCTCTTGAAGGCCGGAGGTGTCAGCGGCCTGCGCATGCGCATCCAACAAAGCCGTTAATTCTGCCTCGGGTAAGGAAGCTAATTGATTGAAAAATGATTCATAATCTTTATAATCAAGCTTATTTTCCAAATAGGCCTGTAATAATTGGGTTAGCTGAGCATGATCCTTATTCAAGATTGTTCGTTTATAATGGTTTATAGATATTGGTCTTTATATCTATATACAATCCTCAACAAGAAATACACTATGGGAAATGTTATTTTTTTAATGGGCAAGATGAACGAAGAGTAAAAACCCCAATAAATACTCCTGGCTGTAGTTTTTTACGATGAAGGTTCGAATGTCTTGGAGGGCATTGACCAGCTGATTGCTAACCGTGGATACAGAGATACCTAATAATTCGGCGACCTCCTTATAGCTCTTGCCTTCGACTTTGCAGAACAATAATATTTCGCGGCGTTTTGGGGTTAAGGTGGCGATAGCCTGGTTGATAATGGCCATACGTTCTTTGTCTAGCAGGTTTTCCTCCGTGTGGAGATAATAGGAAATAGAACTGGCCCAAACTTCCATCTGCAAAGCCCGATCGCGATTAATCTTCTTAATCATATTGATCGCTAGGTTGTGTGCAATGGTATATAAAAAGGAATTAAAACCTTTTTCTGGGACGATGCTTTCTCGGTTTTGCCATACGCGTACAAAGACCTCTTGCAACACTTCTTCCACCAACTCTGGGCTTTTCAGGAACTTCAACAAATGCACATATAAACGAGGCGAATACATCGTATATAGTTTATTGAATGCTGCCATTTGCCCAGCACGCAATTGTAACAATAATAGATTTTGCTCTAAAAGATTCCCTCCGTTCATGATTGGAAATTAGTGTCTAGCCCCTATAGCGGTTGTTCTTATTAATTGGTATTCGTGATTATAGGGGGATTTGCAAGTTTAAATTAATACTAATTTCACAAAATTGCAATCAAGAATGCTAAAGACTAATTTTTAGAAGGATGTTGCAGGCCGCATAGCTACCACCATTGTGCAGTAGGTAATTTGTAATATTTCATATCTAATTTCGACTGCCATGGCGCCATGGGGAATGACCAGGATTCCGGGATATGGTCAAAGTTGCGGGAAATGGACTGATCGCCCCAATGGTAACTCACCTTATAAACCGTGCCCTGGAAGTTTATTTCGCCAAATAGACAAGGTGTTGAACTACCAGACACGCCATTGGTATACATTACAGCATTGCTAAAAACAACATGCTGCCCGGCAGGAATTTTGGCTACATAGATACCTTGTGGGGGATCTGCTTTAAAAGCATCGACGTAACTTCGAAAGGAAGGATGATGTGGATCGAGCATCAAGAGCGGATAATCGTCCTTCATCCTATACTCGTAATCGATTAAATAGACATCTCGCAGGAAGGTTAAGGGTTTATTTAAGACCTGACTATAGGGCTCCTTTTTAACCAAACTGGTCGATTTTGTTTTTATGGTGAGGAACAACAAAAAACAAAAGAGGACAATGCCTACTAGGACGACTAAAAAAAATACCTTGACCACACGTGGGCCTGTCCACTCTTTCTTTTGTTTTTGCATCATTATTTTCTTTCAGTCAGGTTAAACTCCATCAACTTATCGGTACTTTTTAATTTGATACCATATATGGCTTGTTCCGTGATGTTTGCTTCAATGCCTAAGGGTTCAAAATCAGTAGAGTTTAAGGTCTTCGGATCTTGATGGCCGGCACTCAATTGCGTGCTTGGGGCAATTTTCACTACACCATTCTTATTTTCAATTACTTTGAACCATCCGAAACGCACTTCCGAGGCAACCCGCTCGCCTTCTTTAAACTTCTCATAGTGTCCGAAGTAGATGGCATTCGCCTCAACCGGCTTCTCCATAGGCTGTTCCATTAAAGACTCCGCATGAGAAGGTTTGATAAAGGAATCATAAACAAGATAACCAAATAATGCCAAAACGCCTAACAACATCACGTAGCCAAAGAAATTGACCTTAAACTTGAAAGGCGGCTGAGGAACCTGTCCTTCTTGTTGCTGCACATAAGCATGCATCTCTGGCGTCCATTTCCGTTTGGATATCAGTTTATAATTAGGGCCGTAATACATTGCCGCCGCCTTTTTAGAATACGTGGAGAAAAAGGCTGAGCTGGCATAATTCCGAATAAAGTACAAGGTCATCGGTTCACCAGGATTTATTGGATTTTGTAAATGGGAGGCATTATAGGCAGCCTCTTCTACTCTTTTTATATAAAAAAACATAGGCTTCTTTTATTACGATTATAAGTTGTCAATGGTATCTTTTTGCTTTTTTCGATCCTGAATAAGCTGCAGTTGGACAGGTGAAGGATAGGCCAGGGTGAAATAATCTTCCCATTTCTTATCCCTGCGGCCATCCGTTTGATAGGTTAGGCGAATACCAAATGCTTTCACTAACACCTGAACAAAGCGCTGCACCTGTTGCGATTTGTGAAAATAGTACATCTGCAGGCGTTCGCCCCGCATGCTGATACTTGCTACATGAACAGCCTCTAATTCAGCTTTTTTAAAATGCGAGGCAATCTGCTGTTCCAAGGCTTTTATCACCTGCATTGTTTCGGCCAAGGGCAAGCCTTCGGGAGTTTCTCCATCAAAAGGGATAATTAAATAAAACACTTCCTGAAAATTGGCTAATGGCGCATGCGGCGCCCAGCCCAAGTCGACCGTTATCTGCGCTTGCTGACCATGAATACAAGAAGGAAATTGTTGCCAATTCTCCTGATGAGCTGGTAAGGTTATTTTCTTCTTAAATAGCGATTTAAATAGCACAGGCTTCAGATTTTTGTTCAGATGTTAGTCCCAAAAATACTTGCTTGCTAGGGAAGAAACGAACCTATGCCTAGTGGAATTATATAAATATGCCAGCAGAAAGGCCCATAAAGCCCCTTTCTGCTATACTTGGCTGGCCTCTTCTTTGAGGTATTCTAAAAACTGGGAAGGTGTTACCCCTGTACTTTTTTTGAAGGCCTTACTAAAGATACTATGCGAAGAGAATCCTGAAACCTCGGCTAAATAAGCTATTTTGTACTGCTCAAACTGCGGTTCATTCTTAATCCTTTCTATGATATAGCGAATGCGTAATCCATTGATATAATCGTTAAAGTTCATCTGCTTATGGGTATTGATGACTTTGGACAAGGTGATGGTATTGGTGCCTAAATAACTTGCTAAAAAAGCAAGACTCATTTTACTGTCGACAAAGAGATCGCCATGCTCAAAGTCTTTCAGCTTTTCGAGAATACGGGTGGTTTTCTCGTCAATCTCTTCGACACGAGGTTTACTCTCAGGTTGGATTGCTTGGACTTCTTCCTCCTCAGGGGTATCCTGGGGTTCAAGGGCTTCCTCCGGCTCATCCAACTTCGCCATGTATTCGCGGATTTTGACTTTTATTTTCTTGTTCTCACGCAATTGGTAATAGCCGAATAAAATTAAGCCAAGGATCAGAAAGCCAAAACCAAATAGGCTATACCGCAGGAGGTAATTGGTTTCACTTTTCTTTTTGAGGTCATCCTCCAATTTATTTACTTCCAGATTATTGATAAAGGAATTTACAAAATTGGATTTCTTATTGTCGTTTAAGGCTGCATCCTGCTCAATAAATTGTCGGGAATATTCCATTACCTTTTCGGTTTCACCTAGCTCCTTGGCTGAAAGATAAGCATAACGCAAGGATTCCATTTCGAAATCGATATAATCAGCAACGCCTATTTTTCCCTGAATAGCTGCTTCGGCTTCCTGAAGGGCAGCCTGATAATTCCCTTGTTGATATTGCGCTATGGCCAAAAACACATGCGCCTTATAGGTATATTCTTTGTGATTGTTCTCCTCTCCTAGTTGAATAACTTCTTTGAGGTAGGTATTGGCTTGCTCGTATTCCTTCTTAAACAAATGCAACTGTCCCATACCCAGCTGCTGATCAATGCCCATCAAATGAACCTCATTTGGGAAGTGTTTATCCAAAAGCGCCTTCGCGTCCTGCAAGTAACTTGCGGCTTGGTCAAATTGCTCCTGCATGATATAGCCCTTTGCTAGAAATACCTCGAGGGTCACCTTACTCATGATTAGGTACAAGCGTTCATAATTATCCAGATTACGCTGCTCCAGCAAGGTATTCATCGCTTTCAGATTCTTCTCGTTCTCTGCTACATACAGGTCAAACTTGCCACTTAGATAGTAGAAATAGCTATACTCGGCATCGGCAAGAATCCGTTCTCTACCTTCCGGGAACTTCGCGATATACTGCTGTGCAGCCTCAAAAAACTGTTGGCTTCGGGTATACTCCTTTTGACGATATAAGACTTCTGCAACGGATATTTTGGCAACAAAAGCTTGGAAGTCATCCTTGGTTTTGGAAGCTAAGGTGTCCAGTTTCTGATAGTAATGCATGGCAGAATCCAATACCCCATCACTGATTAGGGAACTTCCTAAATCCTGATACAGCATTTTTTGCTCGTCTTCATTCAGCTTGCGCTTTTCCAGGTAAGTAAGATAAAAGCGTTGTCGTGTTTGGAAGGCTTTATCCAACAGCTCCTCATTAGCGTATTTGGCCAAGCTATCTTGTGCGTGTAAAGGCTGAATTGCCCCAAGCAGAACAAGTAATAAGATAAGGGCTGATCGGTATAAGGTTTCGGTGAACTTCATGTAATAATGCGCTGCGGAGGCCTGCCAAATTCATCCAAAATAAGGTAGAAATATCCGTCTTAGTTTAATGCTTCTGAAATTTAAGCTAATATGTAGCGTAGAACTAGCCAATATAATGCCATAAAATGCGGTAAAAGATTTTAATAAAAGGCGCTCAGAGATAGCTGTTTAAACAAATTTCATTAATTCCTTCATAATTAGTGGAAATAGCGTTGTTAAAGACAACAAGTTTTTAAGTATTTCGTTAATAGGTTAGGCCTATGTTGCCTTATGAATGACACAATATAAACCATGGATAATTTTTTTGTACTAACTGGAGGACCTGGTGTTGGTAAAACGAGTCTGTTGGAGGCTTTGGAAAAAGAAGGATTTCCTATTATTCCGGAAGAGGCGCGGCATATTATCAAAGAACAAGTGAAGCAGCATGGTGATGCCCTACCCTGGGCAAACAAACAGAAGTATGCGAATCTGATGTTAGAGCGTTCCATCCACTCTTTTGAAGAACAAAAACAACTGCACCCTAATCTGATCTGCTTTTTCGACCGCGGCATTCCGGACAGCTTCTGCTATGCTAATATGGAAAACCTAGAGTTGGATCCAGAATTGTTAGCAGATGCTGGCAGATTGCGCTATAACCCCTTGGTATTTATCCTCCCTCCATGGGAAGATATCTATGAAATGGATCAGGAACGGAAGCAAACCTGGGAGGAAGCCATGATGACCTACCAAGCGATGCAAGAGACTTACCTATCACAGAACTATCAACTTGTTGAAATACCGCTAGATAGCGTAGAAAACA
The DNA here is from genome assembly GCF_009768885.1 of Sphingobacterium humi. Lineage (GTDB taxonomy): Bacteria > Bacteroidota > Bacteroidia > Sphingobacteriales > Sphingobacteriaceae > Sphingobacterium > Sphingobacterium humi. Next base: position 137,528 of record NZ_WSQA01000001.1, read on the forward strand.
GACGTAATTTTGTGCTAAAAACCATCGCCTCCGTCATGCAGCTGAAAAACAACAGCTATTAGCCTCCTTAGATTAAAAAGGATATGGTAATTTAATCACTTACAAAAAGCTCCTTAATTTAACTACAGGAAAGTTTTTTCTTTTTCAGAGCCCCGTAAAAATACTTATATTTAGCTGATGATACATGTAGCCTGTGCCCTTATTGAAAAAGATAATCAATTATTGATTTGCCAACGTTCTGCCGAAATGAAACTCCCGCTGAAATGGGAATTCCCTGGAGGAAAACAAGAAGAAGCGGAAAGTTTGGAAGAATGTCTGTTACGCGAAGTAGAGGAAGAACTTAGCTTGAACGTAACGATCCATAAACCATTGACCAAAGTGGAATACCACTATCCTGATTTCTCCTTAACCCTTTACCCTTATTTATGTAGTATTAAATCGGGTAAATTAAGTGTGAATGAACATGAGCAAGTGCAATGGGTAGATCCTGTGGATCTATGGAAATACGACTGGGCCAATGCAGACTTACCGATTATAGAAGAATACATCCGTACCACAAGAGAAACTATCTAATAGCGAACCTTAGCGAGGATTAACCCCATAAAACACGAAGGACTGCCCAATGAGCAGTCCTTTCGCATATTTATTAACCCACTAAGGTTTGGCAATAGCACTATAATAATTGTTTCAATGCAAGCTCATAAGCACGGGATGATATCCCCGTCTTGGAGGTTGGATCTACTTGATGAATAGCTGCTACAGCTTGTTGAATGACGTTGGAAACATCCGAAAATATAGCATCATCACTAATTTCAATGTTGGGCTGCATGAGGTAGGCAAATACTCGAGCCATGCCGCAGTTGGCAATGAAATCTGGAATAACAGCGACATGCTGATCGGCATATTCCATTACAGGACCGTAGAAGATCTCTTTATCTGCAAAAGGCACATTGGCGCCAGATGCAATCACCTCCAGGCCGTGTTCAATCATGGTGCTTACCTGCTCCTTCGATACCAAGCGGGAGGCTGCTGCAGGAATAAAAATAGCTGCACCAAGCTTCCAAATACTGTCGTTGATTTCTTCAAAGGATAGCATATTGTCGGCCGCTAACGAGTTTCCATTCCTTCCTAAGAATAGGGCAGCGATTTCTTCTTCGGAAAAGCCTTTTTCATTGATTAAGCCGCCAACACGGTCAATAATACCAATGATGCGGACGCCCATTTTACTGAGGTAAAACGCAGCAGACGCCGCCACATTCCCCCAACCTTGGATAATAGCTGTCTTTTGGTTTATCTCCCCTCCAAATAGGTCATAGAAATGATGAACAGATTCAGCAACACCAAAGCCGGTAATCATATCGGCAACCTTATATTTACGGCGAAGCTCTGGACTGTAGTTACCATCTTCAAGCACCTTCGATACACCATAGCGTAATTGTCCGATCTGATGAATACGACCATTCTCACGCACATCAAAATGCCCGCTCAAGACACCTTCTTGTGGATGCCATAAGCCATATTGCTCGGTCAAAGGAATAACATCGGTAATCTCATCGATGTTTAAATCCCCTCCTGTGCCGTAATAGTTTTTCAACAACGGAGTTACCGCCTTAAACCAACGATCTAGTACTTCCTTTTTGCGCGGGTCTGCCGGATCGAAGTTGATGCCTGATTTCGCACCGCCAATAGCAGGTCCTGAGACAGTAAACTTCACTTCCATTGTTTTTGCTAAGGATTCCACCTCATTCTTATCAAGACCCAGACGCATCCGGGTCCCCCCTCCTGCGGCACCACCACGTAAGGAATTAATAACTACCCAACCTTCTGCATCGGTTTCTGGGTCTTTCCACTCAAATACAATCTCTGGACGCTTTTCTTCAAAAGCCTTCAATAAATCTTTCATTTCTTAATTCCTACAGCTTATAAGTTTCCTCTACGTTCTTGTTCGCGTTCAATAGCTTCAAATAAAGCCTTAAAGTTACCGGCGCCAAAACTTTGCGCCCCTTTACGTTGGATGATTTCGTAGAATAAGGTAGGGCGATCTTCTACCGGCTTAGTAAAAATCTGTAAGAGATAACCTTCTTCATCACGATCCACAAGGATACCCAAGTCCTGGATAATTTTAATTTCCTCATCGATGGCGCCGATGCGCTCTGGAAGCATATCGTAATAAGCTTCTGGTGGTGCACCTAAGAATTCTACCCCTCTAGCTTTCAAAGCTTTTACGGTTTTAACAATATCGTTGGTAGCCAAGGCAGCATGTTGCACGCCTTCTCCTTCATAAAACTCTAAGTACTCTTCGATCTGTGATTTCTTCTTACCCTCGGCAGGCTCATTAATCGGGAATTTCACATAACCATTACCATTACTCATCACCTTACTCATTAAAGCTGAGTATTCGGTATTGATTTGTTTATCATCAAAAGATAGAATGTTGACAAAGCCCATTACATCCTGATACCATTCTACCGTTTCATTCATGCGATCCCAGCCCACATTCCCAACGCAATGGTCAATGTAAAGCAATCCTGTTTCTTCCGGGTTGTAATCTGATTTCCAAGGTTGGTAGCCCGGCATAAAGGTTCCCGTATAGTTCTTACGTTCTACGAACATGTGTACCGTTTCACCATAGGTGTAGATTCCTGCTGTACGAACTTCCCCAAACTCGTCTTGCATTACCTGCAATTCCTGGTACACTTTCCCCCCACGTTTTACCGTTTCCTGAAAGGACTTTTCCGCATCCTCTACCCATAGGGCAAGAATCTTAACACCATCGCCATGCTTTTTCACGTGCTCCGAGATCGGGTGATCAGACTTTAAGGCTGTAGTCAGTACCAGTCTGATTTTATTTTGCTTCAATACGTAAGAAGCACGATCGCGGACGCCAGTTTCCGGGCCAGCATAAGCTTCAGATTGAAATCCGAAGGCCGTCTTATAATAGTGAGCCGCCTGCTTGGCATTGCCCACATAAAATTCAATGTAATCCGTTCCGTTAATAGGTAGAAAATCTTGCGCTAATGCGATCTTTTCTGCAAATGTTTGTGCCATAATTTTGTTTATAATGTGATAGTTCTTTAAAAAGGATTAGCTCATCCAGGAGATGAAATAATCAGGATCTTCAATTTCTAATGCTGCTTCCGTTAATTTTAATGGACGGAAAGGGTCAATCATCACGGCTAATTCATCCGTTCCGGTTTGTCCGATACTCTTTTCAACTGTACCAGGGTGCGGGCCGTGCGGAATTCCTCCGGGATGCAACGTAATTTGCCCCTTTTCTACGGATTTGCGACTCATAAAATCACCATCAACGTAGTATAATACCTCGTCAGAGTCTACATTGCTATGGTTATACGGTGCCGGGATAGAATCAGGGTGGTAGTCATACAATCGTGGACAGAAGCTACACAATACGAAGGTATTGGTCTCGAAGGTTTGATGAACAGGGGGTGGCTGATGCAGCATCCCTGTAATAGGCATAAAGTCATGAATAGAGAATGCCCAAGGATAATGATAGCCATCCCAGCCTATGAAATCAAATGGATGACTGCCATAGATGTAAGGATAGATTAATCCTTGTTTCTTAATTTTAACTTCAAAATCCCCCAGCTCATCGTATGTTTTCAAGTTCTGCGGACGTTTGATATCCCGTTCGTAGAAAGGTGCATGCTCCATCAACTGTCCGAACTCGTTGCGATAGCGCTTTGGAGTTTTTATCGGGTCGAAGGATTCTACAATAAACAAGCGATTATTCGCATCGTTAAATTCCAGCTGATAAATAACGCCCCGAGGAATAACCAAGTAATCCCCGTATCCAAAAGGAATCTCTCCATACCCAGTTTTCAAAATCCCTGATCCTTCATGGATAAAGATGACCTCGTCGGCCTGGCTGTTTTTATAGAAATAATCCTGCATGGACTCCTGCGGAGCAGCTAGTGAAATATGGAGATCATCATTCACCAATACAGGCACTCTGCTCTCCAAATAATCGGCTTTAGGCTTCACCTGAAAGCCTTTTAAACTGGTATGCTTTAAGTGTTTATCACGAGCTACCTTGGGGCTCACATCGTAAGGTTCCTGAATTTGCTTCACCAAGGTTGGTGGATGGCAATGGTATACCAAAGCATAGGTACTCGAAAATCCATGCGTAGAAACTAACTCCTCCGCATAGAGTTCACCATTTGGTTTTCTAAAAACCGTATGGCGCTTCGGCGGGACTTTTCCCAATTGATGATAAAGTGGCATAATTAAAGAGTTTTATAAATTGATAGGATATCGTTTGGCACTGCCAAAGACATCAGATATATACAAGAAATTATAGAGGAAAGTATTAGTATTGTGCGAACACCACTTCAGCAATCAATGCCTTCGTAAGGGGCATCATGCCTTGCGCAAATAAGACGATATGTAAATCGCAGATGTTCATAAATGGTTATTGTATTACTCAAATATACGGTATTTTATTTTATATTTACAGCACTATACAGAATAATTCTATTATTTGCCCTTTCATTTTCAAATACCCAACAAATAATAGACCCAATTGTAAATATTATATAAACTGGAGAAATCCATTATGAAAATCGTAACATTTAAAAGCAAACAGGCTGAAGAAATAGGTGTCTTCCATGAAGAAAAAGTATACCCTATCTCCCAAATTGCAACCCATCTACCCACGCAAATGGACGCCTTTCTCCATTTAGGAGAAGCCGGATGGCAACAATTACAACATGCCTTCGACATCTTTAGCCAAGATAAGGAATCTTTGAGTCAAGGACTTAACCTACAATCACTTACCTTGCTATCACCCGTACCTCGGCCGGCCTCCCTTCGGGATGCTTATGCCTTTCGGCAGCATGTAGAAACCTCCCGTGCTAACCGCGGCTTGCCTATGATTCCCGAGTTTGATGAATTTCCCGTATTCTACTTCTCCAACCACCGTGCGGTATCTGGCCCCGGCCTGATCGAATGCATGCCCGATCATTTCGACAAATTAGACTTTGAACTGGAAATTGCCGTTGTTATTAATAAAGCCGGTCGCAATATCCAAGCTGCTGATGCCGATAGCTATATTGGCGGCTATATGATTATGAACGATTTGAGTGCGCGCCGCCTGCAAATGGAGGAGATGAAGCTGAACCTTGGCCCTGCCAAGGGGAAAGACTTTGCTACGGCCTTAGGTCCCTGGCTGGTTAGCAAGGATGAGTTAGCCCCCTATTTGGTAGAAACACCTGCCGGACATACCGGAGAGCTCTATAACTTAAACATGCAATGCTATGTCAATGATCAGCTTGTTTCCTCAGGTACCTTAGCCAGCATGAACTGGACCTTTGCTGAAATCATTGAACGCATTTCTTATGGGGTAGACCTTTATCCGGGCGATGTAATCGGCTCTGGAACGGTGGGTACCGGATGCTTCTTGGAGCTGAATGGTACCGGCAAGCGTCAGAACCCCGATTACAAAGAACAATGGTTGCAACCAGGCGATCGCATTCGCATGGAAGCCACTGGCCTCGGAGTCTTAGAAAATGAAGTACGATTAGCCCCTCAATTATAAACGATTAGCCGTTATATACTTATGCAAAACTTTGATACAAAAACCTTCGAACCGAGTACCCACGGACTGGTATTTGATAATTTATTAAAGCATGCCGTTGCGCCAAGACCGATTTGCTTCGCCAGCACGGTCGATAAAAATGGGCAGGTCAATTTAAGTCCATTTAGTTATTTCAACTACATGTCGCAAAACCCGCCAATCTGTGTCTTCTCGCCCCTACGGCGAATGCGCGATGGCTCCACAAAACATACCCTCGATAATATCCATGAAATCGATGAGGTGGTGATCAATATTGTAAACTACGATATAGTGCAGCAGCAATCTTTAGCCAGCACGGAATATGCCAAAGGCATTGACGAGTTTGCAAAGGCAGGCTTAACCCCCATCAAGTCGCAAAAGGTAAAACCGCCACGCGTTGCGGAATCACCAGTACAGTTAGAGTGCAAGGTAAGGCAGGTTATTCCATTGGCCGATGGCCCCGGAGCGGGTAACCTAGTCATTGCGGAAGTGCTTTGCATGCATGTCAAGCATCACCTCTTAAACGAGCAGGATGAAGTCAACCAAGCCGACTTAGATCTGGTTGCTCGCTTAGGAGGAAACTGGTATTGCCGGGTGACGGAGGATAATCTATTTGAAGTACCCAAACCCCTACGTAAATTAGGCATCGGGGTCGACCAATTACCCGAGCACATTCGCTTATCTACGGTATTAACGGGCAATCAACTGGGCTTGCTCGCTAATATTGAAGCGATTCCGGAGGAAACAGACATCGCCAAAAACGATGCCCACATTCAACAGCTGTTGAGTATGTGGGCACAAGATAAAGTTCAATTAACAAATGAGCTGCACCGCTATGCGGCCCAGCTTTTAGACCAAGGCGAAATAGATTTCGCCTGGCAGGTATTATTATTAGCCTAACGTCAGGCTGATGTTTTTATCCTTGGCCAATCGAAGGCCATCTTGAATCAACTTCGTTAATTCCGGATGTAAACTAAGCTGTTGGATTAGGAAATCCTCCGCACGCTTGGCCAAGGTTTCTAAATCCTGATGCAGGGCAATCTCAAACACTTCCAAGGCAGCAAGCCAGTTATCGGAATGTTCCGGCGCTAATAGTTCGAGCTGTGCTTCTAGAAACTCGAAATCAACCTTCTTTTCACGGGCCTCCCGAATATGCTGAAAGACCTGTTGCAGCTGCTTGCTGCGGTCAGAGTAGTCCACTTTCAATGGATTATAGTCGTTCTCCTGCAATTCACCTTCAAAGGCATCCTTGTCGGCTGCACCGGCAAATACCGAAACAATACGTTCGCCAATAGCCATATCGTAAGTCCCCCATTCTGGCAAGAAATAATAATGGCCATCCTCACCCCTTACCGTACAATCGGTAATACTTATCAAGAGGAGTTTATCGCCACGGAAGGTTAAACTTTGCACCTGGCCAACCACATGAAGACCTGATTCAAAGGTCAAATCGCATAAAGCACCCTCTTCAATTCCTAAGGCCTTCAATTCAGCTAAAGAACAATCCTCTAAAGGTTTATCCAGCCCCGCTAATCTACCTACAGGCGAGCTAAAGCCATCCTTATGGTAACTCTTTCCGTGCCCTTCCAATTGTTTATAATCAAAAGCCAATGCGGTAGGCCCGGAGGTTTTAATACCAATAAATTCATCCGTTTCAGCAAAGGCTACCACCTGCCCAGACACCTGCAAGCCCGAGCTATAAACCAGGGTACAGATCTGCCTGCTGTCAATTGCCTTGGCTACACTTTCCTTACCTCCTACACGGAAGGCCATTTTATTCGCAAATTCATCCAAAACAGCATAAACCTGTTTAAAATCAGGCGTAACAAACAGCTGCGGTTGAGGCTGCGTAATATCATAGGCATAATCAATAGCCGCTAAGGTATAAGGCAATTTCTTCACTTCCGGACGCATGCAATTGGCACTTTCTCCGATGGAGGACAGCAGGCCCGCACCATAGATCTTAGGATCGTCTAAGGTGCCAATAAGACCATATTCTACGGTCCACCAATGCAGGCGGCTCAGCAAAGCCATTTCCGAAGGTTCCCCCATATCCTTAGAAATCGCTTCAAACTTACTTTCTGCAGCTTTTATTTCCGCTTCACTCGCATTTTCCTTTTCTTTCACGATGGAAAGCTCCCGGATGGCCTCGTACAGCTCCATATCTTTCCCCGAGCTGAGGGCCTTAGTTCCGACCGAGCCAAAGTATTGCAGGTAGTCTGCATACTCCGGTTCTCCAATAATTGGCGCATGGCCCGAAGACTCATGGATAATATCGGGTGCCGGTGTATAGGAAATATGATCGATGCTCCGAATATCCGCAGCAATCACCAATACCCGATAGGCCTGAAACTCCATAAACGCGGATGGCGGAATAAAGCCATCGACAGTTACAGCGCCCCAGCCAATCTTTTTTAAAGCATCGTTCATGGCTTGCAAATCAGGAACCGACTCAATGGTCAAGCCTGCTTTGGTAAGCCCTGGAATATAGGGGTAATAGGCAATATCGCGGAGGTAAGCATAGTTCTGTCGCATCACATAACGCCATACTGCCTGATCAATCGAAGTATATCGATCATAGTATTGAAGCACAATGAATTTCAACAGGTGCTTGGGCAGTTGAGCAACTACCGGATTATTATAATAATTCATTTACAATTAGTTTAAACAAACTTAAATAAATTCAAATCAAAAGACAAAATCGCCATTTTTGCCAAATAATATCTGGCGAGCACAAAAATAGGTCTTTATACTCAACCCAGAGAGGTTTCTGTTAGTTATTATCAATTTCGTAAAAATCAAGCCTTAATAATTTAACATTTTTTTATTTTTGCAAACTTCTTCCCTTTACTTATTGTTAATCGATGGAGGAAGACTGCTGGCTTGGACAGCAGCAAATTTGAATGGAAATGGACGAAAATTTAAGATTGTTCGACCTTGCTTTTCGGCAGGTTGAACTTTTTCCGAACCTGGATATTTTTTCACATAAAATAGACGGAGCCTGGAAACCTATAAAAACAGAACAGTTTTTAGCAGCAGTCAATGCTTTATCGAAAGGATTGATTGCGTTGGGTGTAAAGCCAAATGAAAAGGTAGGATTGATTGCCGACAGCAGTGTCGAATGGCACATCGTCGATTTCGCCATCCAACAGATTGGCGGCGTCACAGTGGCCATCTATCCGAATATTACCGATGCCGATTACCAATTTATCTTCAACGATGCTGAAATCAAATTATGCATTGTAAGCAATAAATCCTTGTATAATCGGATCATGGGTCTTCAGGATTCTATTTATACCTTGAAATACGTATTCTGTATGGAAAAGGTCGAGGGCATCCGGCATTGGGACGAAATCAATGCTTTAGGTACCGAGGTCTCCAATGAGCAACTGAGTTTACTGCGTGATCAGGTCAAAGCAGAAGATTTAGCGACATTGATATATACTTCCGGCACAACCGGAAAGCCAAAGGGAGTGATGCTTACCCACCGCAACATTATGGCCAATGTGGAAGCGGCCCGCGAGATTACCCCTTGTCAGGCCTACGATCGCTCCTTAACCTTCCTACCCCCTTGCCATGCTTACGAACGGATGGTAATCTATACCTACCTCTATATCGGTATTACTACGCATATTGCCGAGTCGCTGGATAAAATAGGCCAAAATATCAAGGAAGTACAGCCACATATTATGACGGCGGTACCTCGCATCCTAGAGAAAGTCTACGAAAAGATTATGAAGGCCGGCTTAGATCTTAGCGGAACGAAACGTAAGATTTTCGACTGGGCTGTCAGCGTCGCGGAGGAATACGACCCTAATCCCGAAAACCGTAGCTTCCTTTATAACATCAAATTAAGCATTGCTAAAAAGCTGGTGTTAGATAAATGGTACGAGGCCCTAGGCGGGCATTTAAAGACCGTGGCATCAGGCAGTGCCTCCTTGCAGGCCAAACTTGCGCGTGTATTGTTGGCGGCTGGAGTGCCCTTATTTGAGGGTTATGGCATGACCGAAGCCTCGCCGCTAATTTCAGTAAATCATTACCTGAAAGGAACACGTGTGGGCACCGTTGGATTAGCCGTAAAATATGTAGAAATAAAACTTGCTGAAGATGGCGAAATCTTGGTGAAAGGCCCGAATGTGATGCAAGGCTATTATAAAAACAAAGAGGAAACCGATAAAACCATTATTGATGGCTGGTTGCATACAGGTGATATTGGGGTTTGGGAAGAAGAACGATTCTTAAAAATCATCGACCGCAAGAAAGAGATGTTTAAAATCTCCGGTGGGAAGTATGTAATCCCACAACCTATTGAGAAAAAACTATTGGAGTCCAACTACATTGAGCAAGCCATGGTGATTGGGGATGGTCAGAAATTTGCATCCGCTTATATTGTTCCGAACTATGCCCATTTGATTGATTGGAGTAAAACAGAGGCTCCTGAGATTAGAGATTTACCAAAAGAGCAATTCTTAAAACAAGAGAAAATCGTTCGCAAAATCAATAAGGAAGTGCAATTAGCGAATAAGCATTTTGGAAATTGGGAGCAAATCAAAAAACCGATTATCCTGTCCAATGAATTTACGATTGAGGAAGGCGAGTTAACCCCTACCCTCAAAATGAAACGCAAGGTAATCCTAGAAAAATACAAAAGAGAATTCGAAGCTTTATATCATACCGAAGCCTAGAAATTTCTTATCTTAGGTCAATGCATACACACAAAATGATGCCGAACTTGTTCTTTCATTAACAACATAAAAATTGAACACATGAAAGAACAATTCGAACCCATTACACTCACAAAAAACGAAGAATTAAGTCGCTTTGAACTGCAATATGAAGGCCATACCGCCTTTATAGAATACAAAGAAACCTCTCGTAATTACGCTTTAGTGCATACGGAATCTCCGGAAGAACTGGCAGGTACAGGCGCAGCGTCTGCCTTGGTAGAAAAAACACTGCAATTTATTGCGGATGCCGGAAAAACAGTATCTCCTTATTGTCCATTTGTTTATGCCTTTATCAAAAAGCATCCGGAGTGGAAAAAAATCGTATCGACACACTTTCCGGGCTACGAAGAACTGTAGAATTTCCTATTTTTAGGAATTCTATCACACAGCTATTTTACATGAAGAACGATTCTCCCCTTTCCCGAAAAGATTTTTTGAAGCAGGGAGCCTTAGGTTTGGCAGGTTTAGGAACTGCGCCGCTCCTTGGCCAGCTTCCGGCAGCAAGACCTAACCCTATGGAAAATAACAACTTGCAACTCTTGAAAAACGTACGGTTGGAAACCGGTTTTTCCTTCGATGGCAACGAAGTAGCTGCCACTGAAACAGGACTTTTTTGTATTGCTGTGGAGCATGGAAAAATAAAGGCCATTCTTCCGAACGACCCGCAGGCGAAAGCATTTGATGCCAAGGGCATGCTGATGTTACCCGCATTTAAGGATATGCATATCCATTTGGATAAAACCTTTTATGGTGGCCCTTGGAAGATCATCAAGCGCAGAGCGGGAGGTGTAAAAAGCATGATTGCCTTGGAACAGGAAATCTTACCGGAGATGCTTAAAACATCCACCGAGCGGGCGGAGAAACTCATTGAGCTCTTGCAGTCCAAGGGATCTTCCTTTGCGCGTAGTCATGTGAATATCGAGCCTACTTCTAAATTAGACTCGCTCAAGAATCTACAGCGGGCACTGGAACATAAAAAAGCGGGCTTTGATGCCGAATTAGTTGCCTTTCCCCAACATGGTCTCTATTATACCGATTCCGTTCCTTTTATGAAGGAGGCGGCAAGTATGGATATTGACTTTATCGGCGGATTGGATCCCTATAGCATTGATGGCAGTATTGAAAAACCCATCGATTTCACGGTACAATTGGCTTTAGATCATCAAAAAGGCATCGACATCCATTTGCATGAATCGGGACAATCGGGCGTAGATACCATCGAATACCTCATTAAAAAGACGATGGAAAACCCCAGCTTAAAAGGGAAAACCTTCCTCAGCCATTGTTTTGCTTTAGCCGCGCTTCCAGCAACGACCTTGGCACCCTTGGCCGAAAAACTGGCTGAAGCGCAAATAGGTATTATTTCCACCATTCCGATGGCCGGTCGCATCATGCCAATCCCAACCTTGTACAAATACGGGGTAAAGGTGGCAACAGGTAATGATAGTATCATCGATCCTTGGAGCATTTATGGGACAGGCTCTGTGCTGGAAAAAGCCTGTTTAATGGCGCAGCTTTATGGCTTTGGCAATGAGTTTATGCTGTCGCGAAGTTTAGCCTTAGCAACAGGTAATATCTTGCCCCTTGATGACCAAGGAAAACAGCAATGGCCAAAACCTGCAGATGTGGCGAACTTTGTCTTCGTGGAAGCCAGTTGTTCCGCAGAAACCGTAGCACGTGTTCCCGAAATAAAACACCTTATTCACCGGGGAAACCTAGTTTACTAAGGTTTTATCGTCATATTTGCATCACATTAACATATATTTAGGACAAAACAGTCTGAATAACAAATCTATCGGTTATCTTTGATAGATAATTAGCGTAATAAACTATGTTTTCCAAAGCCTGTGAACACGGCCTCAAAGCTATTCTGTATATAGCAACACAATCAATGGATGGTAAGCGTGTCAAAATTGGGGAAGTTGCCGAGCATACGGCTACTCCCGAAGCATTTACCGCCAAAGTGTTAGGCACCTTGACGAAATTCAATATTTTAAAATCTGTGAAAGGCCCATATGGTGGATTTGAGATGAGTGAAGAACAAATCCACGGGGTAAGACTTGCCGATATCGTCAAAGCCATTGATGGCGAAGAGTTGTTTATAGGATGTGCTTTAGGGCTGCGCGAGTGCAATGCAAAGCGCCCCTGTCCGATGCACCATCGCTTTGTCGAAATTCGTAAAGAATTGAAAAGCATGATGGAAAGCAGCACGGTATACGACTTGGCCACCGATGTGATTGCGGGGGAAAGCGTATTAAAAACGCATTAACCGATATAAAATGAAACAAGATATTCAAGAACTGGACGATATTAAAGTATTGGTCGATACCTTTTACGATCGAATTCGCGAGAATGATTTGTTAGGCCCTATTTTCGATGGTATCATCCAAGATCGTTGGCCGGAACACCTCGAGAAAATGTACCGTTTCTGGCAAACCGTTTTATTAGAAGAGCACACCTATTTTGGCAGCCCCTTCCCTCCTCATATGCATATGCCGGTCGATAAATTTCATTTTGATACTTGGGTAGGTCTTTTTCACCAAACCGTGGATGAACTGTATGCAGGAGAGAAAGCCGATCGTGCGAAATGGCAAGGCTCGCGCATGGCCGAAATGTTCCAACATAAAATCGCCTACTACCGCGAACAAAAAGGAAGACCCCTTGCCTAAACCGGCAATATTTTCCCTTTGCCGAGCGTTGAAGAACAAAACAACATGAAGCTCCAGATTCACATTAAACGTATATACGAGCCCTACGATTCCGCAGATGGCTACCGCATCTTGATCGACCGCCTGTGGCCCCGTGGCATCGCCAAGGCCGAAGCTCATCTTGATGAGTGGAATAAAGAAGTAGCACCTTCCACCGCATTGCGAAAAGCCTTCAACCATCAAGCCGATCGTTTTGAGGAATTTAAAGTCGCGTACAAAAAAGAACTGGATGCCCATCAAGATGATGTTATTCGCATTATGCATATCGCCGAAGATAAGCCTGTCACCCTCTTATACGGCGCCAAAGACCCCAAAATTAACCATGCTATTGTTTTACTAGCCTATATCAAAGACTTACAGCGTTCCTAATTCCATATCGTATTTGCCCGGCCTGCCTTCATGAATTATTCACACTGGTTAATTTTCCATTCTTATTACCGTTGGCTTGTCCTGATAGCCATGCTGATTCAATTGCTCTGGATTTATTGGCAACACAAATACAAGCGGATTTTTAAAGCCTCCGATTGGCAGCTCCTGCTTGGCTTCACCCTACTCTATAATATCCAACTCCTCTTAGGCTGGTTGCTCTATTGCAGCAGCCCCATCAGCATGGGCTTCTGGCAGGATCTTCCCGCGAACCTCAAAAACCGACAATTACGATTCTTCGGCCTCGAACATATGAGCATGATGACCTTAGGGATCCTCCTGTTCAATGTGCTCACCATTATCGCGAAAAAGAAAATCGGTAGCCCTGCCTTTAGCTACCTTTGGAAACGGATCATCTGGATCTACCTGATTATCCTGTGTTCTGTCCCCTGGTCCTTTTCTCCACTTACCTCACGTCCCAATTTCCGATAAGCCCCTAAAAAGAGATGCCCGGTTCTCCCGGGCATCTGCATCTTTAACATCTGTCCCGAAACTCATAAGGGCAAAGATGAAGGAAGTGTATCATACGATACAGTGAAGACTCGTTAAGGTCTCAGGCAGCAGCGATTAACGCCAGCCTCCGCCTAAAGACCGGTATAGATCCACATAGGATTCTAAATGCGACTGGCGCAGTTCTACTAAGGCCAAATCCGAATCCAAGGCATTTCCTTGGGCCGTAATTACTTCTAGGTAGGTCGCATAGCCACTTTTAAATAGAAGGTTTGCATTACGCACTGCCTTGGCGGAGTTCTCTACCCGCAGGCGCGCAAAATCCAATTGCTCGCGTAATTTCTCCACCGTGATTACGGCATCCGACACTTCAGAAACAGCTTCTACTACCGTTTGCTGGAAGGCAAGCTCCGTTTTCTCGCGTTCAATTTTCGCAATCTCCCATTTGGTTTTTAAGGTTTTACTTTTAAAGATGGGTGCCGTTAGTTCGCCGGTAATTCCACCCAATAAAGCCCCTGGAATATTAAACCAGTTTTTCGGAAGCATGGCATTTACCCCCAATGAACCTCCTAAGGTTAAGGCAGGATAACGCATGGCTTGTTGGATGTTCGCATGCGCATTGGCCGCGATTAAATCGAATTCCGCACTGCGGATATCCGGTCTATTTCTTACAATTTCCAAAGGCGCACCTAAGGAGATATCTTTATTTTCTGCAAAAAGATGCTCAAAGCTCGTTCCACGTTGGATCTCATCGGGCATCATTCCCGACAATACGCGTAAGGCATTTTCCTGAATCACGATCTGACGTTCCAATTCCGGAACCAATGAAGCAGCAATTAGGCGCTGTGATTCCGTTTGCTGAATCGCTAAGGAGGTAATTTCTCCGGCCTCATATTGCAGTTTAATCATTTGTAGGGTACTGTCATTTAATAGCACGTTTCGTTTGGCCACTTCAATCTTAGCATCCAGCATCAGCAGGTTAAAATAACCTTTGGCCACACTGGCCACCACTTGGGTTTGCACCGCATTCTTTGCTTCTTGAGTATTCAGGTAATCGGCTAATAACTGATCTTTGGCATTACTTATCTTTCCCCAGATATCGATTTCCCAATTGAAACCTACTTCTGTTCCATATTGCGATAGATAGCTGAACATAGACTCCGGTGCTTTGCTGCCCTTATGTTCGTACCATTTGGAGGAAGGCGCTGAACCAAAGTCCTTCGAGCGCCATTGCCTATTGGCTCCGGCAATAACCATATCCACCTGTGGTAAATAATCCAATTTATTCCGACGCAATTCCTTGTTGGCAATTTCAATATTCAACAAGGCTGTTTTCATATCGAAATTATGCGCCAAGGCCGAGTCGATTAATGTTTTTAACGTAGGGTCATGGAAAAACTGTTTCCAAGTCGTCTTACTGATACTGGTGGTATCACCGAAATACGTTAAGGTATCCCCGCGATAACTTTCCGGGACATTCAATTCGGGTTGCACATATTTTTGACCTACCTTACAGCTCTGAATGAGCAAGATAGCCGCAAATAATCCTGCTATACTGAGTTTCGTTATGCTTATTTTCTTCATTATTCTTCCTCCGTTTTAATTTTACTACGTACCATTTCATCCAAGGACTTAAAGACCACAAACAGCATCGGTATAATAAAAATACCGAAGGTAACCCCGAAGAGCATCCCTCCTGCTGCCGAGAAACTGATGGAATGATTTCCGATGGCCGATGGCCCTACCGTCCACATCAATGGAATTAATCCGGCCACAAAGGCCAAACTAGTCATCAAAATCGGACGCAGACGTAGCTTAGCCCCATTAATTGCCGCATCGATAATGCTGAGGCCTTTCTGCCTTTCCTGAACGGCAAACTCCACAATCAAAATCGCATTCTTCGCCAATAGTCCTATCAACATGATCAATCCTACCTGCACGTAGATGTTGTTTTGAAGGCCTACAACCGCAATCGTACCATAAACCCCGATAAGACCTACCGGAACAGATAATAATACCGCCCATGGCAGGATATAGCTTTCGTACTGCGCGGCCAGCAAGAAGTACACAAATAAAATACTCAAGGCGAAGATCAATACGGTTTGCGAACCGGATTGGCTTTCCTCAAAACTCATCCCTGTCCATTCGTAACCATAGTTACCTGGCAGTTTTTCTTCGGCATGGCGTTCAATGGCGGCCATAGCATCACCGGTACTGTAGCCTTCTGCCGGTTCGGCATTCACGGCTATAGCATTGTACAGGTTATAGCGGGTAATGGTTTCCGGACCGACGATTTTCTCCAAGGTCAAGATGGTATTAATAGGCACCATTTTTCCCTGGTCGTTCCGCACGAAAATAGAGTTAAAGGATTCCGGATCCTTACGGAAGTCAAAGTCCGACTGCACATATACGCGGTATTGGCGGCCAAAGCGGCTAAAGTCACTGGCTTGCACCCGGGCAAAGTAAGAACGGATGGTCGACATCAAAGCATTGATACTTACCCCTAATGATTTTGCTTTCACCACATCGATATTCACCTCATATTGTGGGAAATTCGATTTAAAGGTCGTATAGGCATTCCCGATTTCCGGCAGTTGGTTCAACTCACTGATAAAGGTATCTGCCACCACGTTAAAGTCGCGGATATCGCCACCCAAGCGGTCTTGCAACACCATTTCGATACCGGCGAAGTCACCAAAACCTTGTACAGTGGGTCTCGGGAATATGGTAAATTTGGCCTCATGGAGCTGCGACAGATCCTGACGGATGGTATCCATAAATGCAGTAATATTTTTTATTTTCTCCCGATCGGCATGCGGTTTCAAATTGATATAACCCGCAGCGAAGGCCGGCGAGGAACTCGCATCTAAGGCGTTATAGCCCGATACGGAGGTCATCCCCGCAATATCCTCATGTCTACGCAAAATGCTATCGGCCTTTTTCAATACCTCTGTGGTACGGGCCAGGGAAGCTCCTGCTGGCATGGCCAGGTTATAGGTAATAAAGCCATCATCTTCCGTCGGGATAAAGGACTTCGGTGAGCGGTTCATCATAAATACCCCCAAGGCCGTAACCAAGGCTAAACCAGCCCAGGCCACATGCTTTTTCTTGATGAGGTATTTCACCCCAACCAGGTATTTATTGGTGAAGTTATCGAAGGCCGTATTAAAGGCTTTGAAAAAACGATCTTTATATTTTACGAAGGTTGTTTTCTTCGCTTCTTCCTTCTCCTCATCGTGTGGCGGTTTCAATAAGAGCGCACAGAGTGCCGGACTTAAAGTCAAGGCATTTAAGGCTGAGATCAAAATCGCCGTGGCCAAGGTATAGGCAAACTGTCGATAGAATATCCCCGCAGGGCCTTCCATAAAACCAACAGGTAAGAATACCGCCGCCATCACCATAGTAATCGATAGAATGGCCGAAGTAATTTCCGACATCGTCGATAAAGTGGCTGCTTTAGCTTTTAAGCCGGTATGATGCATCTTTTGGTGTATGGCCTCGACGACGACAATGGCATCATCCACCACAATACCAATCGCCAGCACCAGGGCAAACATCGTTAATACGTTCAGCGAGAAGCCAAAGAGTTGCAGGAAGAAGAAGGTACCAACCAAGGATACCGGAATTGCAATCGCCGGAATCAAGGTCGATCGGAAATCCTGCAAGAATATAAATACAATGATAAATACCAGGATAAAGGCCTCAAATAAGGTATGCTTCACCTGGGAAATCGACTCGTCGATCTGATCCCTGACGGAGTAGGTTATTTCGTAATGTATACCCTTGGGGAAGGTCTTGGCCTGCTCTTCCAATACCTTGCGCACCTCCACATCAATATCGTGTGCATTGGAACCCGAGGTCTGGGTCAGGTTTAAGGTTAAGCCGGGGTGGCCATCCACCTTATTATCGGAGTTTAAGTTGGTGGCTCCAAATTCGACGCGGGCTACATCTTTCAGGTAGAGCACTGAACCGTCTTTATTGGTTTTTATCACCACATTTTGAAACTCCTCGGGTTGGGTAAAACGCCCCTTATGCTTAATAACCGTTTCAAAGGCCTCCTCCGAGGTTTCCCCAAATTTACCCGGTGCAATTTCAAAGTTCTGATCTTTAATCGCATCGGTTACATCCTTAGGCACCAAATTATAGAGGGCTAATTTCTCGGGGTTTAACCACAAGCGCATGGCGTAGTCACGCGCTCCTAAGCGGGAAACCTGTGCTACCCCATCCACCCGTAAGAGTGGCCGCATCAGATTAATCTGTGCATAGGCTTGCAAGAACGTTTCATCGTAGATACTGTCCTGATGGTCAGAGAAGAGGTTAATGGTCATGATGACCCCGGATTGCCGCGGCATCACCGTTACCCCTGCTTCGTTTACCTCGGAAGGAATGGAACTGATGGCTTTAGAAATCCGGGTCTGCACATTCACCGAGGCCACATCTGGATTGGTTCCTGTTTTGAAATAAACCGTTACAGTTCCAGAACCCGAGTTGGAAGCCGTAGAACGGATATAGGTCATATTCTCGACCCCGTTAATAGCCTCTTCAATTGGCAGAAGCACGGATTTAGCAACCGTTTCTGCGGTTGCTCCCGGATAACTCAGGGACACCACCACACTAGGAGGGGCAATTTCAGGAAAGCGGGTCACCGGCAATAATTTCATGCCGACTAAACCCAAGATCACTAATATGATAGATACAACCGTCGCAAGGACTGGTCGATTTACGAATGTCTTTAACATAAATGCTATTTAGATTGACCAAGCCTGAGCCACGCTGGGAGCGTGGCGAATCGGCTCTGTATTCTGTTTACTTATTGTTTCTTCTGCTCAATAGGCATAATGGCGGAACCATCGGTTAGCTTATCAAAGCCACTTAAGATCACCCTGTCGCCTTCTTGCAGGCCTTCCGAAACAATGTAATTCGCTTTACTCTTACCGGCTATGCTAATGTTACGGCGTTGCGCGGTATTGTTTTTATCCACAACAAACACAAAGGTTTTGTCCTGCAACTCGCTGGTTGCTACTTGAGGAATCTGCAATACATCATCCTTCACCTCTGAAATTTTCAGCGTACCGGTACTTCCGGAGCGCAGTATATTATCAGAGTTTTTAAAGGAGGCGCGTAAAGAAATCGCACCTGTGGTACGGTCTACCTGACCATTTACCGCATCTACAATGCCTTTAAACTTATACTCTTCACCGTCGGCCAACACCAGGGTCACTTCAGGGAAGGTTAATTTCTTGGTTTTATCGTAACGACGGCCCTCCAAGCTATCTTTCTTGGCTTGCGCTTTAGAAAAATAGAGGAAATCCGATTCATTCATTGCAAAGTATACATATACCTCTTGCACATCTGATAAGTAAGTTAAGGGTTCCTTATCTCCTTTGCTCACTAAGTTACCGATGCGTTTCGGAATACGTCCGATATAGCCGCTCACAGGTGCGGTAATAACGGTAAAATCTTTACTGATTTGTGCCGAACGCACTTCGGCAGTAGCTTGATCCAATGTTGCTTTGGCGACTTGGTAATCGGCTTCGGCTGAGGCTAGACGCACCTCAGAAATAACTTCATTTTCCACCAAAGGCTTCAAACGATCTACTTCCAATTTGGCATTCTTTAATTTTGCCTTCGCCACCTGCTGGCTTGCCACCATATTATTCAGGTCCTCTTGGTAAAAAGAAGGGTCGATTTTAAAGAGCTTCTGCCCTTTTTGCACAAAAACACCCTCGTCCACGTAGATTTCCTGTAAAAGGCCTTCCACCTGCGGACGCACATCCACATTCACTTTCCCTTCAATCGTTCCTAAATAATCCTTAACCGTTACAGCGTCTTCCTTATTTACGGTATACACGGGTAATGCTAATGCTTTGTTACTTTCTTTTTCTTTGGATTTGCTTTCCGAACAGCTAGAAAAGATGCTGATCGAACTAAACAAAACGATACTTGCTTTTAAAATTGATAAATTGAGTTTCTTCACGTGTATTATATGTTTAATTCTTCCTTCGTAATATTTTTATTACATTTCTTCACTTATTAACGTATTATTCAACAATTATTGTACCGTTTAACATTTGTTAACAAATTATGTTTAGGTTAAGTTTACATTAAGAAGTATGGAATAAAAGGTTAACTATCTGATATACAGGGTCAGTAAAATAAGACAAAAGGCTATTTAAACTTTTGTTTGAAAAAGTCAGATATTTAATATCTTAGCGGAAATTGATTGGAAAAATGAAGTACCTGTACCTATTAATCGCCATTATTGCGGAGATCTTCGCAACGACCTACCTTAAAAAATCCGAAGGTTTTAGTCTGTGGAAACCCACGCTTATTTGCTTAATTGGCTATGGGGTAGCCTTTTATTTTCTGAGTTTAACCCTACGGACCATGCCTGTAGGCATTGCATACGCCATTTGGTCGGGCGTAGGTATTATATTTATCAGCTTAATCGGGATGTTCTACTTTAAGCAGACACCCGACCTACCAGCGATCATCGGATTAACGCTCATAGTAATCGGCGTGGTAGTCATCAATGTATTTTCGAAAATGGGAAGCCATTAGGCCTTCCCTATTCCAAATACATCCCCTGCCGCACCAATAAGCCCCGGTATTTATTAAATACCGAAGATTTAGACACAAAACCTAAGTACTGCCCCTCTTTATTGACTACCGGAAGAATCCACACATCGTCACGATTCATCTTGCCCATCACCACTTCCATATGTTCGGTCTCCACAATCATGTCGTTAGGCTTTTGTGCTAAGCTAGCAAAGGTCTTATCCTTCCCTTCTTGTTCGCCCAGTAAGATCGCAAACAAACGCTCGCTATAGATAATGCCAATCAGCTTGCCTTCATCATCAACAATCGGGAAAATATTACGCTTGGAGTGAATGATATCCGACTGCCGATCCAAAGGGGTTTCCTTCGGATGCAACCGCACAAAATTAGTCTCCAACACATAGCGTAACTTCATCATACTCAACACCGTCCTGTCCTTATCTTCATAAGAGATTAAATCTCCCGACTCCGCCAATACTTTGGTATAGATGGAATGTTTCATAATAGCCCTGTTGATAAAATAGGAAATGGACACCACCAACATCAAGGGCACCATTAAGGTATAACCGCCGGTTATTTCAGCAATTAGAAAGATGCCTGTTAAGGGCGCGTGCATAATACCGGCTAAAGCACCGGCCATTCCGGCCATCACAAAGTTCGGCACGTTTAACTGCACCAAGCCTGTTTGGTTCATGCCAAAGGCAAAGGCAAAACCTATGAGGCCACCCATAACCAAACTCGGCCCGAAGACTCCCCCATTACCACCTCCGTTGATGGTGAAAAGCGAAGCAATGGATTTACCAAATAAGGTTAAAATGGTATAGATCATAACCGCCCAGCCGATATCTTTATAATCGGAGAACAAACTGTTTTTCAGAATGGAATCAAAACGCCCATCGAGGATCTGCTGTATGGATAAATAGCCTTCACCATATAAAGCCGGAAACACAAAGATTAACACGCCCAAGGATATCCCGCTGAGCCAAACCTTATTATAGGGGTTTGAAATCTTGGCAAACCACTGCTTAACTGCCTGCGACAGAAAGGAAAAGTAAACCGTAAATAAACCGATGATAACCGCCAACAAGAGGTAAAAGAACAAGGCTTCAACCTCCCAACCCGTGGTGGTGGTGTGAAACAAAGGTTCGCTATACAGCAATTTTGAAATAACGGCCGCTAAGGCAGACGAGATTAACAAAGGGATAAAAGCCGGAATGGAAAACTCGGTCAGCAAAATTTCAATAGCAAAAATCATCCCTGCAATCGGGCTGTTAAAGGCTCCTGAAATTCCTGCAGCCGCCCCACAGGCCAACAGCATGGTGACCTCCTTATAACTTAAGCCAAAGAACCGAGCCATATTAGAACCTATGGCCGATCCGGAATAGGCAATAGGTGCCTCCAAACCACAGGAACCACCAAAACCAACGGTTAAGGCTGAAGACACAATCTGCGAATACACATTATGAAATTCAATACGGCTTGATTTTCGAGAAATGGAATAGATAATCGGTGTAATCCCATGTTCAAACTTCTGCCCTTTCAGCATTTTACGCACGAAAAGAACGGATAGAAAGATGCCGATCAGCGGGAAAACAAGGTATAAGGAGTATTTATAGTGCCATTCTACATCGTCTTGCAAGGAAGAGGCAATAAAATGGGTCAAGCCTTTTAACAGGGCCGCTGCCAGTCCGCCCACTATTCCGACAAAAAAAGCCAGCAACACCAAGAAGTTCCGGTTGGAAATCTTCTGCATCCGCCACTTGTTTAAGTTTTCTAGTTTTTTCAGCAAGCGCCCTCTCATATGTGATTTTTGTATTCTGGATGGAAAAATTGAAATTCCTTGCAAATATAGAAACTGTTTGGCAGATAGTTAAACCAAAGGAGGGATAATCCGTTGTGCAGCTGAAAAAACACGAGTGAAGGTCTGCCAAAAACATTTTGTATTTTTGGAAAGTACAAATAGCATTGATTATGATGAACAAACTAAAAGTCGGCTTGCTTGCAGCAGTGGTAGCAGCCGCTTGTTTTAATTTCTCTGCCGCGGTTCCCGATGAGGGGATGTTCCCTTTAAGCGAATTAAGCCGCGCAGGATTGAAGAAAGCAGGATTAAAAATCAAAGAAAAGGACATTTACAACCCGGGGCAAATCGGATTGGTGGATGCCTTGGTGCAAGTAAGTGGCTGCTCAGGCTCTTTTGTGTCACCAAATGGCTTGATTATCACCAACCACCACTGTGCCTTCTCGGCCGTACAATTGGCGTCTAGCCCTACCCATAATTACCTGGAAAATGGTTTTGTGGCCAATTCCTATGAGCAGGAAATTGAAGCCAAAGGATTAACCATACGCATTACCGACTCGTATGAGGATGTTTCGCAACAGGTATTGGATGCTGTAGCTTCCATTAGCGATCCGATTCAACGGATTGAAACCATTCAGCAAAAACGCGAAGAAATAGCACGTGCCGCCGAAGCTGCCGACCCGACCATCAAAGCCGAAGTATCGGAAATGTTTATCGGAAAAAGCTATGTTCTATTCAAGTATAAAACTATTGAAGATGTACGCTTAGTATACATTCCACGTCAGGATATTGGCGAGTTTGGTGGAGAAACCGATAACTGGGTGTGGCCGCGCCATACCGGCGACTTCTCCTTCCTACGTGCCTATGTAAGCCCGGATGGGAAATCAGCAAAATATGCGAAAGAGAATGTGCCTTACAAACCGAAGAAGCATTTAAAGGTAAGCCCGAAAGGCGTAAAGGAGAACGACTTTGTGTTTATCTTGGGCTATCCGGGTCGTACCTTCCGTCATCGTCCGGCGCAGTACCTATCCTACCAACAGCAATTCTTACTTCCTTATACCTCAAATCTTTACGAGTTCCAAAATCAACAAATGCATTTGGCAGGTAAGGATGATAAAGCAACAGAATTAGCCCTAGCAACCCGCATTAAGCGCAATGCCAACGTAATGAAAAATTACCAGGGTAAGTTGAAGGGATTACGCAATATTGGGCTGGTGGATACAAAGAAAGCGGAAGACGAAAAGCTTGCCGCCTTTATCAATAGCAAACCGGAGCTGAAAGCAAAATACGGTAGCCTGATGCAAGATATCGATGCGCATTATGCCATGGTATTCGCCGATGCTGAAAAAGAACTGTGGTATAACAATGTGTACTCCGGAATCCGCCTGTTGCAGATCGCCAGCCTGGTAAACTCGTTCCAAGAAGCCTTAGGAAAAGAGTTAAACAGCAGCAAACGCGAAAACCTATTCCGCATCAATATTAACCAGTTTAAAAAACAAGCCGATGGCCTTTATGAAAGCTATAACAAAGCTGTAGATAAAAGCATTGCCGGCCACATGTTCCAACAAGCTTATCAGCTGAAAGGACAGAATAGCATCGGATTTATTCAGAACAAAGGCTTTAAATCGGAGCAACAAGCCGCAGATTATATTCAGTCTGTTATTGAAAAATCGGATCTGAACAACCAAGAGGTTTTGTATACCCGCATATTAAAAGATGCGGCCAGCCTCATGGCCTATAAAGATGAGTTGATGAAATTGCAAGATGCCCTGATGTTGGAAACAGCCCCGTTCCGCGAGGAACAGAAACGCCGCGAAGGGAACTTGAATAAATTGATGGCCGACTATGTTGCCGTAAAAGAGCAATTCTTAGCCACCAATTTTATCCCTGACGCCAACTCTACCTTACGCCTTACCTTCGGTAATATCAAAGGGTATAGCCCGGTAGATGCGACTTACATGGAACCCTTCACTACCGTGCGCGGATTAATTGAAAAAGGAAACTCCGGAGCCCCAGAATTCACTTATCCACAAGCCATTAAACAAAACTGGTTGGATAAAAACTTCGGCAACTATTTCAAAAAGGAAATCAATGATGTGCCTGTAAATATCCTGTACAACATGGATACCACCGGCGGAAACTCAGGATCGCCTATTATGAACGCCTACGGCGAATTGATCGGAGTAAACTTCGACCGCGCCTATGATGCGACGATCAACGACTTCGCCTGGAACGAAAGCTATAGCCGCTCGATTGGCGTGGATATCCGCTATGTGCTATGGATCGCAGATAAGATCGATAATGCGCAGTTTATTATTAAGGAAATGGGGATTGGAAGTTAGATTTGAGATGTGAGATGTGAGATGTGAGACCTGTCAACATTTTATCACCATTTTGTCATCGTGTTGTCATCGTGAGCGGAGTCGAACGACTGGTACGTCAATGCAAACCACAAATAATAATAGATGTAGGTATAAAAGTACGTCAAACCACATAACAATAATACGACTCGTTTCACCATTACCTATCAAACATTAAAAAATAAATTTTCACTTATAAAAAAGCTGACCGATGGCCAGCTTTTTTTATGACCTTCTTTTGTATACCTCCCTTTCTCTCCCCTTTCACTCCCCTTTCAAACCCATTTCTACCCCCTTTGGAAAGGGTGCTGATAAAAGAGAGAAAGGTGCTAAAGACGGGCCATAACAAGTACTGATGGAGAGTATGCTGGAAGAAAAAATAAGGAAAGGAAAAGAGAGGGTAGAAATTGCAGTAAAGTACTACAAACAAAGTTGTGGGTTACTGTTGATTGCATTGACGTACCAATGGTTCGTGGTTCGACTCCTCACGATGACAATACTTGCCGCAACTATGAACAATGCGTGCCGCAGTTTACTAGCAAAGCGTGACCTAGTTTACCAGTAAAGCTTAACAAGCAATGCCAAATCATGTCATCACTTTTCAATAAATTTTGCAAAAATTTTTACCCCTTTCCGAGGGCAACACTATGACAAAATGGTGATAAAATGGTGATAAAACGATGATTGCATTGACGTACCAGTCGTTCGTGGTTCGACTCCGCTCACCATGACAAAACGATGGCAAAGTGATGACAAAAGTGATGACAAAACGTTGACAACAAAATGCCCCCCTAAAAACTTTCCTTTGTTATTTTTTTTGAATAGGGCAAGTACATCGGTAATGCTGCTGAGCCATACCAAGGATAGATACTAAAACTAAGGAGTTCATTCTTAATAGCGGGATCTGTTAGTAGCAATTCCCGGAGTTCGGCTTCTGTTTTTACGTTTTGGAAGATGAAAAGGCCGCGGTATTGGTCATTGTTTTTGCCGAAGGGTCCGGCGACGATGAGTTTATCTTCTGCAACCAGGCGATTGATATTGGCCATGTGTCCTTGGAAGCTTTCTTTAATTAAGGTTTGGTCGGTAGTAGTGTTCACGCCTGTTTTTAAAACCACAAAGAAGAAAGACTTCATGCCGTAAGCATCTGCGCCAAGCTTTTGGGCAAGGGCTTCGTCATAGGCCGTATTGGTTGTTGCATCGGGGTTTAGCGCGGTTTTTACCCGCTGCATGTTAAAAGTAATTTTCTTTTCTCCGGCTACTAGGGTGACCAGCATGCTATCAGGTGCTAGTTTTTGGTAGCGAATTATTTTGGGGAAATCGTGTTTCGGGTTTTCAAATTGGTAGAAATCCGGGCCTTTGCTGCCTTTGAATTGTATGGCTTTGCCTTGGTTCTGCTCCATGACCGTGGCATCTAGCCAAAAATTCTTTCCCTCTTCCTTTAGGTCGAGGTATTCGATGATTCTAAACGCTTTGGGATTGCTATTATCATAGGCGAAACCTTTTAACCGGTTTGGGGATAGTTCATCCCAGTGTTCAAAGAGCTGCTCGCCCTTTACTTGCCAGGTGCCCTTAAAGAATTGAACAGCGGTTTGTTGCGCATAGGTTTGCAGGGCTAGCAGCGTAGCTAGCAAGCTGAACAGTAATTTCATCGTTCGTTAATAAATATCTAGTACAAACATAAATAAAAGCCTGCATTCCTCGTTGTCGTACAGGCTAATAAAGTTTGTACTAGAAAACATTAAACTAGATTCGATTCCACATGAATGTGTTCATGGATATAACGTTCCACCATATCAACCATCATCTCACTACCAATAATTAGTGCGGTACGTTGGTGTAGATACGTAGGTTCGATATCCATAATCGGGATGACTCCCGTACTGGCCTTCCCTCCCGCTTGTTCAGCGATGAAGGCCAATGGATTACATTCATACATCAATCGTAACTTTCCATCCGGATACTGCACGGTTTCCGGATACAGAAAGACACCCCCTTGGATCATGTTTCTATGGAAGTCGGCCACTAAAGAGCCAATATAGCGCGATGAATACGGTCGTTTGGTTTCTGCATCAATTTCCTTACAGTATTGCAGATATTGCTTGATGGCTGTTGGAAATTGGTTGTAGTTACTTTCGTTGACCGAGTATACCCGACCATTTTTTGGGATGGTCAAGGAAGGATGCGATAAGCAAAACTCACCGATGGAAGGGTCTAAGGTAAAGCCGTGCACGCCGCGCCCGGTGGTATAGACCAGCATGGTGGAAGAGCCATAGATGACATAGCCCGCGGCCACCTGCTCTCTACCTGTTTGATTAAAATCTTCCGCTTGCAGCGGTCCTTCGGCAGACTTCCGCTTGTAAATGGAGAAAATCGTTCCTACCGACACATTAGAGTCGATATTGGAGGAGCCGTCCAAAGGGTCAAAATAGACCATATACTTTCCGATATGGTATCTTTTGGTTTTGGTGAGTTCGATGCCATCTTCATGTTCTTCAGATGCCAGGTAGCAGCATTCGCCACCCCGTTTTAAGACATCCATAAAATGATGATCAGCAAAGACGTCCAGCTTTTGTTGTTCCTCTCCCTGTACATTGCAATTGCCCTGCTTGCCCAGGATGTCGGCTAACCCAGCCTTATTCACTTCGCGATGAACAATTTTTGCGGCCAATGATATGGCCTGCAGTAGGCGTGTAAATTCACCTTTTGCCGTGGGGAACAATGCCTGTTGTTCCATCACAAATTGTTCGAGAGTTTGTATACTCATTATTCTATCCTTATTGGTTTATGTTGTGATTAATTATGCTTCTTCAAGTTTAACATATTGCACATAATTAGCTTCAAACATGCCTTTGAGCTTTTCGGCCATTTCGATGTAGCCGTCCTGGTTTGCCCACATTTTCTTCGGGTTTAACAGTTCCGAAGGAATGTCAGGACACTCGCGGGGGATTTGAAGGTTAAAGATGTTGTGCATTTCATATCCGGCCTCGCCCAGGTTATTCTCCATAGCGGCACGGATTAATCCACGTGTATATTTTAAAGGAATACGACGGCCAACTCCATACGGGCCTGCTACCCAACCGGTATTGACTAACCAAACCTGAATATCAGGGTGGTTTTCCAAGCGTTGTTTTAACATTTCGGCATAGCGCATGGGATGTAGCGGCAAAAAGGCAGCTCCAAAGCAAGCCGAGAAAGTTGCTGTAGGGGTTTTTACGCCCATTTCGGTACCTGCCACCTTCGCGGTATAGCCATTGATAAAGTAGAACATGGCTTGTTCAGGTGTTAATTTAGAAATGGGAGGCAATACGCCAAAAGCATCGGCACTTAAGAAGAAAATATGCTTTGGTGCTTTGGCACAGCCTTTATCGCTTACCTTATCGATAAAATGCAGCGGATAGGAAACCCGTAGGTTTTCGGTGATGCTGCTATCGTTATAATCTATTTCGCGGGTGCCGGGAATAAAGTTTGCATTCTCGATTAAGGCGCCAAACTTAACGGCATTGTAAATTTGCGGTTCTTGTTGGGCATTTAGGCCAATGCCTTTGGCATAACAGCCACCTTCGAAATTAAAGATTTCGTTATCGGCCCAGCCGTGTTCATCGTCTCCGATTAACAGTCGGCCTTCATCGGAAGACAGGGTTGTTTTTCCCGTGCCGGAAAGTCCGAAGAATAAAGCTGTATCGTTGTTTTCCCCCACATTGGCAGAACAGTGCATGGTAAGCACATTATGTTTTAAGGGCAATACATAGTTTAGCGCAGAGAATACACCTTTTTTAATCTCACCGGTGTAAGCGGTTCCAATAATAAGGATAAGCTGCCGGCTTAAATCGATGGCGACACAATGTGCCGTTGGAAGACCTAATTGCTCATAGTCGGGCAAGCTAAGGTCGGAGGCGACCAATACCGTCCAATCGATAGGTTTCTCTTGCTTGGGATCACGCTCGATAAACATATTATCGACGAAGTGGCTTTGTACGGGTTTTTCACAAACCACCAACACCTCCTGCGCATAGGCTTTGTGGTTACAAGCCTGTACGGTTCGTAGGTACAAAGGGATGCGCGATAAGTACTGGCTTACGCGTTGCTGCAAATCATCGAACAGGCTGCTAGTCATGGCTTTATTTACTTTCCCCCAATTGACTTGGTCGATTGTAAATTGGTCCTGAACGATAAAACGGGACTCTGGTGAGCGCCCCGTAAATTTCCCAGTGGTAAAACTTAGTGCACCACTATTCGTAAGATTTCCTTGATTTTGTTTGACAGCGTGTTCGATCAATTCCGGTACCGGAAGCTGCACATAGATTGGCTCAACAGGGCGGATGCCAAGAGCCTCTAATTGAATACTGATTACGTTTGTCATATATAGGCTTTATTTGTCGACAAAGCTAGATATATTTTTAGCATAAAAAAATGGAAATTTAGCATATTGTATGAAATACACATTTTTAACAAACTGATTATCAATGCTATAAAAATTAAAAAAATGTTTAAAATAATTTAGCTAAACGCATGAAATAGGTTTAGCAGGGTATAAAAGATTCAGTAAGTCAAAATAGGTTGCTAAAAAGGGATAATATCCGTGTAGCAAATCGTTGACAAAGGGAGATATATGTCATAACATCTACTATTTTGAAAGCAATTATCATAAAATCGTCAAAAGCGGGAAAGTGCTCTTTTTTATCTAAATAATAAAGCTGTTATTTGTATTACTTTTTGAACAAAATAATTTAATAGTCAAAAAGTAAATTATATGAAAACACGTATACCAAGCATCAGCTTTGTATTCCTCTTTATCTTTAGTTTGCTCAGTATCGTTCCTGCTTGGGCCCAGGAATTGATGGCCGTTAAGGGTAAAGTTTTGAATGCAGAAACCTATGAACCCATCCCCTATGCATCGATTACGATTATAGGAACGAGTAAAGAATCGGGCACATCTTCGAATGAATCGGGTGCCTTCAGTTTATCTATTCCAGTAAATAAGAACAAACTTCGCATCAGCTCGGTGGGCTTTGAAAGCGAAGAATATACTGTTACGCAAGACCAGGCGGGTAACCTCAAGGTGTTCTTGTTTCCGGCCAACCAAATTGAAACGGTAGTTATCAAGCGCCCGAAGCGTGGGAAATATTCGAACAAGAATAATCCTGCTGTCGAACTGATCCGTCAGGTGGTGAAACATCGGGATGAAAACAGGTTGCAGGGGCAGCCTTATGCTGAATTTAATCAATATGAGAAAATTAGCCTGGGCTTGAGCAACCTGGATGAGAAGTTTAAAAACAAGAAAATATTTAAGAAATATCAGTTCCTATTTCAGGAGGATGATAGTACGCAAAGCCATAGCAATTTCGTGCTGCCGGCCTATATGGAGGAAAAATTCTCTAAAGTGTATTATCGTAAGGATCCCAATGCGAAGAAACAATATGTATTGGCCGAGCGCAAAGCGGAGTTTGATCCTAAGTTTGTGGATAACGACGGGCTGAGCAAATACTTTAATAAGCTGTATGATGAAGTAGAAATCTACGATAACAACATCAGCATCCTGACCAATCAGTTCTTAAGTCCGATTGCCAATACGGCACCTACCTTCTATCGGTTTTATATTACCGATACGATAAAAAATGTGCAACCGCAATTGGTGGAGCTGAGCTTCTTTCCGCGTAATAAAAACGATATGTTGTTTACCGGAAAGCTCTATGTGACCCTTGATGGCAATTACGCCGTTCAACGTGCCGCCATGACCGTTAGCAAAGACATTAACCTGAACTTTGTGCGCGATTTGGATATTGAATTGGACTTTAACAAAGACCATAATAACAAATTTTACCTTAGCAAATCGAGCTTAGGAATTGATTTTGCGATTACCGGCAAAGGAAAAGGCATTAAAGGGAAACGCGTAGTCTTAATTAACGATTACCAGCAAGGCCTTGCGCGTCCGGATAGTACGTACGCTGTGCCGGATGTGTATGTAGCGCAGCAAGCGCCTGCAGAAGATGCAAAACCGGAAAGCTATTGGGCCACTTTGAGACCGGAACCGTTGAGCCAATCGGAAAGCCTGATTTATGCGAATATAGACAGCTTACAACGCATGCCTTCTTTCCGTACCATTATGGATATAGGCGCCTTGGTATTATCAGGCTATAAACAGGCTGGGCCGGTAGAGATTGGTCCGGTAAATACATTCTATTCCTACAATCCGGTAGAGGGTTTCCGCCTGCGGGTTGGGGGCAGAACCACCGAGCAATTGAGCAAACGCTTTTATATGGAAGGCTATGGCGCCTATGGTTTTGAGGACAAGAAGTGGAAATACTTTATGAGCGGTACGTATTCTTTAAATAATAAGTCGATCTATAAGTTTCCACAGCATTATGTACGCGTATCGGCTTCTTATGACACAAAAATTCCAGGACAAAACCTGGAGTTTATTCAGGAGGATAACGTACTCCTATCGTTTAAACGTGGGGAAAACCGGAGCTACCTTTACAATGAAGAGTATAGAGTAGATTATAAAGTGGAATTCAGCAATAACTTCTCGGTAAATGCCGGCTTAGGACGTTGGAAACAAACGCCAGCCGGGGTATTATCCTACCGACTGCCGCAAGAGGACGGAACCTTTAAGTTCTTACCGCATCTGCAATCGACCGAATTCAACGTGGGCTTAAGGTATGCACCGCATGAAGAGTATTACCAAGGAAAATTATACCGTACGCCTATATTCAACAAGTACCCGATATTCAATTTTAATTACACCGCAGGTGTTAAAGGCTTGTTTGGAGGTGAATATGACTACCATAAATTTACTGCAGGCGTATTTAAACGGTTCTACCTATCGCAGTTCGGTTATGCCGATGCTACCGTAGAAGGCAGCTACATTGCCGGGAATAATATCCCCTTTCCCTTGCTAAGTATTCACCGTGCAAATCAGACGTATGCCTATCAATTGCAATCGTACAACTTGATGAACTTTATGGAATTTGTTTCCGATCATCATGCCAGCATCAACTTGCAGTACTATATGAATGGTTTTATTTTCAATAAAGTTCCTTTGCTGAATAAATTAAAACTTCGGGAAGTATTCAGCTTTAAAGGGGTTTATGGAGGCTTACGCGACAGCAATAACCCTTCGTTAAACAGTGAAATTTTTGCTTGGCAAACGAATATGCAAGGCGAGCAATCGAGCTTTACCTTCGGCGATAAGCCGTATATGGAAGCTTCGGCGGGGATTGCAAACATCTTCAAGATTTTGCGGGTGGACCTGGTGAAACGCTTGAATTACCTGGACAATCCGGATGCGCCGGAATGGGGTATTCGCGCCCGTATTAAAGTTGATTTCTAACAACAACAATTAAATCCCATAGAACAGTGATGCGGAATTTCTGAAAAGGATTCCGCATTTTTTTTACTTGATTAAAAGATTGACAAGGAAAGATATAGTTACTTAAAAAAAAGATAAAAAATTTGGATAGGTGTTTCCGATACCTTACTTTTGTTTCGTTAATAATATGAAGATCAACCGCACATACCACCACTGCTTTCATCATCGCCATTGCGGCGATAGATATTAGTATTGGCTCTACGTGAGGCAACATTCCCCCCGGATCGTATTTTATTATTAATTCATTACTTACAAAAACCGACATTTTGAAAAATCTAAAAATTGCTATCCAGAAATCGGGTAGATTAAACGAGAAATCTGTTCTGTTGTTAAAGAACTGTGGTCTGGATTTCGAAAACTATAAAAGCTCCCTTATAACTACCGTTGCCAACTTCAGCTTAGAGATTTTATTTCTGCGCGATGATGATATTCCCGGTTATGTGGAACAGGGCATTGCCGACCTGGGTATTGTAGGCGAAAACGTGATTGAAGAGACCCGATCGCAAGTGCAATATCTACAGCGTTTGGGATTCGGCCGTTGCACCTTAAAAATTGCCCTCCCGAAAGACTCCCCAGTTGACCGCCTTGAAGACCTGAACGGCAAATCTATCGCCACCTCCTACCCTAACATCCTGCAGAACTTTTTAAATGAATATAAAATCAAGGCTGATATCCAAGAGATCTCCGGATCGGTGGAAATAGCACCAGGCTTAGGCTTGAGCGATGCCATTTGTGATATTGTATCTACCGGTGGTACCTTGAAAAGCAATGGCTTAAAGCCATTTGTGGATGTGGCTAGCTCGGAGGCCATCTTGATTGCCAGAGAGGGCATTGAGGAGAATCCGATTATCTGTGAATTATTGCAACGTATTCAATCGGTTTTACGCGCAAAGGAAACCAAGTATGTGGTGCTGAACGTGGAGAAGAAAAACCTGGATCAGATTACGGAATTATTGCACGGTGTAAAAAGCCCGACTGTGGTGCCTTTGGCCGAAGAAGGTTGGGTGGCCGTACATACGGTAATTTCAGAAGATGATTTCTGGGAGAAAATCAATAAATTGAAATCGGCCGGCGCCCAAGGGATTGTGGTGATGCCGATTGAAAAAATTATTATGTAATTATGCTGAAAACCTATGCTTATCAAGACTTGGACGCGCAAGCGATTCAAGCCCTTGTAAACAGAAATACAGACCCTAACCATGCTATTCAAGATTCTGTACTACAGATTATCGAGGAGGTGAAACAGCATGGCGATGTGGCGTTAAAGTCCTTTGCACAGAAGTTCGATAAGGTAGAGCTGGAGCAATTGTATTTGGATGCTGCGGAGATTGAAGCCTTGGCAAATAGCATTTCCCGCGACCAGATGCGGGCCTTGGAAATTGCCTTTCAGAATATCTATAAGTTTCACCAAACGCAGGTTCGCCGCGAGCGGACCGTGGAAACCATGCCGGGCGTAAGCTGCTGGCGGGAACTGCGCCCTATTGAAAAAGTAGGCCTTTATATTCCGGGGGGCTCTGCGGTATTGCCGAGCACCTTGCTGATGTTGGGCATACCGGCGCGCATTGCGGGCTGTAGAGAAATTGTGGTATGCTCG
Source organism: Sphingobacterium humi (assembly GCF_009768885.1). Taxonomy (GTDB): domain Bacteria; phylum Bacteroidota; class Bacteroidia; order Sphingobacteriales; family Sphingobacteriaceae; genus Sphingobacterium; species Sphingobacterium humi. The sequence continues at coordinate 171,090 of NZ_WSQA01000001.1, forward strand.
CCACCACAGAACAATGGAAAAATAAATGGTTTTGTGGCCTATTGCCTAAAGCTGTTGCGCATTGACAAGGTTTACTTGGTTGGTGGCGCGCAGGCGGTTGCGGCGATGGCCTTCGGCACGGAGAGTATTCCGAAGGTGAATAAGATCTTCGGTCCGGGCAATCAGTTTGTGACCAAGGCGAAGAGCCTGATTCAAGGTATGACGGATGTTAGCATCGATATGCCTGCTGGCCCTTCAGAGGTGTTGGTTATTGCGGATGAGAGCTGTACGCCGGCTTATGTGGCGGCAGACCTGTTGGCGCAAGCCGAGCATGGCATCGATAGCCAAGCGGTATTGGTTTGTACTAGTGCGAGCATTGCCGCAGAGGTAAACAAGGAGTTGGAAAGCCAATTGGCGATATTGCCACGGAAAGAGCTGGCGGCGAAAGCCTTGAAAAATTCCTATACGGTGATTGCGAAGGATTTGCAAGAAGCCATGGATTTCTCGAATGCCTATGCGCCGGAACACTTAATTATCGAATCGGATCAATGGAAAGCTATGGTAAATAAGGTGCAGCATGCCGGATCGGTATTCTTAGGCCACTTAACGCCGGAGAGTGCTGGCGACTATGCTTCGGGCACCAACCATACCCTGCCTACTTCGGGCTATGCGCGTTCGTACTCGGGGGTATCGGTAGATTCCTTCGTGAAGAAGATTACCTTTCAGCATATCACCGAGCAAGGCTTAGAGCAGATTGGATCGACCGTGGAAATATTAGCGGAGTTGGAAGGCTTGCATGCCCATAAAAATGCCGTGACGATCCGTAAAAAATAGATAGCCTTTTCGATTATTCGGACTGGCTATGCATAGAAATAAAAAAGGAAGGTATTAATTCACCTTCCTTTTTTATGTTTATTTCTTTTTCTTTTTACCTTTTTTATCATCCTCGCCAACAATTCTATCGTAAAGATTGGAGATTGCTTTTTTCAATTTAACGAATGACTTTTCTTTTTTCTTATCTTTCTTTTTAGGCTTTTCTTCTACGGCCTTCTTGCTTTTCTTTTTGGAATCTGCTTGTGCTTTTTTAGCATCCTTAGCTTTGGCGGCTTTCTTCGCCTTCTCTTCTAATTTTGCTTTTTCAGCTTTCTTCGCCTTTTCCTTTTTCTTGTCTTTCGCTGCTTTTTTATCCTTTTCTACTTTCGCCACTTTTGCTTTGTCTTTCTTCGCCGATTTTTCTTCTTTCACTTTAGCTTCTTTTACAGGTACGGCCTCTTTGTAGGAAGCTTCCTTCTCTAATTTGCTCGTTTCTGCAGCACTTGGCTTAGCCACGGTTTTAGTAGCTGCTGTTTCCGCCGGTTTTTCTTTTGGCGCCGCTGCTACAGCTTTGGCTGTTGTGGCTGAAGCTTTAGCTGCTGGTTTACTAGTTATGGCAGCAGGTTTAGTTGCTGACTTTGCAGCGGCTTTAGCTGCAGGTTTGCTGGCTGTAGCGGCTGGTTTTGTAGCTGACGTAGCCGGTTTCGCAGGACTTGCGGAAGCTTTTGCTGCTACAGGTTTGGCTGCTGCTGTTGCTGCCTTTGCAGCAGGTTTTGCAGGAGCTTTTGTTGCAGGCTTCGAGGCTGGCTTAGCCGCTGCTGTTCCCGAAGCTTTTGCCGGGGCTTTAGTTGCTGGTTTTGCTGCAGGTTTTGCCGGGGCTTTAGCTGCTGGTTTTGCTGGAGCCTTAGTTGCTGCTTTAGGTGCTGGCTTTGCTGTTGCGCCTGCGGTTTCAACTAAGGTTTTGCGCGCCAAGGCATTGCTTGCTCCGCCATCACCATCGGATGATCCACTTGCTGAAGCAGCAGAACTGCCACTTGCACTGCCATCATTAACCATGGCCTGAGGCTTTGGCACTTTATCAACATCTGTTTTTCTTGCCAAGGTTGTCGAGCCTCCCCCATTGCCATCCGATGGATTTTGCTCCTTCGGCGTATCGGCTGCAGTCGCTTTCGTTGAACTTGTTTTGCTGGTATTTGCTGCTGTCGTTTTCTTTACCGGACTTGCAGGTTTTGCTGCAGGCTTACTGGCTGCAGTGACTGCTTTTCTAGCGGCTGGTTTCGCAGCGGCTGAGGATGCTGGCTTTGCAGCAGCAGTTGTTGCTGGTTTTGCAGCGGTTTTGCGCGCAGGTTTGGCTGCGGCTTCTGGTTTTTTATTCTCGTCAACAGCAGGAGTCGACGAATTGTTAGGATTTGTGGTATCTGCCATTTTCTTAAATAATTTGCTTAGTGATATGCTTAATGCGTTATTACTTGTTGTGTTAGGTATGAAATATGTTGTTTCAATCAATTTAATAGGCGTATAAAAAAGGTTTTTCTTTTGTTCTATTTCCCTGAATTATACCTTATTAAAAACTTGAATATACCAATTTTGTTTGCAATATCCTGCACAATTAAGCTTTTTATTGTTTTAGGAGTCAAAGAATATGATTACTTTTGTGATTCTACATAATGGGGTCGACCGGAATTGACAGGGTAGCGATGGTTATGTAAGCATGCAGTGCATTGTTAGTCTAGCACTTTAATCTGAACTTTCAACTTTATAACTGGCGAAGAAAACTACGCCTTAGCTGCTTAAGTTAGACTTAACATAGCTATTTGTCCCGTTAGATCCTGTTCTTTGGTTTAACATTCGGGGCATCGAACGATAGAACTGGTCTTTGTGATGTTGCTAAGCAAAGACGAGAAACAGCAACTACGGCGAACGGTATAGGTAAGCGACTCACCTTCCCTCGCCCGACAATGAAAGAGAAGCTAAGCATGTAGAAAGCGTAAATCATACTATGTTTGGACGAGGGTTCGAATCCCTCCGGCTCCACATAACGATTAAAAAAAGAGGTAAATAACATTTGTTTACCTCTTTTTTATTTTATATAGTCACGATTTTGGTCACAATTCCTAACTACTTTCCATTGTCACAAAAACCTTACTAAAGTCCCTTTTCGCCAAATCACTTTTATGAATTACAAAAAACAGTTCACCGGCATCTCCCCATTGAAAATTTCCTTTGGAACTCACTAATAACAAAATAACCCAATCCTGAGGATCGCCTTTCCAAGCCAAAGCAGCTTGTAATTCAGGAGATTCATGTTGCGTAAATGCATAGGCATTCATGGCATGGTCAACCCCATGCAGCTCCTGCACTGGCTTTTCAAATGGTTCATACAGGTCATAGGTAAAATCATCTTGATCCTTTAAAGATTCTGCTTTCCCTTCAAAAAGATAATTATTGACATAACTGGCGTAAAAAGAAGGAGCAGAAACCGTCAGCAATGCATCTGCTTTATTGGCTTGGTATTCTCCGTCCATCAATTCATAGAAATCTTCCTCCTTAAAATTAAACCTATCCCCAGAAGCCAGACTCTTATTGTCTTCAACATAGATTATCTTTCCGATATTCTGATCCTCAGATCCAAAAAACTGAAAACTCTTAAAAAAGAAAAACAAACTCCCTGTACGTGGTAAATAATCCTGGATTTCCGCAATCTCTTCACAATTAATTTGCGCAATAAATTCATAGTTAAACTCTTGGTTTCTATAATCAGAAAAAAAAGTGGGATAAGGAATGCTTTCTGGCAAATCTGGTTTTCCACCAAATCGATGATTGCCCAATGCAGCATAATCTTCTTCTGTGGTCAAATTAAATCCTACACTTCGCTTAATCAAGGAAATTAATTCCTCCTTGTATTCGGATAACTCATTCGTGTCAATGATTTTTTCTACTGGTGAAATCAAAAGTTGATCATTTTCCGCTAAATACATCGATTCATCCCATTTGACGGCTCCTTTTCCATCGGCCCCAGGATATGCTGTATCTAGCAGTCTTTTTTTCTCCTGCATGTTCAATCCTAAACCATTGAAGGAATTATACGCAAAAGGAAGTTCTTCCAAGGGATTTAAACTTGCCTTAATGGTCGTCAGATTAGGCTGTTGAAGTAGCGATTCTGGAAGAGTTTTGAGAAGATTATTTTCGATATCTAAATAGACTAAGCTAGGCATCTGAATCTGGTCTGGAATACGTTCGATCTTATTCTTCCCTAATAAAACATATTCCAGTTTAGGCATTTTCCAGATTCCATCAGGAAGATTGCCTAGCTCACAATCGATAATACTCAGACGATCTAGTTGAATTAAATTGGCAAAGGATTTAGGAAGAGAGCTAATTGTTGCTTGATTAACGGTTATCTGTTTTAAATTTTTTAATTCAGCAATTCGTTCTCCAAAATCAGCAAATGGCAATTTATCTTTATCCCCATAGTTCCCTATTCTTTGAATAATCAGATATTCCAAATTTTCAAATGAATAAATTGTTTCTGGCAAGCTACTGAATGTTGGATTTGTGATTTCCAAAAGTCGTATGATATGAGGATCTGAGCCGTTGGTTTCTTCTAAGCTCCTAAATTTATAGTTATTCCAATCCAAGCTTGCTGGATTAAATTGCAATGCTGCTTTTATTGGGAATTTTGGAGAATCTTCGCCATATCTGTTTTTTAATTCGCCCTCAATTAGAACCCAACCCCCTTTATATTCAATAGTTCCAAAAAAATACAGCAAATAATCTAGTCCATCTTTACGAAAATAGGTGTAATCCTCAGGATTTTTATCCTCCGAATAAGAACATATTCCAGTAGGAATTCCATCCTTATATATTTTAGAAGCCTCAAAATTAAATGATATTTCTCCATTGCCCGAATAATCATCCAGCAAGCCCTTCTTCTTATCTGACTCAACATCCTGGCTGTGAATACTAATCTCAGTATATAAGGTTTTGCTTAACTCTCCAATTACCCATTTCGTTTTCTTTTCTTGAATAACATACGATTGACCATCAATTTTAAAATAAGGCAGCTTAATTTGATCGTTTTCCATAGTGAGATACAATTAGGATAATGCAAACCGAATATAATCAATTTCACTTAATCTTAACCATTACCTTATTATATTTACCATGAACTAAATTCCTTTTTACAATGGCAGACGTTAGGCTTTTCTTTTTCCGAACTTTTCCAACTCCCCCTTAATCAGATGTGGCCATTCCTTAAGGGTATCTTTAATATAATTTTCACCCTGCTTTTCGCCAAGGAGTTCAGCCATCTTTTGAGCCTGCTGCTGAATATGGTTAAGGGTGGCTTTATTAGGGTCTCGATCATTTCCTTTCCATGTCTTCCCCTCATTTTCCTTTCTACTCTTCAGTTTGTTCTTCATAAAGTAAAGGTAATAAAAAGCGTCACAAAGAGGTAAACAGACTCGATGATGAGAACAAATCCGTCATATTCTCTACAAACATTATAAGGTATGTCCAAACAAACTCCTGCCTTAATTAGCCAACTGCAGGATATCGCTCGGTAACTTAATAGCTTCCATTATTCTCTTTTCTTCCTCAGAATAATAATAGCAAAATGTCCAGCCTTCAGGTGTTGAATTATAGACTGTCATTTTAGGGCTCCCGGATTTAATAATCACGATATCCCCCGGTTTAAATTTTGTTGTCATGATGTAGAAGATTATCTAAGTATTGCATACTATTGTTGTTTTAATAATATTCCGGTTATCGAATACACCTTATAGGTAAGTTTAAATCCCGCCTGCCCTCCAACCGTGGCAGCGATTTTACTACCTAAAGACACTTTTGCGATCTCTACCGGAAACTCAATACCGCCATTAAACTCAGAAGATATTTTTCCATTTATATCAGCGTATAAAACAACTTCCACTGGTTCACTAAGCGTGATTGTACCATTTAAGGCAATAGCATTCTCGCCTTTAAAGTCAAAATTACAGCTTGTTTCAAGGTAATAGACACCATTTGGACTAGAATATCCCGGAAGTTTTCTAATGTATTCTTGCCCTTCGAAACTAGGAATTTTCCCTTCAGCTTTTATATGAAAAGTTCCCGTTTTAATTTTGGTTTTTGCTGTTGCAGTTCCTCCTACAAAAGGTAATTTACCTTGATATTCCTGATTAATATCGTAATCCGCTGGGACAGCTACATGCACCACGCTTCCGCCATCGTTCGTATGTAACGTAATATAAATTGACTTAGGATCTTTAACTAGATCATCTTTCACTTTTTCTCGTACTTCTTGTTGTTGCTTAGGTGTAAGATGGCCTTTCGCTAAGTCTAATTTCTTTTCTGCATTGTTGATCTCCTGACTTTCCTTCTGTTCCGCAGTCGGCCTTGCTGGTTCCGCATTGGCACTTGAGTTGCCACTATTGTTCCCATTTCCTGAATTTCCTTGCGTATTGCTTGTTCCGTTACTACTACCATTTCCTTCCTCCTGTTTTTTCAATATGCCTCTTGCCTGATTGGCAGCTTCTGCAAAGCTTACAGAATTATCCGACAGTTTTTTGAGTAGATCATTGACTTCAGCACTCATAGACATATCCCTGAAAATTTCTGATTTTCCTAACAAGTTAAGTGCACCACTCATAGCAGTAGGGTCAGGAAGAGCAGCCGGATTTACAATATTTACAATTGATTGTGGGAAGGGAGTCGGTGTAAGGTTTTGTGTAACATTACGACTGGCAGTACTAATAGATTCAATATCTGGGGCTTTCTCCATTATAGGAGATTGCTGCCAGTCCCAGAAACGGGTATTATCAATCACTTCACTAGCATTGCAATTGCCTAATTTAGCTTCCGCAAAAACACCCCGGGAAGGTAAAGTCATCAGCTTTTCAGATTTGGCCTTTTTGTTAAAATACAAATCCATTTCATTATTATCCAAACTATTATCTGCAGGAGCATAACTTGATGGGAAGACAACATAATTGCCTAAAATGTCTATTGGACGGTTTTCGATTAAATCAATCAGTTTATCATTACCGATATTAATTTGTTCAAAGCGCCTAGCGCGATCATTCATGTCTTCATTCAGCCAAATTAATCGGCTATAGTAGTCTACATACTGTAGCAAATGTGCTTTGAGTTTTTCCCCAAGTATTTTCTCCTCCAGTCCTAATTGGTTATAGGCTGCCATATTATCATCCCTTTGTGGCAGTGGCGGTGGAGATACAGGTTGAATGATTTTTAGTCTAACAGGGCTTCTGTCACCATAATCATGAATGTTTTTGGCCGGTTCGTTGGGTTCTGACGGACTCATTCTCCTTGCTAATGGTAAATCTAATAAGATAATCTCTTTTCCAATTTCACCATTTCCACTTATAAATCCTGAAATCTTGAGATGGGCAAGATCCCATCCGCCAACACCATTTCTAATACCTCGATAACTAATAATAAACTCTTCAATATCTCCATACTTTACTGTGACGCTTTGGCCTGTGAAAACACAGCCCAGATACTTATCTGGTGCGCCAGGCTCATGATCATCATGATTAGAGATATCCAACTTCGTTTTATCATTGTTATCAGCAGAAAATGGATAGCAGATATTCATAAATGTTCCATCTTTCAGAAGACAATCTATCCGTACATCACCAAAATCACCATCCTGACCAGTAGTAATCACGATATCCAATGTGCCGAAAAGATAATTAACTGGATCAGGTGGTGCTACAGCTGCTGGTTTCTGAAGTTCTAGCAGATATAATCCCATAAACCTTTCGATAACATCAAAAGATGCTTTTAAAGATTCATCCCTAATAAATTGTAGCAGAATTTGTTTATACTTCCAAATATCATAATAATAATTGAAACTCAAACTAGGATAATCTATAAGCAAAACATTCCTTCGTCGAGTGAATTGCGTAGTTATCTTATAATGCCGAAGAACCTCATAGTATAGCATGGTGAGTGCATGAGAATGGTTATTGTTCGCCACTACACGCGTTTCTGCCCGGGCATATTCCTGTTGATCGGATTGTATAATCACCGTACTTCGTAATTCACGTATAGCTGTACTGTGCTGCGCAAATGCATCACTTACCTGTTGCACGGTACTAACGGTCAAATCCCTATCTCCAGTTGAAGTGGAATATCCACCGCCAAAACTATGGGCATTCCCTGCTGCAGCACCAAACATAGGGATACCAAAAGAGACACCAGCACCGCCAGAGTTGCCCCCCATAACGTTGCCACCTCGCTGCCATTCACTAATGGCGCCTTTTACAGTCTCCAGAATATTACGGTCTCGAAAGGTATTATGTGTAAGGTCCTCGCTTTCGGCCGTGTCTTCCGTGCGCGTGTCCTCAGAATTTCTTTTCCACTCAATGATTCCTAGCTTTATCACCTCACCTGGAGCCAAGGGTAAGCTATAAATAATTTGGCCTAACGTATGTCCTAAAGGCTGCCATGAAGATTGGTATTCATAAGCGAAACCATGCCTAATCAGTGGTCTTTGCTCGCCATTGCCATTTTCATAACTTGTTGAAACCTCTTCACCTCGGATGATCTGGAAGAAACGAAACTCACTAGTAGCAAAGTTTGCAGGGAAAATACGCTCGCAACCATCTTCGCCAATCATATAACGGGGGTTTACGGAGAACGAGCTAGGAGAAAGGTACCAATCGATAAGGTCTGGCTTTTGCAATGATTGATAGGGTACTTGGGATACCTTTTGTTCAGCATCCTGTGTTAATATGCTGTTTCCAAAAACATATTCTGCTGAAATTCTTCCCATTTCTGAAACATTAATGGCTTCGGACATATTTCCATTTGGGTAAAGCCAATATTGAACGTTAATTTCCGAAACACTGCTTTGTTGATATTTAGAAAATTCGTTATTATCTGCTATCGACTCTAGGTTCCTATACTGTTTAATTATTTCCTCTATATCATAGGATAAGTAACCGACATGATCCGTGGCCAAGTAACCAAAGGGACAAACGATTCTATTTTCTTTCTTATTGTCCACTACATGGGGAGGTTCAATTTTTTCATTGGATATCAGCTCATCCATGATTTTTTTTATCAAATCATCGAGTCCTTGCTTAGTGAATTTTCCACCAGATTTAAGGTGTGAAGCAATTTCAACTGCGTAGGCATCCATTATTGAAATAAAATCCGTTTCTGACACCTCACCATAATTCATTGTCAGATACTGATTCATAGCAGTCATAAGCTTATTTATTTGTTGTTGATTGAGATCAACTTTTAGATCCGATAACTTACCCCTTAAATATTTAGATTCCAGATTCAACTCATTTATGCCTGAAATTGTAGTCAATACAAGTTCACCATATACCGGAAGATTTTTGATCGGCTGTAAGGTATTCCTATCTATAAATACAGCGCAAAACTTCTTTTGCGTAAACTGCTGTAATACCGATTGTTGTTTAGAACGTAACATAGTGTGAATGTTTTTGATGTGTAGAATATTAATCTTTTATAAACAAATTAATAATGAATACAACACCTTATGAATCAGAGGCCTGACTAACATAAGCTCTTATCGATGCAGACAAGTAATAATAAAATGTTTTTTGTTTTTTTCTTAATTCGTTAGATGCTGATTTATATTAAATTTAGGTATAAAAATCAACCTGCATTCCATATAATCAGTGAACTAAGAGCTTGGATGAGTGACCAAGCCGTTTTAGTTAGCGAAGGATTTGCGAACTATCTATGTAAGCTTCAATATCTCTTATTTATCGGAGGAAACTTTGATATCGAAGGTTGTCGATTAACCTGCTATAAATTATCTTGAGTTACTGTCTATTGTTCTATAGGAAGTAAAAAACTAATAACCAAAGAAATTGTTATAAAACACCTTCTTAAACCGCATTCCAAATAGTGAATACCTATTGAGTAGTGTTCAAGTCTCCACCCTATTACGAATGTGATAACAAAGCTGATTCTGACGACTGTCCCGACCTCGTCCTCAAAAGTACCTAACCAGTAAAAACTAGCAATTACGGTTAACCATAAAAGATCATTGAAAGTTTCCTTTAATTTTAGGCCTTGAATAATTATCAATGGCTAAACTACATTATTATATTATATTTCTATTTTTAATTACCTCATCCTCTTGCACTTCTAAATCAGAAAGATTACTCAGGACTCGCGAAAAAGTTGTTCAGCATGAAGTGAAGAAACGTCCTTTCATACAACAAGAAAACTACTATGTGAGCAAAGTTATTGATGGTGATACCTTTTGGGTACAAAATAGCAGAGCTGATAAATTTAAAATAAGGTTAATTGGAATAGATGCACCTGAAAGCAGAAATGTTTTTTATAAGAAAAAACAGCCCTATGGGAAAGAATCAAAGGAGTATCTAACGAATTTAATTGATAAACAATACCTTCGTTTAGAATTCGATGTAGACTCCTTGGATCAGTATGGTAGAACCTTGGCATATGCCTATTTAGAAAACAATGAAATGGTAAATGAATTATTACTCAAAACCGGAAATGCGCAGATCCTAACGATAACACCCAATATTAAATTTGAAGAGAAATTCATTATGGCCCAACGATTTGCCCGAGAACAAGCATTAGGTTTATGGGGGTTAGAACTTTCAGAATAATATGAATATAAATAAACTTAAAATTATCCTTATTGTTGGTCTATTGATAGCCCTAATTCCAGGCATTCCCTACGGTTACTTCAATATTCTACGATTATATGCTGTTGTTATTTTCTCAATAATGGCCATTCAAACGCCAAAAAGCAAACAGAATACAAAGAACTTGCAATTTGTGGGATATATCGTCATGATTATTTTATTTCAACCTCTTATAAGGATTCCAATAGGCAGATTCATATGGAATATTATCGATGTAGCAGTTGCAATCTGGCTCCTTCTCGATATAAATAAAAAGAAATAATACGATTAAGCCCTCTCAAAATGGAGAGGGCGTAATTAGTAAGTATCCTTTTATAATTCTTGATTCGATATCTTGGGTACAACCTGCACAATAAATCGTTGATTTGCTTCCTCGTTTTTCATCACCCTTCCTACGCCACCCCATCCATTTCCAGCAATCTGTAAATCTATTAATCCCTTATATTTTGGATCTTCCAAATTGATCCCTTGGTTTAACCAAAATTTCCACAGAGAATATGCCCTTGCGTAACTCAATTGGTATTCAGCAGACATACCCGCTGGACTTAAATCAGCGTTATTTAATTTTGAGGCATACCCAGATATGACCACTAAATAAGTAACTTTATTATCCTGGTTTTCATTTTGCTCGTTTGCTTCTACAACGATTTGATCCAATACCGATTTTAACTTCTTACCCGCACTTAAAATCTTCAACTTGGTAACATCGAAATTTTCTAAATCATTTCCATTTATCCCGGCTTTTGCAACGGAAAACTTCACATCAAAGGCCAATAGAAATCGCTTATAATCCTCTTCATACCTAAAAAAATCATTGTCATTTTTTAGGGGTTTTAATGATTCCTCGACTTCTCGATAAACACGTAACTGCTCTTCCTTGGCTCTTAATTTATTCACATTGTCAACATAAGTAACAACGAACAAAACGAGAACAATAAAGAACAAACTCGTCATTAAATCAGAAAAGCTTATCCAGAAAACAGAACTGCCAGACTTCTTGCTCATTGCTATTTTCCTCCAAAAATTTTCTTAATCACACTCCTATTATTTGACGCTTCTATACTAGATTTTATCTCCTGTATGGCAGTCAATAGCGCTAAATTATCTTGACCTTCCTTTACTTTATCTTTTTGTTCAGAATTCAGTTTCAAATTCTGGATGAGGTTCTGTAATTCTTTTACTTTTTCAGCACTGACTTTTTCTTGTTTATTATGCACATCAATATATTCCTTCATTTCAAACAGCACATCCAATTTAGAGAGCTGTTTTAATAAATCCAGCTTTTCTAAATTTTCCAATAGATCAAGTTTATCGAACTTAGTTTTCTTTTCTTGATATGCTTGAAATAAGGCTACATTTTGATCATCTATTTGACTTAAAACTTTGCTATATTTCAATTTAATATTTTGAGTAACCTCGTTCAGCGTATCCTCCATATTGTCATTCAATCGCTGGAACATTTGGCTATTGATTTTTTCAAAACTATCCAATGCGTTGAAATGCTTATCTACCGATTCTATAATTTTATTCGATTCTACAACTCGAGAATCTAATTTTGCAGCTAAATCTTCAAAATTATTGACGCGATTCATCAATTTATGTAAGGAAGAACTTAAATGACGGGTCTCCGTCATTCCATGGTTTAGGGATTCAACAAAATTATTAAACCTATCAAAATTGTTGGTAGCCTTTTCCAGCCTTTGTAATACGGTTGCATTCATCGCAAGGAAGTCTTTAGCATTTATTTTTTCGAGTCTATCCAGAATAACATCTTGAGCTTTTAACGTATCGTAATTCCGCTGAAACAAACCAGACAAAGCGCTTACATTACTCGTAAAATCTGCATTGAAACCCTGCATGGAACGTGTTAGTTTTGTAATGGACGATCCAAAGTCATTACTTACTTGGGGTAGCAATTCTGTTTGAATGAAATTATAAAATTCATTCTTGCGTTTTTCAACCTTACTTTTTGCAGATTTAAAAACATTCAGCCCAATAATAGTGGTTATGAATAAACCCAAACAACTGGAAATCATAGCTATACAAACAGCAATTAAAAAACCATCTAGTTTAATGGGGGAGTTATCCGTTTGCCCCTGAATTTGTAAGTACAAACCAATTAAACCAAAGATAATACCCAATAATGTGGCCATTAACCCTAAGTACAATGGCTTATTAATAGTCTCTTTAATATCTTCTTCCGCAACAGATACATTCCGCTCTACTAAATCCTTAACAATATTAAAGTCCGCAATACCGCCATTATTCCTGATTAGGTAGATATTCAATGACCTAATAATTTCATCGAAATAGGTACCGGAAAGGACGTTGCTGTTAATTAAATTGAAACTAATTTCATTACTTGACAAGTCGGAAAGCAAATTACCATGCTCATCAAAGATGTTATGTTCATTAATATATGCCATTATACTATCATACCCACCATCCTTCAATATTTCTCGATCAATATGGACTTGGTTAACTTTGAAAAAGGACTTTTGCGGAATGAAGGATCGATAGGAAGAAATGTTTACTTTTAAATTTAAGCCAACTTTTATTTGATATAACACGATTAATGCTATAATTATAATCTCCGCAATTAATAAAAAATTATTCTCCATTATCTTCCACTTAAATAATTAACTTTTATACGTTCTACCACCAAATAGGTATCTCCCACTTTTTGTAATTTCCCAACAGAATTATCTACCACTTCAAATGAAGTATGCATGTCTGTACGGATATTGATGCCGTCGCAATAACCTTCGAAATATATATTGTGAAAATTAAAGGCATTATTCCTCCCATCCTTATTCCTGTCATCAAATTTGAAATAGTGTTCACTATTCTTCTCAAAAATGACATAAGGAGTTGTTTGATTGGTTACTTTGGACTCTTTTAAATAGTATTGCCCTCCTTCATTAAGACATTTTGCAGAAATATAGCGAGGCGATTGAACGACTTCCTGCTCCACAGTTTGCTGTTCTGTACTAAGTTCACTTACTTCAATGGGTGGAATAGATGCTTTTTTTAATTCAGAAATTTCATGTTTTAAACCATCAATTACCTGCCCATGGCCAATATTTTCTTGATGAAAATTATTTCTCTCATTTTCAGTTTTTTTAAGTTTTCTCTCTAGTTTTTCAAACTCACTCTTAGACTTTCCTTGCGCACTAACTTTTGATTTAAAAATCAATAGAATTATTACTAAACCTAAGTTTATAAGAATTGAAACTGTCAAAATCCAACCATTAGAATACCAATTCCCTGACGAAATACTTGGCTGCGCTATGCTAACCAAATTAGCTGTAGCAACTTTGCTGAGTATTAAAGAAGTTTTTGTTGCATGGATAGCATTAGTTGATTCAGCAGCTTCATCTAAAGCAAGCTGATGATAAGCCAAATCTATTTTAATGTTAGCCCTTGACTGTATGCTTAATGAAAACAATACAATCAATAGAATAAATTTAATTTTCATTAGGAATTAAAACTCTTAGTGAATCATTTAGCATTCCTCTTATGATATAGAAAAACAGCGGATCTGCTATATTATCTGTTTCTGCAACTTGCTTTCTCCGTCGTGATATTCCTGCTTCCAAGAATTCTAATGCACGTTTTTTATGTAGAAGCACATCTTGTAAGATTTTTTTCAAATCCCTTTCTATACCAAAAAGATCTTTTATCAATGGTGTGGCGAAAAACATCTTAACAAAATCCTCATAAACATGATATACTGACTCTAAATTTTCTAATGAAATATCATCATACTTCATTTCCTTAGCATAATCAATAATGCTGTTATCAGCATCACCTAAATAAGTAGTAAAAATTTTATTGATGTTTTTTGAAGACAAGCTAGCTAAGACGGTTTCATCCTCATGTGGCAGCAACACCGCTCCTTGTGCTGTAAGTTCTTTCGGATGTGATGAAGTTAATACGGTTACAGAAGACATTTCTTCATAAATCCAACGAATAATGAAATCTGTATATTCTTCTAGAATTTCTTTGTGATTGGATTTAGAGCTATCAAGAATATGTAATAATTTAGAACCATTCCCAGAAAATATAATTTTATCAGGCTTACTTATCCCCTGTAGTCGCAACGATTTAATATTGAAATAGATCAAAGATGCATAATAGAATAAATAAATAGCTCTTAAATTCTCATCATTGGCTAAAAATTTCGAGAAACTAATGTTAGACATCCCTGCAAATTCCTTATGGTTTTCTATTGAAAAATAATAAGAAATTAAATTGGACATTTTATAGGCTTCCTCATCCTGATCAACATGTTCAATTCCTGATTTTATCGATTTCACTTTATGCTGATTCTCTTGCGACAAACTAGCAATAAACTGCTCACCAATCTGATAGAATGTATTTGTATTTAAGGCAGTTTCATAACCGTTAGCATAAATATAATTTGCGCCAAATATCATGGAGGTAACATTTTTCACCTGTTGATTTTGATAGGTCACACTATCCACTGTTCCACCTCCGATATCAATGGAAAGAATCGTATTGGACGATCCCAATATTTTACCTTCTTTAGATATGGCATAAAATGGAGCGACGGATTCACATACTTTGTCAATTTGAATATGTGTTCCAAAATGGATCTCAATAAGTTCTGAAATATCAGTTTCTACTTTTTTTATCTGATGTGTTCCATAACTCATAGGGTAACTCCAGATGAATTTACTTTTACGAATATCCCCGTCTTCCTCTAAAACCTTATTCTTGCACATGACAATAATTTGTTCTAAAAAACTACGTACTTGCGCATCTTGTTCGTCTCTATTCCTTGTTGCGTTTATCCACTTAAGATTTGAAATTGCCCTAGAGCTATTTGATTTAAGCAATAATTTCTTCTCATAATAAAAGCCAATATTATAATCTAAAATCGATTGGAAATTATTTGGTTGATAATTCTTAAAATCAAAAAGGACACTTCGAATTGGGAAATTCACTGCCGACTGGGCACTTATTTCATCGGGCAAAAATTCTTGATCAAATAGTTCCTGCTTTTCAGGATCTAATGCAATAAATGTTTGTCCAAAAATGGCACTCTCATTCTTATAGTTCAAGGCTTTCGAGAAACCATTATTTACAGTATACTCTACATGCGTATTCGAAGTTCCAAAATCTATGGCAAAGGTAAAATTCCCTCCAGCAGCATGTTCTGAAGCCCAGATAGGTATTAATACATTCGCCTCTTTTGAGTCAACTTGACAAATGGAAATCGTGTCAAAATTATGCTGCAACCGGTAAAAGAAGGTATTATAAAAGGAGCCGTTTTGCCCTGTTTTTGACTTCCTTGATGCTTTGCTAGCCTTTTTATTATCAAATTCTACAGTCAAATTACCATTTATATCGGAATGACTTTCATCAATTATATTGATATAATAATTGGGTTTAATGGATGATTTTTTAAAAGGGAACATTCTTAGATACTGATTATACAGTACAATCTTTCCAGATTGGGATGACACCCCAACATCTTCATACCGACGTGTTAATTCAATAAAGTCTCGCCCTTTGTTTATGGGGATACGCAGATAAACATCCACCCTACTTTTTCTTTTCACAATTTCCATCATGGGTTTCCCTGCAAATCGCTTATTTATCAAATCATTTATAGTAAACAATTCAAAAAATAAAGACTTCAACGGCAGGAGATAACCAACATCATTATCATCCGTTTGATTTGAAAAATTACCATCAAAAAAGAATTTTGAATTCAATTTATAAGGAGTTTCATAAATTTCCTCCGCCAAAAAATCTGCATAATGGTAATAAGGATAGACAATGCTTTTTCCAGGTAAAACACGTCGCTCAAGAGGTATTTCTATATTTTCAACTTTTTGATTCACATCCCATTTGGTATTACTATTTAAATAATTTAAATGGGAAAGATTACCATTATTTGCTAATACCATTGGGGTGGGGCCAGTAAATGGCTTATCCGTATGAATCAAAAACTCAGAATCTTTCTGTATATCGTCTATAAGCGTTGATTTTCTAATCTTCCGCAATGGAAATCCAAATACTTCGATTCGTAAATTGTCGAATGATATCTCCTCAAAATCATTCAGATTTGATTCATTTAGATCACTTAATTCGTGAAAAAAGCTTAAATCTGTTGCCTGCAAGTATTCCTTGTTTTTTTTCAAATACCCATAAAATTCGGGCATCAGATGCTTTAGCTGAGGATAAGCCTCAAATAGGGTAAATATATATTTAATAAATTCTCTGTTGCGGGCATACAAGGGTTTAATAACACCCGAAAAAAGCGTGTCATTATCAAACGTATGCTTAGCAAATTCTTTCGAATTCGCTGTCGTAAAAACAATGGACTTAGGCGAGGTTCCTCCTAAAACATATCCGTCCAACAAGAAAATATAAAACCGCTTGAACTCGTCGAATTGGAAGGACTCTTTATCCTGATTAAAATAAAGATTCAATGTTTTCGCGAGTAGCTTATGTCCGGCAGAAGTAGACTTTTGCAAGGCTGGTAGGTGGATATTTCGATCCCATACAATTATTTCTAATCGACTGCTTATATTATCATAATTGTATAAGAGTTCTAACAGATCTAAGCATTCACTAATAATACGATGGTTATTCGAATCACCATCAAGTTTCATGCTTGCCGATTCGAAAGATGCTAACGCAGCTCTAAACAAATCCATGCGGGCAAAGGGCGAAGGAATGGACGTCGGGAAATTCTTCGCCTTGTCTTCGTCTCCACCTTGAATAAATTTTATAGTCTCGTTATTGTAATCCCCGCCCCTGTCTTGCCAATGTGTAATATCGGCACCAGTATATAATCTAAATGTCTTAGCCATAATAATTTTTAAAATAATTCTTCATTAATACTTGTTTCCGAGGCCTGGGTAAACAAATCCAAAAACTTAGTTTCAGCATTAGCGAATTGCTTCCCTTTTGCAAAAGCGTTCAAATTACCCGTCATTATTTCATAACTAGATCCTGCTGCCTTAATTTTTTTCCATAAGCTTTTTTGCTTTTTAGGAACACCGGAAACGAAAGTGAAAATGTCTTGATTACTGGTAGAAAAGCCTGTTATATTACCTTCGGGATCTGTGGTTTCGGAGATGCTATACGGACTAAAACTAATTTTATTGCGTTTCAATTCAGCTAGCCATATTTTAAATTCCTTCAGAAATGCCGTGAGTGAGGAGTAAAAATGAGAATTTAAAAAGTTGT
Organism: Sphingobacterium humi; assembly: GCF_009768885.1. Taxonomy (GTDB): domain Bacteria; phylum Bacteroidota; class Bacteroidia; order Sphingobacteriales; family Sphingobacteriaceae; genus Sphingobacterium; species Sphingobacterium humi. The sequence goes on from NZ_WSQA01000001.1 coordinate 188,789, forward strand.
CATCAAGACGGGGTTCATCTGCAGCAAAAGGGTGTTTTTGTACCTTCGACAATTCATGGTCTAAATACAAACTCGTATAGAATAATTGCGTTAGATTTAGCTTTACACGTTTCTGGGTTTCAATTGATAAATTACCAAAGGAAATAATCGGGTTATTTTCGTCAATACTATCAATGCCGAACTCTAAATATTTAGGATCGATAGCGCGCCCCTCAATGGTAGATAATGTAGGTTCATCGGCAAAATCCAAAATCGCTAAGGCAGAAGCCAATTCCACAAAATGCGCATCATTCTTTTGCCCAACCCCACCGATCACGTTTTTATAATTATTGCTTGCCGTATCTCCAATATAGTAAAGGGCGTTAATGGACCGGTTTCCACTTATGTTTTTATGGTAATAACTTAATGCTGCTTTCGTCTTAGAAATAAAGGTGGAACTCTGAATCGCTTCAGAACTATCACCATCCAATTTAAAATAGGGCAATACTGTTACCGCCCCTACAATTGCATTTTTTAAATGTTCATTATAATGACCACTTGCAAATCCCTCTCTTATATTCTTTAAGATTAATGGGAAACCAGCCGCACCGGTACCACCGAATATGGAGGATAGAATAAATATCTTATCTTCCGCTTGAAAATTTTGTACAAACTGCAAGTATTCAACAGATTCTGTAAACTTATTAAGCACCACAGAACCAATATTCGGATTCCCCTGAAAACCAACCTCAAGACTTAAATCCAAGTTACTTTTAGAAAACAATAAGGATACTAAGGCTTCATTAGCCTTATCTAGGCTATTATAATCTATGAACTTCGAGAACGAGCCACCATGTAAATCCGCAATATTCAATCGAAACTCATTGGAAATAGATTCACCGGTTGCAGCACCAACAACATCTCCCAAGGATTCAATTTTATTCTTAAAAAACGAATTCCCTTCATTCGGATTCACCGCCTTATTAATAACTCTATAATTATTTAACAAACGCGTTGTTCTAGCTACATCTGCTGCTGAGGCATCGGGATCTAAAATAATTGGCACAATTTCATAATTCGATTTTACGCCAGAAGCTAATAACATGCTTAGTGATTTTACAACGCGAGACCCTGTGCCCCCAATTGCAAAGACATATAATTTTGGCATAATGATTAAAATGGGATTTTTGACGTATTAATACTGAAAAACTTAACGATGACCGACAACAGGCAAAATAAAACAGCCGCATACAATGCATTAACTATGGCTAAGCTCAGGTATTCTTGGTCAAAAGTGAAGCCGGCAACCTTTAAAGTTGATCGAGCATCCGTGAATAAAAACACAAAATTGAAGACAACGGTAACCAATAAAACGATCAACCAGTACAATAGCCTCGCAAACCTAGGTTTATCCATAAGCTTATAATAAACCAATACTCCTAGAAGAACAGAGATAATCAAGGTTAAACCATACTTTTGATACAAAAACTGGTTATATATTTCTTCAGAAAATCCTGACGAAAAAAAGCCTATGAAATCATTTTCGTAAACTGCGGCAAATAGATCATTCATATTTTTATTTTTTATTTAAGGTTAGTTTTATGGTTGCTGCTGTAATTCCGATCGTCTCATAAGCACCTTGCACACCAGCGAATAAGTATTTAAGTCCAAACGTTTTATCCAAGGCTTCCACAATGTTTGAATCATCATCTATATTGGATGCTTCTATCCAAGTAGGAAGACTGTTTATAAAGGCTAATGAAAAATCGGATGGAAAGTTAGGTTCAACTGTTCGTACAGTGACTATATGCGAGTATCCTTTATTTGAAATGGTATTCCAATCATTAGCATCCACTAATAAGGGTTGGTTATTCTCTGGTATTTTTTGAACATTAACAATTTCAAATCCAGGGGTAATTTTATAAGAGGCTTTATTTAACAGCGTTTTATGATCAGGATAATTAGAGAAATCAACAGCCAAGGTAAATTGAAATTCAGGTTCCTTTAATTTAATATGATCTATAATCGACTTATCTTTACGATTGACAGCAAACCTCCCCTTGGTAGCTGTTCTTGCCAATACTTCATGCTGTAGATTATTGTTTGGCTGGCCGGTGAAAAAATAACTATTCTTAAATCCTTTATATTTTGTTAGATCCTTCTTATCAAGGAAATCCCTTACAGCAGTATCCTCTCCAAGTATCCAGATATAATAAGGCCGCTTTTCATTTGAAAGCATAACGACTTTATTGTCTTTATCATAGTATTTACCATTGAAACTAGACTCCATTTGCAACACAAAGGCAGACAAGGGAAATTCCTTCGATTTTTCTAAGAAAACTGCCTTTGTTAAACTTTGCTGAAATACCAACCCTTGCAAAGTAGACCTACTTTTATCCAAAGAATAAATACAATCAGAGATAAAAATGCTAATCTCATTTTTACTTGTTCTTTCTAAAATTTTACTAAAAAGCTCATTAAGCTCAGATACAGATTGATTACCAACCACATAAGGTCCCTTTTTAGGTTCCAAGGAAGAAAAGAAATGACTAATATTAGAATCTAATTTTACAGGAAAAACATCCGTATTCACAAAGTTTATCGACAAATTATCTTCTCCATAATGGTGTCGCGCTTCTACCACGATGTCAGCAAGTGCGGCCTCATATTCTGTAATTCCTCTCACATAACCATCCATACTTCCAGAATTTTCCAAAAAAACATTCACATCTATTTTTTTAGCAACAGTAACCGTACAATCGTCAGGGTTAAAATCAGCAACAGTTGAAGAAGAGGCAATGAAAGCGTTAAGTTTTTTAAGATTTACTTGTTCACCTTGCTCCAAAAACTGTTTAAATGCCCTTTCCTGCTTATTGGTTAATATATAGTCTTGCAGAGCTTTATAATCAGTGCAATCAAAACCATCCTTTGCAAGTTCTTGAAGTTTAGTTTGCATTGGAGATTTACAGCTCGTTACGAACAAAGCAACACATGCCAAAACACAACAAAGACCTATCGTATTCCCTGATATATAAGATGTATTTTTCATAATTAAACGAATAAATACCCAGCAGTAGAGGTTATAAAATCTCACCTTATTTCCCCATGATTAATTACATTAAGAAAAACTCAATAACCATCTACTACTAGGTATACTTCACATTTGGTTAATAAAATATTGGATTTAAAATCGTTGTAAAGATTTGCAGTTTAAATGAAGCCTTTGTCCTTACAATAGGCTACTAACTGTTCATTTTTATTAAAAGACAACACTTCCCGCATCGTATTCAAGCGTTTTTCAACACTACTTAATCCCGATGGTTTAATATTATTTTGTTTTAAATGCTTTGGAATCTCTTTCTGCAATACCCCTTCCGACAGCAATTTGATGATATGTATATCTACTGCGGAAAACTCACAGGTATTATTCTCTTTTAAGGATTGCTTTATATCAAAGGAAACATAGGTATTCCCTTTGTATATGGCATTGAATGCTTCTTTCAAATGTTGCGCATCCCGACGGGCTTTACGCACATAGCCATCGATGCCATGATCGTTGAATAAACGTTGTACAATAGCAGGTCTATCTTCTCCAGAAAAAACAATGATTTTTAGGCTAGGCTGAATCACCTTAACGGCTTTAATGAGTTCGATGCCGCTGGTAATACGTTGCCTATTATAATCCTCTTCAAACGAAAGATCCGTTATTAGCAAATCATAGGGCTCACCGTCAAGTAAGGCGCGACTTACCCAAGCCAACGCATCATCACAGTAATACACATATTTAGCTAATTCAACCCCTAAATCACTGATCGTTCGCTGAACAGAAATATTGGTGATCTCATGGTCTTCTGCTATTAATACTTTTCTAAACATGTTGGTTAATCTTATGGAAGAGGTATATAAATATCAATTTTCAATCCGTTTCCTTTTTCTGAAACAAATTTAATTCTACCGCCTAACCTTTCAATACGGTTTCCCGTATTCTGAAAACCATTCCCTGCAAGATCTGTATTTGCGATGCCTATACCATTATCCATATAGAAAATAGTTAAGACATTATTTATCTTTTCAAACCTAAAAATCACTTCAGAAGCTTTACTATGCTTCTTCATATTGACTAATAACTCTTGAAAAACAATTAACAATTCATTTTTAATCACTTTAGAAATATGATCCCATAGTTGAGCATCATTTCCTACGATCACTAATTTAACACGCTTACTAGAAAAGGAATTTAATAAGGTAAATACATCAACAGTGAAGCTGCTATCCGCGATATCATTCGATCTTTCATAAGAAATATCTCTTGACTTTTCATACATCGCTTCTAACTTATCTAACAAAGCTTCCTTATCATAATCCTCTTTATACTCCAACTCTGCCATAACACGGTATATTCCATTGGCCACCACATCATGCACTTTCTTAGAAGTACTCAATTGAATTTCCTTCACTTTATTTTCAGCCTCCAATTTCATCCGTTGCTTACGTCGCTGCGTCCAAAAGACATAAAAGATCAGTGCCGATAACGCCAAGCCAATCAAACCTACCCAAAGAACACGTTCTCTGGTCATGCGAAGATCTTTATCCAGCACCTCTTTTTGAAGTTTAAGGTTTTGACTTACATTTTTTTCTGCTTTATATCGGATTAAAGCATATTGATTTCTGGCTTTCAAACGCGCTGTATTTAAACTATCCGATAACTCCTTATAGCGTTGAAAATAATACTTTGACGAATCTGAACTGGAGACTTTAATTAATTTAGCGACTGCATTAATCTGATCTTTGCTGATTTGAATTTTATTCGCAATAGCATAGCATTTTAAGGCATAGTATTTCGCAGAATCTATATGATTCTTGTCGTAATGGTATTCAAACAAATGGGAGTAGCTTGAATTTAAGCCAAAATTGTCTTTAGCATGCAACCTGATGGCTAGCGCTTTATGGAAATCTACTAAGGGATTATATCGGTTATCAATACGCCAACGGGTATTCGCATAATTAGATAGCACCCGAGCATAATCAGCATCCGATTTTTGAATCGATTCAAGATTGTTTTTATGAATAGCAAACGCCTCTTTGTACTTCTTTACGTAAAATAAGGTAACTGCCTTATTATTCTCATAGATATTGGCATTTAGCGAATCTGTCGCATATTTAATAGCCAAATCATAATAGGCTATCGCTTCTTCCTGATCACCATAACCTGAAATCGCATTGCCTAGATTATTATAATTTATCGATAATAAACTATAATGTTCTTTATTTGAAGTATCCAGAAGGCGGTCTGCATCTAAGGATGTTTCTTGAGAGCCCAAGAAGTCCCCTTCATCATTTAAGGTGACAGCCATTTGAATAAAGCAAATCGCCACATTAAGACTATCGCCACGCTCCAAAAATTCATTACTTGCTAATTCAAAGTAGATGAATGAACTATCCATTTTCCCTTCATCCAAGTAGTCATAGGCCTTTGAAAAATTAGCATTTTCGGCCGTGTCTGCTGATGAATTAGGCTTAACTATATCAGCTGAATGCCTGTTTAAACATGAAGATAGAATAATTACGCATAAAATAAGGCTTAATAGTTGGCAAGGCATGTAAGTTACTTTTATTAAGCAATATTAATAAATAAAAAATATAGGTAAAAGTGATTTTACCTATATTCAATATTTACGCGTATTTATTTGGACCTATTGGTAGTATCGTTGGAATTCGAGGTCTTACGGTTCCTTTATCCCCCGTATTTTGGTCATTATTATCAACGATTACATCGATTGCTGGCCTTGATGAATTTGCTAAACAGCCTAAATTCAACAAGAGTACTAAGAATAAAATCTTCATTCTTTCTATAAAAATTAGAGTCAAAAAATTACCTGCATGTCATTTATCCCGAATGACATCATGCGTTAATTTTCAGAAGGCCTTCTGATTTTTTTAGGAAGAAGTGAACTTATAGGAAAACCATATTATCTTCCTTTTTTTCATAGATTAAACTATAAGCACACGGTATGAATGCATGTTACTTGCGTTTCATAGTACAAAAGTAGCGTCGATTACACGCTCATAATCAAACATTTCCAGCATTTCCGATATTTCCGATGCATTTCCGGGAATACTTATCTTAAAGAAGGGTTGGACTTCTTATTTTTTATGCTTTATTTCGAATGCATAACATAATTATAAGCTATGTTTGAATTTGACATCTTTAGAGAAGAAGTTTTAAAGGATTATAATAGTAAAAAGGACCATAATTTATTAGCTAGTAAACTTGAAGCCCCTTCTCCAGCTAACCTTCGAAATTATGCCTTGCAATTATATCATCTTGGATTATCCAGCGATGATACCGCTATATTCCAAGCCTATTTCAATGCAACGAATAAATATGAAGATTTAGAAAAGGCGATTAAAAAATTTGATTTAGGGAAACTTAAATCCATCCAGAATTTCCTAACAGGAGCTACCAAATTACCAGATGAAGAAATTGTAAAGCTAGTTGCTGTTCTCATAAACTTTAAGCCTAGGCCTTTTCAGGAGTGGAGGGAAAATTGGAAAAAAGAAAATGCAACACCCGCTGTTGATGAGAATAGTGCTTTACCCCTGCATGAACCCCTGAAGGTAGCAGATCATGCAGCACTAAATCAAAGCACCAATACGGCGATCAAAATAAACAGTTCTCCGCGTAATATAGCCATCGGCACTTCCATACTCTTAGCGCTAGGTACGATGACCTTTGTTGGTGTTAATCAGCTAAAATCAGATGGTTGTATGTATTGGAATGGGGAAAATTATGTCGCTATAGACTGCCAATCTAAAATGGAGAATATTGAACTATTGCTAGTAAATGAAGACGACCTAAAGAATTTTAGAAAAATTACCAGAACCGATACCTTAACGGAAAAACAAGTGAATAAGGTTTGGTATTCGAAAATTGATGAACAAGTAGAGTTTTTCACCCAATCAGGCAATCATCCTGTAGAGAGAGAAAGGATTTTGAAACCCGCGACTTGGTATATGATTAAAAAATACAGAAACAGCCAGGTAGAAAAAGAGTAAAAATAGCCTATTAAAAAACAACGTTCCTCATCTCCTACTTCACGCTAACATCCTTTCTCCATCTAATTCTATCCGACAGCAGCAAATAGCATTCATAAACGATGTTAGCACCAGCAAGCATAAACAGGGCGATTAAAAATCGTGAATCAACAAAGCTGAGCTTATACTCATAAGCCAGGACCATTAAAAATGCCAACGACGCAAAAACATGATAAATCCATCGGATATTAATACGCTGTTTGAATAGGAAGATGGCAGGGCTAATTGCCGTGTCTTTTGCATACTGATTTTCCTTTTTAAGTTGCGCTCTATTGTTTCTACGCCTTAGGCCTTCATCAATATACAGCATTACATAAACCATAATACTAATCCTGATACTGATCGGTTGATCTGGATAGAACCAACCATAGAAAAACCAAAACCAGAGCATTCCCAATAGCAATCCGAGAAAATACCTTAAGTTGTTCATATCACATTGATTAGCGTTTTTAAAACATAAAAACGAATTCAATACAATATAAACATTTTACATTTAGTTTATATTATTTCTTTGTGGTATATATTTTTCACTAACAAAGGCTAAGGTTTATTCTTTCATAGCATTGATTGAACGGCTTGGGATAACAAAAGCTATCCTCTTAAAGAAACGCTTTCGTACTCCTATCGCAAAAATCCCAAACTATTTTAGCATTTTCTTCGGAATAATACCGGTCATCAGGTTTTTCAAGCTTTGCTTTCGCATCATAGAAATTACCGCTTAGCCCTTCAACTTCGGGAGAACTTGCTAAATAAATACTTGTCCCTGCGCCCTGCTCGGGTTTGGCCATAAAATACAAAGCCATTTTAAATATACTGTTCATCAAAAACCCCTTATCTGCATCTTGACCGAAGTTTGATGCAACGGCTCCTGGATGACAGGCATTGATGGTCAAATTCGAAAGTCCTTCTTTTTGAAACAGCTGATGAAAAGAACGCGTAAGCCATACCAAATACAATTTCGATAAGCCATAAGCACGATCCGTCCGAAAGTTTCTCTCTAAATTAAAATCTGATAAATCAGGTCGACCAGCACGACGATGCATGGCCGAATAAAGATTTATGATACGTCCTGATCTACTCTTTTGAAGACTAGGCAGCAGAAGCTTAATTAACAAAAACGGAGCCAGCAGATTTAGGGCGATGGTTTGCTCAAACCCATCCACGCTAAGCTTTCGCTCCTTCCCAAAAATAGCCCCCGCATTATTAATCAACACATCTAAATACCCATACCTGCTAGTCAGCTCCATGGCCATAGCCTTTACCTGTTGTAAAGAAAGAAGGTCCGCAACTACATAATCTATGGCATCGTTTCCTGAGGCAAGCTTTATAGCCTCAACAACGCCTCTTACTTTGGCTTCATTGCGCCCGTGAATAATTACGCAATGGCCTTGTTTGGCCAAAGCTGTCGCGGTAATCTTTCCAATACCATCAGAACTCCCTGTAATCAATATAATTTTCTTATCCATGTGTACTATTATTTAACTCCTATTTAATTAACACCTTCCCACCAAGCATCAAATATGCGTTGCCTATCGTTCAGATCTACAGCCTCGCCAATTTTAGGCAGTACCAAATAGCTTTTATCCTCGGCTAGTAAAGCACTAATCTTCAGCAAAGGTTCATCCCAAGCATGCCTAGAAAGTACAAACTTTGAAGAATGGACTGGAAAAAGCCGTTTTGCTTGCAAATCTTGGGCCGCCCTGAGTGTATATTTCGGTGACATATGGATAGTTGCAAAACCATCTTCCCCATATTGGCCATTATCTAATATTGCCAAATCGAATGGTCCAAAAGACTTTCCAATCTCTTTAAAATGTACGTCATAACCACTGTCTCCTCCCACAAAAATTTGCATGCTTGGCGAAGAAATCACAAACGATAACCAAAGCGTATTGTCTGGATGAATCGATCTCCCCGAACCATGTTTTGCCGTAACAGTATATAGTTTATAGTTTGTGGCTATTTCCAATTCCTCATCCCAATCCATTTCCACTAGTTGGTCATGCTGATATCCCCAGTAGGCCAAGCTTGCCCCAACGCCTAAACCGCAAACCACTTGTTTTACCTTAGGCTGCAGGGCAATCACTGTTTTATAATCCAAATGATCGAAATGATCATGTGTAATTAATAAGTAATCCAAAGTTGGAAAATCAGCAACGTCATAAATATCTGTACCAGGGAATGCTTTTACACCAATTGGCAGCGGACTTGCAGCACCGCTTAAAACCGGATCTACCAAGATGCGCTTTCCATCCAATTGCATGTAATAGGATGAGTGGCCAAACCAAATCAATATATTTTGATGAAGGGGAATCGATGTCAAATCAGTTTTAACTGATGGAATTGAATCAACTGGATATTTTCGAGGGGTATGTTTAATAAATGTACGGTATACTTCCCCTGCCATGCTATAGCCTTCCGGAAGCATGCGCGTAGGATACCGATTTACAAATTTCCCATCCTTATAGTTAGGCGATTGCTGCATCCGCATCAAGCGATCTCCCGTTGCAACTTGTCCAAACTGTGGTTGTTGTAAATACATAAATACACCTCCCCCCAACAGTATTAGTATGATTATTAATATAATGCCCATTGTCTTAAGATTCTTTACCACGCAATTATTGTATCTAAATTTTGATGATACAAAAGTATAAGCTACATTTGTTTCTATCAAGTATAGAGTATACTCTACACTATAGTTAAATAATGTTAAAATCTAACAAATGCTGATAAACGAACTATCAAAAAGAGCCGGCGTAACAATCCACACTATCCGCTATTATGAAAACCTTGGCTTAATAAAGGGCACTGTAAATGAAGAGATTAAAACCAATAACTACAAAAGTTATGACGATAACACGGTTGAACGGTTAGAAATTATTCTCGAAGCTAAAGAGGTAGGATTTACCCTTGCTGAAATACGAACTTTGCTTCATAATTGGTTTGAAAATAGCAACCCAAAAGCAGAAACATTGGAACTATTTAAATTAAAAATTCAAGATATTAATCATAAAATTAGACAATTCAAACAGATTAAAAAGCGCTTGGAGAAAGTTTGCGATGAACTCGAAAATGGCAAATGTATCAACGAATAACCATTCAATTCCAGCCAAACTGAGGTTAATTAGAAAACATTTCGCAACATCGAAATATTAAAAACAAAAAGACAAGCACATTCACTTGCCTTCCCCCCTAATGCGTAACTAAATAAAAAAACTCACCAACCCTCATCCCGAATTGATAAATCGCAAATGCAGATAACAATATCAACACCCCCATTAACACTTTTCTTTCCAATATAAATTCCAATGTCTTTTTCATAAGTATATAAATATACCTAATAAGTAGCATAGATTCAGAAAACGTTACAACGATAATCCAAAAATCTAGTTTGCACATCCATCACGAATCTCCTACATTTGCCCGCATGACAATTCCAGAATTAAAAGCAGCGCTATTAAATAGAGAATATGAAGATAACATCCGGATTTCCGAATGGATGGTCGTCTTAAACGCTAAAAGTTTCTTGCGCATTCAATTTGCGGATTGTGAACGAGCCAAAGAGCCGGAAAACTGCCCCGCCTATATCCGCCTGATGTTATTTTACGAAGCAACCAAGCCTACAGCATAATGTAGGCGACAGTTTCAACCATCAAACATCGCTCGACCTAATTAATTTTCTCATTATCAATAAAATATATCTTTTCTTTTCTTTACTTTTGCTAATTCAGCATGCCCTATAAGGCATTACCTCAATTTCAAGCAGATTCCTGTTTATTAGTTTGCCCCAACCTCACTTTCCTGATTTTATAGTATTTCGGCTTATTTAATCCTAAATGATGATGAAACCTATAGTTCTCTTTTGGATATTGACGATCCTTTGCGGGTGCCATCCAACGCCACGCACAAAGCAGTCAACCGCAGGAATTGCGCCCTCTTGCGCAGCAACAAAAACCGACGACAAGGAATGGTATCGCCTAAATCAAAAGGCGCCCAAGCTCCCGGGGCTAGAAGGCATTGATTTCCCCATCACAAGCCGCCAACCGGAGGTTCAGGACTACATTAACCAGGGCCTGATGCTGGCCTATGGCTTTAACCATGCCGAGGCGGCACGCTCCTTCTTTCAAGCTGCCCGCCTAGACTCCACTTGCGCCATGGCCTATTGGGGATTTGCCTACGCCTTAGGTCCCAATTACAACGGTGGCATGGAAGACGACAATTACCAAAGAGCCTACCAGGCCATTTTAGCCGCCCAGCAACACGCACACCGGGCCAGCAAAAGAGAACAGATCCTCATCGCGGCCTTGGCAAAACGCTATACCGCTGAGCCACCGGAAGATCGGTCAGCCCTCGACCTGGCTTATGCTACGGCCATGAAAAAGGCCTACCAACAATTCCCCAACGATGCCGATATCGGTGCCCTATATGCCGAAGCCCTCATGATCCTTCATCCCTGGGATTTGTACATAAAGGAAACCAAAGCTCCACAAGCCTGGACAGCGGAAATTGTTATGCTATTGGAAAAACTCATCCAACAGCATCCACAGCATGCAGGTGCCCATCATTTTTACATCCATGCCATCGAAGCATCCAAGGAACCGGAAAAAGCATTGGGCAGCGCCAGGGTATTAGATAGCCTGGTGAAAGGTGCCGGACACCTTCTGCATATGCCTTCGCATATCTACATCAATACCGGCGACTATCATTTAGGCACAATATCTAATTTAAATGCCATCGCAGCCGATAGCATTTACACTACGGCCTGCCATGCCCAAGGTATGTACCCCTTGGCCTATTACCCCCATAACCAGCACTTCCTGGCGGCTACAGCAACCTTGGAAGGCCATGCAGCACTTGCCTGGCAGGCGGCCAATGCTGTGCAGCAGCATACCGCCAAAGACCTGATGAACCAACCCGGATGGGGAACCTTGCAGCATTACTACAGCATCCCCTATTACGTGGGCGTCAAATTCAATATGTACGACAGCTTGATCAACATGCCTGCACCGGCTCAAGAATTAATTTACCCAAGAGCGCTTTGGCACTATGCCCGCGGCATGGCCTTTCTAGGGAAAAACAAACTCCAAAACTCCCAACAGGAATTGGATAAATTAATGACTTTGGCGGCCGACACCAGTTTGCAGAACCTTACAATTTGGGATATTAATACCACCGCTGACCTCGTACAGATTGCAAAACGAGTGCTACAGGCCAGCCTCGATATGAAACAACAAAGGCAGCAAAGAGCTATCAGCCTATTTAAAGAAGCCATAGCCATCGAAGATCAGTTAAACTACAACGAGCCCCCCGATTGGTTTTTCTCAGTACGCCATTACTTAGGCGATGCCTTACTGAATGAAAAAAAATTCAAGGAGGCAGAACAGGTCTTTCAGCAAGATCTGCAGATCTGGAAAAACAACATTTGGGCCCTCCAAGGCTTGCATAAAGCCCTGCTAGCCCAACATAAAACCCAAGAAGCAAAACCCATAAAATTGGCAATGGATAAAGCCGGACAATTTGCGAATTTCAACATTCCCTAATTTCACAGAAAATCCTACCCCACGCTCTTCAAGCAACATCTTAATAAACCCTAAGCGCTCCCCTTTCACAGCTCTTTGCAAAGGGCTGTGAAAGGGCTTTGAAAGGGGAGTGAAAGGGATATGAAAGGGATATGAAAGAGATTATATACGGTTGTCATCGTTTTGTCATCGTGAGCGGAGTCGAACGACTGGTACGTCAGTGCAAACAAAAACGCGCAGAACACCACAACTAAATTCATACTATTTAATATATACCCTATTAACTTATCAATTATCACCACCACTAAAATGTTTGTCCTAATAATTTATATCCCTATATTTGAATATTAGAACATTTACTATTATGAACCCTCCGCATACTGATGAAGAATTAGTAGCCTTTATGTTGCAGAACCAGCAGGAAGCCTTTCGGCAGATTTATGATCGCTATAAATCGGCTTTATTGGTTTATGCCATGAAGCGGGTTCCCTTCGATGTGGCGGAAGACCTGGTGCACGATGTATTTATGCGCCTTTGGAACAATAGGTCAGATTTAGAAATAAAAGAACGATTTGTTGGCTATATCTTTAAATCCCTGCGGAACCGCATCAGCGATTTCATCGCCAAAGAAGAAAAAGGTGCCCAATACCTCAACTCCTTGGAAGACTTTGCCGCGACCTTCTCTTACTCCAATGCCGACGACCTGCTGCGCGAAAAACTTTTTATGGATCGTATTAACAACCTGCTCCTTAAATACGGACCACACTATCAACTCATCTTAAAAATGAAGTTAGAAGGCTATTCTAACCAAGAAATTGCCGATAAACTGGGCTATTCTGAAAAAACAATCCGTAACCAATCCTGGTCATTGCTGAAATACTTACGATCAAAATTTATCATCTTTTTATTTTTTTAGGGACAAGCGGATTTCAGTTTCGTTTATATATATGAAGGGCCAGTATAAAACCTAGCATGTATTATGAAAATAGATAGAAATCTATTACATCGTTACCAACAAAAACAATGCAGCCAAGAAGAGCGTGCATTAATCGATTCATGGATCGATAGCCTTGCCGATGGCAGCCCTGAAATAAATGATGACCTGCTCCTTGCCCGATTGGCATCCTTGGATGAACGCGTAGAAGCTTCCTTAGGGGTAAGGCCGATAAAAAAACAAAAAAAATGGGCGGTTGCTGCCAGTATTCTCATCCCAATCCTATTGTTTGGCGGCTATTACGCCAATCAATACCTGGCAGCAAAGCGCCTTACTGAATTAGCGGCGATCGAATCGCCCAATTGGACGAAATCCGTTATTGTGATGGAAAACAACCAGGAGATAAACATCGATAGCATCCGCATTGGCGACACGCTGCATGTTGGAAAATACAGCCTGGTGAAGCATAGCAATGGCGAGATACAGTATGTAAACTTACCCCAGGACGATGCCCCTATTTTTAACCGGTTAACAACCATGACCGGCGGAATCAGTTCAATCGTACTGGCCGATGGCAGCAAAGTATGGCTAAATGCAGGTAGCGAATTACGCTATCCCATCAAATTCGATAAATCTTCCCGCGAGGTAGAACTCATTGGTGAAGCTTATTTTGAAGTGGCTAAACAAGAGATTGCTGGCGAACGGATTCCGTTTTATGTGCGGAATGCCAAAAAAACAATCTCCGTATTAGGCACCAAGTTCAACGCCAATTTTTATGATGAACCTGAAATTGCCCTATTGGAGGGAAAAATCGCCTTAAGCAAAACAGCTGCACAAACAGAAGCACAAGGCCTAACCTACCAGGAAACCCTGCTGCCCAATGACGTGTATAGCCGTGGAAAAATCCAAAGTAGCACCGATATTAAACGCTATGTATACTGGAAGAATGGCTATTTCAATTTAAACGACGTAAAATTAGCAACCCTGGTCAAGCGCATGGAAGAATGGTATAACATCCCGATTGTGATGGATGAAGCCCTGGGAAATGAAGTATTGATTGGCCGTATCAGCCGATCGAAAAAAATAAAAGAAATTCTTGACTTAATAAGCATTGCCTTACCAGCAAGCTACGACTATAAAAATGGAATTATCTACCTCAAGTTTGAAAAACAAAAATAAAAAATTGCTTTAGGGCCCAAAAAAGCAGAAAAGTACCGTAAAAACATGACTAGTGAAAAAATAGAGAAAAGACTGAACACCATTTAAATCCAATTATAACTTATGAAATTTAGTTACTTAAAAAATCCTGGTGGATCCAGGGTTAGGGGAACCCTTGCCTTTAACCGGCTATGGACGCTGAGCCTGCTGATGCTGCTAATCAGCCAATTAAGCGTAGGCAAAGCGCTGGCGCAAAGCATTACCCTGCATGAAAAGAACAGCAGCCTAGAGGCCGTTCTTCATAAAATAAGCGAGCAAGCTGAAGCCGATTTAATTGGCGATATATCCTTATTGAGAAAAAGCAAACCCGTACAGATTGAGGTGTCAAACAAAGATATCCATATGGTATTGGCCATGCTGGAAAGCGGACAGAACGTTCAGTTGCTTTACAGTAATAAAACGATCGTGATTAAAGCAAAAAAGGCTGGCGATTCAAATGCCCATATCTCCAATTTCAAAGCCCCAGAAAAGCTGCAACAACATCATCTATCGGGAAAAGTAACCAATGAAAAAGGGGAAATTCTGGCTGGTGTTTCCATTCAAGACCTCAGCAGCAAAAAAATGATCGGAGTTTCCAATAAAGATGGCTCCTTCGATGTCATTTGTGCCGCCAATTCAAACCTAGTATTCTCCTTAATTGGTTATGAACCAAAAATTGAAGAAATCAATAAAAGAACCCAAATTCGGGTCACCTTAAAAGCCAAGGAAAATGTGATTGAGGAAACCGTGGTAACAGGTTACAGCACCCTAAGAAAGGAAAACTTTACGGGCGCAGCCACCACCATTACCCGGAAAGAATTAGAGAAATTCAATAACAACAATATATTTTCCATCATCCAGAGTTTAGACCCTTCCTTTAAAGTAGACGAAGGTATTCAAGATGGTTCGAATCCGAACGTAATTCCAGAGATCAACATTCGCGGGGTTGCCAGTGTGGGTCAATACGCGGTGAATGCACCCTTAGTTATTATGGATGGCTTTGAAACAACGTTGGAAACCTTATACGACATGGATGTTAACCGCATCGAATCCATTTCCATCTTGAAAGATGCCAGCTCGACCAGTATGTATGGCTCCAGAGGAGGGAATGGTGTAATCGTGATTGAAACCCGCCTACCTAAGGAGGGTAAATTTACCATTACCTACGATGCCCGCCCTTCCATTACCTTGGTTGATTTATCGGACTACAACCTGATGAACGCGAAGGAGAAATTAGAATACGAGTTTAAATCCGGACAATATGATGCCTTTGCCGATGGATTGAGCAACAATTCGCAAACACATATCCTACAAGAAGGCTTAAACAACCTTTACGCCGATCGCTTAGAAAACGTAAATGCCGGCGTAAATACCTATTGGCTAAAAATCCCCGTGCAATCTACCCTATCGGTAAATCATAGTTTACGCATGGAAGGTGGCTATAATGATGTACGCTATAGTATTGATGCCAATTACTTCGATATGAAAGGTGCCATGAAAGAATCGGGTCGTAAAAGATTAGGTACGGGCTTCGGCTTAATTTACCGCATCCCGGGCAAACTACTCTTCTCGAACAAAGCCAACTTCTTGTACAGCTTAGGATACAACAGCCCTTATGGTGAATTTTCGACCTATGCCCTCTTGAATCCCTACGAACGTATTCGCAATGAAAAAGGCGAGTTGAATGTGGTATTCAACGAGTTTCAAGACTTTAGCTTCGGCGCATCCATTATCAACCCCTTATACGACGCGAGCCTGCCAACACGTAATCAGAAAAGCGAAATGCTAATCTCCAATAACGTGATGTTGGAATGGAACCCGATCAACAGCCTGAAGATTACCGGAAAAGGATATATCGGACGGAAGATTTTGGAAAATGAGAAATTCCTTTCGCCTTTCCATACCAAATACAGATTAGTAAACAACATTGCCCAACGTGGAGAATATGGCGTGCAAAATGGAAAAGAATTCCAATACGATGGCAATGTGAATGTGCAGTATTCCAAAGACATCAAGAAGCATCAATTTATCGGAAATCTCTTGGCAGAAATTAAGTCTATCGACTTTCTGAATGTTTCTTATAACATGACCGGTTTTTCCGATGATAAATTGATTTCACCTTCGGCTTCTGTCGGTTTTACGGCGGGTTCACGCCCTACGGTGGTGTCATCACCAGCAAATAGCCTGGGCTTCATGGGTGCCCTATTCTACACCTATGATAACAAAATAAACTACAGCTTTACCTACCGCTTGGACGGCTCTTCCCTCTTTGGTTCTGAAAACCGTTTTGGTGGATTCTGGAGTACCGGAGCTTCCTACAACATGCATAAAGAACCTTGGTTCCAAAACAGCATCGTCAATAAATTACGCATGTTTGGAAACATCGGGATTAACGGAAATGAAGGTTTTATGGCCAACATGGTTTCCACTGCTTACCGCATTGAATCCGGCGGATTTTACTACAACCAATTTGGTTATACCTATTTGTCGCAGGGAAATGCAACCCTCACCTGGCCACAAATTAAACAATTAAGCTTGGGGGTAGATTTAAGCTTGTTTAACGACATGATCTCCTTATCAGGATCTTACTACGACAAGAACACCCACAACATGATTTCTATGATTACGGTGGCTCCTTCTTTTGGTTTTAAGAACAATTCCTTCTATCAAAACCTAGGCATGGTGAACAACCGAGGCTTCGAGTTGAAAACCGTAGTGAAAGTATTGGAAAACCCGGAGAACAGAATGGTGTGGAATGTGAACTTAGGCTTGGTAAAGAACCGCGGTATTTTGAAGGAAATTTCCGAAGAACTCCGCAAATTAAACGAATCGACCCTAAAGAAAGATCAATTTGACAACATCGTATCGCCTTCGGTTTATTATGAAGAAGGTGCGTCATTAACCAGCATTCGCGCCATGCCTTCCTTGGGTATTGATCCAGCGACGGGCAAGGAACTCTTCCTAGATAGAAACGGCAACAAAACCTTCGCTTGGGATGCCAGCAATATGCGCATTATGGGAAATCAGGAACCCGACTTCTTCGGAGTTTTCGGCAGTAGCTTGATGTACAAAGGATTCTCCGCACAAGCCTTGTTCAACTATTCTATCGGCGGCGATTTATACAACATTACCCTGCGTGAAAAAATTGAAAACAACAACCCTTCCCTCAATGCCGATCGCCGCGTATTATACGATCGTTGGCAAGAACCGGGCGAGGTGAAAAGTTTTAAATCCATTGCCGATAAAGAGATTACCCAATTATCCAGCCGGTTTATTCAGCGGGAAAACTACATCCGTTTAAGCTCCTTGAACTTGAACTATGAGCTACCGATCGATTGGATCAGAAAATACAAATTCCAACGTGTAAAAGTAAACTTCTCGGCAAACGATGTGCTCCGAATCAATACCGTAAAAATGGAAAGAGGTATTAACTATCCGTATGCCTTAACCTACAATTTTGGCCTTCTAATCCAACTATAACATGAAACTGAAAGCAATCTATATCCTACTCCCGCTGGTCTTATTGACCCTAGGTTGTAAGAAATTTCTAAATGTCACTCCTATTAATGAAGCTTATGAAGAAAGTGTATTTAAAGAACGCTCGGGCTTTATCTCTTCCTTAGCGAGTGTATATTCCGACTTCTCGGCCAGCAGCCTTTACGGTAAAGAAATGAAATTCGGGTTTTTGGAAACATTAACCGGCAGTTACATCGCGCCAGAATTAGGCCACCGTTATTACGGAAGCTACAACTACCATTATGAAGACACACAGGTAAAAACCATTCTTTCTAATGTGTGGGGACAATATTACATCTCCATTAATCAGCTGAACATTATTTTGAAGAATATCGCTCGGATTTCAACAGACCCTTACCAGCCGTTAATTAAAGGAGAATCCCTGGGCTTACGTGCCTTCGCGCATTTTGAACTCCTGAAATACTTTGGTCCTGTCATCTCCCAAGACGGTGTTGATGCATTAGCCATCCCCTACCGGGACACGCTATCTTATAACGCCGTAAAGCCTTTAAAGGTAAAAGATGTAATAGCCCATATTAACAGCGACCTCAAAGAAGCCAGAGCCTTATTGGAGAACGACCCGATTCGCAAAGGAGATCGAGCCGACAATAATGGCCTAGGTACTATATTGGAGCGCTATAACAGCTTATTAGACCGCCGAGGTATTCGCATGAATTATTATGGTATTGTCGCCTTGCAAAGCATGGTAGCCCAATGGATGGGCGACCAGGAGCTGGCAGGAAAATATGCCAAGGAAGTGATCGATGAACTTGCACAAACAAAATCAATCCGCTTAGCAGGAAATACCGACTTAAATAACAGTGCCCGTAATCCGGACTTACGTTTTGCTGTAGAAAACATCTTTGGCCTCCACGTCTCTAGCCTACGTAGTGCTGTTTTATTTAATTTTCCGGAAGTAAGCGACAACCGTGGAAATACCGACCCGCTACTCTTCCCGAATTATACTTGGTTATACAGCAGCTTATACAATAACCCTTTTCATGGAACCACCAATGATTTCCGATTGGCCAATTGGTTTAGCACCGATAATACGCGTTGGAAGCTGGTGAAGTTTCACTACAACCTGGAGGTAGACCAATCAAATCAGTACGCCGGCATTAAAGAGGTGAAGCTGATCAGTCTGTATAATTTATACTTACTGGCGGCTGAATCCCAAGTAGAAAAGAATCCGCAGGCGGCGCTTAGTTACGTCAATGCCATCCGAAGAGCTAGAGGCATCGACAGGGCCATCGTGTATGATAGCAATATGAGCAGTAAAACACTCTATGATTTGATATTCGATGAGTTTAGAAAAGAGAATATTGCCGAAGGCACCCTCTTCGCGGAATACAAACGCAAGTTTAAAGATATCGATCGCTACAATAAAAATGTTCCGGCGAGCAAGGAAATATTCTGCCTGCCTATCCCGAACGATGAACTAATTTATAACCCTTTTTAAGATAAAGATGAGAACGCTATTCACCTTATTGATAACCACTTTACTCTTGGTATCCTGTGGTTCAGAAGATGAACTTCTGCACTATGATACAGCAGAAACATCTGTATACTTTGCTTATAGGGCCGGTGATAATTCCATTACAGGCAAAAACCTCGACAGTTTAACCTATAACTTCTCCTTGGATGAAGATTTGACCATTACTGAAAATGTGCTGAAAATTCCGGTTCGTATTTCTGGTTTAGCAACCGCTACAGATCGCGAAATAAAATACAGCATCGAATCGCTGGACGGTGTATTCGACAATAAAAACCTGGAATTTACCCGAACGACTATTGGCGCTAACCAATACATCGACACCGTTTTCATCCGTGTTAAACGCGACCCTAAATTAGCAGAAAAAGACCAGGTCTTCAATTTAAACATCCTGGCAAACGAGCATTTCAGTATTGGCGAAATCCAGAACAGCAAGATCAAAATTATTATTGCCGACCGCTTGCGCATGCCAAATTGGTGGAACAAATGGAGCAACTACATGGGAAAATATTATAAAGAGGTCTATCAAAAATGGATCAGTATGTATACCCTCGGCGTAGATCCTACACCAGATATTTATGGGGTTTATCCTGGTCCGTATTATTCATGGGAAAACATGCCTCCAGGTGCTGTTTACAATTGGTGCCCGGTCACCTTTCAGTACATCCAGAAGTTAAAGCAATATTTTGAAGAAAACGAGATATACCCGGATGGAGACACATCCTTAAGGCCTATTAAACTACCATAACATGAAAAGTAATAAGATTTTATGGCTAACAGCATTAGCCCTTATGATATTGATTGCAGGCTGTTCAAAAGACCTGGGCAATTATGATTATCAGGAAATAAACTCCTTTAAAATCGCCGGTTTGAAAAGCGGCTCGGATGAAGCAGACCGCACCTACTTCCTATCCTTAAATGATACCCTGGTATTACACCCGGATCTTTCCAGTAGCATAGGCAACTTCAACCCGGCAGAATATGAGTTTTCCTGGATTATCAACGACAAGGAAGTCGCCAAAACCAAAGATTTAAACTACCTAGCCAATAAAGAATTTGGCTTGTTAAAAGCGACCTACAAAGTAAAAAGCAAAGCATCCGGATTAGAAAGAATCCATAATTTCTTCCTGAATATTTCGCAACCTTTTAAATACGGCTACTTTGTACTGACGCAAGCAGCGGATAAGAGCGCACATATTTACTGTAAATCGGCCATAAAGGCCAACATGCCGCTGCAGGAGATCAAAATCAGTAGTATTCCTGACTTAGGTACAGAGCCTATCGCTTTTGCCGGTATTCAACAGGATAACTTTGAAAAGCGCTATTACAAAATGATGCTTACGTCTAAAAAGGCAAAATATCCGATTGTGATGTTTGATTCCAGATCCTTCAATCCAATCCTTCTGTACAACAATGAAAATTACGTAGGCGATGCTGGGACCTTTACTTTTGAACCCGAGTATGTGCGCTATGATGAATATCAGCCCATTATATATGCCATAAATAAGGGTAAAATGCATGTCTTAAACTCCGGAGGAATAAGCCTGCCCTTAATGGCCAATGACGCGATGAATTATGCCATCGGCAAGAATGGATTAAGCTCCTCACTAACCGTGAGCAGCAACCTTAATATATTCTTCGATAGTAAAAACCAGCGCATGCGCGCTTGGGCTGTAAAATCGGGTGGACCATACGATTTCCAACTAAACTACGATCAGGTACTTAACTCTTTGGATTTAACGGGTCATGAATATTTACGGGGTCAATTGGCGGTAGTCAATAATGCCATTGGCTTTTATTTTCTAACCCGAAAAGGAAACTCCCTATTTAGTTATCGGATTAAATTCAATGGCTTAACACCTTCAGGCCATGAGCTGATTAAGGAACTTCCTTATACGGCCGATACACCCATCAGCCAGGTATTTTACGATGTGCAATCAAATCTATGGTACTTAGCATCTAAAAAAACCATATACAGATGCAGTGCATTGGGTTTAGACCTTCAAGCTTTTATCACTTTACCGGCTACTGCCAAAGGGGATATTGCCCGTTTCCATTATGCAGCAGGAAATAATACCCTATTGATTGGAACAACGGATAAATCGATCACAAGCGGTAAAAACTCATCCATCTATGTCTATGATACCGGCACAGTACAACAAACCTATAAAGAAGAATTGGTACTAGATGAAATTAAAGATGTATTCGCAGGATTATAAAAACAACATGAGAAAACTATTATTTCTATTGAGCTTGGGATTTTTATTCTCGCTTCATTTTGCCTTTGGGCAAGAAATGGCCATGAAGAAGTTCAGCATCAAGGTGCAAGCGCCAGAAAACAACAGCAAGGTATTCCTGATTTACCGCAGCTTTGAAGGAAACGAACTCATGGTCGACTCCACCCTGATTAAAAACAACAGCTTTGTTTTTGAGGGAAAAACCAGTGGGTATTGCTACGGCGGTTTATATATTGCTAAAAGTCTGAACGAGGCCAAGCCTTTTCAAGCGAAGCACTACGGCTTCTTTAATTTCGGCTATGGCGAAACCAAACTAGACTGGCGAAACCCTAAAATTATTCAGGTAACCGGTGGTGATGAAATGGCCAAGTACCAAATAGCGTCATCTGCTCTCTTGGATAAGCGCTTAGCGATCTTCAATTCGCCAGCCTACCGCGCCCAACAACAGCAGGCCGATAGCTTGAGAGCCATTGCAGATAGCTTGCGCGCTGATTTAGACCAGCAATATGGCACCAAATACGAAATCATCGATGATGCACATGCGGAATACATTCGCAAAAATCCGAATACCGCATTGAGCTTACACTTTATTGAAGCGATGATTTTTCAACGGCAGGCACCTCGTTGGAAAGTTATAACACCCCTTTTTAACATGCTATCCGACTCCTTGAAGAACACCTTTAGAGGAAAGGTTATTGCCGGCAGTATGGTAAACGAATCATTAGCACCGGGAGCAAAATACATTGATTTCGGACAACCCGATAAGGATGGAAAAATCATCAAGGTATCCGACTTTAAAGGCAAGTATGTCTTGATTGATTTCTGGGCATCCTGGTGTGGGCCATGTCGGGCAGAAAATCCAAACCTGGTAAAAGCCTATCAGGCTTACAAAGGCAAAGGATTTGAGATTATTGGCATCTCCCTGGATGATAATCGCCAGAAATGGTTGGATGCTGTGGCTGCCGATGGTTTGACCTGGCCCCAAGTTTCCGATTTAAATGGCATTAAAAACGAAGCGGCCATGAGTTATGGCGTAACTAGTATCCCAGAAAACTATTTGATTAGTCCCGAAGGTATTATCATCGATAAAAACCTACGCGGTGCTAGACTTGAACAAGCCTTGCAAAAGTATTTAAAAAAATAATGTGTGAAGATTAGGGTATAATGCACTATCCTAGTTCAGGCTGCCATGAATATCCTATTCTGGCAGCCTTCTTTTAAATTATTCCCATGAAACAGAACCTTTTCAGCCTTACAAGCATCTTCCTTGGCTGTTTATTGCACCTTCCTCCTGCCTTTGCGCAAAACCGACAACCACTAGATACCCAACAGCAAAAACAGACTGCAGGAGATGATTTTTATCAATATGCTATCGACAAAAAACTATCCTTAGGTTTGCCAAACGGCCAAAATCCGAATACCTATTTACAGCAAGGTTTGCAAAGCGATTATGCATACATCGAAACAATCGTTAAGAAAAGTTCCCAGAACAAAGCCCTAAACAACAATATCGCAAAACAAAAACTGCAGGAATTTTACCTTTCAGCCAAATCGGGGATAAGCAGCTATGAACTGGCGCGTAAAATCTTTCAGCAGGATATGCAACATCTGAAAGGCATAAACAACTATGCAGACCTGATGTCGGCCTGTGTATACCTACATAAAAACAATATTGCCAAACCCCTTTTTTCCCTAGCCATTACCAAGCATAATTTAAGCCGCGGCTTATACGTCCCGACCTTAAGTACCGAAGAAAATAACCTGGCCTACAGTCCGGTTCAATTTCTTCAAGCCAATGAGAAATCCGCCATGTTTCATGTGGCACAGGACATAACCGCCCTATTTAAACTGGCAGGTCATGCTTCCTCCGAATCCCTTGCTTACAGCCAGACTGTCTTAAAGATTATGCAACAGCTAGCTCGCTTGGAAAACCCTTCGGCTACAGCAGAAAAACTATCCTTAAAGGATTGGCAGGCGCATAGCCCTCAGCTCCCATGGCCCGAACTTGTAAGTGATTTATTGGGAAAACCTGTGGATGATATCTGGCTAATCAATACCGCCTATTTCTTTAAGCTGGAATCGCTATTAAATCAGTTTCCCCTAGCCGACTGGAAGGTGTACCTGGAATATGCCATCCTCAGAAACTCTTTCTTGAATCAACTGCATCAAGAGGACGTGGCTTCCCTACAAACTAAGAAGCTTAAAAAATCAGATGCCCTCCACATTACAGCCTTTTACGGCAAAGACTTAATTAAACAAACTTACCTGAACGACTTTTATATCGACAAAGTGGATGTAATGCTGCGTAATTTGAAAATTGCCTTCGAACAGCAAATAACCACGCTGGAATGGATGTCTGCTCCTTCGAAAAAGATCGCTATACACAAGATTAAAACAGTCCCTTTTTCCATCCTCTACCCTTTTTCCATTAAAAAGTACCAGGACTTAAACCTGCACAGTAAGGATATTTATGAAAACATTACAGCACTTCGCGCCTACAACTTTCAGGAGAAACTGAATAGCTTCCATAAGCCTAGCGAATATCCGGCACCTAACGACATTGCGAATGGCTATTTCGACGGCCAGGAAATCAAGATTTTCGGCGGCTTACTTCAAGCGCCCTATTTCTATCCACATGCCGATGATGCCATCAATTACGGAACCCTGGGCGCCATAATTGCCCATGAAATGACCCATATGCTGGATCCGATGCGTAAATCGGAACCTACCTTCTATAACCAAACCGATCAGGATGCTTTTGCCCACAAGGCGAAAGAGCTTATCGATCAATACAGCAACTATTACGTGATCGATAGCATCCGTCTGGACGGCGCCATCACGCTTTCTGAAAATATCGCCGATCTTGGTGGACTATCCATGGCTTACAAAGCCTTTAAGCTCACAAAACAAGGACAAGGGAATCGTAAAATTGATGGTTTTACCGCAGACCAACGGGTTTTCTTGGCCTGGGCAAAAGTGTGGAAAGATAGCTATATCCCAGAATCGGCAGCAAGCTATAAGCCCGATCCCCACCCTCCCGGAACCGCAAGAATCAATGGGCCTGTAGTCAATATCGACGCTTGGTATGAAGCCTTTCAGGTAAAACAAGCTGACAACATGTATAAACCGCAGGACAAAAGAATTAAAATGTGGTGATGAAAACGAAAGGAACTGACAGGGTTAAATAAATTAATTCAAATTCAAACTTGCTTCGATTTATTTAATTCATTAATTTTAAACCTCTTATCATCTTAAAAACGTAGCACATCATGAACCGAGTATTCAACATCCTCCTTCTCATTATTTGCGTTGTTTTACTACTCGCAGCAATTGCCCTGGAGGCCCATAGCACCATTATCTTGTCCCTATTGCTCTCCTTATTCCTGTGCTCCACGCGACTTACACAAAGAAATCGTAAAGCTTAGCAAGGTCTTCGCCCAAAATAAAGTTAGGACCACAAACCTGTGGCCCTAACTCACTAAACAACGGAAACAAAACTTCTTGGTCTAATCATCGATTAGAGCACATCTCTTACACAGCGAATCGGCAACCTTTCATCCCTAGAATAATGCAAATTATTCTCGAATTTACGGTCGGAAACGAAGGTATCACCACTCAATGTTCCGCGGTAGAGTGGCGTATCAGAACGGTAGGTACATCCTCCCGTTTCTGGATTTCTGAATTTCTCCTCGCCAGCCACATAAGCATCATAGCCGGCAACACAACTCGGCAGATTCATATGAGCATCGATAGCATGATACTGCATATGGTAAATATTCCATAATCCTGTTGGATGATCTCCTAGTCCCCAACCGCGGCCTGCCGCATAAAAGCGTAATCGCTCGGGCGCTTTCGTCAATTCATTATGGCCATTCCACCAAATATAGTCAACCTTCGGATTCCCATTGGGTTGCTGCGCTTTAACCCCAGGACTAAGCGTGGTTTCCAACGCCCCTAAGTTGGTAAACTCTTGGATAGTAGGCATACGCCATCTTCCACCGGTCACCTTGGTACAAGGATCATCAACCACAGCTTTAATCGCATCCGGATGGGTATTGGTTGGGTAATATTCCGTTAGTGATTTTATAGGCTCAAAAGAGTCAAAAGTCCAGTAATCAGTATGGTACCTGGCATTTTGGATGAAATCCGGCGAATGGTAATTGATCCCTTGTATCCACCCACACTCTTCCGGAAGATGACGATTAAAATAAATGCCATTTACTTTGGCTAGGTTTCCTTTAGCCCATACCAAGTTGCCTACCTGTATCCCCGAAGCCTGAAAGCTTACTTTTAAGGTATAGCTATAGCCTGCCCTGATTTCAAAGTCGGTTAACTCCGGTAAAGACTGGTTGGGCATCTGCCCCAGTGGAGTACCAATGATGGGTTGGGTCATGCCATTTAAAGTAATGGAATTAATCCTCAATATTTTACCTGAAGTAGATACGCCACAGAGAACAATAGCCTCACTTTTTACTAAAGAACCCGTTTCTTTTATGCTTAAAGGCAACATCTTTCCTGTCCCTTTTGGTACTAAGCTATTGTTTGCAAAGTGAAAATCGGCTTGAGGATAATGCATTCCTAAGGAGGCATCCACAGCCGTCATGACGCCCATATCTGGTGGAGTTTCAAACGCAACGGTAATCTTAGCCATCTGATAGCGCAGCACAATACTCAGGAAGTTATCCGAATGCAGCGCAAACTTTTTCGTGAATTTTGAGTAGAGAAAATCAGCATCCCCCGAGATATCTTTCAACACCTCGCTCCCCAATTTACTATCCGGCGACACCTCCGGAATGTTGGAAGAGTTCCCAAAAGAATACACCACAAAGGTGAGCTCTTCCCCGCTGATTAAGGCTAAGCTGGCATTTTTATCTTCGCTATTAAACTGCTCCTGAGCCAATAAGGAGCCATCCGCTAGATATACCAGCATGCGGTAATTGATATTAGTTCCTAAATCGCTAGTTTTCCGGGTAAATGGATTGTCCTGCTTCAGCAATTTAGGATCTTCAATGGATAAGCTGCTATACATCAGCCCGCCTTCGGCAAAAGCACTACCACTTCCCTGCCGGCCTAGCGAGGTCGTAGCGAAGGCAGTAACCCAGGTCCTGTTGTAATTGCCTCTGGTTGTTGCTGGCAACTCCTCAAAAGCGACCCCATTGAATACAACTTTAACTTGTGTATCTCTTCCTGTTTCAAGCTGGAAATTCTTCTCGGAATTACACGAGACTAGCATCCCGTAAATGAGGGAAATCAATCCAATAAACAAGGCCCTAACCTTGCCTATACTTAACATCTCTAGCATTACCATATCACCTTATCCCCTCCATTTTGACCATGAACTACCTCATCATCAGCATCTAACCATTCTTTCTGGATCCCCGATCCATCTGGAAATCCCGGACGTGCTAATGCGGATCCCGCGGCAATACCATCTTCCAACTCTACAGTCGACACCTCGATCTGCGGTGCGGTATACACTTTCTTTACTACTGCGGGAGATTTCTTCCCCCCTTGGTTACTAATAGGCTTTTTTTTACAATTTTGCATTATTTCATAATATTAATCATGCAGAACATTCGTAAAAGCAAAGACTACCTTCCCTTGGCCAGGAGAAAGCAGTTCTATTGGGTTTTATTATTATTTATGCAATTACTCAAATATGATATTTATTTCATATTAGTTTAATGATTAAGATCATTCGTTAAGCTGAGAATTATCATTAGTTATGTTTTAGGGTAATGAGGAAGAAAATAAAGGCTTGTTTTTCTTTCCACTTTGAATAATTGTGTGAAATATGCTTTTTTGTTGGAGTACAAAAACAATTACGTTTAGCGACATTCAATAAAGCATCGCTAGGAAAAATAACAAAAGCTAGAATTAAATGGTTCCTAACTGCTCGTCGAGCAGGTAAAGGCTAGCGTTAAATGCCTGAATATAGATAGCAGCGGCATTGTGCCCTTCAAAATGATATTGCCTACTGGTACACTCCTCATGCAGAGCTACCGCTAAAAAAACATCCCCTACCTGGGCAGTAGGGTGCTTTTCCTTGCCTTCGTAGGCTAGGCCTGTAATAGCAATTTGGATGTCGCTAGGAAAAAGTTGGCGCAAGCCCGTCAGCATAGCCAGGGTAACTTCTATGGACTCTGCGGTGTATAGGTTGATAAGGTCGGGCGACACACCTAAAACATGCTGCTTCACCTCCTCATCAAAAGCTGTAACAGCGCCTTTTAAATAGGTTCCAGCCTCAGTCTGCAGACTCCAAACTGAGGATAAAAATCCCGCTGTCATGCTTTCCGCCAAGGCGAGTTTCCATCCCTGCTTTTGAATCTGTTCAGCTATTTCATTTAATTTGTCGAAATCAATTTCTGCCATATCCTTTCCATTCATGGTTTTCTATTTGACATTGAACAATCAACTCCCCGATTTCGTTGAGTAAAATCCAAGGGAATTATGCGATTCCGGCTTTAAATTTCTGTAGTTCCTGATCGATTAACTCCGGCCAAGCTTGAAGCCCTTGCCGGATAACCTTCTCCCCTTCGGTGGCATCCAGGTTTTTCATAGCCTGTATAGCATCCTGTTGCAATTTCTCTAAATATTCTGCTGAAGGTGGCGTGGATAGATTTTCCTCTCCCTTATTGATAAGCTCTTTCTTTTTTTCTTGTAATTCCGCCTCTTTATTTCCTTTGGGTTGCTTCATTGTCATTCCTTGTTTTACTTTAAAAATTCTATTACTGCACATGGCATCGCTAGACAATTTGTAATTGCCCATTTCCTTAAATGAACATATTGAGGACTCGATTGTTTTTAAGAAAAAGGATAAAACATGAGAGCAATATGGACAGGCGCCATCGGATTTGGCCTGGTAAACATCCCGATTAAGATATATGCTGCAACACAAACGAGCAGCCTAGACTTTGATATGCTCGACCGAAAAGATCAAGCGAACATCAAATACAAACGTGTAAATGAGCAAACAGGCAAAGAGGTAGCTTGGGATAATATCGTAAAAGGCTTTATGCTAAAAGATAAATATGTAGTTCTTGAGGATGCTGATTTCGAAGAGGCCATGCCCGAAAAGAATAAGATGATAAACCTGCAGACCTTTGTAAAAGAACAAGAAATAGACAGCATCTATTTCGATACGCCTTATTACTTAGAGCCGCAAAAAGCAGGTACGAAAGCTTACGCATTGCTGCTTCAGGCACTAGAGAAAAGTAAGATGGCCGGATTAGGTACCTTCGTTATGCGCAGTGTAGAAAACTTAGTCATTATCAGACCCTATAATAAGCTGCTACTTCTCAATAAATTACGCTTTGAAGAAGAGATTAGAGACGCTTCTGACCTGGGTATCCCCGCCAGCAAGATTTCCAAACAAGAAATGGACATGGCCCTCCAACTCATAAAATCCAACAGCAAACCCTTTGACATCAGTGCCTTTAAAAATGAATACTCCAAAGAGTTAATGAAAATAATAACGCAGAAAAGCAAAGGAAAACGGGCTACGATCCGCAAGATCAATGTTGAAAACACCAAAGCATCAGACTTATTGGAAAAACTGAAAGCAAGCTTGGCTTAAAACTGTGCCAATGCCTTCTTGATATCGACCTTACTTTTCCAAATTGCTGACCAGGGATCTTCCTGCTGGGCTGTCCGATCTAGCATGTTGAATATGGTGAAATCTTGAATAGACAATTCATCGTTTAGCTCTTCCCATGCCAATGGGGCACTAACGGTTGCCATGGGTTTCGGACGTACCGAATAAGGGGCAACAATGGTTTGACCACGCTTATTTTGTAGGTAATCCAAGTAAATCAAGCCCTTCCTTTTCTTCGGATCGCGAACCAAACTCGTTGTTTCCGGATGTTGTTGATGAATAAGCTCAGCTAGGAATTGAACAAAATCCCGAACAATATCATAGTCATACTTCGCACCCACATACATTTGTATATGCAGCCCTGTAGATCCTGAAGTTTTTAGATAAGCGGGAGCTTTTGCTTTATCCAATAGTTGTTTGGCGGTTTGAGCAACCGCAATAACATCCTTCCAATTGGCGCCATTAGGATCTAAATCGAGGACAGCAAAGTCAGGCTTTTCAGGCGATTTATAGGTAGATAGCCAAGGGTTAATCTCTATGGATCCTAAATTCACAATATAGAGCAAGGATGCAAGATCATTGCACAATAAATAATCGATCATCTTATCTGTACTTTCCGAATAGACTTCCGTTGTTTTTAACCAGCTTGGCAATTTCTCCGGTTCCACATCTTTTTGAAAAAAACTCTGCCCTTCAATACCGTTGGGAAAGCGATGCATAGAAATAGGCTTATCCTTGAGGTAGGGCAATATATATGGTCCAATTTCCTCATAGTATGCTAGCAATTCACCTTTGCGGATCTCTTCTTGCGGCCAATATATTTTTGTCAGGTTCGTTAATTGAACGGTTTTCTTTCCAAACTTTACCTCTCTTTCCTTCTCCATTTCAACAGGTGGTAAATATTCAGGTTCTATCTCATCAGCAGCTTTATCGGATCGGAGTCCTTTATAAACAGGATGCCTAAGCTTTTTATCTGCCGTCCATTCGTAATAATAAACTTCACAAACCAATTCAGGCTTCAACCAGGTTACATCAGCTTCTTTAGGCAGCTTTTCGGCAGCGGGAAAAGGCTTTTTAGCTTGTATGAGCGGTTTAAATTGCTGGTATAACTCAGCTAGACTTTGCTCTGTAAAACCTGTTCCACAATTACCGATATAGCTCAGTTTACCATCTTTCCATAGCCCAAGCACCAGGGCTCCAAAATAAGAACGCGAGTTCTGTGGTTTAGTAAACCCGCAGATGATGGCTTCCTGTGCATTGTTGAGTTTTATTTTCAACCAGCTACCAGTTCGCTTATCCGCTTGATAGCTACTATCCTTCCGCTTAGCGACTATACCTTCCCAATGCTGTTCTTTCGCATAATTGAGGATGCTATCTTTGTCTTTTGATAGCGGCTCCAATTCCAAAATATTCGCTAGTTTATAGCGCTTTAGCAACATATGAAGTAGCTCCTTACGCTCGGTTAAGGGAAAGGCTTGCAAATCATGCCCATCCAAACTCAAGATATCAAACACATAATACCGAAGGATCAGATTCTTTGGGATAGGCTCTCCTGACTGCAATAGCTGAAAATACGATTTCCCTTCCTTGTCTTCAATCACAATTTCACCATCCAACATACAAGGCTGCTCCATCTTACGCAGTTCCTCGATCAGACTAGGAAATTTCTTATCTAGTTTAAGCCCATTCCTTGACAAAAGATTCGCTTCTTTGTTCGCTATCCTTGCGATAGCGCGAAAACCATCGATTTTCCGTTCATACAGCCAATCCTCCGCGTCAGGTACCGCAGTACTAAGCTTGGCCAGCATGGGTTTTGGAACAAGCATAGCAGTTGGCTGTTTGCTTTTCTTCGTACTTTTTTTCTCCTTTGCGGCCTCCTTATAGCTCTTTCCTGCTTCTTTAATCTGCTTACTCACTAAATCCTCAGCATCAAAGGCCTTATCCGTAGCATATTTATCCTTATGTTTGATGAGTAGCCAATTCTCGTCCGTATCACCCTGCATGCGTACCAAAGCAAATTCTCCCTTGAGCACCTTTCCTTTTAAGCTAAATTTAATCGAGCCCTTTTTCCAACTGCTTAAGAATTCCTTATCGTTTGCAACTTCCAAGGGAGTAAAGGTACCTGCATCGAAAATACTGACAGTTCCTGCTCCATAACTACCTTTAGGAATTGTCCCTTCGAAGGTACCATAACTTAGTGGATGGTCTTCCACCTGCACAGCTAAGCGCCTATCTTTCGGATTCAGGGATGGCCCCTTCGGCACGGCCCAGCTTTTCAGAGCGCCATCTATTTCCAAACGGAAATCATAATGTAAGCGACTGGCATGATGCCTTTGCACCACAAATCGATATCCTTGTTTATCGCCTGTAGCTTTCTCTGCTTTCGGTTCGGAAGTCTGGGAGAAGTCCCGCTTTTTATTGTATGTTGTTAGGTTTGCCATGCCTTTTCCCTGTTAACAATCTCGCGATAGGAATAGTTTGCGAAAAAGAAAACAGCCAAGGTTCTAGCGTCGCCAGGCCAAAGGTAATATCCCGAACTTACGTTTAAAGGCTGTAGAAAAGTGCCGGGGATGCTTATAACCCATCCGATCAGCCACCTCGGCGATGCTTAGCTCCTGGTCTAACAAGAGCTGCTTTGCTTCCTCCATCTTAAGGTCGTTCCAGAAGGAAAACACCGTCGTTCCAAAAAGCTCCTTAAACCCCTTCTTCAAAACAAACTCATTTGTTCCAGCCATATGAGCCAAATCAATTAGGGAACTATGTTTATACAAATTATGACAGATGTATTCTCGTACGGCATAGATCTTATCTACATCGCGTTTATTAATGCCCTGCGGCAGCCAAGGCTCTGCTGCAAACTGCTCCAATTGCAACAGCAGCAACTCGATTACCTTGGCCTCCAAAAACATACGCTTAAACATACCCTGCCGATCACAATGCATGATATCATGGAGTAGTTGATACATCTGTCTATTAATCGGATAGTTTCTTTTGTTCCAAAGGCTAGATTTCCCACCTTCCATAGCATTCCTAAACCGATCTGTATCGGCAAATCCTTCGGGAAGAAACCGCTTAAAAAAGGCTGCTGTCATATTGATTTCGCATAACTGCACCAAGTCCTTCTCCCAATGCATCTCTCCAGCCACCTGATTGGCATAGATAATATTATGACTATTAGACTCAAAAACAACCCGCGAGTCCATCGTATCGATCAAGCCTTTGCTGCAACCTTTCAATCCGAAGTGCATTTCTATCGTTTCAAAATCACTTTTGAAACCCAGGGTAAGGGATTCCCGCAATCGGATATCACCGAAACCGATATGCACACCATGGAAATAAAGCTCCTGATAGCGCCATTCACTTCCATGGCTTTTCATTTCAAAGCTACGCTCCTCCAATAAAGGCTGATTAACCCGAAAGGAACCTGGATATTCCTTCTGGATCACGATCGAGTTATCCTGCAAGTCATAGAGTTGAAAATTCATGCCCCTTATTTATTTAATCCTTAATGCGGATGTTTTATTCCCTCAAACAACTACATCCCCTTGGAATTAATAATAGCTTTACGCAAATATGTTAATTATTTAGAACAATTCTTAACAAGAAGCCGTCATTATGCATATGCAGCAAGCAAAAAAACGAAAAACAGGCATTTCCAGACTGCTGGAGATAGCGAACAGAAAGAAAGTCATGGTAATTATCTCCGGTATCTCCGTTACGATACATGCCGTACTCAGCTTAGTGCCCTACCTCATGGTCTATTATATTATCCAGGAACTCAGTAAACCAAGCATCAATTACCAACAGGCAGAAACTTACCTGCTATACGCAGTTTATGCAGCTATTATCAGCATGATCTTTTATTTTCTATCCGGCATACTATCGCACATCGCAGCCTTCGACATCCTCGCTGAGCTACGGAAATTTATCGCAAAAAAGGTAGGCTTGCTCCCCATGGGCTACCTAAGCAATAAGAATTCAGGAGCCCTTCAAAAACTACTTGCGGAGGATGTGGAGCGTATCGAACACTTTATCGCGCATCAAATCCCAGACTTTATCAAAGGCATCGCCCTGCCGTTGATTACCATCAGCTTGCTCTTCGCTGCCGACTGGCGACTAGCTGCCATCAGTTTTGTCCCCTTTGCCTTGCTGCTCCTGCTCATCCCACAGATGTACAGTGGCAAGCGAAATGAACAGATCAAGAACTATCACCAATCCTTAGAGAACATGAATGCCGGCATTGTGGAATACATCCGGGCTATTCCGGTGATGAAGGTATTCGGACAATCTGCGGAGACCTTCGAAAAATTTGGCGTAGCGGTCTATCGATTCCAAACCTTTGTGAATCAATGGGTCAAAACTTCCTCCCCCATATATGCGGTTTTTATGAGCTTTATCAACAATGCCACCTTGCCCGTCCTGGCCTTAGGCCTGCTCTTGTATTTCCAAGGCGGCTTAAGTCTGCCCACCCTCTTTATTTTCCTTCTTTTGGGCACCGGCTATATCAAACCCATGCTTGTTTTATCTAACATGAGCATGCAGATATCCCTTATCAATCGAGGAGTAAGTCAGATTGACGATCTTCTCGCCATAGCGCCTTTGAAAGAAAGTAAAACCTGGCAAGAACCCAGCAACCACGGCATCTCCTTTATCGATGTTTCCTTCGCCTACACAGAAAACAACCCCGTCTTGCGCCAGGTAAACTTCGATGTGAAACCCAACAGTATCACCGCTATTGTAGGTCCTTCCGGGGCAGGAAAAAGCACCATTGCGCAACTCCTCTCCCGCTTTTGGGACTGCAGTATGGGCAATATCTACATCGGCGGCATCGACATCCGAAGCTATCCCACCGAACAGTTGATGCAAATGGTATCCTATGTCTTTCAAGATAGCTTTATGTTCCAGCAATCCCTATATGATAACATTGCCATGGGTATGGATAAAACCCAGGAAGAGGTAGAAGATGCAGCCAAAGCGGCTCAGATTCACGATTTTATTGTAAGTCTACCTGATGGCTACCAAACGCTATTCGGACAATCAGGCATCCACCTCAGTGGCGGCGAGCAGCAGCGGTTCCAATTGGCGCGCGCCATTCTAAAAGATGCGCCTATCTTGATTCTGGATGAAGCAACAGCCTTTGCCGACCCTGAAAATGAAGCCAAGATACAGGAAGCCTTCAGCCGATTGATTCAGAATAAAACCGTACTCATCATTGCGCATCGGCTTAGCACCATTACCGATGTTGATCAAATCCTGGTATTTGACCGAGGAGCTCTCTCCGCACAAGGCACCCATACAGCGCTCCTGCTCCAAAGTAAACTCTACCAGCGTATGTGGAATGCGCATACCAGAGCCAAAGAATTTATCCTCTAAAACCATCCAATAGCCGTATCACATGATTCAGAATTTAAAAGAAGTAACCTCCCTCAATCCCAAAGCCACAAAGAAAGTTATCTTGTGGGAAATAGCCCATAGCGTCCTGATCGCCTGTCCTTCGGGCATCCTCTTAATCATCATTTGGGAACTCTTTGCACCCCAACCCAATATACAGAAAATAGGAATGGTGGTAGGCTTCATGTTGCTTATGCTGCTTTTGCAGCTCTTCATTGCTTTGCGTAGCCTAATCCTCAATAATGAACTCGTATACGACCTCTCCAGCAAGCTTCGCATTAAGCTGGGCAATAGAATCCAACGTTTTTCCCTGGGCTTTTTTAAAAAGAAAGATCCCGGAGAAATAGCCTCCATTGTACTGCAAGATGTGTCCAACTTCGAAGGAATATTTGGTCATAGCTTTGGCAATTTAACCACCGCCATCTTTGGAACGGTCGCCCTCTCGGGCTTCCTTTTTATTTACGATTGGCGCCTGACCCTATGTCTGCTCGCTGTGCTCCCTTTAATCTACCCCTTCCTGCAGGCCGCCAATTATGTCGTCCGAAAATTTGGCAAGAAAAAGATTGAAGCCAGAAACCAGGTCGGTGCTTTATTTTTAGAATATCTACAGGGCATCCGTCACCTCAAGTCCTATGGACTTACAGGTGCTAAACACGAAAGACTAGAACGCGCCTTCCAGGATTTACGAAAGAAAAGCATCCAACTGGAAGCCCTCCCCGGCCCCATGATCTTAATGAGTGCCATCCTCTTTGAAATCGGATTCCTGGCCATGCTCGCCTTAGGATTATATTATTTACAGGGGCAAACCATCAGTATTCCTGTCCTCATCACCTTTCTTATTTTAGGATACAACCTGTATGGCCCGCTAAAAATCGTGATGGTCGATTATTTAGTCTTGCGCTTTATGAACGAAAGTCTCGACCGGGTACTGGCCATCTTGAAGGAGCCAACCATGGAAACAACAGAGAACGAAATACCCCGAAATTACAGCATTCAATTCGACCAAGTTAGTTTTGGTTATTTAGATACCCTCAATCTCAAAGACATCAACTTCAGCATCCCCGAGCGCAGCATGTGCGCCTTGGTGGGGCATTCAGGATCCGGAAAAACAACCCTAGCCTCCCTGCTCGCCCGCTTTTGGGATGTGCAAACCGGAAGTATAAAGATTGGAAATGTTGATATCCGACAGATCAATCAAGATAAATTCTACAGCTTCATCAGCGAGGTATTTCAAGAGGTTTACCTCTTTGATGATAGCATCTACAATAACATTAAAATCGGAAGACCCGGAGCCAGCAAGGAAGAAATTATTGCGGCAGCGGAAAAGGCCCAAGTATTGGATTTTCTATGGGATTTGCCTGAAGGGATAGACAGCTTGGTCGGGGAAGGCGGAAGCAAACTCTCCGGCGGACAGAAACAACGCATCAGCATTGCGCGCGCCCTGTTAAAAGATGCACCTATTGTCATTCTAGATGAAGCAACCGCCAGTTTAGATCCCGAGAATGAAATCTACATCCAACAGGCCATTCAAGAATTGGTTAAGTCGAAAACAGTACTCGTCATTGCCCATAAGCTATCGACCATCCAACAAGCCGATCAAATCATCGTCCTCGACAAGGGTATGATTGCCGAAAAAGGAAAGCATACGGAATTGCTTCAGCAGCAAGGAATCTACAGCAATATGTGGCATATTCAACAACAAACAGGAGGTTGGAAAATGGCTAAAACATAATAAGTAAGAAAACACGCCGTTAATTCTCTTATATTTAATAAAATATAATCACCTTAGATTAACGGCTGTCTATGAAAGCTATATCCATCTTGCTGCTCTTTATCTTGATGTTCAGTTTCCATGTGCATGCAGCATCTCCCTTAGCCGGCGACAGCACGAAAAAGCGCATAAATAGCAGCGATAGCCTTGCGCAACAGCACCTTGCTCCGCAGCCCATTCCCTATCTCCACTTGATTGCTCCCGTCGTTTTTATCACCTATGGCATTGTTAGTTTAAATAATCCTGCCCTAAAGGAGCTAAACACTTCCACCCAATACGAAATCTACGAGCACCAGCCAGACCATGTACAATGGGACAATTACACCCAATATGCACCGGCCCTGATGGTATACGGCTTAAATGCCTTCGGCGTGAAGGGGGAACATAATCTACGAGATCGTAGTATAATCTATGCTAGCTCTCAACTGATTAGTGCTGCTTTGGTAACACCGCTAAAACACCTGATTCGGGAAGAGCGACCCGACGGTTCTAATAGCCTATCCTTTCCTTCAGGACATACTGCAACGGCCTTTTCCTCTGCGCAGTTTATGTTTCGGGAATATAAAGACCATAACTTCTGGCTTAGCATATCCGGCTATTCATTTGCTCTATTCACTGGCGTATACCGCACCCTGAATGATCGGCATTGGGTCAATGATGTCGTAGCGGGCGCAGGCTTTGGGATACTTTCCACGGAGTTAGCTTATTGGACTTATCCAAAATTAAACAGACTTTTGTTTACAAAACACCCCCACTCCTCCAACTTGTTGTTGCCTTATTATCACGATAAAGCTGTAGGATTGAGCCTCGTTAGTCAGTTTTAGAAATATTATGTGGATCTTTTACGCCTTATTATCCGCCCTGTTTGCTGCATTAACAGCCATTTTCGCTAAGCTTGGTGTTGCACAAATTAACAGTAACCTGGCAACTGCCATTCGCACCATCGTCATCCTCTTATTAATCTGGACCATTGTGCTTGCCAAAGGTGAAGCTAAAGAGCTTGGACAAATCCCAAAGCAACAATGGCTCTTTTTAATCTTCTCGGGCATCGCAACAGGCTTATCCTGGCTATTTTATTTTAAAGCCCTGC
The DNA here is from genome assembly GCF_009768885.1 of Sphingobacterium humi. Classification (GTDB taxonomy): domain Bacteria; phylum Bacteroidota; class Bacteroidia; order Sphingobacteriales; family Sphingobacteriaceae; genus Sphingobacterium; species Sphingobacterium humi. The sequence continues at coordinate 226,604 of NZ_WSQA01000001.1, forward strand.
AATTAGGGAAAGTTTCGCAAGTGGCAGCCATCGACAAGCTCAGCGTAGCCTTGGTAATCATCCTTTCGGTCATCTTTCTTAAAGAATCTTTAAGCTGGAAAACCGCCATCGGCGCCTCCCTGATTATTCTTGGCTCTTTGGTACTGGCCATCAAATAAGCCAGCCCCAATATTTTATTTTTTACGAAGTGCTTGCTGCAAAGCCAGTATTTCCTCCTGCACTTGCTGGGCAGCTGCTTGTGCTTCTGCCAAGGGCAAGCCTTTCGCCATGCCCGGTCGCTTATGTCCGGTTTTGCTTAGCCAAGCATCCTTTAAGAAGCTTTGCTTTTTATAAACCAAGGCATACAGTGCATCCAGTTTCGGATACTTTTCCAGCATTTCACGCCAGGTGTCATAGGCCACAAAATCAGGATGAATCTGCAAGTATATTTCCTTAGCCATAAGCCAGTGCCCTTCTAGCCCCGGATGTATGCCATCGGTCGCCAAACGGAAGTCGGAATCTTGTTGAATTTGCCGTTCCAAATAGGCTTTCATCGGAAAATGTAAATCAACCAATGTCCACTCTTCTTGCGCAGCATAGGCTTTTAACCAAGTCGCATACCGATCTAAGACAAGATTATAACCCTTCAAGCGAGTTTTCAGATCATCGTGCACTGGCGGAGTCAACCAAACCACGCGTTCCACGCCGGCCTCCTTCAGCTTCGCCGCCAGCTTCTTTATCCCTTCTTGGTAAGCAGCAAAGCGCTGCTCCTCAAAGGGCTTGTAAATGCCATCGTTCATACCATAGCATACAAAGACCAAGCTAGGTTTCACCTGTTGCAAAACCCGATCTAAACGCTCGAATAAATCAGGCCGCGGAAATTTCCCGTCCGCATGCCCCGGCTCCGTCAAGCCTGAAACAGTTTCACTAGGAAGCCCGAGGTTCAGGTATTCAGCACGCGATTCTGCACCTTGATACACATGCAGGCTTTCCAACATCGCTACATACATCCCCGCATAGGTAATGCTATTCCCCAAAAATAAAACGTTTCTTTTTTCAGGGGTCTGCAGAACAGCCGGATGTCCGGTATGCTGCGCCCGCAGTAGTAAACAGGATAGCAGGCAGGTGATAAACAAGACGATGGGTTTCATAGCAAAGCAAGGTTTCGGTGAACAATTCGCATTAAGGTAAGCATTCCTCTATTTTAATTCAAACGTCGCGACATAATTTATCCCTCCATTGGGGTATTTTTTATATTGAATTTCAATATATCTAAAATCTTAACTACATTCACTTATTTTATTATAAACCATTATAAATCAAACCTATGAAAGCAAAACTATTAACCTGGCTGTGGCTATGGGCTGCAGTTTCGTTGTATGGGCAAACTGGAGCAATAAACCTACCAAATGCTATCCTCGGAACCTGGGATGTCTGGATTCCGGGTGCTATTACCTACGAAGCCAAAGGGGCCGAAGTATATCAACGGTATCAACCCGGATCGGCTATGAGCCAGTTACAAATCGACAAAGATGGCACCTACCGCTGGGGGAAATACAGCCATAAAATTGAAGAGGTTCGCCCCTGGTATGAGGAGGAGGGAAAACGCTACTTCCGCATTCTGGACCTCCGCAAAAACAGTTACGATTTTTGGTATAAGGAAAGTGCGGACGCGCTGATCATCCTCTTTGGGGAAGTGGGAGGTCATGCTGCCACAGGAACCCGAATAGGAAACGGAAAGACGACAGCCGCAGAAAAGCTGCCGACGCAGGAAACCATTGCTGTAGCGCCCGCAAAACCCGGCTATCCTACTGCAGTGAAGACGCAGCCGCAAGCCGACAAGCCGACAAGCGAGAAGCAGCCTACAAAAAACGGAAAAAGCAAACAAGCCGCCTTCAAGCTGAAAGAAAATGTGGAAGTGCTTTGGTCAGGTGCATGGTATAAAGCGCAAATTATAGAAATCAATGCCCCTAAATACAAGGTAACTTACACCGGTTGGGGATCCTTGTATGATGAATGGGTGACAGCCGACCGCATTAAAAAACGCTAAATAGTAAAAAGGGCCATTTCGCAAAACAAAATGGCCCTTTTTTATAGGTACTATCGGCAATCAGCCGAATAAGGAGTTCTTAGATAAAATTCATCCAATCCGATTGATCTTCGTATTGAACGATCGGATTTGCATGATTTTTCGAGGCATACTGCCCTGCAAACATAATCAGATCCATCTGCATATGCTGACGGGTTAGTTCCACCAAGTCGGCGTTAAATCCTTCCATTTCCAATACAAATTGGAAACAGATCATCCGTGCAAACATTCTTCCCAAGGTCACTAAATCGCGCTGCGCTACGCCCGTTTCGACATTAAAGTCAACCTGAGCCGCAAAATAAGGAACGCTTAGGTTGGTGCGGTTGTATTGCTTTAAGAAAGCCAATAAATTCGTTTCTTTTGCTTTACGCATCAACTTCAACACGCCCTCCGCAATTTGCGCATACAGCATTTCGTTCGACCCTTCAAAAATCTGGAACGGACGGCTATCAATAACTGCACGACCTGCTAAATGATCTAAGCGATAGCCATTAGCACCCGCTAATTGCAAGCTAATCTGTGCAGATTCCTGCATTAAATCGGTTACTAATGCTTTTAATGAATTGGCCTCAATGCTCATCGTTGCTAAGTCATGCTCAATACCACTGGTCTGCACACTAAAAGCACACATGCCGGAACATAAGGTAAAGGCCGCTTGAATACGTGCTAATTGGTATTTTACCGAGTCAACATTCAATAAAGGCGCGCCACCAACCATGCGTTGCTGGCAGTGTTGCAAAGACTCGTCCATCAGGCGCTTAATAAAACCTAAGCCCATGCCTGGGAATTGCAAACGGCTACGGTGCAACATATCCAGCATCAATTTAATGCCGGTACTCTCCGGTTGCAATTTCTGCTCTTCCGGAACCTGCACGTCAATCTTATTGATACCATATGGAATGGCAAATAAGCCAAAGTTATTATAACGTTCTACCATCGGAATATGCTGATCCGGATGGCTATTCTCGGTTACAAAGAAATCGATATCACGAGAAAGTTCACCAGTAGGAGTCTGTTTACGGGCTGTAACCAACCAGAAGTCGGCAGCACCACTTAAGCCCTGCCAGTGTTTTTCACCTTGAATCGCATAACCATGCTCCGTTTGTTGGTAATTGGTTTTCATATTCAGGGCATCCGATCCGTAGGCCTTTTCCGTAATCATCAAGCCTCCCATGGCATTTTGCTCTAAAAATTGCTTGAAAATACGCTCCTGCACTGGGAAGTTGCCATACTTAGCCAATGGCTCTAAGAATAGAGCGATGTTGATGCCGAACATCAGCGATAAAGCCAATGATTCGTAGGAAGCCGCAGAAAGAACACCTAGGCATTCTTTCACCTGAACCCCACGGCCGCCGTGCAATTTTGGAATAGCAACAGCTAAAGGTTTTTTATCCATAATCTTGGCCAAGAAATCTGCAGGCAGGTCTCTTTGCAAGCTTAGGGCATTAAAGTCATATTCCTCCCGAAACAGGTGTTTCAGGTGTTGTCTGAAGGAAGTGATATACGTATTGTAGTCTACTTGGTCTAAAACGTTATGCATGTTTTTATTATTTTTCTGTTAAACATCAGGTACAATCTTTTTGCTGCAATCAGGCTTTCTCCGAAATATAAGGGCTTAGCATGGCAACAAAAAACATCATGCTGGATACGAAAGTAAAATTAGGAACTTATGGAAACACATGCTATGTAAAATCTGACAATAAATAGGACAAATCGTGCATATTTAAAATACAGCTTTTATTTTCCTGCTTTTCGATAGGCCAAAGGGCTTAAGCCTACTATTTTTTTAAAGATACGCGAAAAATAAGAAGGATCCTCAAAATCAAGCTCATAAGCGATACTTGAAACGGTCTTGTTGGTTTCTAATAGCAGCAGTTGGCTATGGATAATCGCCACCTCCATCAAAAGTTGCTTTGAGGACTTCTTGTACACGGTAGACACACATCGATTGAGGTAATTCACCGAAACAGCCAGCTTATCGGCATAAAATTGAAGGCTTTTTTCCTGGTTCACATGCAGGTGCACCAACTGCTTAAAAGCGATAGCAATTTCCTGTCGGCGGGGCAAAGATTTATTGGCATCAGAAAGTTTAATAATTTTTAAAATGGCTGTCTTAAAAATACTCTCATAATATTCGGTATAAGGATTTTCAGAATAGATTTCTTTATATAATAAATCCAATAGGGTATTTAGGTCGTTAGAATCTTTCCTCTTCAGATTTAACAGGGGCGATATGGTAAAGATATTCAAGATTTCTTGTTCCCGGAAAATGGAGGTCATGGCTTGCTCCTTAATCAGGATACAATAGCCCTGTGCCGATTTATCCACGGAATCAATGGCAGAAATAGTACCATAATGGCTAATCATCACAGCAGGTGCTTCCACCATATAGGTGGTGGATTCGAGCTGATGCCGGAAATGACCATCGGTAATATGAATCAAGAGGTTATAGCCAAAGAAAATCGGCGGAATGGGCGTTTTCAGGTAAGGAGCAATATCCCGCAAGGAGAAAATTTTAATAGGCGTATGGATATAGGTCAGGTGCTTTAAGCCCCGATCCATAAATTTGGCCACGAATTCATCCGCGTCTATTTTATTCTTATCCATTGCTGTAATTACCACTTGTCTTACAAACCTACTAAGAATTCCATCGAGGTTCAAACGCAAGGCCAGGAAATCGCTTCTTCATTTTTAAGCCCAGCCGCTTCACTCATTAAAACGCACTATCCAATCATTCAAAACCCAGCTTCAATAAGTGATATAATCCACTTATTACAAATGCATTACCTTTATTTCACCACCTATAGACAAGCGAAAAAACGAATCTACCAATCACAAAAACAACGGGGAAGCCGAAAACCGTATAGAGTAGGTATAACCAATAATTAATGTGCTCATGTCAGATAAAGATTTAACCTTGATCCGCAGAGACATTCAATCGCTCATTCGCGGAAAAACATCTCCGCCTGCCGATCAAATTAGCTTTTTAAAGAAGATTATGCTCAACCAAAAGGAGTATGATGCCTTCGTAAAAGACCCAGCGGCTTTTACTGAAAAGCAAAACCCACCGATTGTGCTCGACCCTAAAGTGGTTCAGCAAGTGCAACGAACTGTGATGTTCGATGCAGCAATTAAAGCCGACGTTTCCAAATATGGAAAAGACGCTATTGCGCATCTGCAAGACATCCGCAGCCAGTTAAGACTACGTGGCCCCGGCACCGTAGCCTGGCCAGCGGCGGTGGCGGCTATTGCTGCCGTAGTTGCCGCTGCAGCATCTGTAGTGCAAGCCGTAACAGCGGTAACCAAAGACAGGGTCATCAATGACCCGCGATTCTCCAATTCGAGATTACGAATGGATGTCGTGAACCGCATGAAAAACATTCGGCCATTTTAAACTAATAGAGGACATTGCCCAAGTTCAATGTCCTCTTAAATGATCTACATTATGGAAAGTTCAACCTTATTTGCTTTAATGCATATGCCCATCACCTATTCGGCCTTGGTGGTAGAAAATACCTCACGCTGCAATGCCAAATGTGGCATGTGCTACCAAAGTGCAGGTCCCAAAGGTTCTGATCAGCTTGGTGACCACGCCATCGACAGCGCCTTGCTGATGGAGGTATTGACCGATGCAATGCATATTCCATCCCTCACCAAGCGCTTTCACCTCTCCGGAGGCGAAACATTCCTGAAATTAGAAGACGCCATCCTGCTGTTCGACCATGCCCGGAAGGTAGGCTTTGAAGATATCACCGCCGTTTCCAATGGCTATTGGGCGCGCAATTTCATTAAAGGAATTGGCACGGCCGAACGATTGCGCGATGCCGGATTAACCAGTATGGAAATCAGCTGGGACTACTGGCATTTGGAACACATTCCGCCGGAAGCGGTAAATAATTGCATAGAAGCGTGCCACCATGCCGGCATTGAAACCAACTTACGCCTCTTGGCCACCAAAACGCACTCGCATGCCGAAGCATTGGCTATGCTCGACAAGAAAAGCGTCGCCAAAGTCGATCGCATTTCCTGTTGCCCTGTTTTTCCGACTGGCAGAGCCAGCATCACCTTGCCAAAAGAAGATATTTATAAAGAAGACAATGTATATGGCAGCTGCCACACCACGCTGAACCTCACCATCAATGCCAAAGGCAAGGTATTCCCTTGCTGCGCAGGCATGGATCAAACTAACAATGTGCTGTTCGGCGATATCGCCGAACAAAAGATATCGCATATCGCCGAAAAAATGAATGCCTCCCCTATGCTGCGTACCTTGGTGTTCTATGGCGCAAGTGCCTTCATTCCTATTTTGCAGGAAGCCGGTATTCAGCTTAATGAAAAAGAACATGCCAATGTATGTACCCTGTGTTGGCACCTGTTTTCCAACAAAACATACAGCCATATTATCAACGATTATTTCGACCATGCGCTTGAACGCGCCCTCGATAGTTTAATGGAGATAAATTCCTAATGCCATGATGAACGCCACAGATACCCTGAAATACTTTAAAAGTATCAATTTCTATCCCCTGATCGATACGGAGAATCAAGATTATTTTCCCCGAACTGCCGATATGTTGCAATGGCTAACGCAACTGCACAGCTTTTACCAAGAAGCCTTAGGCATCAATGAAGGTAGAAACATGCATAGCCTATACAACCGGGAAATATCCTTGCAAGGCGATGAGGTGATGGCTTTCCCCGACAAGCTTATTCAGGTCGCCCGGCTGGCCAAATCTTTAGGCTATGGCTATTCCTTAACCCTGCCTATCGACCGTTTTATGGCCATACAATCGGATCTACAGCCCTTACTCGATGAATGCCTGCTCAGCTCCATTGGCATTGTCATGGATGGAACGGCCGAACAGGTTCAAGAAAAAGCCAAGGAATACACCGCCTTCCTGGAAGAAATGGCCAGTAAAGGCCTTAGCATTGGCTTAATAGGCTATATGGAACATATCGATTCGCTGAACCTATTGGAGAAAGAATGCTTTAATGCCAATAGCTTTACCATATACCCCATGAGCCAAGAACCCTTAGGAAGCTTCACCCGCAATCCTGTAACCTCCTGCAGTCGCCATTTCCGCATATTGGTCGATGAAAAAGGACTGATCTATCCTTGTATTGGCCTGTATGGCCTAGAGGAATTTGCACTAGGCTCCATATACACGAAAATGGAAGACAGCTACTTCGGACACCAACAATATCCTCTGGATCTTCCAGCACTTATCGCAAAAGGACCAACTATTCCAGAATGGCTACTGGCAGATCAATCCCAGCGGCTAACCGGCATGCCACCCATGTGCGAACTGCATAGGTTGATGCTGGAAGCTAGTGTTTGTGAGGTTTAGCATTGTTAACGTGCTGTCATCGTGTTTTCATCATTTTTGTCATTATATTGTCATGACCTTGTCATGGTGAGCGGAGTCGAACCACGAACGACTGGTACGTCAGTGCAATCAAACATGCTTAACACATTTATTAACAACATGTTATATAATCATTTTATTAATAGCAGGAAAAACATTATCAAAATTTATTGAAAAGTGATGATATGAAAAAGCTTTGCTTACAAACTACGGCTGGCATTGCTTATAAAATAATGACAAACGTCCGCAAAACACTATTAATAAATGCGTTAAGCAGGTGTGATTGCACTGACGTACCAGTCGTTCGACTCCGCTCACGATGACAGCTCCATGACAGGGCGATGACAACACGATGACAGCACTATTTGCAACCTGCTATAGTGCTCCCCCCTTGCTCTCCCCTTTCTCACCCCTTTCTCACCCGTATCAATCCCCTTTGCAGAGGGCTGAACTACGGCAATGAAAAGCTGCAACAAAGCCTTAACAAAAATCTTCATCGATTTCATTTTGAAATTATTACCACTTGTCTTCCCTATTTTGCTGAATAAAATGTAAATTGTGGTTATAAATCAACTAAACCGTTTTAATACACCGCTAGGTATAACCAAAATTGCATTTATGTTAAAAGAAATCAGTATTAGCTTTATCCTTATTCTTTCTTTAATGGGCGTTCGTGCGCAGACGCATATCTTTGTGGCCAGCGATGGGAATGACCAGCAGGCGGGTACCATGGAGAGGCCGTTACGCAGCTTACATGCCGCTGTAGAGAAGCTTAAATCCATAAAAAAAACACATGCCAACGAACAGGTTATCATCTCGCTTCGTGGTGGTGAATATGCCATCGATCAATCTATACGTCTAGACCAAAGTCTATCGGGCACGGCGAATAAACCTACCATTATTGCGGCCTATGCGCAGGAGAAGGTGACCCTAACAGGTGGTGTTAAAATTGACCCTTCGCACTTAGCAGATGTTAAAGAAGCGAAATGGCGGAGCAGAATCCATCCGGCAGCCAAAGGAAAAGTAAAGACGGTTCGTTTGGAAGATGGCCAGGGTAAATTGGATGAGGGTCTATTTCCCCATGGCTTTGGCTACGATCCGCATAGCATCATCCCAGCAAGTAGCATGCTGTTTATCGACAACCAGGCCTACGAACTGGGGCGATGGCCGAATGCCGGCGAACCCATCCTCAAGATTGGCGATATCCTCGATCCGGGCACCATCTCTCGGGTAGAGAAAGTGCCGAATCCCAAGGGGGCCAAATTCAAGTACCTCAATACCTTTAAAAAATGGAACCAAACAGATGATTTATGGATCTATGGCTATTTTGCTTACGGTTATGCGGATGACAACATAAAACTCGAAAAGATAGACCATCAGGCTAAAACCATCCAAACGCATCATCATCATATATATGGTTTTCACTCCAGTGCCGATACATCCAATTGGGGATTGAAACATTCCCATAAAATCAGGGGCTTCTATGTCTATAATGTATTGGAGGAAGTGGATCAGCCGGGCGAATATTTTTACGACCGTCAGGAAAACCGACTTTTCGTATACCCGACTGCCGATCTTAACAGCGATAGCGATATCCGCATGACGAAGTTTGGGGATCCGTTTATTTTTATGGAAGGCGTTCAACACCTGCAACTTGAAAATATAGGCTTTACCTACTCCCGCGGATTGGGGATATACATGGGCTATGTCAGCCATATCCGGGTGAAGGGTTGTCGCTTCGAGAACCTAGGAGGCCGCGCCATCTCGATGGGTGATACCTATGCCGATGCCGGCAAAAAAGAATTAGCCAACCAAAATGAGAACAATTTTGTATCCATTGAAAATTGTTATATCAATAATATGGGTTCCGGGGGCATCTATATGAATGGCGGGAACAACAAAACCCTAACCCCCGGCAATAATCAGGTGCTGAATTGTGAAATCTCGAATTTCAACTTATTTAATAAAACCTATGCCCCAGGCGTACATGTTACAGGGGTTGGGCAATCGGTTCGCCATTGTTACATCCACAATGCCCCACATATGGGTATCTATTTTCAAGGTAACAACCTGCTTTTTGAATACAATAAAATAGCAAATGTATGCCAGAATGCGTCAGATATGGGCGCAATTTACACGGGTAGAAATCAGGCCGAGCAGGGCAATACCATCCGCTATAATTATTTTGAAAACATCTATAAAGATGAGGATAACCGGGTTTGCGCGGTTTATCTGGATGATGGAACCGTGGGCCATCAAGTATATGGTAATATTTTTTATCGCTGCGGAAACCCAACAGATAAGGGATCTTTTGGCGCCGTGCATGTGAATGGTGGCTATAATAACTACTTTAGCAACAATATCTTTGTCAATTGTAAGCAGGCTTTGGGCAATAGTCCTTGGACGGAAGAAAAGTGGAATACCGACTTAATGGGTGCCGACTTACAGCATAAATTGAAAACAAGGGTTGACATTACTTCCAATGCCTATCAAGATGCCTATCCGGATCTGCATGAAATTCTGGATACCAGCCGCACGATGATGCGCTATAATTATTCGGATAATAATATTGCGTTTCTATGTCAGAATTTTGCCTCCGGCAATTATGTCAATTCCAATATGATCTTCTTGAAAGACAGTGAAAAAAGCGATCCCTTTATTAGCTATAAGGACAAGAACTTTAACCTGAAAGACAGCATTCGTATTCAGGAAGTCTTACCGAAATTCAAAACTATACCTTTTGACCGCATCGGTTTACTAAAACCTTAACAATTATAATTTTAAACGGGCCAGGCTTGCTAACCTGGCCCTATACGTTGCCAAGCTTTCTTCCGGAAATGGATATTGGTAAAATCCAGAACCCGATTTCAACCCCAATTCGCCGCGTGCCACCTTAGCCGCCAACAGGCTAGCCCCATTTTGGTCCACCGCCAGCTTAGGCGCCAACTGATTAAAAACATTCTTCCAAATATCTAAACCTCCAAAATCGGAGATTTCAAAAGGACCAGCACAGGCCCAGCGAATGCCTAAACCATATTTCATCGCGACATCGATATCTGCTGCTTCGGCCACTTCCGACTGCAACAAAGCTAAGGCTTCCCGCAATATGGCAACCTGCAACCTATTCGCGATAAAACCCGGCACATCTTTCTTTAAACGAACCGGCACCTTACCACAGTGTTCCAAAAGCTGCAGCACCTCCTTTAAAGCAGAATAAGGGATATGTGTAGGCGCGTAGATTTCAACCAGAGGAATGACATCCGCAGGGTTAAAAAAATGCATAAAAAACAAGCGTTGTTCAATAGCTGGATGTACTGAAAGCGCTTGATAGCCCAGGGATGAGGTATTGGAAGCTAATAATGCATGGGCTTGCACATGCGGCAATAACTCTTCATATAAAGCCAGTTTTACAGCGACATCTTCAAATACGCTTTCAATAATCAGATCCGCTTCGCGTACAGCTGCTATCAAGTTATTTTCAACCTGCAAATGCAGACAATCTTGCTGTTCTTCTTTTATTCGAGCAAGCGTACTTGCTTGGTTATCATATAACACAGTAGGGATTTGATGTTGGGCAAACAAGAGGGCAATCTGCTTGCCCATGGTGCCGGCACCTAGCACGGTAATTTTCATTGGAATCAGGTTTATGCATGGATTATTTAGCAACTTGAAAATAAGGATTTTTTGTAGAAATGCTTCAATATTTATTAAAAATCGCCAAGTACTTATTAGCTAGTATAGATTATATACTACAAAATCAATTATATAACGATAAAAATGATTGTTGTCACTTTTATCTTCTTTCCTTTGCTGCCGTTTACTTGTAATAACATCTACTTGCAAGTGGCTTTTTGGCAGGTAATTCCACACGATTACTACCAAAAATAATGAAAAACACACGTAACTATTAAAATGAAAAAACAGTACAAATCACCTAAAATTGAACTCGTCATTATTGAGTTGGAGGAGGGAATTGCAACCGGTTCTGCAACAGCTACCTTTACAGATAAAAATGGCGGAACATCGCCCCAAGTGGACAATTGGACAGCCGAGGACATGAATTCAAATCCATTCCCTAGGCATATTGAAAACTGGTAATTCCTTCTTAACTCCATGCACAATTCTATGAAAATTAAACATATCAATATACTATACTGGCTGTGTATTGCCCTAATCGGGTCGCAAGCATCCAGCTGTCAAAAAGACAAGAACGAACAAGTTGGCGAATCGGCAGGTGCAGTTACCTTTTCTGTAGCGGCCGACTTACATTATGATGATAATTTAGAAGATAAAAAAAGTCAGTTTAGCCGACAAACCATCTCCCAAACAAGCATGAAGGATAAGGGCGGCGACTTTTACGTTATCAATGAAGAAGTTAGCCTAAAAGGCGACAGCGAATTGAGAGGAAGTACACGCCAAAGCAACAGCAAAAAGCTGGACAATAGCCTGGCCCTGGCACCAGAATATCCAGCAGATTATAACCCTGCTGCTACTTTAGGCCCAAGTATAAGCCTACCGAACGGCGTGAAATATAGAATCTTAGTATATAATGCGGCCGGAAAATTTGTGGAACAAGTAGACGGTACAGCTGGCAGTGCCAATCCACCAAAGGCTGTTAATCTTTGGCAAAATGCAGATTATACGTATTATGCTTATTCTTATTATAATAAGCAAGCACTTCCGGCCATTCCAACGAATCAATTGGCCAATCCAAAATTTAACGTGGAAAATGAAGACTTTATTTATGCCACGGGTTCTTTTAAAACAGGAGTTCAGAAACCGGGCATCCACAATACGCAAGTAAAGATTCAATTTAAGCATGCCATGGCCATGGTGCAAGTGCAAGTTAACATCGGGGGTTTTTCGGGCAAGGCTGATTTAGCCAATTATGTCAATGGGAATAAAGCGGATAAACCCTATATTCAGGCTGCGCCAAAGATGTTGGAACGTGGCGTATTTAACTTAAAACAATTGGGCTTCGAGAAACAAACTACTATTGATTCGGTGGTGAATGCGAATGTACGTTCCACCTATGCCTTTGTACCCGGTTTTAATGCCACCACCTACCAGGGCTTTTTCTATACCGTACCGGGAGGCGACACCGAATATAAAACTGATTTTAAAATCAATGCATCCATATGGGTGATACAGGATAATCCTTCAGCGCCTTTAAAATTCAATAAAACCTACACCGGTAAAGTACGTAAAGGACGTGGACGCTTTACGCGCTTTGATATCTTTGGTTTTGACTCTGGGATCCCCTTCCCTAAAACATCAACAAGTACAAAAACAAATTGGTCGCGTGGCGATTTATTCTATGATGAAAGCCAGGGCTTTACCTCTTTAGATGGGTATACCCGCTTTCAACACCGGAATTATGTGACCAACTCGAACCATTATGGCAGTAGCTTATTGATTTATGGCTATACCCCTCCTGTGGCTTCCTACAACCAATTTGAAGCAAAATACGGGCATACTTACTATAAGTTAGGCTATAGCTATCCATTGGGCGTAACGAATGCTGCCCCGGAAACCAAAGGCAATCCTTGTGATGGTCTTCGTCCAAATGGAGGTGATCTTAATAATAAATGGGCATTACCAACCTTTGCACAAGCTAAAGTATTAGCCGATTATATTAATAAGTACAGTGGCCAAGGACAAATAGATAAAAGCTCGAATGTCAATAATAAATCGGCTATTGTCATTGTCAACAATGAATTAAACCCTGCTGTTCAACGCGATGGACGTGTGGCTTTTGAATTGAAAGGTTATGGAAAATATAATTCTACTACAGAAAAGCACGAATTAACAGATGCCCCTACTTTTGATTCACAAGGTAACCTTTCAACGGGTAAAGCGTATTATTGGTTGGCAGAAGATGGAAATACCTATGGGTATTTAGAAATTTCTTTTGATAAGAGTGTTACTAACGGCAAGCCTTATTCGGCTAAAGTTTATAAATCTGGCAGCAATGCTGTAAGCGAAGGCTATTCAGAAGCTAAATTACAAAAAATTGATGCCTTATCTATTCGCTGCGTGCGTAAAAACTAAATACAAATAAATTAGACTACAAAGCAAGCACATGGTTATCCCATGTGCTTGTTTTGGTTTTACGCGTATTTATACGGTATTTTAGCCTTTATTATTTGTAGCGAATACGCTACAAAGTCCGGAAAAAAGAAGCTAACTTTGGGTGTTCCAATTTTTTGAGAACGATGGAAATCTCAATGGCCAAATCGTATGCGCACGTTAAGTAGTCTTTTTACCGCTTGCATAACCTTCCTTGAAAACATTAGAAATATAGGAGATACCGACAAATTAGACTATTTGAAGCGGAACGAGCTCCGTATGAGCAATATCATAACGCTGTTCAGTATGCTAATTGTGATTATCTATGGGGCTATTAACCTGAATAAATTCCCGGTGGTAGGCATCCTTAATTTTGCAAGCATTGGGTTCTTATTGGTTGTTTTTTTGTTGAATGCGCGCAAGAAGTATATGTTTGCTAAACTGTGGTTGTTATTCAGCTTATTAAGTTTATGTGCGGTAGTTAACTTATTGATTCCGCATGTGGCCACCTTTTATCTCTTATGTGCTTTAACAGCTGGCCTTATGGTTTTTCATGCACGATGGGTACAATTCATTTTAATTATTTTTGTGTCCCTTGCCATTACCGCGCCCAATTACATACAACTACCGGTAGCCTATATTGTGAAGTTAAGTGGCGGTCGTATGCTTTTTAACAGTGTTTTCGGCATCTGCTGTTTAAGTGCCTTAATTATTTACATTCAATACATTCAACGGCAATACCAAAAGAAAATCGTCAAACAGAACAGCTATATTACGGGCTTAAATAACGACTTAAAAAATCTATTCGCGGTGATAGCGCACGACTTCCTCTCCCCGCTTCAGTCCAGCCATTATGTGCTAGATAAAATTAAAAAGAAGGAACTGCAAGGGGAAGAAAAAGAAATCGGCATTGAACAGATCTCCCGTCAGGTTTTTGCTTTACAAGATAATTTAAAGGGTATATTAGAATGGAGTCGCCATAATTTGGAAGGCCTGCAGCCGCAGCCACAGCGAATTAACTTGGCCTCCTTCTCGCAAGCCATCATCGACTCGGTGGAGGACCGCTATATCCTCAAAAATATACGTTTTGATCTGGATATCCCCATAGAGTTTAACATCTATGCTGACCCCGTTCATATGGGTATTGTCTTTCGGAATATATTGGACAATGCCTGGAAGTTTAGTTTCCCGAACAGTACAATTAGCATTTGCGCCAGATCAACAGGCAAGGAAATTCAATATAAAGTGAGCGATCAAGGCTTGGGAATTCCGCAGGAGGTACTGGATGGCATTTTCAGTCGATTTAACCAGCCTCGTTTTGGAACGTCTGGTGAACGCGGTTCCGGATTAGGCCTGGTGCTGGTAAAGCGCTTATTAAAGGCTAATAAAGGTGCTATTGTGGCGGAAAGCAGCCTTAACCAGGGCACCAGCATGACTATTTATATGCCGCATAGCCCCCTGTAAGTACCGTGGCTGCTCATGCTTAGTTATTCTGCGAAATGGATCAGGGACACGGGCAATACCTCCGTTTGATACTCGGGCTTCGCTCCCTTGGCTTCAATTTGTTCAATCAATAATTCCGCAGCACGTTTTCCCATTTCAAAGGCCGACTGCCGCACCGCCGTAATGGATGGTGAAAAAATATCCACGAGGTCTGAATTGGTAAAGCCGGCAATGGGAATCTGATCAGAAATTAAACCCGGAAATTTCTTTAGGGCTTGCAGGTAGCCGGTGGTTAACCGATCTCCGGAAATAAAAATGCCATCGAATTGTTCCTTCGCTAATTCATGCAAGGCTTCCTCGATTTCTGTTTGCTGCAAACCTCCATAATCACAATACTTCACCAGTTTTTCTTCATACTCCTGATGATTGGCCATCAGGGCTAGTTTATAGCCGGCCAAGCGCTCCATGCTGTTGGATAATTTCTTGGAAGAGGTTAAGTGGGCAATACGTTTGCAACCTTGATTGGCCAGGTATTGCACGGCTTCATAGGCTCCCTTTTTATTATCGGTAATCACCTTAGGGCTGTTGAGCTGCTGCGGCACCCGGTCGAAGAAAACAATAGGAAAGCCCCGTTGGATAAGGTCATGCAGGTATTCGTAATTGTGGGTTTCTGAAGACATGGCCATCAGGATGCCATCCATAGAGCGTGCATAGAACTGCTCCACATGTAAGCTTTCCCGCTCTGCAGACTCCTTGGTCTGCGCAATAACCACCTGATAATTCTTGGCGTAGGCAACGGATTCGATACCATCGACTACCTGTGAAAAGAAGTTATTGGCAATCTCGCTGACAATAATGCCGATACTGAAGCTTTTGCGCACCTTTAACCCTCGAGCAATGGGATTGACCCTGTAGTTCACCTTCTTGGCAAAGTCATTGACCAATACCTTGGTTTCCTTACTGATTTCATGGCTATCACGCAGCGCGCGGGAAACGGTGGATGGAGAAAGTTTTAAGGCTTTCGCAATGTCTTTTAAGGTATAATGCGCATAGGTCATAAAATAAAAATAGGGAATAATATCCAATGGATAAATAGCTAGCAGCTTTATTACAAAAGAAAAAGGACCCATGGTTGGGTCCTTCATCAGCTGGCACAGCGGAAGCTGTGCCCACTCAACTAGATATAATTTGTGTTGTGCTAAAAAATATACTTGGTACTGATAAAATTGGAAGCCCCATCTTCCACAATTTTATTGAGGATGGCCTTGTTTTCCGTTGTTTTCTTGGTGGCTACCAAGGAACGGATGGAAAACGCCCGCAGCGCATCAAATACCGACAAGGTACCTTCGGCACTATCTTTCCGACCGGTAAATGGATAGATATCCGGCCCGCGCTGGCATTGGCAATTGATGTTGACACGGCTAACTTGATTCACCAAAGGATCGATAAGGGAGCTGATAATTTCGGTTTTGGTGCTAAAGATGCTGACTTGCTGCCCATGCGACGAACCAATCAGGTATTCGATAGGTTCTTCCAAGTCATCAAATGGCACTACAGGGATTACAGGTCCGAATTGCTCCTCGCGATAAAGCTTCATCTTTTCGTTTACCGGGTAGACAATTGCCGGGTAGAAAAAGGATTCCAACGTTTCGCCGGCATGTTCGTTGATCAGCTTGGCGCCATGCGCTTTAGCATCTTCCAAGCATTCTTGCAGATAGGCTGGCTTTTGAGGCTCGGGCAATGGAGTCAGCATAACACCCTTCTCCCAAGGCATACCGTAGGCAAGCTTTGAAACCTCTTCACTTAATTTCGACAAAAAGGCCGTAGCGATGCTGCGATGTACAAATACGATTTTCAAGGCCGTACAACGCTGCCCATTGAAAGATAGCGAGCCCAAGACGGTTTCTTTGACGCTGAGGTCTAAGTCGGCATCCTTACTGATGATAGCCGCATTTTTAGCATCTAAGCCTAGGATAGCGCGCAGCCGATTTACTTTCGGGTGCAGCTTCTTCAACTCGTTGGCCACCCGGCTAGAACCGATCAGGGTTAAGACGTTGATCTGTCCGGATTGCATCAACTGCGGCACAATGGTATTTCCACGGCCATAGATGGTATTGACTACGCCTTTTGGAAAACAGCTTTGGAAAGCCTCCAACAAGGGATAATGCAATAAAGTACCATGCTTTGGTGGTTTGAACAAGAGGGTGTTTCCCATGATCAGCGCGGGAATAAGTGTAGTAAAAGTCTCATTCAATGGATAATTAAAAGGGCCCATACATAAGACTACACCTAGCGGCGAGCGTCGGATTTGCGCAATGATATCCTGCTCCATTTGAAAACGGGAGGAATCTCTGTCCAGATCTTTGAGGGCATCGATAGTAGCATAGATGTAATCTACGGTACGGTCGAATTCCTTTTGCGAATCGGCATAGGATTTTCCAATTTCCCACATAATGAGCTTCACAACGATATCGCGCTTAGCAATCATCTTCTGGGTAAAATGCTCGACACAGGCGATCCGATCGGCAACACTCATGGTGGGCCAAATGCCACGCCCGTTGTTATAGGCCTTTACCGCAGCATCTAAGGCTTCCATAGACTCCTTTTCCGTACATACAGGATAGGACCCGATGCGCTTTCGATGCAGGCCATCTTTGGTTTTTATACAAATGGGCGAATACACTTCGCTACTTTGTCCTGACCAAGGACGCATTTCACCATTGGAGAGAAATTCACGTTGGTGAATCTCTTCATCCAGGGCAAATTCGACCGGGATGTCTTCCTCCCGATAGAACATGTTCTGTAAATCGAATTTCATAATAATGTATTAGAAGTTTAGGACTAACGCATAGCTGCGTAGGCCATTGGGTCTTGTTTCCCAACAAGACCCCGGTTTAAGTTTTATGTAGATTGATATGTAAATGCTATCCCCTAAAATTGGAAATAGTTTTTCGCATTGTGGTAACAGATGTCGCTGACAAGCTTGCCAAGCCATTCGATATCATCTGGAAGCTCGCCATTCTCTACATCTTGCGCAAAGATATCGCACAGCAAGCGTCTGAAATACTCATGCCTTGGGAAGGATAAAAAGCTTCGGGAATCAGTTAACATGCCGACCATACAGCTTAATAAACCCATATTCGATAAAGCATTGATTTGCTTGGTCATCCCATCCTTCTGATCTAAAAACCACCAGGCGGATCCAAATTGCATTTTTCCACGTACGGAACCATCATTAAAATTACCAATCATGGTTGCGAAAAGTTCGTTATCTGCAGGGTTTAGGTTGTAAATAATGGTCTTTGCCAACTGATTGGTGCTGTCCAATTTATTAAAAAACTTGGAAAGTGCTTGTCCTTGGGAAAAATCGCCAATGGAATCCCAACCGGTATCCGGGCCATTTTGAGCCAGCATACGCGCGTTATTATTACGTAAGGCACCTAAATGATACTGTTGCACCCATCCTTTCTCATGATCCCATGCTGCAAAGTATTGTAACATGGCCGACTTAAATTGAAGCACTTCCGAGGCGGTTAGGGCTTGATTTGAACGTAGCTTCAAGAAGATGCTTGCCACCTCCGCCTCGGTATAATCGGCTGCATACAATTGCTCTAATCCATGGTCGGACAGCTTACAACCGTTGGCCGCAAAATAATCATGTCTTGCCTTCAAGGCATCCAGGTATTGTGCCAGGTTGCTGATGGGTTGTTGGCTAAGCTCGGCCAATTTATCAATGTAGCTGTTCAAGCTGCCAAGGTCTTCCGCCGCCATCGCCTTATCCGGACGGAAGGCTGGCAACATTTGGAAAGATTCCGTTTCTTTCGCAAAGGCTTGATGATGTTCTAAATTGTCTAGGGGATCATCTGTGGTACATAACACCTCCACGTTCATCATCTTCAACAAGCCCCGTACAGAATGACTTGGCTGTTGCAATTGCTCGGCCGTTTGATCGTAGATCCGATCGGCAGAGGCTGCATTCAGCTGCTCGGTAATTCCGAAATAGCGCTGAAGCTCCAGGTGCGTCCAATGGTACAAGGGATTCCGCATGGTATATGGTACCGTTTCTGCCCATTTGCGAAACTTATCGCGGTCAGAAGCATCTCCGGTGATATACTTTTCAGGAATACCATGCGTACGCATGGCACGCCATTTATAATGATCGCCATTTAACCATACCTGGCTGATATTCTCAAACTGCGTATTCTGAGCTATCTGCTCGGGAATTAAGTGGTTATGATAGTCGATGATGGCCTGTGGCTTCGCATAGTCATGATAAAGCCGCTTGGCAGTATCACTGTGCAATAAAAAATCAGGATCTAAAAAGGGTTTCATGTGTATGTGGTTTATAGGTATTCAAGAAAGATGTAAAGATAGAAAAGGCTTAAGCTCGCGATGCAAAAGCCTGTAGAAATCCGTGTTTTTCAATTTGAGCGATAGCTTCTTGTACTTGTGCTGCAAATCCAGGGAATGTAGATAGGTCTACGCCCCATAGGGTAGTATCATGAAGCAAGGATAATAAGCCCTGATCGGCCTGCTGCAAATAGCCTAATACTGCAGCCGCAGACTCATCCTGCAATACAATTCTTTCGCCATAGCCTTCCTGTATAAATTGCCCGCCCTCTTCCTTGCTATGCATGAACAATACGTAAGCAGCAAAACCGAGCACCATACAAGGTAACACCTTACCTTCACGTTGAACAGACGCTTCCAATAAAGGCACATTGCGCATATGCATTTTGGAAGTGAAGTTCAAGGAAATACTAGCCCAGCGATGCTCAAGATTAGGATTCCCAAAGCGGTCGAGCACTTGCTTAGCAAAATCCTGAAGCTCGCTATCGGCAAAGGCTGGACCTTGCATACATAGAATGATTTCCTCCATGAGGCCGCTTACAAAGGCCTTGAATTCCGTGTTTTGCAGAGCTTCTTTCACTGTGGAGAAACCCGCTAAAATAGCAGGAGCACAAGAGAAGGTATGGGTTCCGTTTAACAAACGTAACTTGATTTCTTTAAACTTTTCGATGGATGGAACGACGTGTACCTGAGCTTGATTCGCCGCAAACCGCAACTTCTCTTTTACACGGTCTTGATTGCAGCTGATGGCCCATAGGTAATAGGGTTCGGCCATTATCATTAAGTTATCCTCATAACCTAATAAAGCACTGGTACTGGCTTGTTCCGCTGCTGGTAATTTACCCGGAACGATACGATCCACTAAGGTATCACAGAAGTCATTGGCTTGCTCGATCCAATCGATAAATCCGGTTTCTAATCCGGAACGATTAGCCGCCTCCAAGACATATTTCTTAAGCTCTTGCCCGTTATTGGATATTAACTCCGTAGGAAGGATGACTAACCCCTTATCGGCTGCACATTGAAAGGCTTGATAGCGCTGATACAAGAAAGCACATACCTTGGTAGGAAATGTCTGCGGTGGTTGATCTGTTATCAAATCCGTTCCTGCTGTAATGCCTACCTCGGTGGTATTGGATATTAACACTTCCAGATCAGGACTTGCCGCTAAGGCAAGAATCTCCTGCCATTGGGTAGATGCTGCACATACACGAGATATCACATTGATTAACTCGTACTGTTCCACTTCCTGTCCATCCTGTAATCCTTTCACACAAAGGGTATATAGGTTATCTTGCTTGGCAAACTCCGCAACCGCTGCTGTCCCAGTCGATTGAACCACGACGATACGTCCATCGTAACTACCATCCTGATTGGCCTGATGGATAATATGGTCGGGCAATCCGCGAAGCAATACACCAGTTCCAAACTGGATAATGCGTTCAGGAAAGGTAAAGCTTTTTTCCGAAGGCATGGAGGCCTTCGTTTGGCCGATAGCAGCCAGATTCTTTTTATTCAAGAACATAATTTAGTTTTTATTGAGGTTGATTGATTGCTTATTTTCTGTAGCCTGCTGTAATAACCAAGCGACCCATTCATTGGCGGCTTGAAAGTTTTGAAAGTCCGGCGGAAGCTTCCTTCCGTCTACATATTCATTATAGAGCCAAGGATCGCCCAAGGCAAACACAGTTCCTTTTCCATAGCGTGCCGTGGCCATAATAACAGCATCGGCGTTAGTAATTAATGGCGTCGCAGGTGCTTGCAGCTGCATGGTACTGAGCTCCTTGATGTACAATTGCTGCGACTTCGAGAATACCGGATTACCCGCAGGAACAGCGATGGCACCCATGCTGAACTCCCTGCCCTTCACCCTATTCTTACTATCCTGATTAAACGTAATACCGAATCGCTGAGATAGCATATTGATCTTATCAAGGTCGCAGTTGCCTGCATCATTTAGCAAGAGAACAAGAACTCCCCCGGCCTTCACCCAATTACTGATGCCTTCGGCATCTGTTTCTGCCATATAGTTGGGATGCGATGCTTCCTTTTCTGTATCAGGATCTACGATGATATACACCGAGCTTCCTTTCAAGTTATTCAAATTACCCGGAGCCCTCAACGTTGCTAGGCTTGCTCCTTGGCGCTCAAACAGGCGACCCAAAAAAGAAAAGCCGTTATTATCCTCACCATCCCATAGGTAATGATAAGGCTTTAGCTGCCCATCCGCGGCTTTCTTCACTTCATTATTATAATAATTATCGAGGGTGACCTTGTATTTAACAGGTATAGCCGGCTGATGGAAGGCTTCCACCTCTGCGCTAGCCAATAGGAATGCCCCTACACCTTTTGGATCATTAGGCTTCACTGGTTCGCTCATGTAATATTCAAAGCTACCATCTCTATATTTTTTACCACCTAATCCAGATACCGTAACTACCTTTTCTAAGTCTATCCGATCAGCAGCAGCCGGCCGAACAAACTCTTTTATCAAACCCTGATAAGCTTTATCCAAGGCTTGCCTATAACTGGCATCCAAGTACCCCTTCCGCAATCCTTTGGCCATGGCATACACAAACATGCTGGAAGCGGATGCTTCCACATAATTGCCTTCTCTATTTGGTAAATCCATGATATCATACCAGACACCGGTTTTCGGATCTTGTACTTTCCGAACTGCAGCCATCGTCCGTTGAAGGATGGCGATGAGTTTCTGACGACCGGCATGCTCCTCCGGGTAATAGTCCAACACATCCACCAGTGCCATACTGAACCATCCCATTCCTCTCGCCCAAAAATGAGGCGACTGGCCCGACTGCGGATTAGACCATCGCTCCTTTCTAGATTCATCCCATCCATGATACAACAACCCTGTTTTCGCATCTCTAGCATGGTTTTCCATGTATTCAAACTGATTAAGCACATCTTCATAGATCTCAGGTTTGTTCATGATGCGGGCATAGCGCACGTAAAAAGGCTGCGCCATATACAAGCCGTCTAGCCACATCTGATAAGGATATATCTTCTTATGCCAAAAGCCTCCCTCCTTCGTCCGCGGATGCGTCTTCAACTGCCCTACCAACTGTTCAGCAGCTTTCAGGTACTTTTGCTTTCCCGTCACTTCATAAAGCGCCAGTAATACCGTTCCGTTTTTAATATGATCAATATTGTATTCATCAGGTTTATAGTTTCGGATTTGCCCGTCTTCACTGACAAATCGATCCATCCAGTTTTGAACATAATGGTAGTATTCTCCTTTTCCGGTCTGTTGCCAAACGGCCAACAGGCCTTCCAACACCACGCCCATATCGTAAGTCCATTTCGGACCTTTGACCGTATCAGTAAAGGAAGGATCAGTAAACAGCTTAGCCATGGCTGTCTTGGCCATTTTCTCGCCATAGGAAATATCACTATTTAAAGGCTGCTCTTTCAATATAGATGCTATGGATAATCCTTGCTCCCGGATAGCCGATGCCACTAAACCCGCAATCTGATTCGCCCCATGGGTATTCAGATGCGTATTATCCTCCACCCCCTTCGGATAGTTTTGATGGCCTGCCGGCAAGTGTAGGAACAAGCCTTTCGACGCTTCCTCGCCCATGCTGCTCAATTGCGCCATGCTGCGTTGGGTCATATCGATAAACTCAACACCTAAGCTATCCGCAACCTTTTTTACGGCTTGCGGATAACCCATATGGGTATCCTGCAATTGCCCGTTTACAAAGCTTCTTCTTGCAATTGGCGACAACAGAATGGGGGTTGCCTTTTTGCTGCGGATCTCCTTCACGAAATAGGCTAAGTTTGCTTTGTATTCCGGTAGAAAGCCGCCAGCTTTATCCTTGTTAATCTTCTGGTCGTTATGGCCAAATTGAATGATCACATAATCACCAGCTTTCAGCCCTTGGAATACCTGATCCCAAAGCCCTTCCTTCATGAAGGATCTGGTACTTTTGCCATTCTTGGCTATATTCTTTAGCTGAACACCTTGCTGTAGGTAAGCGGCAAAACCTTCACCCCAACCGGTTTCCGGTCTTTTATTATCCGCCTTGATGGCCATGGTGCTATCGCCCATCATCCAGATGGTTTGCTGTGGAGGTGCTATTAAAAAACTACATAAGCATAGGATGCATAAGGCTGAAAAGCCTGTGTATTCCCACTTCATTCTCCTTAACGATTGTCTCATGGTTATTGATTAATTCGTATTGAATTTCTTAATAATAATTCCAGAATACTAGAAAAATACACGCAATCGATGCCGAGAACGATTGAAATTACCCATCCAAGCAAATTCATCGTGTAACGAGAATTAAAAAAGGGGCAAAAACTGCCCCTTCTATCTTTTAACTGCTTTTATATCATGCACATTGCACTTTATCCAACTGTTTTCGGCCCTTTAACGGTTTAGCTCCATCAGCCCCATAATTAATGGTGCCGTCGCTTTGATATCGTTTTCCCGAATACGCTCGTTCACATAATAGTCGAAGCTGCCATCGCGATAAGGTTTTCCACCCAATCCGGCGACAGCATTACATTGAATCAAGTTCCACAAGCCTTCCGCATCCCGAACCAACAGCTTCTCTTGTATCCCTTTCAGAATCTTCTCCGCCATAGCCTTGTCTTCCTTTGGTACATATCCCAACCGCACAGCCTTCGCATAAGCATACAGGAACATGCTGTTTACGGAAGCTTCCTGATAATTCTTTCCTTCCCCCGGCCTGTCAAGCACCTGCCAGAATAGCCCATCCTTATCCTGATACCTGGGCAATACCGCCGCCAGATCTTGCGTCAGCTTTAGCAATTCCCCCCGGCGTGGATAATCTGCCGGAAGGAGCTCCAGCACATCAACCAAGGCCATAAACCACCATCCTATACTGCGTCCCCAGAAGTTAGGCGAAGTGCCTGTTTGCTTATTCGCCCAGGCCTGTTCCTTCAACGCATCCCAGGCATGAAAATACAATCCTGTTTTAGGATCACGCAAATGCTTGGCAGCACCCAACAGCTGCTTAACAGCTTCCTCATAATAGCTTTTATCCTTTGTTAAGTTGCCATAGGCCACTAAAAAAGGAGAAGCCATATACAGCCCATCCAGCCAAACCTGATTCGGATAGATGCCCTTATGCCAGAACAAGCCATCCGCCGTGCGGGGCTGCTCCTGAAGCTGCCTTATCAAACGCTCAATGGCCAGCAAGTATTTCTTATCCCCTGTCTTGGCATATAGCGGAAACAAGACCTTCCCCGGATTGATAAAATCCAGATGAAACGACTCAGGTTCATACAAGTAAATCTCCCCCTTCGGATTGATCAGCGTATCGGCCCATTGTTCCACGTAGTGATAATAAACCGGATTATTGGTCTTCTCATAAAGCTTCCAAAAAGCGAGGGCGCCCAAACCTTGCGAATAAGCAAAGTATAGTCGCTTACCATGATCCAGCTGCCACAGCTGCGGAAAGCGTTGCATTTCCGATTGCGCCAGCTGCTCATAGAGCGACATTCTGCCGTCCTGAGCCTGCGTATGCAGTACGGGAAACAGCAGCAGCATCCAGCCCAACCGACGGAAAAGCTGCTGCCAAATCTTCTTGTTTTGAAATCCTATCATCTTAATACATTGGATGTTGTTGTCCTGCCAATCCCGGATTTGCATCCATGGTACCTGTGCTTAGCGGGAACAATTCCACTTTATTCTTTTCTAATCCCCGGAAAATATTCTGCACCCAGGTTGCTTGCGCCTGCAGGGCATTCGAGTTAAACGCCGAGGTTCCGGTATACATATTCAATAAAGTATAGCCATCCTGGGTCAACTGGGCTTTCTGTTGCGCATCCGGCTCAACAACAAAACCCTGATACGGCAAAGCTACAGTAGGATCCGAAAAGCTATTCGCCGGTGTTTTTTTATAGGCCCTAAAGCGCGGAACAGCCTCGTATTTACCGGTATGGTTCGCCAGATCCAACATATCCTGCTTAGCTTGCGAAAGCTTCTCGTACAATACGCCCCAGCGAATCAGATCTGTTCTGCGCCAGCCCTCAAAGGCCAACTCCAATTTCCGTTCCAGAATCAAAGCATCCCGAAAGCCCTGGTAATCACTTGGCGTGGTTCCTATTTTCGAACGATCCTGATTAAAAGCTCTAAGGCGCACCTTTTCCAACATTTCTTTTGCCACAGGCGTCGGGTTCTTGGCCAGCTCGTTCTCCGCCTCTGCATACATCAGCAGCACATCCGCATAGCGCAATTGAATCCAGTTAATATCGCGTTGGGCAGCCGAAACACCCAGATCAGCCTTCCAGTTCACGCGGAACTTACCGATGGTATGGCTGCCATAGGTATTCATCTGGTGCATGCTTTCGCCATTCAAGGAATAGTTCGCAATGGCCACATCCCGACGAACATCACCCTCCTTAAACTCAAAATAATACGTTGGAAAAACCGCCATGGCAGGCTGCGATTTATTGTAGAATGAATTGGTATGCGCAAAAATCCCGTTGGTATATCCGATGCGGGTTTCATTGCGGTCGCCGCCTTTTTGCCCATATTCATACATGCTTTCCTTGTTATACTTCTTGGTCAGCAAGTCCCTAAATATAGTCTCATAGCTCACCAGGTCATTTTCTCCCCGATCTACTACCGCCTTACAGGCATCCCGGGCAATCTGATACAATTGTTGGATACGGTTCTGATCGGCCCGCTGCGCCAGTTTTACCGAAGACGCCGAATAAGACTGTAGGTCCCAACGCAAAGAATAGCCGGCAGCATATAAAGCCACACGTGCCAACAAGCCGTAAGCTGTATTTTTAGAGATACGCTCTACCGGTAAGCCCGACTCCCCTTTCCAAGGCAGTAAGCTAATGGCTTTCTGCAAATCATCCACACAGCCATCGTAAATGCTATCTCTACTCACGCGGGAGGACGAAAAGGAAGGCATATCCACCACCGGGATAGTCGGATAAGGCACATCGCCAAAATAGCGCACAATATTCAACATATTGCTCGCCCGAATGGCATAGGCCTCCCCCAATAAACCATCCAGTTTCTTCCGTGTCGCCTCATCGCTCACCTCCATTAAGGGAATATTCTTGATTAGAATATTCGCTTGCTCCACACCCGCATACATACTGGTATAGGTAGAGTTTGGCGAGGTAGCCGGACTGTAAACATAATTGGAAACCTGATTCTTCGAGTTGGTTTCCCCCTCGGTCGAGATGCACTCATCGGTACCCATGCCGAACTGATAGAACAATTCCGCATTAAAGGTACTGGTATATGCGCCCAATAAGGCCATTTCTACCTTGCCCGGGTCTTCAAATATCGTTGAACTATCGAAATCTTTTTCAGAGGGCAGATCCAGGAAGTCGGAACAGGAAGTTGTCCCCATCAAGGCGATGCCCGCCATATATAATGCAATTTTTTTCATGATTATCCGCTTTAAAATGAAAGATTTAATCCTGCCACCACTCTCTTGGTTCTCGGATAGGCCGAATTATCAACCCCACGAGTCAATAGCGATCCGCTAGCCGATACTTCCGGATCATAGCCGCTGTAGTTGGTGAAGGTATGGATGTTATTCAAGGTCAAATACACGCGCAGGCGCTGCATCTTGGCCTTTTGGCTTATAGCCTTCGGCAAGGTATAACCCAAGGTGATGTTATTGATCCGCAAGAAAGATGCGTCCTCCAAATAATAATCTAAAGGGTCTGATATCGCGATATTATTCGTCGCATTCAAGCTCCAAATCTGATTCTTACCCCCTTGATTCGGATTTAAGGCCGCCAAGCGGTTCAGGTCTTTCGTTTCCATGCCAGTTGCCGGATCGATTAACGTAAAGCGGTTGTTCATGATACCCATGGAGTTCTGATTCGGCAAATAAGGCCCCATAAAACGTTGGGTATTCATATTGAACACCTGATGACCGTAAGCGAAGTTCAAAAACACACTCAAGTCAAATTGCTTATAGGAAAATTCATTATTGAAACCACCGTAAAACTTAGGTTCCGCACGACCAATTACCGTCCGATCGTTTGCCGACCAAACTGGATTGCCGTTCGCATCCGTCTCGCCTGCCGTAGGCAAGTATTTCACATCACCAGGTTTTACACTGGCCCTGTTTTTTCCTTTTAGCGAGGCTACGCCATCTTTTAATTTATAGGAACCATCGGCTAATTGATCAAAGTCATTCGTGGTATACACCCCATCGTATTTATAGCCGTAGAAATTACTAACAGGACCACCCACTTCCGTTAAGAAGTTTACCCGCGATTCGTAGGAAGTGATCATGCGGTCTGTTCCTGCCGAACCGAATAAACCCTCCACGTTCGAACGGTTAAATGTCATGTTAAAGGTGGAACGCCATTGGAAATCCTCCTTCTTAATATTCACGGAGGATAAGGTTAATTCTACCCCTCTATTTTGCAAGGAAGCCACATTCTGAAATTGCTTACTATAACCTGTAGAGGTTGGAATATTGGCCTCCAACAATAAGTTCTTCGATTGGTTCTGATACACATCGACGGTAAACATTAAGCGGTTTTGAAAGAAACTAGCGTCTAAGGCCACATTACTGGTTTGGGTTTTCTCCCAGCGCAAATTCGGATTCCCTAAAGTTCCGCTAGGCTTCACGCCCACCAATAAGCTGTTATCCATCGCAACTACCGTCGAGCCATACAAGGTCGCATAGCGCGTACTACCAATCCGATCATTACCCGTCGTACCATAGCCTGCACGAAGTTTCAATTGGTTAATAAATCCTACTTCTTTCATAAACTCTTCTTGGTGGATATTCCAGGCTGCGGAAGCCGAAGGAAAGGCACCCCATTTATTGCCTTTGTTAAAAGTCGAAACACCATCGGCACGTACGGTTCCGGTAAATAAGAAACGATCGTTGTAATTATATATCGCCCGGAAGAAACCCGATAATAAACCGTAGCGACTTGCGGTCGAAGTTCCGCGCTCGGTACGGCCGGCTAAGCTTACATCCTTCAAGCCGAAATTACTCTCCGGGAATTCGTAATAGCTATGCGCCAAACCCTGATCCTCTTCATAGCGAACCTCCTGTCCGGCCAATAAATTGATATGATGCATGCCGATATCTTTCATCCAAGATAAGGTATTCGTCCATTGCCATTCATAGCCTTCGGCATTGTTAATAGATCCGTAAGGTCCTTTATTATTTCGGGCATTCATCGTCCGGCCATCGTCCCAAAAATCACTGCGGGTCTGCTGCCATTGGTAGGTTCCGGAACTGCGGAAGGTAAAATCTTCCAAAAAGTTCGCCGTAATCCCCAAATTCACATTCGCTAAACGAGCCGCTTTTAAGCGATTTAAGGCATCGTTCATAATGATGGGGTTATACACATCATACTGCGAGTTTATCGCCTGCAATTCCTCTGCAATATCCGTATGCAACAATTCTTCATTGCTAAAGCGAATACCACCGGTCACCGGCTGTAGGATAGACATTTTCAGCATCCCACCCAAGGAGCCACCGCCTTCGGTTTGCGCATCCTGCAACATGCTGTTAAAGTTCACCTGAATGGCTTTATTTAACTGATGATCTATTTTCGCACGCACGCTATTCCTGCGGTAGCCTGATTTGGCCAAAATACCATCCTGCCCCGTGTGATTATAGGAAACCATAAACTTCGTTTTATCATTCCCTCCGGATAGGTTCAGGTTATGCGTCTGCAAAATGGCTTGTCCACCAAAAACCTCATCCTGCCAGTCAATGCCGGCACGGCTGCCATATTCTTGCTGAATGCGTTGGTAGGCTCCACTGGCGAAATCGGCCGAAGCCGGGTCGCCGCCAAACATCTGTGCAAAGGCCGTTTGATTGCCGCCCAAGGTTTGGTATTCGTATTGGTATTTAACATAATCTTCCACATTCAATAAGTCCAATTTACGGCTTAAGCCCTCAAAGCTAGCATAGCCATTGTACTCCAAGCTGGTACGGCCAGACTTGCCCGATTTGGTCGTAATAAGCACCACGCCATTCGCACCACGAGCCCCATAAATGGCGGTTGCCGAAGCATCCTTTAGGATGTCTATATTCTCGATATCCTGCACATCAATTTTAGTCAGGGCATCATCCATCACAAAACCGTCTACCACATACAAAGGCGTTGTCGAACCGGTAATAGAAGTTCCCCCACGCACCAAAATATTAACGCCAGCTCCGGGCGCTCCACTTTGTGTCACCACATTAACCCCCGCTACCTTACCGGTAATGGCTTGCGCCGCAGTACTCACGGGCACCTGTTGAATCTCCGTCCCTTTCACCGAACCTACCGCACCGGTTAGGTCGCGCTTGCGCGCCGTGCCGTAACCAATCACCACCACTTCATCCAGGTTCTGTTGATTCCCTGTTAATTGAATCCGAAAGGTCGCATTGGCATTCACCGGATATTCCTGCGTCTCAAAGCCCACATAAGAAACCTGCAACACATCCCCGTTTGCTGCATCGATTTCAAACTTCCCATCCGCCCCCGATTGGGTACTGTTTCCTTTCCCTTTCACTTGAATACTAGCCCCTTGAATGGGCGCATTCTGTGCATCTGTTACCCAGCCTTGCCGCTTTGTCGATTGTGCAAAAGCCACAGTGCTGAGCAACAGGAAGATAAACAGGAGCATGCCGATAGACCGTTTTGCGCCTGTTCTTTTTTTCCAATACTTCATGATTTATATTTGATTAAAAGGTTATTGTTGTTGATTAAGGTTGAACGAGTTTGTAGACTTCCGTTCCGGCCAGCAATACGCAGCCTAAGCCGTAATCCTCGAAGTCGGGCGTTTTATCCCTTAATACGGGTTGTCCGTCTTTTGGCTCTTTCCCGGTAGATTGGATATAGCCTAAAAAGCCATTCGGCTGAATAGATTCTTTGCTGATGGCCTGCCAGCCTTTTTCAATAGGGGCTAAAAAAGCAGCTTTGTCCAGGATGCCATTATTTACGCCCCAGGTCATGCCATAAACAAATAAGGCAGTCCCACTTGCTTCCTTTCCGCCGAAATGATTCGCATCATGCAAACTCACATTCCAAAAGCCATCTTGTCGCTGTAAGGGCACTACTGCCTTCGCCAACTGTATAAAATCTTCCTTATATTCAGCATAATGGGGGTCGCTTTTTGGCAATTCCTGCAGCACCAAAGCCAAGGCCGCCAATACCCATCCGTTTCCGCGAGACCAGTAACAATCCTCCCCATTCGGTTCCGCATAAGGCGGAATAAAATCCTTATCGCGCCACCATAAGCTATCCTTCGGGTTGTATAAACCATGCCCACCTTCGCTGTATTTAATGTGATGGTACATCTTATACATGGCATCAAAATACTTCGGATCCTTGTAGGTCACCCCAAGCTTCACAAAAATGGGCATCGCCATCTGTATGGCATCAATCCAAGTCCAATCGGTATATTTATCAGTCCGAATCAGGGAGTCAATATTTTCTTTAATAGCCTTAATACGTTCCGGTTTGCTCGGGTCAAGCCGATACAAGTCGATATAGCTCATGCCGCAATTCTGATTATCCGCATGGCGCGTATACACTTCCCCACGAACGGGTTTCCACTGATGTTTCTCGCCCCAGGTTACCGCATACTGGTAATAGGCCGGGTTCGGATCAATGCTATAGAAGGCCAGCAAGCCCTCATAATAAACACCTCGGGTCCAAATATTGGCGGGTCTTTCCTTATTGGTAATAATGGTTTTATGGGGGTCTGGCCACTTCTTCATAAAGTAATCATTGGCCACACGCAACTGCCCTAAAACAGCTTTTTTCGTCGTAAAATTTTGTGCCTGCGCTTGCAAAGTCAAGAGCGCCGCCACACAGGTACTGATCATGATATTTCTTTTCATAGGTTAGGGCATTTTTTTAAATCCTTCAGCTTTTATTTTCCAAGAACCATCCTGCGGAAATCCGGGGTAAGTGTTGTTTTCGCCGTCCCAGCCTTCCAACATCATCGCCACGGCAGCTAATACGCCACCATTGCCCGGTAGGTAAATCCGTAAGCGACCATCCTGGTAGTTATGGCCATTTTTTAAATAAGTATTCGTCTGTATATCCATAAACAGGGCATCCAAAGCTTTTTGGGGTTGCTTTAAGCGCGCAGCATTCATCGCTACCATCGGGAAATCCCAACCCCAGGTTTCTGTCCAAAACCAAGTCTTCCAAACTGTATCCAAGGTATTTTTCATCACCTGCTTATCCAGCTTCGGCGACTCGGGCACCATGCCCAAGGCACCCAATACACTAGGGTGGTCGGTGCGCCATTTCGGATTGGTATAGGAATCCGTGGCCGTTTCTGTCGCCAGGTAAACGCCATCCTGCACCGGTAGTTTCGCCAGCTTATCAATCACGGTTTGCCATTTTTGCTCTTTCGGCAGTCCTAAACGTTCTTTCCATTGCTGCGCAATGCCTAAAGCCCAATCCCAATAGGCAACTTCATAAGTTGGGTTCCGCGTTTCCGCCGCACGAAATACCTCCTGTGCCGGAATCACCCCTAAACCTAAATTGTAGCGATCGTTCGCTTCATCGAAATGGGCAAAATCCGCCATAAACTCCGCCGTTTGAAACACCAGGTCCTGGTATTTTTTCAATACCTCCGGATCTTGTTTATCCCGATAGGCCAATTCCGCCAAATAGATCAGGTGGGGCTGCTCCCAAATCAAAAAGGCAGCCACCGAGGAAGGACTTTCATTCCCTTCTAAATCTGTCATTTTTATCCAGCGCACGCCTTTATAGCCTTGGCGTTCCGCTAATGCACGGGCCTTATCCTGCGTTCTGAAATAGTAGCCCATGGATTTCTCCAGGTATTTCGGGCGGCCCCATAAGGCAAAATGAACCGCATGCCACCAATGCATTTCCGTGTGTGGCTTGCCATACCAGCTGTTAAAGGTTAATCCGGTTTCTTGTGGTGGGTTTTCACCCGTACATTGCACCTTGGTGAGGTATTGCGAGAGCACCACCCGACGTTCCAACTCTTGGGCCCGCGGGTCGCTGCTGCCGGCAAAATCAACCGCAGCACCCGACTGCCAAAACGATTCCCAAGCTTGGCTGCTGGCCTGCGCTACAGCGGCATAGCCTGCAAGCTTCCCGGCGGCAGGTGCCTCCGGCAAAAAGCGACAGGAAAAATCAAAGCTTTGCAAAGACTTATCCGGTTGATACACAAACTCATGCTGTCCGGCAGCTGACATGCTCCCTTTCGAATATTGCGCCTGGCTATAATACAAGGCCGAACTTAACTGATGCTTCAATAAGGCGCCATCATTCGTTTGTTTCAGGATGGCCGATTGGTGTTGATCCGCATCTGCATAATTGGCGGCTTCATCCAAAAACGTCCCTGTAGGGTATGGATAGCGAATAAAAACCTGCAACCTCCCTTTGCCAATTAAGGGCGATGCAACATGCACGGCAATCAGATCTTCCTGCGGATGGGCCGCCGTCTTCACCTCTACGCGCTCGCCTTCCAGCGTAAAACGACTATGGATTATGCCCGTCCAAGGATCCAACTCTTGCTGAATATCCTTAATATCTGTTGCTTTGGCTTTTTGGCCATTCTTCAACAGCAATTGCAAGCCCACATTGCCCAATTGCAAACGGTGCGCATTCACCCGAAAGTAATCCGTCGCTTCTTTGGCTCTTCCGGCTTCTTTATGCTGAATACTATATAAGGCTTGCCGACCATCCTGATTAAAATCATAGGCCTTTAGGGTTTCCTCAAATTTGTAATTCCCCGTATTCGGAAAGCTATTCCAACCCCAATCACTCTGCGTACCTAGCGATACGCCTTTCTGATAATAGCTCGGGAATGACTGCATACCGGTCGCATCCACGGTATAGGCAAATTGACCATTCCCTACCGTGAGGGAGGCCAGGGTATCCATGCTGGTATTTTGAACCTTATGGCGACTGACTACGGCCTTGCGGTCTATTTTTGATTGTGCCCCTGCCGAAGGTGCCAATGCCATCAGCATTATCCCAAGGCAGGTTATTAACAAAGGTTTCCTCATATTATGCGGTATATTTTATAGGTTTAAATGAATTCTCTTGCTTAGTCTGTTAAAAAACTGACACCCATTAGGCCGATCACCACATCATTGCAATGGGCGCGTAGGCTAATCGATTGAATTTCTTTTGTTGGGTTTAGGGCTAAGTCCAATAGGGTTGCCGCTCCACCTTCCACCGCACGCGTTGTAAAGCCCTTAATGCTGCTGTATTGCGGCAATTGCCCAGCACGATATACTTCCCCATTCTTCAATTGCACACGGTATGGAATCTGCTCGTCGGCCAACTCAAAGGCATAACCATTATCGTAATAGTCTTGCTCTATCGGACACCAGTTCGTCGGATTATGTAATACCAAACTATCCTGACTACCGTCCTTGTATTGTATGCTGACATAGCCTTGCTCCATTTGCGATTGCATCGGATTAGTAGATCCTGCCATTAGCAAATACGC
This sequence comes from Sphingobacterium humi, assembly GCF_009768885.1. Taxonomy (GTDB): domain Bacteria; phylum Bacteroidota; class Bacteroidia; order Sphingobacteriales; family Sphingobacteriaceae; genus Sphingobacterium; species Sphingobacterium humi. Next base: position 260,337 of record NZ_WSQA01000001.1, read on the forward strand.
TTTCTTGGCCTTGCCAACGCTTACCGGAATCGTCAAATTCGTCGGATAATTATCCCATTGACTACAAAAAGCGATGTTCTGCTGCTCCCCTTGAATGAAGAATGGAATATCCAATATCTGCAATACATTGGCTTTACGTGCCTGCATCAATCCGCTATCATCCAATTCCGCTTGCGTCAGCGGATAACACCAATTCCCAATGCCCTGCCATGGCAGTTGCAAGGTTGGCCCTTCAGGTCTAGGGCTTAAATATTGTTGTTGAAAAATAGCTTGTGCACGGCCATTATAAGATGCCGAAATATCCTGGGTTTTAATACGTCCTGCATGGGGCAACTCCCAGTCGAACAGATCCAGCACCTGTTTATCCTGACCAACCGACAAGGAAATGCGATTGGTTCCTCGATTTAAGCTGGCTTGCGGAATGTTTAATCGTTCCGCAGCCCCCGGCTTTAATTCCAAGGTTTGCTGCCAATTGCCCAATTGTAGCTGCACGGTCTGCGAAACTTGAGAACGGTTGCTTAATTGCAAATGATGGCCTTGGCTATCCTTTTGAAATTGATGCTGTATCGCATGCCCTAGGGCTACATTTACGGCATGCCAGGCTTCACTTGTCCCCTGCTTTGCTTTCGCGAAAAATGTACCTTGCCGTTCCTGCGACTTAAACTGTATTGTTTTGCCTTGCTGCTGTTGCACTAATCCCTGCGGATCATAAATTTCCAACAACTGCTCCTGCGGCTGTAGTGGTAAATCCCAAGCATCGCTATAGGCGAGGGCATACGAATCAGAAGCGAAGGCTTGCCAATGCCCGCTACCCTGAATCTCCAGCTTAAAATCTTGGCCCTTCGGGCAGTTAATCAGTAGCATGGGTTGTCCCACGGCATCTGTCTTCCAGCTCCAAGCCAGGGGTTTTCCATTTAAGCGTACCGATTGAATCGTTTGAAAATCAACAGGAATGGCTAAACGCAAGGCTAAATCCTGACCATACTCCTGACGGAAAGATAAGGTTAATTTATCTCCTTGTTTCTGGTAATCGTACTGCCATTGAGGTACAGTAAGGCTGGCTTCCTTCCAATCCCTTGGAAAGCCCGGACGAATGCGGATTTCCTGGTCTAATAAATGAGGTTCAACGCCAAACAAGCCTTCTACCAGGCTGCGGGCAGCCATCGCAATCGGATCGGCAAAATCACGATACAATTCGCCACGAACGGCATCGTAATGCGATAATTGATGGAAATTACCCGGACTCTTCCCAAAATACATACTCTCTAATAAATTGCTGCGCCACAGCACATACGCATCCTCCTTGCTGCCCCCTTGCCAGAATGCCAGGGCTGTATGTAAGTTTTCAGCGAGGGCAACATTATTCACCGACCAGGTATAAGGTTGCCAATTTGTGCTCGCCAAAGTATACAGCCCCTGGCCTTCCATTCCGGCCACACGGATCGGAATTTTAGGGATATGCTGATGCACGTATTGAATCTGTTGGTAATGCTCAAAAGGATTGAGGAAATGCGCATCTGCCGTATGGTAGATGGTCCATAAACCCGGCATTTTATGCAGCAATTTATTGCCCAAGGCATCCTGGAATTCGGCAAAATGACCTTGATCGGCCAGCCATAACCTAGATTTTAAAGCCTTTTCAATTTTATCGGCCTCCTGATGATAGAGGCTCCCATCGATACCCAATAGCCCACATAATTTTGCGGCAAAGCGATTGGCGCGCAAGTTATAGGCCGAGGTATGACTCACCCCTCCCCCTGAATATTGCAAACCATCGCTGGCCCAAATGGCACAATAGGCATCGTAAAGCCCATCCTTATCCCGATCAAAGTTTCGCCGTTCCCAAGCCAGGTGCCGCTCAAAGTAGGGCCATAGCTGCCGGATATACGCCAGATCGCCGGTATGGTTAAAATGAGTCAATAGCTGATCAAAAAAGACCAGGTTCATATCGTAATGATGCGCAATGCGGTTATTATTGGGATTGCGGGAAATATAACCACTGGAGAACATGGCGGTGCCCATACGTTCCACATGGCGCGCTAAATGCAAGGCCGTGTCCATTTCAACCGCTGCTGTTGCCGGTTCTAAAACCTGCGACTGGCTATAGGCGTTAAAATGGGTTCTCGCCCGATCATGCCAGCCCAACGCATCAGCTACAGAAGCACCCCGCCAAGCATTTAACGGCATCCGCCAAGCTACAGCACCATGCAGAAAGGTTGGGCTTTCCCACACCCCGTCTGCGGCCATCACTAATGCTCCTGCCATCGTGTTGATGAGGCTATCCGGCGTGTGCAATTGCACCCGCGCTAACATGCCCTTGCGCTTCGCTTCAGCCCGTTGAAAAACCTGCTCCAAAGGCCTTGTTTTTAAGCTGCCCTTACTAATGGAAACCCATTGTGGTTTTGATAAATCTGTATAATAGGCATAGGCCATGGGCGCATCGGAATTCAAAGGCGCACGCAGCTTCGTTAAATCATCCAAGGCACTAGCATTGGCTGTGGCCAATACGGGCGTTCCGGAAAAGGAACCCGCCAACTGCTGAGCCTGCCCTTTACGACCTGTAAAATGCAGGTCGAAGCTGTTTTTCTTCAATACAAAGCGATTGCCTTTGGCATGCGCTTCCGTTAAATAAAATCCCGATTCGGGGTCAGCACCAATATCGCCGTTTCTACTGAAAGAGGTTCCGCTGGCGCCGCCATAAAGAACATAAAGTGCGGTATTCTTGGGCAGCTGTTTCCCTTGCCATTGCAATATCAAGCCTTCCTCCTCTGCCTGTGCCAATACCTGAATTTCCAGCGTCCCTTTCCCTAGAAAAGGATCTTGAATCCTATACAACATGGATCCTGCACGATAGCGCGTTTCGATATGGGCGGCATCGATTAATTTCTTCCGCTGCCCGGCAGATTCCAAGACAAATTGCAAATTACCTCCCATGCCCGGAAGGTAAAGTGCAAATTCCGGCAAATCGCCAGCCTCCACACGAGAAGCCCGATTATCGCCGTATAAAGCCCGGTTAAACCGTAGTTTCCCCGACTTCAACAAAAAATCGCCCTTATCCTGCGTATAATGCAAAGGACGTATAACTTCCATTTCCTCTTTTGTCTGCGCCATCGTCAGGCCATGCCCAGCCAAACAGGCCGCTAATAAATAAAGCTTCAGCCTATTTTTCATGCTTCAGGGCTTTAATCTCTTGACCATTTATTTTCACATTTTCCAGGCGTACATCCTGTAAGTGATCTACCTGATAGGCTTGCTCCACGCCATCGATCTCGCAATTGATCATCGTAAAATGACGAACCGGCGAGGAAGGATAGGAACGGGAAAGAACCCCATATTTGCCTCCCTTGGTTACTTTCATATTTTCAACCCAGATGTTACGAATCGTAGGGATATGGTTTCCGGGTTTTTCATAAAACATATTGAAACGAACTGCAGCCTCTTTATAAGTGCCCACTTTCGTGTTGTAGCAAAAAACATTTTCAATGGTACCACCGCGGCTCGAGCTGGTTTTAATACGCAGCGCACGGTCTAACTGGGGGCTATCCATCGTATTGTTCAGCGCATAGATATTCCTTGCACCGCCAGCAATTTCACTACCGATCACCACCCCGCCGTGGCCATCTTTCATCATGCTGTTTTCAATGATATGGTTCTCTGCCGGGCGGCCGATATTGCGGCCATCTTCATCCCGTCCCGATTTTATGGCAATGCAATCATCGCCTGTATCGAAGTAGCAATCACGAATCCATACGTTTTTACAAGCCTCCGGATCGCAACCATCGTTATTAGGACCATGACTAACAATCGTGACCTTCTCGATCAATACATTTTCACATAAAACCGGATTGAGGTTCCACATCGGCGAATTGATCATTTTTACACCGGATATCCACACATTCTTACAACGATAGGGCTGCACAAAGTTGGGACGCAGGAAATGGCCATCGCCATAGATGCGCTTCCGCGGATCCATTTCCTGGGCCATCTGCTGATGCAATACCGCCCGTGCAGGCTTCTGCTCCCCCGGACGGCCTTCATGCCAGCCGTATTTCCGCGCACCACACCAGTACCACCAATGGTCGTTATTGGAATTACCATCCAATAAACCTTCTCCGGTAATGGCTATATTCTCCTCTTCATAAGCATAGATAAAGGGTGAATAGTTCATACATTCCATCCCCTCCCAACGGGTAAACACCATCGGGTAATCGGAACTATCGCGACTGAATAAGAGCGTGGCGCCCTTTTCCAAATGCAGGTTTACATTGCTTTTCAAATAAATAGCGCCGGTTAAAAAGACACCCTCCGGCACCAATACCCGACCGCCACCGGCAGCCGAGCAGCTTTCAATCGCTTTTTTTAAGGCTTCCGTATTTTTGGTCTGTCCATCGCCCACAGCACCATAAGCCGTAATTTTAAAATCACGATCGGCAAATACGGGTTGAACGATCTGTTGCTTTAAGGCATCAACCTCCGCTAAAATCTCTTCTGTATTTTTCCAAACTTTTTCCTGCCCGAATCCAATGCTTTGAATCCCCAAAACTAGACAGCAGTATACGAATAGCTCCTTCATGTGTAATGTTATTTTTAAAGTAGTCTAGCCAACAAGATAATAAAATGACCAACATGCCTGTGACCTGCCCTATCCTGTGATTTATGCGCTATTATGTTGTTTTACAGGTGGTTAGATGCGTTTTAAAGAAGAATGAATTCAGGAAGGGAGGCAAGTAAGGAGACGTGTTTTACCGTGCTGTCATCGTGAGCGGAGTCGAACGACTGGTACGTCAATGCAATCAACCGTGCTTAACAATCTTATTAATAGCGTTTTAAAGCAACATATTATTGGTCGCTATCACGTTTTGTACCAAACTTTTAAATAATAAAATTATGTTTTTTTGGAGGTACTGACGTACCAGTCGTTCGTGGTTCGACTCCGCTCACCATGACAAAATTATGACAAACTCACCATACCACCTTCCGCTCTCACCCTTTCCTCTCCCCTTTCTCACCCCTTTCTCACCCGTATCAATCCCCTTTGCAAAGGGCTGAACATCGGCTATGAAAAGAAAGTAAAAAGCAAAAGCAAAGACCATTTCCAAAAGCAGGGCTACGCTTAAACAAAATAACCCCGCCTGTTATAGCGGGGTATCTAACTTAGAGGTCTTATGAAACCTCCTCAATCAACCTTACTTATTTCACAACAAGTAACCTATTAAAACTAATATATTGCCATATTCATTAATATCCAGGGTTTTGTTGGTACAGTCCTGGTTTGGTGTCCAGCTCCGATTGCGGGATTGGATACAGCACGTAATTTACCTGGAAGTCTTCCATTTGGTTCATCACATCCTCTTTGGCAATCCAGGCTTTCATCACCGATTCCACCTCGCCGGAGCGGATCAAGTCGAACCAACGACTGCCTTCGCCCACAAATTCACGACGACGTTCTTCTAATAATTGTGCTTTCGTTACCCCAGCTAAGTTTCCGCTTAAGCCGGCACGCGCACGCACTTGGTTCACAACGGCATCCACTTCGGTGGCTTTATTGCCGGCGGCACCATTCAGAATACATTCTGCTTTGAGCAGCAGCACATCCGTATAGCGGAATACGATGTAATTGATCGGCCAGTCCATGCGGCTGGTTTTTGGCACCTTAGTGATATCGACAAACTTCTTCACGAAAGAACGTGTTTCTACCACATTGCCGTAGGTATAGCCCGATTCGATGCTAAAGGTTTTACGCACATCTGTATCGCTGTATTTGGCCAATAGATCTTCCGCAACCGGACGAATCATTAAGCCCCCCTGCGTTCCAAAACCTTTGGACTGGAACCAGGTATCGGGTACTAAAACCCATGGGAAGGTGGAACCCACCACCGGATTACTGCCGCTGGAATATTCGATATTAAAAATAACCTCCTTATTGCGCTCATTATCATAGTTGAAGATGGAAGCATAGCTATCTAAAAAGGCAAACTCCTTACTCTGGATAATATCATTGAATTGTGCAGCTGCTTTTTCCCATTCCTGGCTGTTCAAACCCGGGCCTTCAATGCCCAGATTAGGGCCGGAACGCGTCATATAGACTAAGCCCAACAGCATTTTCGCTGAGAATTTATTGGCTCGGCCCTTATCGGCAGTGGCATAGCCACTAGGTGCCGGCAAGGCATTAATAGCCGCTTCCAGGTCTTGAATAATAAAATCATACACCGCAGATACGGGGCTACGCTGAATTTCGGAAGCCTCGTTATTGGACACCACCCGATCGATGATCGGCAGCTTCCCAAAGTAGCGCAGCAAATCGAAATAGAAGAACGCGCGTAAATAACGCACTTCGCCTTCCATTCTCTTGCGCAAGCCCTCATCGGTAATGACGGTTGTACCTTTGCTTTGCAATTGTTCCAGGTAGTTATTGGCCCGGAATATTCCCGTAAAATTACTCTGCCAAGCATCCACCACATAAGGATTGGAGGCGATGGTTCTGTGGAAGCTGTTTACCCCTTCCCAATCGCGTACTCCCCCATCAGATACGGCGTATAGATTATCGGAACGTGTTTCCGACAGGTTTAACAAGCGATCGGGGAAGGAACGTGAAGCGGCATATACGGCATTTAAGCCTTGATTAAAATCGTGTGCGGTTTGGAAGAATGTTTCGGAAGTCGCACTGGCTAGGGGCTGTTGATCCAGCTCCATATCGCAGGAGCTCAACAGGCCTAAGCTTAATAAAACATAAAATATCTTTTTCATTGCTTAGAAAGTCAAATTAATACCAAAGGTTATTGTTTTCGGTAAGGCAAGGCCTCCGTAGTCACCCGGTTCTGCATAGGTCGAGCTACCACTTAAGTTGGTGTTTGTTGCCTCTGGGTTGGCCCCACCGTCATACTTATCTCTACCCCAGTAGTTTTCTAAGGTAACATAAAGACGACCGTTCTGTAAGAAGGAGGCTCCGGCAAGTTTCACATCTTTGAAGTTATAGCCGAAGGTCACTTGTCTTAAGCGCCAATAATCTGAAGAATACAACCAGTCGGTATTTTTGATACGACCAAAGGTAGAATAGGCTTTACCCACACGTCCGTCTCCCGGATCTTCTTCCGAGCGCCAGCGATCTCGGTAAAAACCTAAGGCATTATCCACGGTGCCTTGTCCGGTACGGCCTAAGGCTCTACCCAATAGGGAATAGATATGTCCGCCGGTTTGGCCTTGGAACATAAAGCTGACATCGAACTTTTTATAACGGATATCGTTGGTAATCCCCCAAATAAAGTCCGGGTTCGGATGGCCAACAATCACGCGGTCATCGGCGTCGATTACACCATCGCCATTGGCATCCACATAGTGAGGGTCACCCGCTTGCTGGCTACCATATACCGGCACATTATTGTCGATATCGGCTTGCGAAAGGATGCCATCCTGTTGTACCACATAAATGCTGTACATCGGCTGTCCCACCTGTAAAATACTGTGCTGAATATCAAATGAGGATGGGATCAGCAATTGCTGCTGATCGCCAACTAAGCGTACTACTTTGTTTTTGTTATGGCTTAAGTTGAAGGATGTGGACCAGGAAAAGTTTTCATTCTGCCAGTTTTGCGAACGCAGTTCCAAATCCCAACCTTGGCTTTTCACTTCCCCGGCATTATCCAATACCGACCCAAATCCGGTGGCCAACAGGGTTGGCACATTCAGCAAGAGGTTGCTACTGGTGCGGGTATAATAGTCGAAGGAACCTGTTAAGCGCGACTTCCAAAAGCCAAAGTCTACCCCCACGTTGAAGGTTCTAGATTTCTCCCAGGTAATATCCGGGTTAATGATATTGCTTGGCGCCTGCCCTGCAGCGGAGGTACCGTTCCAGGAATAATTGTAGTTTCCAAGCATGGCAATACCTGAATAATCGCCGATATTGTTGTTTCCGGACTCACCGTAACTTACCCGCCATTTCAACTCCGAAAGGTCTTCCCATTGTTTCAAGAAAGGCTCTTCCGAGGCGCGCCATCCTACCGATACCGATGGGAACCAACCCCACTTGGTATTTAAGCCAAAGCGAGAGGAACCATCGCGACGCACACTAGCCGAAAGCAAGTATTTCGATAAATAAGCGTATTGAATACGTCCGAAATAAGATAACATCAAGTTCTTGGTCGCCCCGGTACTGGAAACGGTTCCTACTGCCCCATTCAAGGTTTTGATGGCAGAGGTGGTGTATCCCCCTTGCGAGGTGATGGAATTATTTTCAAAACGATCGTAGTTATAAGCATGCCCCAACAAAGCTTGAATGCTATGGTTGCCAATTTCTACATCGTAGTTTAAGGTATTTTCATTCACGAGGGTCTGTCTTCTATAAGAGCTGTTTTGCCCGTAAGTCGCTAAGTTCGGGTTGGCCAAACGGTTCGCTAAGGTACCGGCAATGGTATACGGCATATAGGAGAAGCCTTGACGATCGGCATGATCGACGTTTAAGGTGGTTTTAAACGTTAAGTTGTCCAATATTTTGTATTGCAAATAGGTGCTGGCAATAATTCTGGCGATTTTACTCTCCCCAATATAGTTGTTCAGCTTGGCAATAGGATCGTTGGTGGAGGTACTCCACGGATAACGTTCATTTTCAAAAACATTTACCGAGCCGGCAGCATGATCTTGCACCGGAGTCATCGAATAGATTTGGTGGATAATATTATCTTTTCCTTCAATACCAGGGTCGTTTGTGATGGAGTATGTAGGGGCTAGATTTAAGCCTACGGTGAACTTCTTCGACGCTTTCACATCCACATTGGCACGCATGGTATAGTTTTTATATTTCAATCCCTGGATAATGCCCTGTTGATCTAGGTAGTTTCCGGAAATGTAGTAATTGACAAAGTCTGTACCGCCGGATGCTGAAAGCTGGTAATTCTGGGCTAATCCTTTGCGGTAGGCTTCCTCTTGCCAATCGATAAGGTATAGACCCGGCTGACCATCTTGCAACCAACGCTCATCATACATCAAGGACGTATTGTAAGTGCCCGGTGCTAATTTTAGGATGGTCCGTCTTTCGTCGGTGGTTTGGCTGGCCGTACGATTCGGTCCGGATGCAACCCAAGCGGCATCGATCATTTCTTTGGCTCGATCGATCCATTCCAGCCCATTTAACATATCTAACTTGCGATAGGCTTGTGAGGACCCCAAATAGGTGTTGAAATTGATTTTGGCCTGACCGGTTTTGCCGCGTTTGGTGGTAATCAATACCACACCGTTGGCGGCACGTGAACCATAGATCGCTGCCGCAGAAGCATCTTTCAACACTTCGATGGACTCGATATCGCTAGGGTTCATGTTGTCTAATGGGTTTCCGGCGGAATAATTACCGGATCCATTTTGGGAGGCCGTTGCTAATGGGAAACCATCGACCACATAGAGCGGCTCTGAACCGGCCGTAATAGACCCTGAGCCCCGTACCTGTACAGAAAGACCTTTCCCCGGAACACCGGTATTTTGTTTCACCCGCACACCGGACATCTGCCCTACTAAGGCTTGATCTACCCGTGCAATCGGACGTTCTTCTAAGCCTTCGGCATTCATTTTTGAAACCGGGGCAATCACGTTTGTACGTCGTTGCGATCCGTATCCAATCACGACAACCTCATCCAGGCGTTCATCCTTAGCGGTTAAGGTGACCTGCAGCGGGTTTTGGTTTTGAATTTTTAATCGATGTGTTTCATAATCAACGGAGGTAAATAGCAAAGTTTCCCCAGGCTTTGCTTGAATTTGGAAGTTCCCCTGCGCATCGGTAGGTACTACCCGGGTTTTGTCTTCCTCCACCGTAACAGTTACGCCTGCCAGTGGTTTTTGTTGGCTATCTACTACTGTTCCTTGAATCTGCTGCTGCGCCAGTAAGGGGCTCCAGCCGGCAACAAGAAGGAGTAAAATAGCACGCATCCAATACTTAATTTTCATGGCTTACTCTTGTTTTAGTTTATTATTTGGTTACTTTTCAAAGGTGATGATTGCGATTACTAGCCTTTAATAGCTAATGAGCTGAATAGGTCCTTGCAATCCGGACTCCATCACGGCCCATTTGCCGGCATCAAAGGGTTCGTAATTTATATTGACAAAATTTATTTCATGATAGTTCCGCCAGGTAATCTTCTGCTGATCCATATAGCGAATGCGATTGGCCATCAGGTTGCTTACCTCAATACGGATGCTGTTTTTGCCGTCTTTCAGGTAGGCAGCGATATCAAGCTGATACGGCTGTGCCCAGATATAGCCTGCGTCTTGCCCATTAACAAAGATTTGGGCACTTTCGCCTAAGCCATCTAGGTTTAAGCGATAGTTTTTTTGCTGTTCTTTTTTCAACTGAAACGTCGTTTCGTAAGCAGCGGTTCCTGAAAAATTTTGATAGGACGACTCCTTGAAATCCGTCCAGTATTGCAGCTTCTTCAGCGTCTTACCCGTAGGTAGCTTCGGGCCACCTTTTACAAAACTGAGCTTCCACGGCTGATTAAAGACTGGCAGCACTTTTTCGTTCTCCAAGTAGCGGAAGGCCGGTAAGGCCGGCGTACTTTGATCAACCTTCAAGATCCAAGCGTAACCGGGTTCTAATTGCACTCGAATGCGCCCCTCTTGGATAGGCAGTTGTTTTAGTTCGCCCGATTGCGGATCCATTAAGCTGATGGAAGATCCCTCGGCCTGTAATTTTACCCAGGTATCAACGGCCTTCGCCTGATGATTTACGAGGTAATAATAATGTGCGCCATCGGCTATTCTGCGATGGAACTTTAAACCGGTACGGCTAAGTTCCTCGCCAAATAGCTTTTCTGTTTCCAAGGCAGAGACAATATCTTGGGTTAAATACACTTTCCCTTTGCCGTAGCGGCTATACTGATTCGGCTCATTCGCATCGAATCCTATTTTTTGCCATAGGGCTTGTAATTTTTGCTGTCGTTTTTCGACATCATGATAGCCCGGTACCTGCTGCGGCACTGCCTGAAACAGCAAGGTTGCCCCTTGTTCTGCCAAGCTGAGCAGCTGCGCTAAGGTTTCTTCCGAGAAATACTGGGTTTCTGGTATAAAGATCGCTTGATAAGGTTTCGCTTCCGCATGGGTTCGCAAATGCCCTTGATCGAATGTGGTACGACTTAACTGCTGATCGGAAATAAAGTCGACACCATATCCCCGTCTTTGCAGGTTCATGCTTTGCTTGTAAAAGGCGGTAGGCCACAACCAATGGTCTACATGATGCACGCTTAATTGCTTAAAAGCCTTATCCTGATCGTGCCAGATATCATAAATCGGCCAATAGATTAACAGTTCATTATCGGCTTGCGTACTTTGCAAAATCGACTGCACGCGTGTGATGTATTGGTTTAAGCCCAATAGGTTCGACCAAAATGGGTTATGATGGGTGAAATTTACCGAGGCATAAAACAACCAGCCTGGAAATGGAACATCCTCCGGGCTATAGGTGGTTCCGTGATAAAACACATGGTTTACACCCGATAAAAAGAGTTGCTCGACCTCGGGTTTGGCCTGCGATAAGGACGTACGGAAATGCTCGGTTAACCAGGTAAAGGTTTCCGAGGAGGTTAGTTTCTTTCCTTGGGTATGGCTTGCAGAACTAGCAAATTTAAACATCATGGGATCGGGATCTACATTGCGTACATCCGCAGAATCCCGACGTAAATGTGGGATATCAAATGCACTGGAACCGAAGGTCTCGCATTCGGCAATATCGGTGCTGCCGTAGAGGTCCAAAAGATTACCCGGTGAGCCATGGGCTTGATTTTTTGATAGGCTGCCCATTTGATGCGCGAATTGCGTAAATGGACGCAGGAAATGTTGCTCGAGGATTTCGCTGACTACCTCGCGGTAATCGGATTTTAAGCGCGCTTCCGCGTCTTTATCATCACTTTTACCGGAAAAGGCATACAGATGGTCTTCCAGTTTATAGCCTTTGATCCGTTCAAAATCTGCTAAGAAAGCATCGGTCCAATCGGCGCCATACACCTCGTAACTATCGTTAAAAAAGGCGCGGACTCCCGTTGCTTCGGTACCGAAGGCTTGTTGAAAATGCTTGAAATAGGATTGTACGGAGGCGGTTCCCAAATGGTCCAGGGTAAAGCCTTCACCTCCCGGGGCGGCGCGTTTCACCTTCTGACCGGTCCGTCCTGAAAGCATGGCATAGACCTTCAAATTTGCAGGTGCTGTCCAGCTTCCCTGCTCCTTTTTCAACAAGTGATCGAGATTTATCTGCTCGCCTTTGCTGTTGTAGCCGCGTAAGGCCAAGGCCTGGGTATAGGTTTGCTTCGGGTCTTGGCTTTTTAAGGGCAAGGCTAAGGTTTCGCCGTGTTTCAAATTCCATTCTTCCAGCAGCAATTTTGTTGCTGCATAGTGTTGGGAAACCTGGGGTCCACCAAAGGGCCATCCGGTGCCTAAATTTAAGTCGACCTCCATGCCCAGGCGATCGGCCTGCTGGCTGGTATAGCGCAATAGCGATAACCAGGATGGACTTAAAAAGGAAACATAACGGCTTTCAAAGCCCTTAGCCCCGTAAATAGGCGTCACCTCGACCCCACCAAAGCCTACTTGCTGCAGGCGTTGCAATTCTAGGGAAATATTTTTTTGATCTACAGCAGAGCCTGGCCACCACCATCGGGTCCAAGGTTTCATTTCTTTTTGCACGCTAGGCCAGCTGGTTTGCGCAGCCGCTGAAAGCTGCAATAAGCTTACTAAACTGAGGCTATATATCCATTTTTTCTTCATCATGTTTAATCCAAATGAAATACCAGGGTTAGCGGATGGGTAACAGGTGAATAATCGGAATGGGTATCCATGATTTCAGCCATGTATTTCCACCAGCGTTTTAAGACTTCTTTTTCTTTTAAATTGCTGATGCCGGTTTCTTCTTGCCGATGCACAGCGAACAGCAATAAGGACTCCTCATCGAGGAAGATGGAATAATCGGAAATACCATTTTCCTGCAGCAGCTGTTTCATTTCTGGCCACAGTTCGGCATGCCGCCTTTTGTACTCGGCGATGTAGCCTGGTTTCAGTTTCATGGTAAATGCAATTCTTTCCATGTTAGTTTCGTTTATAGATATCTACTTCGATTATACTCAACATATGCTTGCTGTTGGCATCATTGCGGGCGACACCATCATCGAGTTTCTTGCCACCCACTTCGGCATGTTGATTACGGTCTTTATTTTCCGCAGCCTCCCGAAGGGCAATCTTTACTGTTTTGCCTTTTACCGCAGGGAACTGCACATGCCAATAGCCTAAGCTGGTTGCTGTGTTCCCCTCGAATACCAATTGATCGTCGATGTAAATAGCTAGCGGATATATCTTTGAGCGGAAATTATTAAGCTTGAGATCAATCTCATCGATGTAGGTCTTTTTCTCTAGGGTATAACTTACCCAGGCCGTATTCAAGGAACCATCATTTGCCCAATCGCTCAATTCATTATCATCAAAAGAAGCGGCAGCATCACCTTGATTCGCGCCGGCCTGCACCGATTTAATGGCTAAGGACGTACGCGTATATTTCAAGGACCCTTCCTGTAAGCCTTCATGACGACCATAATAGGCTGGAAGGTTTTCATTCGAAGCCTTTTTAAAGTAGCTGCCTTGGCTTTCAATGCCCTGCACATCAAACTCGAGGGTATCACCTTTTAAACCGTTGGAGTTGGCAATGAGTTTTACTTTGCCGGCTTTGTTATACTGTGTTCTTAGCAGCACGCGATTGATGCCTGCTTCAGCAGGTAAAGAGGTAGACCCGATGTAATTTGCAGGTCCTTGCGCCAGGCCTCCCAACCAATCTATAGCGCCTTCTACAGCAAAATCAACCATAGGACTGACCGTAGGACAACGCTGTCCGTTTGCATCAAGTATTTGCACCTCTGCCAAAACCATATCATTTCCATCTGCAAATAAGCCGTTGGCACCGTGTTTTAAGCTAAGTTTCACCGATGCAGGGGCTCCTGCCGTTTTTAGGGTCTGTTCCTGTATAACTTGCTTATGCTGATCGTAGGCACGCGCCGTCAATTCCCCGGCTTCAAAAGCAACCTGTGGGAATGTGAATTGAAAATGATGGCTACGTTGGCCAAAGCCTAAGCTTTTGCCATTCAGCAATAGCTCTACCTGCTCGGCCGCTGAGGCCACATACAGGTCTTTGACCGTGCCGGGCTCGTAATTCCAATGCCCGATAATATGCAAGCCTTTAGGATCGGGATCTACCCAGCCATTCCACATGGCTTGATGCACGTAATAGGCATCTTTGGGGATGCGCATGGCATCAACTTCACCACTGCGGCGGTAATTTTCTTCACCACGGTAATGGGTATTGGAATCTGAGAAAATAATATTTAAGCCCCCGGCATTTACCCGACGTCCAGTTCCCGGACGCACGCGCCAATACTCGTACCAGCGGCGGATGGCTTCCAAAGCAAATTGATCTTGATTGCGGTTGTAATCGCTGGCATCATTGCCCTTGTATAAGGGGCCTTTGCCTTCCGGATGATAAGGATAGGTATAAGGATCCCAGTATTTGCGCAAGGCCTCATCGCGCATGTACTCCGTAGCAATCATGGGATGCTTTGCGCTTTTATTGATGTATAGCATTTCGCCCCCATATTCGGCGATTTTACTATCCAACATTTCACGTGAACCAATGGCTCGTCCGCCATGTGGATCATATTGATCGCGAATAGCCTTCATTTGTGCCATATGTTCCTCAGAAATGGACTCGTTGCCACTTTCATAGAGGATAACACTCGGGTTATTGCGGTAATAGATGATGGCATCGCGCATTAAAGCCAGGCGTTGCTCCCAGCGTCTTCCTTCTACATCTTTTTCAGCATCGCCTGCCGGTAGCATCTGCATCAGTCCTACCCGATCGCAGGACTCTACATCCTGCTTCCAGGGACTTACATGCATCCATCGCACCATATTTGCATGGCTCTCTACCATCAACTGATTACTAAAATCGCTAAGCCATGGGGCTACCGATAGGCCTACATTGGGCCACTCGTTGCTGGTTCGTTGGGCATAGCCTTTTACCATCAATACCTGATCGTTTAAATAGAGCATGCCGTTTTTAAAGGCCGTTTTACGGAAGCCTGTCTGGGTAGTCTGCCGATCTTGTAACTGCCCGTCCACATAGAGGTTGCTCTCGATACGATAGAGGTAGCCATAGCCCCAGTTCCAGAACTGCACATCGTTCAGATCGGTTTGCAGGGATAATTTCTCCTTGCTATTCGCTTTAGCCTGAAAGGCTTGTTTTACGGTTTTTTTAAGCTTCCCTTCGGCATCGAAGACCTTAATTTCCCACTCGCCCTTTGCGGCGTTGCCTTCATTGGCGACTTCGCTCTCCACATGAAGTTTTATTTTCTTCTTAGGGATTTGAATGTCGGAGGCATAAACATACATGCCCGTTGTTCCTAAATTGGAGTATAAAGGCAGGGTTTGATGTAGCTTATGCTTGAAATGTATCCATACGTTTTTAGGGATGCCCCCATAATTGGCATTAAAATTCTTATCGTTCCACTGGAAGGGAGAATTGCTATCCTTTTCGGTATAGTCCCAGCGGTTGTCGGTACGGATAGCAAGAATATTGGGGCCCTCTTGGAGATATTGGCTAATATCTAAACCTACGGCCATCACGCCATTTTCATGACGTGCCACCCAGCGGCCATTGAGGTAAAATTCGGCTCCGAATCGAAGGCCCTCAAATTCTAGAAAAACTTTATCGTGGGGAACTCCTTGGGGGAGTTCGAATGTTTTGCGATACCAGGCGATGCCGGTTTGATGCTCGTGGATGGGACGCAGAAAGGCGTCGCCTTCATTCCAGGCATGAGGCAAAGTAACCGCCTTCCAATTGCTTTCATCGGCTTTGATCTCTTTGGCATCTTGTGGATCGCCTACCAATAGTTTCCAATCGGCATTGAAGCTCCAGGTCACATTCTGCTGTGCCAAAGCCATTGCCGATGAAAATAGGCTGCCAATAAGCGCGATGAAAAACAAGTTTATCTTCATGGTTGGATTATTTGCTTGCTAAATAGTTATAATAGGCGGTTCCGGCGAGCAAGAAGCAGCCTAAGCCATAATCTTCAAAATCAGGGATGGAGCTAAAGCTTACCGGCTGCCCGTCTTTTGGTTCCTTGCCCGTACCTTGTACATAGCCTAGGAAACCGGAAGGATGGATGGCCTGCTGAGCAATAGCCTGCCAGGCGCGTTCCATCGGCTCGCGGTAGGTTGCCTCATCCAAAAGGCCATGCTGTATGCCCCAGGCCATACCGTATACAAATAAGGCCGTGCCGGAGGTTTCTGCTCCTCCAAAATGATTCGGATCATGCAGACTCACATTCCAAAAACCATCGGGACGTTGGCAAGCCAACAAGGCTTTCATCATGTTTTTAAAATCTGTGCGATAGACCGCAGCATAGGCATGGTCTTTAGGCAACAGGTCTAACACGCGAACATAGGCCGCCACTACCCAACCATTTCCACGCGACCAATAGCAATCCTCGCCATTAGGCTCCTTATAGGGCGGCACAAAATCCTTGTCGCGCCACCATAAATCATCCTCGGCATTGTATAGTCCACCGCCTTCCACATTGCGTGAATACAGGTAGAACTGGTGCATGGCATTAAAGTAGCTTTCATCCTTGTACATAACGCCCAGCTTTGCGAAGACCGGCATGGCCATTTGGATGGCATCGATCCAGGTCCAGTCATTCACCAGTTTACTTTCGATAATGCCATCGATGTTGGCTTTAATGGCCGCTAAGCGCTCGGGTTGCGGATCGATTTCGTAGAGATCCAAGTAGATTTGCCCGCAGGCTTGATCGTCTGCATTACGGGTTTCTATGCCATTGCGCAGGTTCCAATCGTGGTTTTCACCCCACGCCACCGCATAATCGTAGTATTTTTTATTCGGATCGATTTTATAAAGATCCATTAACCCCTCATAGTACACGGCTCGCGTCCAGATATTACTCGGGCGCCAGCGTGTGGTATAAATAGGCTTGCCGGTATCGGGCCACTTCTGCATAAAATAGGAATTGGCCAACTGCATTTGTTTTAAAACTTCTTCCTTAGAAATTTGGGTTGAGGCCGGTCCTTTTTTACTGGCGCAAGCACTGAATAAGAAGCCTGCAAGCAGCAGACAAGCCATCAAATTGTATCTAAGGTCTCTCTTCATAGGGTGGTATTATTTTCGTATGTAGCCCCTTCAGGCGCTGTACTTTGTTTATTAAATTGGTATATAGCTATATTAGGAGATTTAGGCTTTCTAAGCAACCTGCCGTATCCTGTGCTAGCAGCAGGACATGCTTCTTAACACGCTAATTAATAGTTATTTATGTAATTATCACAATGTTTTTAAGGCCTTAAGACCTAGGTAAATACCCTTATTTTTTATCTAATTGCTCGAAAGGGATAACGCCTATGCGATCTGCCCATTGGGCATAGGCCTGTATCAATTCCTGACAAACCTGAGGGTTTGCAGCGGATAGATCCGTCGTTTCTTGCCTGTCTTTTTCTAGATCATAGAGTTGCCAGGTTTTGGATGGATAGGCGGATACCAATTTCCATTTACCTTTGCGCACCGCTTTATTGCCTTCATGCTCAAAGCATAAAATCCGATCCTTTCCTTTCTCCTTTTCTTTCCAGAGCATGGGCAAGGCTGTGCCTTCCATTTTACCGATCTGATGCCCCTTATATTGGCTCGGATAGGCTGCTTTTCCCCAAGCTGCTAAGCTGGGCATGACATCGATAATATGGGCGGGCCGACGGTTCAGCTGCCCGGCTTGGATATACTTAGGCCCGAAAGCTATAAAACAGGTTGAATTTCCGCCTTCGTAAACCCAATGCTTATAGGATCGATAAGGCGTATTGGAAACCGCTGCGCCCATTTTGCCATAGGCTGTAAAGGACTTCGGATGGCTGGCCGGAAAGGTTTTGGCCGACTGGATCTCTTCGGTAAATCCGTTCTTATCAATGGTTTCATGGCTGGCTCCATTATCGGAAAGAAACAGGATGATGCTGTTCTCAAGCTGACCTTCGGCTTTCAGAAAACTGACAAGCTTCCCGATTTGCTGATCTAAGCGATCGATCATCGCAGCATACACCGCCATCTTTTCATCCCATTGCACCCGCTCGGGCCAGCTTAGTGCCGACCAGGACTTGATATCGCTATCAGCTGCCGGCAACTCGGCATTTGCGGGCAGAATGCCCAGTCTTTTTTGTTTATTGAAACGCTCCTCCCGAATATGCTCCCAGCCTGCCATGTATTTCCCTTTGTACTTGCGGATATCCTCGGGCTTGGCATGCAAAGGCCAGTGCGGGGTTTGATAGGCCATATAGGCGAAAAAAGGGCGCCCCTGTTGCTGGGCGAAATGCTCGCTCATAAAGCCTATCATCCGATCGGTATAGGCCTCCGTGCTGTAATAGCTGGCCGGCAGGTCTACCTTTTCCCTATCCAGGACGATGCTTAAGCTTTGCTTTGGACGGTAGGGTCTGTTTTCAAAATAGCTATTGGCGCCATCTATTAAGCCGTAATAGCGATCGAAGCCGCGTTCTAAGGGCCAGTTGATGGAATCTTGCCCTACATGCCATTTACCCGTCATATAGGTGCCATAGCCTGCCGCCTTCAACAGTTCGGCAAGGGTAATGGATTCCCGATTTAAATAACCCTGATAGGCAGGGTAAGGCCTTTTATTCATCATATCGCCAATTCCGGCTTGATGCGGATAGCGCCCCGTAAGCAGGGATGCCCGCGAGGGACAACAGCGCGCCGCGTTGTAGAAGTCGGTCATCAGCATACCTGCTTGTGCCAAGCTATCCAGGTGTGGCGTTTGGATTTCTGAGCCGAAGCATCCTAAATCGGAATAACCCATATCATCCACGAGTATCACGATGATATTAGGACGTTCCTGTGCTTGGCTAGGCATTCCAGCGGCAAGCAGCGCAAAACCTAAAACGGCGAGCTGTGTAAATTTCTTCATGTTCTTACTTTTTTATCAAAGGAGCAAGTCCCAATTCAGGATGTTGCTGCAGGTAATCGGCGAGGGTTTTCGCATTGAACTTGGCCCCATCGGCTAAGGTATGTGTGGCATCGCTGGTTCCGAAAAACTGCTGTGCCACTCGCTCTTGCCCCTCTTGCTCATAGCCTTGGGCTAGAATTTCCTGAAAAGGCACAAAGCCGGCATGCGCTTGCTTGGCGGCCTCCTCGGCCCATTTCGCATAATCGTTGCGTACAATCTTGGATGCTTTCCAATTATTTCGGGGTACCGGCGACAAGATAATCGCCTTCCCACCTTTGGCATGGATATCTTTAACAAAGCGGCGCAAATAAAACCCATAGCTATACACCATTTGCTTCTGCTTTAAAATAGGATTGTATACTTCCTGATAGCTATCCCCATTCCCTGGAATACTACCGCGCGCACGGGAAGTATCGACTATCGGGCTGCCATCATTATGTCCGAATTGGATTAATACCACATCGCCTCTATTGATCTCGGCCAATACGCGTTGCCATAATGCCGGGTTATTGTAATAGGTTCGGGTGCTGGTGCCACCCATGGCTTTATTCAGCACGGCAATCCGATTGGTATCCAGGTGATCGGGAAGAAAGCTCCCCCATCCCCATTGTCCATTGGATCCTTTCCCCTGACCATTACGAACGGTAGAATCGCCAATAATAATAAGCTTCTGACGGGGACTTGGCTGCATAAATAAAAAAGCAAAGAGGATGTATACGAGTTTAAGAGGCATAGGTTAGTTCGTGATTATTGGTTATAAAATTACTATTTAGAGGGGATTTTCCCGGATATTGATAAAACTTGTTTGGCCCGCAGGAGTTTCACGTGTGGTTGCCTGATGGCTGGCATGCCGGGCCCGATGTAATAGCCCGCATGAGGAGGCTGATTATAAGCGACATTCTGCCAGGCGACACTTAATCGATAGGTCGGATCATGCATCAGCGTATAGAGACGATAATCAGTAGGTATGCAAGAACAGTAGATACGCAGAGATTGATTGTCTTCCGCACGTAGGATAAGCTCTTCCCGCCAATCGCCAAGAATATCTGCGCTGAGGTTGGGCGTCCGTTTGGTACCGTTGATGGATGCTGCACCGCTAGCCTCGAACAACAGACCTTGCTGATATTTCTCAATGCGATTATCATCCAGCAGCTCCCGACTGAGGTCATCATCCCACCAGATTAAGAAGTTAACAGACCTTGGACGCTCGCCGACAGCCTTGCCTTGCATCGTATAGGCCATGGGCGAGGTTAGCCACCACATATAGGCTCCACGGTGCTTTGGATCGATAGCCTCAGCGACTCCTCGGGTAACATCCTGATCGATGGATCCTGTAAAAAGGATTTCACCCGTCTTGGCATCCCGAAGGGATGCGCCAGGACCCCGACTAGCGCCCTTATGCTCATGAATCCCGAAGATCTCCAAGCCGGGCCTATCCGGGTCTAAGTCGCCCACATGCAAGGCATCGCCATGGCCCAATCCGGTAGAATACAGCCCTTTGCCGTTATCATCAATGACCATCGCACCGAAGATGATTTCATCCTTGCCATCCTGATCGACATCGGCAATCGCTAGGCTGTGATAACCTTGCCCGGAATACGGGTGATCCTTTTGCTGGGTATCAAAGATCCAACGCTGACTGAGGGTATTGTCTTTAAAGTCCCAAGCCACTAAGGCAGTGCGATCGTAATAGCCACGCGTCATAATCAGGCTGGGATGTGTACCATCGACGTAGGCAATGCCAGCAAGAAAACGATCGGCCCGATTGGCCTTCTGATCGCCCCAGCTCATCACATCGCCACGCTCCGGAACATACGGTACAGTGCATCGCATCTTCCCTGTAAAGCCATCAAAGACCGTTAGGAACTCAGGGCCTTGCAGAATACGGCCGAAGGTATTCGAAGTAGCTAGGGTATCACGCCAGTCAGCCTTCGGATCCCCAAGGATGGTTCCTTGGCCATCGACTGTACCATCAGCGGTTTTGCAGACAAACTCGGCTAGCCCATCCCCATCCAGATCATAGACCATAAATTGGGTATAATGTGCCCCCTCGCGGATGTTCTTGCCCAGACTAATTTCCCATAGCAAGGTACCGTCTAAGCGGTAGGCCTGAAAGATGGGTTCATCGGTAAGCCCGCTATGCGAATTATCATGGCCTTTGCCCGTTTGATGAACAATAAGTTCATAGCTGCCATCGCCATCTAAATCCGCGACAGACATATCCCCGGGGGTATATCCTTTCGGGGTTTGCAAGGGAATCTCTAGGTAAGGCTGCACTGGAAAATCGGCCTTCAGCCTAAGCTCCGCCTCCAGATGCTCCTGCCGCCCATCCACGCTGTACAGATGATAGGTAACTTCATGCTGAGGCTTTAGCCCGGAATCAAGGTAGTTGGTTCCTTTTTGCGCAGTGATATTAGCTAGCAATTCGCGCTTCCTATCCGCGTAACTGCGGTATAATCGGAAAGCCGCGGATGGTTTATCCGTTGCTACAAGACGCCAAGAAAGGAAAGCCGTGTGCTCGTTGCTTTTCAAAGCGTTGAGGCCACGGTTTATCCATTCCATTTGCCGCTGGGCCTTCAAGGGCTTATGAAATAAGCCAAAGCAAAGCAGCAGGCAAAGTAGCATCTTCAACTTCCTATTCCATCGGTACGGGGTAGCAAAGGACATGCTCGCTTAGCTTTAATGTTATTGAATTAATTGACCATTTACACGTACATTCTTCAGCTTAAAATCTTTGATGTATTCCTTATGGATGGTTCCTTGCTTGGCTTGTACATTAAAGTTTTCGAACTGGAAATCACGTAACTCATACTGGTCTGAGTTTACCACATCGAATAGGATATCACATTGCAGATCAATATTTTTCAAGGTGATATGTTGGGCATAGGACTTCTTAATTCCTTGCTCACCTTTTAAATCGAAGAACTGATTCCAAGGTTTTACGAATAGTAAGCTATTGGTTGTCCCTTTTACATTCTCAATCAAGATATGCTCGTATTCCTGAGGAGTATCCGGGCGCATTTTTAACTGTAGTAGCTTACGCGCCTTATCGAGGGTATTGTTTCTGAAAATAACATTGTAGGAATGGATAGACTCACTGCCACAAGTTAAGGCACTATGGCAGAATCCAAAAGTATTATTCTCGATGATAATGTTATAATTGGCGCCATTATCTTTATCCAAATTCGCTTTCGGCCCCTTCCCTCCTTTTAATGCAATGGCATCATCATTCACAGAAAGATAGCTATCCTTTATCCAAACGTGGTTACAAACATCCAGATCGATGGCGTCGGAGCTCGGTGCTTTCACAGGTTTTGCCGGAGCCGAGATATGCAGATCGGACATCTTCAGGTAGTTACATTTATAAAAGTGCGTCGTCCAGAAAGGCGAGTTCTTTAAACGGATTCCTGAGATTTGCACATGGTTACTATTGGAAACATAGAGAATGCGAGGTCGCATTTCATCCATATTGGTACAAGCCGGATTAAAGCCTCTCCGCAACCAGAAGGCCTTCCAATAGCGCAGCCCATTGCCATCCAGGGTTCCTTTCCCGGATACTGTAAAGCCATCCACCCGATCGGCATTCACCAAGGCTGCGAAATACTTCACCGTTTGGCCTTCGATGCGCGTCTGCAGGAGGGCAAAATTGCTGATATCGTCACTGCCTTTTAGTACGGCTCCCTCTTCGAGGTGCAGGTGTGTCTTCGGTTTAAAGAATAGCGATCCGCTGAGGTAAGTGCCTTTAGGCACAATCACCACACCTCCGGTCTTGGCGGCTTGATCGATGACCTGTTGAATTTTCTCAGTTTGCAGCAGGGTGCTATCGTTGACAATTCCGTAATCGCTTAAGCGATACGCTTTTCCTAACTTTTGAATAGCGGTTGGTTCATAGCTGTTGAACCAAGCAGGAATAGGGTCGCCATTCGGAAATTGCTGCGCAAAAGCAGCGCCATGCAGCGCAAATAAGATCCCCAAGATCATCAATACACGAGGGTAATTTTTCATGAAGGTTTTATAAAATATAGGGTATAAAGAATTAATAACGATTATACAGAAGGACGAAGCACGGTATAGAAAGGCACTTCCAAGCGTGCCTGACTATTGTTCAGGATGCTGGCCGCCGCATATTCGCCCATTAATTTAAAGTCCGTAGACAGAGTGGTAATCCCGTTTAGAATAAACTGCTTCAGCGGCGTTTCATTGTAAGAGATAATGCCGATCTCCTTTCCAACAACCAGTCCACTTTGTTCAACTTTAGCTAACATAGCCACCAGGTCTACATCGGTTAAGGAGATGTAACAGGTTCCGGCCTGCAACTCCTCTTCGGCAATCTCATCGACTAGGACGTGCTCGAAGGCGTAATCCTGACAAAAGCGGTAGAATCCTTTAATGATCGCTTTTGGATAATCGCTATGATCCGGGAAGATCAGTTTCATGCTGTTGTATTTAGATAGCGGCTCGCGGATGCTTTCCAAGGCTTCGTAGATATCATCTTCGTAGCGTTCGCAGATGATGGGGAATTCACCTTCCAGTCCTTCCACATCCCGACCCAGCAGCACCAGCTTATCCGAAGGGATTAGCGAAAGCACCTCTGCGGCCTTATCGCGACCCTCTTTGAAATAGGGGAATACCACGAAATTATCATAAGGCTGCGATAGCCCCATAATCAGGGTTTTCAGATGCGAGATATCACTGTTATACACAAAAAGGTCGATAGCGGCTTGGTCACCTAATTCTTTGGCTAAGGCATCATATACTATTTTCTTATGCACACTAAGCTTATTCAGGAATACCGCGATGCGACGGCGGATAAAGGGTCTTTTGCAGACATTATAGCCTTTCCCCGGGGTAGAATCAATAACGCCTTCTTTGCGCAATTTGCGATAGCCTTTTTCTACGGTCTCCCTGGCAATCTGCAGAAAGTAGCTCAAGTCGTTGATGGAGGGCAATGGATCGCCAACCTCGATAATCCCTAAGCGTATAGCGTCAATAACGGCTTCACCCAATTGTATATATTTAGGTGTCGAGGAGAACGCATTAATCTTAATGGATTTAATCAAATCGCCGTGCATTGAAGCCCGCGTATTGGGTGCCAAAAATAGAGTTTCCATAGCAATATTATTAGGTTTAACATGTATGCGAAAAAGGAAGTGTTGATCGGTTTATAATCTTCTCATCGCTTATCCCAAAGTTAGGGCAGCGAGAAAATTGGAGGCCGTAAAATCGAATCAAATACCCCGTAAAATTGATTCAATCTGTAATATTCAGGCCTTAAAAGCCCTTTTTCATGTTTTCTAGGTGAATTTATTTTAACGGCACCAGGCAGGTCCGCCCATCTTTTTTCAGATAGTTTCTAGCCTTGCATCCTGCTTAATTCCGATATTTTTCCTAGTTTTAAAGGTTCCTGCGAAAAACAGATCTAACCAATCATGAGACATTTTAAACGTATTGTGCTTTTCATCTTCTTGCTGGTCTTGGCGACCTTCCGCTTTCCGGCGCAAGCACAGTTTCTACCGTTAAAATTCGATCATATTACTTCCGAGAATGGACTACCGCACAACACCATCCATGGCATTGCCAAGGATAAGTATGGCTTTATGTGGTTCGGCACCTGGTCGGGCTTATGCCGCTATGATGGTTATGAAATAAAGATCTACCGTTATGATGCAAAGGATCCCAAAAGCATTGCCAATAACCGCATCCATAACCTGCTCGTGGATAGCCATGGGGATCTTTGGATAGCCAGCTTCAACGATCAGGTCCTCAGCAAATACAATTACCTGACCGATGATTTTACTAGAGTGCCCTATGCGCAATGCCCGGAAGAACTCGTAGGACGAATTAACCGATCGGATCACCGCTATCGGGTTAAGTTTCAATACGGACAAACTCAATGGAACCTGGATAATGCGCGAACCGCCGTTGTGGAAACCTTCCTCCCTACCGGAGCGCAGAAAATATATACCGAAGACCCTAAGAACCCTTGGTCCATCAACGATGCCTACATCAGTGATGTGTATTTAGATGATCAGCATGTGCTATGGCTGGGTTCCTACTCTCATGGCATCAACCGCAGCTATCTGGATGCGACCCCATTTCACGACCTTATCTATTACCCCGAGAGCAAAAACTCGCTAGCCGATAATACCATCCGCTCCTTATGCGAGGACTTGGATGGCAACCTATGGGTCGGTACGCGGAGTAAGGGGATTACCTTGGTTCGCAAAGACGGCAACTTCCAACAGTTTTTCAAGGAGAACCAATCCGGAGAAACGGTACAGAGTAATTACATTAAACGGGTCTTCGCCGACTCCTATGGCTATGTATGGATTGGCTCGGGAAGTGGCTTAGACCGTTACGACCCGCATAGCAAGCGTATTGAAACCATCGATCATCCTTTTCTCAAAAGCACGGGGGTTTATGGGTTAATGGAAGATAAGGAGCATAACATCTGGTTAGCGACCTGGAAAGGACTGGGAAAATGGAACCGCAAGAACAACCACTATCGCTTTTATGAGCTGAAGGAATTTCTCGAAGAACCCCATTTATGGACGCTGATGCAGGATAAAGCCGGAAACATTTGGGTGGCAAGTGAGGGCAATGGCATCTTTATCCTAAAAGAGAAGGCAGACGGCAAGTTGCAAATCCTTTCCCACCTGCAGCATCAGGAAAAGGAAGTGAATACCCTAAGCGATAACCGGGTATATTCCTTATTTGAAGATAAAGATGGCATGGTTTGGATTGGCACCGGCAATGGTTTAGATATCTATAACCCGCGGAACAAGCAGGTGAAGTCGCTATCCAATTTATCAAACCTATGGCCAAAAGGCACTATTGCCGGAATCAGTCAAGACCATAAGGGCTATATTTGGGTAAGTCATAAACAGGGACTCTCCCGCATCGACAAGAACAACATGCTGATCCGTACCTTCTCGGAAACTGACGGTTTGTTGAGCAATGATTTTGTAGAAGGCGCGATTTACCACAGCAAACTAGAGCCGCGGATTTACTTAGGCAGTAACTACGGGGTATGCCATTTCTCGCCCGATAGCGTGCGAACCAACCGACAAGCGCCCAAGGTATTATTTACCGACCTGCATATCCTTAATGAGCTGGTGAATGTGAATGACACCATCAACAATCGGGTTGTTTTATCCAAGCCCCTCTACTTGACCGAGGAGCTGACCTTAACCCATGCCGATAAAAGCATTAGCATCTCCTTTGCTGCCCTACATTTTGCTAATCCTACCGGAAATAAATATGCTTATATGTTAGAGGGCTTTGATGCCGATTGGATCTATACCGATGCTAACCGTCGGGAAGTCAACTACTCCAACTTATCGCCGGGTAGCTATAGTTTAAAGGTAAAAGCATCCAATAGCGATGGGGTATGGACAGTAAACCCGACAGTGCTGCGCATTGAAGTGCTACCGCCTTGGTGGGCATCCGGTTGGGCCTATTTGTTTTATGCATTAGCAGGCTTAGCGCTTTTATATATCTTCAATTATTACAGCACCCGGTTCACAAGGTTAAAATCAAAACTAGCCTATGAGGCCATCTTACACGAGAAAGAAATAGAATTGCAGGAAAACAAGCTGAAATTCTTCACCAATATTTCGCATGAAATCAAAACACCTTTAACGCTTATCCTCTCGCCCATTCAGCAATTAAAGGCCTGGGCGCAGGGGAATCCGAAATCTGAAGAGCAGCTAGCTATGATGGAGAATAATGGCGACAGGCTGCTGCGAACCGTGAATCAGCTCTTAGATTTCCGCCGCTTAGAATCAGGTCAGGAGAAAGTGAAAATGGAAGAAACCGATTTACTGCAACTCATACAGCGGGTAATCGACTCTTTCCGATTAGCAGCCAAACAAAAGGAGATTCAGCTGAAGTTTATTGCGCCAAAGGAACCCATCTACCTTCTATTGGACTACGATAAGTTAGAAAAGGTATTATACAATCTATTGTCCAATGCCTTGAAGTTCACGACGGCAAACGGCCTGATCAAAGTACGGTTGAAAGCCTTTGCTGAACATGTGGAAATTGATGTCTTGAATGATGGCCCCAGCATAGAACAGGAAGACTTGGATTTAATTTTCGAGCCATTTACGCAGGGGAAATCGAAGGTGGCTGGCGGCACAGGCTTAGGCCTCACCTACAGCCGGCATTTAATTCAACTATTAGGCGGGCAGCTATTTGTTCGCAGTCGCTCCCATGCTTCCCATATGCACCTAACGGTTTTCCGCATCAGCCTACCCAAGCAGGCCTTAGAAAAAGCGAGCATAGCGGAGGTTAAAAGCAGTCCGGAACGGCAAGCCTTGCATGAAAACATTGAGGTGCAAACCCTTGGCTATAGCCATGAATTACCATTATCGCGCAAGTGCAGTATCCTGCTGGTTGAAGATAATGTAGAGATGAACAATTACCTGGCCGACTTCTTCCGGAGCGACTATGTAGTGCTGCAAGCTTTCGATGGTGAAGAAGGCCTGGAAGTAGCGCGCGATAAAATGCCCGATTTGATTATTTCCGATGTGATGATGCCTAAGATAGATGGCTTAAACTTTACCCAACAGATCAAATCTGACGCCTTATTGCGGCATATTCCGGTCTTGTTATTAACGGCGCGTTCCTTGCTCGATCAGGAAATGCAAGGGCTGGCCATAGGTGCCGACGATTACTTGGTGAAACCCTTCCAGCTGCCTATCCTGGCATTGAAGGTAAAGAATCAATTGTTGCTCAGGCTGCATCAGCAGGAGCAATTCCAACAGAAATTGGCCATTGAGCCAAGTCAGCTTGATGTGCAAAGTGCCGACGATCTACTCTTGCAAAAGGTATTCTTGTATATCGAGGAGCATATGAGCGATTCCGACTTAAAGATTGACCATATCTGCCAATCGGTAGGCCTGAGCCGTGCCCAGTTATACCGCAAGATGAATGCCTTAACCGGCATGAGCATGGCGGATATGATTAAGGAATTCCGACTGAAGCGGGCGCAGCAACTATTGAAAGATCAGAAGCTCATGGTCAGTGAGGTTGGCTACCTAGTTGGCTATTCTGACCCGGAATACTTTAGGAAAAGTTTTAAGGCCATGTTTGGCTATTCGCCGAGCGAGTTTGCCAAGAAGCATGCCGCACAGCACAACAACAAATCATCCGAATAAATTCAAGCAGTTACATTAGCCCAAAATGAGGTCTACATAAAAAGCTCCAATAAACCGAAGTCTATTGGAGCTTTTCCATGCTTGAGGAGTAGGTTTTACCTAGTCGATATTGACCTGATAAATCGCTTCCGCTTCTTGATCATCAAAGGCACGAATTTCCTTCAGGAGTTTCTTTTTCATGTCCTTCACTACTTTTTTATAGGCCGGATCATGAATAAGATTTTTTAATTCCTGTGGGTCTTTTTTCAAGTCGAATAATTCCCAGCTTTCCACGCGTTTATAAAAACGAATTAATTTATAATCGCCGGACTTCACGCCAAAGTGCGGAGAAACGGCATGCTCCCCATTTTCAAAATAATGGTAGAACACGTTTTTACGGTGTTGCTTTTTCGGTGCCTTCAATACCGATGCAAAAGATTTCCCTTGCATATCGGCAGGTTTTGCCATGCCGGCAAGTTCCAATAAAGTCGGCGCAATATCCGCATTGACCACATTTGCACTGATGTGAGAACCTGGAGGAATCATGCCTGGGTATTTCATCAACATAGGTGTGCGGAAAGACTCTTCATACATAAAGCGTTTGTCGAACCATCCATGCTCACCCATGTAAAAACCTTGGTCGGAAAGATAAATAACGATGGTATTTTCTTCCAATCCTTTGGCCTTCAAGTAATCCAATACTTTCCCGATATTCCGATCCATAGATTGGGCGGTATTCAAGTAATCGATCATATAGCGGCGGTATTTCCATTCAGCTAAGGCTTTGCCTGTTAATTTCGATGCCTTGAATTCTTCGAAAATAGGACGGTAATAGTTCACATATTGTTCCTTTTGTGCTGGTGTCATACGTTTAAAATTACCATCTTTCATCATTTCCTCTACCGAATCAAACATCTTCAGGTCATAGCCCATGCGCATGTCTTTATCGATTGACATTTCCTGTACGGCTGCCGCTTCCCGCGATGCATAATCGTCGTAAAACGTGGCAGGCATAGGCATAGCTTTATTATCGTAGGTACCGAAATCTTTCGGATCCGGCATCCAGGTACGATGCGTTGCCTTATGGCCAATCACCAAGCAGAAAGGGTCTTTGCTATCGATGGTATCCAGCCAGTTTAAGGCCTTATCGGTTACAATATCCGACACATAACCATCGACGCGTACTTTCCCCTCTTTGGAAACAAAATCAGGATTAAAATAATGGCCTTGCCCCACCAGGATATCGTAATAATCGAATCCTTGCAGTTTTTCGCCTAAGTGGATTTTCCCAATCCACGCTGTATGATAACCGCCATGCTGCAGATTCTTCACAAAAAGGTTCTGCGAGAAATCGAAGGTGGAGGTTTCATTATCTTTAAATCCATTTTTATGGCTATACTTTCCAGTAAGCAAGGTTGCTCTGGAGGGGCCACAGATGGAGTTATTGACATAGGCATGCTCGAATATAGCCCCTTCTTTGGCAATGCGATCGATCTGCGGGGTCTGCCCGAGGGTCGAGCCATAGGCCGAAATGGTCTGATAGGCATGATCATCGGAGATGATAATCAGCACATTAGGCTTTTTCTGTTGGGCAAATAGCTCGGCTATACCAGATAGCAGTAGAATGAGGAATACACTTCTTATTTTCATTGCTTATTTTGCTTGTTTAACAATTATACTTGTTGACTCTTGATTGGTTGCATTAATTTTGATGGTCATTTCGCGTGCCGCTCCTGTTGCATTGGCCGCTACTTTAATCTGTTGGGTTACTTTTGCAGAACCATATTTACGGGCTACATTTACCCAACTTGCATCGGCAGCTGTTTCTATCCACCAGGCATTGGTGGTTGCATCGATGGTTAAGGTATAGGTTGCCCCTGCGGCAGGTACTAAAGTAGGGAAATCATGGTTCACCTCAAATTTACCAGGTACCGGTTTCACATGCTGATCTTTCTCACAGGCGCAGAAAAACACCGTGATGAGCAGAAAAGCAAGGACAGAAAGTTGTTGTAATACAGGTTTTATTGTGCTTGTTTTCATTACTTACCAATTAGGGTTTTGTGTCCATTTACCATTTGTCAATTCCAACATGCGTTGTTGAATAGGTAACAAATAATCTCTATTTACTTTAAAGCCAAATCCATTCGGCATCACTTGCTTATATGGATCGATGTAGCGTTTTTGATCGGCTGCCTGTCCTGTTAGGTAGAGGTTGATGCTTTTTCCCGGAGGGGCTACGTCGAAATACAATAAGGCATCGTTGTAAAAGCCGGTTGCTGTATTTTGAGCTTGCATATCGCTGCCTACGAATAGGGCGCCTAACGGACGCTTTCCCACCAGCAACTTATCCGCTGCTGCCCAGCGCATAATATCGGCCAATCGGGTTCCTTCAGCAACAAGCTCCACGCGGCGCTCTCTACGTACGGCTTGAATAGCTTTTGGTAAATCCTGGAACGGATAATCTGCGGCATTGTTAAATTCCTTATCGAAATCCATAGCCGGCATCCCCACGCGGGCACGAATCGGCGTAATAGCTGCTGCTGCTAAGGCGGTATTCTCGCCTAATTCGGCAATGGCTTCTGCATAGTTTAATAAAACCTCGGCATAGCGGAAATAAATAACCGGTGCGGCACTCATGCCATCATCGCTGGTGGCAGGTTGGTTATCGTATTCAATGTATTTGTACATCGGATAGCCGGTGGTATTGCGGTTAAATCCACTCTGGTTAATTGGTGGATAAGCTTGCACTACCCCTCCCGGACGCAGGGGTTGCCCCGGAATAGCAACAGTTTGAAATAAACGCGGATCGCGTAGGGTCGGCATTAACTCCTGTGCATAGGTTTTCTGTGCCTGTTCGCGCTGCGCACCAACAAAAGGTTTTCCTTCTAGGGTCAAATAATCATCCACCAAGCTTAGGGTTACACCAATATCGCCACCCCCTGTTGAAAGATACTTCGAAGTACCATGGCCGATGTTTTCAGCCGGATTATAGCGACGGAACAACAGGACTTCCTTGTTGCCACGCAGGTCCCTGTTGATAAACATGTCCTTATAATCTTCCAAAGGATTTCCAGTAGAATAAATCTGCCAGCGGTTTCCATCCATTACTTTTTTCGCCGCATCACGTGCGCTGGTCAAATAGGTTTTAATCTTCTCATCAGTCACCTCCTTGCTTGCAAATCCGGTTGCTTTGGCTTTGTGGTATTTCTGCCATGTTCCTTCGTATAAGGCCACACGAGAGGCCATAGCCCAGGCTACATCCCGGTGGATACGCATTTTATTATTGTTGGTTTGAACCGACAATAAATTGCTGGCTCTATCTAAATCGGTTAAAATAGAGTCTACCACTACTAAACGGCTATCTCTGGCTAAGAAGGTCGATTCATCCTCCGAGCTTAACAAGCTGTTTACCCAGCTCACATCGCCATACTTCTGCACCATGGAGAAATAGAACCAGGCACGGAAGAAATAGGCTTCGCCCAGGTACTGGTTGATATCGGCTTGATTTCCTTTGGCATTTCCTGCATTTAACAAGAAGAAGTTAAGGCCACGAATTTGGTTATATTCCGTCAATGCTGCAGCGTTGGAAATGGTTAACTGTCCGTTCAAACGCGAGTTCACCGAAGTGAAGATCATGTTGTCGGTGCGTGCATCATCATACGCCACCCCTGCGCCACCGGTGGTACCCGGGTGCCCTGGCAATTGCTCATAAAATTGATTCATGTACAGGCGTAGCTCATTTACGGTTGCCAAGCTTCCTGTTGTCGATAGTTGATCTTGCGGTAAGCGGTCGAGGAAATCATCGTTACAGCTTTGCAAGGTCAAGGCAAAAAGTATATAGAAATAATATTTAATTTTCATGTGGGTAGCAATTAAAATGTAACATTCAAACCAAAAGAAAAGACCTTACTCAATGGATAAATCTTTCCGGTTCCATTTCCACCTACGATGGTTTCCGGGTCAAACATATTCGCCAGCTTAGTGAAGGTCAATAGGTTCTCCCCTGTTCCAAATAAGCTTAAGCGATTAATGTGCATCCGTTTTGTCCAATCTTTATTAAACGTATATTGTACGGTTAAGTTCTTCAAGCGGATATATGACGCATTCTGGATATAGCGGCTTGAAGGCGACTGCGTTTTATTGGCGAAGGAGCTAATGGCACCAACTGGTGAAGCATATGGATTTGGGTAATAGCCATCCGGATTGCTTTCACTGAAGTAGTCTAAATGTTCTTGGAACACGGTTACTTGCGCTAAGGAACCAGACCCCCAGAAATAGGCGTCTAAGGCACCCGGCAAGAACTCTTGCTTGCCAATTCCTTGCCATAACATGCTTAGTCCCCAGTTTTTCCAATTTACTCCACCCGACACGCTGAAATTATAACGTGCGCTGCTGTTCCCGATGATGCTATAATCGCCCATATCACCTACACGGTTTGCACCGATATCAATCTTATTATCGTTATTGATGTCTAGGTATTTCACATCTCCCGGAAGCCAATCTCTGGCCGATAAATAAGAGCGGTTTAAGGCATTGTAAGCCGTTGCTTCTTCTTGTGTTTTCAAGAGGTCATGTGCTTTAAAGCCCCAAATTTCTCCCACTACTTTTCCTTCATACCAAGCTGAAGCCGGGTTAAAGCGCGTAGGGTTTTGGTATTTTGTAACGATAGAGCGGAAATCGGTCAGCATTAAACCTAAGTCGTAGCTTAATTCTTCAGAGATATTATCTTTCCATTTCACAGAAAGCTCCCAGCCGCGTGTTCTCAAATCGGCATTATTGGATTGAGGTGGTGTTGCACCGAACATATCGGCCACATCACGCGATGGACCTAACATATCACGGGTGTTGCGTTGGTACCATTCTATGGTTCCGGATAGTTTATTGTCAATTAAAGCATAGTCTATCCCGATGTTGCTACTTTGCACCTTTTCCCAGGTAATGTGTGGGTTAAAGGCAGCAGGCGCCTGAATATAGCTTTCTCTATCATCGCCAAAATAATAACGACCACCAGCCCCTAAATTAGGCACCACGATGTTCATGCTTTCCAAGTAGGCATACATATTTGCGCCGGCTTGGTTACCCAAATTACCGTAAGATCCGCGTAGCTTTAACTGGTTCAACCAAGGCAAATTATCCTTCACAATGGCTTCCTCGCTGATGTTGTAAGCTGCAGAAACGGATGGGAAGAAACCCCAACGGTTTTCCTTGGCGAAACGTGAAGAACCATCGTAACGACCATTTAATTCCAATAAGAATTTATTGTTGTAGTTATAATTGATCCGAGCGAAGAAGCCACGCGTTGCCCAGTGATTTCTTACTTCTCTGGATGATTTTGTACCCGTTGCCAAATCTGTTCCAGGTCTATCAAAAGAGATCAATTCAGTTGCCGACGTGTTCAACTCTTTCCATTGGTTATATTCCTGTTGGAAACCCGCTGTTAAGTCGATTTTATGTGCATCCAAATCAATTTTATAGTTGGTATAAATATTTGGCGTCAGGTAGGTTTGGTTATACATATTACGGGCATAACTACCTGTAAGTGGGATATCGTATTCCGAGCGGTTTACCAGAATCGGGGTATTATCGACGCCATAAATGGTGCCCGGCAGTTTTAAGGTAGACCCTTCAAAATTGGTCTGGCGCAGGTTTAAATCCGCGAAGATTTTCCAGTTTTTCAAAGGGCTAATTTCCAACCCTCCTAATATCACTAGGGTTCCGTTGTTATAGCGGTCTTCAGATCCGGATTGCAGGTATGGCACAAAAGATTGCTCGGTGAAATTACCATAGAAATCATAAGGCGATACGTTGGGACGCATACGCGCTAAGTTGTGAAAGAACAAGCCCTCATAACCGGCTAAAGGCGTACTGTTTTTGCTGTGGGTATATTTTACATTGCTTTTCAGCTTAATAAAATCGGCCAGCTGCGAATTGACAGATACATTGAAGTTATAGCGTTTATAGTCTATATCTGCATAACGTAGGGCGCCATCTTCATTATACATTCCGCCGGAAACATAAAATTGGGCACCCTCGTTTCCACCGCTCAGGTTCATAGTATAATTCTGACGGATGGCATAGGGCTTATAATGGAAGTTGAACCAATCGGTATTGGCCACCCCATTGGCACTGTTTTCCCAGTTTGAGTAGTTATTGGAATTTATTTCCGGAAAAATAGAAACCGAGTTCGGATCGTCTATATATTGTTGCAACAAAGCAATCTTTTCGTCGGAATACTGTTTTGTTCCTAAGGCATTAAAGGTTGCGGCGTTGAAATAATTAGCAAATTCTACCGAGTTTACCATATCCGGCAAGTTTACCGGGGAGGTGAAACCTGTATTGGAGCTGAAGTTGATTTGCTTTCTGCCTGCTGATCCTTTTTTTGTGGTCACCAAAATAACGCCATAAGCGGCACGTGAACCATAAATTGCCGATGCGGATGCATCTTTTAATACGGAGATATTCTCGATATCGGCAGGATTTACATCGGCCAAAGACATCTCCATACCATCGACCAATACGTAAGGTTGATCGGAACCGCTTAAGTTTCCTGTTCCGCGCACATTTAACTTAAAGGATTGCCCCGGTTTGGTATTTCCATTTACGCTAACATTTAAGCCGGGCATCGTACCTTGAAGGCTCTGCGTCGCATTCACCACCGGACGGTTCGCCAATTGCTCACCAGAAATGCTGGCAACAGATCCGGTGAGGTTAATTCTTTTCTGGGTACCGTAGCCTACGACAACCACTTCTTCCAGCTGGGCCAAATCTTCCTGTAAACTTACACGTAAAGGGGCCTCCTGAAAGGGAACCTCCTGGCTTAGAAAACTGACATAGCTAATAACAAGGATAGCATTGGCGTCGGAAACTTCCAAGGAAAACTGCCCTTCGCTGTTTGTGCTGCTGGAGCGGTTGGTTCCTTTTTCTTTTACCGATACAGCTGCTAAGGGCTTATTATGTTGATCGACTACGGTTCCTGTGGCCATTAGGCTTTGCATTTCGGTTGCTTTGCGAATCAGGAATCGGTTTTTGCCGACCATACTCATTTGAAAATCCTTTTCCTGAAGAATAGGCTGCAGCAATTCTTTCCAATCTTTTTGCTGCACATGGATATCGCTTACGCGGATGTGCTGGATGGCATTGTCGCTATAAATAAACGATACATTGGTTTGCTCTTCAATAGAGATGAGCAGGTTCTTTAAATTGATATCCTTATAGCGCATGGATACCATGTTTTGTGCTTTCGTTTCACTGGCCATGGCGTGGGCCGCAAAAGCTGTGATTAAAACCAAAATGAATTTGACCATCAAGAGCCACTTAAAGTAATGAGGAATGGGCACATGACTAATCGCATGTGAATTTTTTTTCATAATTTTAGATTTTAAGTTAATCAATAGAGCATCTTACTTTCCTAGGGCCAGATGCTCGGGGTTAAACAATTCTGGGTATTCCTTCATTTGAAGAATACCCTTTTTTACGTTTTAGTTTATCATATTTAGTGTATTATTAGGGTATCTTGTTTTACTTCATACTGTAGATTGATGCCTGTTTTCTTGATTAAATCCAACACTTCTTCGCACGATTTCTCCTCGAATACGCCGGAACATTCTTCCTTCAACAGGGCTTTATTTTCAATAATGAGCGTTTTGTTATACCAGCGTTCCAATTTTTTGCTGACCTCCGCGAAGGAATCTCCTTTAAACACCAATTTGTTATCTACCCATAAGGCATCTAAGACTTGTTTATCTTCCATGTCTATTTTCTTATAGGCTACCGTTTCTTCGATGTTCGAGGGGCTATGCTGCTGCTCGGTATGCTTGTTTATTACCTGATGTTTCGTGACCTCAACCTTGTCGCCCGGTTTCAGCAGAAAATCTTTCTCTTCACGCTTCCCGTGCAATTTCAATTTTACCTGACCTTCAATTAGAGAGGTTACCATCCGCTCATCTTCCGGATAGGCACGCACATTAAAAATGGTTCCCAATACTTGAATATCCATATTATTCACCTTCACGGTTAAAGGGAGTTCCTTATTTTTGGCTACCGAAAAATAGCCTTCCCCTACCAGCTCCATGCGTCGGTTTGTTTTGCCGAAGCCATGCTGAATTTTCAACTGGCTATCGCTGTTTAACCAAACCTCCGTACCATCTTGTAGCTTGAAGTACTTCCGTTCGCCTTTGCTAGAGCTTACCAGTTGCCAATGATTGCTTTGCATGTTGCGCTGTTGCAGCTGTTGGTAGGCGATCCCCGCAAATACACAAAGCAGAATCGCCGCGGCAATGCCGAGCATCCAATAGCGCTTTTTACTGCGTATAGGCACTACCCGCAATGGGGTACCCTCCTGTTTGGCGATAAAGTCATTGGGTTTCGATTTTTCGTATAATATTTCTAATTCTGCAGTCTCTTGCTCATCAGGCTCGTCGGCTTCCATGTATTGACGCAATAATTGCCGGTTTGCATCCGACTTGCTCAATACATCCAAACGACTGCGCTCTGCTTCCGATAGGTTTCCAGCCATGGCTTTTTGCAAGAGGGTTAAGAATTCTTCGTCTTCCGGGATGTACATAATTTTGTTTGGTCTTCCAGTAGCAAGACACATGGAATTCGCAAAATCCCCAATAAGGCAATAAAAAAATTTAAAATTATTTTTAACAGATAGATTTACAGCTGTTTACAAGCTGTCTTTCGGAGCTTTGAGGATCGCCCATAACTTGGATAGCGCAATTTGGATGTGCCGATCCACTGTTTTTTTGGAGATATTCATCAGGTCGGCCACTTCCTGGTAGCTGCGTTTTTCTTCTTTCACCAGCTTAAAGGCCTGCTTTGTTTTCTGTGGTAGCGAGGCAATCGCGGACTCAATGCGCTTCACCCCTTCCGTTTGCATCATGATTTCTTCCGGATGGTTCTGATCGAGCAACTCATCCCTAAGCTCCTGCTGATCTACATAAACCACCTGCTTTAACCGCAACATATTCAGACACTTATTCTTTACACTGCGTAATAAATAGCTCTCTACATTGGATATATGCAGTAAATCGGCCTCCAAATGCCACATCTTCCACATCACCTCCGAGCTAACATCCTGTGCCAAAGCCTTATCCTTCAGAAAAGTATAGGCATACTGCTCCAAAACCCGATAATTCCGAAGGAAATAGGATTTGAAAACCGTTTCGTTCCGAGCCTGTGCAATCTTAAGTTTTTCCTCTTCTGATAAAGATTTAAAAAACATGGTTATACTTAGTGAGGCCGCAAGATAAGCATGTTGAACAAAAAATGGAAATGGAATTTTGGTGGAGGAGGTGGGGAAAGGCCGAATTTGTGAGGGGGTTGTTAAAGGGATGCTTTTTCTTTCTCCCATTCTAGATCCCTTTCTCTCCCCTTTCACAGCCGTATTAATCCCCTTTGCAAAGGGCGGTGATAGGGCTGTGAAAGGAGCGTGAAGAGGGAATGGTTTGTGGGGGGTGGGGAGAATGGTTTAGTTAAAAATAATTTTAAAATGTAATTGTTAGTCCACCATCAACGATTAGATTTATTCCTGTTATATAGGATGCATCTGGCCCTGCGAGAAAATGTATAACACCAGCAACTTCTTCGGGCCTTCCTGCTCTTTTTAATGGTAAATGGTCATATTTGATGTAGTTATCATAAAACCAAGTTGTTTCAAGTTCATTAACTCCAAATTCATTTCTTGCTAAAGGTGCATCAATAAATCCAGGAGCAACCGTATTTGCTAATATCTTGCGTGGAGCAAGCTCGAGAGCTAATGAGCGGGTGAATTGATTAATCGCAGCTTTCGCTACAGCATAGCCTGAACTTCCCTGTTCAGCACGAAAGGCATGAATGGAGGTAATGTTAATGACTCTTCCCCCATTTTTCATTAATGGAACTAACATTCGGCAGGTTTTAATTGTACCATATAGCATGACTTGCAAGCCAGCGTCCCAGGCATCAAATTCGGAGCCTAGAATAGACTGATTTACTGGTATACCGATACTATTAATCAAGACATCAAATTCTCCAAACAGCGAAGAAATCTGCTTCGATAAGTTTAGAATCTCTTCTTCAAATTGAACATCAACATATACACTATAATGCCCCGTCCCTGCTAAACTATCCCGAACTTGCTCTGCGCCTAATTTATCATTTGATGCAATCATAACTTGGCATCCTTCCTTTGCAAAGCGGATAGCCGTTGCTTTTCCAATGCCGGAAGAGCCCCCTAAAACAATAATCTTTTTCCGTTCCATAGTGATTTAATAAGTTGCTCTACCTCCTGAAATATCATAAATGAAACCTGTAGAAAAGCTGTTTTCTGGCGATACAATAAATGTAGCTATGGCTGCTACCTCCTCAACCGTACCCAATCTTTTCATGGGTATCTTCTCGGTCATATACGCTAATTGTTCGGGGGCTGTATCTTCGTTCATGGCTGTTTTAACAACCGCAGGAGCTAAACCATTCACTGTGATACCCTTTTCGGCAAATTCCTTCCCTAACCCCTTTACTAAGCCAATTACACCGGATTTACTGGCGGAATAACCTGCCATGTTTGGATTCCCCTCTTTCCCAGCAATGGATGCAATAAGTAATAGACGACCATACTGTTCTTTTGCCATATACTTCAATGCATATTTTGCAACCAGAAAAGCACCAAACAAATTAATCTGGCAAACTTGCTGGAACGAATCAAAAGAATAATCTGTAATGGACGTGCCTGTTGGCCCTACTATTCCCGCAGAATTAATTACAACATCAATTTTGCCATATGCCGCATAGGTCTTAGCCATGGCTTGCTGGACGGATTGCTCATTCGCAATATCCACCACTATAGTACTGCATTCCCAATGGTTAGCAGAAAACTGCTCCTTTATATCGGATAATTTCTTTTCATTGATATCGAATATGATAACTTGGGCACCTTCAAGCGCTAAACGGAGACTAATTGCTTTCCCTATTCCATCTGCCCCTCCCGTAATTATGGCTACTTGATTTTTGAAACGATTAAATTGGTTTTTTTCCATTTTTGATCTTTTAAAACGACGATGAATGATAAAAAGCTTTACCCTCAATCTTGATTTCTACATCAACAAGATATTTCGCTAAGCGCTTCGTATCTATTTCTACTCCTAAACCATGGCTTTCAGTTAAATGAATCAGCCCTTCCTGATCACGTTCAATTTTATTTTTAGTAATACTGGTTGCCAAATCTTTAGGTTCAACAGGATATTCACAGATAAAATCGGGTTCAATTCCTATGAATGGTTGTAAAGAAGCGCTGAGTGCTAGGTGTGATGTGAAAGTATGGTTCACATATTTTATTCCTTTTGTTTGCGATAAATCACATACTCTTTTTGCTGCTGAAATTCCTCCAATTCGCCCGGTATCAATTTGAATAAATTGCAAACCTCCATAGCTAATCATTGCTTCTGCTTGAACATAATTATTGCATCCTTCCCCAGCTGCTAAAGCCACCTTTGGCAAGGAAACCGCTAATGCTCGATAAGGGGTTAAAGCCAAGTTTGCGAAGGGTTCTTCTAACCAATATACCTGAACATCTTTTAAGGCTTGTAGCCTTTTTTGGGCTTCTTGGACGTTCTCGCCCCAATAGGTACCAATATCCACCATTAAATAAGCATCCTTTCCTAAGCCTTCTCGCGCGGCTTGAAACTGCGCTACATCTTGCGCTACTGTACCTTTACCAATTGGCCCCCAGCCAAATTTCACGGCAGCATATCCTTGACTTCTGGATTCCTTAGCTTTTAAATAGGTTTCTTGCGGCGTTATACCAAATAATTGGGAAGCATAAGGCATTTTAGGGTAAGTTTTTTTATAGCCTAACAGATGATATACGGGCTCCTGCTGCGCTTTGCCTAAAAGATCCCAAAGGGCGATATCTATGCCGGAATACGTATGATCTGCTTGCAACAAATCGAAGCAATGCTCGTGAACCTTTTGTTTTATTTTATAAATATCGGCAGCACTATTCAGTTCCATCCCTTCAACAGCATAGCGAACGGGTTTGCAAGCACTATGGGACATGGGGCATATATAAGCTGCTAAGGAGGTTAATGGCGAAGCTTCACATTCTCCCCATCCTTCCAAACCGGCAGCCTGCACCCGAACTAATAAAGCATCTTGGCTTCCATCACCAATATCAAGGACCTCAGGCATGCGGAGGTAAAAAAAATCTACACGTTCAATTTTCATATGTTTAATCCAGCATATAGGTTAATAGTTGTTTTTAGCTCTTCAGCAGGCGCTAAGACAGTGCACTGTGCTAATTTTGCTGCTTCAGCGACAGAGACCGGCATGGCTGTTGCAGGCTCTAAGATGGCGACATAATGCCCCCGAAACTGCCCATAGGATGCGAAGTACCATTCAAATGGGAAGACATTTTTATCATAGGAATACGTAAATCGATGGGCTCCGTTTTCTGACAGCAAACTCATTTCTCCAACCTGCGTATCATATAAATAAAAAAAGTCCATCGCACCTTGTTTTGGCGGTACCTGAGCAAAGTCAATACCTTCCTGGACTGGCCATTCAAATTCTGCAGTTGATTGCAGCCTATTCGAACTGGAGTCAACCCCCTTCGCCTTTATAGCTGAACTTTTTAAATAATCACCTTCTGAAATTTGAAGGGCGGCGTGTTGTTTCCACAAAAAGTGTCTTTTCTCGGCAGTTGTATTTTTGATTCGATACCTGCAGATTACGCTTGGTTCATCATCTACCAATGAAATTTCTTTCTCATACAATAAACCACTGATGCTCATGATGCCATGAAGAATTATTTTATTTTCACTCACTTCACAATTCAGTGCAGTAGTCCAAAGTTCACCATGGTCAGGGTAGCTTAAAAGATCAACCAGCTCTGGAATATCATTAGGCAATAACTCATCTATACCTCCCCAAAAGTTTGAATCATAGTCTGCACCTGTTTCGCATTTTTGAAGCGGCAAGTCGTTATTATGCCATAGAAACTCTTTATTTAACTTCTTATTCACGAGGCTAGTAATTTTTCCGCCAGCAGCAGGAAATACCTCAACGCGAAGCCAATCATTTTCTAAAATGAATAATTTCAAACCATTACGTTCTAATTCTTGAACTTTCATAGGTTCTATTTTTGAATGAAATATTCGTTTAATAAAGTTGCCAACAAATTGTCATGAGGATAGCTAAACCCGAGGTGTTGTCTATATCCTTCGGCATATGCAACCCCAACTTTCGCTCCGTTACGCGCGGAAAAAGAACGCATCATTTCTACAAATTCATCAACTTTAGAAATTGACCTTAACCAGTCACGTTGACTTTTATGCTGAATTAGCATTTCTGTTTTCGTTTCCATGTAGGCTGAAATATCAATAAAAAAGTCAGATTCAACAGGCTTACCAAATCGATCCATGCCTTGAACAGCATCCGCATAATACAAATGAGGAACTTTTTCTAAAATGGGGAATTCACCAACTTTTAGGTTTGGAATGGTCGCTGCCATACAAGCAGATTGCGCTAAGTTTGAACTTATTTCATGATCTAGCATATAATCTTGGGGACTTGCTGTAATAACAATATCGGGTTGAACTTCTCTAAAAAGGTTGATAACCCGATTTAATGTAGATTTATCATAGGATATATAAAGATCTTCACTTTCCATGCAATAATAAGCAGCACCTATTACGGCTGCCGCTGCTGCCCCTTCCAGGCGACGAATGTTTGAAATCTCTTCCGGTCCTATAACCATAGATCCCGCCTGGCCTGGAGTCATAGAGGCGATTACAACATGACAACCTTTACTTTGCAAGGCAGCCAAGGTACCACCGCTAAGAATCTCCGCATCATCTGGATGAGCCATTAAGCATAGTATGGTGTATTTTTTTCGATTTTCTTTTTTCATAATAATTAAGGTTTATGATAACTCATTGGTTCCTTAGCATTTACCACCAAAGGATATACAGGCAT
The DNA here is from genome assembly GCF_009768885.1 of Sphingobacterium humi. Taxonomy (GTDB): domain Bacteria; phylum Bacteroidota; class Bacteroidia; order Sphingobacteriales; family Sphingobacteriaceae; genus Sphingobacterium; species Sphingobacterium humi. The sequence goes on from NZ_WSQA01000001.1 coordinate 302,449, forward strand.
AGGTAAATGAATAGCATGATAGCCCACCATAATTCTACAGACTGCCAAATCGGGCGCTCTTTTTCATGCTGCGGCAAACGAATCATCGATTTATTCCATAAATAGGGTTTAATCTCTTCGACGGGTCTTGGTGCCGAAGCATAGCTAAACACCAGCATAAGCAGGGCACAGAAGAATTGCGTTATTCCTCCGATGACATAAAAATTCTGGAGGCTAAAGGCACGGATTGTCGCATCAGAAAAAAGGGTGGGAATTACGAGATATTGAATACAAGCGCCTAATGGGATTCCAATAAGTAATACCATAAGCGCAGCAAAGGGAGTTGTTCTTTTCCAGAACATACCAAAAATAAAGCAAGTAGCAATTGGCACTGCCATATAAGTTGACAAGGATTGGAAATAAATAAAAATGCCTCCAAATTTTCCGATTAATGGTGCATAAAAAACACTAAACAACATTAAAATTAACGTACTCCATTTACCAACTTTGATTAATTGCTTATCCTCTGCCGTTTTATTAATCCATTTTTTGTAAACATCATAGGTAATCAGGGTAGAAATTGAGTTCAAAAAAGCAGAAATAGTAGACATTACTGCGCCTAGGATTCCAATAATAATAAGCCCCTGCATGCCCACAGGAACCAGCTTTGCGATGAGTAAGGGGTAAACATTATCGATTTGATCCGCTTTAATTATAAACTCTGAAAATCCTGTTTCAGCTAACGCTCTACCAATCATTCCTGGAAAAACTTCTAAAAATGGACGCAAGAGCACAAAACCCAATGCAAACACAATCGCCATTCTGGTATCCCATTCTGTTTTTGCCCCAAAACCGCGTTGAACCAAGGATTGGTTAATGCAGGAATAGTAGAGTTGCAAATTAAATAAGGAAAATAAGACGGCATGCCATGGCATAATCGGGGTGTCTAATTCTTGCATCAAATGAAAACCGCCAGGAGCATGATCTACGATATCCTGCCAACCGTTTGGCAATTTGTTGATACCTAAATAAAACAATACGGCACCAGCAGCAAACATTAAGACAAATTGTAAAACGGAAGCACTGACCATGGAGGACATGCCTCCAAAAATGGTAATGACGCCAGATACTAAGGCTAAAATGAGCACCCCAGCCCAAATAGGCACATCATATATCACCTCAAATAGCTTTGCCCCGCCATATAAGACTACAGCAAGGCTTAAGAAGATATAACTTAGTAATAGTAGGATACTGAAAACATCCTGGCTTCTTTTGTCAAAACGAGCGCCTAAGTATTGCGGCATCGTAACGATGCCGTTTCGTAAATACATAGGAAAGAAAATGTAAATTAAGAAGGTAAATACAAAGATGGCATTCAAATAAGAATTTACAAGAGGCAAGCCAACTTGATAGCCCATTCCATTCATTCCAATCAACTGCTCTGAATTTAAACCTGTTGAGACATAAGCCATGCCTATCGCCCACCAGGATAATTGCCCCTTTGATGTAAAGTAATTGGCAGCATCTCCAGCTTTAGCCTTTTTACTTGACCAAATTCCAATAATGGCAATTAATAAAAAATAGCCTAGTATCGTAATGAAATCTATACTGTTTATTTGCATCGTTCAGTTTTAAAATACAAGCTTAATTTCTACCTGATTTGCCGGATTGTTAATGGTTATTGTTTCAGTTTCTGCATTATAGTCACCACCTATCACTTGGCGAGGTTTTAATTCGTCTGGGTGTGGAATGCGTATGGTTAATTTTTTAGGTTTTCTCGATGGATCTAATTTTATGATGCCTTCAATAAAGCCAGCATCTGCATTCGAGGTTATATGCGCATCAAATAACCCAAAGTAACTTTGTGCTCCTTTAATCTTAATTTCCTTTCCGTTTGCTAACCATGCTCTAGGCATTGTTTTAAACAGTTGGAGCTGATCTCCATCCTCCATATACAGCATCCAGCGGGATTCCATTAAAAACCAAGCTTCTTCATGCGTTTTATGTGGACTTACACGATAATAATGTTCCCAAAAGGTATAAGTTTCCCGATCTGCATGTGCCGCAACAGTATTGTAATAAGTGCTTAGGAAAGGCTTTACCATACCTAATTTTGCTTGCAACCAATTATGACGGCTATAATAAGGTTGGCTAAAGGCAGAATTCCCTTGAAAAAACAATTCACTATTGAATTTTAAGATATCAAGTGCCTCTTTACTATCTGCATCGATAATTTCACAGAATACCAAATACATAGGGCCAAGCATGGCATCTGCACCTGTAAATGTGCCGTGCGACCAATAGGATTCATGCTTTTGGAATATGGCTCTAGGGCCATCTGCTTCAGCCCATGGTGGTAAAGTTCTTCCCCAAGTACCATCACCTAACGGAATAAGTGGCGAAATTCCGTAAAGGGTTTCAACGGTGCTTAAAATATCCGATTTCCATTCTTGAGATTCTTTTGCTAAATGATTGGAGAATTGATTATCGACGTTTTTATACGCTTCAGCAATACGTTTTAAGCCTAAATAAGCATATCCATTCAGCATAAATTGATGGTAATGATCTTCCGGATCCGCTACTTTCCCATCGATTAAGCCATAGCCCCTACCCCTCAATTCTTCTTTTTTATTTCGTTCCCTCCAACTCAACAAATACGAACAAGATTTTGCAACTTTTTCCTGAACGGTTTTCAACCATTCATAATCCTGGGTGTATCGAATATATTCTCCAATAGTCCATAAAACAGCACCTGTTTCTACGGTATATCCTTCATAATTCTGAATATAGCCCGAACTGAGTTGCGTATCTAGAAAATACAGAATTGCTCTTTTTGCAAGATCATTCCAACCCATCGATAAATAATATTGTATGATTGGAGAACTTTCTGTCCCAATTGGAGAATATACCCCAATATTTGCTGACACAATGCCATGAGGTTCTTCGCCGAAGCTTATTAAATCAAGGTGTAATAATCCGGCATGAAGCATTTGGTTTATGCGCTTTTCAGGAACACTTATTTGTGCAGCTGAAACTAATTTTTTCTTCCAATAGCTGCGTACCTGTTGAAGACGGTCAGCGATGTTGACTTCTTGTAATTCTTGAGCCTCCGCTAGCTTCATTGGGGTGTGTGGTAAATAAAACTCGTAGATTGCTTCTTCCCCTGGCTGCAATAAAATCGCTATTTCTTCATTATTTAGAGGCTTCCCATTTAACTTTGAAACACAGAACACATGACCATTTGGATAAGAAGCCATACCGGTATTGATATCAAAATTATAATTCCTTTTAAACCACCAGGTATTTCCAGGTCTTGGATTTTTTATCCAGGCATAACGCGGAACTTTTCCAGTATTACGAATGCTCGTAGAAGCATACAGTACCATGGGCTCCTTAAAGTCATAGGCATGCTTCATTTGCTCATTTAAACGGGCCATATGTTCTTCCTTGAACGTTCTACCAGAACTATGCTTATCGGAAACCATATAGTTAGTTCCCTGATTATTCTCCATTGTTAGATCGGATTTCGCAAAAGAGACAAAAGAAGTAGTATGGTATCGAATATCATCATCTTGCATTTCAGAATGATAAATGGGTAATATCCCTTCATCTAATTTTCTTTTTACAGACACCCTTGCGCCTACTCCTCTTCCTAACGCGTAAATGTAACTTTGATATTCACTTTCGGGTATCCCGGCGGAACGTGTACCATATAAGGGGCGAATTATTTTACCCTCATTACCAGTATCTTCCATTTCCTCGGCAATTTCGAACATGCGCATATCCCTACTAATTCCCAACCAAATAGGTACATGCATTGAGCGTGTATCTGCGAGTGCTTTTTCAAAAGATTGTTCAGGCTGACTCTCTATTTGTTGAATTTTAGTTTGGTTTCTCTGTACCAAAATATTTTCTTCTACCTCATTAAAACTTCGCTTATCATTCGCCGGCAACACAATCACCCCTAAAGAAGGATTGTAGATTGGGTTGCTCTGTTGAACGTCACGCAAGAAAAATGCAAATGATTTTGCTCCGGATTCGATACGAATTACCGTAGCTTCGGGCCCAAGTTCCGTACGGGCATTTGAAACAGAGATTTTCAGCTTCGTTTGGGCAGTTAGAATAGAAAAGTCATTCCCTTTAATTTTTCCTTTACCTTGGTCAAACGACAGTTTAACAAGATCACCATTATTGACCTGAACTTTTCCATTAGCTTTTTCTTGGCGCCATAACACGAGGATTTCTTGATCCCCTGACCATGCAAAAGTATATTGGAAAGAACCAAAGACACATAATGCGATCAAGAGAAGCGCTCTAATTGATTGTATATTCATAATATGAGGTTTATTTTAATTCATTAAACTACCGAAGGCTATGCCTAAGGCATTCCAACGGCTTGTTAAAGGCAATAAATTATTTTTAAATAACTCGAAATTTTTATTGTTTTCTTCAGTCCATCCTACTTCAGCCATGGCCGCAATTCGAGGAAAAACATGTTGATACAATTTTTCCGTTGTGGCAATTTGTTCTGTCCATAAATGACAGGTAACTCCTTTAATATTTGACTGATGTTGTGGTTTAATTTGTTCAGGTATTGGATTAAATTGATATACCTTCGCTAAGGTCAATGCTTTTTCATCGAAATTAAAATAAGTATAATTATTTTCACCATTAATAATTTCATAACCTTTTTCTGCAGCCATATTCATCAACTCAATATCTCCCCGCCAAAATCCAATAATAGTTGATTGATGTGGACGTATGGATATAGTAACCTGATGTGAAGGATCCTGCCCTGCGAGATGACCTCCTAATACGTCGTTCCAAACCATTGCTCGTTTCCCTTTTTCATTGGTGTAATTTGTCATTTTCGTGGAAAACCAGACTTGAAGATCGGCATAAGTTGAAAACCCTTTACTTTTTATAAAATCATTAATTTCATCGGATTGTTTCCAGAGGTCGAACCATACTTCATCTCCCCCTAGGTGAATCGTCTGTCCAGGAAAAAGCATCGCCACCTCATCAATTACCTCTTCAAAAAAACGAATAACTCTGGGGTCAGCCACATTAATTTCTGCAGGATTTCGGTAGTAGGGCTCACCAAAAAATACGGTAGGAACAGATGTTTGTTTTCCAGTTGTGCTTAACCAAGGATAGGCGGCCATAGCTGCTTGATTGTGACTTGGCATATCAATTTCAGGTATGACGGTGATATGTCTTCCTGCAGCATAAGCTAGAATTTCCTGAATATCTTGGTAGCTATAATACCCTTGATGAGGTTTCCCATCAAATTTAAATTCTTTCGTTCCGTCAGCATGTTCTTTGACTTGTGTTTGCGAAGAATCACGTTTTGAAGCAATTGCCGTAAGAAGCGGGTATTTTTTAATAGGTATTCGCCAGCCCTGATCATCAGTTAAATGCCAATGAAATACATTCATTTTTAAAAAGGCCATTTCATCCAATAATTTTAGGATGGTTTCCTTGTCAAAAAAATGCCTGCTTACATCCAGCATAAACCCACGCCATGCTAATCTTGGTTTATCTAGAATTTTGACCATGGGCAATGTCAATGTCCCTTTCTTTAGTGCCTTATGGGCTTCTTTTTCAAGGAGAAGTTGACGGATACTCTGCAGGCCATAGAAAATACCTGCAGAACTTGCCGCCATTAATTGAAGGTTAGATTGATTTATCTCGAGTTTATATCCCTCCTTACCCAATTTCGGAAGAAGAGTAGTGTCAATTTGAATATTAAAATCACCTTTTACCAGAGCTGTTGTCCTTTGGATTGATTTTGTTTTCCATTGAAATTCTTTCTGCATGACATCTAAAAAGAAGTTCACTTCCTTTTCCACTGCCTTCGAATAGGTCAAAGTTTTTGCAGTGCACAAATCATACGATCCTTCCCTACTTTCTAAATGCAAAGGTTTAGGAATTAGCTGTTGGGTAAATCCAAAATGGATATTTCCTAAACACAACATCCCAAAAATAAAAAGCACTTTAAATTTCATCGCTATTAATAATTTGGATTTTGTTTCAGTTTATTATTTTGATCCAACGCTTGTTGCGGAATTGGGAAAAAGTAATTCTTATTGGCATAAAATGCATGTGTTCCTCCTGGTGCCGGAACATAGCTATAAACCCATTCATTATTTTCCTTTTTAATTACTACGGCGTGCATTACTCCATTTAATTTCTCTTCGGCTTGCTTCCAGCGTAATAAATCAAGGTATCTTTTATCTTCTAAAGTTAGCTCAACTCGTCGCTCTCTTTGAATTGCTTTACGCATGCCTTCCTTATTCAAGCCCGATAATATTGGTAAATCCACCCTTTTACGAACCATATTAATGGCGGCATATACACTCTCATCAGGACCAGCAAATTCATTTTGTGCTTCTGCATATCCTAACAATACCTCAGCATATCGAAACAAGATAAAATGCGCACTATTTTGTGAATTCCCTACAAATGCATATTTCGGATCCATTAATTTCCGCCAATAGTATCCTGTATTGGTAGCCTCATTTAAATTACTTAAGTCGGTAGCACTTTTACTGCCAACCCCTTGTTTCATAATCATTTCAAGTCCTATCCATTCTGATCCATCATAAATAATATCTGCATAAAACCTACGCTCCCGTCCTTCATAAGGTTTTTTAGGATTATATCCTGATGTAGGGTCTGAAATTGCTTTTCCATTACTCATGAGGTAATCATTGACTAATTCTTGGGTGGGATTTGAGTATCCATATCCCCTATATTCGGACATGCCAACATACGATGGCCCCATGGTTCCCGTCATTCCATTACTCCGATAGTATGGTTTGTCAAAAATGACCTCTTCATTGTTATTGTTTTCTTCCAGAAATAAACTATTGTAATCCGTGAATAAGTTATATACGCCAAGATTCATAACCGCTTTATAAGCATCTGCAGCGACTTTCCATTTTGCCAAATCGCCATTGGTATTATACAATGGGCTAGCCATATACAATTGACACCATGCTTTTAGGGTTAGGGCTGCACCTCGACTAATTCTACCGGTTTCTGGTTTTAATAATAGGTCAGGACTAATTTCATCCAATTCCTTTACAATAAAATTCATCGTTTCTTCCGATGTACTTCTTGCGTAAAACACCTCATCACCCTGTTCGGCTAGGTTTAACACTTTCGTAATTAACGGAACGCCACCATAATAATTCCATAGGATAGAATAAAAGTAAGCGCGCAGGAATCGTGCTTCTGCAGCTCTTTTTTTCTTCCAGTCATCGGGCAGCGATGATGCTTCAACGCGTGCTAAGAATAGATTTGCCTTTCTAATATTATAATAGTAACCCCATAAATTGGGGCCATTTGATGCGTTATAATTTGCTTGTCCAAAAACCGTTGCACTGTATTGTCCGGCTACACCGGCGATGGCGTTATCGGAGAAATGCTCCCAAGAATCCGTCATTGACATCGGTCCTGGTAAGGTGCCATAGATATTATTTAAAAATAGATCAGCATTATTTGTAGATGTCCAAAGGGTAGCATCAGAAACTTGATCCTTAGGTGTTACATCCAGTTTGTCGGAACATGCACCTAGCAGAAAAATTGAACTAACACAAGTAATTATGCTGTTTCTAAACATATGTTTGTTTATTGCATTCATGATCTTCTAGATTAAAAAGTTAGATTAACACCAATTGAGTACACTTTTTGCTGCGGATAAGTCCAAGCAGAATTTGGTAAATACGATGTATTATTGCCCAATTCAGGGTCATATAAAAGCTTGGTCCAGGTAACCAAGTTTTGTCCAGATATAAACACGCGAACAGCTTCTAATTTAGCTTTTGACACCCAAGCTGTTGGCAGGGAATACGCCACATTGATTGATTTTAAGCGCAAATAGGCGGCACTCTGTATCCAATAGGAAGAAGTTTGTAAATTATTTGGCATTGGATTACTGGTTAAACGCGGATAGCTAGCATTCGGGTTTTCAGCTGTCCAATAATCAAAATTGAAAGTATAAGCATTCATTCCATTAAAAAATGGCATAATGGAAGAAGGATGATAGTAATAATCTATTTTTGCAGCACCTTGAAATAAGGCTTCTACACTTAATTGTTTATAACTAATGGATGGTGTGAATCCATATAAAATTCCTGGTGCAATAACTGGATTACCAATTACTGTAATATCTTGTTCATCAATTTTTCCATCTCCACTTAAATCAGCATAGCGAATATCTCCAGGCGCTACTTTCCCCCAAGGCTGAGCAGCAATTCCAGGTTTTAAATTCCCGGAAGCATCAAAGTCATCTATTTGGAATAAGCCCATGGCCTCATATCCAAATTGTGTACCCAATGGCCTTCCTGTTTGGCGTCGATTTGGATTATTATAAGTTGCTGAAGTTTCAAAAACCTTCAGCAATTCATTCTTCGCATAGGTAAAGTTTGCATTTAAACCGATTTTTAAATCTTCATTGATGGCATGCTGAGAACTTATCATAAATTCAAAACCCTGGTTTTTCATTACGCCATCATTGACCTGGCTTAAGCCTATCCCATACTCTGCGGGCACAGCTACACTAGGGCTAATCAACATATTTGACCTTTTCTCATGGAAGTAATCGGCTTCAATATTTAAAAGACCATTCCAAAGTCCTAACTCTAATCCGAAGTCAAACTTTCGAGCTCTCTCCCAGGTAATAAAAGGGTTAGGTTCAATTCGTTCGGAAATCCCCATTACTGGAGCACCATTAATTACATAATTACTACCAACAATGTTATAAGTGCTCATATATTGGAAAGGACTACCAGCTAAGGCACCAACTTCGCCATAAGAGCCACGAATTTTTAAATTATTAATGGTTTTGTTGTCCTTAAGAAATCGTTCTTCGGAGATACGCCAGCCTGCGGAGAATGCAGGGAAAAAACCAAATCTTTTCTCTGGCGCAAAATAATAGCTACCATCATATCGACCACTGGCCTCTAGCATGTACTTACCGGCAAAATCATAAGCCGCACGATAAACTAGCCCCATTTGTTTTGCCTCGCCTGACGAACCATAGGTACCCCAATCTTGTGGATTGGAACTACCAAGACTTAATTCATCTAACAGCAAATCATAATTTCTACGGCTAGCCCCGAAGGACATCGATCGGTTGTTTTTGGCTTCAAATACGCCGGTGATATTCAGGTTGTGCAGACCAAATTGATTATTATAATACAAACCTGCTTGATATGTCAATTGTTGAAATCTCGAATAACCTTGACTCAATGAAGCTTTAGGATCATTAAAAACACCATCGTTAATAACCGGCGGATTTTTTGACACGTCAATCGTGGCAACCTGCATTGGAGTTCTCCAAGTCTTATCATCCACGTAGTTTGGGTCAAAAGCAACTGTTCCTTTAAAATTCAAACCTTTAATAAAAGGTAAGTCTTGTTTCAGTGAAAGCTGGGTATTTAGATAGGTATGATAGCTTTGGAAATATCCCGTTCCGAATACGCCTGAAGATACATACGTTCCGAACATACCGTTACTAAATTCAAATGGCCCATAGATAGGCGCGGAATAGCCTGCTAATTCAAAGATACGGCCAGTTCCATTTCCCGGATAATCGGAAGGCGGATATACAAACTTTTGGATACGACCCATTGCACCTAAAGAGATTTGAGTAGTAGGGGTTACTTGTGCTTCAAGGTTTAAATTCAAGTTATACCGATTATTGTCTGTGGTTTTCCACATACCCTCTTGATACTGATAGCCTATACTTCCATAGTATTTAATAGCATCTGTGCCCCCACTCACTTCCACGTTATGAGTGGTTAATGGAGAATTATCATTAATTAAATAATCCCAAACGTATTTTGTAGGATAAATATCAGGTTCTGTTCCATCTTTAAACCTATCAAGTGCATATTGAGAAAATGGCTCCGTTAGACCATCATTCTTTGCTGCTGCATTTCTTAAAATCGCGTAATCGTAATTATGAACATATTTAGGTAATACCGTAGGGTTTTGGATAGCCATATAACCATTGTAACTCAATTTTGGAGCACCCGTTTTCCCTTTTTTTGTGGTAACTAATATTACACCATTTGCTCCAGCAACGCCATAGGGTGCCACTGCTGCTGCATCTTTTAAAATCGTAAAAGATTCAACCGCGTTTGGATCCATCTGTGTAAATTGATTGTATTCTCGAGGAATACCATCAATAATTACTAAAGGTTGTGTGCCTCCAATAGAGGATATACCACGAATATAGACCGCTGATCCGTCTCTTCCAGGTTCTCCAGAGCCTTGTTTTACTACGACACCAGCTAGTCTTCCCCCTAATGTATTAGTCAAGTTCGTTGCTGGCACATCTTTCACTTCATCGCCCTTTAACGTGCCTACAGCAGCGGTTAAGGATGTTTTCTTTTGTACACCATAACCAACTACAACCACCTCTTCCAAATCCTTATCATCAGCTTCTAAAAATATAATTAAGGACTTATTTTGGTTCACTACTTCTTGTTTTGATTTTTTACCGAGTAGGGAAAAATCAAGCGTAGCAGGCAACGCCACTTGCAAGGTGAATGATCCATTGGCATCTGTCTGTGTTGATTTAGAACCACTTCTTACGGTGACACCTTGCAATACTTCGGATGTTAGGGCATCTCTCACCACCCCTTTCAGCTCATTTGGCTGCTGAGCAAAGGTTAACGTTCCGAATAGACTCCAAAAAAGAATCATGGGAACACCTAAAAGTTTAATTAAATGAGTTCGATTCATAATTTATTAGGTTAGTTTTTGTTTTCAACATCTTGAATTACTTCTCAAAAATTCAAAGAATCACTTTTATAGAAATGAAAAGATCCTTTGCGAACCAGAAATACAAAGCTGGTCAAGACTGAAAAATGTGTGTATTTAAGTTTATTAGTTAGGTCAAAATTAATGGGAAATATTCCGACAGGACACCATCAGGTTTGCAAATACTGATACAATATTTACACTAGGCAAGTTTCTATTTTGTTTTTTTGATAGTATCCTCAAAAATAATTAGTTTAGAAAGACCATTTATACCAGATAGCCCTATGAAAGTAATTTATGAGCACCAATCTCATCCGACTGGCACTGCTGTAATCGTCAAGGAATATATCCAAGATTACTTCACATCGCCCTATCATTACCATGATCTTTATGAACTGATTTACATTGCAAAGAGTTATGGAAAGATTTATGCTGGAAATAGGATCATGAATTTTCATGATGGGGATGTCTTTTTATTAGGTCCAGGACTTGGTCATTGCTTTTATAATGAATTGGCTTTTGTTGCTTCTGGTGAAAAAGCACATGCTATAGTAATCTTTTTTAATATCAATTTCCTACAAACAGAATTAACGGATAATCCGGATTATTTTAAAATGAAGGAGCTCTTAGATCGTTCTTTATTTGGATTACAAATTAAGGACACTGAAAATTCGATTATAAATGAGTTTAATCAAATAACCCACAAAACAGGCATCGAAAAAATGATTACTTTACTGACTATCCTTCATAAAATTACGGGCAAGAGTTCGAAAGAAATCATTAGCTTAAACCATTCTACTACCTCTGCTAAATTAAGTAACCGAGATTTTGATAGATTAGAACCCGTGATAAACTATGTGCTGGAAAATTTCCGTGATAACTTAGATAGTAAAGTTGCTGCTTCATTGGCCAATATGAATGATGCTGCCTTCTGTCGATTTTTCAAACGCAGAACTGAAAAGACCTTCTCTCAGTTTACAAACGAGGTACGTGTAACACACGCCAAGAACCTGCTATTAGAATCCCAATGGGATATTCTAAGAATATGCTATGAAAGCGGGTTCAAAAACCTCTCCTACTTTAATCGCCAATTTAAACTCATAGCAGGTTCATCCCCAAAAGAATTCAGAGAATTATTTCAAGATAAACAAGGTTTACTTATTCGAGAAAACAAAACGGATTAACCCAGCCCCCTTAAACCTGATAGGCCACGGCATTAATATTCATACCGGCACCTACGGAAGCAAACAGCACGATATCGCCTGCTTTAAGCTGCTGACCTGGCAAGAGATCTCGTTTCATTAAATCGTATAAGGTCGGGATGGTAGCCACGCTGCTATTACCAAGTTTATGGATGGTCATCGGCATAACATCCTCGGGCGGTGCCATATCATATAATTTATAGAAGCGTTCTAAGATGGCATAGTCCATTTTTTCATTAGCCTGATGGATCAATACCTTTTTCACCTGGTCAATAGGAATATTCCCTTGATCTAAGCAAGCTTTCATAGCTTCAGGCACTCTGCTTAGGGCGAATTCATAAATCTTACGGCCCTTCATCTTGATGTAGCAGACATCACGGGTAAGCTCTTGTTTATAGCTAGGACCAAAATTGAGGTAATCTAATTCTTGTACGGCATAGGTAGCACTTGCGGTGGCCAAAATACCGGGTTGATCGGCTTGGGCTTCTACGACTACAGCACCGGCACCATCGGCAAAAATCATGGTATCACGGTCATGCTGATCGGTTACTCTCGAAAGCACATCAGCACCGATAACCAAACAACGCTTGGCCATGCCGGCACGAATAAAGGCATAAGCTTGAATAAGCCCTTCAATCCAGCCCGGACAACCGAATAATACGTCATAAGCGACACACTTGGGATTCACGATGCCTAATTTCGCTTTTACGCGGGCGGCCAAACTCGGAACGGTATCCGATTGAATGCTGCCATAAGGTACATCCCCATAGTTATGTGCAAGAATAATATAGTCGAGCGATTCTTGGTCAATCTGCGCATCGGCGATTGCTTTCTGCGCCGCTTCAAAAGCAAGATCGGATGTTACATAAGTCTGTTCTGCGTAGCGACGTTCCTCGATGCCCGTGATTTCCTTGAATTTACTAACAATGGATTCCGGATTGGGAATTAATCGTCCTTTTTCATCGAAAAACTCTTGCTGAAGAAAATCTTCATTTTTGATAATCAGGTTAGGAATTGAGCTCCCGGCTCCGATAATTTTTGTATTCATCCTAATTTGGGTTAAGTCAATTGATACAAATATGCAATAAACCGCCTATAAAGCCTTAAATAATAATATTTTTATAGTGCATGTAATTACTGCTGTTTATTAATTTCGTTCTGGTTTGAGCAATTACTTTAAAGAATAGATTTCTTAAAAAGAGTGCGTGTGACCTATTCAATTATCGGCAAAATAGGACGATATTCAAAAAAAATCTTTGATATCCAAGTTTTTACTCCTAACATTGTATAATTACAAGGCCCTGCCTGCGCCCGATTGGCTAAGAAATCGATAATTTTCGAACGCTTAATTAGGTTTATTCAGTTGCCACATAGCGTTTTTAATATTTTTTGGCATTGAATGGATTGGTTGGAGCACTCTCTTTTCTAATTTACTTCTAAAATATTTTTCTCGACTAGACACCTGCATCATGCATGGCTATACCCTTGTAAAGATAGAGCATATTCTCTAGCGCCGACCTTGATGAGGTCATAATACAATAGAATGAATTTCAATAACATGGGGATTATTCCCCCGATTTTAAAAGCAATACAAGCATTAGGGTATCAAAACCCTACCCCTATACAACAGCAGGCAATTCCTGCTATCGCTACAGGCAAAGACTTAATTGCCTGTGCACAAACTGGCACCGGAAAAACGGCTGCATTTGCAGTTCCCATCCTCCAATCATTACATGAAGATAATCGCAAAGGCTTAGGTCCACAGGTTTTGATCTTGGTACCAACGCGTGAATTGGCCATTCAAATTAGCCAAAACATCGCTGGCCTTAGTAAATTCTTACAGGTAAAACATTGTACCATCTTTGGTGGTGTATCCCAAGTAAATCAAGTTAAAGAATTAAAACGTGGTGTAGATATCCTTATTGCTACGCCGGGACGATTAATTGATTTAATCGGACAAGGATTCGTAAAACTGGGCCATATCCGATACTTGGTATTAGATGAAGCCGATAATATGTTAGATATGGGTTTCATCCATGATCTAAAGAAAATCTACAAATTTTTACCAGCTAAAAAGCAAACGCTGTTATTTTCGGCCACCATGCCTAAAGCCATTCGTAAATTAGCGATGGATTTTATGCATCAGCCGAATGAAATTGCGGTATCTCCAGTTTCTTCTACGGCAGAAAGTGTAGAACAACAGATTTATTTTGTCGAAAAGAAACAAAAACCCCAGTTGCTAGGTAATCTAATTGGAAAGACAAAGGTGCAAACCTTGGTATTCACCCGCACTAAACATGGCGCCGATCGCTTATCGAAGACCTTACGTAAAACAGGAATTGATAGTGCTTGTATTCATGGGAATAAATCGCAAAATGCTAGGCAAAAGGCATTACAGTCGTTTAAAAGTGGAGAAATTCATATTTTAATCGCTACGGATATTGCCGCGCGTGGTATTGACATTCAGGGATTGCCCCTGGTGGTTAACTTTGATTTACCGGTAGATGCCGAAACCTATGTACACCGCATCGGCCGTACGGGAAGAGCAGGATTGCAAGGGAAAGCTGTATCTTTCTGTAGTGAGGAGGAACAAAGTACACTAAACAAAATTCAAAAGCTCATCGGATTTGAGCTTCCAAAAGCTGAAACAATTACTTTAATAAATACAAATAACAATGCAAGAAGGAACAATTAAATTCTTTAACGAAACTAAAGGTTTCGGTTTTATCACACCTAACAACGCTGGTGAAGATGTATTCGTACATGCTTCTGGACTTACTGAGCCAGTTCGTGAAAAAGACCAAGTTACTTACGAAGTAGAGCGTGGTAAAAAAGGCTTAAACGCAGTAAATGTACGCGTAGTAAGATAATTACTAAGCCCCTAAAAAAAATGCAACGAATAGTTCGTTGCATTTTTTTTATATAATAGATTCTTTAATTTCCGATTATAGCATCTCCACCTCGGAGACTTGATTCCCCTGTCTGGTGCGGATATATTTATACCTCACCTTTTGATGTAAGGCAAGCGTTTTGCCCGCTAGGGTATCATTGAAGTAAACGGTATCCTGACTCTCATTGTTACGGATAAAGCCGTAATGCCCAGTTTCGTTGTAATAGGATACTTTTCCAAAGTAGTACTCATCTTCGGGATCAGTAGGGCGTTGTAAGTGTTCTTCTTTGAACTCATAAGGTTTTGCAGCTGGTTTGTCAGAAATATTACCAAACTCATCTACATAAGCAAACATATCTTCCAAGGCTTTTCCCTTGTCGTTGGTTGCTTTGTTTAGCTCTCTACGTTCAAGCTTTTCTTGTTTTTTTTGCTGTTTCTTTTTTTGGATTTCTTTTTTTTTGAATGTAAGTTGACTTTTTGCCATTGACTAGAATTAGATGAATAAAATAAAGGAATACTACGCTGAAAGGGGAACCTTTGTTAGGAAATTAGGGAGTAGCCTTTGTGAATTAATGCAAAGATAAGCAAAATTATTGACAATTAGGCATATAGGCACCCCGACTTAAATGCTTTACGATATAGCACTGACCCTTATCAGGTTACCTTCGGAAATGGTTTATTTTAATTTAACACGCAGCAGTTTATCACTTGCAGTCATATACAGGTAGCCGTCGGAACCGAAAGCGCAATTCGCCGTGCGAATGCCACTACGGATTCTTCCTATTGGCTTTCCTGAAGCATTCATCAGCACGACCCCATCTCCAGCTGCAGCAAAAAGATTACCCTTAGCATCTACCTTAATGCCATCTGCTCGAACAGATTCATTTGGGAATTGGGCTTTAAAATCGACAAAAATGCGCCCTTTACTCATGATCTCCCCATCCTTCACCGCATACTCCATGATATAGGGTTTTGTATCATCACTCAATGCAACATATAACTTATCGCCTGCCGCGTTTCCAGTGATTCCATTCGGACGGTCGAGATCAGCTATTACCTGCTTAATACTGCCATCTTTTTTCAATCGGTAAACACCATTTACAGGAATCTCCCGATTAATCGTATCCTTTAACCGCCCGGGAAGGCCGTACGGAGGATCGGTAAAGAAATAGTCGCCATTTGGGAGTTGCCACAAATCATTGGGGGAGTTAAATCTTTTCCCTTCCCAACGATCTACCAATGCTTGGTTTTCCTTGGTTTCCAAAGAAATCTTACTGAGTCTTCGGTTTCCATGGTCGCATGCAATAAGTTCGCCTGCCTGATTGATCAAGAGCCCGTTGGTACCAGGTTCATCACTATACCAAGTTTCCCCGGCATAGCCGGAAGGCTTTAAAAAAACCTGAAGCCCTTCCTTTTCATCCCACTTGTAAATGGTATTTTGACGGGGATCCGAAAATAGAAGATAATTCCCAGAAGAGACCCATACTGGACCTTCTGCCCAAGTCATCCCCTCTCCCAATACCTCAATCTTAGCATTAGGATCTATGATGTTCTTCATTTCAGGATCAAGAAGTTCTATTTTACCAACCGTAGGATAAGGTTGCTTATCCATAGCAAATAGGGAAAAGAAAAGTGTAAATAGGATGAGGTTGTTCATAGCAATTACTGCATTATCAATGGACTATCCATGGACTATCCATGCTCTATCAATGAATTAAGATAATCAATTTTATGAACAAGCCCAGATCGTTTTACTTATTTTCCTTATTCTCGCTTTTCTTTTCCTTTTTATTATGGGTCATATCATCGCCTTTTACCTGTTGTTCCTCATGCTCCCGGCTATCTAGGTTATCCTTATTCTGTACGGGCATATGTTGTTTTCCTGTGTTTACCGGTCTACCACCGTTTTGTCCTTGATTACCTTTCATAGTTGTAAATGTTTAAGATTATCGATTTTGTTCTCTTTAAATAACAGCTAGGTTCCTGCTTTGTTCAAATTTTAACATTTTACTGCCCCACAGAATTTCACAGTTGGCGGTTGGAATCTTTGGATAATTCCTACCTTTGCCTTGACTATCCACTATCTATTTTGAAAAACCAGGCATTAGCAACAGATGAAGAGCTCTTAACGCGCGCGCAAGCGGGCGAGACTAGCGCATTTGACACGCTATATGATCGGTATTATCCTATTTTATTCGTGCATGCTATGAAAAAGCTGGCCAACGAGCAGGATGCCAAAGACCTGGTTCAGGATTTGTTTTTAAGCTTCTACAGCAGCCTACCGCAGCTCGGTTCTATTCATAATGTTGGTGGTTATCTATATACCCTTCTTAAAAACAGAATCTTAAATTTCCTAGAGAAAAACCTTGTTCGGTATAAGTATTTAGAACAATTTCAATTTCAAGAAGCCTATAAACCAGTAGAGAACTACATCTTTGAAAAGGAACTGCAAGCACAAATTGAGGCAGGAATTCAAGCCCTCCCCGAGAAAATGAGATTAGTCTTTGAAATGAGCAGAATCCAAATGCTGAACCATAAAGAAATTGGTGATCAACTTCAAATCTCGGATAAAACCGTAAAAAAACAAATCGTTAATGCGTTGAAAATCATACGCTCCAAAATTCATTTCTTCTTTTTTTAATTTTCTTCTACTCCCTCCTGCCCCCTCACCTGTCTTGATTAAAATGACAGGTATGAAGCCGCCAATAAAAGAACTACTCCACAAATACAATCAAGGTACCGCAAGTCCGGAAGAACAGGAATTGCTGGAACAATGGTATTTGTCATTAGGGACTGATCATCCAGCCCGAGATCAGGATAGTATCCTGCGTAATTTCCAAGCCAGTAAGCAAGTAATTCAAGCCCAATACCCGAAGGAAAGACGTTTATATTTGCGCGTAGCCAGTGTTGCTGCTGCCCTCACCTTAGCCTTCACAGGATATTACCTATGGAATAAAGGAGACAAGGTTGAAAGCATGGAACAGTCTGCGGGGATTCAAATCTCTCCAGGTCAGGAGTTGGCCCTTTATAAGGCCTCAAATGGAGACGATGTAAACCTCAGTGACATCCAAAAAGGAAAAAGCATCAGTGCTGATGGGTTAACCTTCATAAAAACCGATGAAGGCAAAATTGAACTCAAGTATGAGGAAACAACTACAGCAAGCCAAGCACCTAAAATGCATCAGATTCAAACACCCCTAGGTGCTGAATTCGAAGTGACCATGCCGGATGGTTCTGCTGTGAAATTAAATGCGGCCTCTAGCCTCAGCTTTAAATCTGACTACAACCAGAAGAATCGGGAAGTAGAATTGCAAGGAGAAGGTTTTTTTGATGTTCAAAAAGCGTCAAAGCCATTTGTGGTACATTCTAAAAACCAAATCGTTTCTGTTTTAGGAACGCAATTTAATATCAAAGCCTATCCGAATGAAGCCCTAACCACAACAAAACTTATCCGTGGTTCGGTAAAAATCAAAAATACCCTTTCGAACAAGGAACTGACGATGAAGCCCGGCGATGAAGTCAGCAATACCGGCAACAGTCTTGCGTTGCAGGAGAATGCCCATACAAAGGTAGACTGGGTGGCCAAGGAAATCGTCTTCGATTCGGAAGAAATCGGGTTCATTATGAACGATATTGCCCGCTGGTATAATGTAGAAGTGGTATTCGAAAATCCAGCACAAAAAACCATTACCTATTCAGGAACCATCTCGCGCTATGCCGATTTCCATAAGGTTTTGGAAGTATTAGAAAAAACAGGATCATTAACATTTGACGTTGAAGGAAGGAAAATAACCGTAAAATAACAGCACAAAAAAGGTCAAATATGCGCTAACATATTCGACCCCATTTTTTGGCTGTTTATACTTAATAAGTTGCACGTATTAAATAATCAAAAACAAACCAATCAAATTTATGAATTACAACAGAGGAATACTAATGAAAATCCATTTAGTATGTGCCCTGCTTGGAGCGAGCTTGCTCCAAACGAAAGCTGAGGTTTTTGGGCAAAACCTAAACATCCACGCAAAGGATATTACCTTCAAAGAGCTCATTCAAAAGATTGAGGGCCAATCGGCCTATAAATTCGTTTATGAGGATCAGGTAATCCGATCGGCAAGGGCCAAGGAAATCAATTTCCGGGATCAACCTATCGATGAGGTGTTACAGGTGGCCATCGGCGACTTGCCTATCCAGTACGAAATCATTGATCATACGGTTATTTTAAAGCGTGGCAATAGCCAACAGAAGCTTAAGTATTATTCGGGGCAAATTTTCGACAGCAAAGGGAATCCTCTTCCGCAGGTTACTGTCAAAGTGAAAGGAACCTTCCGTGTGACGGCAACAGATCAGCAAGGGAAGTTCAGCATCGGTTTATTACCTCAAGAAAACATGATTGAGATTAGCAGTATCGGCTACCATGGGAAGGAGCTCAATGTTAACTCAAACCTCAGTCATATCGTACTGACCGAATTAGAATATGACATCGAAGAATTGCAAGTGACGGTACAAACCGGTTACCGCGCGCTGACGGATGCTGAATTGACAGGTGCTGTTGCTACTATAAACCAAAAAGACTTCGACCAACGTGTAGCCGTTTCGGGCAACTTCCTAGAAAACCTAGAAGGTAAATTGGCCGGTTTAGTGTACAATTCCCAATCAGGCGACCTTTCCATCCGCGGTGTCTCCACGTTTGATGCTGTTCGTAAGCCTTTGATCGTTTTAGATGGTTTTCCAACAGAGATCGACATCCAGAATATTAATCCGAATGATATTGTTTCAGTCAACGTATTAAAAGATGCGGCTGCAGCGTCCATCTATGGCTCCAGAGCTTCTAATGGCGTTATTGTGATTGAAACAAAACGTGGAAAGTCAGGTGGCACCAAATTTAACCTTCGTGCGACCACCGCCGTACAGGCAAAGCCAGACTTTGATTATATGGATTATGCGAGTTCCGCAAATCTAGCACTTATTAATCGAGACTATCTATTGAACTCAACCTTCAAGCGTGCCGATTTTAACGGCCGATTGATGGCGAGCACCCCGATTCATGATGCAGTATTTGACTTCAAAGAAGGCAAAATAAACCAAGCAGAATTAGATCATCGAGTAATGGAAATTGGCCAATACGACAACCTGAACGAATACAAGGACTTGTTTTACCGCCAAGCAATTACCAGCCAGCTGGACTTTGACCTGAGTGGGGGCTCCGACAAACACACCTACCTTTTGGGCGGTAATTACCTTAGTGAGCGAGGTAGCTATATCGAAACATCAAGCAAACGGATATTATTAAACTTTGCTTCTACCCATCAGCTTAACAGGATCATGAACCTTGATTTTAAAGGGATGTACAGTAATGGTCAGCAAAAAGCACCATTCAAACAGGTGGGTATTGATGATTTTTATGCTTTCGAACGCCTCGTAGATGATCAAGGAAATGCATTGCCTGTACTTATGGGGCCGAACAGAAGTCGTTTTAACAGCATCATGGCAAGCAATAATGACTTAAACATGGAGAATGGACTTTATGATCAATTGTATTATCCATACGCCGATGTTTCCAGAGCCAATACGAAAATCAATATGTCCTCCGTACGTTTCCAAGCGCGCCTTAACAGCAAACTGAACAACTGGTTAAGCTTAGATTTGGGTGGTGCCTATGAAGATGAACGAGGTCTGGATGCCAACCTGATGCAAGAGAATTACTTTACGCTAAGACGCTTGTTAAATTACAAAGCCAGTAAAGATCCTTCTTCGGGGAGAGCCATGTTCGCTACGCTTCCGCAAGGCGATATGTTATCACGGAATAACCAATCCTTAAAATCATACACTGTTCGTGGTCAATTCAATGTGAACTACAAAGATGCACAAGATATGCATCAAGTTTCCGGCGTTATTGGATCAGAAATCCGTCGAATTGAAATGTCTTCCAACCTGAATACCATATTTGGTTATGACGGTCAATCGCTGATCCAAACGCCATTGGATTATGTATTGTTAAACCGTGCTTTACAACCTGCATTCAAAGAAACATTACCTGCAACCGATCTTCCTTTAGTTCATTATCCGTACTACTTTAATGAGCAATACGATGATCGTCGTTTTGCTTCTTTCTATGCTGATGGAACCTATTTATTCAAAAAGAAATACGCGCTGACAGGAAGTATGCGGATTGATCAATCCAATTTATTTGGAACAGATCCTGCCTACCGTTATAAGCCTTTCTACTCTATAGGTGCGAATTGGAGTATCCAGAATGAAGCATTCATGCAGGCTTATGATTGGGTCAACATCTTAAAACTGCGTACGGCATATGGGGTTAATGGGAATACACCTACTTCGGCCAATGGGAAGTACCTCATCTTAAGTTCAGAAGTGAACTATACCTATTTCCCATTCGAGAAATACTATGATGTGATGTCGCCGGAAAATAGTTCCATGCGCTGGGAAAGAACCAATATCTATAACTTAGGCTTAGACTTCGCCCTTTGGAACTATCGATTCTCGGGAAGCTTAGATTATTATTTGAAAAATGCAACAGATGTGATTGGCCTTTTAAGTTCTGACCCAACCTCCGGATTCAATGCCTACAATGCGAATACCGCCAGCATCCAGAACAATGGTTTTGAATTGCAATTAAACAGCATCAATATCCAACGCTCAAACTTCGCCTGGAAAACACAATTAACGGGTTCCTTTAATTTCAATAAGGTAAAAGAAGTTTTGATGGCTCAACCGTCTGGAACTGCCGCCTTGTTACCGCTTGTTTCCCAAATTGAATACGTTGCAGACCGTCCAATTGGACCAATCTATGCCTACAACTATGCGGGCTTAAATGAGAAAGGTCAGCCGGAAATATTCGATAAAAATGGAAATAGAAGAATGGTTAGCGCGAATGCAGAAGGGTCGAATGCAGAAATCTCCATCGATGATATGCTGTATATGGGTACCACCGTTCCAAAGTATGTATTGGGTTTCAATAACCAGTTTAGCTACGGTCAGTTTGATCTTTCTTTCCTGTTTATGTATTATGGAGGACATGTTATGCGCAGCATGGCACCTAGCCCTTACGAGACTACTCGCTATTTCCAGGAGGAAGCTTTAAATTATTGGAAGGAAGCCGGTGATGAGCAACATACTGACATCCCAGGCTATCAGATTGTGGGTAAAAGCAATTATTTCAACGATTATGCGCGCTCGGGCTATCAGCAAGCAAGCAAATTTGTGAAGAATGCCGATTTTATCCGTCTTCGTGATATCATCCTGACCTATAGACTAAAAGATGAAGTAAGTAATAAACTGAAGCTGAACAATACTCAGATCCGTTTGCAAGTACAGAATCCTTGGAAATATACCTTCAGCGATAATTCCATCGATCCGGACGCGATCAATAAAACCAATGGGCAGCGTTTCTTGCCAAGACCTGCCATGTACAGCCTTTCATTATACACTAACTTTTAAGCACAACACATGAAACTGAAATATATCTATATATCCCTTTTGAGCCTTGGTTTACTAAGCTCCTGCGATAAATACCTGGATGTTGAACCTAAAGGCATTATCATTCCTAATAAATTAGATGATTATGATAAGCTCTTGAATTCACCTACAACCACCAATAGCTTCTCCCAGTACCTGATTTACGCTAGTGATGATATCCACACTGATTTTACCACCAACGCGGTTGATCCTAGAACAAATATCTATTACTGGAAAACTATTCTGGATACCGATAATGATGCCTCTCCCGTAATTTGGAGTGAGTTTTACCGCCAAATATACAATGCGAATATCATTATCAATAACGTAGGAAAAGCCGTTGATGGATCTGAGAGCCGGAAAAATCAATTATTAGCTGAAGCCTTGACTAACCGTGCCGAAGCACATTTTAACCTGCTCACGGCCTTTAGCAAAGCTTATGACGATAAAACTGCTAGTTCATTGCCCGGCATTCCATGGGTAACTTATACGGATGTCACCAATAAGACACCAGATCGCTCTACCCTACAAGCCACTTTGGACTTGATCATTAAAGATTTGCAACAGGCCGAAAGCTTGCTAAGCAATACTAGATTAAACAAAACTAGGGTAAACAAGGCTGTTGCATCAGCCGTATTAACCCGTGTTTACTTATATATGGGTAATTATGAAGAGGTGGCAAAATACGCTGAGTTAGCCCTAAAAGAACCACATAGCTTTAGAAACTATAACGATTACTATTCGGTTTATGAATTTCCTTCGGAAGAAACCGATCCAGAAATCCTATGGCTTCGCGCATCCACGGATGATGCCCAAATTTACTACATCAATTATGCAAATGACTTGCTAAACCTATACGGACCTGATGACCTTCGGGGCGTATTATTCCCGGCGGATTATTACGGTTTGGGTTGGTACATGAAGCAAACCCGGGGTTGGGGCAACTTCGGCATTTCCTTCATGGAGATGAAGCTGTCGCAAGCCGAAGCTTTGGCCCATCAAAACAAGCTAACAGAGGCCTTAGCCATCTTAAATGAAATTCGCGAATTACGCACTGCAGCAACTGCTTTCAAACCATTTTCATCCAGCAATAAGGAAGAAGTTATCAAGGCAATCCTTTTAGAAAGACGGAAAGAACTGGCCTTCGGCAGTAACCGTTGGATGGATATGAAGCGCCTAGCCAAGCAAGGTCGCGGCAGCAAATCTATTCGTCAATCGGTAGATTTCGAAAACCTGATCAGCATCGATCCGAATTCCTTTGAATACACTTTTGAAATCCCATCCAGGGTATTGATGTTCAACCCGGATATGCAAAAAAACTTTTAACAATAAACAGCTAAAGAATCACTATGAAAAAGATATTATCCATACTTCTGATGAGCTATGGCTTGATGGGTTATGCCCAAGATAAATACATCATCACAGGCAAAATTGATGGCCAAGTTGAAGGTAAAAAAGTATACTTATACAAAACCAACTATGAAAGCAACAAAGTAATCGATAGCACAAAGATTAAAAAAGGTCAATTTAAATTAAAAGGTAGTGTGCCCCTTCCGGGGCTCTATCAAATCGTAATTGATAAAACGCCCAAAGGCGAAGAATCATCAGCAAAAAACTGGACCAGTTCGCGCTTCTACCTAGAGAATTCCCCAATTACTTTCCAAGGCCATGTCGATAGCTTAACAACGTATTATTACAATCCAAATAAAAAGGCCGCTGTAATTACCGGTTCAAAAACACAGGATAAACAAACGGCTTACAATGAAAGTATTAAGGATTTGCGGAGTAAAATAAGTGCCTTAGATAAAGAGTACAGCGAGAAATATCACCTGCCAACCCTAAAAGGCATTTACAATACGGAGGAAGGCATCCGTATCAGTAAGGAAATGGCCATTTACGACAAGCAGCTTCGCGAAAGCAACTTAAATTTTATTAAAAACAATCCCAAATCAGTAGTTGCCTTAGACTTAGCCATGTATAACTTCATCGGGATGTTCGTTGAATTGACCGTTCCGCAGATCGAAGAATTAACAGCCGCCATCAAACAAGGCTGGGAAGGCACGCCGCAGTACGAAGAATTCTTACGCTATGCCGAGAAGAGTAAAAAGACCGCCCTATTCTCAACATATCAGGATTTTGAATTAAAAAATGAAGAAGGAAATTCCGTAAAGATTTCATCTTTCATTAAGCCCGGACAATACAGCATGCTGGAATTTTGGGCCTCTTGGTGTGGACCATGCCGCGGAGAAATCCCTCATTTAGTAAAGATCAATGAGAAATATAAAGACGCAGGATTCAATATCATCAGTATCTCCTTGGACGAGCGCAATAAAGATTGGCGCAAGGCCATGAATGAAGAGAAGATGGTATGGACCCAACTGAACGAACCCAAAGGTTTTGATGGGGAAGTATCAAAAGCGTATAATATCACCGGTATTCCATTTGCCATCCTATTGGATCCAGAAGGAAAGATCGTAGACTTTAATATGCGTGGCGCTAAATTAGACGCTGCCCTCCGAGATATTTACGGATTTTAACAAAAAACTCCCTGTTGTTTTCAACAGAGAGTTTTTAATCCCGTCAACCAAAATTGACGGGATTCTTTTTTGCCCAAAGGCACATGCAAAAATTATATAGTATTAAAAAAATCGAATGTAGAAGAACAGCACCGCAGCGGTAATAATCGCCCACCAGATCACAGGATTTCGCCAGCCGCGATTTTGTTCCTTTTCTACGGCCGTTAAGCGGAAACTCTCCTTCGTCAACACCAAGTTGTTTAAGCGATCTTCAGAAACTGCAGGCGTAAATAAACTCACCACTAAACACAGCCCCATACAGGTCCAGAATACAATACCGGTTCGATTAAAGAAGGATAGTTCTGGATAGGCAAACTCCATGATCAAGGACAAAGGTATAGTCAATAGACCCGCCGTAATAGCGCCTTGAGAAGTAGTTCTTTTCCAGAATACCCCCATCAGGAACATCGTAGCAATACCCGGTGTAAATAAACCATACAGATTCATCAGGTAAAGAAATACCGGTTTATCGGAATGGCTAATCAACATCACAGCACTCAGAATCCCGAGAATAATAATCACTACCCCAGCACGCTTACCAAAGCGTACAGACTCTTTATCGCTCGCATTTTTATTGATGTATTGGTTGTACACATCCACTGTCAGAATCGTTGTACAGGAATTTATAGCCCCCGAGATATGCGACATAATTGCCGATATCAAACCAGCCATGACCAGGCCTATCAATCCTTTTGGCAATAGGGTTTCCACCAAGGTGGCGAATAGTAAATCAGGCTGCTCAAGGGTTGGCAGAAAATTGGAAGCTACCAAAGCAGGGATGGTAATAATCAAGGGCACAAAGAACTTCAGGTAATTCCCGAAGATAACCCCCATTTTGCCATGCCATTCATTCTTGGCTGCCAATACCCGCTGTACAATAAATTGATTGGTAGCACAGTAAAAGATACTAATACAAAGCAATCCTCCGAGGTACATGGTCCATGGAAAATCAGGATCAGAAGCCGGGTAAAACATCTTCCAATCTTTTGTTGAAGCCATTACCGACTCAAAGCCGCCTGCTGCATCAACGGTAGCAAAGGTAAGCACAATACCGCCCATCACCAGGATAACCAATTGCACCATCTCCGTCCAGATAACCGCCTTTAAGCCTCCCAATACCGTATAAATCCCGGTTAATACCGCCATCCCAAAGATGGAATATAAAATAGGAATGCCAAACAAGGCATGTAAGGATAAGCCTCCTAAATAGAGTACTGCTCCTATTTCCACAAACACATAGGTAAATAGAATAAGTACCGCATATAACACGCGCGTAGCATTACCAAAGCGTTTCTCCAGGTATTCCGGAACGGTATAGAATCCATTACGCAGGTAAAAAGGTAGAAACACCCATAGCAAGACGTTAAAGCCAATTAAAATCGCGCCCCATTCCAGGGTAATTGCTACAAAGCCCCTGCTGTAGGCGGCTCCCATGGCACCCACTAAATGGTGACTACTGATATTTGCAGCAATAATACTCCCACCAATCATCCACCAAGGCAGTTTGTCGCCTGCCAGAAAATAATCTCTTTTGCTATCTGAGCTACTGCGCGAGGCGTATAAACCCAATAAAACAATCCCAACGATATAAATCGAAAAGATCAATACATCAATCCATTCAAGCTTCATAGCACAGGTATTTTTTTATTCCAAGGATGGTCTCTTTAATTAATATTTCCAAGCTGCCCGCGGCATAAGGACTTTGCCAAACTGCATAAATATCCTTATCATATAGTTCTTCTGGCGCAAGGTAACCCACATAGCCATTGGCTATATTGATAAAAACAAGGCAATGATTTGGAAAGGCAGCACGCACCTCTTTTTGGTAAATGGAATAGGCTTCATTGGCTTGTGCCACTAAAATCACATCGCCAAAGCGCCAAAGCCATACCGGAATTTGCGCCTCTTCCTTATCTCCAATGGCAAGTCGGGTATTGTATTTCCGCCATAAGCGATCTTTTAAAACCCGGTCTTCACAGGCTTCAAACTCCTCCAAAATGGCCGCTGCAGCTTCCAGTTGCTTATACGGAACAGTTACCTGCAACACCTGCTGTATCATCGCTGAATCCGGTGGCACCGCCACTTTTCCCCATAAGGCTAGGGGCGCTCCGGAAACCAAAGCCTCTTTAAACACCCAATTCTGGTTAGGTTTCAACAATTGCCCTTGCGTTGCCAATACGGCATAGCCGAGGGCACGACCATTCGCTTCCACGATGGCCGGATCTTTCACATATTGTTTCTTAGGCGCTAAATCACCCGATGCACCTTGTAGAAAAAGGCAAGGCACCTGCAGGTGCTGCTCGACGGTATGGCGTAATTCACCAACAAAGTCGGGCGATATCAATTCATTCTCATGTGCAAAAGTAGTAGGATGGCAGGCATAATTGCAGATAACAGCTTGAAGTTCCTGCTTTTCATTAAACAGCTGTCCCACAAGCAGGGTAGCATCTGCCTCTTCTTTGGGATTATACCCGATCAAATAGCCTTTCTCCGTTTTCAAATCCCGATTACAGGCCAAATCACTTAAGCCATATCCCCAAGTCATGACACCATAAAAGGCCGTATTTCTAGCTTCTTCAATGCAAGCAATCATACTTTCCTGCAGGAAAGCCAAATAGGGAATGATGCGATCTCCACCAGGCAGGTCTTTGTCTGTAGAACAGATACTCGGTCCTGCATGAGTATGCGACAAAGCAAGAATCAAGGAGGCCTCCGGGAGGTCAAAATGCGCTAAAATAGCTTGTCTTAATTTTTGTTCGTCTTGTGCATTTTTCCACCAGCCCAAATCGGCGGTTAGGATAATGCTTTGCATACCTTGATGGTTTTCAAGCAATAGGCAATGCACATAGAGGTCTTGATGGATGCCCGTCGCTTGGTCGAACGCCGCGGCACCCCAATTGCGAGAATATATCCCAATTTCAGGGGTAATGATGCGTTTGCTGATACCGAATCGTCCCGAGAAGGAAGATGAAATATCAGCAAAAGCATGTTTATTGTTTATCATAATTAAGGTCTTATTAAAGAAAGACCACCATCCAGCACGATGGTTGCGCCGGTAAGCAGTCTACTATTTTCAGAGCAAATCCAAAGTACCTGTTTGGCCACCTCCTCACTTTCCAAAATGGCCCCCAGGGGCACTACTTTACTTGCTGCTGTTTGTTGCTCAGGCGCATCGGCCCAAACCACCTTACTCAATCCGGCATTTACATAGCCGGGAGCAACTTCATTGACGCGAATGCCATAAGCTGCAAATTCCAAGGCCATCGATTGGCATAACATTCGAACCGCAGCTTTGGAAACACTATAGGTCGGCAAATTCTTATGTACCGCATGGCCTGCCCAGCTACCTAAGAACACGATATTTCCAGCAACCTTATCCTCAATAAACAGACGTGCCGCTTCATTGGCCATATAAAAGGCACCATGTAAATTCACATCCAGTTCATCTTTCCATTCTTGGGCCGATATGGATTGAAAGTTCTTCAAGGTCACTCTGGAGGCATTGGGAATACAAATCGATAGCGCACCATAGCGTTCGCGACAGCCCAATAACCAATGGGTTACTTGTTCATAATCGCTGATATCTACTTGCTGGTAGTGCAAGCGACTTTCCCTTTCCAGCAAAGGGAACTTTTGTGTCGCTTGCTCCAAATCCATTTTATCAGCCAAGCAAACCGTACTTCCTGCATCGAGAAAGGCAATAGCCATCGCTTGGCCTATATCACCTACGCCACCACTGATGACGACTAGCTTATCTTTAAATTCTTGCATACGGTTTCCTTTTAAATTACCAATCCCCTACGCTGCCATCCTTGTAGAAGGTTCTTTGTAATATTTCTTGTTGAAAAGGGTGCTTCTTCACTTCCTCTTCATTAATTTCAATCCCCAAACCCGGGCGACTGTTCGGAAGCACAATACGGCCCTTCTCTTGCACCGTAAATCCTTCAGAAACTACGTCTTGGCGCCATTCCACGTCTTTATGCACACTTTCACAAATAATGTAAGATGGTGTAGCAAAGCCTAACTCAATCGAAGCCGCCGTACTCACCGGACCTTGCGGATTGTGTGGCGCTACTGAAACACGATAGGCATCGGCCAGTGCCGCAATTTTACGGGCTTCCGTTAATCCACCACAATGCGTAATATCGGGTTGGATAACACTTACTGCACGTTTTTCCAACATATCACGGAAGGCATGCACGCCGATCAATCGCTCCCCGGAAGCAATAGGTGTGCTCACAGAACGTTGAATCAAGGCAATATCCTCCATGGTTTCCGGCCAACAAGGCTCCTCAAAGAAATATAAGCCATAAGGTTCTAAGGCTTTAGCAAATTGTAAGCCCATGCGTGGACTAGGCCGCGCATGACAATCCACCATAATATCAATATCATCACCTACCGCATCACGCATCGCTTTTACGCAGGCTTCAGCGTATTTAATAGGGCGTAGTCCTTCTAAAGACATGGTTTCCGGAACGGCCATCGACTTAAAAGCCGTAAATCCTTCGTCAACTGCTTGTAAGGCTAAGTCGCCAAAGCGCTTGGCATCATCAGGTGCTGTTTCATAGAAATCCTCCATTTTTCCACCACCCAAATGGCAATACAAACGGATATAATCGCGCACGCGACCACCCCAAAGCTCATGGCATGGAACGCCATGTATCTTCCCTAGAATATCCCAAAGGGCAATGTCAATTCCACTAATGGCAGTTCCACGCACAATGCCGTTTCCATGCCAGAAGTGCTGTCTATACATCATCTGCCAAAGGTGTTCGATCCGACGTGGATCTTCCCCGATTAATAACTGTGAAATATCTTTAATGGCGCCCACCACACTTTGCGTATGCCATTCCAACGTAGCTTCACCCCAACCCCATAAACCAGGTTGGTCGGTAACTACTTTTACGAATATCCAGTTCCGCATGCGTGCATGGCACACCAGGGTTTCTATCGCTGTAATTTTCATAATGTATAGCCTATAACGTTTTGATCACTTGTTCTGTTGCTTCTAAAGTTTTCAGGATGTCTTCCTCGCTATGGGCAAAAGAAATACTACCTTGTTTAATAGCTGCAGGGAAGTTGAAAATCCCTTTTTCAATTAATTTCTTACGATATCTAACATCCAAATCGAAATTATGGTTCGTTAAAATATCATGGAAATTTTTCGGCGCATGATCCATAAAATAGGTACAAAAGGCCGACCCTTGACGCGCAACGTAGAATGCAGTGCCTAATTTAGGAAATATCTCTTGATAGCCCTTTTCCAATAAGGCACCTAATTTCTCAACATGCTCATAAACAGCGAATTTTTCATCGCCTAATTTCCGCAGGGTAGCAATAGCTGCCGCAGTAGTCAATGGAAATGCATTGAACGTACCGGCAATCATCACGCGTTCCGATTTCTCAGGATGCACAAAATAATCCATGTATTTTTTCTTGCCTGCAATGACCCCTAAAGGATAACCATTGGCAACTGCTTTTCCGAAAGTAGATAAATCCGGCACCACATTCACTAAGGATTGATAACCGGCAAGGGCATGTCTGAATCCTGTTTTCACCTCATCGAAAATCAACAGGAAGCCTTGTTCATCGGCCAATTGGCGAAGCCCTTCCAAGTAACCAGGCTCTGGCTTCACAATCCCGATATTTTGCAATATAGGCTCCAATAAAATACAGGCCACCTCATACTTCTCCACGATATAGCGAACGCTATCCAAGTCGTTAAAATTAATCACGTGAACCAAATCGCTATGATTTTTAGGAACTCCGGCGCTTAAGGAATCAAAAGGGTATTCACCCGGACTCTGGTAAGGGCCTACATCTTGTAAACTGCTAATCACATTACAAGCCACATCATTATGCCAACCGTTGTAACCACCTTGCATCACGATAATATGGTCACGCTTGGTAACGGCTCGAGCAATACGGATAGCATGGTAAGTCGCCTCCGATCCCGTAGTCGTAATCTGCACACTTTCCGCATTCGGCACACTTTGACAGAACAACTCGGCAAACTCCCCTTCCAAAAGGGTCGGCCCGGCGCCCATCAGCACTTGCTGCTCTTGCAGCGTCTTCAAGACAGCGGCATTTACATCAGGGTCATTATGCCCTAAAAACGAAGCCGCAAAGCCCGCTTGGTAATCAATATAGCTGTTGCCGTCGGCATCTTCCACCCGGCTCCCCTGCCCTTTTACAAAACATAAATTTGGATCCGATTTCCGGTTCAACGACACCACACCCCCTGGGATCCATTGCGCGTTGGTATCCAGAATTTCGGCAGACTTCTTATTTTCTAGCATGTTTATATTAGTTTTACAATTGCGTATCAACAAAACGATCCTTTGATTTTGATTTAGATTTTGGTATCGCTTGGTTATTATGTATACTAAATTAAAATAAAATTGTATACATTTAAAATAATTTTGAAAATATTTTATGAGAACCCTAATCGATTCCATTGCCTTTCCGGAAGGCCCTGCCTTTGACAAACAAGATGGACTATGGCTGGTGGAAAAGGAAGCCGGAAACCTGATTCACTGGAAAGCCGACACCTACAACCGAATTGCTGTCGGGGGACACCCGAATGGCATTGCCATCCATCCGGATGGGTCTATCTGGTTTTGCGATTCCCAACAGAACAGCATCCGTCGCTACGATCCCGAAAGCCAACAGGTGGAAACACTCGTCGAACAAATCGATGGCCAAGCCTTGCACATGCCGAACGACCTCTGCTTTGATGCCTTAGGGAATCTGCTTTTTACCTGCCCTGGCGACTCTTTGGACGATTATGAAGGGTATATCTGTTTTTACCATCCCGAAAAGGGGGTAAAGAAAATCGCCGAACAGCTAAACTATCCCAATGGGCTCGCTTTTTCAGCAGATTTCAGTGCATTATATATAGCCGAAACTGGGAGTAAATGGATTTGGAAGTACCGTTGGAATGCGCAGACTCAGGAAATCGATCATGCAGAACAATTCTTCTTTACAGGTGGAACCATTGGTCCGGATGGCATCGCCTTCGACCAGGATGGCAATTTATATATAGCTGTTTACAGTGCTGCCAAAATCTGCATCGTCAATCCCGAAGGTATAGTAATTGATGAGCTTACTTTACCCGGAAACAACCCTACAAATTGCGCGATAGACCCGAATGGCCGCCTAGGCGTAGTTATCACCGAGGCCGAGCAAGGTAAATTATGGCAAGTACCAAGCATTAAAAAAGGCCTGCTTTAACAGGCCTTCTTATTAATCTTCTACAAGTTCCAGGGCTTCGTGCTCCCCGCGGTCCAAATGCTTTACCAAGGTATCATAGGCACTGTCCCAATCGTTACTTTTTAAGGCTGCAACAATCTGACGATGCTCCTGATCTGTTTCCAGGTAATCTTCCATCTGCCCTAAAATAGCGCCGATTTTCATGTGAAACAACGGAATATTGCTATTCTGATAGATGCTAACCAACCTGGAATTGCCCGTACCTTGAATAATACGTTCGTGAAACCGCACATCGGCTTCACAGGCACCGCCATAATAACCCTTGCTCACCATCTCCGAAAAATCATTACAGATTAACTCCAGATCTTTGATCAAGGCCTTATCCTTCTTGGCAAACAGCATTTTCAAAGCACCCACCTCCAATAACTCCCGCAATTCGCGGATATCTTTTACATCTTCCACGGTCATCTTCTTCACGAAGCAACCGCCCTTCTCACCAAATTCCACTAAGTTTTCGCCGGCCAAACGCATAAAAGCCTCCCGAACTGCCACCCTGCTTACACTTAACTTCTCGGCCCAGGAACTCTCCACAAGCCTGGCACCGCCAACAAGCTGACTAGACAAGATTTTCTTACGTACTTCTAGGTACACTTTATTGGCCAGTGAATCTTCTTTCATATTGTATACAATTTATTGCAAAAATAGGAATACCTCGCTATAACTTAGGCTCCCTTACTTCTGGTTTAGTATCTCCCTTCTTCCGCTCCATACACACGTTTAGGAATCACGTGGTACTGCCCGCCCTGGCTTTTCCAACTCAGAACATGCTTACTCGGAAGAATGTTGACATTAAAGCTACTATTTTTTCCTGTATTATTCACATTCCAAAATCCATCCTGCAAACCGATCAGCATTACCTCATAGTCTTTTCTTGCAGGCACAGTAAATTCAAAACCCGCATTCAAAAAGGCACCTGGCTTTGCCATAATGATAAATTTATCGGCAATTTCAATTTCAAAATACTGCTCCTTCTCGACCGCCTTAACCGGCAATTTAGCCGCTCCAGCTTCCGTCATCTGGAAAACATTCGTGTAACTATGTTTCCCTCCTTTTGCGGTAGATTGCACCATCACACGCGTTCCTTTCGCTTCCGGCCAAGGTGACTTCACCTGATACATATCGCCGAATACAAAGGCACTGGAATCTCCCGAAAACAATTGAATCTTCCGCTCTTCTAAACGCGGTTGAATCATATCGACATAGGTCACTCCTTTTGCACCTTTAAATTGACTGGTCAAGCGTGCGCCAGTGGCTGTAAGCTCCGGTTTCTCCAACGTATTGATCTGCCAGAAGGCCTCAAAATTAGGATCGCTCGCTTGTACTTCATCCATCAAAATAATAGCGGCAGGTACATCTTTACGTTTCAGGTTTAAAAACAAAAAGCTTTTCTTATAGGCCGATACTTTCGCACTGTAGGCAGCCGTTAAATCGGCAGCGAAGTAACTGTAGCTCGGCTGAACCGGATCGGGACCATAAGTCGAGGCCAAGACCGTACCGGTATGATACCAAGAATCTTGCAAAACCTCATCTACAGTTTTTGGAAAGCGTTGGCTAAACCGTGTTCCGCCGTCGTTAGTTTTCGTACGAAACAACAAAGGCTCCTTCGGATCACGAACCAAAAGCATGCTGTGGGAAATGGATCTTTTATTAAAGTTGAAATCGTAAGGCGAACCATAGGATAAATACAAGCCTAAATCGCCAACCTGAATCCCATGATGGTAAATCTGCAAGGCACCGGCATCAGCATGCTGGTGGTTTCCGAAATGGTATCCGCCGCCTTTTATTTCCGCAATCACATCGCTACTTTGCCTGTCTGCAGACCAGCCCGTACGAGCAACCATAGCACCCAATACCGTTCCAAAATCTTTAGTTAAAGGCAGGCTTGATAAATCGCTTTCCGCTTTTAAAGCCGGGTCATTTAACAATAAAAACAATACCGGATTAGTGGCCAAACCACCTTGCTTATAGAACTCGCCTTTTACCAGCGCATTTCCTGAGAAAGCATAGCACAGCAACATGGTCTGCGGGTTTTTCCAATAAAACTCATCGCTACTGTTATATTTCACATTGAACATATCGCCATCGCGCAGCATTTTTCCATCCGGCGTGCGCATATAGATCCAATAATCGCTCATGTTTTTAATATTATCATCAAAAACAGAATAACCTAGCATCCGGTAGTATAACCATACGGCATGCATTTCCCACCCGAAACGGTAGCCCCCATAATCAATGCCCTGATTATGACGTGGCGACTGATACTCAAACTTCCGCATAGGTACCAATTGTTCCAGAATCGTATAGGAAACATACTTATAAGGCTCCGGGTCTTCGTCGTAAATGGCTAAGCTCCAGGCCAGCATATCACGACACACCTGCGCCTCATTCCCATGCCCATTGATGATACTTTCCAATCCGTAAAACGGTGGCCAACCGATTTCCATATCGCGCACCAAAAGTTGCATGTCTGCACGCAAGGCTGCTTTTCTTTGGGTATCGATTAAACCATAACACCAGTCGTAAACCAAGGCACTGGTATAAATTGCCCGCCCCAATTCACGCGTAATATCGCCATAGGTGATATTACCAAATTCTAAGCGCTGAACATAATTTTGCAACAAGTCTACAGCTTCCATACCTACACTACGGTCGCCACTCATTAAATAGTAAAATGCTTTCTTTTCAATAATTTGTTCCAAAGCCTCATCATGGAATATCTCATCCTGATGGGCATAAGGAAATGGGTATGGCGCCAAAGCCACCGCCTTAACGGCCTCCCATGCTGGTCGGTTTTCCTCGGCCAGCAAGCGGCTTTTCACCACAGGCAGGCTCTCGGCATTTACCCAAAGCCGAGGCCTATCGGCACTTGGCAACACCTTCGGCACATATTTTTCTGCCGCCTCCGGCGCTACAGGTGCTTGATAGGCCTTAACTTTAATAGCAGTTAAGATCAGATCCTTGGGCAACCAAATTTTCAAAACCTCCTTGTCCTTCGAAAAATCAAACTTCCCTAAGTCTTGCTTGCCCCCTTTATATTGGTCGAACAAAATACGCTTGGTAATTTTTGAATCTCCCAACTGAAAATAGCCAAGCTGCGTCAGCATGCCTGTTTTATCGTTTTCCTTTAATGCCGCAACGTCATAAGCTAGGGTTTCGCCTTCCAAGACATAAGTCCCAGCTTCCGGCACCTGCACTTCCAGCCAAACATCTGCCGGACGCTCCGGATACCCCTCGGCAACAGGCCCTGCTTGCATCAGGCCTTTTCCCGCTGCTGCTTTATCTTTCGATGCCACAACCCGAATGGATTTCGCCTTTTTGAACTTTTGATACGGATAAACAACCTGCGCTTGTGCAGCCGTTATGAAAATGGATAATAAGCAAGTAATAAAAAGTACGGGACGTAAGTTCATCAGCACAATAGGTTTTGAAAATTTTACTAAAAATACAAATTATACACAGGACAACAGCTTATTGCCAACCTGGGTTTTGTGTTAACTTCGGATTCAAATCACGCTCAGCTTGTGGAATCGGCCATAAGTAATAATGATCTGGGAAACCACGCTGACGGATATTCACGCCCGTAAATTCGGTCATCCACACGCCATCCACTACAGATTTCGCAATCTTCCAACGACGGATATCCGAATAACGTTGACCTTCGCCAGCCAATTCAACCATACGCTCCTGTCTAATTCTTTCGCGCATCGTCTCTTTGTTTAAGCCTTTTGGCAATTTAGGCATACCAGCACGCGCACGAACCGCATCAACCGCATCGTAAACCGATTGATCAGGTGAACCTAAGGCTTCGTTCTTCGCCTCTGCATACATCAGCATCACATCCGCTAAACGAATCAGCGGGAAGTTCTGCGGCATGTTATCCTGCAAGGTATAAACCGATCCGGTTTCCACAAATTTACGCCATGCATAGCTACCATTCGTCCAAACAGGAACATATGCCGTCGCATCAGATGCCACTACCGGGAAACGATACAAGAATTCTACGCCACCCCGACCTACGAAAGTAGACCAAGGCACAATAACTGATTTATGTAAACGTGGATCCCTGTTTTCAAACAACTTGCGTACGCTTGCTTCATCGCGCCAATCTGCAGCATTATTCGGGTTGAAGGTTCCACCTTGCGCATTCTTATAATTATTGAAATCAAATTTGCTGCCATCGGCCATTTCAAATGCATTCACCAATTTTGGCGTCGGACGCGTACGTTGCGAACCTGTTGTTGCGCCACGTGCATTTCCATAGTTACGATCGGTCGCAATACCATGCCCTTGTTCAGCAATATATTGCACATCAAAAAGCACTTCCGTATTGTTATTTCCGGCTACGCGGAATAGCGTATGGAAATCGCCCAATAAACGGCGATCGCTTTTATCCATCACCTCTTTAAAGTCGGCTGCCGCTTTTTCATTCTCTTTGGCCCATAAATGTGCCTTTCCGCGCATCGCTAAGGCGGCCCATTTCGTTGCTCTTCCCTTATTCGATTGATCGTAAGTTTCCGGCAACATGGCATAGGCTTCTGTCAAATCCTTAACAATAAGGTCATAAACTTCCTTCTCGGTAGCCCGCGCATTGTAGGCTTCATCCACATTCATGGCATGCTCATACAACGGCACCGCACCGAAATAATCCCATAGCTTAAAGTAAAAATAAGCACGGAAGAATTTCGCTTCACCCAATACCCTGTTTTTCATGGCCTCGCTCATAGGAATTTCAGGCACCTTGGTTAAAATGGTATTCGCCCGAAAAATCCCTTTATAGAATATCCCCCAGGAAGTTTGGTAAAATGCCGCATTGGCCGGGAACAAACCTGTTGTCAATCCCGTTGCGAACGATTGATACGAAATATCTGTAAAGTCATCCATCATTCCATAGAAAACAATACTGTTGGTAAACTCCTTATTTGCTGCATAAAGGGTATTGGCACCTTTAATGGCGTCGTCTTCCGACTTCCAATAATCTCCTTCGGAAAGCCCTACCAAGGAGTTTCTATCTAGAAAATCACTGCAGGAGCTCAGCATCACGACAGCTGCTGCCGGCAGGATAAATTTTTTAATATGTTTAAACATGATCGTACGTGTTAAAAGGTAATATTTAATCCTACAACCCATTGCTTCATCAACGGATAAGCAATACTTGCGTTCTCCGGATTATAGCCCTGGAACTTGGTAAAGGTGAAATAGTTCTCCAAGTTTGCATAAACCCGCAGGCGCTCCACCTTAAACTTCGAAGAAGTCGCATACGGCAAGG
The DNA here is from genome assembly GCF_009768885.1 of Sphingobacterium humi. Lineage (GTDB taxonomy): Bacteria > Bacteroidota > Bacteroidia > Sphingobacteriales > Sphingobacteriaceae > Sphingobacterium > Sphingobacterium humi. The sequence goes on from NZ_WSQA01000001.1 coordinate 339,889, forward strand.
CATAACCTAACTGTAAAGATTTGATGCGGAAGAAGGAGGTATTATGCAACCAATAATCGCTATACACCGAATTTAAAGCCGAGCTGGAGGTTAATAACCTCGGATACTCGGTGGATTTATTCTCTGGCGTCCAGCGGTTTAAAATCTCTTTGCGTTGCAAGAAACCTTCATTCAGGTTGAACGTGTTAAAACCATCATTTCCCCAGTATTCTTTAACACCGCCAATACCCTGTGCTACCACATTTAAATCAATGTTTTTATAGGCCACGCTCAGGTTTAATCCGTAGGTATATTTTGGCAAAGAAGAGTAGTCCTTAATCACACGGTCTTCTTCGTTAAAAATCTTATCGCCATTGGTATCTTTATACAACATGTCGCCTGGTTTTGGTTTACCACCCACATAGGTTGCAAAGGTATACCCATCCGCAATCAGCTGATCAACTTCCGATTGATCCTGAATAATACGATCAAACTCCAACATATAGAAACTGTTGTATGGGCTTCCTTCCAAGGTAATATTCATCGCATTGATGGAACGATCGCCATGGAATTTCAAGACCTTATTCTTTACCGTCGAGAAATTTCCATTGATAAAGTACGACCAGTTTTCGCCAATTTTATCCTGGTAGCCTAACTGGAATTCTAACCCTTTGTTGGTCATTTCGGCAATGTTCTGCCAAGGTGGCGAGAAGTTACCCATCACCATAGGAATAGGAATTTTTGTTAAGATATCGCTGGTATTTTTATTGAAATACTCGGCAGTAAGGGTCAATCTATTTTGCAATAAGGTTAAATCCAAGCCGACATTGCTAATGGTTGTTGTTTCCCATTTGATTTTGCTATTAGCAATTTCTTTCGGCGCAACGCCTTGCTGCAACTGTCCGCCAAAGGGGTACAGGTAAGAACCATAAACCACTTGGTAGGTATAATCGCCAATACGGTTATTTCCTAAACGACCCCAAGATCCTCTAATTTTAATATCATCGAAAACCGATTTCAAAGGTGCTGCAAATGGCTCCTCTAAAATACGCCATCCCGCAGAGAAGGATGGGAAGAAACCCCAGCGGTTGTTTTTCGCAAAACGTGACGATCCATCGTAGCGCGCACTCGCTTCCAGCAAGTACTTGCCTTTATAATCGTAATTTACACGTCCAAAGAAAGATTGCAAGGCATCATCGGTTCCCGATCCACTGATCGACTCCAGGTTGGTACCTGCATCTAAAATATAAATCGCATCATCGCCTAGGATATCGTTTTTCTTGGCATCAAAAATATCCATGCGGTTGTATTGTTGGTCAAAACCAGCCATTAATGCCAAATTATGGCTATCGTTGAAGGTTTCTTTATAGCGCAACAAGGTATTTAAGATGGTCGAATAATCGCGGCGGCTCGCATTCATCAAGCTGTTTACACTTGGTTTTTTCTGGTAAGGTGCATTGGTTTGGAAGTTCCATAACGCAAATGGACGCACATAAACCCAGTTCCGGTTGTTATTGTAGTTAAAGCCAAAGCTACTCTCCCACTCCAGGTTTTTCATCAGGTTCACAATACCGTAGAATTTCATCCCTAGGCGTTGTCTTTCAAAGTTACCGCGTGCATTATCTACATAAGCTCTTGGGTTAGTACCTTGGGGTAAGCCGCTAAACATTTCGCCACCATAACGTCCATCCTCAAACATCGGAATAACACCCGGTGTGGTGTTTCGAATACTCGAGAAGAACGAGCCTACATCCACAGGGCCACGATCTGACCAATTGCCAAATACATTTCCACCCAAGGTCAATACATCCTTAATTTTTGTATCGGCATTGATGCGGAAATTATAACGCTTATAGCCGGAATTATCTATAATTCCTTTATTATCTAAATAGCCTAAAGACATTGCAAAATTACCCTTTTGACCGCCACCACGAACGGCTAAATTATGTTCGGTTAACAGGGTATTATTCAACATCTCCTCATACCAATTGGTATTGGGATACAATGGATTCCCTGCTGCCGATTCACGACGCCATTCGTCAATTAAGGATTGCGCATATTTCTCACGCCCTTCCGATTCGTTCACCAATTCCATATGGGTGGCCATGTCGGAAATAAATTCTACATTCTTCGCTGCAGCTTGGCTCCCTACATACCCACTATAATTGACGGTAAAATTCTCGCTGTTACCCTTTTTGGTGGTTACTAATATAACGCCATTGGCAGCACGCGAACCGTAGATGGCCGATGAAGACGCATCTTTTAAGATGGACACATTGGCCACATCATTTGGGTTTACATCATTTAAAGCTCCCGGAACCCCATCGATAATCACTAAAGGCGAAGCATCATTCATGGTTCCTTTACCGCGTACCAAAAGGTTAAATCCCTCCGCACCCGGTGCGCCGGATGTTTGGGCAATATTTAATCCCGAGCCGCGACCTACTAAGGCCGATGCCAGGTTCATATTCGGACGGCTGTTGGTGGCCTCGTCAAACTTTACCGTACTAACGGCCCCCGTTAAGTTTACTTTCTTTTGGCTACCATAACCTACCACCACTACTTCATCCAAGGAATTTTCAGCAACCTGCAATTGCACCAAGCGTGCATCTCCTGCATTTAATTCCAATGGCTGATAGCCTAACATTTGGAATTCCAAACGATCGTTCGCCGACCCCGGAAGGATATAACGCCCATCCTGATCTGTAGGAACGGATTGATTCGTGCGCATGTTCCGTACGCGAACGGCCGCCAAAGGCTTCCCTGTGGCATCCTTAACTTGTCCGGTCAACTGCTGCTGCAGCTTGGAGTAAACGCCCGAAGAACTGTTGAATAAGGTAGGACTGCTTAAGGAAGTGGAAGGTAGCACATCTGTATTGGCTACGGCCCCTAAGGAGATAAATGGTAGACCGACTAGCAGACAGCTCCGATTTATCACATCCCTGATTTTAAACTGTTTGAGTTTCATCTTGCTCAGGTTAAAATGATTAGTAAATTGATTTAAAATAATCTAGTAATGGTTATCACGGTATTTTTAAATCAAGCTCTTTTCAAAAAGAATCCAAAAATATCCGATTATTGAATACAATATTAATACATTTATGTATACAATACAACAAAATATTCGCAAAATTTTAGGATTATTTTCGTGTAGAAAAGAGAAAAACCCTTATAAATAAGGGTTTTAATAGTGGAAATAGCTGTTTTAACAATTATTTGTATACAATAATATTACATTTCTGTATAAATCTACTAGACCTCAAGCCTTACTCCAGCTTATCCATTCCTCAAATTTCCCATCAGCGGATCGCTTGTACTCACCTGCCCATTTTCTTGGTGGCCGGCATATTTAAACAAGAAGGAACCCTTGGGTTCGGTGCTTACCTCAATATCATACCAACCTTGGCTTTGTTTTAAATCCCAACGCTCCCAACCTTTCTTTTTACCAATTGGCCGGATATCGCCCTGTTGATATAAATTACGAATCGACCCCTGCGCCACAGGGCTGTCGATTTCTAAGTATAGTCCTTTTTTAAAGTCTCGACTTGTCAGCCTTAGTGCGGGCAATTTTGCTATTTTATTCCCTTGGAAAGAACGGTAGAACCCATTCGGGCCATGCACTTCCAAATGAAACTGATCGGCTTTAAATTCAGTCAACGGCCATTTATAAGTTAGCTGTTCCTGGGGTTTAATGGCAAAGTTCCAAATACGCTCTAGTTCCCCTTGCTCGCCATAAGCCACCGGGCATTTCACAAAAAATGGAACACCTACTGTTTTGCTGCTTGGCAGTTTCCCATCGATTTCAAATTTGATATGCAGGATATTATTCTTCAACTCGAAATTCACATCCATATCATAAGGTATGGCGCAGGCCGGCTTTACGCCAGCTTCCAGTAATTTAAAACCCTGAAATCCAACTTGATTCTCTCGAAGTCTGGCGATCTTTTCTGGAGATATGGCTTCATAACCTGTCGGCAAGGCCTTATCACGCGCTTGAAAGATGCGCTCCACCTGTTGATTTCGCTTCACATAAGTCAAGTCAGGCTGTCTATTATCCGCGGCAGGACGAAAGATGGAGGTCAAATTCCCACATACCAAACGACGCCAAGGCGAAATATTCGTTTCCATCACCTGCTTCGCCCATTTCTTTTCGATAAAATACTCTACAAACTGAATGGAAGAGGTTAAATCAAAAACCTCGGAATTCACATAGCCTCCCTTACTCCAAGGCGAAGCCACCACTAAAGGCACCCGAAAGCCTAAGCCGATTGGAGAGGCCAAGGTACTGTCGGCTTTGCCACTTCTTTTCCGCTCCATGGCTGCCGATACGTATTCATCTGCCGTTTCCATCCCACGCGGATTGGCTCCGGTTTCTGGCCGACTGTGCAGTGCGGGCACAAATGGCGGCACATGGTCATAATAGCCATCGTTTTCATCATAGGTAAGCACAAATATGGTCTTCTTCCAGACTTCCGGATTTTCAGTTAATATGGCTAAAGTCTCCGAAACATACCATGCCCCGTACCAAGGGGAACCCGGATGATCAGAGAAACGATTCGGCGCAACCAACCAGGAAACTGTAGGCAATTCATTGTTCTTTACATCCGCCCTAAACTGATGGAACAAATCTCCCTTAGGCACAGAAACGATCGCTTTCTTCCCCCCTTCCTCCACCTGCAAATTACTTAGGGAATGGAAGTCCGGATCATTTTCATTCGTTGTTAAAGCACGACGATGAATCTCCTGCTGATGCACACTGAGCTGTTTAAACTTCTCGGCACTGTACCGCTCCATATCCTGAAGGTAAGCATCCAATTGTTTTTGCAACTTTGCCGCGGGTTTCTTCCCGTCGGCCTTTTGCTTTTCCAATTCCTGCTGTATGGCTATGGACTCTTTCTTTATAAATGCTTGGTAACGCGGATGAAACTTCACCTGGTAGGCCTCATGAAACTCCAAGTTATTATCTCTAAAATTCCCCAGCCAATCGGTTTCCTCACCTGTCATACCAACAGGAAGACCAATTTCATTCTGATAGACTTTCCAACTCACCCCGGCTTCTTGTAAGCGCTCGGGGAAGGTTTTCCATTTCAAATCCCGATGCACCAATTGTGGATTATCCAAATGCGGCATAGACTCCGGATTACGAGGCTCCTCGCGTACTGTTCCTGTCCAGAAATGCGAACGATTCGGGCTCGTACCGGTCAGGGAGGAACAGAAATGCTGATCGCATACCGTAAAAGCATCGGCAAAAGCATAGTAGAAGGGCAGGTCTTGCCGTTGGTAGAACCCTAACGTTAAGGGCATATGCTGATAGGCCTTTCCTGCCTTTTTCGCCTCCAACCAGTTGTCCATGCGTCCCTCATTGCGTGCCTGCACCATATCGCGCCAACCATGGGGCAAGGAGCCCATCCAGGCGGCCTTAGTTTTCTCGATATCCAAGTGGAAAGGCGCATAATAGGTCCCTTCTTTATTTTTCTGATACCAGATCGGGAGCCCCTCCATACGCATCACCCGCGGATCGTTGAAACCGCGAACCCCACGCATGGCACCAAAGCAATGATCGAATGAACGATTCTCCTGCATCAAAAAAACAATATGCTCGGCATCTAAAAAAGTAGTACCCGGATCGGCTTCAATAGCCAAAGCCTGCTGAATAGAGGCCGGAATAAACTGGTAAAGGGCCGTAGAGCCCGCTAATAAGGATGCCTTTTTTAGAAAATCTCTTCTTGAGTCTATCATGGAATGAAAATAGGAAAGCCAGGGAGGTAAAATCCCTAGGCTTTGATTAAGTTGATTATTGTTTAAATAGGGTATTACCGTTTAATACCCTGGATTTTGAACTAAATTATGATTGGTATTCAATTGATCTATCGGAATAGCCAACCAGTAACTTTTTGGGCTTTCAAATACCCGCACGTCACCTTCTTGCATGTTCGTAATGCTGTAGAATTCTTCTTGGGTTTTCCCCGCTAAATTCCATGATTTCCATGTACGCATCATTTCAATATGGGCAATTTTCCAGCGGCGAATATCATGAAAACGACGACCTTCCATCAAAAACTCAATACTACGTTCTTGCCGGATTACATTACGTAAGGTTTGCCCTGTCGGAATACCGCCTACCAGGCTCCAGGAAGCTTCAAAATTAGGCAAGCCTGCTCTATTTCGAACTTTGTTCAAATAAGTCAAACTTTGCTGACTTAAAGACCCATTAAATTCGAAGTCCGCCTCCGCATAACTTAAATACAATTCTGCTAACCTAAGGTAAGGAAAAATATATTTACTGGCTGTAATGGCCTTACTGGTGGTGTTATAAGTATCTAATTTGGAAATCCATTTTTGGGCATAATACCCATTATCCGATTGGTAAGGATTATTCGGATTGCCATCGTTTTGCTGTGGCTCCCCTCGACGACACATCAGGGTAATAACACCGCCATTAACTTTGTAGCTACCGCGGTCGAACCCAATGGAAGCATAAAATCGAGGCTCTCTATTCCGATTTAATAAGGCTGTATTATCGCCTGGCGCTACGGAATATAAATCCAAATCTTTTGTCAAAGGATCCACATTCATCGGCAATCCATTTTTAGAGTAATACATCTCGATACAGTCCCAAGTAGGAATCAAATAGCCGCGAAAACCATCATTGGAATAGGATTTTAATCCCACACGTGGGGCGATATTCTTCAAGGTATAGCTAAGGGAAGACTGATTGCCAGAGCCAAATAAAATCTCATCGGTATTTAGAAAGGTACCTGTACCCTCGCCTACAAAAGTAGCATAGTAATTCTGTGTTCCTCTTTCCATATCAGTACTACCGGCGACAGTACTAGAAGTATAGAGCTTATAGCCATTACTCTCGCAATAATCGATGGCTTCTTTGGCAGAGACCATGGCTTTTTGCCACTTATTCCGGTCTTCCTGAATAGGAATAAGTTGTTCTCCATCTTTATTTTTAAAGTTGGCGTAAAATTCCGCATTTCCATTTACTAGTGGCGATGCTGCGTACAATAACAGACGTGCCTTTTGCCCGAGTGCCGTGGCGGCTGTTGCCCTACCGATGTCATCATTCCCCCATCTTGCCGGCAATAAACCTGCGGCAGTATTATATTTCTCAACGATAAAATCAACACATTCATCGTAGGGTCTTCTTTTCAAATAGATCTCTTCCCCTTCGGCATTCTGCGAAATTTCATCCTTAATTAATACAATAGGCCCATAATATTCCAATAACAATTGATGATAATAAGCGATTAGAAAATAGGCTTCTCCAGACCAATAGCGTTTATTCTCTTCCGTAATATCGGGTACTGACTCTATGTTTTTAAGTAAATTATAGCAATTCCGGATGGCTTTAAATGCATTATAACGCCAAACACCTTCCGGCGCTGCCGATACAGTTGACCAAAAGCCGTAATACGTACTACTTGATGATTCCAAGCCATACAATAAACTTTTATAGGTGAAATAACGCGGTGCGCCGTAATAGCCGGAGATAAAATCGCCACCAGCCGCTAAATCAGGAAATGCCTGCAAATGGACCCGATCTGGAATGGAACCATACAAGGTATACACATAATTTTGGGTCTGCACCTGTGTTTTATAGATATCTTGCACGGTAGGTTTCCCTTCCGGAACAATATCCAAGTATTTGTTGCAGCTACTTGTTAGCGACATGAGAAACAGTGCGGCTGCATAGGATAGATGTTGTAATTTCATAAATTGAACGTTAAAATTGACATTGAATACCTAGTTTCGCTGTACGCTGGAGTGGATAGAACAAACCATTTCCACCGCCCATTTCAGGATCCCAATGTTTAAATGAATGAATTGAAAATAAATTAGATCCTGCGGCATAAATGCGAACCACTTTTTTAAAGCGGTAGCCAATTTCCATATATTTTAACCTTAAGAAGCTGGCATCACGCAACCAATAATCCGATGCTTGCACATTATTTTCATTCCATGTACTGGTCAATCGTGGATATTTTGCATCGATATTTTGATTTTCCTCACTCCAATGGTCATCAGCAATATATTGGGTAATACCAAATCCGAATTGTCCCGTAGAGGCAAATGGATGCATATTACTCATCATCAAGGAAACCCGACTTTGCCCTTGCAATAAAAAGCTGAAGTCCATTTTCTTATAATTAACCATACCATTTAAGCCATATACAATTTCCGGAACGGTAGGCATGCCGATAGCGGTTACATCGTTTTTATTGATCTTCCCGTCAGCATTTAAATCCTGATACTTAATATCGCCCGGTTTATAGGTAGAATATTCTTGGATAGCACTCTCATTAATTTGTTGTTGATTGGCAAACAATCGATCGGAAAGCAACCCAAAATTTGTATTGATCGGATGGCCAATAGCAGACGTATAGGTATATAATAATTGAGGTTCATCTTTATCAACCACTTCATTATGTGCATAGGTAAAATTTCCTGTGAACGACATGCTGAGGTTGTCATTGAGCATCTTTTTATAAGAAAGAGAAAAATCGACCCCCATGTTTTTCACTTTCCCTATATTTCCATACGGGGTAGATCCGGCCAAGCCTACAGAGGTTGGTAAGGATTGCCTTTGCATAAAGATGCCTGAGCGGTCTTCCCGAAAATAATCGATCGTAAAATCAATTTCCCGATTAATACCCAGGTCCAAACCAAAATTATACTTCTTCGCAACTTCCCACGTGGCATCTTCATTCCCTAAAACGGAAATACTTGGCCCCGAAGTTCCTGCAAAATTCATCCCTTTATACAAGCCACTTGCCCCATTCATGGAAACAATGGTGAGGTAAGGAAAGCGCGAGCTTAATGCATCATTTCCTGAAATCCCGTAAGATGCACGTAGTTTCAATAGGTTAATATGCGCTTTCAATGGCTCAAAAAACGATTCATTAGAAACAATATAGCCTAAGGCCGCAGACGGAAAGAATCCGAAGCGTTTTCCCTGTATAAAGTTTTCGGAACCATTATATCCGAAGTTAAATTCCCCGATATACTTCGAGGCATAGTTGTAAGAAAACCTGCCTGCAACACCCTGTTGACGATATGGCAACACATCATTTTCAGTGGCAGCGATATTGATGGTTTTATCATGCGCATTATACACGAGCATCGCCCCAAGCGTATGATCGCCGATTTTATTATCATAAGTGATGGTTCCTTGAACAGAGTATTCACGACGTCCATCTCGATCGGTGGTATAGGTTAAATAAGTATTTCCCGGGTCACCAATACTGGAGGTCGTAAATTGATACCCACCTTGCCCATCGCTCGTATAGTCATCATCCACTTTATAATAAAATGGCGTAAAACTCTTATACAAGCTCATGGCTGCATAGTTATAAAAGGAGGCTAAGAACTTCGCCTTTAAACCTTTTAAAAGGCCGTTTAAATCTTGGTCAACATTAAAAATGGTAGTCAAATAGTTTTGATGTTTATTCCCGCTACCCCGACTTAATAAGGCATATGGATTTAAGTCCTTATTGCCAACATCCCAGGAAGAGTTATTCCCATAGCGCACATAAGTATCCCCCTCTTCAGCGGGTAAAACCGCCGGAAAACGAACTGGATTTGCGCGCATAGCGTAATAAAACAAGTTGGTCACATCTTCAATCGGGCGATTGTTATACCATAGAATGGTATTCATTTTCAAGCCCAAGCGTGTTGTTTTGGTTACATCGGTGGAAACATTACTTTGAAAAATATACTTTTTACTGTCGATCTCCGGGTTATAGAGGCCTTCACTAGGCTTCTTCACAATCCCTGTTTCATTGAAAAAGGAAGCATTCAGAAAGTAATCTAATTTTTTCGAACCACCAGTGAGGTTGAAATTCACGCTTTGGTTCATGCTAAAATCCTTAAACATCATTTCATACCAGTCGTTATTAGGAAACACATAGCCGTTCAAGCCTTTTCTTGTTCCTTCAATTTTTTCATCTGAATAAAATGGAACATAGGCTTGCCCTTCTGGAGTATCATTCCGCTTGGCTTCATTATATTTTTCCATATAGGTTACCCCATCGGCAATAGGCTGAACCATCGTGGGTGCTGAAAAGGTGTGATCAGCTCTTAAGTTGATCAACATCTTTTCCGTATTTTTCCCTGTTTTTGTATTGATGATGATAACCCCATTGGCTCCACGGGAGCCATACAATGCAGTTCCATTGGCATCCTTTAATATGGAAAATGACTCGATAGACTCAGGAGCAATGTTATTTAACATGGTGGTATTAATTTCCACCCCATCCAGCACTATTAACGGGCTCGCATTCGCGCCAAAGGTGGAAATACCCCGAATATAAAAGGTTGCCGCATCAAAAGCTGGCTCGCCGCGTGGCTGTCGTGCAATAACACCCGCAATATTTCCGGCAAATGCATTACTTAAAGTACTTGTTGTAGTTTTCAAGTCGCTAGCCTTAACCTGCTGTACCGCGCCCACCACATTTTCTTTCTTTTGCGTACCATAGCCCACCACCACAATTTCATCTAATACATCGGTAGAATTGTCTAACACAACAACGATATCGTGATCATTGGTTAACGCAACTTCCTGCCGAATATAGCCTACCGCAGTTAGCTCTAATACATCATTTAGATTTCGAACTTTGATTGAAAAAATTCCCGCAGAAGATGTGGAAGTCACTGTTTCGCTGCCTTTAACGCGGACGGTAGCTCCCTCAATGGGCTCCCCTTTTTGATTGGTTACTTTCCCTTTAACAACGAATTCTTGCGTTGTCTGCAGGTAAAAGCTGTTCGTTTCAAGCGCATGATTTGGGCCATTTGCATAGGCAAAGGCAGGAGCGCCAACGATAAGCTGCAGGGAAAGCAGACATACCGTTGTTCGGTAGCGATTCTTTGGCAAAGCATGGCCAGTTACGCTAACTTTGTTAGGTATTTTATACATTTGTGTAAATGATTGGTTAACAATAGGTATTCAAACGTTCCTTTTCAGGCTAATCATCATAACGGAGGTGTTCGCGCACTTCCGTTTTTTCATAATTTAATCTTTCATACTCCTCCTTTTGTTTTAATCAAGGAATTAAGGCCTCCACCTTTTGAACGACCTCTTTTTATGCGCAATATTCTAAATCGGTGAATTAGGTATTAATCTGGTTCTTGCCGTTAGCTTCTTAAATCTGGCCCTTTCTTAAGCTCTTTAAGCTGCATTTCAATGGCATCGTTAGCATGTACAGTTTAAAAGTAGGTAGTATTTCATTCAAAAAAAGGCAAAAATTTTGCTGAATTTAGAATTATAAAGAAGTGTAAAAAGTGAGCAATAAATTTTAAAACCTTGTTTTTCAATATGTTGAGCTTATAAAAAAATAAGAATAAGTTGTAATAACTTTTTGTAAGCTTTATATAAAAAATGAAGAAAGGTTTCCTGTAACACTGCGGCACGTATTGTTCATCGTTGCGGCACGTTTTCTATAACGTTTTGTCATCGTATTGTCATCGTGAGCGGAGTCGAACGACTGGTACGTCAGTGCAATCCGCTATGTTTAAACTCTCTTTATCAACATTTTACAGAACAGACCAAAACGCAATATAAAGCGTAACGCAGTTTATTAGCAAAGCTTAATAAGCTATGCTACTACATGTCACCACCTACCAATAAATTTTGTAAACCACTTTAAACAAGTGTTTTATGCATTATTGATTGCACTGACGTACCAGTCGTTCGTGGTTCGACTCCGCTCACCATGACAAACCGATGACAGCACCATGATAAACTGATGACAGCACCATGACAACCTGATGACAGCACCATGACAACCTGATGAATGCCCTTGCTCTCTCCCCTTGTTCCCCCCTTCCTCTCCCCTTTCACACCCGTATCAAGCCCCTTTGCAAAGGGCTCAGCATCAGCTTAACAAGGTCTTATCAATTTCTTTATAATTAATTTTAACTATAGTTTTTATCTTTAAGGAAATAAGCAGAAAGAAATAACATTATGGCAATAGCAATCAACGGTATCAACGGCGGTATTTCTGGCAAGGTCGGAAACGTGGTATTCTATCAGCGCAATGGGGTCGGTTATGTTCGGACAAGGGCTGTGCGTCGCAAGAAGGAGAAGGCAAGCAAGGCTTTAGCTTTTACGCGGAATAAGTTTAAAATGATGCAGCAGTATATTATCCGGATGCTTCCGGTGGTTCGCATTGGTTTTCAGTTTGGCCCGGGCAAGGGTTCGGCCTATAACCGGGCTTTGTCTTACAACTTAAAAAATGCGGTAAAGCAGGAGAATGAATCCTTAGCGATCGATTGGCCGAACCTCAGCTTGAGCCAGGATTTACCCAATCCGGTAATCAACGCTTCCTTTATGCTGAACATCCAAAAAAAGAAACTCGACATCCATTGGCAGCTGGATCCGGCCTTGGCAGCCAAATACAGCAGCATGCATATGCATGCCTGTGTGATGTTAGTACCTGTAGATTTGAGCACCCATAATATGCAGGGTATCCTTTGCGGCAATACCATGAATACCCAAACCCAGCAGGTGAAGCTCCTGACTTATGCCCATAAAATTACCCACCATGCATACCTTTCATTTTTCTCTATCGATGTGCCTTCGCGCAGCACCGATAGCAAATACATCGGCGAATTGGTAATTTAATAAGCATCCCTGCTGCCTATCCTACGGGATAGGCGGCCAGGGATTGATTTTCTAAAACCTCTTGATTGCGCAATCGCAAGATCGCCTTCTTCGGGGTATACCCGTAATAACTTTTGAAGACTTTAATAAAATGGGAAACACTTTGGTAGCCAAGGTTGGTAGCTAACTCATTGACATTATAGTCCTCTTGCAATAGGCGTTGCGCTTTGGCCATGCGTTCCTGAATAACGAAGGCATAGATTGTTTTTCCAAAGTACTTCTTAAAATCCAACATAAATACCTTCGGGTTCAATTCATACTTCAGTTGAAGAACCTCCATACTCGGCGGATTATCCAAATTCAGTAATATATAGGAACGCACCTTCTCCAATAAGGCGATTGGTGTTTTCAGGCGTTGATCGGTTCTTCCAGACAGGGAGATCTGGTAGAGCATAAACAGCAGTTCCTTTAACTTCATATGCACAAAGGCTGTTTTCTGAAATTGAACGGAGGAGGCATTCATAATATCGCGCAGGATATTGATAATGCGGGAGTCGATAAAGAAAGTTTCATTGGGTCTGTTTTCTGCATCACCACTTAACACATATTGATGAAAGGGGTCGCCTTCGATCCATTGCTCATGCTTTAATAAGGAAAGGTAAAAAGCATAGGAAAACTTAATTACAATATAGTTTAGCTTTTGGTTTTTGAGGATATGCACTAATCCGCCTGCCCCATCGGTATTGAGGAAATTGCGCTGAATCATACCTACCTCATGCTTATAATCCATATTACCTGCCCCAAACTGCACATGGGAATCGCCATTGAGGTAGAAAAACAAACGCACATGCTTGCCTTCGGTATGAAACTCTTCGGTGATCTTCTGCTGGGGTTGGATCTGCATCTCCTGGATAAACAATCCGGAACTTAAAATAGTGTCCACCTGCACATCGGCAATGGCATGGCGGGTTAGGTGCTGCGATAAAAAGCGAAGTTCTTCGGCATCTATTGCTTGATCGGCTAAGTCTAAATCTGTTAAAATCTTGTTGAATTCTGGAATTCTGGAATAAATCGTCATCTTAAATTACGCTAATTATTGTCAACTATTACGCTATTCTTTAACTACAAATGTAGATACTTTTACGAAGTTGTTTATAATTAATCTAAATAACAATAGAAATTAGCAATGAAGTCAATTTTTTACCGTACACTGAAAAAATTATCGCTCACAAGTTTATTCCTTGTTTGCATACACTTATACACCTGTCCGCTGCAAGCGCAAACCCGTGTCAAGACGGTTTTGAGCGGCACCGTCGTCGATGAGCAAGGAAAGCCTATTGTAGATGCTTTTATATATATCAAACGCAGCCCTTATGCCACCTTCAGCAATAAAAAGGGTGAATATCAAATCAATATAAAACCCGGCAAATATGATCTGTTCTGTACAAAGGCTGGTTTTGTAAGGCAACATCGGGCTGTAAACATCAGCAGCGGCGAAGCCCTTACCAAGGATTTTGGGCTAAAAGTAGACCCACGCACCAAGATCGAGGAGGTCTATGTACGTGGCAAAAGCACCGTGCAACAGGTGCAGGAAACACCATTCAATGTAGTGGCCCTTGATGCCCGTAAATTCCATAACAGTAATCAGGAGATCGGTCGGGTATTAAACAAGGCTTCAGGCGTCCGGATTCGCGAATCGGGAGGCTTAGGCTCCGATATGCAAGTGATGATGGACGGCTTTGCAGGCAAACACATCAAAGTATTTATCGATGGCATACCTCAGGAAGGCGTAGGTTCTTCCTTTGGGCTCAACAATATTCCGGTCAATTTTGCGGAACGTATTGAAATCTATAAAGGCGTAGTCCCCGTTGAATTTGGTACCGATGCCATGGGCGGAGTTATTAATATCGTGACCAAGAAACGAATGGATCAATGGTATTTGGATGCTTCCTATTCCTTTGGCTCCTTCCAAACGCACCGTTCCTACCTAAATCTGGGCATTACCGATGCGCATGGTCTTCATTTTGAACTGGGTGCTTTCCAAAACAGTTCCGACAACAGCTACTACACAGACACCCCGGTGAAAGATTTTAAAACCGGTGCCATCGATCGCGATGTTGTAGAACATGTTAAACGCTTTAACGATGCCTACCACAATGAAGCGATTATGGCGAAAATTGGCTACGTCAATACCCCCTGGGCCGACCGACTATTAGTAGGTTTTACCTTCTCCAATATGCATAAGGATATTCAAACCGGGGTGCGTCAGGAGATTGTATTTGGCAATAAATACCGCAAGGGGCATGCAATCTTACCGTCCTTGGAATACATGAAAAAAGATTTGTTGATTCCTAATTTAAATGTACGCCTCACAGCAAACTATAACCGCAATATCTCGGAAAATGTAGATACCTCCTCGTATGAATTTAACTGGCGCCATGAACAACGGCCATTAACGATGCCGGGGGAACAGGTATTTCTACACCTACGTTCCGAGAATGAAAATTACAACGCCACCTTCAATGCCAATTACAACATTGGCAAACAACATCACTTCTCGCTGAACCATATTTTAAATCATTTTGAGCGCGATAATAAATCCTTGTTAGGTGCAGGTGGCGGATGGGATCCGATTAAGAAGCAAACCAAGAAGAATGTGTCGGGCCTTTCTTACCGTTATTCCCCAACGAAATATTTATATGTGGATGTATTCGGTAAGTATTTCAACCAATATGTTTCTGGCCCTATTGCCAAAACATCGACACAAGACGTATTGACCAAAACAACCACCAATATCGACAACTTTGGTTACGGCGCAGCAGCCAGCTATTTTATTATTAAAAACTTACAGGCCAAGCTTTCTTATGAGCATGTAAATCGCCTACCAACTATTGAGGAGCTCTTTGGTGATGAAGACCTGGAATCGGGCCGTATTGGCTTGAAACCGGAGAAAAGCCATAACCTGAATGCCAATTTGAGCTATCAATTTGAACTGGGTAGGAATAATCTTTATGTGGAAGGAGGCTTGGTTTATCGGGATATCGAGGATTATATCCGCCGGAATATCGAACAGTTAGGTGGAGGAAAAGTAGGTGGAACCTTTGTGAATCATGGTAAGGTATTGACCAAAGGCTATATCCTATCCGCGCGCTATCATTTTGCAAAACGCGTCATCTTCGGCGCCGGCTTTACCAAAATGGATGTGCGTGATAATGTGGAAACCATGGGCGTAGGAACTTTGCAGAAGAACCTGACCTATAAATCGCGCATACCAAACCTGCCTTACCGATTCGCCAATATGGATTTGAGTATCCAACATCCGAATCTGTTTGAGAAAGGTAGTTTACTAACCTTAACCTACGACAATCTGTATATGCATGGTTTCCCATTGTATTCAGAAGCCCTAGGTTCGGAATCCAGGTTCGTAGTACCCTCACAGTTTTCGCACAACCTGATGCTAGCGTATAGCTTCCGTCGCGGGAAATACAACCTTTCTTTTGAGTGCCAAAACTTTACCAACGAAAAGCTCTACGACAATTTCAGCTTGCAAAAAGCCGGGAGAGCCTTTTACGCAAAACTGCGCATAGCCCTGCATAAACACAATAATTGGGAGAAAAATTAGAAACAAATCAATAGTAAGACGATCATGAACAAATTACATTATTTAAAAACCCTAAGCTTTGCCCTGCTCGCGGCATTTGCAACCATATCTTGTAGCGATGACGATCCGAAGCCGGTACCACCGGCACCGGCTCAACCTGAAGCTTCCAAGTTTGTTGTTTCCGGTTCTGTAGGCGATGCAAATTATTTATTGACCGCCGATAAGTTAACGGAAGGATCTGTTACAGCCAAAGATAATGGCCTGACCACCTCCTCGGGAACCTATTGGGTGTTCCATAGCGATAAATACTTATTCCGCCTTGCCTATAACCAAGGAAATGCAGGGGTCAGCTCCTCCTATATCTTGAATGAGCAAGGAAAAGTGGTGGAACGAAGTAAAACCTACGAAATTAAACGCTTTACTTCCTACGGTATCTTTAAGAACTTTTTGATTACCTCCTCCACGGGTAGCTTAGGAAAGAACTTAGCCGACCCTAAAACAGGCTATATTCCACAGGGCTTCCTAATTTCCTACTTAGATGCAGAAAAGGAAACCTTTGTATCGGATGACACCCAATTTTCGGAAGACTTCTTGGGCAATGGGGAATATGTAACCTTAGCCGGTTTCCAGCAAGTGGGCAATAAACTCTTTTCGGCGCCCATTCCGATGGGTCTGAGCCAATTTGGCACCACCACTCAAGGCGGTAAATTTGTGAAATACCCGGAATTGGTGACCAAAGATAAAGGCGGGCAAGGCAGTAGCAGCTATGAAAAAGACGAGCTGCAATGGACCCAATACCCGGATGAAGCATGGGTTGTTATTTTTGACTCCGAGAATTTAAAAAACAAAAAACTCATCAAAACGGATAAAATTTCTTATGCGGTAGGCCGATACCGTTCGCAGTATTACCAGATGATCTGGGCGGCCGATAACGGGGATATTTACCTATTCTCGCCGAGTTATGCAAAAACCATGACCAAGGAGGTGCAAAAAACGAAACTGCCTGCAGGGGTGGTGCGCATAAAAGCCGGAACGGAAGTATTCGACCCGAATTATTATGTGAATTTAGAAGCACAAACGCAAGGAAAATCATTCTTACGCAGTTGGCCAATCGGCAAAGACAATTTCTTATTGTTGATGTTCGACAAACCTTTTTCAGAGAAAGGTCCAACAGCGAACCAGTTAGCGGTGTTTAACGGTACCTCGCAGAAGTTAACCTACATTCAGGGTTTACCAGAAGCAAGCACTATTAAAGGCTTTGGGAATGGGCCCTTTGTTAATGAGGGTAAAGCCTATATTGCCATCACGACAAACGATGGTAGCTCACCGAGCATTTATGAAATCACTGCCGAAACCGCACAGGCTAAAAAAGGCCTAACCGTAGTTGCTGACCAAGTTTCAGCCATCGGAAAATTGAATTCCTTTAAATAATAAATAGTTTAGTAATAGTGAGGCAAGGGTGGTTCTAACATTTAGAGCCGCTCTTGTTTATCACTTACCGCAAGCAAACATTTTTTGGTATTTCAGTATTTTACATTAAACAAACACTTCCTTATTTATAATTATTCTAAATTAGCATGTGACAATAATGTCGAAGGCTTTTAAAACCCCAGCTGATATGGCCCAGAAATTCTTCCCGATTCATTTTCAAATCAGTAACCAGTGCCCAACACATATTGGCGAAGACCTCTACCTTTGTGGAAGCTTCAACAATTGGTCGCAGGAGCATATTTACCTCGGGAAGATACCAGCAGTAGGCGAAACCTTAAACGCCGATTTGGAGGCCTTAAAAGCCGGCGAATGGGAGCTTAAATTATCTCGAGGACAATGGCACAACCTCTTTGCTAGCCCAGCAGGTAAACTGGCCGACCCCGTCATCCTCAACCATTCCAAAGAATCTGAACTCGCCCTAACCATCGAGGCCTGGAGAGATGATTTCCCCGCCAGTACCGCCAGCAAAGAAGTGCATATCCTGGATGAGCATTTCTTTTTCCCCAACCTGGATGTGTACCGAAAAGTCCTGATATACCTACCGGCAAACTATGCACAGCATCAAAAGCGATACCCGGTGCTGTATATGCACGACGGGCAGCATGTTTTTGATGAAGCCACCTCCGTAGGCCGATCCGGTCCCATTGAATGGCAAGTGGACGAAACAATCAATCAAGCTACAGAACAAGCCATTGTCGTAGCCATTTATCATGCCCGAACCTTTCGCTTACGCGAGCAGGAGTACATGGTACATAACAGTGAAGAAATACAGGATGCAAAAGGCTTTCTGTATTTAGAAGACATTGTGGAGGTGCTCAAGCCCTTCATAGATAAACAGTATAGAACCCTGCCCGACAGCCAGCACACCGCGATGCTCGGTAGTTCCTTAGGCGGGTTAATTAGCCTCTATGCTGGCATCAAATACCCCGAAGTTTTTGGTTGGATAGGCGCCTTCTCACCATCGATATGGATGGATGAGGAGAAATTATACGAATTCTCATCAAACAGCCTGAATGAGCATGCCGATCTCTATGTACAGCAACAGCTTTACTTCTATATCGGCTCTCGCGAAATCAGAAATAATCGGGATCACAAACCGAGTAACATGTTAAGAGACCTGGAGCACTATAACGATTGGTTAACCGATCAGTATCCTGGAACCATCTCTTTTTCATGGAATGAGCAAGGAAAACACGGCGCCTTTTATTGGCAAAAGGCCTTTGTAGACTTTTTTAAGTATTGGCAAGAACAGTTAACACTAATCCATAAAGCACATGACCTTCATTAAATTGAATATATACAGCCTCATCAGCAAGCATACTTATATGCTGAGTTTCCTCCTGGCCAGCTGCGCAACGCCAGCCATGGCACAAGAAGTCGTGAACACGGCAAAAGCAGGCTCCGGAATCTATGAAGCAATTATCAACAACAACGATGGCTTTATCTATGTAACCGGCGTTGGCACACGCCATGCCGCAAATGGAGCCCTCTATAAAATAGACGGCAACAGCCTGGCGATCGTGGATACCATCAGCCTGCAGGAAAACCCTCCCTACGGCATCGCCATCAATCAGAAAACGAATATCGCCTACACCAGCAATACCCGAACAAATTCGGTAAGTGCCATAGACCTGGCATCTGGAAAACTTATTGCGACCATAAAAAACGGCGATAAAAACTCCCATACACGCGAAATTATCGTGGATGAAGATCGAAACCTCATTTATGTTAGCGATGTAGGTGAACCCAGCAGAATCTGGATCATCGACGGGAAAACCAATAGCTTCCTCGGCCATATTGAAGGCCTTGGGAAATCCGCCACAGGCATGTGCTTCTTAGGAAACAAAGATTATATATACCTGACGGTGATGGGTGAAAACGCGATTTATAAAGTGAACACCCAAAGCAAAACAGTGGAAATGCAATTTTCCTCCGCCGGAGAAAGCCCGGTCAATATTACCACAGATGGCAAGCAGCTGTTTGTTGCCAATCAGAAATCAGGAACGATAACTGTGTTGAGCCCAAATGGGGCGCTGCTGAAAAGCATTCCCACTGGAAATGGTGCCATAGGTATCGCCTATGATCCGATTAAAAAGCGTATTTATAGTGCGAACCGACAAAGCGGAAGCACCACAGTAATCGATGCGGAAAGCTTTGAAGTTTTAGCCGATCTAAAGACGGGTTCCCATCCGAACCATGTTAAGATTCACCCAAAAACCGGAAAAGCTTATGTATTAAATAAACAAAAAGGAGGCCGACAGGCTACAAATCAAACAGCTGTCGCCGACCCTCAAGGAGACACCATTACCAAAATTAAATAATCCATCATCCCCAGCCCCTATCCTTTTCTACAACGGAGGTAGGGGCTCCTTTTTCTCCGCAAAAGAAAAAAGCAAGACGCATTTAACAACATTGAATTTTAAAGAATCAATTCCCTATAAATTAATTATTACAGGTGCAGCCATAGGCCTGCTTTTACTCTTGATCTGGATATCTCTCTTTACCGGCATCAAAGACATCAGCTTCGCCAGCTTGTTTAGCGATAAAGAGCAAGCCTTATTTTTTATCATCAGTAGAATTCCCCGCACCTTAGCTCTCCTGTTCGTGGGGGCCGGCCTCAGCTTGGCTGGCTTTGTATTCCAGCATTTATCGCAGAATAAGTTCGTCTCGCCGACCACCGCCGGCACCTTAGAAGCCGCTAAAATGGGCATCTTATTCAGCATCATCTTTATTCCGGAAGTTCCCTTAATGATGAAGATGAGCTTTGCCATGCTATTTACCTTTTTAGCATCGCTTTTATTTATCGGCTTTATTAGTAAAGTAAACATCAAAAACACCATATACATCCCCCTAGTAGGGCTGATGTTCGGGAACATCCTATCTGCCATATCCACCTTCTTTGCCTATAAGCATGGCATTGTACAAAATACGCAGGAATGGATGTTAGGCGATTTCTCATCGGTTTTACAAGGGCAATATGAAACGGTATTTCTAATTCTGCCAGCGGTCGTTCTGATTTATTTCTACGCCGACCGGATTACCATTGCCGGATTAGGACCCTCCTTTGCGAAAAATTTAGGACTCCCCTATTACAGCATTGTTTACATGGGTTTATTCATCATCGCCTTGGTAGTCAGCAGCTCGGTTGTTACCGTTGGAGCCATCCCCTTTATCGGGCTGATCGTGCCTAACCTGTTGAGCTTAATTTACGGCGATAACCTGCGAAGAACCTTGCCGATAATTGCTTATACAGGTGCTAGCTTTTTGCTGTTCTGCGATATCCTTAGTCGACTATTGGTATACCCCTTTGAGGTGCCCATTGGCATGACCGTAGGCATTATTGGGGGCATCTTATTTCTGGTTCTAATATTAAGGAGGAAGAAATGAGAACGTCCCTTAAGCTTAGCTTATTACTCGCATCCTTAGTTGGTATTATTGCCTTATTCCTGCTGTTTGAAATTGACCTCTCGCAGGATTATATGATTCATAAACGCAGCATTCGACTGGCAAGCATGTTAGTCGTCGGGGTGAGTGTGGGCTTCTCTTCTTTAGTATTTCAAACCCTAAGTCAGAACAGGATCCTTACGCCCGCCATTATGGGCTATGAGTCTATCTTTATTTTGTTTCAAACGGTCATCGTTTTTATTTATGGCGACAAGACCTTTCAGGTTATTACCGAGCAGAATAACTTCTTCTATGCCGTGCTCTTGATGATGGGCTTTTCCTTGCTGATGTACCTGTTTATGTTCCGTCGCTCCAAGCTGGGTATGCTCTACCTCCTGCTATCTGGTATTGTGATGGGCACGCTGTTTCAAACCTTCAGCCAGTTTATGCAAATCCTGATCGATCCGAACGAGTTCACGGTGATCCAGAACTTTATGTTTGTGTCCTTTAGTAAGATGAATACGAAGCTGCTAAGTATTGCGAGTATCACCTTATTGGCCACCTTGATTTACGCCAGCTTTTACATTAAATACCTGGATGTCATTGCGCTTGGCCGCGATCATGCCATCAACCTTGGCTTAAATTACCAAGGCTTGGTTCGTCGCTTTATGCTGGTTATTTCTTTGCTGGTATCGGTATCTACCGCATTGGTGGGGCCCATTACCTTTTTGGGGATTCTGGTCTGTAACCTGACCTATGAGTTATTCCCCAATCGGAAGCACCCAGCCATGCTTACCGTCTGCTGCCTGATCTCTTGCTTATGCCTGGTAGCCGGCCAATTTCTTATTGAACATATCTTTCAATTTTCAACCACCGTCAGTATTGTGATCAACTTTATTGGTGGTTTATATTTTTTGTATTTATTATGGTCGACTCGCAAAAAGATTACTTAACCTTTCAGGATATCCATAAACACTATGGCGAGAAAATCGTGCTGAACGCGATTTCAGCGGAGATTGCCCATGGTAAAATTACCTCCTTGATTGGACCCAATGGTGCCGGAAAAAGCACCTTGCTGGCCATATTGAGCCGCCTGTTGAAGCAGGATGGCGGAAAGGTGAGTTTCTTTGATAAAAACATCGGTAGCTACAAAGGACAAGACCTCGCCAAGAAATTGGCTATCCTGCGGCAGTCCAATCATTTGGATCTGAAACTGACCGTGGAAGACCTGGTGTCCTTTGGGCGCTTTCCCTATAGTCAGGGTCGCCTGAGCAGCGAAGACAAGGAGGCCGTACAGAACGCCATTCGTTTTACCGAATTGGAATCCTTGGCTGATGCCTATCTCGATGAATTGAGTGGTGGCCAGAGGCAACGTGCGTTTATCTCGATGATTATTGCCCAGGACACCGATTACATCTTGTTGGATGAACCCTTAAACAACCTGGATATGAAGCATAGCGTGCATGTGATGAAGACCTTACGCCGCTTGGTGGATGAACTGGGGAAAACCGTTATCCTGGTGATCCATGAAATCAATTTCGCCGCGCAGTACTCCGACTTTATCATCGCGCTAAAAAATGGAGAAATTGTGCAGCACGATAAAACCAATCAGATTATTCAATCCAATGTTCTGCGCGATATTTTTGAAATAGACTTCGATATTATCGATCGAAACGACAAGCTCATCTGCAATTATTTTAACCTTTAAAAAAGCGTATCATGATTAAAAAGAACCTTTCAATCCTCGCCATAGTATGCAGTGTCATACTATCGCTCACAGGATGCAATCTCAATGGAGGCGAACGCGTCCATGCTGATAAAGACACCCTGCAAGTTACCCATAAATTAGGGACAACAACGGTGAACTTCATCCCTAAGAAGGTGGTTGCACTGGATGTAGGCGCCCTGGAAACCCTCTACGAATTGGGGATTAAACCGGCAGCTATATGCAAAAAGAACCTGCCGAAGTACCTGAAAATCCTCGAAAAAAACAATAGTATTCAGGATGCGGGATCGATTAAAGAACCGGATCTGGAAGCCATTGCCGCCGTAGCACCGGATTTAATATTAATATCCGCACGACAAGAGCGGTTTTATGAAGAATTGAAAGCTATCGCACCGACGATTTACGTGGGTATTGACCCTAAGGATTACTTAGCATCCTTCATTAAAAACAGCAAACTTATCGGGCAGATTTTCGATAAAGAAGACCTGGTGAATACGAAGCTGGATTCTATCCAACACAAAATTGCCGCCGAACAAAAGCGCTTTGCTGCCGACCCGAATAAAGCCTTATTCCTCTTGTTCAATAACGGGAAGTTCTCGGCCTATGGCAAGGGATCCCGCTTTGGATTTATTCACGATGTATTGCACATCAAACCTGTGCTGGATTTGGAAGGGGAATCGGTGCATGGCCAACGGATTTCAAACGAACTCATCGCCGAATCAAACCCCGATTATCTCTTCATCGTAGACCGCAATGCAGCCGTAATGGGCAAACCGGCCAATAAAGATGACGTGGAAAACACCCTGGTAAAACAGACGAAAGCCTATAAAAATGGAAAGATTTTTTATATGAATCCGGAAGTATGGTACATCTCCGGGGGTGGCTTACTCTCTTTCTCCAAGATGTTAGAAGACATTAATACACAAGTTAACTAAGGAAGAATAAAATGGAAAGACCAAAAATTGCTAAATATGTGTTTGAAGTATCCGGCAAGGAATGGATTACGCCTCATTACATTCGGATAAAGCTACGTGCAGATGAAAATATCGCTTTTGACCAATGTACCTTGGGGGCAAATAACAAAATATTCATTCCCCCTGCAGGTTGTAAGGATGTGCTCTTTCCTGAATTCGATCCCGAATTAGGGGCTTGGCGCTATCCGAAAGAGGATGCTCGGCCTATTGTTAGAACCTATACCCACCGATCTATAGATCCGCAGACCAAGGAAATTGCCATCGACTTTATCGATCATGGTGATAATGGTCCGGCTTCGGCCTGGGCCCGACATGCCGTCCATGGCGATCAGCTTGGTGTAGCCATGAAAATAAAGAAAACGCCACACTACCAACAAGCAGATTGGTATTTTCTGATTGGCGATGCTACGGCTATTCCGGTCATCTGCTGCATCCTGGAAAGTTTGCCGGCCGACGCCAAGGGATACTGCCTGATAGAAATTCCAAGCGAAGCGGATATCCATCCGGAGCTGACGCATCCGGGCTTTGAATTTCAATGGCTTCTCAATGGGCATCCGGAACGAGGTAGCATCCTGGCGCCCTTAGCCAAGGAGGTGGAAATTCCCGAAGAGTACATCCCTTTTGCGTATGTGGCCGCTGAATACAGCACGGTGAAAGAATTAAGGCAGTATTTTCAAGAAGACTTGTACTGGCCTAATCAACAATATTATGCCTTTTCGTATTGGAAGGCTGGACTAGCGGAGGATTTTTCTGCCGCCGAACGGCGTTTGGAAAAGGAAAGCTAGTCGTGCTTACTTGTAGTTGACCCAGCTGTATAGCTGAACCTGAAACTGTGGATCGGAGCGTCTTGATGCTTGACCCTCCGGTCCCATTTCAGGGAATTTTCGAGAATAATAGCATCTTATTTAGAATTATTATAAATAAGTCATATCTTTGCCTTGACGATGATCATAAAGGCGAAGATAAAAGAGCATAATGAATGGCTATTCTGGGAAGAACTCTCTGAAGATCCGAACCTGCACACCACCCTGTCGGAGAAACAGGTGAGCATCAATAAATACCCCATCAGCATATCCACTTACCAAATTCTGAGTAAGGGGATTTTTATTATTCAAGCGGAAATGCTCTTCAATGAGGCAATGATCATTCAGGCAGAAATCGATCAGGAAGCTATTGTTAGTCAGTTTGTATTCAGCCTCAATCCGCAAGGAAAACCCATCTTCTCCAAACATAACATCCGCTATATCCCTTCCTTACTCGAGGAGCATCTGGTTCCGGAGAAGCAAAAATGCCTATACGTGCTGCTGGTGATGACACCGAGCTTTTACCATAACCTGGTTACGATTTACAATCCTTTACAAGATCAGTTTAAACAACGGATGAATCAGCAACATCGAACCTCAATTTTCGATGAAGATCTTCCAGCGACACTGGAAATGTTGCATACCATTGAGGAACTGAATAAGGTAAAAGAAAAGAAAGAACTTAAGCAGATCTTCACCAATGCGAAGGTGCTGGAACTGATTATGTATCAGTTCGAACAGTTTGGATTGGTTTCTGAAAAGGAAGTCGAAGAAGTGAAGACCGAGGATATCGTCAAGCTGGAAGAAGCCAAGAAATTACTGACGCAGCAATTCGTAGAACCGCCGACACATAAACAACTTTCTAAGATTGTCTTGCTGAATGAGTTTAAACTCCGAACCGGTTTTAAGAAATATTTCGGCACCACGATTTACCATTTCATTACGCGCCTGCGCATGGAAGAAGCCAAAAGATTGATTTTAGACGAGGGTAAAAACATGTATGAAGTTGGCACCTTGGTCGGATTCAAACATCAGGCAAGCTTTACCCACGCCTTCAAACGTTATTACGGCATCTTGCCGAGTGAGATTTTCCGGAATAATTAACCTAACTGATTACCGAATCTACCAGCACACGATCTTCCTCGCGCTGCTGCCGATGGAAACTGTTAATCTCATGGATATCATAAACTAAGGGAACCACCTCCACTTGGGTCACTAAATTCTTCGGATTTACCTGCGTATGGCTATCAATGCCAAAGATGGTATAGATATGTTGCTGCTTGAATACCTCATTCGGAATGCCATACCACCAAGCCCTTCCGGACTTCATCATCAGCACCCGATCGCTGTACTGAGCCACCAGATTCAGATCGTGCAGTACGGCGATAACCGTAAATCCTATTTTGCATAGAGATTTGGCAATGGCTAAAGTCTGATGCTGATATTGGATATCCATATTGGAAATAGGCTCATCCAATAGTAAAACGCCGCCTTCCACATCCCATAGTTGCGCCAATACGCGCGCAAAATGAACACGTTGCTGCTCACCTCCGGAGAGCTCACGAATAGAACGCGTCCGAAGATGATCCAGCGAGCATAAGGTCATGCACTCGGCAACAATCGCCTCATCCAATCCTGTTGCCCGATGCTGATAACGTCCCATGGCAACAATCTCTTCCACCGTAAAAGGAATATCCATGCTGTTACTCTGATGAAGGTAGCCCCGAAACTTGGCCATCTCCTTCATGCTCAAGCTGTGGAGGCTTTCGCCACGCATGCGTAACTCGCCGGAATCAGGCTTCCACTCCCCTGCTATCAGTTTTAATAAGGAGCTCTTACCCGCACCATTCGCACCGATAATACTTACAAACTCCCCTTTATCTACAAATAAGTTCAGATCCTTAATAATGGTTCTGCTTTTTACAGCATAGTTTAGCGATTGAATATGTATCATAATTTACAGTTTTCGTTTTTCTCGAATTAGAATAGCTAAAAAGACAGGCGCGCCAACCAGGGCGGTCACAACACCAATGGGCAGCTCTAACGGTTGTATGATAGTACGGGCTAGGAGATCTGCCAAATTCAAAACAATGGCGCCGGCGATTAAAGATGCTGGCAATAAAAAACGATTATCCACCGTACCGATGAGGCGTAAGGTGTGCGGCACGAGCAGCCCCACAAAGGCGATAATTCCTGAAAAAGCAACCGATACCCCTACTGCCAAGGTGGAAAATAGCACCACCCATATCTTTAGGCGTCTGGTGCTCACCCCCATCATCTCTGCTTGCGATTCGCCCAAGGAAAAAAGGTTGAGCGATTTCCCAAAAAACAAGAGCGGAATAACGGCAGAGATACTGATGACTGCGAGTACTTTCGCGCTATCCCACGTGGCGCCTGCCATACTTCCTAAAGACCAGAAGGTAATGTTTCGCAACTGCTGTTCGGAGGCCATATAGCTCATTAAGCCCGTAGCCGCTCCGGCCAAGGCATTAATGGCAATACCCGCTAAGATCATGGTAGCAATATTCGATTTTCCATTCACCACCGAAATAGTGAACACTACAATAACCGCGATAACTGCCCCGATAAAGGCCGAAAAAGACAAGAGATACAGACTTACAGCCGTCCCTAATAATGCAATAAGGGAAGTCTCAAAGACAATGGAAAGGGCCGCAAAAAAAGATGCCCCGGCAGATATCCCGATTAGTCCTGGCTCGGCCAGTGGGTTTCTGAAAATTCCTTGGATAGCCGTTCCTGTGATTCCTAATACGGCACCAATCAAGGTGCAGAATAGAATCCTGGGCACCCGAATTTCCATCAGCACATTACGTAATAAGGTATCATCTTCTGTTAATGGAAGTTTGCTGAACGGCTGGAACAAGAGCCGGACAACTTCAAAAAAAGGAATATGCAAGGCCCCCATTCCTAGCGAAATGATGATGGTACAAGCAAGTAAGGCCAACAGGCCCAAATAAAATGCGGTATTCTTCATCCTATCGAACAAGCTGTTGAAGTTGGCTAATCGCTTGGGCAAGTCTCACGCTATAGTTATTTAGCAGGGTCGCATCCATGGAAACAATCTTATTATTTTTACCGGCGTTGGTAAGTTTTACCCCTGGCATTTTTAAGATCCCTTCATCGCCGCCTAAGCTAGACTTTCCAAATTCAAACAAGAGGATCACATCGGGATTGGCAGCCACTAAAGCTTCTGTATTATAGGTTTTAAATCCTTCAAATCCTTTCATTGCATTCTGATGGCCGGCATCTTTGATAACTGCATCAATGGAAGTGCCCTGGCCAGATACACTCATGTAGCCTGCTCCACGTGCATAAATAAACAAGATTTTCTGTTGCGAGGCTGCCGCTACTTTACGAATACCACTCAACTCTTTGCTTACTTTCGCAACCAGCTTATTGCCTTCTTCTACACGGTTAAGTCCTTTTCCTACGGCTTTAATAAACGAAAAAAGACCATTCTTACTAAAGTCTTGCTTAAACAAAAAGAAAGGAATCTTTAAGGCTTTTAGTTGCTGTTGTAATTCCGGGCTTAGCTCCCCTTCCAAAGCCAATACCACGTCTGGACGGAAGGAACTGATCGACTCAATACCTACCGAGCGGTTCCGGCTTACTTTCGGGATTTTGTTGATATAGGCGGGGTAATCACTGGTGATATCGGTAGCTACCAGTTGCTCGCCTAAGCCTAAGGCATCAACCACCTCGGTAATGGCGCCACTTAAACTGATAATACGTTTATACGATTGTCCATAACTAGTAAATCCAATAAAAATCAGGAACATTAATAGTCCTGCGGCTCTTAGGGGTTTCAAAATATTCATATTGTTTCATCAATGATTTGCACAAATAGACTACTTATTTATACTAATTCCAAACTAGCGTAATAACAAAATAATTCAACTTAAACAATAAGTATATAAATTGGCAATATTCTTTTAAGACTAAAAATCAATAAGTTAGCTCTTTCGCCATTTTCTTGTAGTTAATCAAAATAATCGTTTTTAAACAAAAAAACCTACACTTCGAACAAATCAAACTACACTTTGAATAAAGATTTTGTCAGCAAGAATGGGGAATATTGCAGTATTATTTAGAACTAATATAAATAAGTGCGATTACCATATACATTTTACCGAATGCTTATCATCCTCGTTTGTCACTGCATCCCCCTGTATGGCTTTTCTCAAGAAAAGGCCAGTATCCAAGGGTATGTGATAGACAGCTTGGGTAAGCCCATTGCCAATGCAAATATCATTTTTCAACCCGATTACATCAGTGCAAGTACCGATGCTAAGGGATTCTTCCAAACCAGGAAACTCTACCTCGGCGAATACCAATATCAGCTATCGGCAGTAGGCTATGACATGATTAGCGGTAAAATAGATTTTCAACAGAAAACGAAAGTACATCGCTTCCAATTAGAAAAATCAGCTAACCTGATTGAGGAAGTAAGTGTTCAAGCGGAGGTAACGAAAAGGCCGACGCTTATCAATCCCTTACATGCTTCCATGCCTGTTACAGTGATCGATCGCAAAGCCTTAGACTTGCTAGGTAGCAGACGTCTGGATGAAGTGCTGCGCGAGCAAACCGGTATGGCCATCGTTAATAATATCTCCGGCGGTTCTCGCTCCACAGGCGTGCAGATTCAAGGACTGTCCAGCCAGTACATCATGGTACTCATCGATGGACAACCTGTGCTAGGACGGCAATCTGGTAACCTGGATCTTTCCAGAATTCAAGTCTCCAATATCGAGCGGATTGAGATTATTAAAGGGGCTTCCTCCTGTCTGTATGGCAATGATGCCTTAGGGGGTGCCATTAACATCATCACGCGTTTTGGCAGCAGCCACCCTCAGGTGCACCTGCAGGGCAGCTATGGCTCTTACGAAACGCTGGACTTCACCGCAGAAGCAGAATCAAACTTCAACCAAAATAAAGGCTATGTATTACTCTCGGGAAACTATTATAGAACCGCAGGGTTCAATAATAACAAGCGATATATGGAGGCAGGAACTACGATTCCTCCATACACAAATTATGCTCTGCAAGGGAAAATTAGACATCAACTAGGCAGCCCGCAGCAATTCTTAGGGCTTAATATGCGGCTCAATCAACGCTTTTCGGAAATGACACGTAAGTATGGAGCCGATCATGAAATCCTTGATCAACAGGAAGAACTGGACTTAAACAGCTCCCTTAGCTTCGATAAAAAATGGAATTCCCGATGGAAATCCTTGTCCAACTATTACTTCTCCACCTATCGTTCCGCCATTGATGTGCAGTATCAAGCAAGCCAAAGCTCCTTAAGCAGCGACCACTTCAACCAAAACATCCACAAGCTGGAACAGCAGGCAGCCTATCATGGATCTAATCTACAGTTTACCTTGGGTGCTGTTGGCCAATTGGAGACCATGAGTGTGAATAACAACCAGGACACGCGCGATCAAACGAGCTTTGGAGTGTATGCCCAGGGAAGCTATACCTGGCCATCCATAGCCCAATTTACGGCGGGCCTTCGCTATGATCACACCTTGAACTACGGCTCCCAATTGAGCCCAAGTATGGGAATCAACATCCATTTGAGTGAGCAACTCAGCTGGAAAACGGGCATAGCTTCAGGCTTTAAAGCACCAGATTTCAGAACCCGTTATCAAGTGTTCTACAACCCCACGGCGA
Source organism: Sphingobacterium humi (assembly GCF_009768885.1). Classification (GTDB taxonomy): domain Bacteria; phylum Bacteroidota; class Bacteroidia; order Sphingobacteriales; family Sphingobacteriaceae; genus Sphingobacterium; species Sphingobacterium humi. The sequence goes on from NZ_WSQA01000001.1 coordinate 370,145, forward strand.
ACTATTATGTGCTTGGAAACGAAGTGTTACTCGAAACTTTAGCGCAAATGGAACAGGAAGGCACGATATCAGAAATCAGGAAAGCAATAGTTCAGAAGCTGAGTCAGCCCCTTAAAGCAGAGAAAAACATATCGCTGAATTCCGGAATCAGTTATAAGCCTTTTGCAGATGCTAGTATTGATGTCAATGCATTCTACCACCGCATGCGCGACCAGATCAACAGCGTGCAAGTAGCTACTGGCGAACGCAATATGGCCATTTACTCGTTCCAAAACCTACCGCAAGCCGTTAATAAAGGGATCGAAATCAACAGCCAGGTGAAGCTCATGGCAGGCTTAAACTTCAATGCAGGCTATCAATACCTTATTGCCAAAGACCTATCGGTAATCGATAGTATAAAAGCCAATGTATGGCCATACAACCAGAATATTCACGACCCGAAAACAGGGAATTCCTATGCTGTAAAACCCAGCGATTACTGGGGATTGGAGAACCGATCTCGCCATCAGTTTCACCTGGGCCTAAGCTATGCCTATACGCCTTGGCAGCTTACGTTCCATGCCCGTGCTATATTCCGCGGTAAATATCCCTTTATGGACATCAATGGAAATCAGTTCATCGACAAGTACGATGTCTTTGTAGAAGACCACATCCTTTATCACGCTGGTGTAGAGAAGAAGTTCAGCAAAACGCCGCTCAGCATCAGATTCAACATGGAAAACATCAGCAATTACATTAACTATTTAATCCCCGGTCAGTTAGGACGCATGAGTAGCATCGGCCTATCCTACCGGTTTATCAAAAACTAAGTCTATGACGAAGCCGTTAAAAACACTCGTTTATCTGGCAGCCCTTGTCCTTATCCTTCAAGGCTGCAGCAAATCAAACATTGGTCCGGAAGAAAACAACAGCGATAAATTAAGCACCTGGGTAAGGGATCTTGCCGGGGATGTAGATGCCTCCGTAGGCCATACGGCGCCAGGCAAGGATAAACGTGATTTCCACAGTTTCCTGTTCCGTTTTTCCGACCAAAAGCAAGTGTGGTTAAAAACCAAAGCCGACTCTGCAAAATACCTTCCCCAAACCGATTGGGACCTGGTATTCAGCAGTCTCTACAACAGCAGTATCTACATTAACAATGGCGAGCAACAAGCGGTTGCCTGGCAGGGCAATGGTTCTAAACACAAGATGGTCTTAATCAAAGAAAATTACGACCGCGTACAAACGGCACCATCCGATGCGGAATTCGATCAAAGTAAACTGTACCAAATCGGCATGATTACCGACCAGGACTCACCGGGTTGGTATAACTATAGCACGACATCGCATTTGGTGCAAGTACCGAGCAATCGCACGTATGTATTCCGTCTTTCCAACGGTAAATACGGCAAACTGCAACTTATCAATGTCTACAAAGGAAATCCACCGGCAGTAACCGATTTAAAGTGGGCTACCCCCTATTTTACTTTCCGTTACTTTATTCAAGCCGATGGCAGTAAAAATCTAAAAACATATTAAATAAAAACAATCATTATGCTAAACGAGAGAATCAAATCTGCAACCAAAAACGGTCACCAAGAATTAGAAAAGGAAGTTATTTACCGTATCAAAGCGATCGAAAACAATAAAGATTACGCGGAGTTGCTTAAATATTTTTACAGCTATTTCTTAACCCTAGAGGCTAGTATCGAAGCTCATTTACCGAGTAGTTTCGATCAGTACTGTGCCAACCGTAGAAATGCCGAAGACATCAAAAAAGACCTAGAGCTCTTAGGCTTCTCTTGGGATGAATTGCCTTTGGCACAATTGCCAACCATAGAAAATAAAAACCAAGCTATCGGCGCCTTATATGTATTAGAAGGATCGATCATGGGTGGTCCTTACATCGTGAAGATGTTGCAACAAAAAGGTATTGCCGATGGCTTTAATTTCTTTAAGGGCTATGGTGAAGCATCTGGTGAGAAATGGGCAGAATTTTCACAGTTAATCAATACCGAAGTTGCGGAAGAAGCTGACATGGTAGAGGCGATCTCTGCTGCGCAAGAAACCTTCCAACAGTTCGGACAAACCTTCAAAAACACCATAAACGTTTAATCATGAATGTAAAACCAATGACAAGGCTAGGCATGCGCGCCGTTGTATTTAGTATGCTGCTTGGCGCAATGGCTTCTTGTTCTGATGACAAGAAAGAAATTAAACCCAAATTCACCGAGCAGGATGCCAAAACCGAAGAGGCAGCCTTTAATGTACCCTCGGGAAAACGTGTATTTTTCGACTTCAAAACGAACAGTACCAAAGACAGCTTAAATAGCATGGTCCATTTCTCGGGAATGTATGGATCTTCCTTAAAGAGCTCCAGACCTGACCAATACAAAATGGGCTATTTCGACAAAGAAAACACTTCTTTAGAGAAATTAACCATCGAGGAAATCAGCAAGCTGACCATCAACAAAACAGATGCTTTCAGTATTGATGCTTCCAGTGCCGGACAACCCGCAACAGGACCAACCTGGATTATTTACGATTACAAAAATAATCATGCGGTTTATCCTACGGCAAACCGTTATATCGTGATGTATAAAGGAGCGGCCTTCAATGCAGAAGCTGATGAATTATATATTGTCCAAGCAGCCTCCGTTACGGCGGCCAGAGGCAATGCTGACTACAAGATAAATGTTAAAAAATTTGTAAGATAAACCCATATAAAACAAGTATTTATACCGAAATAAGGACCGCTATGAACGTATAAATACTGGATTTTATCTTTCTTAGAACAATGCGTTATCTGCCCTGTTCAAGGGGTATAGAAACGCATAAATTCTAGTATTTTTTTACAACCATCATCCCACAATCCCTAAACCTCCCGGTTTAGGGATTTGTATTTTTTTCACTTCAATTTTATATAATAATGTTTCTATTTGCTAAATCAATTGCCTAGTTTAGTAAAAGCTTATATTTCTAAAATATACCTATGCCGACGACTGAACCATTAGCACATTTATTTCACATCTTAAATGCCTCTCCTTTAGCTACCGCTATTTATACCGACGAACACTTAAAAATTGCCTATGTCAATGAAGCTATGGTACAGATGTGGTGCAGTGAAGAGTCGATAATAGGGAAGAATTTCTGTGATGTTTTCCCCAATTTTAAGCAAGAGGGATTCTCTTCGATCTTAAAAAAAGTTTGGCAAACCGGCATTCCTTACAAAGCTGTAGATACACCTGCCGATATATTAGATGGCGAAACCTTCCACACCCGTTATTTTGATTTTGAATACCAACCCTTACTTAACGAGCAACAGGAAACCTATGCCATATTACATACTTCCATCGATGTTACTGCACGGGTAGAAGCGCAGCGCTTATTGGAAAAACATGAACAGCAGCTTTCTATTAACAAAGATCTGGAAATGATTACCAGCATCTTGGCGCATGATGCTAAAAACCCGCTTTCCATTGCCCGTTTAGGGATAAGCAGGCTTAAAACCAAGAATGCGAATGACACGAAGAACAGCGAAAAATGGTATGAGATTATTGACCAGGCCATGGAAGACCTGAATACCATCATCGACCGTACCGTGCAACTCAGTGAAGCGCGATCCTATATTATTAAAAAGGATCAAATAGACATTTCTACAAAAATTCAACCTTGGTGCGAAGAGGCCATGTTGATCCACCAAACAACTTCCAGCAACATTAAATTAGGAACATTACTACCTGTTTATGGCGATTTGCGAGGATTATCGCAGGTTTTTATCAATATCATCGGAAATGCGATTAAGTATAGTTCCTCTGTTGCTAACCCCACCGTCCAAATATATAGCGAGGAAACCAATAAAGGCATCGTTTATTATATTAAAGACAACGGGGTGGGCATCCCTCAACAAGACATACAGCATATATACCAACATTTGCACCGCGGTTCCAATTCGTCTAGCTTTCAAGGGAAAGGTATTGGCCTTTTTATTGTGAAGCGCGTTATGGAGCGTTTGGATGGCTTGGTAAATATATCGAGTGAAATTAATAAAGGAACAGAGGTGCGGCTCTTTTTCCCGAACAGCTAAACCATCACAGAATTCCACAATTCGCAAACGATTTCCCTTAGTAACTGTTCCCTCCAAAAGGAACAATATATGGAAACTACACAACAAGGGGATCCAAAATCATTATACCCTACCCCACCTTTCAAAAAGCAAGATCAAGAACCGCCAGGACAATCCAAGCTCATGGATCCTTATCCGGATCATGGTGAGTACTCCTACAAAGGCAATAAACTACTACAGGGGATGGTAGTGGTCATCACAGGCGCCGACTCCGGCATTGGGAAGGCTACGGCCATTGCGATGGCACGTGAAGGTGCTGATATTATCATTGGCTTTAAAGAAGATATTGAACAGGAAGATGCCGATGATACCGCAGATTGGGTAAGAAAGGCCGGTCGGGAGGCCATCCTTTTCAAAGGTGATATCCGGCAAGAAAGCATTTGCCAGCAACTCATTGAGATGGTGGTAGGGAAGTTTAAGAAAATAGACGTGCTCATCAATAATGCGGCTTATCAAATGTCGTATAAAAAGATTGAAGATATCAGTGCCGAAGAATGGAACAAAACCTTTGAGGTTAATCTAAGTGCCATGTTTTACCTCACGAAGCATGCAAAGCCACATCTTCGCACGGGAGGTAGCATCATCAACACCACCTCAGTAAATGCTTACGACCCTAACCCTACCCTTTTGCCTTATGCCGCCAGCAAGGCGGCCATTCAAAACTTCACTTCTAATCTGGCCCAGCAATTTTTGGAAGAAGGCCTCGGCATCCGCGTCAATGCGGTAGCTCCTGGCCCTGTATGGACGCCTTTAATTCCCAGCACCATTCCCGATCATGAAAAGTTTGGCGCCAATACCCCGATGGGTAGGCCGGGGCAGCCAGCAGAGATAGCGCCCGTTTATGTTTTTCTAGCCAGTGCGGCAGCTTCTTATATCTCAGGCGCAACAATTCCAGTCACCGGTGGCCGGATCACTATATAAAAAAGGTGGGGTTAAAAACCCCACCTTCCTTATTTTATTAAGCCATTCAGCATGGCAAATTTAATGAGTGCTGGCGTATTTCGAGATTTCGTCTTTTCTATGAGGTTTTGGCGATGCCCTTCTACGGTTCGTTTACTGAGGAATAATTTATCTGATATTTCAAGATTGGTCAGCCCCTCACTTAACAACTGCAGCACCTCAAGCTCCCGATTGGATAAGTCCAATTCGCTTAGATCTACAGGCATGGGGATGCAATTATGCTTTTCAATAGACATTTGAACAAAGTCCATCGCAATCTCTTCACATAAATACCGACCGCCTTTATGCACATGCTTAATACAAAAAACCATCTCTTCGGCTCCCACGTTTTTCACCAAATACCCTTTGGCTCCATTTTCGAAAGACTTACAAACATGTTGGGGGCAATTCAACATGGTTAACACAATGACTTTAATATCGGGATATAAGGAATTCATCTCCTGCACGAGTTGTAAGCCATCCATATCCTGCATACTGAGGTCGGTAATCAACACATCAACTTTTAGGCCCGTTTTTAGGAGCTCCAATACTTCCCGTCCATTGTTCACATCGGCGCATACGGTAAAATTTTCCTGGGAATCTAACAATAATTTAATCCCATTTCGAACCACCAAATGATCCTCTGCTAACAATATCTTTACTTCACTCATTTTAACATCCTTTTATTTTTACCGTCACTTTTGCGCCGGGTTTATTATTTTCCAACAACAATTCACCTTGGTATAAATCTGTTCTATTTTTTATGGTTCGCAATCCAGAGCCATTCTTCATACTCAATGGCAAGGATGCTGAAAAGCCAACACCATTATCCTGCACCTGAATCAGGATGGTCGATTCATTCATCCTTACACGGATGCTGACTTCCGTTGCAGCCGCATGCTTCATGGTATTATTCAATAATTCCTGAAGAATCCGATAGATTACTAATTTTAAATCTTCGGAAAGCTCCTCTGTTGCTGCTGGCAAGAAATAGGTTACTTTGAAGTCTACCGTTGAAATCCGCTCCACCATGGCGCGAACGGCTGCAATAAGACCGAAATCATGCAATACAGAAGGTACCAAATCCACGGAGATATTTCGAATTTGATGAATCGCCTCATTCAGCAATTGTTTCAGGGGCTTCATAAAGGCTATATGCTCCGGCTGTTGTAGCACAAAATGTTGCAGGTTTAATCGAACAGCATACAGCAATTGGGCAACACTATCGTGCAATTGCCTCCCAATGCGTATGCGCTCTTGCTCTTGGGTATCTACTATGGCTTTAAAAACCTCCCGCTTGTCTACCGCCCATTCTTCATTGGGCTTCAACTCATCGTCGAACATTAAGAGGCAATACTGCGCTTCACCGAATGGATTTGTATATTTCTTCACATAGGTATCCATGCAATTAAAGGAACCATCCCCTTGAATGTAGGCGATATGAAGTAATACCGCATCGTGTTGGGCATCTTTATTTTCAAAAATGGTTTGCAGTTTAAGGGCATCCTCACCATGGAGTAACTCAAAGATATTGCGCCCCCTAAGTTGCGCCTCTTCCTGTTTAAAAAGATATTCGAAGCGCTGGTTGACATGAAAAACCTGGAAAAACTTATCTAAAAAAACATACGCAAATGGCCCATTCTTAAAAAAAACATCGATGCTAAACAATTCCTTACCGAATTCTTCATCAAATAAAGAATACTGTCGCATTCTTGAATTATTGTTCCAATCTTCGTGTTCCAGAGGGTTCATATGCTTACCTTTAAATCGGCATGGAGACTTAAGGATTTCGTTAAAAAGATAGATAGATAAGTAAAAATACTGATTATTATGCTTCCAATCCTAGTGTTGGAAGGGGATTTACGTGTTATTACGTATAAATAAAAGATTTCACGTATTAACCGCAACCTCTCGTAATTTCCCCAAATTTAACGCTGATTTTCTGCGTAAAACCTCTTCTTCGTAAGTATGAAATTCTTAAGTCAGCTTTCCTATTAAGAAACTCTAAGCTAAATACTTACATAAACCGATATTCTAACAACTTATTGCCCTTTTTCGTAAAAAATACGTAAAAAGCGATAAATACCTGAATCTTAGCTTGATGTCAAAAAGCTTAAACTATACTCTAAATCAGAACGTTATATATAGACAACAACATATATCCAGCATGAAAACCGCACTAAATAATATGATCCTAGAAAATACCGCCGTTTTAAAACGGTTGGCCACTAATTTTACAAAGGACCAATTTGAAAAGGAAGACCTGGTTCAAGAAACCCTCATCCGATCCCTAAAATCATTGGAGAAGTTTATGAACAACCCCAAACTGATTTCTTGGTTATACGTCATTATGAAAAACATCTACCTCAATAAATATAGACGTGAAAGCATTCATCGCATCGCCACGAATGAAATAACCTATACGCAAGGGGGATCACATAAAACCAATAATAATGCGGAAGGTGGCTTTGTGATTAAAGATGTGGAAGCCGCATTGAAGGAATTATCTGCCGAGAATTATGAAATATTCAGTATGTATCTGGAAGGATTTAAATACCATGAGATAGCAGCGCATACCAAAAAAAAGGAAGGAACAATTAAAACCCGGATTCATACCATCCGAAAGGTGTTAAAGAAGAAATTGCAAGCGTACGAAAATTAATTTATAAAGGCCTTTAACGAAAAAGGCCTTTATGCTTATTTACTCTTTGTTACCATGACTCATGGCAACTTCGGTTAATTTTTCATCTGCATTCTTCTCCTCTTCCAATATTTCCGCAAAAATAGCCGCCACATCATCATGTTTCATCATCTTGGCATAAGTGGCCAAGGTGCCATAGCTAGCAATTTCATAATGCTCAATTTTTTGGGCTGCAGCAATTAAGGCGGCATCCAATGCCTCCGTATCTTCAAAATCACCGATAATTTCTTCGGCCTCTTTCAAGAGTCCTTCCATGGCCTTGCATTTTTTCCCTCGCACCGGCAGATCCAGTAAATTAAAAGCTTGTTTCAACTTCTCCACCTGCTGTTCGGTTTCTGCTAAATGACTGGTAAAAACAGCACGTACGGCTTCTTCTTTCGCTTTAGATTGCATCAGCTTTAAGCCTTTCAACAACTGCTTTTCTGCATTGAAGATGTCTTTTAATTCATCCAGCATGAGTTCATGTAAATGCCCGTTTGGCATGTTTTCTTTTGCATCTTTTTTCATCTTACTCATAATTTGTTCCTTTAAATTTTACGTTATATCCCTTAAACAGTAGGCAACAAAAAAAGGTTAATATTTATTAAACTTTAGGTATTTATACCGGTTGCCTTTGCGACAATTGCCCGCCCAGGGTTGTAAAATTTACGGTAGCGAAAGGATTGATATTCGTAATACTTATATTAAAAAAATATAATATAGATGCAATCTATGCAATAATTCATCTTACTCTAACCTGTTTTGGCTATTTTCGGAGCTTATCACAAGCAGAAAGAGGTTTTTTAACCCTCAAATTGCACTATGAATCTGTTAAAAACTCAACATACATATGCCAAAACTCATTAACTTAAAAGTCTTTAAAGAATTCTTGCAGTCTAGCAATGCCGGGGGAATTATGCTCTTTCTCTGTGTTATTCTTTCCCTTATTATTGCCAATACCAGTTTTGCACCTGCGCTTCAAAATCTATTAGATCAGCAGCTCGGCTTTGAAACCGATAGTATCCATCTTCGCTATCCTGTTATTTTATGGATCAATGACGGATTAATGGCTATCTTCTTCCTCTTGGTAGGTTTGGAGATAAAACGGGAGATTGTAGAGGGCGAATTATCATCGCCAAAGAAAGCATCTCTTCCTATCCTCTGTGCCATCGGTGGTGCAGCAGTACCTGCGCTCATCTATCTTATTTTTAATAGCGGCCAAGATACGGCCTCTGGTTGGGGCATTCCCATGGCAACGGACATTGCATTTGCCCTAGCTGTTATCAATTTGGTGGGTAAAAAAGCTCCTGCCAGCCTTAAGATTTTCCTGGCAGCATTAGCTATTGTAGACGACTTAATCGCTATTCTTGTGATTGCCTTTTTCTACTCATCGGGAATAGAAACGACGTATTTACTTTACGCAGGAATAGGTTTAGCGGTATTGGTGATTATGAATAGATTGAATATCCAAAACCCTTATCTATACCTTATTCCAGGCGTATTCATTTGGTATTTCATTCACCACTCGGGCATCCACGCCACCATCGCTGGGGTGTTAGTGGCTATGACCATTCCGACGAACGACACAGCCAAAGAATCGCCATTGGAGCGATTAGAACATGCCTTGGTAAACCCGGTAAACTTCTTAATTATCCCGATTTTTGCCTTTGCCAATACCAACATCACCTTGGAATCGAGCATGATTGCCGGCTTGACTGCCCCACTCGGATTGGGAATCTCCTTAGGATTATTACTGGGTAAGCCGATTGGTATTCTTTTGACAGCTTTCATCTGTAGTAAAACAGGATTAAGCTCTTTACCCGAGCAAGCCGGTTGGAAGCACATCTTAGGTGTAGGACTCTTGGCAGGTATCGGATTTACCATGTCCATATTTATTGCTTTGTTATCTTATGACTCGGCCTTGCATATTGCTGAAGCAAAACTATCCATCTTAATCACTTCCCTCTTGGCTGGAATTATCGGCTACTCCATTTTGAGTGTAGGTAGTAAGCGAACTTACTAAAAATTGAATAAACAAAAAGGAGGAGCTATGATCGCATAGCTCCTCCTTTTTGTTTGGTATAAAACGCTTATTCTGTACTTCGAACAACGCGTACATGGGTTGATTTTAGCTTCACCTTCAACCAATCGCTCAATCTTTTACGCTCGTCTGCATCCATCGCCTTTTCGGCTTGATATACCAATACATTCTCGGTATAGGTACTATCCTTTGCCGCATACACGACCTGCTTTCCAATAGAAAACGGCGCTAGACCCGGAAATAAGGCCGTAATTTCATCCATCAAGGCTTTATCGTTAAAGGTATAGCCAGCAAGCTCGGAACGCAGGTTCTGGATGGTGATATCCTTCTCGGAAACATGCTGCGATTGCCTAGAGATTTCGGCCAGGATATCCGATTTAAGGTCGGTGCTATCTTGCCGAATTACCAATGCCGTATTGGTTAAGCCATAATTGCCAAGCCGGCTATTGATATCTTGCACTTCAGTTTTCGAAAAGCGCTTGCTTAAAAAGGCCAATTCAATTTTCTTCTCGCGGCTATTAAAGTTCGTCTTCTCGTAAATCACCGTATAGCCCTTATCGCTAAATTCCTGTTGAATAAAGCTCGATACATTCTGCATAAACTTCTTTTCCTGCAATAAGCTATAGGCTAAATAAAAGCTAGGTACCAGCATAATCAGAATAAGGATGGAGATGGTACGCGTTATACGTTGCTCGCGCACCTCGTCTACAAACTTCACCTTCGGATATTTCAACAGCTTCACAATGAAAAAAGTGGAAATACAGATGAAAAAGCAATTGATGGTATAGAGGTAAATCGCGCCAGAGAAGTAAGAAAGATTGCCGATGGCCAAGCCGTATCCCGCTGTACAAAGTGGCGGCATTAAGGCCGTCGCAATAGCGACCCCCGGAATCGGATTTCCTTTCTCCTTACGCGTAATGGCGATAACCCCTACCAATCCACCGAAAAAGGCAATGAGCACATCGTAGATATTGGGCGCCGTACGCGCTAATAATTCAGATTGCGCCTCCTTAAACGGGCTTAACAAAAAGTATAAAAAGGAAACAAATAGGCTAACTACCGTAGCGATAGCCAGGTTCTTTCCGGACTTTTTCAACAAATCGAAGTCGTAGGTTCCTAAGGCAAATCCGGCTCCCACAATCGGACCCATTAGGGGAGAAATTAGCATCGCACCAATAATGACAGCGGTAGAGTTGACATTTAATCCCACCGAAGCAATAACAATGGCACAAGCTAAAATCCATAGGTTGGCCCCGCGGAAAGATATATTGGAAACTACATTCTCTAACACATTCTCGCGCGAATCTTCACCATAATGGAGGTTAAAAAACCGAAGTAATTTGATCATAGGATTTGAAAAAAATGATAGTCTAAAAATAGTGTTGAACAAATGTAGGTTTTCTGCGGAGAATATGAGGAAAAATTGTGGAGGCTGTAAAGGAAAGGCTCCAATCAAAACGGAACCTTCTTTTTCTTAGTCCCCTTTCACACCCAATTCACTCCCCTTTCAAACCCCTTTCCTCCCTTATTGCAAAGGACTATATTTAGGGAATAAAAGGCTTCATAAAAAAGTGTTTAAAGGCCTAGTTCAATGCTTGATATGAAGGCCTTCTTTTAATGCTGATAAAAAGCGAGAGGCTATCCCAAAAAGGTAGCCTCTCGCTTTTTATTGTTAATGCTTATTAAAATCTGCCGTACTCTTCGTAAACATCGAAAGGATCTCGGCCATCGGCCATGGCTTGTCGGCTTCTGGCCTCCGAAGCACACCACTCTTCTGCAAGTTGAAGCACTTCTATCGTTTTTTCATATGGCACTATGACAACCCCATCGTTATCTCCAAAAACATAATCGCCAGGGTTCACCACGATGGTACCATCGATACCTTTTACAAAAATGGGAATCTGATAATCGACAATCATAAATCGGCCATAGGCTTCTACAGGGTTTCGGAACCGGCAAAATGTTGGGAAATCCATATCGATTAAGATATTCGAATCGCGGGTAGAGCCATCGATTACGGCACCCACACAACCGGCAGCAGCAGCCGCAGTTGCACTGATTTCACCAAACTGACCACAGGTCACATCGCCTTGGGTATCCCGAATTTGTACACAACCATCGGTCATGCTTTTCATCAATCCCAATCGGATATTATGGGTGTAAGCATCGCGGTTTGGCGTTGCCTTGCCATGCATGGTAAAGGCATGGCCTGCAACTTTCATGGTATGCACCAAAGGATATACCCCACTGTTCATGGCCCTACCTTTCAAGCCCATGCTTTCCATGGCGTCATATACTAAACCTGTATAAAGTTTTTTAAATCGATCGTTGATTGCTGAAGCGTCATAATTTACTTCGAATTTTCTTAAAGGATAATCTATCTTTTCCATAAATATTGATGTATAAAGTGTTTGAATGTTTATAAACTCATGCCTCCATCGCAATAGATGGTTTGGCCTGTTATGTATTGTCCTTGTTGGGAAACCAATAAGGTTACCAATGCGGCGATATCTGCGGGGTTACCAAAAGATCCTGTCGGTATTTTTTTCAGGATGGCTTTTGCATAATCAGCATTCGAGAGGGCTTCTATATTTCTTGCGGTTTCATAAACACCCGGCGAAACATTATTAATTGTGATACCGTCTTTGGCATATTGAGCAGCAAGGTTGATAACCAAATTAGCGATGGCGGATTTGGTGCCCGCGTAGATGGCCATTTGCGGATGAGGCTTCTTTTCCTGCACACTGCCTAATGTGATAATCCTTCCCCATTTATTTTGTTGCATGGCTGGTAGCACCTGTTGAATCAATGCAATGCTAGACCAATAATTGGTAAACACCTGTTCTTTGAATTCCTCGAAGTTGATCGTTAAGAAATCTTTTCGAATTTGGGTAGATGCATTTAAAATTAAGACATCGATAATCGGTAACTTTTCGCAGAGCCCAGCTACGGCTTCTGGGGATTGAAAATCGGCCAAGAAATAGTTGACATTTTTCTTCGGCTCTATCCCAAAGTGGGTCAGGGCCTTTAAACATTTATCCTCATCTTGCTTGTCGTGTAATATCACCTGATAGCCCGCCGCAAATAAGCTGCTGGCCATGGCAAATCCAATCCCTTCGCAGGAACCCGTGATGAATGCTCTCTTCAAATTATGTACTGAATTTTCCATGTTATTTGAATTAAATGCCCCCTACTATTGGAAACCAATCTGGCTTATAGGCATCTGCATGGAAACGAGCATAGTAATCGCCTTTCTCTTCATATAAGCGTTCATATTTTTCCATTTTTTCCTCATCCAGATTAACGCCTAAACCAGGGCCATCAGGCACTTTCAATTTTCCGTCTTTATATTGAAATAGACCCTCTTGAATAATGTCGTCCGTTAAATAGTGGTAATGCGCATCACCCGCATAGTTCATGGTTGGAATGGTAGAAGCCGTATGTAGCATGGCGGCTAATTCAATTCCAAATTCGGCGCCGCTATGCATGGCAATGCCCAGGTTAAAGGTGTTACAAACAGCGCATAGATCTTTAACCCCTTTTGGCCCCTCCCAATAATGGATATCGGTGAGGATAATATCTACTGCCCCTAAGCGAATGGCCGGACCGAGGTCATCAAATTTATTGGGATACATATTTGTGGCAATGGGAATGCGTACTTGCTTGCGTACCGCAGCATTGCCTTCCAATCCCCATGAAGGGTCTTCAAAATATTCAATCCCCAAGTCTTCCAACCTTTTACCTACTTTAACGGCAGTTTGCACAGACCAAACGCCATTAGGGTCAATACGTAGTCCGAAATCATTACCTAGCTGTTTGCGACAAAGCTCCAGCACTCTGGCTTCTTCCATCGGATCCATCACCCCTGCTTTCAATTTCATGGCATTAACGCCTAACTCCTCATGCAATTGCACACAGTAATCGGCCAAATCCTCCGCACGCTCATCATGCTTACCATCTTCCCTGTCATATCGCCAAAATAAATAGCCAATAAAAGGGATTTCCTCACGCAAGCGCCCGCCTAATAAATCACTCATTGGACGTCCCAATACCTTACCTTGAATATCCAGGCATGCCATTTCTATCGCCGCATATAAACGCGCATTCGACATATAATAAATACTGCGAAGTACTTTCATTTTAATGGTTTCTAAATGAAAGGGATCTAAACCCACAATGCGGGGTTTTAATTTAGTCAGGGCTGCACGTTGGTCTCCACCTCCAACTTCGCCTAAACCCACAATCCCTTCATCCGTAATCAATTCTAGAATGGTTCGCAGGAAATAACCAGGATGTACGCCTGTATTATGTCTTAATTGAGCCTTCAATGGAATGGCTACACATCTCACTCTTAAATCAATGATCTTCATATAAATGTTTAGATTAATTTTTCTATTTCTTGTGCTGTTTTGATGGTTGATGAAATAATTTCCTTTTCCCCATGTTCTTTGAGCCTTGATAAGGGAAGATAAACACTTAAGGAAGCGATTACTTTACCTTCTTTTTGAATTCCGTAGGCGAAACCAATGATATGTGTTGGTGTAACCTGCTTGGAATAACCATCATTTCTAATCCGTTTAATCTGTTCCCAAAAGCGCGTTTCATTGGTGGCCTCCGGCCATTCATCCACGCTGGGCAATCCATATTTTGCGATAAAATCTTCCAGTTCAGCATCCCCTAGATAGGCAAGCAAATAACGCCCTGAAGCACTATTGTAGGCTACTTTTTCGATGGAAGATCGAACCATCAAATCGCGCTCTGCATTAACTTGATGGATGGTAACCCGATTTTGTTTTCTTAAAATAGCTAACAAACAGGTTTCATTAAGTTTGCTACGTAAATGCTCCATCGGGTCTGTACTCACTTTGATGAGCTGCTCTTCAAAAGAGCCAATGTTGCCAAGGCGATATATCATGTACCCTAATTTGTAGCCTTTTTTATAGCCCATTTGTTCGATAAAATTCCGCTCGACTAAGGTTTTAATGATATTTGCGCAGGTAGCTTGATTAAGTTTTAAATGCTCTGCGATTTCGCTCAAACTATGTGCTTTATGCACATCTGTAGCGATATATTCAATAATATCAACCGCTCTATGAATGACCTGTATCATAAGAATGTCTTTATTGTGAGATATATTCTTTTTTGAAAAACATTTTGGATGCGACATAAATTGCAATGGCCCCTAAAACATAACAGAAGGCAAGCAGGGTAATGCCAACGCTCATACTCATATTCATTTTTATATAGCCTAACAATACCGGTGCGAATGCGCCTACAACAAAACCGAAGGATAGCATAAAGCCGGTAGAAGCAGCACGATATTTTATTTCTATGACATCAAAGAGGGCGGCAAATAGGTTTGAATCATAAACCCCTCTAAAAAAACCGAAAAGCAACATGTAAAGGTAAGTTAAAGGTAAGGAATTGCTTTGACCGATAAGATAAATGAAAGGCGCACCAATCAGCAAACCTAAAACTTGTATTTCCAATCGAACTGTGATGCGCCTAAAGGAATATTTATCGGCTATTTTAGCGCCTAGCAAGACCCCAAAAAATGCACCTATAAAATGATAGAGGGTGGAGTTGAGGCCTGAAGATGCTAAGGAAAGTTGGTAGTTTTCATGAAGGTAGGTCGGAATCCAAGTGAGGTATCCAATATTCACGAAACACATAAAGCCAAAGGCGACACTTAATAGAATAGCAGTATTTTTACTGGCTACAATCTTTAAGACCTCCCATGCATTTTGCTCGTGGTTTTCTGTAGGAATAGCTTCCTCCGTTCCGGCGCGCTTTTTCAGTCTGAATAAGATGATAAAGGCCCACAGGATACCGATGATACCAAAGACATAGAAAGCCATCCGCCAGCCATAGTTTTCACCGATGTAACCAGCAATAAAGCCGCTAAGGATGATACCAGCATATAAACTCGTTTGGTGAATAGCCATGGCCGTTGCACGCGTTTCATGGTGAAACCTCGCTATTAAAGAATTTGCTGCCGGGTAATAAAAGGCTTCCCCACCTCCTGTAGCAATACTACGGAATAAGACTAAGGCAAATACGCCATTTCCAATTCCGGTAAGCAAAGTTCCAATACTAAAGATCATCAAACTTAAAAAGATGATCTTTCCCTTATTCATTTTATCGCTAAGCAAACCTGCGATGGGCACCAATAGGCCATAAACAAGGGTGAAAATACTGGCCACCCAACCAATCTGTATATCATTTATTTGCAGGTCATCCTTAATTAAAGGAATAACTACATTGAAAATCTGCCGATCGCCTTGATTTAAAAAATAGGCAACCCATAACAGGAAAATCAGTTCCCATTTAAACGCGATACCGCCAGATTGGCTGGACGAAGATGTTTTCATTTAGATGCTTAGGTCGTTTTTTAGTTCTACAATTTTTTCCATGGCGTTTCCGTCTTTATCTTTCCAGGTTAACCGGTATTTCCCTTTAAAACCACGGAATTTGATTTTATCCTGTTGAACAGCTGCGTTTAACGTTGTTTTCCATTCGCCATGAATCAGATCATTTAGTGCAAAATAGGCAGGTTTAGGCTCCATATTTCTCGTGAATAAGCCCGAGGTGGTTGGCTCGCCAGGTGCACCACAGTCATCGACAACATTCCACCAGGTAATGCCCATCATCTTTTCAGTGCTGAACCACAAGCGATATAAGTTACGCGCCACCACCGCTTGAATCTTACGGCCCAATTCATCATCATTTGGCGCTGTAATTGTAATTTCGCTTAAGTGAATCGGTAGATTTGCGGCACTTAACACTTTCATGCGTTCAATCACCTTGGTTGGGCTTTCAATATCCTGTCCTTCCGCAATATCTAAACATTGCTTCGGATTAAACAAGTGCATTTGAGACCCTAAAATATCGATTTTCATTCCCCGACCCATCAAGTCTTTGGCCTGATCTGCATAGGATTTATCGTTTTTATAATCGTTGATATTCAACAATACCTCCTTCGGGAAATGTGCTTTCGCTGTTTTAAAAGCATTGAAGGTATAATCTCCGGGCATAATGCCATAGTGACTTTTGGTAATGCGTTTTCCTTTGAGCATTTTTCCATTCGCATAGTCCGTTGCACTTTCATTCACTACATCCCAGCTTGGAATTCGGTTGCCGTAGTATTTCGCCATATCTATGACCCGTTGTTCAAATTCCTTTTCCAGGATACTGGTAAATACCGGTACTTTTTGTGCGATTTGATCTACCGTAAGTTTGTTATATTCCTCACTTCCACCTTCCCGGTCGAGGTTATTATGAGGATCAGGGAACCAACTTTTTAATATGGCTTGTTCATTTTCCGGGGCTAATGCCATGAGCCATTCCGGGTGATGCCATCTTCTTGTTCCCCATATAATTGGGTGGCCATGAATACGGATGCCTACCTGATCTAAATAATCAAGAATAGCTTCTGGAGCAGGTCTACGCCAGTGTGGTTGGCTTTTAGGATTCTCTACGTTATTCCAAAATTCTTCTGTATCCCAATACTCTTGTTTAAAACGAGGACGGTTGTGTTCCATTTCAAACTTTTTCCAATAAAAGGCTACCGTTGCTGAATTAAAGAACTCTCCAAATAGTTTTTTATAGCGCTTATTGCGTTCTTCAGTTCCTAGTTGATCATAGTTAAATATATGGGCACCAAAGACAAAGTCGTGAGAGATTTGCTCCACATGCACTTGAGTACCCGGGGTCACGTTGGTAATACGGACCTCGGCATTGGCTTTTCTATATTTATCAATATCGGCATCAATCTTCTTTTGCACATCTTCATTCCAAAGCTTCCAATAGCCTTCTTTCATCACACTCTTCGCATCCTGATAGGTAGTTTCCTGCGCCATGGTTGGGCTCGTGCTATTGCACAAAGCAATCATTAAAGCTATTTGTAATAGCCGCTTGGGTAGGTTGTTTTTTTCTTTCATTAGTTAGTTGTTTTTCGTTAAAGGTTTATTGCATTGGCTTGATTGCCTAAGGTTACTTGCTTTTCTTGCTTTTTGCCCTTTTTGTCGGTCCAGCTTATTTTATACGTTCCTTTAAACCCCCGAAAGGCTAGGCTACTATCTGCATTAATTTTCTGCTGTATCTGGGTTGACCATTCTTGATGGATTAAATGACGCAAAACATGATAAACAGGTTTCTGTGCTAGGTTTTCATCCAATATGCCGGATAACGAGGGTTCCCCTTCCGCTGCACCACCGTCAACGGCATTCCACCAGGTTATGCCCATAATAGAAGGATGACTAAACCAAAGACGATATAGGTTTCGCGCAATTTGCGCCTGAATAGCAGCCCCTTGGGCACTAGCATCGGGTGCCGAAATAGTGACCTCACTAATATGAATGGGAAGTTCAGCAGAATCTAATATACTTAGCTTCGAACTTATAAGATCTGGCGTAAGGTTGGGAGCCCCTTCAGCAATGGCTTTAGCGCCCTGCGGATTAAAAATATGGCTTTGAATGCCTGTGACATCTACCTTGGCTTGTCGATCTTTAAGATTGCGGATGATTTCTACATAGCGCCGCAGTTGTTGCGCACTCCAACTCAAATCGCAATCATTCATATTGAATAATACAGAGGGCGGAAAATAGGCCTTCGCCCATTGGTAGCATTTATAAGTGTAATCATCGGGCATCAATCCGCGATTAGCTTGATCGATAGACTCATTAACAATATCCCAACGTTGAATTCTACCTTGATAGCGTTGCGCCAGCGTTTTGATATGTTGTTCGAATTCCTGCTCCATTATTTTACGATCCTCAGGCATCCAGGTCGGCTGGGCCCAGCGGCGCATTCCATATATGATGGTATGGCCATTCATGTCGATATTGTTCGCTTCGCAAAACTCAACTACCGGATCGGTTGCTGGCCTGCGATAAATTGGAGCGCTATCTTTGGTAAATCTTGGTTTTCCCTTTTCTGGTTCTAAGGTCTTCCAATAAAAAGGAATGGTTGCCGCATTAAACAAATTCAGAAATAAGTTTTTATAAGCCGTGTTCTGACTATCTGTTTTGTATTGATCGAATAAAAAGATATTGCTGCCGAAAATGAAATCATGTTTTAACTGTTCCACTTTTACAGTGGAATTCTTTTTGATATCGGAAAAGCGGATTGACGCATCAACTTTTCTGAACTTTTCAATCCTATCATCTATTTGCTCCTGCACTTGTTCATTCCAAATGGCATTATAGGCAGCACTCATAACCTGTTTATTATCCTGTGCAAATAATTGGCAAGCCATAAAACTTAGACTTATAAAACTAATTCCTAATTTAAAATTCATTGCTATTATGGGTTAAATGGGTTTAATATCCAGGGTTTTGATCTTTGCTCGGATCCAATGCTTTATTATAACTAAACTCGGTTTCAGGAATTGGAAAAAGTAAATGCTTATCCATGACATCGATTCCTTTTACTTCTTTAATTACTTTTTTGGCTAAGTTTCTACGCAATAGAAACAACCATCGTTTGCCTTCATTCCAGTTTTCATAGGTCAGTTCCTTGGAAATTAAATTCAAGAACTTCTCTTTGCTATTGTAATCGGCCAGTTTATAATCGGAGGCAGCAACAGCAGCAGGATCTAATCCGTAAGCTCTACGGTGTATCATATTAAGTTTATCCAGAGCATCTTGGTTCGGTCCGTTCACCTCATTGGAGGCCTCAGCATATAATAATAGGATATCTGCATATCGAATTAATGGAAATGAATTGCTCGCTCCACCAGCATTCGGTGCGTTTGGATCATAAAATTTTGCAGGTATATAGGTTTCAAATTGTAAGCCTAAATCTTGCTTTAAGGTGTTATAGGATTTGCGAAGATCTTGATCGTCCCAAGCTGCAAACACCGGATTATCTTTACGTGTATAGATGCCATAATATCCGCCTGCGCCGTGCATTTTCTTTCCCTCAATCTTCGCATTCGGATGCGAACAGAACATCACATACTCCCAACCTGCTAATCCCGTTTCCTTAAAATAAAAAATTTCCTCGCTACTTGTAATGACTGTCGGGCCAAATATTTTCTCGAATTCCCGGAAAGTAGCGACCCGAACTAAACTGTATTGATTACTTTCAATAACATCTTTCAACAAAGGCAAGGCATTCGGATACTGTGCTAATTGCATATAGACCTGCGCTAATAGGCTTTTTGAGGAAAGTTTGTTGGGGGTACCAATTAAGCGCGACTTGTCCGGAGCATTAGCCATAGCAAAGGTTAAGTCATCAATAATAAATTTATAAACATCTGCTTTAGCAGTTTTGGCTAAGTCCCACTCCAGCATATTGTTTTCATTACGCAGTGGCACATCACCCCATAGACGAACAAGGTGGAAATAAGCAAAAGCGCGCAGAAAACGAAGCTCGCCGATATAAGCATTTTTCTGTATATCTGTCATCGCAGAAGCTTCTGGTAACTGTTGAATGGCAATATTACAATCGCGTATAGCACCATATAAACTTGACCAAATACCATTCGATCGGGTTATATTCGTCGGATCTAATCCTTTATAGTCACTATTGCTTGTCCAAGATCCTCGCCCATATTGATAATCTGTAAAGCACTCCATCAGTCCGGGGAAGGACATTGCAAATCCCGGTCTAAATTTATTTAATGGGGCAAGAACCGCGGTGGCAGCTTCTTCTGGAGTATTGTAGAATGTTTCTGCAGCAACAGCTTTCGGATGCTCATCCAACCACTTACTGCAGGCGGAGTTCAGGCACATAAATAGACCTAAGCCCGCAAGATATAGCATATTCTTTTTCATTGTCTTTAGGTTTTTAAAATTGAACTTTAGCGCCGAACGATATGGTTTTTACGTTTGGATAGGTTAAATAATCAACGCCTATATCTACATTGCCGCCCCTAGAATTTACTTCAGGATCTAATCCTGAGTATTTCGTAAAGGTTAGGATATTTTGAGCACTGACGTAAACCTTCAATTGATTACACCATGTTACTCCCCACTTCTTTAATGGAAGATCATAACCTAAGGCTATATTTTTCAGACGTAAGTAAGAACCGTCTTCAATGTACCTATCCGAATATTGCAATTTCAATTGGCGGGTAATTTTGGGATAAGCTGCTGCCGCATTCTGCTCCGCAGTTTGATCAGCAGACCAATGACTATCCAAGACTGCTCGTCTAAGGTTGAGGCCCATTCCTTGATCTAGATTGGCAGTTTCACCTATATTAAATAAATCATTACCATAACTACCTTGGAAAAAGAGGTTTAGACTGACACCATAATAAGTTAAATCGGAATTAAAACCATATAGAAATTTAGGATGCGGATTACCAAGAATGGTTTTATCTTCAATATTCAGGATACCATCTTTATTAACATCCAGATATTTAATATTACCATCGTCGGTATACCCTTCTTCTTGATAGGTATAAAACACACCCATTGGCTGTCCCTCGCGAATTAAATGGATATAATCATCAATATAGGCTAAGCCGAACACCCCGCCATACACATCTTTACCATCGTTTAAGGCCGTTACTTTATTCCTATTGAAGGAAATATTGCCACTCAATGCCCAATCAAAGTTCTCTCGTCGATACACTTGACCTTCCAATAACAGCTCAAACCCGCGATTTTCCATCTTACCGATGTTTTTTATTGTTGTACTGTAGCCTGAAGAAGGAGGCAATACCATAGAATTCAATAAGTCAGTAGTTTCTTTTTGATAATAATCAGCTGTTAATCGGATTCTATTGTTGAAAAGGGCAGCATCTAATCCCACATTATATTGTGCTGTTGTTTCCCACTTCAAGTTAGATGGTAATGTTGAACTCGCTGCATAAAAAGTCCCCATGTCACCATTTATAGGTGTTTTCCCTTGGTTTAACATATTTAAAGTTGCGTAAGGACTAATTGCGGTGGATCCTGTTTTTCCATAGCCAGCTCTAATTTTCATATCATTAATCCAGGAAGCCGATTTCATAAACTCTTCTTCCGATAAGCGCCAGGCAAGAGCCAATGATGGGAAAAAGCCCCATTTTTCACCCTTACTATAACGAGAAGAGCCATCAGCACGTCCGCTTAGGGTTGCCAGGTATTTACTTTTATAGGAGTAATTAACACGTCCTAAATAAGACATCAAGGTCCATTCTGTAAACCCGGTGGATGGTGTACCAAATAAAGTTGCACCCGAGATTTGATCGGTTCCAGGTACATCACTTAGAAATCCCGTACCACTCAAACCACTACTCTTCGATTTACTATTCTGATAGGTAAATCCAGCGGTAATATCTAGCGCATGTTGCCCTGCAAACTCCGTGTTATAATTCAGGATATTCTCATTCAATAGGGAAAAATCATTTTGATTAGTTACTGCTCCGGAAGAGGCTCCATATAAGTATTTGGAGGACGTATAGGCATCAACACGATAATCTAAAGCTTCAATTCCTAAAGAGGAACGAATGGAAAGGCCGGGAATAATTTTATAAACCAACATGGCATTATTATTCACCAAATTTGCCCGCGTGATGTTTGATATTTCGTTGATTAAATTAATAGGATTGTAAAGCGCATTGGACATAAAAGGATAGGCCAATTGTAAGTTTCTGTAAGATCCATCATCATTAAATGGCCCTAAGGTAGGAGGCGCTGCAATTGATCCACCTATCAAGGAACCTCCGCGATTTCCGCCCGAACTATTTTGAGCATCGGTTCCAGTTTTAGCATAGGCCATGTTCAAATGCGCAGAAAACTTATCGCTGAAGTTATAGTCTAGATTAGATCGTAAATTATATTTATCATATTTACTATTCTTAATAATGCCATCCCTATTCATTAATGAACCACTAATCAGGACTTTAATTTTTTCAGATCCTCCCGCAATGGAAAGGTTATGATTCTGAATGGGCGCATCTGTATATACTAGGGATTGCCAGTCGGTACCTGTGCCAGCAGTCCGAATCTGTTCATCAGTAAAGTAGACCTTTCCATTATCGTTTAGCTGCTGAATATTATAAAAGCGCATGTACTCTTCAGCGTTCATTAAATCCAGTTTTTTGATCTGAGACTGCGTTCCATAATTACCATCGTAGGTTATGGTTGGAGTTCCTGATTTACCACGCTTTGTGGTAATCAACACAACCCCATTCGAGGCTCTGGAACCATAGATAGCTGTCGCAGAAGCATCTTTCAATACTTCCACAGATTCAATATCCAAACTATTTACAGAAGAAGGATTACTTGGAATTCCATCGACGATATACAAAGGATCATTTCCTCCACGGATCGAGTTACTGCCACGGATACGAACGGTAAAATTCCCATTTGGGGAACCCGTATTATTGGTAATGGAAACCCCCGCAACTCGACCTTGTAAGCCTTGAATCGGATTAGGCACTACATATTCAGCCATTTTTTCACCACTTACAGATGCAATTGCCCCCGTTACATCTTTCTTTTTCATGGTTCCATAGCCTACAACTACAATTTCATCGATTGATTCATCGCTACTGTTCATGGTTACTTCCATCGTAGCACCTTGAACCGGCATATCTTTAGTTATGAAGCCAACAGAGCTGAAAACAAGCACATCCCCAATATTAGCGGCGATAACAAAGGCACCATCCGTATCCGTCGAAGTACTTGCTTTGCTACGGTTATTGGTAATACTTACCCCGGGAATTCCTTTCCCCTGGTCATTGACAACTTTTCCTGATACTCTTTCTTGATCATTTGAGGAACCACCAAACGTAAAAAATGCATACAGTAATAAGCTGAAACTGAGCAAAATTTTGATTCTCATAGTTTATTAGTTTACTTGGTTAGTCAATTTTATAGTATAAAATTGTATTTGGTATTATAAAACCAATATTAGACACAAGAAGCTAAAAAACAAAAATTCGAACTAGTACTTAGCTGAAAAAAGCAACCTTAAACAATTTCAACATTCTAATATTCAACTATTTACAAAATATTAAAAAATATAATCCCTGTAATTATTAGGCAAACAAATTCTCTATTCATTTTTATATAATAAAAATGAACCTATAAAATTTCTGCAACTCTTCCCTCCTGTTCTATCGGAGCTAAGTTCAATAAAGGGACATTTATTAAATTTTCCTTAACTTTCCAACAGCTATGAAAAAACTATTTCTTACCCTCCTTACCTCCTCCAGCCTTCTTTTGGGCTTTGCTCAAGAAGCGACCGTATTCAGGTCTGGGGCCGATGGCTATGCCAGTTACCGCATTCCGGCAATCATCCAAACCAAAGCTGGCCATTTGATGGCCATTGCGGAAGGCCGGGTTGACCATGCCGGTGACTACGGCAATGTCGATATTGTATTCAAAATCAGTAAGGACGAAGGAAAAACCTGGGGGCCTTTGCAGAAAGCCGTCGATTACGAAAAACTACAAGCTGGCAATCCTGCGCCTGTGGTCGATCTGCTCGATCCGCAATACCCACAGGGAAGAATCTTCCTGTTCTACAATACCGGAAACAACCATGAGGGCGAAGTGCGGAAGGGCAAAGGGCTACGGGAAGTATGGTACATCAGCTCGACGGATGCAGGTACAAGCTGGTCGGAACCACAGAATATTACCGCTATGGTACACCGACCGAACCAGCCTGACATCAACCCAGCCTACCAGTTTACCGAAGACTGGCGCACCTACGCCAATACCCCAGGCCATGCCTTTCAATTTATTAGCGGGCCAAACAAGGGCCGACTCTACATCGCGGCCAATCACAGTGCCGGAGCACCCGATCGGAATGGCAAAGATTGGCAGGCCCATGCCTTTTACAGCGACGATCATGGCAAGACCTTTCAGCTAAGTGATAATATTCCATTTGCAGGTACCAATGAATCCACGGCAGCGCAGATTGGCGATAATGCCGTCTATATGAGTTCCAGAAACCAGGCCATGACGCCGAAAACCAGAATCATCAGCCGCTCTAACGATGGCGGCCAAAGCTGGAAAGAAACGCTATCCGACCCCAATTTACCCGATCCGGTTAACCAAGGCGCGGTACTATCTTGGAAGAAAGGTAAGAATTTTATCCTGGCGCATATCAATGCCGCAGATGCCGACAATCGCGATAATTTAACCTTAAAACTATCCAAAGATCAGGGGAAAACCTGGTATTTTCAGCAGCAGATAGCCAAAGCACCGGCCGGATATTCCGGAGCCTATGCCGCCTATTCCGACATCGTAAAAATTGGAAAGCATAAAATCGGCGTACTCTACGAGAAGAATAATTATGAGGATATTGTATTTACCCTAGTTCCGATTCGCTAATTCCAACCAACAAGAAAAACGACCTGCCAAAACAGGTATAAAAACGTAAGCAGCCGGCATACTAGAATGCCGGCTGCTTACGTTTTTATATTTAAATAATTAATAATTATAAAAATTTATCTATAATATTTAATATTCTCAACCCTTTGAATTTTAAATATTTATATTAAAAACAATCTAATAATTAATTATTTCTAACAACTTTCCGAAACTTATCTTAAAATATTATCATTGATTGCACGTTATGTAAGCAACTGTATCATTCTTGTTACATTAAACATATATATCATTGAACTTACATTATGCGCAAAACACTAACCTACCTATGCCTATGGCTTTTTGCCATACAGCTTGCTTATGGTCAACAGCGAAAACTCAGCGGAACCATCGTTGACCAACAATCAAAAACACCCATTGCCGGAGCAACCATACGCGTGGTTTCCAGCAAAACAGCAACTACCACCGACAGTACCGGTAAATTTACCATCGAGCTCCCCGCGAATGCCAAGCAATTAAACATTTCTGTGGTAGGCTACAACAGCCTACGCCATACGTTGAGCAGCACGGATACCGATATCAGCCTGGAATTGCAGCCTCAAACCGCCAAAATAGACGATGTGGTGGTAACGGCCATGGGGGTGCAACGAAAAGCCAAGAGCCTCTCCTATTCCACCCAGGTGGTCAAGGGCGAAGAGCTCACCAAAGTGAAGGATGCCAACCCCATCAATAACCTGACGGGCAAAGTATCCGGCGTGCAGATCAACCGCAGTAATTCCGGTATCGGAGGCTCGGTCAACATCGTCCTGCGCGGCTTTAAATCAAATAGAAACAATCAGCCCCTCTTTGTCATCGACGGCTTACCAATTACCAATACCGGCGGATCCGGATCTGAAGGCCCATTTGGAAGTGGTGCCGACCGCGGCGATGTGCTTAGTACGCTGAATACCGACGATATTGCCAGCATCAACGTGCTGAAGGGCGCTTCTGCCTCCGCCCTTTACGGTAGCCAGGGTGCCAATGGTGCGATCATGATTACCACCAAAAAAGGTGCAGAAGGAAACCTAAAAATCGACATCTCCTCCGGCTTCACCGCCGACCAGGCCTTTTACCTACCTAAGCTTCAGTACCGCTATGGACAATCCGCCGAAGGTAGCGAAGAGAGCTGGGGCGAAAAAGGCAGCTTTCAAGATCCTGTTGGCGGATTCTTCGAAACGGGAACCACCTTTATCAATACCGTAGCTTTGAGCGGCGGAACCAACAAAATGCAAAACTATTTCTCCTACGGAAATACCAGTAACACGGGTATTTTACCCACCAACACCTTTAAACAGCATTCCCTAACCTTCCGGAATTCCACCAATTTCTTCGACAATAAATTGAACTTTGATGGAAGCTTGATGTATGCCAAGCAAGATGTGCATAACCGCCCTACTTCAGGGCTATGGTTCAATCAGCTTGCCGGTGTATACCTCTTCCCGCGGGGTTTAGACTTCGATAAATACAAAACCTACGAATACCATTCTCCAACCCGCAACATGGGCTCCCAAGATTGGTGGAACATCAATGCCGATGCCGGCCTTACCGGAACCCACCACTCCCAAAACCCCTATTGGGTATTGCACCGCAACCCGATGGATCAGGCACGCGATAATATCATAGGACAAGCCCAATTGCGCTACAGCATCAACGATTGGCTTTCCCTAAGTGCACGTGGAACCCTTAACAAACGTTGGGATAAATGGGAACGTCGCGTCTATGCCGGCACCCAGGGGGTTCTTTCCGGCGATATCATCGAAGGTGTTTTGGCCGACAACGGCCGTTATATGCGCGATGCTTCCGAAAGTACCGCCCTCTACGCCGATATGTTAGTGATGGGGAATAAAACCTTCGCCGAAGATTGGGACTTAAACTTTACCCTCGGTACATCCATCAACGATACCAAATCGGATAGCTGGAGTTTAGATCAACGCAAACTTGCCGTAGCCAATAAATTTATCCTCAGCAACATCTACCGCGATGCGCCCATGAATAGCTTTGTAGAGTCCATCAGTCGACGCCAATTGCAATCCATTTTCGCTTCCACTAACTTAGGATTTAAGGATAAATTATTTTTAGACCTAACCGCGCGGAACGATTGGTCATCCACCCTAGCCAATACCCCGCAAGAGAAAAAAGGATATTTCTACTGGTCTGCCGGTCTATCAGGCGTGATCTCGGATATGATCAAAATGCCAGCCTTTATCACTTATTCCAAACTGCGCGTTTCCATGGCTGAAGTAGGGAACGATGTAGGCATCTACAGTACCATCCCCACCAACAGCTTAGGCACCGGTATCTTGAACGCCAATGTTTCCGGCCCTTATCAGGGTTTACCCCTGCGCCCGGAAATCAGCCGTAGTTTTGAAGTCGGCTATGAAGGTCGCTTTTGGGACGACCGCATCAACTTGGATGTCGCCCTCTATAAAACCAACACCAAAGACCAATACTTCGCTTATCAAGCGCCTGTAGGCCAAATCTACACCACCGTATTCCTGAATGCCGGAAATGTGCAGAACAAAGGGATCGAAGTTGCCTTAGGCGTCGATGCCTTGAAAGGCGAAAAATTCAACTGGAATACTGGGGTGAATTTCACAGCCAACCGGAATAAAATCTTAGCCTTAGCACCCAATCTTGGAGAGCGCTATGGCATTGGCGGCAACTTCAATGTGCTGCGTTTGAATGGTTCATTCGGCGATTTTTGGGCACGTAAGTTCTTACGCGATGAAAATGGCGTGATGGTAGTCGATGATAATGGCCGCCCGCAAGTGGGACAAGAAGGCTACGTGGGCAATAACAACCCCAAAGCAATCGTAGGCTGGAACAACAGCTTCAACTACGGCGATTTCGGCTTAAGCTTCAGCATCGATGCTCGCTTCGGTGGACAGGTCATCTCGGTGACTGATGGCTATTTAAATTCCTTCGGCGTGAGTGAGGAAAGTGCAGCAGCACGCGATCGTGGCGGTGTGGATATCCCAGCGGTAAAAACCGATGGTACCCCTTGGGAAGGATTATTACCGGCCCAAGCCTATTATTCTGCCGTGGGTAACCGCGACGGGATTATCGAAGGACAAGTCTACAATGCAACGAATATCCGTATGCGCGAAATTGCTTTAAGCTATAAGCTACCTATCAAATGGAAAGGCGTAAATGCAGCATCTGTCGCCTTAACTGGCCGTAATTTATTCTTCTTCCGCAACGATGCCCCTTACGATCCGGAGCTCAATACCACCACCGGTGTGGGCGCCCAAGGCTATGATGCCTTTTCCCTACCGGCAACACGTAGCTTCGGTGTCAACCTTAAATTATCCTTTTAACCCCTCAACGAATCGAACATGAAAAAACATATAGTCAGCAAAGCATTGATCGGATTAGCACTCAGCAGCCTGTTGTGGACGAGCAGCTGTACCAAAGATTTTATGGATATCAACACCAATCCGGGTGGAGTAACCGACGAGGAAGCCATGGGCGATTTTGCCTTAGTGGCCGCCTTCTTGCAGCAAACCCAGCGTAGCATTATCCCGGAAGTCGTGGGCGAGTATCAAGTGGCCATCAACCTGGCCAGCGATGCCTACGGCGGTTACCTGGCGGCCGAAGCGCCCTTCGTTGGTAATGCAAACAACTTAACCTACGCCTTAGTGCCGGGCTGGTATTCGGCCCAATGGGTCGACCGCTATATTCGCGCCATGAACCCCATTTATCGCGTAGAACAAATCAGCCGTGCCGACGAAAACCTAAAAGATATTTTCGCCTTCGCCAAAATATTGAAAGTATCAGCCATGCACCGCACCAGCGATAAGGTGGGGCCTATCATCTACTCGAAATACAACCAACCCGATGCGCAAGATCAGATTGGCTATGACTCCCAGGAAGATGCCTATAAATTCTTCTTTACGGACCTGGATTCTGCCACAACGATTTTAAAAGAGCTCAAAGGCAAGGAGGTTTCGGCCGCCATGAAAAAATCAGACCTAGCCTATAGCAGTAATAATTACGATCGCTGGCTGCGCTTTGCCAATACCTTACGTCTACGCCTAGCCCTACGCATCGCCTACAAGAATGCCGCCATGGCAAAAACCGAAGGCGAGAAATCACTGGACCCCGCAAATGGCGGTTTATTGGAAGCAACGGCCGACAATTGCTTCATCACCTTAAGTACCGACCACCCCTTAAATATCATCAGCAGCTCCTGGAGCGATACCCGAATGTCGGCCAATATGGAAAGCTTCCTCACTGGATTTAACGACCCGCGCCTGCCTAAACTCTTTGCTAAGGCCACCGACCCGGCGGTTAAAGACCAGTATAAAGGCATTCGCGCAGGCATAGATATTGACGCCAAAAGCCGCTACGACAACTATTCCAAACTTCTGCCCCAGCAAAATAAAATGCAGCTGATGGTCGCCGCAGAAAGCTGGTTCCTCAAAGCCGAAGCCGCCCTACGCGGTTGGAATAATGCCGGCGACGCCAAGACAAACTACGAAACTGGCATTAGCCGCTCCTTCGAGATGTATGGACTGGCGGCGCAAGTCGATGCTTATAAAAATAATGCGAGCAACAAGGCAAAACCTTATGTAGATCCGAAAGCCATTAAGGCCGGACAAAATGATGTGCCTGCCGGATCGCCACAATTGAGTACCATTACCATCCGTTGGGAGGAGGCCGATAGCAAAGACCGCAAGCTGGAACGTATCGTCACCCAGAAATGGATAGCGATGTTTCCGGATGGCGATGAAGCCTGGGCAGAATACCGCCGCTCCGGTTATCCATTGGTCTTTCCGGTGGTGGTCAATTACTCCGGAGGAACCATCCCTACCAACCCGGGAATCCGACGGATGCCCTACCCCGAACGCGAATACAATAGCAATAGCAGTGCTGTTGCCGAAGCCGTTAAAATGCTGGGAGGCGCTGACAATGGTGGAACACGCCTGTGGTGGGACGTAGAAAACAAAAAGCTTTAAACAACAATTAGAGAGTTAAATAACGTGCAAGCCTTGGCCAATTGGTCAGGGCTTTGCTGTTTTTTTTCCAAACAGGCCTTTGGCTACCGTTACCAAGCCTAAAGCCAAGGCACCAATAAGTAAGGCGATACCTATTTCTTTTACCAAAGAAGGAACCTGTGGCAAGAAATGATGGAAATAATCGATATTATGGACAAATATACCCCCGGAAACCATCAATAAGGCAATGGTACCGATGATGGCTAAGGCTTTGATAATAATGGGCAACAACTTCACTAAGAGGTGGCCAAACTTCGCAGCAAGCCCTTTATCGTTCGATCGCTTGATCAATCCATGTCCCATATCATCCATGCGTACAATAAGAGCTACGATGCCATAAACCCCTACCGTTGCCAGAATAGCAACCACCGAAACGGTTAAGATCTGAATGGCTAATGCCTGATCCAACACCGTACCCAAGGCAATGATGACAATCTCTACCGACAGGATGAAATCGGTGGTAATCGCCGATTTTATTTTTGCATTTTCGGCCACTTCCCCTTGGTTCACCTCTTCCTGAATGACCTCATGCCCCTTTTTCTTACGATGCGAGATATAATGGATAATCTTCTCTACCCCTTCATAAGCCAGGTAGACGCCACCAAGAATCAGGATATACTTAATCGCAATGGGAAAAATCGCATTTAAGATCAAGGCTATCGGCACGATAATCAGCTTATTCACAAAGGAACCTTTGGTAATGGCCCATAACACAGGAAGCTCTCGCGAGGCCAAAAAGCCGGTGGCTTTCTCCGCATTTACGGCGAGGTCATCGCCTAAAATGCCTGCGGTTTTTTGTGTTGCCAGCTTACTTGCTACAGCAACGTCGTCCATTAATGCTGCGATATCGTCGAGTACTGCGAATATTCCTGATGCCATCTGTTCTGTTTTGAATTTCTAAAATAATGGATTATCCCTAAAGATGAAAAGCCTAATTAAAAAAAATAGCAGCTTTTTATTGTGTGGCTAGTTGCAAGCAAAAATTAAACCAGCTGTAATTGTTGAATAAACCAAGGCTAGAAAAGGGATTATTAAAAACCATTGCTGCAGCTTTGCTGTCCCCTTGCAAAGCCCACTTGAAAGGGGTTTGATACGGGTGTGAAAGGGGAGTGAAAGGGAAGTGAAAAGTATTTAGCACGGAGTATTTAGTAGTTAGACCTTGCTGAATGCTTTTTACCTGTACTGTCACGGTGGGGGGGGTAAAAATATTTGCGAAATTTGTAGGAAGGCAAAGACATTGGCAGCCTTGCACAATTTAGAAAACTAAATGTGGTCAAAGGTATTCGCAAGATAAGAAAGATAATGAGGAGCTGTGGGAGAAGAATGGAGAACATACTTGAACTTAAGGTTTTAATCTGTGCGAAAAATCTAGTTCATGAAATATGATGAGGCCTCACAAAACCATAAGGTTTGGTATGTCCACTTTCTTAATAAAAAACAAAAAAGATTAGATAAATAACAGCTTGCTCAATTTTAGATTTGGCATCGTTAGATTAAACTTTTCTGATCAGTGACTATTACCCTATGCATACCAATAATGTGGGACTTTTAATGTTTCCTCTTATTATATACGCCACGCTTTGTAACCATTATTTTGGAGGAAACTTAAATTACAATTTTGTGTAGTAGAGTTCTACACTTTTAGATAACGCCTTAATCTAGATTTCTAAATAATTTTGCGTTGTAACAAAAACAAATATAATCCACAAGTCTTCAATGAAATTTCAAAAGCGAAAAGCCTCCGGATAAATAAAAGCAAAAATACTTTAATTGATCATATTATTGAATCGTCACCGTACAACGATGTCATATCTAACGCACACAAAAGAATTTACATAATCAAAATTATCTTAAACAATTAATCTAAATAAAATCATGAAAAATGTTATCAAAACTACTCTATTATTAGGAGTATTGTTAGCTTCTTGTCAAAAAGATTTTGATGCCACGAATGATCCAACCGATGAGGTTGGAAACATATCAATAGGATTGTCAAAAGATTCAGCAAGATCTGCATTCTCCAAAATTCTTTCTAAAGCTGTATTCAACGAACCAGAGCTTCGAAATTTTATTAAATCGACAGCTATTGATGAGTTTGACAATGATCAAGATGTATTTTACCCATTTGTAAGAGATGAGATGGTAAGCGAAGGGAAAACATTCCGTGAAATTTTAGATATGTACAGCGAAAATAAAGAGATTCTACTCCAAATTGAAGAAGCACTTCCCTTATTAAATATTTATGTTCCTGATTTAACTGCATTCTTCAAATTTAATGCGGAGCATTGGGATACATCAGATAAAGAAATCGTTGTTACAGCTCTAAATCAAAATAATGACCCACATGTTTTTTATGGCAATGGAGAAAGAATGTTCACCTTGGATAAAAATGAAATACCGGGATTTCCATGTTTGGTTATTAAGAATAATGAACGAGTAAAATTAAAAAATGATATTAAAGTTAAAGGTGTTTCAAGTAAAAGCGCATATGAATTTGTCGCTGATGCCTTTGATAAAAAACTTAAAACGAAATCTCTAAGTAACTCAACCGAGAATAGAACATTGACCTTAGGAGCATGGTCTGAGTTCGGGGTCCATCCAGACTATTGGCAAAGAGATTACATTTATTATGGTATGTCTCGCTCTAATTCATAAAACAAAAAAATGAACCCACATATTCGAGAACATATTGAAGCGATACAAATCAACCCATCAGTTCTTAATAGAATTTCTGATCAAGCAGGAGATCCATACTTAAGGAATAATCATCAGCATAAAAGCGATGATAGAAATCCACTTTCGTACGATGAAATCAGTAGAGCTCTATGGACGGATGGCCGTTTTGAATTTAATATTTACGTTTCGAAAGGTAAGAGAGATAATTATCAAATATCTTCTGCACAGAAATTTATAATGGATGTACATCCAACGGAGATATTCGAATTCAAAAAAATTCAACATAAGATCAAAGGTGGAGGTTTGTTTCATAGAGATCGTCATACTTACTGGATAGCATCGACAAACGATATAGCATCGAAATGGTTCTTCCCTCGCAATGGTCAAGGATTCCAGATTGAAATGTGGAACATAGCGTCCGAATCCATGAATTTGAATTTCCACATTGAAGAGCGGGATGATGCTGAGGTAATTGAAAAAACCATTAGTTCTAAAAACACTTATGCCAATAGCACTAATTTTAAGATTGATCTAGGAATACAATTGAGTGAGGCAGTAAAGTTGGATTTAGGTTTTGGAACAACGACAAACAAATCAACAGAAAAATCAGAAACTACTAAGATTACAACAACCAAGACGAGTGACGACCTTGGAAATTTAACACTTTATTTTTCAGATCCTATTCTAACCAATAGCAGTAGCATGGTTAGTATAAATGATGGACCTTACTTTTATAGATATGGGTATATGCTTAGCAATGGTGCAGTGACCATGCAAGTATTGCCTAAAACAATTTATTAATTTACTTTATGTCTCCTATTTGTTTTTTATAGGAGACCTTTACTTAAAAAAAGAACATGAAGAACACAATTCTACTTTTACTAGGTGCTTTGCTATTGATCAAATGCTCCGATAAGCCAGACATCACTGCACCTACAATTGATGACACTTTTTTCTTTGCTAAAATTGGAAAAAATGGATATGACATAAAAAATGATGGGGCAAAAGGTAAGGCAATTCGGACTATCCAAGAATATCCGACCTATGAGTTTGTATTCCATCATACTTTTAAAACAGAACTATTTAGACCTAATATTGAGACTACAACTTTGAAAGTAGAAGTTGAAACTCCAGAAAATGATAAAACTTATTCGTCTGCGACCGGTCTATCGGATGTTAACCAAAATTTAAAAGTAATTACATGTGAAGTTGCGACACAAGAGGTTGAAACTTCTCCAGTTGAAAAAAAAACTTATGAACCCCACGATAAAAAAACACCAATTATCCTAGAAGTACTCAAAGTGGACAAGGATCCTTCTTCTGGTGTAAAAATTGTTGAAGGAAAAATTAAAGGATTTCTATTCAATAACGAAAATTTAAAAGACAGTATTGAAATCGATGCTCATTTCAGAACGAAATCATATAATCAAAACTAAATGTATATTCGTCTATTTTATTTCATATCTCTGTCTTTTTGTCTCCTATCTTCTTGTAAAAAGAATGAGGATCCGCTTTTGAATGAATCAAGTTCTTTAACGATAGTTTATCTGGAAGCAAATAATAACCTAAGGATGGAAGCAAGGAAGACAATAAACGATTTAGAAAAGGGAGTAGCAATATCAGGTAACCCTAAAAATACAATAATAGCTTATATAAAAGATAATGATAGTTATGGCTATCTTTTGAAAATATCGCCAGATAATAGTGCTTACAACATAATAAGTGATACAATAAAAGTCTTTGATTGGCAAGATAAATCAAATGCTGAACACATAAAAACTGTCCTTAATTATATAAGTTCAGAGTTTCAGAGTGATTATTACAATCTCATCCTATGGTCGCATGGGACGTCCTGGGCGCCCAATCTATCTGATCATTCTCAATTCCAACCATTTTCATTTGGAGAAGATAGAGGAAAACAAATTGATATTTTAGATTTAAAGGAAGCGCTACCTATGTATTTCAATTACATCATATTTGATGCATGCTCTATGGCAAGCATTGAAGTCTTGTATGAGTTTCGTAACAAAGCTAAATACATCGTAGCATCACCGACAGATATTCTCTCAGATGGATTTCCATATGATCAGATCATACCTTTTATTTCTGGAAAAAACCAAGAAGATGTTTGCAAAATCGCTGATACATACATTCAAGTTTATGATAAAATGGAGGGCTTGAATAAATCAGCATCAGTTTCTGTAACCGATATGGTGAAGATTGACAAGATTGCACGTTATGTCAAGTCAATAAATAGCAAAAGAGCTAATAAATATTATAAAACAAATAAGGTGCAGAGATTAGATTTTACTCCAGGCTTCCCTGTCCCGCTATATGATTTCGGCGATTTCATCGCAGAGAATTATTCAATTGATGAACATGCGGAAGTAAAAAAGATATTAGAAGAAGTAATTATATACAAAAATTCTACACCCTCTTTCCTTGGTAACGAAGTATCAACATTTTCTGGCATGGCGATATCCGCTCCAGATAACTCATCTGCATACTATGACTATTACGTTAATCTGGGTTGGAATAAAAACGTTGAAATGTTCCCTTATCAAAATTAAAGCTCTATCGTTTACGACACTTTTGTTTAGTTATTTAAATCCAATAAGATTTAACTTTGACAATTATGCAATATCAGCAAAGAAGATACAATAGAAATCGAATTTATTAATCAGAAAGTCAGCTAAAGATCATTAATGAGACACCGTTATTAATAGGGGCTTGCGGAATTGGTAGCGTGATTGCAGCATGTTATTTTACTCCTGAAAACTTGGAATCTCATACCCATGGTCATAAGATCGCAATCAATGCACTAGACTTTGTCTCCAAAGTTCCACTATTATTTGACAAACTTTGTAAGAATTCAGATATTCATATCTTTCACCCTTATTATATCGGCTGGGCGGGAATAGTAGCCTTCATATCTCCAAGTGGCGTTGATTTAGAGTCTATTTAACCTCCAGATAAAGAATTTAATGAAATTAAATTTGTAGAATATGCACTAAGCCATTTGGAGAATAAATTTAAATTAGTTTGTTATTGGCTGCATAGAAAATTGCTTCTGGCATGCTTGAAACACCAAGTTTCGTAAAAAGCTTTTTCCGATGAAATTTTACAGTTTCGGGAGAAACAAAAATTTCATTACCAATATCGTTAATGGTAAAACCTCTGATTGAAAGTCTTAGTATTTCCTTCTCCCTTTCCGAAAGCTTGATTCCGTCAATTGATTTCCATCTTTCATCTTTTAAATCGAAATAAAGCTCTTGGTTGTAACCTTTTTTCGAAATCTTAATATTTCCAGAGGTCTTGGCGGTGGATAAAGAAACAATACAGAGTGCCTTCCAAATTGAGCCCTTATCTGTCAAAAACATGGGAGTCAGTTTTTGATTTACCAGGATTCGTTTGTTATCGTTCGTTTTTAGATGAAAGTCGCATGAAATTGTATACAGCTTTTTATCTGATAGCGGTATCTTGTCGTAAAAATCAGATCCAACCTTATTCACCTTTATCAACAATTCCAAATCATCTAGTACTACATTTTTAAAATAGAAGTCAATGCCCATCCCCCGAACTTCATCAACAAGATATCCGCAAAGAAATAGCGGGTTTTCGGATACGTATTCGAATGACTGCTTCTCGTAATCTATAGTATAAATACTTTCGTAGATTAATCTTTCGAAGGCATATATTACATCTTTATAGTCAAATGTTTTATTTAATTCATCCTCTTTAATGGTGTTGCTCTTAAAAAATATCCTGTGCATAATAGTACTTTCACATCTAAAAACTTAAAATTAAATATAAAGAAAAATACCAATTATGAAAGTAAATTTTATGGATAACAACACACCCTGAAGAAACCCAACCTTTGGTGACACTGTCTTTTAAAGTGTCAGAATTACGTAAGTAAGTTATTTCTTTAAACATAGTATTATAGGCTCAACAATTTTACATTTGTGTTCTGTTCAACAGCATTAATTTTCAATGTTTTAAGAAACTCTTTATCTAAGCATTATGCTTTATGTTTATATGCTAATGGATGTTATTTTAATTGATGAAAAAAAATATTTCCTCCAAATTATGCTAATAAATTACTAGCTACTACGCTCCCCTTTCACCGTTTTAGCTTTGGCTAAAGCCTCCGTCGTAATAAAATATTTGGTTAGCATAAAAGCTTTCTCCCATTCTGGTAGTTTTCCGGCTTTCACATAGTCCATAAACTTATGGGCTACATGGGCGAAATGCTCTTCATGGCCTTCTTGCAAGGCATCAGGAATTACTACCGTATAGCCATTTGCGATTTTCTTCAAGGCAATGCCAGGATAATTCTTTTCAATTTCTGCAAAGCCGGCGGCAATTTCCTTCGCCTCCAGCTCGCTGAATCCGCTTGCGTTTACAGGTTCAATATACAGCGTAGGCTTAAACCCTTCGGCCTTCCCTTGCTTTATGGATACAATAGCACGGGTACCGCGCATCTGCGATAAATGCGTATCGCCGGCACCGGGGGCCGCTTGGTAGGCCCATTGCACCGAAACCTTGCTATGTACGCCTTTTATGCTGTAGTTAATTTCGCCATTGGCATAGACGTCTAGGGTATCTTGATGGACATCTTTGTGTAAGAATCCGGGAAAGGAACCTTCATCGGTCGATTGGCGAAACTGCGCTAAAGTCAATCGCGTCGGGTAGCGACTGGCACTTAACACCTCCACGTCTTTTTTATAGTCTAATAATGCTTCCGGGAAACATTGCCATTGGACCAAATCGATGGAATGGGTGGTCACATCGACGATGCCCTCCCCTTCCTGTTCTACATCATAGTACCAGGCCGGACGAATCAAGGGTTTTCCAGACACCTCCTTGTAAAAATGATGCACGGAATTTTTAATAATAGCCGGTTCGGCCAGACTGCCTTTTTGCAGCGTACCGAATACCGCCTGATTCCGAATCAGTTCTTTCTGCAGAATCGAATAGATATTGTATCGTTCGGTCATGATATCGAATAGGATAACCCCTTGCTTATCCGCCGTTTTAAAGGCCTCTTCCAACAGGTTAAAACCATCCTTATTGATGGCCATAGGCTTATCCGACAATACATGCAAGTCGGCAGCTACCGATTTGGCAATATACTCGGTCTTTTTTTTGTTATTCCCTGCCAATACCACCATATCACCAGGTTTTTCGGCAAGCATGCGTTCTAGAAAATCGGCATCATAATAGGCTTCCATCTTCCAGCCGGTTGGCTGCTCAGGTCGGGTATTATACTGATTAATTAAGGCGGCATGCGCGGTTACTTCCGTTCCCTTCGGTGCATACACATAGACTGTGGAGTCTACACCGGGCAGCATGCTCTTTTGGATCAATGCGGCATGGAAATGCCCTGGATCGAGGATCATCATTTTCAGATTACCGGATTTTTGGGGCTTCGGGTTTGTACAGGCTTGTGTCATGGCCATAATGGCGAGGGCAAAAAAAAGCTTCTTCATGGTTTTAGTTTATGTTCGCGGCACTTTCCTGATCCAGGAACAAGATGGCCTGCGGATGGGTCCTTAAAATGCTGGATGGCACCTGCGGATTAACTTCGGCTTGCAAGGTGGTCTTCACGGCCTGCGCTTTGGTGGGGCCGGGCACCATGCAATACAAGCTGTTGCCCGCCATGAGTGCAGGCACCGTTAAGGTAATGGCATGGGTTGGCACATCATTCATTTGCGGAAAGCAACCGTCGTTCACTTGTTGTTGCCGGCTCATTTCATCTAAGTCGACCAACTTGGCCAAATAAGGATCGTTAAAGTCGGCGACATGTGGGTCATTAAAGGCGATATGCGTATTCTCTCCAATCCCCATACAGACTAAATCAATAGGTTGTTCTTTCAGCAAGGCCGCATAGCGCTCGCATTCCGCCTGCGCATCTTCTGCTTGGCCATTGATGAAATGTACTTTTCCGATAGGCACCTCGCTAAACAGGTTGTCCTGCAAGAAACGTCCGAAGCTCTGCGGATGTTCAGTGGCTAATCCTACATATTCATCCATATGGAAGGCTTCAATACGCGACCAATCGATCATGGGGTTTGCCTGCAAGCCAGCCAGAAATTCAGACTGTGAAGGTGCGGAGGCAAAGATCATCCGTACTATTTTTTGGGGGTCTTTTTGCAGGGCAATAATTTGCGCTGCGGCTAATGTTGCTGCATGCGTACCAAGGTCCCCCCGATTTTGGTACGTGTTAACCTGCAGTTTTCCAACTACCTGCTCCTTTACATTCATAGTCAGCGATAATTAAATAGGGTTAAGGTTATGTTAATTGTGCAGGTGCCCGATTAAAGAGCATAGCAAGCTATCGTCTTTAATCAGTTACCTACTATTAGTTTTTATAAAACTGTTGATTTTCGCGGTGAATAATATCGATCGGCATATAATACTCCTTTTCCTGTTCTTCTTCGAACATCAAATAGCGGTATAAGGCTTTAATCCCTCGATAGGCTTGCTCCTGGGGTTTCTCACAGATTAAGAAATCGATAATTCCAGCATTTAGATAGCCTATGTTATTGTTCAAAAAGTCATAGCCAATCAAAAGGATATCGGTACGTTCAATTTCTTGCAAGAATTTAGCCACGAGCGCCACCCTGGAGTTCGTCACAAAGATCAGTCGAAGATCTGGATGCTCCTTGAAGCACTTTTTCAAGGCCTTCTTCACGGCAGCATAGGAAGTATCATACAAGTTCTCGGTGAGGATGGGTCTAGGGTCGAGCTTGTCGAAATAACTGATAAAACCTTCCTGTTTCCGCAAAATGTGGTGATCGGAATCAATATCTTTCGAGATGTTCAACAGCAGCATTTGCTCCTCCTTTTTTAAGAGGTAATGGATTAAATGTGCCGCCGTTTGCCCACTGTGAAAGAGGTTCGGACCAAAATAGCTCAAGCTTTTTTGCTTCGGAATATCAGAGTTGATGAACACAAAAGGAATCTTCCGGCGTTCACATTCTGCCGTAAATGAAATCGCCTCCTCCACAAAGGCCGGGGCCAAGAGTAAACCATCGATATCTTTTTCTTTTAATATTTCACGCGTTTGCGCAATGAAAGACTGCTTGTCGTTCATATCATAAAAGTACTTGGATACTTTCACGTTGTACAGCTTGATTTCATTTTCAGCCTGTATAATGCCTTGCAAAGGAACATCCCAGTAATCGGTTTCCTTAGAAACCTCCGGAATCAGGGTAATCAGGTGCATGGTTTTGGAAGAAGCGAGGCGCCGAGCCAGGATATTGGGTTTATAATCCAACTCCTTAATGATATCCAGGATCTTCTGCTTTGTCACCGGCGATACGCCCGTGCGGTTGTGCAATACGCGGTCTACAGTGGCCAACGATACATTTGCACGACGCGCAATTTCCTTTACACCAACTAATTCTTTTTCCTTTTTTTTCATACAACCAAAATAATAATCCTCTTGTGCTTCAATTGGGCGCCAATATAATTATTTATACAGTAAAATCTATTAACTGTAAAAACATTTTTAAAACCTTTTAGCAAGTCTTTTGGTAACCGATAAAAAGATAACAGTTATTTTGCTAAAGGCGAAATGACCCCTCCTGCCTGCTCCTATACCCGCGGTTCCCAACCTTTTTGGTACTCGCGCGACCAGTATTTGTTCATCGCTTCCTTGTTGTTTACAATACGACCATTTTTCGGATCGATCTGTAAACTTTGGCCGGTACGTTGGGCAATATTCCCAAGCTGCACCAACAAAGTACTCTGATGCCCGCCAATAATATCGGAATTTAAACTGGAACCATCTTTAATAGCCGAGAAGAAATTCTGGATATGGATAGCATCCAAGTTTTGGGATGGATTGGTTAAGCTGGACGTCTCTACTTTTTGGGTATCTTTTACCTCCTTGATTACTTTGCTGTTCAGGTCGTAGATACGATAGGAGTTATCGCCGTTAATTTGCAGGGATCCCTTTTCGCCATAGAAGATCACCCCTACCGTGGCGCCATCTGTTTTTGCGCCATTACAGCTGCGGCCTTCCCAGGTAATTAGGGCATCTTTTCCAAATTCCATGCTGATCATTTGGGTGTCTGGGGTTTCCCAATCATCTTTGTGGGCATAACGGCCACCTGTTGATGTCACCAAGCTTGGGTATTCTACCTGCAATCCCCAACGGGCTAAATCCACAAAGTGGGTACCATTATTCAAGGCTTCTCCAGTTCCCCAATGCCAGAACCAGTGCCAATTGTAGTGCAAAATATTGTCTTTATAAGCACGGCGTGGTGCGGGCCCTTGCCATAGGTCAAAATCTAACCAGGCAGGTACGGCTACTTCCTTACCTACGCCAATAGGCGCACGGTTATTGGTATACCAGGTGCGGGCATAATAGGCTTTTCCAATGGCGCCGTTATGTACCTCGCGGATCCCCGCCGCCACATTCGGCCAGGAACGACGCTGGTTCCCCATTTGGATGACATTTTTATATTTTTTAACGGCCTGTATCAATAATTCGCCTTCATGCGGGTTATGGCTACAAGGTTTTTCCAGGTATACATGTTTGCCGGCCTGTGAGGCTAATATCGCTGCTGGTGCATGCCAGTGATCAGGCACGGCCACTACGAGGGCATCCACATTTTTATCTTCCAATGCCCGGCGGAAATCGCCTTCTGTTTTGGGCTGATGTTTCTGACGTTTCATCACCTCCGGCATACAGCGCTCGATGGCCTGCTTATCGACATCACATATATAGGTAATTTGCGAGTTGGGTTGCATGGCAAAATTATTCGCCAAAGCTTTACCGCGGGCATTCACCCCCATCATGGCAATATTCAGACGCTCATTGGCACCGATGATATTACCATAGCTCTTGGCAGAAAAGGAAGGTAAAATACCGCCAAAAGTCATGGCCGTCGTTCCGATTACTGCTTTCTTGATAAAATTTCTACGAGATTCTTCCATCTTCATTTACGATTAATCTTTAGCTAATGCGACTGTTTTTCCTTGCTGACGTTTGCTTTCATCGGCCGCTTCAATAAAAGCACATATTTCTAAGGTCTCTTCCGCAGAAACCGGCGGGATGCCTGTTTCATAAAAATTGATAATCTCGACAAGCAATGGATCATAACCTTTGAACTGTCCGATTACCACGTTTCCTTTTTCACCAAAAACGGTACCTCCATAATCATGCTTGCCTTTCCGTAATCCGCGGAATGTTCCGATACGTCCATCGTTCCATTTCCCTACCACAACATCGGTTCCTTCGGTATGCGTACGGCTTACCGACTCGCAACCTTTCCCCATTACGGTAAATAACAGTTCGATACCATGAATACCATACCAGTAGAAATCGGGATGCGTAGGTTCCAAGGCCGCCGGGCTAAAGCAATCGGCACCTAATACCTTGCCGACACTGCCGCCTCGCACTTCCTGTGCTTTTTCCATAAAGCGAAGGGAAGAACAAGAGAATACAGGCACCTTATTTTTTTGGGCCAGATCGAAAATCTCTTTAGCATCTTTATAAGAAGCCGTAATTGGCTTATCAATAAATACCGGTTTTTTCGCTTTGATTACCGGAATGACTTGCTCCAGATGCACGCGTCCATCGTTACTTTCCAATAACACTACGTCTACCTTTTTCAAAAGTTCCGGAATAGATTTCACGATTTCTACGCCTAAAGCTTTTACATCTTCGGTGTATTTAGGAACACGCTCGATGGATGATGGGATATCTTTACTTCCCTGCGCCACGGCAGCAACGACCTTATAGCCTTTAAACTTCGGGTCGGCATTGGGGGCATTCAATGATTTGGCAAAAGCCACCGCATGGGATGTATCGAGTCCGATAATACCTACGCGTTTTCCCTTTTGCAGGGAAGGGATACTGCCGAAGAGCGAGGAACTTTGGCCCAGCATACCTAAGCCTAGGGACGCCATGGCGGTTGTTTTTATAAAGCCTCTTCTGCTCACATCTTTTTTCATAGCTTGTTGGTTTTAGTTGACATTCAAAATTCTTTCGATGGATTGTATAATAAATAGGAGTTGGCGAGGGTGGTGGTAATTTTCAATCCGTTGTCCCGCTTCCTTTGTGTCCATTTTTCGTTTTCCATTATTTTTCCAGGGCTTATAGGCTAAGTCTTCGCGAATAAAATGCTGCTCTACATAGGCTAAGGTTTTCTGAAACCAGGCCTTCGCCCAGGCATCATCCTTCGCCTCTATCAATAGCATGCAGCCCCATAGCACTTCTTCCTGTGCCCATAGCACCTTATCGGTGAGGTATCGATTTTCATCGGCATGATCCAGGCAATGGAAAAAACCGCCATAAAGATCATCCCACGCCAGCTCTACATGAAACTTAAACCGTTCTGCTGCCAGGGCAAACAAGTTTTCATCCTTCCGTCGGCTTGCTTCATCCATCAACATCCATAAAGATTCTATCGCATGGCCTAGGTATACAAACTGCGTCAAATGAGGGGGCAATGCAGTGCCTTCCTTTGTTCCTAGTTCAGGCATTAGGTTTAAATCGGCATTATAATGCTGTACGGTTAAGGCTTCCACACATACGTCCGCCAGCTGCGCGATTTCAGGATCTTCCTTAAATTTCAGCATTCCTGTGCACAAATGCAATAAGATCATATAGTGTCCCAATACTTCTTGGGCTTCACTGAAGTTTGCATCTGGGCTATATTCCAGGCGATAGGTATATTCTTTTTGTTGAAAACGGCCGTAGGCATCCATTAGAATGGCTTTTGCCTGCTCATAATAGGCTGGTTCCCCACTGGCTTCTGCATAACCCAATAGGGCTTCTGCAACAAACAAATTACCATAAATATCGCCTTCACGTTCGTTGATTTTGCTCCCATCTGCTGCATACGACCAAGGCCAATAGCGTTCCGCCGGATCTTTTACGCGCAGCAGCAGGTCTATCGTTTGTTTTGCTTGTTTTAAAAACGTTGGATCGGCTTTCAAATTCCGGTATAGGTAGGCATATACCCAAGCGCCACGCGCATCATACCATGTCCTTTTAGTTGAACTGAGCTGCTCGCCGGCATAACTTGTATGCCAAAAGAAACCTCCATGCTTGGCATCATAGATATAGCGTGCTATAAAGGGCAAATAATCAGTCCATAGGTAGTCCTGATAGCGCTTTAAAACAGCCTCTAAACTATATTCCAACGCATTAATCTTCATTGATGGCATTTAATAAGTTATCAACCTGCTCGGGCACTTTATTTTTCACCGTTAAGGAATAGCCAATATACAATAGCAAGGACATCACGAGTGGCCCGGCAATTTCAATGGCTAAGCCAAATCCGCCGATCAGTTTCAGCACAATAAAGGTGGTTAATCCACCGATGATGGATAGCAGGGCCGCGGTACTGCCGCTATGTCTAAATTGAGGCAATAGCCCTAAGATCATTGGGATGGAGATTGGGCCAAGCAATGCCGCAAACCAAGATATAATCAGCCCGATGACACCCCCGAAGGTTTTGGCATTAAAGGCAATAATGATAGTTAACAAAATAAAACTAAAGGTGGTTAACCGGGCGATAAGCAACATTTTCTTCTTATCGAAGGTTTTGACTTTCTTTACGAATACCGGTAGAATATCTCGGGTAATCACCGATGAGATGGTGTTGGCATCCGAGGAGGTCATGGATAAGGTGGTAGAAAATAAAGAAGCTACCAATAAGCCTAACAAGCCGGGCGGAAGAAACTCCATGGCCATTAGGGAATAGGATGTTTCCGGGTTTTTCAAATCAGGGAAAAAGATCGGCGCGGCAAACATGGGATAAAATAATATCAAGGGCCAAATCAAATAGAGAATAGCCGATAATACCGCTGCTTTTTTCGCTTCTTTTCCGGAAGAAGAGGATATAAATCGGG
This sequence comes from Sphingobacterium humi, assembly GCF_009768885.1. Taxonomy (GTDB): domain Bacteria; phylum Bacteroidota; class Bacteroidia; order Sphingobacteriales; family Sphingobacteriaceae; genus Sphingobacterium; species Sphingobacterium humi. The sequence goes on from NZ_WSQA01000001.1 coordinate 414,765, forward strand.
TGGCCAGATTCCAGGTACCGCCGCTATAGCTGAAGAAATTGATTACCAAAAATGCTATCGCAAACCAAACCGTATAGGGCGAGTGAAACCATTGGCTATTTTCTGCCGGCAATCGATCCCACATCGTCGCTACCCCAGCAGGCCCATCGCCTAAGCGAATCAACACAAATACAAACATCACCAAGCCCGAAGCTACCTGAATAATAAAAGACATAAAGTCGTTTAATACATCGGCCCATAAGCCACCGAGGGTCACATAAAACATGGTCACCACCCCAGAAAGGATAATACCCGTAACCACGGGAATCCCCATAAAGGCATTTAACAGGATACCTACTGCCGCCCATTTGGCGCCCACATCAAATAACTTGACCAATACCCCACACCAGGCCATTAATTGCTGCGTTGGTAAGTTATAACGTGTGGCTAAATATTCGGTTGGTGATTGGATGCCTGTTTTACTGCGTAAGCGGGCCCATCGGGGGGCGATAAAAAAGATGGTGCCGATCATGGCAATGGCAATGGTTAATGCCCACCACACATACATCGTAAAACCATGGGTATAAGCAATGGAAGCATACGCTACGAATACGGCGCCGGAATAACCGGACACATGATGCGATATTCCCGACAACCACCAAGGGAGCTTCCCTCCTGCGGTAAAGAAATCGGCAGACGAGTCTACTTTAAAATAACTATAGATTCCTATACCGATTAAAAGCACAAAGAATACTACAATAACAACATAATCAATAGGCTGCATACTTCGTTGGTTAATTTGTTTTATAATTGATAATCGTGAGCACAATGCTGCTTTATTGTGCACGTACCCGAATATAGGATAATTTTGGATTTGATGCAAGATATTTTTGATATTTATTTTAATTTTACCTTTATTTACATCCAAAGGGCATCCGTATCGACCTCCCTGAATATCATACCTTTAAAGAATCTAATAAGCATGGAAATCGTAGAAAAAGCAGACCGCGCGCAGGCAAACCTCATTCAACAAGTTATTCAATGGCGTAGGCATTTGCATCAACAGCCCGAGCTCTCTTTTCAAGAACATAAAACAACCGCCTATATCGCTAGTATTTTAGATGAATTAGGCATTGGCTATGAGCGGGTCTCCCCTACGGGCCTAATTGGCTTTATTCAAGGAAACGGCCTAACCGACAAAAGTATTGCGCTGCGTGCCGACATTGATGCCCTGCCCATACAAGAGGAAAATAAACATGGATATGCTTCGCAACAAGATGGCGTGATGCACGCTTGCGGACATGATTTTCATACCTCTAACCTTTTAGGAGTGGCCTATTTACTAAAACAACAGCAAGCCAGCTTACCGGGGAATGTGGTTTTGATTTTCCAGGCCGCCGAAGAACGTATCCCTGGTGGGGCGTCTGCCATTGTGGAATCAGGCATCTTAGATCGCCTAAAGGTACAAGCCGTTGTTGGACAGCACGTTTCGCCGCAGATGGATTTGGGCACCTTCGGCTTTAAATCGGAGGTTTTTATGGCTTCCAGCGATGAGCTTTATATCGATATTCTAGGAAAAGGGGGCCATGGTGCTCAACCGCATCTAAACTTAGATCCGGTTATTATTGCGGCACAATTGCTGGTTGGCCTACAGCAATTGGTATCCCGCCATGCTGACCCTCGAATCCCTTCAGTGCTATCATTCGGTAAAGTCATAGCCAATGGGGCTGCCAACGTTATTCCAGACAGCGTACAGTTAGCCGGAACCTTTCGGACAACGGATGAAAACTGGCGTGCGAAGGCCTTAGCACAGGTAGAAAACTTGGTTTTGCGTACGGTGGATGCTTATGGTGCTTCTGCTAAAATTGAAATCCGTCGGGGCTACCCTTCGTTGTATAACAACAAGGAAATTATTGAGGACTTGCAAAGCTTATGCGCCAGCCTGTATGGCGCAGCAAATAGCTTAACCATACCAACCTGGATGGCGGCAGAAGATTTTGCCTACTATGCCAAAAAATACCCTTCGGCATTTTATCTGGTAGGAACTAAAAATGAACAAAAAGGAATTACTTCGGAGTTGCATACCTCTACCTTTGATATCGACGAGGCGATTTACGAGAAGTCGGTAGAATTTATGTTTAAAGCAACAGTTTCCCTTTTACAAAAGCTGTAATCGGGAAACTGCCTATAAACAAAACTAGGAATTATCTTTTGCTAGGAATTCTTTAACGAAGGAATCGTCATTTAATTCCGGGTAGTTCGCATATACGCGGCTGATTTCTTCAAATTGGCCTTCCGAAAGGACCTCATCCGGATTTAAGCACCAGATTCCTTTTAACAGGCCTTGGCGTCTTAACACTTCGTGAATTCCTGGAATACAACCATGGAAATCGTGGGATGGATCAAAGAATGCGGCATTACTATCGGTCACCCGAATGCCCTTGCTCAATAAGGCATTCAAATGATGGTAATCTTTGCTGGCTTTCGCTTGCTTTACATGGGCTAGTAATTCCACCGCCTTTTTGGTCCAAACTGCCCAATGTCCTAATAAACCGCCACGGAAATCTACAGTTACCGTTTTTCCGGCTACTTCAAAATCATAACTGGTCAATAAATCGGCGACAATATTATCATCATTTCCGGTATACATCGCTACTTCATGCGCACGGGAAGAGTTTGCTAATGCACGCATCACATCTAGGGTTTGATAGCGGTTAAAGGAGGCACATTTTATAGCTTCTACGCCTTCAATTTCCACAAATTCCTGCCAGAAAGCATAGGAGAAAATACGCCCCCCTACGGAAGGCTGCAGGTAGAATCCGAACACAGGAATGATTTTGGCAACAGCGCGCACGCGATCAAGGATCGCGGCCTCTGTCCAGCCTTGTAAACCACCCATGCTCAACAATCCGATTTCGTAGCCCAGCTCTACGGCAATTTGTGCTTCTTCAACCGCTTGTTCTGTGGGGCCACAAATGCCGGCAATTTTAATAAAAGGACGATCTAATTGTGCCTTATCGATTTCATCAGCAGCTAATTCCAAAACCTTACGAAACAGGTTGATGTTAGGGTCGCGGATTTCGAACTGCGTAGAATGTACCGCAACGGCGACTCCCCCCGCCCCCGAGGCCATGTAATAACGGGTCAATCGGCGTTGGCTTTCCTCATCCAACGTACGATCTTCATTTAACGCTAATGGATGGGCTGGGAACACCAGGCCTTCTAGCAATAAGTCTTTTAATTCTTTATTTAGGCGTTTCATTAAAACTGTCCTCCTCTCTCTTGAAAATGGGTTGGTTTACCGAACTCTTCGCCACCTTCTTGTAACCATTGAGCCGTCAGTTCGATGATTTCACGGATGGTTACTTTCGGGTATCCGAAAATACGGTGGCATTCAGATGCGTTATTCAATAAGGCTGTACCTTCGGCTTCGTATGCATAGGTTGCCGGTTTGCCTAATAGCTTAGCGAACTCCTCTGCCACCCATTTGGTGGATAAGGTCTCTGGTCCTGTCACATTTAATATTTTTGCTGGCGATTCGCAATGCAATAAGGAGCGGATCGCAATCTCATTTGCATCGCCCTGCCAGATAACATTGACGTTTTCGGTTCTCAAATCGATCGGATTTCCTTGCAATACGGATTTTCCGATTTCCATAATCACCCCATAGCGGAAATCAACAGCATAATTTAAGCGATAGATTAAAACCGGAGTTTGGTTCTTTTTCGAGAAATATTGGAAAATACGCTCGCGACCTAAGCAGGATTGCGCATATTCACCAATAGGCTCCGGTGTTCCGGATTCATCAACCCCACCTTGGTTCAACTTCACGAAGGGCAGAATATTTCCCGATGAGAAGGCAACGATTTTGGAATTCTTGAATTTCTCTGAAACTCGCCCAGGTAAATACGTATTCATAGCCCAGGTAAAATCTTCATTGCCTACGGTTCCGAATTTATGACCTGCCAAGTAAATCACATTGGGTACCTCGGGTAAATTGAACAATTCTGCATCGTTCAATAAATCACAAGCAATAGCAATGACGCCACTTTCCTCCACCTGCGCTTTCGCTTTCGGGTCGGAAAAGCGAGAAACACCATACACCTTATTATCTTTTCCTACGGCACGCAAAGCATCGACAAGCAGTTTTCCCATACTCACCCCCATCTTACCTGCTATGCCCAATAACATAATATCCCCTTCAATCTGCTTTACATCTTCCAACAATTCTCTTGATGGAACCGCATACTTTTCTTCCAATTTTTTTAAATCCATGATTATAAGCTATGATAATAGTAATACTTTAAAATTTATAACGGCAAGGCCAATAACAAGGAGGATCCCTAGCAGGCCTACAATTTTTTGAAACATATTATTCTTATGTTCTCCCATGATATCGCTGCTGTTGGCAATCCAATAGATGGCAATACCGGTAAATGGCACCAAGAAGATGGTGACACTTTGTGCCAAGACAATTAATTCCAAGGGAAGATGGCTAAACATTAAGGAGATAATAGCTCCGAAAATCATCACCACAGCAATCAACATCTTGACATATTTATTATTCAGGTTTCCTTTTAGGCCCAAGGCATCGCCAAGCATAGAGCCTCCGAGGGCTGCATTACCAATGAGGGAGGAAAACGAAGCTCCGAATAAGCCTACCAGGAATAAATGACTGGCCGATGATCCAAACAATGGCTCTAAGGCCATGGCCATTTCGGAGGCGGAATTCACTTTAATACCTGCAGGATTCAACACCGATGCCGCACAGATTAAAACCACAGCACTCATAACACCTAAGATGAGAATACCCACGGTGCTACTCAATTGCGCATGCTTTTCGATGGATTGATCCCCTGGATTGGCTCTTCGCTTTTCCTGAACAAGGTAGGACTGATAAAAAGCCCCAACCAAGGAAAAACAAGAAGCGATAAATGCGACAATTAGCCCGGTAGAGCCTTCTGGAATATGTGGAACAAAGCCTTGTGCAATATGGTTGAAGGAAGGTTGAATCACGATCATGGTGATGACGAAGCTAATCAGCATCAGAATCACCAAGGCCAGCATAACCTTTTCCAGAATTTGATAGAAGGAACGAAAGAATAGCAATAAGATACCCAGCACATTAAAGAGCAATATCCATATTTTCGTGTCGATGCCTGTAGCTTCACCTAAGGCAATACCTACGCCCGTGGAGTTTCCGGCCTGAAAGGATATCGCCACCAAGAAGATGCCGGCACCAATAAAAATACTGCCGAATTTGCCGATTTTCTTGCGGATAAGGGTCAGTAGTGAATCGTTGTTATATTGGCCAATTCGCGCACTCATATTGGTAAAAATGAGCATAAAGAAGATGGCCAGTATAATGACCCATATCAGTTCGAAACCAAAGTCGGCGCCCATTTTTGAAGTGATGGTCATTTTACTTGGGCCGAATACCAAAGCTGCAGTAACAATGCCGGGACCTAAGATGGAGAGGCCTTTTAGCAACCAGTTATTTTTCATAATTTTTACGTTATTTTCTTAGTTTAGCCACCTCTTCGGCAGTTGTTGTTTGTTTATTCCCAAATTCTTTACTCACATAGTTTATGATGGCTGCCATTTCCTCGTCTTTCAGGAAGGCATAGCTCGCCATGTTCTGCTCGTATAATACACCGTTGATTTCTTTTTTAGCTGTTGTGCCATGTAAAAGCAACTCGGTAAAGGACGGAATATCTTTTACACGGTTGGAATTCAGCAATGGCGGAAAGGTATTTTTCAAACCTTTACCATTTGGTTTATGGCAGGAAGCACAAAAGTTCATATAAAGCAAGGCCGGGTTTATCTTATCGGATTTTGCTGTAGCCACAACATCTTCCTGGAGATAGCTTGTCGGTTTCTCTTTTGTTACCCGCAAGCGTAAAATACGGTCGTCGTTTTCTTTCGGAAATCCGGGTTGAGGGTTCCAATCTTGGTTTGAGGTAGACAGGTAAATATCGCCATTAGGCATGGTCAGCACGGCCCGCATGCGGCCATAGTGTTTACTGAAGTATACCTGTTCGTTTTTGATTTGATGTTGATCTTCACCCAGGTGCAATACCCGAAAGGTCTGACTCTTTAAAGTTACCAAAAGCAAGGAGTTTTTCCATTCCGGAATAGCGGGATTATTATAATAAGCCATACCTGCAGGCGCGATAACCGGCGTCCATGGTTTAATCGGTTCGGTCATGGTTGTTTTGGCATGAATGGCCTTTTCCTCATCAGTGTCAATCATCCCTTCAATCAAAGGCCAGCCGTAGTTTTTCAAGGGTCTTACCCAGTTTACTTCGTCCTCAATAGCGTCGCCATGCTCGGCAGTGAAAAGGTTACCGGAGTCGTCGAATGCCATACCTTGGATGTTACGAAAACCCCATGCATAAACTAAACTGTTGGGAATAGGGTTATCTGCAGGAATAGAACCATCCAGGTTCATGCGCAATACTTTACCATTTAAGGTGGTAGAATCTTGGGCCATTTTATTGTCGGCCACATCTCCTGTTGCCCACCAAAGGATGTTATTTTTATCAATTTCCAATCGGCAACCGTTGTGTCCGGTAGCTCCTGCAATTTGCATGATTTCCTTGGCATTGATCAGTTCATTGCCATTGTACTGGTAGCGCATCAGGCTAGTTACGATGGTTGAATCTTGCTTTTTGGTATAGCTCAAAAAAACATAGGGATCATCAGAACTTTCCTTCTGAATGCTGATATCCATTAATCCTGGGGTTGTACGAGTATACACATCGGGCAGGGTCAAGAGGTTTCTAATTTCTCCGGACTCCAAGTTCAATTCTTTCACATGCCCTCCTATCTCTGTAAATAGGAGTTTATTCTTGTAATAGTCCATTCCCCAAGGCACTTTTAAGCCTTGGGCAACGGTAGAGATTTCAACATAGCTATCCTGGAGCTTCAGGTATTCGGCAGGTACACCCTCTACTGAAAAGCTAGGGTTTGCATGCTCGCGACATGCATTAAAGAAGAATAGGCTCGTAAATAAACAGCTCGCAAGTATCGTACGCTTCATTTTCATTAAATTGTTCCATTTTTCAATTGGTCGGCTGCAAAATCTACAGCCCGCGCGGTGAGCGCCATAAAAGTTAAGGATGGGTTCTGATTCCCCACACTCGTCATGCAAGCCCCATCTGTAACAAACACATTTTTACAATGGTGCAGTTGGTTGTATTTGTTTAATAAGGAATCTTTTGGATCATTTCCCATTCGTACGCCACCAACATCATGCACTTCAAGTCCGGGTTGACGCCCGAAAGCGATATGCTGATCTAATTCCTTGATGTTGGTACATCCGGCTTTTTCCAAGATCTGTGTCCCTTCGACAAAGAAATCTTCCATCATCGCAACATCATTATCAGTATAACCGATAGACGTAATTAATTGCGGCAGGCCATATTTATCCTTTTTATCGGTACTTAAGCGCACATGATTTTCATAAATTGGAAGCACCTCACCTTGCATCATCATGGAGACTTTCCAAGCTCCCGGCTCGGTCAAAGCATCTTTGAACGCCCCACCCAAGGTATCCATTGGCAAGTTGCGGCCCCATCCTTCCCGATAAGCAGAGAAGGCGATTAAATAAGAGCCTTTAAAAGTTTCTGCCGGAGTATGGATGTTGCGGAACGCCGGCACAAAAACCTGCGTAGGCCGACGCCCATAATAGTAGGAATCTTCGAAACCAGCAATATCTGCCGTTAATCTGCCCCGGTAATTATGGAACGCGATATAGCGCCCTAACAGTCCATTATCATTCCCCAGTCCATTCGGGAATCGATTGGACTTGGAATTCAATAATATAAGGTTCGAGTTTAATGTGGCCGCATTCACGAAGATGACCTTGGCCTTGTATTGTTTCTTTTCTCTGGTTTTAGCATCGATAACTTGTACCCCTTCCGCTTTTCCAGACTGCTCGTTGTAAAGGATGGATTCAGCAATGCTGTCGGTGACAATGGTTAGATTTCCAGTTTTCTCAGCATAGGGAATCGTTGAGGAATTGGAACTGAAATAGCCTCCAAAAGGACAACCACGCTCGCATAAAGAGCGCGCCATACATTGCGTGCGTCCTTGCTTGCGCTGCTCTTCTTTCAAGGCGGCTAAGTTCGCACAACGACCGATGATGGCTTTGCGATCGCTGAAGTTTTTATCCATGGAAGCGGCGATTGCCTTTTCCACCTGATTCATTTCAAAAGCACCAACTACTTCACTGTCGGGCATATTCTCGATCCCATCGCGGTTGCCGGACACACCGATAAACTTTTCAACATGGGAATACCAAGGCGCCAAATCGGCATAACGAATTGGCCAATCTGTGGCGTAATTATATTTTTGAGGCCCTGCAAATTCAAACTCACTCCAACGTTGGGTTTGTCGCGCCCATAATAGCGATTTGCCACCTACCTGAAAACCTCGAATCCAATCGAAAGGCTTTTCTTGAATATATTCCTGCTCCTTATCCTGCACATAGAAATGCTTGGTGGCTTCGCCATAAGCATAGTGCTTACTAATTAGCGGGTTTTCTGTTAAATCATGTTTTGTTTTTTGACCGCGATGCTCCATTTCCCAGGGATCAAGATTCGCCGTTGGGTAATCTTGGATATGTTTAACCATGCGGCCGCGTTCGATCAATAGGGTCTTAAATCCTTTTTCGGTAAATTCTTTAACGGCCCATCCACCACTTATTCCCGAGCCTATTACAATGACATCAAAATCGCTACTTAAGTTCATCTTGTTTAATTAGTATCGCTGTTTCCAACAATTAGGTTTATTAAATTCTGTTTTTCTGCCTTAAATCTAGTTAATTTTCTAACCCTACATCAAGAAATACTGAAAAAACAGTCGCATTTGCCTATTGGACAGCTTATTTGGCGAATGCTCAACACGGTTGGTCATCGCCACCCGGTTGTTATAACCTAAGAATTTATTTAAGTGTATACTGTGATTCAAAGGCACCCACCGGTCGATTAAATCGGAGGAACCGCCTGATACCAGAAACGGTCGTGGAGCCATTAAAGCATGGAGTTCATGCAGGTCCTGCCCTGCTTTCATCAATTGCGGATATAAACCCTGGGCTTCCGGGATCATTCCGGTTTTGCGCCAGGCATTGGTCCAAGGCGGTGGATAATAGCCGAGGTACCAGGGTTCCCAGTAATTGACACCGGAGCCTTTGGTTTCATCGAACACAATCCCGGGATCTGACCATACCGCGCAGGCAAATTTATCGAACAGGCAAGAGGCAAACATCGCCCATTTGCCGCCGTAAGAATGCCCCATAATACCGATGCGCTTAGCATCGACTGCCTTATGCTTTGCCAATGCATACCATGCATTGGCAGCAGCATAAGCCAAAGTTGATAAAGGTTGAATCCTCGCCTTTTCTATACTCGGATAGTATAGCGAATACGTTTTATTATTGGTAGTTTCTGTAGTTCCTAAGGAAAGGCATACAAAACCTTCTTTCACTAATTGCAATGCAAAATCGCGGTCTTCCTTGCCTTTGCCCACGGCTGTTTCCGGTTCATAAAAAACCGTGATGACCGCAGGTTTCTTTCCTTTTCCTTCCGGAATTAACAGATACCCTCTAGTTTCCTGATCTGGGAGCCAACGAAAGCTAACCTCTTGTTCGGTATAGCCATCTTTAGCGGTACTTGATAGCACCTTAAGGTGCTGATTTTGGATGTAATCGGGCCACTGCCCCATTTGGTTCATCCATTTATCGCGGATTGCTTTCCGCTGTTTTTGCCATTCTTTTTTATGCTGAATAGCCTTGCCTTGGCCATCGACCAGGACAGAAGCGAAAGGTCCAAATTCATTTGCATAGGCAGCGGGAGGCTCAAAAAATGGGGCTATTTCTTTCCAAATAGCTTCTTTATTGATTGACCTTTGCGCCTGCGCCGTACTGTTACCAAACAGTACCATCAAGGTACATGCGGCAATGTATAGGGCTAGAATTTGGTTTTTCATGTTCATTGTTCTTTTTAAAATCAAAGGATGGTGGCAGGATGCCTCCTACCACCCCCTTCGACATTCAAACCTATATATTAAACGAAAGTCTTTACCATCCTGGGTTTTGTTTGATTTTTGGGTTCAAAACAATCTGACTCTCCGGAATGGAATTCAAATAATCTCTATTTAATTTAAAGCCGTAACCAGCTGGAATCGCTACACGATATGGATCCATAAACCCATTCTCATCTACTGGATACAATACTTTGGTAATTTGGCTCGCTAAGAATCCTTTTGGACGCTTGCCAACAATTAACTCATCTGCTGCCGCCCAACGGCCGATGTCATCCCATCTAAATCCTTCCGCGTTCAACTCCACACGACGCTCCCTTCTGATTTCATTGATTAATGGGCTAAGCGTTGGGAAATCCCATTTCGGATCGTTTGCAATGCTACCAATAAGGAGGTTCGGCATCCCTACGCGATCGCGAAGTGGCTTAATGGTCTTATCAATATCTGCTTGCGTGGCAGTTCCTAATTCGGCTTTGGCTTCGATATAGTTTAATAATACCTCAGCATAACGGAATAAAATCGACGGCTCCTCACCATATTGCTGAATATGGTAAATCACTTGTGGATCATATCCTTTTTGCAAAACATAACCTGTTGGCGCGTTTAAGTCTGCTTTTGTATTCAGGTTATTATAGATCTCCGACCAGTTTTGCGTAGTACCATTGGCTGCAATCTTCCATACCTGCCCTGGCGTAGCTATCGTTTGTGCTAAACGTGGGTCTCTGTTTTGGAATTCCTTAGTAATAGTTGAATAGCCTTGGAACAATGGGTTTCCGGTAATCGGGCGACCATCAATACACAGGTAGTCATCGACAGCTTCCTTGGCAATAGAGCGTCCTAATGGTTGCGACATCCGGAAGTTACGATCGTTCGTGAAATCGCCATCTCCTTTAGAAAGGTTATTATCGTAACGTCTCCAAAATAAAACCTCGGTATTGCTGGAATATTCGCGACGGTTAAACAGTGTGAAGTAATCGGACTCAGGTTTCCCCGTTGTATACACTTTGTATAATCCTGAATTCATCACGGCTTCCGCAGCTTTCACGGCTACTTCGAAATACTTGTTCGGATTTGCATTCTGCACACCGAATGGCGTGCCATTATGATACTTCTGCCAGGTTCCCTCATATAAAGCGACACGGCTCTGCATCAATAATGCAATCCATTTGTTGATACGACTGTAGCCATTGGTACGATCGGCATTCAGGTACATAACTGCTGTATCTAAACAGCCTAGAATCCTGTCGGCAACAATATTACGCGGGGTTCTTTCATTGTATAATTCCGGTGAGGATGTTCCTAGGGGTTTATCCAACCAAGGCACATCACCAATAGTGCGTAAGAAGTTAAAATAGGTAACAGCCTTGAAGTAATAAGCTTCACCGATGTATTGTTTGTAGGTATCAAAGGCAATACTTGGATCCATATTTTTTGTTTCGGTAAGGAAGTAGTTTAAACTACGGACATTCCCAAAACCAATAGTTCCGGTGGTGGTTACGGTTCTTGTTCCTTGTAATCGAAGATCCGGAGTTGGTCCTACTTCATTATCGCTATTGAAGTCGCCGCCATGGTTTGGATATTTCGGGAAGAAACTTGCATTATAGTATTGGTTCATATAGATTTCCAAATCGGCCGGTTTTTTCAGGAATAAGTCTGAAGGCACCTGAACCAAAGGCTTACGATCTAGAAAATCATCTGAACAGGATAGCAAGGTCATCGAACCTGCTAATAATATGCTAGATATTTTAAGAAAATTCTTCATAATCATTATTATTTTAAGGTTAGATTAATACCAAGTGAAAGGGTTCTGCTCATCGGGTAGATCACGCCGGAGGTTAAATAACCACCCTCGGCAGAAATGGATGACACCGATGTTTCAGGATCATATACTTCTGGTAGACTGGTGAAAGTCAATAAGTTTTCACCTGAGAAATAGATCCTTGCTTTGCTAAATACTTTGCCGGTAATTGATTCCGGGAAAGTATAACCCACTTGCACATTTTTCAAACGGATGTAACCTGCATTTAACATGTAACGCGATTGTACCTGTCTGTTTTTCACAGTTTCTGCTGTAAAATAAGGCTTCGGTAAAAAGGCGTCGGTATTTGGCCCTAAAATATTTTGTTCATCAGCAGGTCTCCAATAATCCAATGCCGGAGATCCTTTGTATAAACCTGAAGATGCCCAATCGTTGGTCATACCCCAGAATAAAGGCGTTGTGGTTTCTGGATAGATGTCGCGTTTTGCAACCCCTTGCCAGAACATATTGAAGTCTATCCCTTTCCAGTTCATACCTGCTGAGATTCCGTAATTATAGCGTGCAGAGCGATTTCCAATAACTTTTAAATCACCGTGATTATCTAAGGTTCTGGTACCATCATTGATGATATTATCCCCATTCAGGTCTTTGTATTTCATATCACCAGGTCCCCATTTCGCATGGTATTTCGATTGGTCAGCCATCGGTTCTCCTGCGGTCTGAATGATACCGTCAGTTTCAAAACCCCAGATTTCGCCATGGTTTTTACCTTTATACCAGGTATCGATATTCCCGGTCAGGTTTAAGTATTCTAAGATCTTCGTACGGCTATCGCCCAAGGTACCGCGAATGTTATAGCCTATGCCATTATCCAATCTGTCATCCCAACTTAACACCAATTCAAAACCTTTGGTGGCTAACTTGGCATTGTTAGTTTGCGGCGTAGCTGTTCCTAACGGGAATGGAAGCTCTTGCGCAGGGCCTAACATATTATCGGTAACCCGGTTATACCAATCAAAATTCACACCTAAACGATTTTTCAGGAAGTTCAAATCAACCCCTAAGTTTAAGGTGGTGATGGTTTCCCAAGAAATATCATCGGAAATTAGATTTGGCGCATTGGCATATTGTGGTCTGGAGGCATTGATAATCCAGTTCAACTCGTTATAGATGGGCACTTTAGAATAGTACAAATAGTTTGCAATATTCTGGTTTCCTAAGGAACCGTACGATGCTCTCAATTTCATGTAGTTAATGCTATTGCTTAACGACTCGAAGAATGGCTCTTTAGATACTACGTAACCTAGAGAGGCCGATGGGAAGAACTTGTAACGTAGGTTTTTCGGGAAGTTTGAAGAACCATTGGAACGTCCAGCAACTTCCACCAAGTATTTCTCTTGGAAGTTGTAGTTCACGCGTCCGAAGAATCCGCGTGTTGCCCAATCGTACATATTATCGCCAGCAGTAATACCGCCAATCGAAGTAATGATAGAAGGGTTTTCCGGAACTACTGGTGAGTTACCGGTAGCCGATAAATTCGTATACAGGTTTTCTTCCTGCTCAAATCCGGCCATTACTTTAAAATAATGGTCATCCATTTGCTTTTCATAGGAAGTAACCGCATTGATCATTTTATAAACCTGCTCTGCATACAAGGAAGTATAAGAAGCTGTTGGCTTACCAATATTACCGAATGCTCCGGTTCCTAACTCCACCATAACTGGTTTCGGATTGCTGGAAGCTTTTGTGTTTTTAATGTTATAGTTATAGTTAACCGCAGTTTTCCAGCCTTTGATAGGCTCAATTTCACCACCTAGGTTAGCCATGAAATCAGCCGTTTTGCTCTTATCACGACCTGAATCCTGTAATAAACGTACTAATGGCGATTGTACAGTTCCGTTGATGTTGTGGTAAGGCATCATCGGAGCAAACATCAACATCTCGCGGAAGGTGTGCTCCCGACCAACTGTCGTTTCTCCCATCGGGAAGTCAACTTGTGCAGAGGCCCATTTGATACTCGAATTAACTCTGAACCAATCGGTTACTTGTGTTGAAATATTTGACATCAAGTTATAGCGCTTGTAGGAGTCATTTCCAAAAGCATAAGTACCGCCTTGATTGGCTAGGCCTGCAGATAAGAAATACTGCGTTTTTTCACTACCGCCAGAAACATTAACGTTATGCTTTTGACTCAAGGCATTGTTACCCATCAAGATATGTGGCCAGTCGTTATTGGCATTACCATTACGACGTCCGGCCCAGATATTATCAATCGGTTTATTCGGATCGTATTCGTATTCGAATGTACCATCTAAATAGCCTTTGATACGCTCCATTTGCTCATCACTATACACCGGCGTTAATCCAGCATTGGCATTCGCTTGGTTATAAGCTGTTGCCCAAGTATAAGAATCGACAAAGTGAGGTAAATGTATCGGTTTTGCTAAGGAAAAGTTGTTACTGTAATCCATAGACACACCTTCGCCGCGTTTTCCTTTTTTGGTGGTAATCAAAATCACCCCAAATGGAGCTTTCGAACCATAAACCGCAGAGGCCGAAGCATCTTTCAAAATTGAGATATTATCTACTGTCTCTGGATCTACTCTCGAAATATCCATCTCTACTCCATCGACAAGAACTAATGGGCTGCTGTTGGCACTTAAACTACCCACACCGCGGATATTTAAACTACTTCCAGATCCCGGCTCACCACCGCGCATTCCCATATTCACATTCACGTTTGGCGATGTACCTTTTATCAGGTCAGCAACGCTGGTTGCTGGACGGTCTTTCAGCCGATCGCCTGAAATAACATCTACAGAGGCAGTTAACTGCCCTTTTTTCTGCGTACCATAGCCCACTACAACCACTTCGTCCAATCCGGTCGCATCATCTTGCATCGTAATATTAACGGTTGAGCGACCGTTAATTGCAATCCGTTGCATGGTAAATCCGATAAATGAAAATCGTAAGGAATCAGTTAAAGAAGCGACATTCAGCTTGTACGCACCGTTCGCATCTGTTTGCGTGTCTGTTTTACCTGCTATAGCAGATACACTGACACCCATCAGCGGAATACCCTGAGCATTCCTTACGGTACCACTTACCGAAGGACCTCCCTGAGCATAAGCTGTTACCTCAAATAAGATGAGGCAAATCAATACCATAAAGGGTCTAATTGATATCATAATACATTAAATTTGGTTATCATATGCCTTTAAAATCCAGGTATATCACGCTTATTATTGCTCAAATACAGATGAACTGTTTTTCTTTTCGCGTTGAAAAATTGCTGCTTGCTTTAGGTTTTTACAAGTAATATTAAATTACCGTTAACGTTTACAGTCCACTCCCCAAAACTAGTTTTTCTTATTTAAATATTCAAACTTTTTTCAAACAATAGGTGATGTAAGGATTATAATGAAGGCCAATATAGGGCAATCTATTTGTCCATACAATAGTTTTTCATAAAATTTTTTAATATTTTTATAGAAACGTCCATATCAAAATAAATAGGGCGGAAATCAATGGTGTACGTTAACGGCAATTGTAACAGCTCCCCTCGCCCACCTTCAGCTTAGCACTTTAAATACTATTGATCTCTGCAGAAAACGAGGGCTATGTTAAATTTTAATTTTCTATATCATCTTTCGATACAACAGCGTCCCGATCCCTATTTTTGATCAGAAACACAAAATAGTTTACAGATTGTAACCCATATCATTTTAAACGAGTAAAATTAGTTTTAGCTTGCTCAAACCAGACTTCACCGACTCATTGCAAATGAGCGAATTTAGAGGCTTGACTAATTTCATTTTTTTGAAAAAGCTAGTTTTATATATATTCCTATTGACGATGCTGCTTAGAATATGCTATGCACAAATCCATTATGTATTTTACATCATTGATAAAGCAGGATATATTGAACTCTTCTGTGAAAACCAGAACAAGCCCAGCATGCACTGCGATGGGAAATGTAGCTTAAACAAAGTCAGTAAAGAAACAACCGAGAAAAAAGATAAAATTCCGGATTACATCAGATCCATAACTTTTCCTGATTTTATTCCGACAGAAAAGCTTAACCTATATATTTCTATTAGCATTAGGTTGAACGAGAAAAAAGTCTTTGCTAAGCCACTGTTGTATTTTTTCCTCTACCTAAATCCTTTAAAACATCCTCCAGAAAGATTGATGTGTTAATTACTCCCATCTCTGAACTATTCAGAGATTCAATTATTCATCATCAAATTTTCATAAAATGAAACCAATACTATGGATTTCTCTTTGTGCTGCCCCTTTTATGGCCATAGCACAAGAAGAACAACAATCAGACAGTTTAAAAACTACCATCTTAAATGAAATTATTATCAAGGGTTATAAACTTGAAAATCCAACATTTAGTAAAATATCCAATAACTACGACGAAAAGATAGTCCAACCGAAAAACGTGGCTGGTCTATTTAATGACATCAATGGTTTTTCACTGGTCAAGAGAGGAGCTTATGCCATGGATCCCTCTTTCCGAGGTGCTCAATATGAGCAGCTTAATATTCAATACGATGGCAGTATCAAGGCCATGCATGCTTGTCCAAACCGCATGGACCCAATTACGTCACACATCGCACCGGAGGACATCGAGAAAATAGAAATCATAAAAGGACCTTACAGTGTTCGCTATGGTGCCACCTTTGGTGGCGTAATTAATCTCGTAACTCGCAATCCAGCTCAAGGGCCTCATGGATTTCATGGCTCTGTAGCTTCAGGCTATGAAACAAACGGATCTGCTTACGTTGGCATGGCTCAATTGCAATATGTGAATCAGAAATATGATGTGTCCGGAAATATTGGCTATCGTAATTACGATAATTACAAGGATGGCGATGGAACGGAAATTCCATCAGCCTTTAAAAGCACAGATTACGGCATCAAAGTCGGGTATAACTTGAGAAAAGATCATCGTATCCAAGCCGGATGGAGACAAGCCTTCGGTCGGGATATGTTGCACGCAGGCTTGCCAATGGATACCGACTTTGACAACAGCAGCATAGCCTCCCTCGATTATAAATGGGAAAACATAGGACAGATTATCCAACAATTCCAAGTAAAAACTTATTATAGCTACGTAGACCATTTAATGACCAATTTTGATCGTCCTTCGGCGAAGATGACCGAATCTTCTTCCTTGGTGGAGTCACATACCGCAGGCATCAAAGCCGAACTGGAATGGAAGACCTCTGATCAGCTTCGGTTTTATAGTGGACTAGATTTCTTACACATTGGAAGAGATGGCGACCGAACTAGCTTGATAAAAATGAAGGATGGAAAACCTCTACCGACTCCTGTCACCAAAATAACCTCCATTTGGCAGGACTCCTATATTGACGATTGGGGCTTGTATACAGAAGGTAAATGGACTTTCGCTCCGAGCTATTTACTAAATATTGGGTTACGGTATGACCAAGTGATTTCTGATATCCGAAAACCAGAACCTGATTTCGCGGCATTATACGCCTTAGATAAGCGAACAGAACACCTTTTCAGCGGTACATTATCCTTAAAAAAAGCATTCAGCGACCGCTTGTTTTTCGAAATAGCCTATGGTCGAGGCGTAAGATCTGCCAACATGATTGAACGATTTATCAATAAATTTAATGTTGGCCAAGACAGCTATACCTATACAGGAAATCCCGATTTAAAGGCCGAAATTAATAACCAATTTGAAATCGGTATCAATGGCTACGAAAAACTAAACGGCTTCATAAATACCATCCATTTTGACGCTTCAGTCTATTATGCAGATTTGGATCATTATATTTCAGCAGTCCTATCACCGGATAACAACAGTACCAATAAGGTATTTACCAATATCAAAAATGCGTATAAAACCGGTGCGGAAGTATCTGCTAAATTTGATTTTGCAACTTATTACTTCATTAAGACGGACTTTTCTTATGTTTATGCAAGAAATAAAGATCTGGATGAATCCTTACCCTTAATTCCACCATTTAGTACGCGGATTTCCGCAGGATTTGAAAACAGCAAGTTTTGGGGAAACATCCAATATAATATTATAGCCAAGCAAGATGAAATTGCGCCATCCTTTGGAGAAGTTTCAACAAAAGGATACCAAACAATGGATTTACGCCTGGGATATAGACCTAAGGAAAATTGGAGCCTTGGCCTATCAGGGTTAAATATTTTTGACAAAACTTATCATAACCACTTGAACTTTGCCTTCCGTAATCAAGCAGGATTTGCTAGCGTTCCTATAAACGAACAAGGAAGAAATTTCACCATGTTTATACAATATAAGTTTTAAACAATAACCATTTAAAGGATGAAAAAGCTATTTCTAATACTATCAATGGCTGTTGGGCTATTATCCTGCCAAAACAAGGAGGCAGAGCGAGCAAAAAAAGAACAGCTGATTATTTCGCGTAGCGATAGTTTGACCACACTTGTTCAACAGGAAATCATGAAAAACCTGATGCAAGCCATTGAAAAAGGAGGCCCGGAGTATGCTGTAGACTTTTGCCATGCAGAAGCTATTCCGCTAACCAATGCTGCTGTCGAAAATATGCAGGTTTTCGTTCAACGTATTTCAGATAAAAACCGAAATCCAGATAACGATTTAAAAACGAAAACCGATAAAGAAGTATTCGAACATTTTACAACCGATGAGGCAGCGAAGGACACCCTAATATTAGAAAACAAGCAGTATGTATATTACAAAAGAATAAACCTCGCCATGCCCACCTGTTTAAAATGCCATGGATCAGTAAAAGACATAGAACCAGGTATTTTGGCTAAACTTGAGGCTCATTATCCTAACGATAAGGCAAAAGATTACGAGCTCCATGAGCTGAGAGGATTGTGGAAATTAACCTATAAACAAGAAGAGTAAGGTCATTTTGACCTTATTCTTCTTTTCTCAAAAAACAATCTTATTTTTAAGAGATCAACCAGCTAAAAAGAGCCAAACAGCTAAATACTGGGGTACGTTAACGGATATTGTAACATTATTCCCCAAACTCCAGCATTTTCTCCTAAAAAAAACTATCTTCGTCCCTGAACACAACGTTTACAAAACGAAAAAAATAACCATAACACGCGTATTTTTATCATAAACCTGAATAGTACAAGTTATGAACGTCGACAATTTCGGATTCGGATTAATCGGAACTGGTGCAATAGCACACATCCATGCTGCTGCCATCAAGGCCATAGCTAATGCCCAACTTATTGGCGCCTACAATCGAACTGCTGAAAAAGCAGCTTTTTTTGCACAGCAACACGACTGTAAAAGTTACCAAAGCCTGGAGGAACTTTTGAAAGATGACTCCATCGCAATCGTATGCATATGCACAGCATCTGGCGCACATCTAGAAGCAGCTGAAAAAGCAATCCGTGCAGGGAAGCATTGTCTGATCGAAAAACCACTAGAAATTACGGTAGATCGTTGTAATGAAATTATTCAATTGGCAGAAGAACATAACGTGTTAATTGGCACCATATTCCCTACCCGCTTTTACCCCAACAGCTTAAAAATCAAACAAAAACTGACGGATGGCGGATTTGGAGATCTGGTCATGGGCTCAGCTTATATCAAATGGCACCGCAGCGCCGCCTACTATGCATCAGCAGCATGGCGGGGTACTTGGGCATTCGATGGTGGTGGTGCTTTAATGAATCAAGGCATCCACGCAGTCGATATGTTGTTATGGTATATGGGCGAGGCTGTTTCTGTTTCTGCCCTTAGCGCTAACCGTGTGCACCAAAATATTGAAGTGGAGGACACTGTTGTTGCTAGTATTAAATTTAAAAATGGCGCTTTAGGTAGCATCGAGTGTACTACCGCGGCCTTTCCGGGCACTGCCAAGAAAATTGAAATTATCGGCAGTAAAGGTTCGGCCATTTTGGAAGAAAATAGCTTAACCTTATGGGAGTTCGAGGGTGATTCGACTGATTCTCAAGTACAACAAGCAGAAGCTGCAGTTTCAGGAGGGGTAAGCGATCCGATGGCTATCGGCCATTACGGTCATCAATTACAGGTCGAAGATTTCCTAGCGGCTATTCAAGGAAAACATTCCCCATTGATTGATGGTCAGGAAGGTAAAAAATCAGTCGCTTTAATTAGCGCGATCTATGAAAGTGCCAAAACAGGCCAAACTGTTTACTTATAAAAGCAACTGGAAATTCACATGTCTACAGAAAAGCATATCGACCTCAACGTGCTCCTTTCAGCCATGAAAGCAGATCAAGTTATGGCCTTCGATCAGCTTTATTTTCATTTTGCACCTATCCTCTACCAACGCATATTCAGGCTCTTGAAAAGCCCGGAAAATGTAGAAGAAGTATTGCAAGAAGTGTTTTTAAAAATCTGGAACATGCGGGATCAACTCGAAGCCGACAAGGGGTTTACCACCTTGTTGTTTCGCATGTGTGATAACTTAGCGATTGATCATTTCCGCAAATCATGTCGTGAAAGAAGCATGCAGGATGAATTATGGGCATCCTCCATCAGTTATTATATGCATACGGAGGAAGCAATTTTCAGTAAGGAGAAGTTACAGATTCTCGATGAAGCCATCCAAGGGCTTTCCCCAAAGCGCAAAGAAATCCTTCTACTTTGTAATATCGAAAACAAAAGCTACAAAGAAGTGGCCAGTCAATTGGGAATCTCTGTTTCCACGGTCAGCAACCAACTGGTCAGCGCCATGAAAGATATCAAAAACTATATCCAGCGAAACTACAAAAACGAGTATTTGGTATTTTTCTGGATCTTTTTCCATTAATTTCAAAAAAAATCATTTTTCCAATAGTGTATTTGTCTTAGCTGTTCGTATATCTAGATAATCAATAACCAAAAACTAGATTATCAGTATATGAGCAATCCGCATCAAGAAAGGTTAAACCACCTTTTAGATCGATTTATAAATGCCAAATTAAGTCGCAGCGAATATGAAGAGCTGGTTGATTTAATCAACCTTGCTGAGGATGCCGACCTTAAAGCGCATGCCCAAAAGCTATTAGACAAAGGAAATAATGCCCTATCGGAAGACTTTGTCAATACCCGCATTAGTAGCTTACACAGCCGTTTAAGCAAGAAAATTCAAGTTAGCAGTCAGGAAGAACCGAAAGCAACAACAATCTTCCACATTCGTCCATGGTGGTATTGGGCTGCTGCAGCCAGCATCCTAGCGGTGGGAATTTTTGGCTACCTAAAAATCCAACAACAACCTGCTGTAGAACAATCGATGGCGGTTGTGTTAGAAGACCTGGATCCGGGGAGCAATAAGGCCTCCATTATCCTAGATGGCCAAGAATACGATTTGGATGAAAGCAAACAAGGCTTAATCCTTAGCCAAAATAGCATCAGCTATGATGATGGTGCCTTGGCCCTCGATAAGGCACTTTCAGGTAAATCTGTGAAAATCGTAACGCCCTATGGTGGGCAGTATCACCTTAGTCTTTCCGATGGCACCAAGGTATGGTTAAATGCGGGCAGTGAGTTAAGCTATACAGGAGATTACGGAAAATCAAATCGCACCATCAACCTATCAGGAGAAGCTTATTTTGAAGTCAGTAAAAATAAAGATCTACCCTTCATTGTACGCAATCCAAAGCAAGAAATCCAAGTACTAGGCACGCATTTTAACGTCAATGCCTATCCAGACGAACAGATCAATAAAACCACCCTGCGTGAGGGCTCCTTACGTGTCAGTACGGCCTCCGGTAAAAAATTATTGGTTCCTAACCAACAGGCACAATTTGATGTACAAGGCAATTCCCTAAAAACGGTGGCTGTGGATGCAGATGCCGTTATTGCATGGAAAAATGGCATCATCGACCTACATGGTCTAAGGTTACAAGAATGTATGCGACAGCTTAGCCGCTGGTATGATGTAGAAATTGTATACCTCAATCATATTCCTGAAATCGAAATGGGAGGTCGGATGTCGCGCGGACTAAAACTATCCACTTTTCTACAATTCTTAAAAACCAATTTCAATATTGCCACAGAGCTTACGGCAGACCGCAAGTTGAAAGTGAAACTCATGGAATCTTAACCAAAACCCCATAACCTAAAATTTAAACCATGAAAAAAAAGACAGATAAACCACCATAACCATCAGCCTGCCCTTAAAAAGCAAGAAAGGGAGATGTTGGCCCATCCCCCTTTTATAATGCTTCGGCACATCATTGGGAACATTCACACACCTAAAAACATTATATACTACAATATTATGAAAAACTATCAAGGATTGTTAAATCCTTATCCAATTCGTTTTATCAATACTTATTTAGCACGTATTCGATATCTACTTATGATTTTAAAAACATTTTGCGTTCTCCTTGTAATTGGCAGTTTGCAATTACAAGCGAAGTCGTTTTCTCAGCAATTAAGCTTTAAAAAGAAAGCTACCAAAATTGAGAATGCCTTTCGATTTCTGGAGGAAAAAACCGACTATGTGGTTCTCTATGATCTGCGGGAAGTAAAACACTTGAAACCTATTGATCTGGACATTCATAATGCGAATGTGAACCAGTTTCTTACTCAATTATTAAAAGGCTTACCATACAGCTTTAGCATTGAGGATAAGACCATATTAATAAACAAAACTAAAAAAACAAACGAAAAACCAACAGCCAAGCCGGCTACTGCAACAGTTTCAGCATTGGTTCAACAAAGCTTAAAAGGAGTTGTCCGTGGAGAGGATGGCACCCCATTGGAGGGTGTTAGTATTTTGGAGGTTAGCAGCGGCAAAGGAACCAGTACCAATGCTGCCGGTACCTTTGAACTTAACGTAGCTTCCTACCCTACTAATTTGCGATTTACTTTAGTAGGTTATGAAACCCTGACCCGCAATGTGACTTCTGCGCAAGCCTTAACCATCCGCTTAACTCCGGTTGTAAGCGATTTGGATGAAGTGGTAGTTGTAGGTTATGGCACCCAGAAGAAAGTAAACCTAACAGGAGCTGTCGATGTGGTAAAAAGCGAACAACTCACCAAACAACCGGTGGGTCAAGCTTCAGCAGCATTACAAGGTGCCGCGCCAGGCTTAACTGTAACCCAAGCTTCGGGGCAACCAGGTAAAGATAATGGCACCATGCGTATCCGCGGTATCGGTACGTTAGGAGATGCCAATCCCCTGGTATTAATCGATGGTGTTGAAGGTAATATCAATAATGTAAATACCAATGATATTGCCAGCATCTCGGTATTAAAAGATGCTGCCTCCGCAGCAATATATGGATCCAGAGCAGCAAATGGTGTTATCTTAGTGACCACTAAACGCGCTAATAGCAACGACGTTTCAGTAGACTACAACAATTATGCAGGCTGGCAGAACCCAACCGACATGACTAAAATGGTCGATGGTTTAGATCACATGCTCTTATTGAATGAAGCTTACACCAATACCGGTCGTAGCCCGCTCTTTACCGATAAAATGATCGAGGAATACAAAGCAGGAAGAACCAGCAACCCAGATCGTTATCCTAATACAGATTGGCAGGGATTAACCATGAAGAATACCGCCTTTATGCAAAACCACTACATCAGTGCGCAAGGGGGTACCGACAAGGTAAAAGTATTGGGTTCATTGGGCTATTTTGACCAAGGCGCTATTATTGAAAACACCAATTTCAAACGCTACAACTTCCGTTTAAATTCAGATATCCAGATTTCAGAAAAATTAAGCACATCCATTGATTATTTCTTTACGCGAAGTGAAATGAAAGAACCTGCCCAGGGTGCTGGAATCGTATTTCACTGGATGCGTCGTATCCCTGCAAACCAAGCAGGTATCCTATCCACCGGACAATATGGTGAAGGCTGGAACGGCGATAACTCCATCGCCAAAGCTAGAGATGGTGGCTTAAACCAAGAAAATCCAATGACATCCATCTTCAATATTGATTTGAAATATAGACCGATTGAAGGGATGACGGTGAATTTGGTGTATTCGCCAAAATATGAAATCAACCATAACAAAAAATTCTTAAACAGTATCCAAACCTATTACTGGGATGGGTCGAAAGCTTTCAAAAATCCACAGCTAAACTCCTTAACAGAAAAATATACCCAGTATTGGTATAACAATTTACGTGCTGTGCTAGACTATGAAAAAACATTCGCTGACGATCATAACTTTAAAATTATGGGTGGTTTCCAGCAGGAGGATCAAAAAGACAATATGCTGCAAGCTTACCGTGAAATCTTCTTGATTCCAGAGTTACAGGAAATTGATGCCGGAAATATTGAGAATAACCTAACGAAGGGTAATGCCTCCGAATGGGCTTTACGCTCTTATTTCAGCCGCTTAAACTACGATTACAAAGGCAAGTATCTGTTTGAAGCCAACGCGCGTTACGATGGCTCTTCCCGCTTTGCTGAAGGCCATAAGTACTCCTTCTTCCCTTCTTTCTCTGCCGGCTGGCGTATTAGCCAGGAATCCTTTATGGAATCCCTATCTCCGGTATTAAGCGAATTAAAAGTACGTGCTTCATGGGGTAAGCTGGGTAACCAAAACATCGGAAACTACCCCTTTGCAGCCTATTATGCTTTAGGATTGAACAACTATGCTTTCGGAGGAAATATTTCTACAGGTGCAGCCTTAAACAATATGGCCAATGCCGATATCCGTTGGGAGACAACAACCGTAAGCAATATCGGTTTAGACATCAACTTATGGAGAAACCTGAGCATTACGGCCGATTATTACTACCGTAAAACAACAGGCATCTTATTAGAACTGGATATTCCATTAATTACGGGTAAAAAAGCACCATTCCAAAACGCCGGTGTTGTTGAAAACAAAGGATGGGATGTGACGGTAGCTTATAACAATACCGTTGGTGATTTTAAATACAATGCCGCAGTAAATATATCAGACGTGCATAATAAAGTGCTAGATATGCGTGGTGTCATGCGTTCAGGCCTAACGGTGAACTTTGAAGGCCATCCTATCCGTTCATTATACGGCTATGAAGCAATCGGCTATTTCAATTCGGCGGATGAGGTAAGCTCTTCTGCGAAGCAATTCGGCAATGTAGCAGCGGGTGACATCAAGTATAAAGATCAGAATGGCGATGGTAAAATCGATAAAGCCGATGAAATTATCATGGGCAGTTCCATTCCGCGTTACTCCTTCAGTGCCAACTTAGGTGCCGCTTATAAAAACTTCGACTTTGCTGTATTTTTCCAAGGTGTAGGCAAAGCCGATGGTTATTTATATGGTCAGGGTATTATGCCATTCTACGAAGGTGGAACCGTACAAGAACAGCATAAAGATCGTTGGACGCCAGAAAACACTACTGCTGCATTCCCACGTTATGCCTTCAATGAAACCAACAACACCCAAAACTCCACGTTCTGGATGAAAAAAGCAGCTTATTTGCGCTTAAAAAACATCACCCTAGGGTATACTGTACCGTTTAACCAAGCAGGCAAAAATCCATTGCGAACGCTACGCGTATTTGCTTCAGGCCAAAATTTATTTACAGCAACGAGTTTCTGGAAAGGCTACGATCCGGAAGGTCCTATCGGAACCGGAGCTTGGTATCCGCAGATGAAAGTGTACAGTGTTGGATTAAGTGCGAAGTTTTAATATTGATCATCATGAAAAAAAGAACATTAACATATAGCTTAGGATTGGTTTTAGCCCTTTCCTTTACCTCTTGTAATAAAGATTACCTCAACAGATTACCTTTAGATAGTCCGGCAAGTGTCACCTTCATCAGCAATGAAGCTGAGCTAGATATGGCGGTAACCGGTGCATACAATAGCTTATACAGTGCACCTAAAGAAGTACCAATGCCTTTCCCATTAACCTTGGATTATGCTTCCGATATTGGCTGGGAAAGAAACACCAATACCCTGCAAACCTTGGGGATGGGTAATGCGGATGCGAACAACATTTTTATCACCGATTTCTGGCAGTTCTTGTATGAAGGAATAGGTCGTTGTAATGATATTTTAGATAAAACAGACGATCTTAAGGAGATTGTTCCTGCCGAAAAATTAAACAAACGCATCGCTGAAGTACGCTTCTTACGCGCTTATTTCCATTTCTATTTAAATGAACTTTACGGAGGTGTACCCTTGCTCACCAAGCCCTTAACCTTAGCCGAAAGTAAAGTCGCAAAATCCAGCAAGGAAGATGTGAATAACTTCGTGTTAAACGAAATTGATGCTGCCTTAAAAGACCTTCCGGAAACCGCAGCTGGCGTCGATGTAGGCCGGGTAACCAAAGGTGCCGCTTTAGCATTAAAGTCGCGTGCTGCCCTTTATAATAAAAAGTATCAAATTGCTGCCGATGCGGCAAAGGCAGTTATGGATTTAAACCAATACCAATTGCATACTAATTTCGAGCAATTGTTTAAATATGCTGGTGAGGGATCGAAGGAAATCATATGGGCTATCCAATACAAAAAAGGATTAAAAACCCACAGCATTTCTTCCCAGTTCTTCTCGCGCTTAATGCAAGGTTTCTCCAATAAAATTCCGGTGCAATCCTTAATTGACTCCTACGAATGTACGGACGGATTGAATATTGATAAATCACCTTTATTCGACCCTGCGAAACCTTTTAACAACCGCGATCCGCGCTTAACCCAAACGGTCGTTTTACCACAATCCCGCTTCTTAGGGGTCGTATTTGAAACCCATCCCGACAGTTTACAAACCTGGGATTACCGCGGCGCAACGCCAAAGCGTATTCCGAATACCGATGCTACAAATGCCTATGCTACATTCTCAGGCTATTTATGGCGTAAGTACACCGATGAAATCGACTTCGCTGACCGTTCTAACTCCGAGTTAAATGGCATCCTTTTCCGTTATGCGGAGGTGCTTTTAAACTACGCGGAGGCAAAAATTGAACTTAATCAACTCGATAACTCTGTATATGAAGCCATCAACCAAGTTCGCCAACGCCCATCCGTGAATATGCCAGCCCTAAGTGGCGGAAAATCGCAAGCCGATTTACGATCAGCGGTTCGTAAGGAAAGAAAATATGAACTGGCAGCGGAAGGCTTCCGTTTATTTGATATCCGCCGTTGGGAAATTGCTCATCAGGTTATGCCTGGCGATTTATTAGGCAGAATCCGCAACGGATGGTTAGCAAATGCGCCAAAGATCGATGCCAATGGAACGCCTGATTATAGTCAGGTAA
Source organism: Sphingobacterium humi (assembly GCF_009768885.1). Lineage (GTDB taxonomy): Bacteria > Bacteroidota > Bacteroidia > Sphingobacteriales > Sphingobacteriaceae > Sphingobacterium > Sphingobacterium humi. The sequence continues at coordinate 441,726 of NZ_WSQA01000001.1, forward strand.
CCAACAAAAGCCAGATGCGTGTCATTGAGAAACGCGCCTTCAACAAGGACCGTGATTATGTATGGCCTATTCCACGTATCGAAACTGAAGTAAATCCAAACCTTATTCAAAACAAAAATTATTAATAGGAAAACATGAAGAAACTCTTTTTAGCATGTCTGATCGGTTTTTGCACGATGAACCATGCCTTAGCAGAAAACAAAAATATTGAAGTAGACATCTGTATTTACGGGGGTAGTTCAGCCGGCATTATTGCCGGCTATACGGCCAGCAAACTCGGTAAAAAAACCATCGTTATTGAACCACGCAATTACCTCGGTGGGTTAACAACTGGTGGATTGGGTGCTACAGACATTGGTAATAAATTTGCTATTACGGGTCTGGCACGCGATTTCTATCGCCGCTTAGGGACGCATTATAATAAATTCGAACAATGGACATTTGAACCCCATGTAGCCAATAAAGTATTCGATCAATATATCAATGCGGTAAACCTGCCTATTGAAAAAAATTACTTGTTAGACCAAGTGATTAAGGAGGGAAATACCATTAAAGAAATCATCGTACGCAAGAACGATGGTGTAGGCATGGAAACCATCCGTATCAAAGCGAAAATGTTTATCGACTGTACGTACGAAGGCGACTTAATGGCGAAATCAGGCGTAAGTTATGCCATCGGACGGGAACCCAACAGCCAATATGGTGAAACGCAAAACGGCATTCAATTGCAGGAAATCCACCAGTTTCCTGATGGCATAGATCCGTATAAAATCCCTGGAAAACCAGAAAGTGGTTTACTTTGGGGTATCTCCAACGACAACCTGGCCACACATGGTTTAGGCGACCGAAAAATCCAGGCCTATAACTTCCGCTTAACGCTGACCCAAAATAAGGATAACCTCATTCCGTTCAGCAAACCGGAAGTATACAATCCTGATCATTACGAATTGTTATTACGTCAGATTGCCAAGGAAAAATGGACAACCATTTTTAGCAGCTTAAAAAAAGAAAACCATCCTGATGGCACCGTCGAAATCAAACATGCCGGAGGTTTCTTGATTAAGTTTATGCCGAATGGCAAAACAGATTTCAATAACTTCGGCGCTTTCTCTACCGACATGATCGGAGAAAACTACGATTACCCCGACGGCGATTTTAAAACACGCCAAGCTATTTGGAAAAAACATGAAAACTATACCAAAGGCTTGTTATATTTTTTAAGCCATGACGAGCGTGTTCCGGCACATATCCGTACTGAAATGCAATCTTGGGGTTTCTGTAAGGATGAGTTTCCGGAAACGAATGGTTTTTCCAACCAACTGTATGTACGGGAAGCACGTCGCTTAGTGGGGCCTGTTGTTATGACTCAAAAACACTGTGAGGGCGAAGAAGTAATCGACGATCCAATCGGGATGGCCGCTTACCAAATGGACTCCCATAACATCCAACGGATCGTGGTGAATGGCATGGTAAAAAATGAAGGCGATGTGCAAAAACCAGTACCTGCACCCTACCCTATTTCTTACCGCTCCATTATTCCAAAGGCCGAAGAATGTAGCAACCTCTTAGTACCCGTATGTATGTCATCTTCGCATATCGCTTTCGGTTCTATCCGTATGGAGCCTGTATTTATGGTATTGGCACAGTCGGCAGCTACTGCAGCATCCCAGGCCATCAACCATAAACAAGCCGTTCAAGACATCAATGTACAGACCCTGATCAATAAGTTAAAACAAGATCCATTGGCCGATGGCAGTAAACCTGAAATTATAATCGACAACCGCGACAGCGATGTGGTTGAAGTAGCTGGTGCTTGGAACGACAAGCATTATGGTTATGCGAAAGATAAACTCACCTTCGCGCAAAAGGATCGTGCTGCATTCGTTAAGTTCAATGCTGCAGTGGAAGATGCCGGGAAATACGCCATCTACACCTATATCGCTGAGGATAAAGCCTTGGCCGACAAGCTTAGCTTTGAAGTATTTGATGGCAAGAAAAAACACCGCATTGTGCTAGACAAATCCAGTATTAAGCCTTTCGATATGTCATCGGGAGAATGGTTGAAATTAGGCGAATTTAATCTTCCTAAACATGCCAAAAGCTATGTCAAAGTATTAGCAGAGCAAAACAATGGACACGTGGTAGCCGATGCTATCGTATGGAAAAAAGTTAAATAAGTCGAAATCATTAAATAAAACAAAATGAAGTTAGCAAGTATAGGTCTTCAAGCCTGCTTATTATTCGGTTTAACTACAATGCATGCACATGCACAGCAAAAAGATTCCTTGGTATTTCTTGGAGATACCCTGCAACTTTCTGCCAGTCAGGTAAAACAATGGGAAGCAAAGGGAAGAGCACCTATGTTAAAAGCTATACCCCAAACAACAAACAGCTTTCTTGTCCAAGAATTGGGCAAACTATCGTTTAAGGATCAGCAATTTAAAATTGCTGATCCCTTAGATGATGGGGTAATGAAAATATTAGTCATTGGCAATAGCTTCTCCGATGATGGCGTGGAATATTACTTTCACGACCTCGCCAAACAAGCAGGACATGCCTTAGTCATCGGGAACTTATTCCGTGGTGGAGCACCTTTAGACTTTCACCTCAAAAATGCGAAAGAGGATATAAAAATCTACGACTACCGCAAAACTACCATCGATGGCGCCAAGTCGAACACCCGCAAAACATCCATAAAAATGGCCATCGACGATGAAAACTGGGATATCATCTGCTTTCAGCAAGCCAGTGTTTTATCGGGTGATTTGGAGTCTGTACGTCGCGATTTACCGCAATTGTTTGATTATGTAAAAGAAAATTACCCGATTCCAACGGTAAAATATGCCTTCCATCAAACCTGGGCTTATGCGCAAAACGCAACAACCAAAAACTTTGAGAGATACCAAAATAAGCAGGAACAGATGTTTCAGCAGATTGTTCAGGTCAGTAAAGAAATTGACAAGCTTATTCCTATCAGCTACTTGATTCCTTCTGGCACGGCTATTCAAAATGGACGTACCTCAAGTGTTGGAGACAACTTTAACCGCGAAGGCTACCATTTAGATCTCCGTATCGGCCGATTTACAGCGGCTTCTGCCTGGTATGAAACTATTTTTGGAAACCTGGCCAACAATGGCTATAAACCGTTCAATTTAACGCGAGATCAGGCGGCAATGGCCAAAGAAGCAGCTATTTTAGCTGTTAAACAGCCCTTTCAAATCTCCGATCTGTCCAATTGGAAAATAGACAATAAGCCTGTTTCTTTTTCCAGCATTCAAGTCAATTTTGCTGCCGATCTTGTTATGCCGGGTTGGAATTCCTTTTTATTTGAACGCCAGCAAACTATGCTTTCCGGATTAGTGGACAAGGAAAATAAACCCACCGCCGTCTATGTCAAATTGACCCATAACTTCGATGCGCGAAGTGCCAAAGGTCCACAACGGACAGCTAGCCCTTTCAAAATGCCGAAAGAAGTGTCGGAGTCCTATTTCTTTTGCAAGTTAACCGCTCAGGATTCTCCGAAAGAATATATTGAAATCGGAAACCTAGATCCCAAAAAGGCCTATACCCTGACCTTGTTCTCCGGATTCGAAACAGCAAGAACCCCCTTTTTAATTACGGTAAATGGCCATAAAAAGACTAAGGCTCAAGAAATAGACCCAAGCTATAACAAAACACAAAGCCTATGCTTTGAACAACTGCGGCCAACTGCAGGAGGCAAGCTTTTTATTGCTTTCCAAAATAAAACAGAAAAAGAACAGGCCATAGCCGTTATCAATGCCTTAAGCATTGCAGAATCTTTAAATCATTAACCCTAACCTGCTAGGAATAGCAGGTTTTTTATGCCATGAAAAAAATATTATTAGCTCTCCTATGCTGTTGCATAGGCTTTACTTTGCACGCTCAATTTAAAAACCATGGCCCTCAGGTCTTTGCAAAAGCCGTTCAGGGAAGCCATTTTATTCAAGATAAACAAGGAAAACAATACCTATTCACGGTAGTACGGGGCATTCCTGCCCGTTTATTAGGCTATCAATTAGCTGACGGTAAAAAAATAGTAGATGTTCCATTGCCCGGCACCGACGGTTCTTGGGATATGTGTGTAGCCTCAGACAACAGGTTATATGCCACTGGAAATGGTAAAGTATATGCCTATACCCTTGGGGATGCAAACATAAAGGACTTAGGTTTAGCCCTTCCCCAACAGAAAGTAATCTGGGATCTGCATGCCGATAGCAAAGGCGGGATCTACGGTGGAACCTATCCCGATGGACTCATCTTTTATTATCACCCTAAATCGGGCTTTCAGGAAGTATCCCAGGGCCCCGTTTATGCCGGAGAGAACTATACCCGCAGCGTGGTCTACGATAAAAAAGCAGATCAGATCTACATGGGAACTGGCTCTAACGCAAAATTTATCCGACTGGATCCTAATACTGGGCAAAAACAACAGTTATTAGCCTCGGCACCCGGATTTAAAGAGTTTGTATATGATTTAGACATTCAGGAAAATATCCATAAACAGGATTATATTTTAGGCTACATCAATAGTAATGCAGATACCAAAACCTTTGTTTACAGCATTCAACAGGATAAGATCGTTGCGGAATTGCCGCCGATCGAAATCAAATCCATCGCGCGCGATGCGAAATCCACAAAGATTTATTACACGGCGAAATCTAAAATCTATCAGTTAGATTTAGGACAGCTCCCATTGGCACCGAAAGAGTTGGCCAGCATTAAAGGCAGCGGTAAAACAGGGCTTATGCTGAAAGATGGATCCTATCAGGTCTTTACCAATGCACAATTCGTTTATCGGGTAAACCCGAAAACGAAAAAGTTAACCAGCCAGGAATTGCAGGTTCCCAACTCCCCGATTTTGATCCAATCCATCTTCTGGGGGCCGGATGACAAAATATGGAGCGCCGGATACCTTGCAGGGCAGCATGGCAGCTTTGACCCTAAAACTGGGGAGCATCAGGAATATCCAGGTTTACATCAAACCGAAGGCTTAAACAGCCAAGGCAACAAGCTTTATTTCGGAATCTATACCAAGGCCAATATCTACAGCTACGATGTAACCCAACCTTGGAAAGTAGGCACGGAAAACCCAAAATTTATCGGCCAGATTAAAGATCAGGATCGCCCCTTTGCAGTAATCAGCATGCCCGATCGTCAAGAGATGGTTTTCGGCACGGTGCCACCCTATGGCAAGCTTGGCGGAAGTATTGCCCATGTCAATACAAAAACCAATAAGCTCACTTCCTTTGATCAAGTGATCCCGAACCAATCCATTATCTCCTTATTGAATGTAGACGGCCGGGTAATTGGCGGATCTTCCATTGCCGGTGGATTAGGTGCGACCCCAACCAGCAAGCGTGGCTACCTCTTTGAATGGGATCCTGAAAACAAAAAAGTCTTATGGAAAGATAGTATTGCCGATTACTGGTCAGTTTCCGGACTCTTCCTTGGCCCGGATAAGCGGGTATGGGGATTTGCCGATGGAACCCTGATTGAATATGATCTACAACAGAAAAAGCTGCTAACCAAAGTACCTGTATATACCTATGAGCGCTATCCTAGTCATATCTGGCGAAATGGACTAGGTGTATACCACCCCAATGGACTCATTTACTTTACCCTAAGCGATAGTTTCTATTGCTATAACCCGAAAACAAAAAACTTAACTAAACTAAAGGACGAGGCTTCTTTAATGATTTTGGGAAAAGACAATAAGCTGTATTTTAAACATGGTACAGATTTGTGGAGTTATACGCCGGAACAATAAACCAAAAAAATCCACGACACTTGTGTCGTGGATTCGGTTAATTGATTTGGTTATGAAGTATTTTAAAGCTGCTGTTTTAATATACCGGCAGCGAGTTGATCGTCGTATTGTTCACAGGCTTCTGCAAGCCATTGCTTTAATTGGATAATTTGTTTCGCGTACTTTTTATTCGCGATCTGATTATGCAATTCCAAGGGATCCTTTTTCAGATCGTACAATTCCCAAGCTTCTTGTCCTTTGTAAAAACGAACCAATTTAAATCTTTCTGTTGTAATTCCAAAATGTGGCGACACATGATGGGGATGGGGAAATTCGTAATAATGGTAATAGCTTGCTTTTCGAAAAGGCTTCGTTTGTTGGGGCTTGTGTAGCAACGACAAAAACGATTGACCTTGAATATCCGAAGGTACGGAAAGTCCCGCAATTTCCAAAAGCGTAGGTGCCCAGTCAATATTGAGCAGTTGCTGCCCAATGCGTGTCCCTGGTTTTACAACTCCCGGATAGCGAATTAAAAACGGTGTCCGTAGCGATTCTTGATAAATAAACCGCTTATCAAACCAGCCGTGCTCCCCCAAATAAAACCCCTGATCGGAACCATAGATCACAATGGTATTCTCGGCGAGGCCATGCTTATCCAGATAGTCCAGTATCTTGCCGATATTGCGATCCAATGAATTTGCTGTGGCCAAGTAATCCTTCATATAGCGTTGATATTTCCATTCTGTCAAAGCCTTGGCTTCCGGTTTTAAAGCCTCAAATTCTGCCGTAATTTTATCGTAATAACGCTGCACGCTGGCAGCCTGCTCGGGGTTCAAGCGAGCATACATCCCTTCGTTAATTTCTTTTCTTAGCTGCTGCTCTTCCTCGACGCTCAGGGTTCGCTGCTGCCCGCCCCTATTACGAATTGTTGTCAGGCGTTCCTGCATAATAGCTTCCGTCAGCCCGAATTTGGCATGCACTTTTAAATCATCGGCCAAGCGCATACTTTTCTCAATCGTCATGTCCTGATCGCCAGCAGCCTTCCGACCTTGATAATCGTCGTAAAAAGTAGCAGGTAAGGGGAAATTCACCGCATCGTAAGCCCCTAAATCTTCAATGGCCGGCAGCCATTCCCGATGAGTTGCCTTTTCACCAATAACCAGAAAGAAAGGCTTATCCTTTGGCCTTTCATCTAACCAGGCGGTACTCAATTGAGTAATAATATCTGTCACATAGCCTTCATAACGGCTGGTATCATGCTGCGCATTAATAAAATCAGGATTATAATAATAGCCTTGATTGGGCAGGATATGCCAATAATTGAAGGCATCCCCAGGCAGGGTACCCAGGTGCCACTTCCCTATCCAGGCTGTTTCATAATCCGCTTGCTGTAACAAACGGCTCAGCACCTGCTGATTGATATTGAAGTTCCCTTCATTGTCCATAAAGCCGTTTTTATGGCTGTATTTTCCAGTCAGCAAATTAGCACGACTGGGCCCGCAGATGGATTTGGTCACCATAAATTGTTCAAAAACGGCACCCTCCTTTGCTATACGATCGATATGAGGCGTTTGCACCAGCTTATTCCCATACGCCCCAATCGCCTGATAAGCATGGTCATCCGAAAAAATAAAAAGGATATTCGGTTTCTTTTGCTGCCCCTGAGCCAAACCCATACAGAACATACAAACCGTTAAAAAGCGAAGGATAGCATTCATAAGTATGATTTTTATTAAATATACCGCTAATCTTCCGAGCATGCATTCCTTAAGTATAAATTTCAAAAAAATTAGCTGATATCAGGGAGAAAGCAAACCATTTAATTTCCGCATTTTTGTAGCCAAATAGAACGCTTATGAAATCCATCACATGCACGATTGTTGCCCTTGCACTCCTTTCGTTCAGCAGCTTTGCCCAACAACTGTCTGGGTTTAAATTAACCTATCAACATCTTTCGGCAGATCCGCAGGAGGTAGAAGCTCTGGAAAATAAAGGTATATTCCAAACCGTGCTGCTCAGCAAAGATTATGTTCGCATTATGCCAAGCGATACAGAAAATCCTATTGTGCTAAAAGACATTCGTCGTAACGAAGAATTGATGCTTTTCCCGCAATCGGAAGAATATTTCATCTATAAGTCTGAAGGTCCTGTTGTGGAAGTTCCGGAAAGCGATTTGCCGATTAACTATCAGGCCGGCAAAACCAAAACCATAGCGGGCTATCTATGTAAATTTGCACAAATCAGTTTTGACAATGAGGAAGATCCCGAACAACCCATCGAGATGGACATCTGGTATACCGAAACACTTCCAAGTATTTATTGGGGCGAGTTCTCCTTCCTATCCGAAATTAAAGGCGCGGTGCTTTCCTTAAGTGTATCAGGAAATGGCTTTCAGGTCGTCAACATCGAATCTACAAAAATAGATAAGGCTACTTTTCAAATCCCTGAAAATTACACAGAAATCAATTTGGATGAGGATCCAGACGAGGAGGCTAGCGAGGAAAATTACCTAGGTCTTGGAACGGAAGTCGCTGAAGATCGCTTAACCTATACCAATGAAAGCGGCACCTACATGGGGCTAAAAAACAGCCAAGGTGACGAGATAACAGGAACGAACTTCACTTTTATCGATTACTTTCACCATGATCAGGCCGTAGCCATCGATAAAAACAATAAATTCGGAACCATAGACCTGCAAGGGAAAACCCGTATTCCATTCCAATACGATTACCTGGGTCAAGATCAAGCGTCCGATCAACTGATGTATGGCGTTGGCGACAAAATGGGCATGATGGATCCGAACGGAAAGGTATTAATTAAAGCCGAATACGATCAAATCAGTTTCTTTAGTCAGGGATTGGCAACAGCTTTTAAAGGGGAGAAATGTGGCATCATCAATATGCAGAACAAAGTCATCGTCCCTTTTGATTACGATATGATCTTTGAAATTAACCCCCACAATTTCACCACCTATGCCGATGAAAAGGTTAGCTTGTACAACCTGAAAACAAATACCTTGGTAAGTAATGCATACGATCATTATGCCCTATCGAAAGACAATGCCTTAATCACCGTGCAGCAAGGTGATAAATACGGTTTCATCGACCCTACAGGTAAAATTGTTCTTCCCCTAAAGTATAGTTTGGCAGGGGTTTTCGAAAACGGAATAGTTTTAGTTGCCGAAGACGAAGCGCAAGAAAACCAATATTTCATCAACGCAAAAGGAGAAAAAGTTACCATCGAATAAGTTAGAAAAGGCCTATCTTCGCAGGCAATGCGAGCTACGAAAACCCTTATGCAGCATACCACTACCTTTGTAAAAACAAGTGCAGGTTTAATCGTTTTGATGATTAGCCTGTTGCTGCTATATAGCCCTGCGCAGGGGCAAGATTTATTGCGCAAGCTAGAAAAACAATATCACAGCAGCCAACCGGAGCATCCAGCGCATTTTTACCTCACAGGGAAATATGCACAAGCCTTGTTTTTCAATGATCAGATTGGGGAAGCCTTCGACTTATTAACCAGTAATATCCAAGTAGCTGAAAAAAGAAAAGACAGCAAATACGCGGCCTACCTGCATAGTGTTTATGCCATTAGCCTACAGTTAGTTGAGGAGCAGAAGGAAGCGCTTAGGCATATCGCTAAGGCCAAGTCCATCCTTTCCAACACGAGGGATAACGAAATTAAAGGCTATGTTTATTATGCGCAGGGCTGGTTGAAGGCACGGCATTTTAAGGAAGGGGAAGCTGTACGTAGTTTCCTAACGGCCTTGAATTACCTCGATAAGGCCCCAAGCTCCCCCACCTTGTTGGGGCGAAAAGCCTCCGTTTACAAAGAGCTTACCGCGATTTACAGCAATTGGGGGGAGCTGAAATCCCAGGAAAAATACAGCAAACTTGCCTTGGCATTAGCCACAGAACAACAAGACCCTGCTGCTATTTTCGATGCTTACATGGCTTTAGGCCATTTAAATGAACTCATCTTTCTTAACGATGAAAGTCAGACCCGCAATCGCGACCAGGCCGAATCCTATTACTTGAAAGCTTTGGCAACCTATCAGGAACATGAACATGAAATCCCTATCCCGTCGAATCTTTCTTTTGTAGCCAATAACTTGGCGCACCTGTACTTTCGCTTTTTCCCGGAGTCTCATCGTTCCAAAGCGCAGCAGTATGCCGAGCTCGCCAAAACACAGGGCTTAGCAAGCAAGGCCTATAACCATGTATCTTCCGCGTACGGCATTATGGCCGAAATGGCCATCCAGAAAAAGGACTATACCCTAGGGAAAGCCTATTTATTAGCGGCTTTAAGTAATATGGAGCAAGCAGGAAATCAAGATCAGCACATCCTGATGAGTATTTACGAAAGCTTGTCGCAGATTAGTGAAGCCGAAGAAAAGTACGATGAGGCCATTGGCTACTACAAGTCCTACATCACTATTTTTAAACGCATATACGACCAAGACCAATTGCAGCTGGGCAAACGCCTGGAAGCCCAATACGAGAAGGGAAAACAAGAACAAGAGGTGCTTACCTTACAGCTGGAAGCCGAGAAAAAAGAACAGCAATTACGGTTGATGGAAGCCTTGGGCATGCAGCAAAAGCAAGACCTGGAAAACATGAAGCTAGTTCAGGATAACCAAGGAAAGGAATTGGCCTTGGCACGCATGAAGGCCGATAAACAAAACCAAGCCCTTCGTCTATCCAAATTAGAAGCTGAAAACAAAGCCCAGGAAATTAGTAATTATCAGCAGGAAATCAGCTTCCGCGAAAAAATAAACAGCTATTTTATCCTTTCCTTTAGCACCATTCTTTTACTTTTTCTCTTGTTGCTCTATGCGTATCAGCAAAGGGCAAAACATATGAAACAAAAAGAGGTATTGCATACTCTTGCGTTGGAACAGGAACGGCAACACAGTAAAATCTCTACCCTTACGGCCCTCTTACAAGGACAGGAAACAGAACGCGGACGCCTGGCCCGCGACCTGCACGATGGCCTCGGTGGTTTACTTTCCGGCACCAAGCTCCAACTTACGCAATTGCAAGACCCTAGCGATGATAAACAACAGGAACAACTGCTAAAGACCATGGGACATCTGGACCTGGCCGTCGAGGAACTAAGACGCGTGGCCCATAACCTCATGCCCGACCTTTTGCAGAAATACGGATTGCAAGAAGCGCTGTCTGATTATGCCAACCGCATGAGCAGTGACCGCTTGGATGTTGATGTCCAATTTCTCCATATGCAACAAAGCTTATCGCTCGATCAACAATTGATCGTCTACCGCATCATCCAGGAATTGGTCAACAACGCCATTAAGCACGCATCCCCCTCTCAAATCTTAATTCAACTGGTGGAAGAAAAACAGCAGTACCACGTTACGGTGGAAGATGATGGTTGCGGGTTTAATGTCAGCCAACAGCAGAAAACCGGATCTGCCGGTTTACATAATATTCAATCCAGAATAGAATTCCTTAAAGGAACCTTGCAGGTAGAATCCGTTCCGCAGCAAGGAACCAGCATTGAATTTCACTTTCCTAAAACCACAAACTCATGATTCAAATTGCCATTGCCGACGACCATCCCCTACTGTTAGAAGGTCTTCAAAATATCCTGTCTAAAGAGGAAGATCTGCAGGTGGTTGGTTGTTATCCTTCTGCAGCGGTATTGCTTCATGCCCTACAAACCGAACGTTTGGATATCCTGCTGCTAGACATCAATCTTTCCGATGCTAACAGCCTAACCCTCATTGCGCCACTACGTCAACAACAGCCTAACATGCAAATCATTATGTTAAGTGTTCATAATGAGTATGCGGTGATCAACTCGGCCTTCCAAGTAGGTGCTGCAGGCTATATCCAAAAAAATGCATCCATTACCGAAATTCTTGCCGGCATTCAACAGGTATTGAAGGGCAAGCGCTTCATGTGTTCTCAAACCAGCAAAATCGTCGAGAAAAAGAACCAAGGCGAATTAAAAGCGGTCCCTAAATTAACCCGCCGGGAAAAAGAAGTTCTGGCCGAAGCTGCACAAGGCTTAACCACCCAACAGATTGCCGACAAGCTTTTTATTAGCCACCATACGGTAGAAAGCCATCGTAAAAACCTGATTGAAAAGTTTAAAACCAGCAACCTAAGCTCTGCAATTAAGCTGGCTTATGACTATGGCCTAATTCTAGCCAATTAAAGCCTAGCCCCTAGCCTTTGAAAAAGGCAATCAAGTCTTTGTTTAGTTGCTCGGCATGCGTCACATTTAAGCCGTGCGAAGCCTCCGGATAAGCGATTAACTGACTACCTTTAATTAGCTCATGCGCTTGTTTTGCCGCCGTATCAAAGGGCACTGTTGCATCCGCATCGCCATGAATAATTAAGGTTGGCACCTGAATACCGGCACATTCTTTTCTAAAATCTGTATCCATCCAAGCCTGCGCCGCTTTTATAGTAGCTTGGGGCGCTGCATGCGAGGCAATCGAGAAATCATAGGTCAACTGCTCTGCACTAACGGTCGGCTTTGCTTTGCTATAATTATAAAAGCCTTGATGGAAGTCGGTCAAAAACTTCAAGCGATCCGTTTTCAAAGCAGTTAAAATCTCATTCAAAACCTTTTCAGGCACACCCGCCGGATTATCCGCCTTTTGCTTTACCAAAGGAATAATCGAGGATACCAAAGCTATCTTCGCGATTTTCTGCTCGCCATGGTTGGTCAGATAGCGAACCACCTCGCCGCCACCCATGGAAAACCCGACCAATATCACCTCTTCAAGGCCTAGTTCGTTTATCAATGTATCCAAATCGGCGGCTAAATCATCGTAGGTGTAGCCATCCCAGGGTGCAGAGGAATCCCCAAAACCGCGCCTATCGTAAGCAATCACCCGAAAGCCAGCCGACACGAGGGCATCCATTTGTTTTTCCCAAGATTTATGGCTCAACGGCCAACCATGAATTAATACAACAGCTTGTCCTTGGCCATAGTCTACATAGTTTAACGCGACAGCTTCTCCCTTATTTTTAATCGTTATTTTAGTCATAGTACTTATTTATTTTGAGGTTAAAAAACAGAAAAGCAGCAACATATTACTGCTGCTGCTTCCCTTATTGACAAATTCTAAAATCAATCTGGTTTTACATATCGTTCAACCAGCCTTCAACTTCTTCTTTTGTCTTACCAGTTTTCTTTTGCAATTTACCTAGTAGTTCGTCTTCTTTACCTTCGGCATATAAAAGATCGTCATCAGTTAAATCGGCATACTGTTGTTTTACTTTACCTTTGATTTCGTTCCAACGACCTTTCCATGTTAACTTGTTCATAATAATTCTCCTTTATATTTTAATGTGATTGTATAGATAGAACAGCCCAATAGAAAAATGGTTTTATTTTTTTTAAAAATTTATACCGGAACCTTTCTATCCATTTCCCGTTCCCAAATCCGATGCAGCTTCATGGCGGCAATAAAATCCGCCGCTAAAGCCTGTTTAGACTCCTGGATAACACCCTTATCCGCTTGATCGGGAATAAAAGAAACCGCCATTAATGATTCGGCACCCTTGGCGAAGGCCAAAACTTTACAATGACGATAGCCCTCATTGATAAATTGGATATAATCAGGCTCCGATTTCAAGGTTTGTACCGAATCGCCTTCCGGCGTATAGAAGGCATCATAACAAACCGAAGCAACCGTTAAATAACTATGTTGCACCTCTTCACTGCCTCCCTCTTTATATTGTAGAGGACCTACGCGCGTGGAAATCAACACGGCTTCTGCGCCTTCCTTCTGCAAAGCTTTACGAAGCTTATCAACCGATTTTAAACTGACACCATCGGCCACTAAAAAAGCTACTTTCCGACTGGCTATCGTTCCTTCACCCGGTTTGGGCCGCATACTCAAGGCGGGCGATTGCTCCACTTCCGGTTTATTGGGTTTTAGCGGATACTTAGGATGATTCTGTCGCGCAAATTGCAAGGTTAGCGGATCTAACTCCTTTGCTGGAGTCAGCCCCAGGTTCTTTCCTACGCGGGCAGCTAACGTTTTGTCAATCTGATTTAAAATCGCTAATTCACGCATACGGACAGCTACGGCATTCACTTTCGACAATTCGAAGCTAAAGGCACTGATGATATGTTCTTGTTCAGGCTCTGATTGCGAGCGGAAGAATAAACGTGCCTGCGTAAAATGATCAGCAAAGGATGCCGAGCGACCACGGATTTTCTTGGCATCGATTTTCTCGCCATGCGATTCAAAGCCTTTCTCGCCTCTCAGCATAGCATGATAAGGACAACCATTGCCTAAGCTGTTCGGAAAATAACTCACATTACCTTCCAAAATATCCATACGTGAAAAGCCGTCCTTCTGGTTATTATGTTTTTGAACAACAGAACGATTTATCGGGATTTCATGAAAATTAGGTCCGCCGAGGCGGTAGTTCTGTGTATCGGCATAGGAAAAAACCCGACCTTGTAATAAGGGATCATTACTGAAGTCTATGCCCGGCACCAAACGCCCCGGGTCAAAAGCTACCTGCTCGGTCTCTGCAAAAAAGTTCGTAGGGTTTCGATTTAAGGTCATCGTTCCGATCACTTGAACGGGCACCAATTCTTCCGGAATAATCTTCGTCGGATCTAGGATATCAAAGGAATATTTCATTTCATCTTCCTCCGGAATAAGCTGCACGCCCAAGTCCCATTGCGGAAAATTACCCGACTCAATGGCTTCCCACAGATCTCGTCTATGGAAATCCGAATCATAACCTGATATTTTCTGCGCTTCCTGCCAGGCTACACTGTGCATCCCTAGTCTTGGTTTCCAATGGAATTTCACAAAAGTGGCCTTGCCTTGCGCATTGATAAATTTAAAGGTATGCACCCCAAAGCCTTCCATCATCCGAAAAGAACGTGGAATTGCGCGATCGGACATGATCCATAAAGACATGTGGGCCGACTCGGGCATTAGGGAAATAAAATCCCAAAAAGTATCATGTGCAGATGCGGCTTGCGGAATTTCCTTATCCGGTTCTGGTTTTACCGCATGCACCACATCCGGAAACTGCATGGCATCCTGAATAAAGAATACCGGAATATTATTACCCACCAAGTCATAATTCCCTTCTTCGGTATAAAACTTCACGGAAAAACCACGCACATCGCGCGCTAAATCCGTGGAGCCTTTAAATCCTGCTACCGTAGAAAATCGAATAAAAAGCGGTGTTACGGTTCCTTTTTGGAGGAACTTCGCTTTGGTATACTTACTCATATCGGCGGTTGCCTCAAAAACACCATGAGCACCGGAACCACGGGCGTGTACTACCCGCTCGGGGATTCGCTCTCGGTCAAAATGAGCAAGCTTATCTTGATAAATAAAATCTTCCAGCAACGAAGGGCCTCGTTCGCCTGCTTTTAAGGTATTATTATTGTCATGAATTGGAACACTATCATTCGTAGTCATCCGTTTATCCAGATTGTTTACCACATACGAATCCATTTGGCCCGTTTTTACATTGGGTTTATTTTGTTTTTTCATGAGCTTGTGTATTAGTTAAATTAGTCTCCTACTAAAACAGCGAAGCCCGAAAATTGTTTAGGCCAAAATAAAGCTTTCTATACCCAAATACCCCTAATTATTGCGAAGAACAGCTAAAGGTGATTTATTCAAGACCGTGAGGCTGTTGATCAGCCCGATAAACACCGTCATGGCTGGCACCGCCGTCAAGATGAACAAAACAAAACCTAGCGGTGGAACAAAGGCACTTTCAAACACAAAAATCGCCAACATGCTGCTGGCCACTAAGGCAATAAATAAACCACAGAGGGCCGCCAGAAGGCCAAGAAACATATATTCACTTATCGTTATCAGGTAAATCTGCTTACTGCTGGCGCCTAAGGTGCGCAACAGCACATTCTCCTTAATCCGCTGATATTTACTTATCCGTACAGATGAGATTAACACCACAATACCCGTGAGAATACTAAAGCCTCCAATAAACTTGATGATAAAGCCGATCTTTTCCAAAATGGTATTCAGGATGCTGAGTACAGCATTCATATCGATAATCGATACATTCGGATAGCTATTCACCACCTCCTGCTGGAATCGCATCGCCTGTTCTTCCCCTGTCACTTTGGTCATCATCAGGTAGAACTGTGGCGCTTGGTCGATACTTCCCTTGGCAAATACCATCCGGAAGTTGGATTGAAACCTATTCCAATCGACTTTGCGCAGGCTGCTCACCTTCGCTGGAAGCCGTAGGCCTTGCACATTCATGGTCAATACATCCCCCACCTTTACGCCAATGCCTTCGGCATAGTTTTCATCCAAAGAAACCGAGGCAGTATCGGTTGGCGACACCTGCCCTACCCACTTGCCGGCGCTAACTTTCTCCGAAGCCGAAAGGCTATCGCGATAAGTAGCGCGAATTTCTCCACGGAAGGCACGTCCAGAAATTTCACTCGTGGTATCTTTCAGCACATCCTGTAGCGAGGTGCCATTTACGGCCTCCATAAACATGGTCACAATGGGCACACTTTCAACAATAGGATAACCTGATTTTTGAGCCAATTGGCTAATGCCTTCCCGTTGAGAAGGTTGAATATCAAACATCAGCATATTGGCTTCATTCTGCTGTGCCGAAATCGCTACCCTGTTCAGCAGCATATCCTGCACAAAATACAAAGTGGCAATAAGGGTGGTTCCCAAGCCGATGGAAACGATCAAGATCACCGTTTGATTATTCGGACGCCATAGGTTCGACAAGCCTTGCCGCCACAGGTACGACCAATTGCTGGGAAAATATTTACGGATAAGCCAAGTAAAACCACGGGCCACCCCATACAGCAGCAAAAAGGTGAACCCAATACCTAAGCTAAATAGCAGCGTCTGTAACCAGGTATCCATTTGCGTACGCGCAAAAAGAACAATAAAAAGAATGATCAAGAGATAAACCCAAATCTTTAGTTTATCTTTTAATAATCCTTCCGGCTCCTCTTGCAAGCGTAGGGAATTTAAAGGAGAGATATGACGTACCGAAAGCAGGGGCAATAACGCAAATAAGACGGCAATTACTAAGCCCAGCAAAATTCCTTGGAAGATGGCCGGCCATACAATTTGGGTGGTTAATGCCACTGGCAATACATCTTGCATCACATAAGGAATGGCAAATTGAATAACAGTGCCTAAGGCCGCCCCAACAATACCACCCAATAGCCCGATGGCTGCAAATTGGATCACAAATATAAAAAAAGCCTGCTTCGCACTCGTCCCTAGGCAGCGCAAAATAGCAACCGACATCAGCTTCTCCCGCACATAAATCTGTACCGCACTCGATACGCCGATACAGCCTAATAACAAGGCAACAAAGCCGACGAGCTCCATAAAATTGGCCATATCAGCAAAGGAACGCCCTGTATTTTCTTTGGTGGTTTGAATCGTGGAGGCCCGCAATTGCAAGGTGCTCAGTTTATCTTTCCAGCTTTTGATTTTCTTATCCACCTGAAAATCCGCCGGTAATTTAAAGTAATAATGATATTCAATCCGGCTTCCGGTTTGTTGCAATCCTGCCCCTTGCAATTGTGCCAGCGGAATAAAAAGGCTAGGTGCCATAGCCCCAGCAATAGCCGATTGCCCCGGCTGCGCCGTGATGCCACCCAATAGAGGAAAGTTCTTCGTGCCTAATTGCAAGGTATCGCCAAGCTGCAAGCTATATTGCAAGAGTAGTGGATTTTCAATATAGATACCCTGTTCTTGATTAAACTTGCCAAAAGCACCAGTAGGTTTCGTCTCTACGGCACCATAAAAGGGAAAGGAACCTTCCAGCGCACGCACCTGTACAAAACGTGACGCATCGGCCTTGGGAAACCGCAGCATCGACATGAAGCGTTCCTCCTTGGCGAAGTTTAAACTTAGCTTGTTTAGCGAATCAATAAAAGCCAAGGTTGCTGCAGTCGGTTTCCGATTGGTTTCCAAAGCCAGGTCGGCACCAATTAACTCCGCTGCTTGCAGGTCTATATCTTTCTTGAGGTTACGATTAAACGAGTTCATCGACACCAAGGAGGCAATCCCCAAGATGATGGAAGAGATAAAAAGAAAAAGCCGGGATCTGTTTTTGCGACTATCGCGCCAGGCCATTAAAAATATCCAGCGCCAATTCATTGAATCTGCCCTCCCTTAATCGGAATCACACGTTGTGTTTTTGCCGCCAATTCCAAATCATGCGTCACAATAATAAGCGTGGTTCCCGACTCACGGTTCAATTCAAACAACATCTCCTCAATTATCTGGCTGGTTTCAGCATCCAGGTTTCCGGTGGGCTCATCGGCAAAAAGTATCTTCGGTTTATTGGCGAAGGCGCGGGCCAAAGAAACTCGTTGCTGCTCGCCTCCCGACAGTTGCGAAGGGTAATGATCGGCACGCCCGCCCAAGCCTACGCGTTCTAATAAGGCTATTGCTTTCGCTTTATGGTCTTTCTGTCCTTTCAGTTCCATCGGCACCATCACATTTTCCAAAGCCGTTAAAGTGGGTAATAATTGAAAGTTCTGAAAGACGAACCCTACATGTTCATTTCGGATTTGTGCCAACTTATCTTCATTCAATCCAGCAAGCTCAATACCATGAAGGCGGATAGATCCCTCCGAGGGTTGATCCAATCCGGCGCATAATCCCAATAAGGTGGATTTACCACTTCCCGATGGCCCAACAATGGCTAGCGTTGCCCCCGCTTCAACCTCAAAATTAATATCCTTAAGAACGGGGATCTGCTTTCCCTCCAACTGATAATGCTTGAAAACATGCTGTAATTGTAGAATCATAGTAGACATATAATGTTAAAAATATAGCTTTTTTTTGATTAAATTAGTTGCATGAAGGATATCACATGGACTTTTAACACCCTATTACTTATATTTTTACTTAGCGCTTGCAATAGGCAAACCGGCAACAAGCCAGCCGCAACGCAAAGCGACACAATAGCGATGGAAAGCCCCCAACCGGCGAGCAAACAAAACATCCTTTTCTTCGGCAATAGCCTAACCGCAGGCTTAGGCTTAGAAAGCCAGCAGGATGCTTTCCCGGCATTAATTCAAGGAAAAATAGACTCCGCAGGACTGCAGTACCAGTGTATTAACGCGGGCTTAAGTGGTGAAACAAGCGCGGGAGGTAAGGAACGCATCGACTGGCTGCTGAAAGACAGTGTTGCTATTTTTGTGTTGGAACTCGGTGCAAACGACGGTCTACGTGGCATTGCCCCAGCTGCAACCTACAGCAACCTGGCGGCTATTGTAGATAAGGTAAAAAAGGCTTACCCCGATTGCAAACTGGTATTAGCAGGCATGAAGGTGCCACCAAGCATGGGCGACAATTACTTTAAAGACTTTGAAGCCATTTTCCCCAAACTGGCCAAAGAGAAAAACATGACTTTAGTACCTTTTCTGTTAGATAAAGTAGCTGGCAACAGCAGCCTCAACCAACAAGACGGTGTGCACCCGACAAAAGAAGGGCAGCTTATCCTCGCTCATAATGTTTGGAGCCAATTAAAGGAAGTACTTTAAACCACAATTCTTCTACCCAGCACTTTTAGGAACCTGGATAAAACTTATCTTTGTCAGGCTTTTGGCTAAACAAAAGCCCTGACAATACCCATGAGCATTCTCCAATTCAAGCAATTCAAAGAAATAAACTATAAAACGGAAATCCTGGCCGGACTTACGGTCGCCATGACCATGATTCCCGAATCCCTATCCTTTGCCATCCTAGCCGGATTAAGCCCCCTGACAGGCTTATACGCAGCCTTCCTTATGGGATTAGTAACCTCTATCCTTGGCGGACGCCCCGGATTGGTGTCCGGCGGTGCTGGTGCCACCATTGTGGTGTTAATTGCTTTAATCAATGCCCATGGCGTAGAATACCTCTTTGCGGCGGTTGCCCTGGCCGGACTCTTGCAGATTGCCGTCGGCGCTTTTAAACTCGGAAAATTCATCCGCCTGATTCCGCAACCCGTCATGTTTGGCTTCTTAAATGGCTTGGCCATTATCATCTTTATGGCCCAATTGGAGCAATTTAAAGTCTTGGATAACGGAGTCGCCACCTGGATGACGGGCACTCCACTGTTTACCATGCTAGGCTTAACGGGGCTCACCGTAGTGTTGGTCTTGCTTGCCCCACGCTTTATTAAGGCTGTGCCGGCCTCCCTCATTGCCATTCTGGTCGTCTTCGCGCTCGTGCAATTTTCAGGAATCAGCACCAAGAAGGTAATGGATATTGCCCATATTGCCGGCGATTTTCCACCCTTTCATATCCCTTCGGTTCCCTTTACCTGGGAAACCTTGCAGATTATTTTCCCTTATGCCTTAATCATGTCGGCCGTAGGATTAATTGAATCCTTATTAACCTTAAGCATGGTGGATGAGCTGACCAACAGCAAAGGCAGCTCGAACAAAGAAGCAATTGCGCAAGGCACCGCTAATATCGTCAATGGCTTTTTCAGTGGCATGGGTGGCTGTGCCATGGTGGCTCAATCCTTGGTAAACATCAATGCAGGTGCCCGCAGTAGGCTGTCTGCCTTTATTGGTGCCATCAGCATTCTTATTATTATTCTGGTTGGCGCTCCATTTATCGAGTTAATCCCGATGGCAGCCTTGGTTGGCGTTATGATGATGGTTGCCATCAGCACCTTTAAATGGGGATTCTTCCGTATGATGCGCAAAATGCCCAAGTCGGATATTTTCGTAGGCATATTGGTCGCTGCCATCACCGTGGTATTACACAACCTGGCTCTGGCCGTGCTGATCGGCGTGATAATATCGGCCTTGGTATTCGCCTGGGATAGTGCCATCCGCATCCGCGCCCGAAAATCAGAAGATGAATTTGGCAATAAGGTCTATGAAATATATGGCCCCCTCTTCTTTGGATCGGTCAGCACCTTCACCGAAAAATTCGACCTGGAATCCGACCCTGAACGCATTATCATCGATTTCCGCGATTCTAGAATAGTGGATATGTCAGCCATCGATGCCCTGCACAAACTAACCTCAAAGTATGCTGCTAAAGGGAAAACCGTCGTGCTACGACACCTCAGCGAAGACTCCAGAAACCTCTTGGAAAACGCGAAGGGATTAATTGAGGTTAATATTTTGGAGGACCCTACGTATAAGGTGATAATTTAAGCGGCACGCGCTGTCATCGTGAGCGGAGTCGAACGATTGGTACGTCAGTGCAAACCGCCACACGCAAACACCTTACTAACAGCATGTTAAAAAAATATGTCATCGTGAGAGGGTAAAATGTTTGCAAAATTTATTGGAAGGTGATGACATAAAATGGCATTGCTCGTTAAGCTTTGCTAGCAAACTACGGCACGCTATGTTCTGCGTTGCGGCAAGTATTGTCATCGTGAGCTGTCATCGTGAGCGGAGTCGAACGACTGGTACGTCAATGCAATCAGTATTATATAAACTGCTGACCGTAAAGGTTTTGTAGTTTACCCTTGCTGTTCGTAAGCAATTGATAAAATATCAAATTACGTTTGTTATCAGTATTTACGTACCTGTCGTTCGTGGTTCGACTCCGCTCACCATGACAATGCGGTGACAATGCGATGACACCACGTTCCAAAACAACTATGTCCACTCTCACCCCTTCCTCACCCCTTGCTCTCCCCTTTCTCACCCGTATCAATCCCCTTTGCAAAGGGCTGAACTAAGACTGTGCAAAGCTTCAACAATGGACTTTCAAAAACCCTAATCTATCGGAAAATAAACCTAAAGAAGTCCCAATGTTCTTCAGCCTACGCCAAAAAAAGAGGCCGAATCAAATCGTTAAGATTTGTTTCGGCCTTTGCCTCTGTTCAATATCAAGTGTAAGGAAGCTGTCGTATTAACCGAACTGCCCGTTGATGTAGTTGGCGGTCATTTCGTGGTGGGGGTTTTGGAAGATCTGTTGGGTTGGACCTTCTTCTTTCACTTCGCCCAAATACATAAACACGGTTTTATCGGCTATACGTTGGGCTTGTTGCATATTATGGGTTACTATAACAATGGTATAGTTTGTTTTCAGATGGCTGATCAGTTCTTCAATCTTCAAGGTACTCACCGGATCTAGGGCAGAGCAAGGTTCGTCCATTAAAATCACTTCGGGACGTAAAGCCACAGCCCGGGCAATACAAAGGCGTTGCTGCTGTCCACCTGACAAGCGGGTAGCCGGCATCTTCAGATCGTTCTTTACTTCTTCCCATAAAAACGCTTCGCGTAGGGCTTTTTCTATAACGCTTTTATCGTGGGGCAGGTTATTGATACGCAGGCCGTAGGCGATGTTATCGTAAATGCTTTTAGGGAAAGGATTCGCCTTTTGGAATACCATGCCTATGCGTTTGCGGATTTCTGTAACCGGAACAGCCTTGGAATAAAGATCAAGATCTTCCAGCTTGATGGCTCCTTCGATCTTGGCATCCGGCGATAGGTCGTGCATGCGGTTGAAACTACGCAATAGGGTACTCTTGCCACATCCTGAGGGGCCAATTAAAGCGGTAATTTCATTCTCTTGGAAGGAGACATTGATTTGCTTTAACACTTGTTTGGTACCAAAGCTGATGGATAGGTTTTCAGCGGATAATTTAGACTTCATTTTTTCTATACTTATAACGGATGTAGAACGCGGTCAGGTTCAATAAAAACACCACAATCACCAATACTAAGGCCGTTCCATACGCGATGGGGCGCACCTCGTCGATGGATTGATGTTGGGTAGATAACATATATAAATGGTATGGCAGAGCCATAAATTCCTGGTTGATATAACCGGTAGAGCCATTGATGTAAAAGGCGGCTCCGGTAAAGAGGATCGGTGCGGTTTCGCCGGCAGCACGACTTAAGGTAAGCACGACCCCTGTTAGGATGCCCGACATAGCCGAAGGAATCACCACATCTTTAATGGTCTCAAACTTGGTGGCACCAACGGCTAAAGCTGCCTCACGCGTACTGTTCGGAATACGCATTAAGGCTTCTTCCGTGGTGGTAATAATATAGGGCAAGGATAGCAAGCCCAGGGTTAAGCCCGCCGCCAGCAAGGACGTACCGAACTCCATAGCCTGCACAAAAAGGGCAAGACCAAACAGCCCATAGATAATACTAGGCACCCCAGAGAGGTTGCGGATGGAAGCACGAATGGTGCGGGTCAGCCAGTTGTCTTCGGCGTATTCATGTAAATAAATAGCGCAGCATACCCCGAAAGGGATTGCAAACAAGGCGGTGATCAGGGTTAATACAACGGTTCCGATAATGGGTGTTAAGATGCCCCCTTGGGTCATCCCCTCAGATGGTACGGCAAAAAGAAACTCCCAGGACAGGACGGATGCGCCTTTGGAAGCGATTTCCCAAATGACAACAACGAGGAAGAAGCAAACCAGTCCGGTACTGAGCAATAGACTGCCCCATTCGATGACACTACTGAGTGCTCTGGATTTAAACTGCATGGTATTTTCTAAAACGGTTAATAAAATATTCGCCCAACATATTGGCAATGAGGGTCATCAGGAACAATACGGTCGCCAGTGCATATAAAGCGTAATAATGGGTCGTTTGATAAGGCACTTCCCCCATTTCAATAGCAATGGTGGCCGTCATGGTTTTTACGGAGTCAAAGAAACCGCTTGGAATAATGGAGGCATTTCCCGTAGCCATTAACACCGTCATGGTTTCGCCGATGGCACGCCCTACACCTAACATCACCGCAGCAATAATACCCGGCGCGGCAGCAGGAATAACCACCTTACGTAGGGTTTGCCATTTAGTAGCACCTACGCCATAACTGGCTTCTTTATAGGTTTTTGGCACGGCATGGATAGCATCTTCGGCGACCGTAATAATGGTTGGCAAGGCCATAACCGCCAGCAGGATAGCACCGTTTAGGGCATTAAGGCCATTGGATAAATCGGCCATATTTGCAATACCGGGACTCACCACCACGATACCTAAAAAGCCGATAACAACCGAAGGAATGGCTGCCAGCATTTCTATGGTAGGTTTTAAAATATTCTTGACGCGAGGGCTGGCATAATCGGCAATATACGCTGCTGTACCAATCCCTAAGGGAATGGCAATCAGCATGGCTCCAAAAGTGACCAAGGTGGTACTCAGGATTAAAGGCAGCATGCCGTATTTCGGATTATTAGCGGTGGGGTTCCATTCCATTCCGGTAATAAAGTCCAGAGGTTTCACATCGAGGAAAAAAGAAAAGGAATTGTACACCAGCATGGCCAGGATACCGCCTAACAAGGCCAGCACCATTAAGCCCGTTGCCTTAAAAATGTACTTAAAACAAAGGTCTAAAGATAACCTACTTTTATATTTCATGTTGTTGATTTTCTAGGGTATAATAGCCATGCTCTTCAATGAGCTTTCTGCCGATGGCGCCACGCTCGAAGTTGATGAATGGGCGCACTTTTTCCCAGGAGGAGGCTAATACAAATTGATATAAGGGACGTTGAAAATAATACAAGCTGTTGTTGATGGCTTCAGGATCTAAAGGAGACTGTGCCTTTTCACCGCTATGCTCCCGGATTTTTAGGATCTTAACTTTCTGGTTACTATTCGGATCATGCGCCACATAGCCCGCTCCTACATAGCCTATGCCTGTTTTATCGGCTTTTACCCCTTCAATAATCTGGGCATTCCCGGTCATTTCCTTAGCGGCGGACGTAAATTCTATCTTTAATTTCTTCTTGATAAAGGAATGCGTACCGGAACTACTTTGGCGACCATAGATATTAATCGGCAGGTCGATATCCAGTAGGGCCGACCAATTATTGATCTCGCCACTGAGGATTTTTGCCAGGGTATCGACCGATATTTCCGATATAGGCAGGTCTTTATGCACCACAAAGGCTGTGGCATCTTCGGCGAAAACTATAGTTTTCAGCTCGATATTAAGCGCTTTAAACTGTTCTACTTCTTCCTCAGATAAGGGACGGGACGAATTCGCAATATCTGCATGCCCATTCATCAGGGAGGTAATCCCTAAGCCGGAGCCTCCACCGGAGATGGCAATACTGAAATTGGGGTCTAGTTTGGTAAAGCGTTCCGCTAAATTTACCGCAAGGTTAACCTCCGTGTCGGAGCCCTTCATCTTAATCGAGTTGGTATTCTGGCTACAAGAGCTTAGGAAAATTGCAGCACTTCCAAAAAGAAGCTGCATAAAATTGATCATCCATTTTCTCATCCCTACAAAAATGAAGTTTAAACATTAACCTAATGTTAAGGAATCATTATGCTAATGGTAGCTGAGGGTTACTATGTAACATCATTGTAAAGTTGTTGCTAAAAAATTATGAACAAAGCCCGGTTATTGACACTGTTGTGGCGTACACAAAAAAAAGCCATCCCTAAAAGTTAGGAATGACTTGGATTATGAATTGTATTTGATTAGTCGAAAATGAACGTTTTATTATGCTTATTTTAAGAAAATAAGGGGCTACTTCCGGCGATTTGGGCCTGGAGTTTAAAATAGTTTAACAGAAAAGCTGGAAATGCTTTGCCTTTATTTTTCATCGTAAACGTAGCTTGTATGGCTCAAAAGTAAGGGCTACTTATGAAGAGAACATTAACAAGCTGTTGTATTTACATGAAGTAGGCAAGAAAATGATAGCTTTTGTACCCTATTGATCCTTAATATTGAAATAATAGCTTACATATAGGATAAATCGCTGCGTTCTTTGGTTAAGGCGATGAGGTTTCTCTTTAATTTCGCCGAAGCAAAGTCGATCATCCCTATTTTTTTAACGACTAATTCTCCATTTTTCGCAATAATCACCGTCATCGGAATGGAGTTGGTCGCCAGTTCCTGCGGCAAACCGGAGGATAAAGAGTATAAGGGCAGGCTGTATTTGTTCTTTGCCAAAAACTTGGCCGCCTTCGCATGATCCTGATCCATTTCGATGGATAGAAATACAATGTCTTTTTGATCCTTTAACTCCGTATAAAGTTTTTGTAAGGCTGGCATTTCGGCAATGCAGGGCTGGCACCAGGTGGCCCAAAAATTTAACACGACCACTTTCCCCTTTAATTCGGAAAGGTTCAGCGTCTTCCCTTCTCCATCCACGAAGCTGACATCGATATCGGCCTGCGACATGGCTGCTGCTGGCATTTCCGCTGATTGATTGGCAAGATTTGCATGCCCAACGCTGAATACAGCACTGGACAGAAGTGTTAGCAGTAAGATTTTTTTCTTTTGCATGGGTTGCTGAGGTCTGTTCTTTACTAAATAACGGTAAAATTGTTAATTCAGTACTCTGATTTCATTACGCAGGAGCACGATCTGGTCTTCGTTTTCGAGTTTTTTCAGAATCCGTGATACCACCACACGGGAGGTATTCAGATCGGAGGCAATCTCCTGGTGGGTCAGCGTCAGGATTGGGCTATCCGTTAAGCGCACCTTTTCTTTGAGGTAATTGCTGATCCTTTCCTCCATGTTGGAGAAGGCCAGGTTATCGATGGCGCCGAGCATTTCATTCATGCGTGCGGCATAGGAATTTAAGATAAAATTGCGCCAAGAGCTGTACTTGGCTAACCATTCGTTGAGGTATTGATTGGGAATCATGGCCACCAAGGTGGGCATTTCTGCTTGGGCACGGATTTCGGACTTCTTATTCCCCACACAACAAGCAATAGACATGGTGCAGGTTTCGCCTTTGGCCAGGTAGTACAATAATATTTCCCCCTCTTTCTCATCCTCACGCACAATTTTTATGGCGCCCGCTATTAATAAAGGCATGGCACGCACATATTGGCCGATTTCTACGATCACCTCACCGGCTTGGTAAGTCCGCATAATAGCAACCGCCTTAATCTCTTCGATCAAGGCGGGCTCTAAAATATTTTGATACGCTTCAGCGATTAAATCCATAAGCTTTGTTTTCCTTATACCGTGGGCTTTTCTTGTTTTAGCCAATCAAGGAAGCTGCCAGGGTAATTGTAGACCGGCGAGAAACCTGCGCGCTCTAAATAAGAGGTCGCAATGGTTGCCCGATCTCCAGACTGGCATTGGATAATAATCTTCTTATCCTTATACTCCGTTGGCAATTCCTTTGGTAAGTTACCAATAAATTTATGAATTGCACCCGGGATATGGGAATTTTCAAACTCCGATTTACTACGTACATCAAACAAAACAGTATCCTCGCGGTCTTTCCAAGCTTCTACGGTATCTGCATCTACTTGCTGCATCTGCTGTAATGGAGCGTCTTTTAGGTCTGTTACAAAACCTTTGATTCGATCCATACCGATACGCATTAATTTGCGGGTTACTTCTTCCTCTGTGCCGGCGTCTGTAACGATGAGTAGGTCACGGTCGTATGGCAACATCCAGCCGGCCCAATTGGCCAGGGAGTTGTTGTTTTGAATATTGATGGCCTTTGCTAAATGCCCTTCCGCAAATTGCACCTTGTTACGGGTATCGACTAAAATGGCTTCATCATCAGCCAGGGCGGTTTCAACCGATAGGCTTGGATGTTGCGGCACTTCGGTCAATAAGGACCGATCTACTTTGTTTAATTTCTTCATCATGGCGAAGTAGGTCGGTGCTTCCGGCTGATCGCTCAACAGGTAGTTTTTAAATCCTTCGTAATCATCGCCAAACTGGAATGCCCAGTTTCTGATTTTCTCATAGCCGACGGTACTGCTAGGAACGGCACCTAAGGCCTTACCACAAGCCGAGCCGGCACCATGCCCCGGCCATACCTGTACATAATCTGGCAGTTCAACAAACTTCTTCAAGGAAGCAAACATCTGCTCGGCACCTATTTCTTTGGTACCGACGAGCCCTGCGGCCTCTTCCAGCAAATCCGGGCGGCCAATATCGCCTACGAAGACAAAGTCGCCGGTAAATATCATGACAGGCTCTTCGGAAGCGGGGTGATCGCGCAGGATAAAGCTGATGCTTTCCGGCGTATGTCCCGGGGTATGCATCACCGTCAGGCTCAGGTTGCCCACCTTAATCACATCCCCATCGCGAAGTCCTTCATGCGGAAACTCATACTGCCAGTTTTCACCTCCCTCATCCGAGAGGTACATTTTTGCACCTGTAAGTTCTTGTAACTCGCGGGAGCCAGATAAAAAGTCGGCGTGAATATGGGTTTCTGCAATATGGGTAATCTCCATATTATTCTGCTTAGCAATTTCCAGGTAGGTATCAACATCACGCTTGGCATCAATAACAATGGCCTGTTTCTTAGCTTGACATCCAATAAAATAACTTGCTTGTGCTAAAGTCTTATCATATACTTGTTGAAAAAACATTTTTCTTTTTTATTATAGTTTAACCTTATGCTGCAGCTTGCACCGCAGCAAATTCCTTTAATATAACAAAGCTAACCCTTTATCACGGCATCCTCAGTTACATTTGTTACAGATTAGCAGGCTTAATGGGGCAACTTATGACGGAAAACCCCGTAAAGGTAAGTACCTAATAAGGCAAAGGCAATCACGATCAACATCGGCAATACACCGGCGCCTAATAACACAAAGATAGGCCCCGGACAGGCACCTATTAAGGCCCAGCCTAATCCGAAGAAGATACCGCCAATTAAATAGCGCGGAATTGATTTGTTTTTATCTTGGATGTGAATAGGCTGTCCATCCACATCTTTCGCTTGTTTTCTTTTGATAAGCTGTACCGCAATAACACCAACTATGAGGGCAGTACCAATAAATCCATACATATGGAAAGACTGGAAGTTGAACATTTCATAGATGCGAAACCAGGACGCTGCCTCGGCCTTATACATCACCATTCCAAACAATACGCCCAAGGCGATAAATAATAACTTTCTCATGTGCATTAAAATATAATAGGGAAGAATACGTGAACCATGGTGAGGCCACCAATAAAGAAACCGATAACAGCCACAAGGGATGGCCATTGTAAATCGCTTAATCCGGAGATGGCATGTCCGGAAGTACATCCACCGGCATAGCGGGTGCCAAAGCCGATAAATAAGCCACCAATTGCAAGAAGCATGATGTTTTTCACATTCATTTTTCCGAAGAGTTCGCTAGGCATATAAGCGTTGCCTGCAGAATCAAAACCCATTGCTTTTAAATCGGTAATCGTTGCTGCGGCTATAGCCGGAACCTGATTGTCGGATAAGTAATGGGCGGCAAGAAAGCCTCCAACCATTGCACCTACTAAAAACAGGAGGTTCCAAGACTGGGCTTTCCAGTTAAAATCAAAAAAAGAACAACTTTTGCCGGCGCCTAACACCGAGCAAATGTTTCTAAAATTAGAGGAGAATCCAAAGCTCTTTCCTAAGTAAATCAAAAAGACCATGATCAAGGCGACTAAAGGGCCACCTACATACCACGGCCAGGGGTCTAACAAAATATCCATATAATTTTTTTTTGTGCAAAGGTACGGTTAGCGAAAGATAAGCTGCGTAACTTAAGTTACAGGCAAAGTGAAGGAATTGCTTTACTTGATGCAACCCCCGCGATTCGCCATTTTTATCGCTGTGTAACAAAGGTAACCAAAATTCCCTGTAGAATACCTCAACTTTGAACCATCAAATGATGGAAGGTATGGAACTATTAGGATTTACAGCAGCGATAAGTATAGGATTAATATTGGGGTTAATAGGTGCGGGAGGTAGTATATTAACCGTGCCTGTAATGGTATACCTGTTTCATATCGATCCTTACCTAGCCACTACCTACTCCTTATTTATAGTTGGGAGCACCAGTTTGGCCGGCATTATTCCTTATAGCCTCAAAAAACAAGTGGATTATAAAACAGCCCTAGCCTTTGGCATCCCTTCTATTATAGGTGTATTCCTGGCCAGAACCTGGATTCACCCGCATATTCCGGAACATCTCTTTGATATCGCTGGCTATGCCGTGAGTAAAGATATGGCCTTAATGCTGCTGTTTGCGGTATTAATGGTCTTTGCCGCTGGTAATATGATCTGGAAAAAGGAAGCTACAGACGAGCAAGAAGAGCAGCCAAGCAAAAGCAGCTATCTGTTGGCTGTTCAGGGTATCCTGGTAGGACTTATCGTAGGTCTGGTGGGTGCTGGCGGTGGTTTCCTGATTATCCCGGCCTTAATTATCTTCAATAAAATGGAGTTAAAGACTGCAATTGGCAGCTCCTTGTTTATTATTGCCCTAAACTCCCTATTTGGCTTTGCGAGTAGTAATAATATCCAGGAGATTCACTGGTGGTTTATGTTAGCTGTAACCGGTATTGCCCTAGTAGGCATGCTCTTAGGCTCTTGGCTTAGCCAGAAGATTGCCGCCCAGAAGCTGAAGCCTTTCTTCGGCTACTTCGTCCTCCTGATGGCTTTTTGGATTATTTTCCAGGAACTCAGCAAATAGTCCCTCCAATTTACCGAACAAAAGTCGCCATTTACCGAAATTTACAGGGAATTAACCTAGTTCCCATACGGGGATAATGCAACATATCGTACTTTTGATTATCAAATTAAACAAGACGAGTAAATAATTGTTAATCAAATAAAAGAAGAAGATATGTCAATCAAAGAAACATTCACTATTACTGGTGAGAACTTATTAAAAAGAGTTAAAGAATTAATTGCTGAGGGTAATGTTACTAAAATCAGCATTTCCGATAAATCGGGAAAAGAGATCATGAGCTTCCCGGTTACTTTAGGGGTAATCGGTGTGGTATTGGCCCCTATTTTCGCAGCAGTGGGTGCTTTAGCAGCCTTACTTACCGAATGTAAAATTACGGTAGAGCGCTCGGAAAAAGCCGAAACTGAGGTAAAAACCGAAGCCGAGCAACACGAAGGCCCTCAGGATATCGAGGTAAAATAGAAGATTTTTTCTGTAGTTTAATTGATTGAATCCAACCCAGGAACTGTTATGCCACAGCATCCTGGGTTGGATTTTTTAAAGGTATGGACAGCTTATATCAAGGTCGCATCTTTCACTTCCACCTTTGTCCAGTACTTACTAAACGCTTCGGAGGCTGCCAGATGCTCCGGATGCTTCTCATACGTATTGATATCGTCCATGGAGTTGAAGGTGACCATTAGAAAATAGGAAAAGGAATTGTCGACCACCGGTCTTGGCGTGGTTGGGGAGGGCTTGCCGACCTGTAAATCTTTAATACCCGGCACCTTTTTCAAGATCTCAAAAAACTGGAGAAACTCTTGTTCTTCTTCTGCCGTAATACCTTCCTTCAACCAGAAATAGACAGAATGTACGATGGTGCCGCTGGAGAAGGCCGTAGGACTTGCAGTTTTGATGTTCTTCGGATTGTCGCAGGCTCCTAATAAAGATCCCGATGCGCCGCCAACAACCATGCTGGCAATAAAATGTTTTCTTTTCATGGTTTACGTAGGATTGATTTTTACCTAAAGATAGGATTTTATATAGAAAGCTTGTTACGATAAATGTCGCTCCTTCTATGCTAATTTTAAGCAATCCATTCTCCTTTTACTTAATGATTATCCTAAACATGAATTAATTATTTAGGATTTCATGGATTCTGAATTGATTAACAATATTTTAGCGTGAAATTCGCTTGCATAAGCTATATTTGTGGGAATCTGCGGGATAAAAAAATGTCGTAAATCAAACAATTCCTGCAGATAACCGTTAATAAATAGTAAAGGATAATACTAATAAAGAACATTCTACGCTTTGAATAAATTCGGCCGTATTGCAATCAAAACTTTCCTTTGGATAATTGGTTCCATCATTGCATTAGCATTATTGATTATTTTCTTAATTCGACTCCCTGCCGTTCAAAATTATATTGTTGGCAAGGTGACGCATTACTTGGAAACAAAAATCGGCACGCCGGTGTCTATTGGCCATATCAACATTACTTTCCCGAAAAAACTAGTCCTGGAGGACGTCTTCTTTGCCGACCAATCAAAAGATACTTTATTGGCAGGGGAAGAATTATTGGTAGACATCAATATGTTTAAGCTCCTAAAGAATACGGTGGAGATTAAAGAGTTTGAATTAAAAGGAATTACAGCGAAGATTAATCGGACTTTACCCGACTCTTCCTTCAACTTCGGCTATATCGTCAATGCCTTTGCGACCGAAAAAGAAAGTACCACAACCGCAGACTCGGCCTCGGCCTTGGTATTCGACATCGACAAGGTATTGTTCGAACGCATCCGCTTTGTGTATAAAGATGATGTGCTAGGCACTTCCGCCGATCTTTACCTGAATCATTTCGATACCCGCATTAAGACTTTCGATTTAACGAAGAACATGTGCTTCGATATGCCGAAGATCAATATCGATGGCTTACAAGCACGTATAAAACAATGGGCAGTGGCCACAGAATCAGAAGCGCCCGATGCTTCGGATTTCGGGATTAACGATGCCTCCGTGGAAGCAAGCTCCCTACTCCCCGATCTGGCGACCCAAACCATGTCTTTAAAAAACATCTATGTACAATATGATGACATGGCCAGCAATATCAACACGAAGTTTGATATCAAAGAATTAATCGCTAATGTTGGCCAGATAGACCTCAACAAAGAGATCGTCAAGCTTAAGGAAGTGAAGCTGAGCAATTCCAACTCAGAGGTGTTCTTAGGAAAAACAGCGCCGAAGAAAGAAACTACGCCTACCGATAGCAGCAAAATCAACTGGATTGTAGGCGTCGATAAATTGGCTATCGAAAAAACCAACGTTTGGTTTAAAGACGATAACCAAGCCCGTACCAAAGGGTTAGACTATTTCAACTTAAAGCTGACCGAACTAGCCGGAGCCATGGATAATGTCTATTATTCTGCAGACTCCATCTCCGGAAACCTCACGAACTTAGCTGTAACAGACCACTCAGGCTTTAAATTAAACCAGCTTAAAGGCGATTTCGTCTACGGCAATACCGGGGCTATCGTGAAAGACTTCCTGATCGAAACACCGAACTCCATTATCCGAGATAATATCAAAGTGTCCTATCCTTCCCTAGATGCCGTGTCTAACAACCCGGGCTTAGTGGAAATCGATGCCACCTTGAAGAAGACCCAAATCGATATGCGCGATATCCGCTTCTTGGCGCCTGACCTGGAAAAGGAGGAAACCATGAAGCCGCTGATGGACAAGCGTTTTTACATTGATGGCAAGGTATTGGGCAAGCTTAATAACCTACGCATTCCGAAGGTAGAGTTTAAAACCCTGAGCAACACCCACCTTATCGCATCGGCGACCATCAAAGGATTGCCGGATATGGATAAGATGTACCTGGATTTGGATATCCGGAAGTTTACGACAGGACGTGCCGATCTGCAAAAGCTTATCGCGCCTTCCCTCCTGCCGGATAGCATACAACTGCCTCGTAACATCAGCTTGGCCGGCACCTTTAAAGGAGGTATGACTGGCTTTGATACCGATTTAAAACTTGTGACCGAGCAAGGAAACGCTACGGTAAATGGCACCCTGAACATGGGTCGCGACACCAGCTATAACGCCTTTGTATCAGTAGATAACTTTAACCTAGGCGAATTCCTGAAACAGGATTCTGTGCTAGGCTATATTGCTGCGCAAGCGCAGGTAAAAGGGACAGGCTTAAACCCTAAAAACATGGTTGCCGATGCGACAGGCACCTTAAAACGCCTGGATGCCATGGGTTATAGGTATCATGACATCGAGTTCGATGTCACCGCGAACTCCGGAGATATCTCGGGCTCCTTACATAGTCCGGATCCGAATATAGACTTGGATGCCAGCTTCCAAGCGAATATGCAGGGACGCTATCCGAAGCTTTTCGCCGAGATGATGATAGACTCCATCAACCTCAAAAGCCTGAAGTTAATGGATGAGAACTTCCGTTACCACGGAAAGATCATCGCGGACTTCGAAACTTTCGATCTGGATCACCTGAACGGATCCTTGCGTATCGCCAATTCCTCCATAGCTTATAACGATGACCGGTATGTGCTGGATACGGTTTCCTTGGAAGCCAAAGCCGACACCAACCGTAATATTTTATTGCTGAGCTCTGAATTCCTGAATGCCCATTTGGCCGGAAAGTATAAACTAACAGAACTTGGCGCCTCCATGACGGATATCCTACGCATGTATTATAACCCGTCGAACAACCATGAGAAATTAGTATATTCACCGCAGCAATTCGAATTCAGTGCGCGCTTAAATAATGCCCGTATTATTCGGGAATTCTTACCTGCCTTGGAAGAGTTACAAGATGTCACCCTCGATGGTACATTCAACTCCACCGATAAATCACTCATGGCCAAGCTCCTGGCTCCGAAGGTTATTTACGATGGATCTGAAGTCCAGAACGTCGGGGTGGATATTATCACGGTCGACAGTACCTTATATTATAATACGCTGATTGAGCATATTAAGGTAAGTGGCATCGAGCTCCGCAATACAGTATTCTCTGGTAATGTGGTGGAAAACAAGGTAGACCTTGGTTTATGGATCAAAGACAAAGCCGATAAGGAACAATACCATTTAGGAGCCAACATGAACGTTACGGCCAATAATTACACTTTCTCCCTTAAGGAGGATGGCCTCATGTTGAACTACGAGAAATGGGGCATTAATCCTCAAAACCGCTTAAGCTTCGGGAAAGACGGCATCCGTGCCGATAACTTCCACCTGAGTAAAGACGGCCAAGAGATGCTTATCCAATCGAAGGACTCTACGCTGAACTCACCGATTGACTTAACCTTCAACAACTTCCGGATAGAAACCATCACGAAGATGCTGGAGTCCGAGACCCTGAATCTTGGAGGTGGTATCAATGGTAATGCGACCGTATCACGATTGGAATCAAGTCCTGTATTTGTATCCGACTTAACCATCGATAAGTTCTTCTTCGGTAAAGACACCATCGGGAATGTGATGCTGAAGGTGAATAACATTAAGGAAAACACCTACTCTGCGGATGTCCGCATTACCGAGAATGGAAATGATGTACAGTTGATTGGCGATATCTTGATCCCGCCGGGACAAGACGCGCAGATCAATGCGACCTTGGATTTAAAACCAATGACCATCAAAACCATCGAAGCCTTCAGTATGGGGCAGCTTCAAGGTTCCCAAGGCGACTTATCAGGAAGCTTAAAGATTACTGGAACGACAGCTGCACCGCGCATCAACGGGGAACTGACTTTCAACGATGCCATTATCAATGCTTCGATGTTGAACTCCAATATGTCCATCGACAATCAGAAAGTAATATTTAACGATCAGGGCATTGCCTTCCGTCAATTCCTATTGGTAGACTCTAAAAAGAATGTGGCCCGCTTAAACGGAACCATCCGTACCAGCACTTACACTGACTTTATCTTCAACCTGAACTTGACAACAGATGACTTCGAGGTCATGAACTCGACGCGAGAAGACAACGATATGTTCTTTGGGAAGATGTACCTGACCTCAAACCTACGCATTACCGGCGATCTAAATAAACCTAGAATCGATGGAAATGTGAAAGCCAATGAGAAAACAGACTTTAACTTTATCGTGCCGAACGATGATCCGGGCGTAGCCCAACGTGACGGCGTAGTGAAGTTTGTGGATAAGAGTGATACCGCGAGAGCCAATGTCTTCGCGAAGTTAGATTCCATGACGACGGCTTCTACCCTTTCGGGCTATGATATTGCCTTAAATTTGAGTACAGATCCGCAGGCCAAGTTCAAGATCATCTTAGATGAAGGAACGCAGGATGCCTTAAATATCCAGGGTACTGCAGAAATCAACACCACGATCGATGCCAACGACAAGATTACCATGTCCGGAACCTTTACGGTGGAAGACGGTGATTACACCTTCTCCTTCGGCCCTATATCCAAAGATTTCCGATTCCAGAAAGGTAGTACCATTACTTGGAATGGCGACCCGCTGGACGCTAGACTCAATATTACCGCTTTATATTCAGGCAAGTTTGCGACCCTAGAACTGGTACAGAACCAGATTGGTGCGGAAAGCCAGAACCTCTACAAGCAACGCGTACCGTTTAATGTAAAACTAATCTTGACCGGCGAGCTATTCAAACCGCAGATTAACTTTGATATCGATCTGGATGAAAACAACGCCGTTGTTTCGCAGGATGTGGTAAACAAGGTGAATATTGCCTTAGCGAATATCCGGGAAGATCCGGCGGAGCTGAACAAGCAAGTCTTCTCCCTGATTGCCTTAGGACGCTTTATGTCGAATAACCCGTTTGAGAGTTTATCCGGAGGTGGTGCCGAGTCATTAGCACGTAGTACGGTAAGTTCTTTCTTAACCAGTCAGTTGAATAATATGGCTTCCAACCTCATCAAGGGGGTAGAGTTAGATTTCAACTTAAATTCGGAGGAAGATTACCTGACCGGTTCGGCGCAAACCAGAACCGACCTGAATGTAGGGATCTCCAAGATGCTATTTGACGATCGCTTGAAGATTACCATTGGTTCCAACTTCGAGGTGGAGGGTAATACCCGTCCGGGCGAGAAAGCAACCAATATTGCCGGCGATATCTCCTTAGATTATCAGCTTTCCAAAGATGGCCGTTATTTTGCGCGTGTATACCGCAAAAACCAATACCAGGCCACCTTACAGGGGCAATTCGTGGAAACAGGTATTGGTTTCATCATCAATATGAGTTACGACCGCTTTAGGGAATTATTCATGAGTTCCAAGGCTTTATCGGCCTACAATACCGATAGTCGTGGGTTCCGTCGTCGCTTTGATGTGGATCGCATGGATACCGACTCCGTTTACCGCGATAGCGTACGGATGGTTATCCGCGATAGTTTGATGCTTCACAGCCCGGAATACCGCAAAAGAGTAGAAGAACGCCAGAAGGAAGAATTAAAAAGACAACAGGACAGTTTAAAAAACCAACCTGATACGAGTAAAAACCTACCAGACACGAGTAAGTCCAAGGTAGAGCCTACTAAATCGGCCATAAAAAATGAAGAAGAGGAAGGGGAATCCAATGAGAATTAAGTTTGTACTACCTTGCTTATTAGGATTATTGATCAGCAGCTGTAATCCGACCAAATACCTCGCCGAGGATCAGAAACTGTATAAGGAAGGCGACGTGGTTATCCATAACGACACGATTCCTAAAGAGCGTAAAGAGGCGTTTGAAACCTTCCTGGAATCTGCTTTAATGCCGAAGCCCAATAAAAAGCTATTGGGCATGTATTTCAAGCTGGGCTTATGGAATATGGGTGGTGGACCGGATTCCACCAACAACTTCGTACGGAGATGGTTGAAGCGCAATGGTGAAGAACCGGTATTGCTCAGTGATGTCAACCGGGAGTACAACCAGAATCTGTTACGTGGAAAAATGGAAAGCCTGGGTTTCTTTCATGCGCGGGTAACCTCAGACACCTTAATCGATGGCAAGTTTGCAACCGTACGTTATGATGCTTTTCCGGGTAAGATTTACCGGATCAACAATGTGACCATGGATGTGGACAGCAATTCCCAGATAGGCAAGAACATCCGCAATGTAGAACAATACAGCCTATTGAAAAAAGGCAGCAACTATAACCTCGATGTGATCTTAAATGAACGCGATCGTATCGACAATGAATTAAAACATAAAGGCTTCTATTATTTCTCACCAGACAATATCCTGGTGGAGGTGGATAGTACCATCGGCGACCATCAGGTTGATATGTTTGTGACCATCAAGCCTGAAACACCGCGCAAAGCCAAGGAGCCGCAAACCATCGGCAATGTGTACATCTTCCCGAATTATACCGAAACCTCGGGAGAAAACCGCCGTCGGATACCGCGCTATGCAGAGAAATTTGAAGACAAGTATTACATCATCGACCGGGAGAATAGGTACCGCAAGAAGGTATTGGCCAACCATATCTTTATGGAGCCCGGCACCTTATACAACCGATGGATGCACCAGCAGACCATAAACCATTTGGTAAACCTGAACGCTTTTAAGTTTGTGAAGAACGATTTCGTCGATAATGCAGACTCCAGCAATACCCTTGATGTGTATTATTACCTCACCCCGATGCAAAGGAGATCCGTACGTTTGGAGCTCATCGCGAAAACCGCTTCTGTCTATAACGGTACGGAGGCGAATGTCAATTGGACTTTCCGTAATGCCTTCAAAGGTTTTGAGACTGTAACCCTATCAGTTTTCGGAGGTTATGAAACCCAAACCGGCGGTAATGTCAATTTAAATTCCAGCTATATCCGCTATGGTGCGGAGGTAGGCATCAATTGGCCTCGCCTCCTATCGCCTTATAAATGGGCACCCGCCAAGCGTTATATCCCACGTACCTTCTTAAAGGTGGGCTATGAGTTCCTAAACCGTAGAACCGCTTATACCCTAAACTCGCTGACCACCAACTTCGGTTATGCCTGGAAGGAAAATGAACAGAAGGAACACAACCTGGCCCTCGCCGAGTTTATCTATGTACAGCCTAGAGGCATTTCTGATGAGTATAAAGCGCAGATGGACACCGTGCCTACCCTACGCCATATTGTCGATCCGCAGTTTTCATTCGGACCCAACTATACCTATACCTTCACGAATTCCATGGAGAATAAAAAGCATACCTTCTATGCCAAGGCAGGCTTAAATACCTCCGGGAATATTTTAGG
Source organism: Sphingobacterium humi (assembly GCF_009768885.1). Taxonomy (GTDB): domain Bacteria; phylum Bacteroidota; class Bacteroidia; order Sphingobacteriales; family Sphingobacteriaceae; genus Sphingobacterium; species Sphingobacterium humi. The sequence continues at coordinate 480,037 of NZ_WSQA01000001.1, forward strand.
ATTAATTCAGGGTGCCGATTACAATGCCGGCAATATTAAGCACCTCTTTGGAACGGCCTACTCGCAATTTGTGAAAGCCGAGGCCGATGTACGGCATTACATGAAGCTGAGCCCGAATTCGCAGCTCGCCTCACGGATTATGGTCGGAACTTCCTACTCCTACGGAAACTCTCGATCCTTACCTTATTTAAAACAATACTTCACGGGTGGCCCGAATGGTCTTCGTGCGTTCCGCGCACGGGCGGTTGGCCCGGGTTCTTCCCGTCCTGAAAACATCGGGGAAGATAATTTCTTCGCCGACCAAACCGGTGACTTGAAACTAGAGCTCAACACCGAATACCGCTCGAAAATAGCAGGCATGTTCCATTGGGCAGCCTTTATCGATGCCGGAAACGTATGGTTGCAAAATACCGATGAAAACAAACCCGGAGGACGCTTCAGCAAGGAATTCCTTTCCGAGCTTGCTGTAGGTGGAGGCTTAGGCTTACGTGTAGATTTGGACTTCCTGATCATCCGTACCGACTTTGCCATTCCATTCCGCGTGCCTTACAGAGCGAAGGATGACCGTTGGGTATTCAAATACATCGATATTCGCGACCGCGACTGGCGCCGAGACAACCTGGTGTTCAACTTAGCCATCGGCTATCCATTCTAATCCGAGCCCCTTTGTAATCCTTATGTAAGTTTCAAAATAATGCCCCAAAAGCGTACGATTAACGATAAAAATCGTTACATTTAGGGTATAAACAAACCCTGATACTATGAAGATAACCGTTGTTGGAGCAGGCGCAGTTGGAGCAACTACCGCAGACAATTTGGTCAGACGCAATGTCGCTGAAGAGATTGTGTTACTGGACATCAAGGAAGGTTTTGCTGAGGGCAAAGCGCAGGATATGATGCAGACCTCTGCGCTGTTGGGCTTTGAATCCCATATCAAAGGAGTAACCAATGATTACCTGGCCACGGCAGGATCTGCTGTAGCGGTAATTACCTCGGGTATTCCGCGCAAGCCGGGCATGACGCGGGAAGAATTAATCGGTACCAATGCAGGCATTGTGAAAACGGTGGTTGAAAACCTCGTGAAACATTCCCCAGATATTATCATCCTGATTGTTTCCAACCCGATGGATACCATGACCTACCTGGCGCAAAAATCTAGCGGACTTCCTAAAAATAGAATCATCGGAATGGGTGGAGCCTTAGATTCAGCCCGTTTTAAATACCAGTTGAGCGATAAACTAAACGCCTCAGCCAACGATTTAAATGCCATCGTTATTGGAGGTCACGGTGATACAACCATGATTCCATTAATTAAGCATGCCACCTGGAACAGCGTAAAAGTATCTTCCTTCCTCACCGAAGACGAGGAGGCCGATATTATTAAGAAAACCATGGTGGGTGGTGCTACCCTAACGGCCTTAATTGGCACTTCTGCCTGGTATGCACCGGGCGCAGCTGCCGCCGCAATGGTAGAAAGCATCGTGAAAAACCAAAACAAACTCTTCACAGCATCCGTTTACCTCGAAGGAGAATACGGACAGGAAGACATCAATATCGGTGTACCGGTAATCATCAACGCTAAAGGCTGGGATCGGGTGGTTCCTATGGAACTTTCTGCCGAGGAAGAAGCACTATTTAAAGCTTCAGCCGATGCTGTACGCAAGATGAATCAGGTATTATACGATGAAGGCATCCTCAGCAAATAAAGGATAGCCCAAACATTATTCTACAAATACATGTACAAAATTCCATTTGAAGTCATCAGTCTACAAGCTGATGGCTTTCATATTATTACGCAAGCACAGCTATACAATAAGACCTTTAAATTGGTGATCGATACAGGTGCGTCCAAAACTGTGTTAGACAAAGATACCCTCTTACACTCCGGCATTGCTGAGGATAATTTCGAAAATACCGATATCCTATCCACCGGATTAGGCACCAACAGCATGGAAAGTTTTATGCTGACCCTACCTAGCCTGCAAATGGGCGAATGGTCTGTCAAGAACTTTACCGTGGCCGTATTAGACCTCAGCTCCATCAATTATGCCTATGGTCAGATTGGATTGGATCCCGTTATTGGCGTTCTTGGCGGCGATATCCTGAAAGCATATGGCGGAATAATCGATTATAAGAAGAATATATTGCAGTTAAATCAACGAAAAGTAGGCTTAAATAAGCGCCGTTGAATGTGCAGGCGCAAGTAAATATAGAAGCCTATAGCAATCAGAATCCCACAGCCCCCCATTACATAAAGGGTATTTTTTATACCGATAATCTCGGCAACCGCCCCTGTCAGCAAGCTTCCGATAGGGAAAATCCCCTGAAAAGCCATCACATAATACGACATGGCGCGGGCGCGATAGGCCGGAATTGCATGCGTTTGGATATAGGTATTAATGGATGAATTCTGCGACATCATGGCAAAAGAAACACCCATGGTGAAGAATAAAGCCGAAGGTAAGTAATGTGCGAAGGCCAAAAGCACCAAGGAAATCCCCATCGCCAACGCCGAAAAAAGCACCCTATAGCGTAGATTATCGCCCGTTTTTAACCTAGCCATATTGATGGCTCCTATCATTGCCCCCAGTCCTGCCGCACTTTCAAACCAGGAAAAAGTACGCTCATCCCCATTGAAAAGCTCGCGCGCTACGGCGGGAAGCAGCGAGGTATACGGGATTACTAACAAGCTTGAAAAGGTCATAATTACAATCAAAGACATGATATGTGGCGAGCGACGCAGGTAATTAAAGCCTTGTTTCAAGCCCTCAAAAGCACTCTCATTCGGAATAATCAAGACTTTTTCCTGCACATTCATCAGCATTAAACAGATAATAACCGGAATAAAACTGATAAAATTCAAGGTAAAACAGGCTAATTCGCCATAAGTAGATAGCAAAATCCCACCAATTGCAGGTCCAACCATGCGTGCGGCGTTAAAAATCGAGGAGTTTAAGGCGATAGCATTGGGCAAATCCTTCCGATCATCGACCAAGGAAACCAGCAATGACTGCCTGCCCAACACGTCAAAGGCATTGATGACCCCTTGAATAAAGCCCAAAATCGACAAGTAAAGAACCGATTCTGCCTTAAAATAAACCAACAAAGCCAACAGGCCGGCTTGAATCATCAGTCCGATTTGCGTGATAAATACCAGCTTGTATTTCTTATGTCGGTCTACAAAAGCACCGATAAAGGGTGATAAAACCAGCGAGGGAAGTAAGGAAATAAAGGATACAAAGCCCAACCAAAACACTGAACCCGTCAACTGATAGACCAACCAACTGATGGCGATGCGTTGCATCCAGGTCCCCAACAGGGAGATGGCCTGTCCAATGACGTGGAGCCTAAAATTGGGATATGCTAAGGATCTAAATAACTGCATGAATATAGGACAACCTATATGAATTAACGCTCAGTAGGACAAACAGTTTGCCCCATTTCGATAAATGTAGCGTTTTTATGCTGCACGCTGAAATTCCTTGTGCAACAAATTCTTGATTTAAAGCGATTTTTAGGGCGGTACGCCCGCAATTAGTAAGCGTACATCTTTCCTATCTGAAACAATATAGCTACCTTTGTGGGGTCAAAGCGAAGCGCTTTTTCAAAAAACAAGCATAAACATAATCATTCAATAAAGCAATATGAAATTTTTTATCGATACAGCCAATCTAGAGCAGATTAAAGAAGCTCAGGATTTAGGTGTTTTAGATGGAGTAACCACCAACCCTTCCTTAATGGCAAAAGAAGGTATTTCTGGTGAAGAAAACGTAATTAACCACTATAAAGCGATCTGCGAAATCGTTGATGGCGATGTAAGTGCAGAGGTTATTGCTACAGATTTCGACGGCATGGTGAAGGAAGGGGAAGCCTTAGCAGCCCTTGATAGCAAGATTGTAGTTAAGGTTCCGATGACGAAAGATGGTGTAAAAGCGATCAAATACTTCAGCAAAAAAGGAATCAAAACCAACTGTACCTTGGTATTCTCTGCGGGGCAAGCGCTATTGGCAGCGAAGGCTGGTGCTAGCTATGTATCTCCATTTATCGGTCGCTTAGACGATATTTCAGTAGACGGTTTAGGCCTTATTGAAGAGATCCGTGAGATCTATGACAACTACGGTTTTGGTACCGAAATCTTAGCTGCATCTGTGCGTCACAGTGCTCACATCTTAGGCTGTGCGAAGATTGGTGCCGACGTTATGACGGGTCCATTATCCGCCATTTTAGCCTTGTTAAAACACCCATTAACAGATAGCGGATTGGCGCAATTCTTAGCCGATCACGCGAAAGCTGCAGGTAAATAAAGAGGGCTTATCCCAACGAAATAGAAGCCTCTAAACCCTGGGTTTGGAGGCTTTTTCAATACCATTAATTTTTTGTAAATTTAACCTTATGAAAGCGGAAATGAGCACGGAAAATACAGGACTAGGCCTCGAAGAATTCAGCCAGATTTTAAAAGAAAATAAGCTAAAAGTTACCCAACCTAGGCTTCGTGTTTTAGAGGTAATCTCCACCAAAACTTCCGCCATTTCCCAGCCCGAATTAGAGAAGATTTTAGGCACCGAGATCGACCGCGTAACCCTCTACCGCATCCTGGCAAGCTTCGAAGAAAAGGGCATCTTGCATAAAGTTTTTGACCTGAACGGAACGGCCACTTACGCCTTCTGTTCCACCCGATGTTCCGCCGATCATCACCATGACCAACACGTTCACTTCATCTGTTCGGTCTGCAATTCGGTCTTCTGTCTCGACGAAATTGCGCTCCCTAAAATCAAGCTTCCGAAGGATTTTAGCCTGCACGCCATCGCCATAAATGCCGTAGGTTTGTGCGACCAATGCCAGAAAAAATAAGCAGAAATCTTCCCGTTTTTATTCCTTTTTAAGCATAAAACACGTATGTTTGATTAGGCCCTCCTGTGGCCTTCCCCCTCGCAAAATACGCGCTAAAACAACTTATTTTCATCCTTACTAAACTTTAGCAATACAATTCATACTTCTTTATATTATAGCTACTTATGATTTTTTAAATCAATAGATGAATCATAATAATAAGTTTAGCAAAGCATAGTGTCAAAGGTGGTTTTTTCAACAAAAACACACAACATATTTACTATCAGGTAGTTAGCTGTTTTAGACAACCTATTTTATTTTAGCAAAATAACTATAATCACTTATTATTCAACTATTTCAACAAGCTAAAACAAAGTAAAAAATAACATCACAATTTCATAAGAAATGAGTACGCTTAACAATTAAAAAATTAGCAAAATTTCAAACATTCTTTTGTGTATCTTAGTTCTATCGTTTAGGGGACGCAAGCCATAACAAATTCAACAGCTCTTGCCCGGAGGTCCCTCCTCCCCCTACCTCGAAAACAAGCCTCCAAAATGAGGCACAATACAGACATATGAAATCAAAAAAAGAAAACCCGTATAAAGAAGTTCTGACCCAACTGATCGTCGACGTTTTTGAAAAATCTGGAAACCTTCCTTTAAATTACAAGCAGGTTGCTGCGAAGCTCAACATCACCGATAGCGACTCGAAAGTTGCCATCGCTGACATCTTGAACGACGCCTCCAGATCCGGACAATTCGAACAACCCGAACGCGGCAAATTCAAGCTGCGCCAGCTGCATGTTTATGTCACTGGAAAGGTCGATATGACCGCCGACGGATCGGCCTATATTGTACCGGAAGACGAACTCGAAAATGACATCTTTGTAGCCCCACGAAAACTACGCCAAGCCCTGCATGGCGACTTGGTGAAGGTGCATGTTTATGAACGCAAAAAAGGCCGCAAAAGAGAAGGTGAAGTCGTTGAAATTTTAAGCCGCGCAAAAACCGATTTTACCGGTACCATCGACATCTCCAACAGCTACGCTTTCTTCCTTCCGGATGATCGCAAGATGCTCCACGACATCTTCATTCCGCTCGACAATTTAAACGGTGCCAAGGATGGCGAGAAAGTGTTGGTGAGCATCATCGAGTGGCCGAAGAACGCGAAGAATCCAATCGGACGTGTGAAACATGTGTTAGGAAAAAAAGGAGAGAACAACACCGAGATGAACGCCATCCTGGCCGACTTCGGTTTCCCTTTGGCTTTCCCGAAAGAAGTGGACAAAGCCGCTAATGCCATCCCCGACAACATCAGTGCTGAAGAGATTGCCAAGCGCCAGGACTTCCGCTCGACCCTTACGTTTACCATCGACCCGGCAGACGCCAAAGACTTTGACGATGCTTTATCCTTCAAGGTGCTGGAAAACGGAAACTATGAAGTGGGCGTCCATATCGCCGATGTATCCTATTACGTCACGCCGGATTCCATTTTAGACAAGGAAGCCTTCGAGCGTGCAACCTCCGTATATTTAGTCGACAGAGTTATTCCGATGCTCCCTGAGCGATTATCGAACAACTTATGCTCTCTTCGGCCTAACGAAGATAAACTGTGCTTCTCGGCCGTCTTTGAGCTTGATGAGAAAGCCAATGTCATCGACCAATGGTTTGGCCGCACCGTGATCCATTCCGATCGCCGCCTGAGCTACGAAGAAGCGCAAGAGATTATCGAAGGCAAAGAAGACAGCCTGGCCCCGGCCATTCTAAAATTAAACGAGCTTGCCTACATCCTTCGCGACCGCAAATTTAAAAACGGCGCCATCAGCTTCGAAACCGAAGAAGTAAAATTCATCCTCGATGATAACGGCAAACCGCTGGGTGTTTACACCAAAGTGCGTAAGGATGCGCATAAACTCATTGAAGACTTTATGCTCTTGGCCAACCGCAAGGTTGCCGAATTTATCGGCAAGCAAGGTAAAGGCAAAAACAAGCTGCCATTTGTTTACCGTTTCCACGATGTCCCTAATCCGGAGACCTTAACCAGCTTCTCACAGTTCGCCTCCCGCTTCGGTCACCGTCTGCAAATTAAATCCGACAAAGAAACAGCGAAGTCCTTAAACAGCCTGATGACCAAAATTGAAGGCTCGAAAGAACAGAACCTGTTAACCTCCCTTGCCGTGCGCTCCATGGCCAAGGCGATCTATACAACAAAAAAATCAAGCCACTATGGCTTGGCCTTTGATTACTACACGCACTTCACCTCCCCCATCCGTCGATACCCCGATGTCATGGTACACCGCCTGTTGCAGTACTACCTAGATGGCGGCAACAAGGTGAATGCCGAGCATTACGAGAAAATGGCCGAACACTCTTCCCAAAAAGAGAAAAAAGCCGCCGAAGCCGAACGCGCATCCGTGAAGTATAAGCAAGCGGAATTTTTGCAGAATCAAATCGGCGTGGAATATACCGGTATAGTATCCGGTGTAACAGAATGGGGGATGTACGTAGAAATCGAAGAGAACAAATGCGAAGGCATGGTTCGCCTACGCGACATCACGGACGACTTCTACACCCTGGATGAAAAAAACTACGCTATTATCGGACAAAGAAAGAAGAAAGTATACCAACTTGGCGACGAGGTTCAAATTAAAGTGAAAAAAGTTGATTTGGAAAAAAGACAGATCGATTTTACGCTGATAAGTTAAGAAGAGAAGGTTTTTTTACAATCACTTTGTCATCGTGCTGTCATCAATTTATCATCAACTTGTCATCAACTTGTCATGGTGAGCGGAGTCGAACCACGAACGACTGGTACGTCAGTGCAATCAATAACGCCAAATAGAACACTTGTTTACAGTTAAAGTGTTGGTAATCTATTGCAATGTGTTAGTTGAATGTATTGACGTACCAGTCGTTCGACTCCGCTCACCATGACAAATCGATGACAAACTGATGATAAAACGACAATAAAGCGATGATAAAGCGACAATAAAACGACGATAAAACGTCAAACCACCTCCCGCTTTCTCCCCTTCTTCTCCCCTTTCTCACCCCTTTCTCACCCGTATCAATCCCCTTTGCAAAGGCTTCAACAAGGGGTAAAAAAGTGGATAAAAAAGGCCTAGAAAAATACAGCACCCAACGCATTTCCATAAAAGGGATGTAGCAAGGAAAGGAACGAGTCCCTTAGGCCCCTCAGCATGAGGGATAAAAGGTTGGTTTTATTGTTTTCCGATACCCCGCAAAAAATAATAAAAACTTTAAGCCACAACTCTTTACAGTATCAATTATTCTTTATATCTTTGCGGACTTAAAAATTAATTTTAAACAAATTAAAAAACAAAAACAGGTAAATGCCTACTATTCAACAATTAGTTAGAAAAGGTAGAGTAGCTCTGGTTGATAAGAGTAAGTCACCAGCGTTGGACTCATGTCCACAGCGAAGAGGTGTATGTACGCGTGTATATACTACTACCCCTAAAAAACCAAACTCAGCAATGCGTAAAGTCGCTCGTGTTCGTTTAACAAACGGTAAAGAAGTGAATGCCTACATCCCTGGAGAAGGCCACAACTTACAAGAGCACTCGATCGTATTAATCCGTGGTGGACGTGTGAAAGATTTACCAGGAGTTCGTTACCACATCATCCGTGGTGCTTTAGATACTTCCGGTGTAGCGGGTCGTAACCAACGTCGTTCTAAATACGGCACAAAACGTCCTAAACCAGGACAAGCAGCTGCTCCAGCAAAAGGAAAAGGTAAGAAATAATTAAACGGAGGAAAAGAAAATGAGAAAATCAAAACCAAAAAAGAGAATCATTTTACCTGACCCAAAGTTTAATGACGTTCAGGTAACACGTTTCGTTAACAACATGATGTTTGACGGAAAGAAATCAATTGCGTATTCTATCTTTTACGATGCTGTAGAATTAGTAGAGCAAAAAACGCAAGAAAACGGTTTAGAGACTTGGAAAAAGGCTTTAAACAATGTAATGCCAGCAGTAGAGGTTAAATCTCGTCGTGTTGGTGGTGCAAACTTCCAAGTTCCTATGGAAGTACGTCCGGAGCGTAAAATCGCTTTAGGTATGAAATGGTTAATCTCTTATGCGCGCAAACGTGGTGAAAAAACGATGTTTGAGAAATTAGCGGGAGAAATTATTTCAGCTTCTAAAGGTGAAGGTGCTGCGGTGAAGAAGAAAGAAGATACGCACAAAATGGCGGAAGCTAACAAAGCGTTCTCACACTTCAGATTCTAATTTTGAACAACAAGAATCAAATATGATTACACCGACTTTTGGTAATAGCGCAAATTTATTATCGAGAGTCGGTGTATTTGTTTTAAAACAAGCCCACAGGCAAACTGCAAAAATTATATGGCAAAAGATTTAAAATTAGTTAGAAATATTGGTATCGCTGCCCACATCGATGCTGGTAAAACAACGACGACAGAGCGTATTTTATTCTACTCTGGCGTAAACCACAAGTTAGGTGAAACCCACGAAGGTTCCGCAACAACTGACTGGATGGCACAGGAGCAAGAGCGTGGTATCACGATTACTTCTGCGGCTGTTACAGTTTTCTGGAACTACCGTAATAAAAAATATCAGGTAAACGTAATTGATACCCCTGGACACGTTGACTTTACGGTTGAAGTAAACCGTTCATTACGTGTATTAGACGGATTAGTATTCTTATTTTCGGCCGTAGACGGTGTTGAGCCTCAATCAGAGACCAACTGGCGTTTAGCTGACGGATACAAAGTTCCACGTATCGGTTTCGTAAATAAAATGGACCGCTCAGGTGCTGACTTCTTGAAAGTTGTAAAACAAGTAAAAGATATGTTAGGTTCTGAGGCTGTTGCCCTTCAATTACCGATTGGTGCAGAAGACGATTTCAAAGGTGTGGTTGACTTGATCAACAACCGTGGTATCGTTTGGAACGAGGCTGATAAAGGTATGACCTTTACCGAAGTGCCTATTCCTGATGATATGTTGGATGAGGTTGCTGAATACCGTGAGAAATTATTAGAAGCTGTTGCTGGATATGATGAGTCTTTAATGGAGAAATTCTTCGAAGACCCAGATTCATTAACAGAGCGTGAAATCTTAGACGCTTTACGTAAAGCGGTTTTAGATAACGCCATCGTTCCTATGGTATGTGGTTCATCTTTCAAAAACAAAGGTGTGCAAACCATGCTTGACTTCGTAATGGAGTTATTGCCTTCACCATTGGATCAAGAAGCGGTAAAAGGAACAGACCCACGTTCTGGTGAAGAGATCTCTCGTAAACCATCGGAAGCTGAGCCATTCGCTGCTTTAGGTTTCAAAATTGCTACTGACCCATTCGTAGGCCGTTTATGTTTCGTACGTGCTTATTCAGGCGTATTAGAGGCAGGTTCTTATGTATTGAACACCCGTTCAGGCAACAAAGAGCGTATCTCTCGTATCTTCCAAATGCACGCAAACAAGCAAAACCCAATTGAAAGAATTGGTGCTGGTGATATCGGTGCGGTTGTTGGTTTCAAAGACATCAAAACGGGTGATACCCTTTGTGATGAGAAAAACCCGATCATTTTAGAGTCTATGGTATTCCCTGAGCCAGTAATTGGTTTAGCGATTGAGCCTAAGACCCAAGCTGACGTGGATAAATTAGGTATCGGCTTAAGCAAATTGGCGGAAGAGGATCCTACCTTCGTTGTTAAAACGGATCAAGAAACAGGTCAAACTGTAATTTCAGGTATGGGTGAGCTTCACTTAGATATCTTGATTGACCGTTTGAGACGTGAGTTCAAAGTAGAGGTTAACCAAGGTGCTCCTCAGGTTGCTTACAAAGAATCTATCAACGGTACTTCTGAGCACCGTGAGGTTTACAAGAAACAATCTGGTGGTCGTGGTAAATTCGCGGATATTAAGGTGGTTATCTCCCCTGCAGATGAGGATTGGGATGTGGTTAAATCTCCACTTCAATTCGTAAATGAAATCGTAGGTGGATCGATCCCTAAAGAATACATTCCTTCGGTTCAAAAAGGTTTCGAATCTTCAATGAACAATGGTGTATTAGCTGGTTACCCACTTTCAGGTATGAAAGTTCGTTTGATCGATGGTTCATTCCACGCAGTCGATTCGGATTCTCTATCTTTCGAATTAGCAGGTAAAATGGCTTACCGTGCAGCACTTCCTAAATGTTCTCCAGTATTAATGGAGCCTATCATGAAGGTTGAAGTATTGACACCAGAAGAAAATATGGGTGATGTAATGGGTGACTTAAACCGTCGTCGTGGTCAGATGCAAGGTCTTGACTCTCGTAACGGTGCACAAGTAATCAAAGCCTTAGTTCCACTTTCGGAAATGTTCGGCTATGTAACACAATTACGTACCATCACTTCAGGTCGTGCAACTTCTACCATGGAATTCGATCATTACGCTGAAGCACCTCGTAACGTTGCTGAAGATGTAATCGCGAAATCTAAAGGAAAAGTTAAAGGTCTAGAAGACTAATTAAGCATTAAAATAACCGATCCCTGATTATAAATAGCTCTAATCAGGGGTCATCTTAAAACAAAATAAAATGAGCCAAAGAATCAGAATCAAATTGAAATCTTACGATTACAATTTAGTTGACAAATCAGCTGAGAAAATCGTAAAAACCGTAAAACCTACAGGTGCAGTTGTTAGTGGACCTATTCCATTGCCTACTGAGAAAAAAATCTATACAGTTTTACGTTCTCCACACGTTAACAAAAAAGCACGTGAGCAGTTCCAATTGTGTTCTTACAAACGTTTGTTAGACATCTACTCATCCAACTCGAAAACTGTTGATGCGTTAATGAAATTGGAATTACCTTCAGGTGTTGAAGTTGAAATCAAAGTGTGATAGATTTCTTTTGAGACAAAACAAGAAAGCCCTCTTTATGCAAAGAGGGCTTTTGTTATTTTAGCTTAGTACCTAGAATTGATAACCTATACCAAAGGAAATCACTCTATTTTTGAATTCTGTTTGTCCTTCTTGGGCACTTAAATCGGCCAAACCTAGGTTATAGCCCCCATTAATTAAGAAGCCATTGCTTAATTTATAGCCTAACATAAAGTTCAAACCATAATCAAAGCGTTCCATTGATTTATCATCACCTGAGAATTCGATATCTTCGGTTTGATCTACCGCATCGCCATTATTATCCGTCCCTGTAATTTTCACCTGACCAGAAAGGTTAAGACCAGCGTAAGGACCAGCTCCTAAGAATACACTTCCGGGTCCGGCAGGGATATAATACACCGCATTTACGGGAATTTCTAAGGACATCACGTTTGCTTTAATGGTACCTGAACTTCCAGCCACATCTCCTTTGTACTTCGCTCCCTTGCCTTGTAGTGATAAAGCAGGTTGGATAGAGAATTGAGGGGCTACCGGAAGGTCTACAAAACCAGTTACATAGAAGGAAGGTAATGTTTTTTCAAAATCTTCCATTCCAGACAAAATCGGTTTGTTGTACTTGGCTAAGTTCATCCCGGCTTTTAAGCCGTAACTAACCTGGGCGTTTGCTAATCCTACCGATACGAGTAGGAAAAAAGCGATTAATAAGTTCCTTTTCATTTTTTGCGTTTTTGGGTTTATGATTAATTTTACATTAGTGTTACAAAATCTAGGCCAAACAAAAAAAAGGCAGTCTAAAAGTAGACTGCCTTTCTCGTAAGGTATTTTATTTTCAATTAGAATTGGAAACCAACTCCGAAAGATAATACACGGTTAGAAATTTTATCACCGTCGTTCGGGTTCAAGTTAGATAAACCTAAACCGTAACCAGCGTTGATTAAGAATCCGTTATTGAATTTGTAACCGCCTAAGAAGTTCACACCGGCATCGATTAAGTTCATGTCTTTATCATCGCCTGAAAATGAAAGATCTCTTTCTGCAGATCCTTCGAAGATTTCACTCCAATCACCAGAAGCTTTTTGTTTTCCAGAGATATTGAATCCTACGTATGGACCAGCACCTAAGAATACATTACCCGCACCTGCAGGGATGTAGTACACCGCATTTACAGGTACCTCGATAGACATAACGTTTTGCGTTAATTTACCATTAGCATTTGCGCTTTCGCCTTCGTATTTAGCACCTTTTCCTTGTAGGGAAACGCCGGGCTGAATAGAGAATTGGCTAGCTACGGGAATATCTGCATAACCTGTTACATAGAAGGACAGGTTATTTTTTTCCATATCTTCGAATGCTGAAGGCACACTTGAGTATTTACCTAAGTTTACACCAGCTTTCAATCCATAACTTGTTTGTGCTTGTGCACCTGCTGCTAATAAAACAACTGCTCCAAATGATAGTAATAATTTTTTCATAGTTCTAATTTTTATCTTTTTTAATGGTCAACATTCCTATTGACAGCGAAACACTTGCAAAGTTTAGACCAAAAACTTTTTTTCAGCAGTAAATTGATCTATAGAGTTATATATCAGTGTTTTATATTTCAAATTTCACTATGCAGGAAGCGTTTTCTGGAAGAATTGAGAGCTTCTCCCCTTCTTGCTAGATATTAATTCCATCAAAATCAAGGGCTTAGTCTAGTGGTTAAAAAATTACCTGTATAAAAAGCAAAAAACACTTTTATATATGAAAAGTAAATCCTATTTTTGCATGCCTGTAAAGGTAAAGGGTCGGATGGCCGAGTGGCTAGGCAGAGGTCTGCAAAACCTCCTACAGCGGTTCGAATCCGCTTCCGACCTCGTTTGAACATTAAAAAAAATATTAACAACAATGGGAGTTACACGTTTAAAAAGAAAAGATAGAAGAAACAAGACTGTTTCACGTGTTGAAGTACAGTTCTTGAAGCTTGGACGTAATATTGAATTAGGTTCAAGAAACCAAATGTCTGCAAAAAGCCAAATCGCTAAAAATGACGACATCTTAAACAAATTAGCTGCTGACGCAAAGTAAGTTATTGTTTAGTAAAAATATTAAAAGCCTTTAGTTTGACTAAAGGCTTTTTATTTGCTCGATAAGCTCGACGACACGCGCATAGGAAGTGCCGACGACATCTTCATCCATCCCCAGTACTGATTCTTGTTTATAGGTCATTGCAGAAGGCATACTGTCCTTCGCCGAAGCATGCACACTCCGAGCCCCGGTATAACGGATCAATTCCTTCACATTATTCGCATTCACCCCTGCCCCTGGCATAATCTCAATTCGTCCATTCGCCTGTTCAATTAATTCCTTGAGCAAATCGCGACCATCCCATGCTGTATTTTGTAAACCGGAGGTTAAGATGCGATCGCAACCTAACTCAATAATATCTTCTAAACTTTGAGATGGATTGTTACAACGATCGAAAGCGCGATGAAAAACTACACACATCGGCTTGGCTAATTTCACGAGCTCCTGCATGCGTGTTTTATCGACGGAGCCATCCTTGTTCAGGATACCGATAACCACACCATCACAGCCTAGTTCTTTACAGAAAGCAATATCTTCTTTCATTTCTTCAAATTCCTGCTCGTTATAAAGAAAATCGCCTCCACGTGGCCGAATAAGAACATGCAAGCCAATGGTTAAGGCTTTGCGCGCAAGCTTGAGTTGACCGTATGACGGGCTGGTGCCCCCTAGTTCTAAACTTTGACAAAACTCTACCCTACTAGCTCCTGCACGCTGTGCAGCCAGAGCCGCCGTTGGTGAGTTTGCACAAATCTCTAGAAATAGGTCATTTATTTTTTTTTCGCTCATAAATCAAAGATATTTCTTTTACTGCGATTAAATAGTATTTTAGATTAAGATTCAATCAATCAACCGCTTATAAAAACATATTACTTTAATTTTTGTTATACTGCTTACGAGCATCAAAAACTAAATGTTATGCCACTTATTTCAAAACATAAGGAAGTGCAGCTTCATCTCACCAGTATGTATGATTCGCTCCAGGATCGGATTGAGCATATGAAAAAGGAATTGCAAACCCACCGCTTTGATTATGAGCAGGCTTGCCATCGCCACATTGAATCGGGCTTTCAATTTGAGCAGGCTTGGCTGCGTGCCGATCGTAATTATCAGAATAAATTTAGGGAATTTGAGACCCACTGTATCCTTTCCGATATGCTTAGCGAATACCGGGATGAAGAAGGTAATTTCATTCATCTTTCCGAAATCACGCTGACCTTAGATTCTTTACTGTTATCCTTTATTCAGCAAGAAGCCTATGAGGTGTGTGCCATCATTAAAATGTGGAAAGATCATATTTACGCGAAATATCAATTAGTATAATATCATTTTTATCTGAACAAAAGTACCTTCTTGGCCAGCAACAAATTGGTTGAACAGGACATGTTTTCCGTCTGGGTGAAATAAGGGTGCTCCAACAAGGGGCAGTGCTTGGCTGTTAAAATTGGTCAACAGTTGCAGTTCCTTCGTTTCGATCGTAAAAATATACACCTGCTGATTAGCAAAGAAAACAAGCTTTTGGCCTTGGGCATCGATATTGATGGGGGAACTGATGGAGAATTCGAACTGGCTAAGCTGCTTGGTTTGCCCTGTATGGCGATCGCATTGCAGGATTTGGTTTCGCCCCTGCTCATCCTTCATCAAGGCATAAATAAAGGAACCATCTGGGCTTGCCCGGAGCCAATGCCGTAAATCGGATAGACCGGTCTTGGTATGGGTTAATCTCTTTTGTTGCATGCCGCGTGGCATCTGCGGGCGACGCCCCTGGCTTCCTACCGCCCTAGGATCGCTTAGGATCAATTCCTCGTCAATAGCACAGGTATAAATCTCCGTATGTATTTTTCCTTCTTTCGTCAGCGTGTTACCTTGGAAAGCAAGACTAAACATAGGACGATCTCCAACACGATCTTGCAGCCAACATTCATCAAAGGCCTTATTGATTTCATCAGACCCCCATTCCGGCACTGCTACGACCTCCGAACAGATGACAGCATAATATTCCCCCTGTACATTGCCGGGCTGCTCACGAACGGGAATAGGTGCTTTTGCCGGCATCATCACGCCTACCATGCGGAGCTGCGGGTCCACCAGCTCATCGTTGTAGGTAAAACTGATCATCTGCCCATCCGGGCGCCACATATGGGAATGGGTGCCCCCTCTTAGTGTTCCCGGATGATAAGGCGCATTTAAATCTCTACAGTCGGCATAGCTTGCTCTATTCGCCTGCTCCATATCCACAATAACCCCGGTACGGCGCGTAATATCGTAGGGTTTTTCTTTATTGGCATCCTGCAGACCATGGATGAAAACGACTTGGTTTGTTGCCGGATGAAAAGAAGCAGCCCCCACCCCTGGCCCATAGATGGATTGCCCCATGTTGTGGTAAATGGGAACCTCTTTTCCTTCTTGCATATCATAAACCCCAATGCTAGCGGTTCGGCCTATTTGGGTTTCATCATTGCGATAATCAAAGACGATGTATCGCCCGTCAGCAGAACAGGCCGCATTGTGGTGTAACATGTGCCCATGTGGGGCTTGGGTTAAAGTCTTTATTTCAGCCATTTTCTAATCTTGATAGCGTTTACAAAAATACAGCCAATCCGGCAGGGATAAAAGTAACCTAGCCTATTAAGGAATTTTCAACCCTATGGATTGTGCTAAGGCCTCATAATCACGTTGCAGCTGGTCTAAGGCGCGCTCAGTTTCTTCATCAAAAGGCTCGATATCCTGGCGGCGCGTATACTGCCCCATGGGAAAGCCTTGTTTTTCCAGGTAATACTTGGCCGAAACCGGGTAAGCATAATGCATTACATCCATTTGATCAATAAAAAACTGTTGAACTTGTTCTACCTGCTCCAACTTCTCTGTATCATCATAATGCTGACATAACCAAACAACTAATTCCGGAAAGTAGTTCCCTTGGATACAGGAAAGCCCTGCGGATCCTTTTTGTAAGGAATTAACCGCATGCACCATGTATGCATCATATAGGCCAAATCCAGGCTTTTGATCCGCCGCTTCAATCTTCCGTTGGATATGTTCGATATCCAAGGAAGTATCTTTATGATAGTTGACACGGCCAAGCTGCACCAATTCACCCAGAAAATCAGGGTCAATCAACCGCTTATAGGGCACGGGGCACTCATAGAATCCTAGTGGGATACCAGGTGTTAAGGCTAATAATTTGCGGACTTGTTCTTCGAAATAAGCATTGCTATCGCTTTCTTCGGCTAACAGACTCGTAATCACGATGACACTATCGATTCCAGTTTCATACATGGCTTGTACAAAGTCAGCCTGTTCCAGCAAACTGCCGGCAAAGGTTCCGGTTGCCACCACAGGCACGCGCCCCTTAACTTTTTCAACAATAAACCTTACAGACTGAAGCATCTCGGGCTTGGACAATTCAAACATTTCGCTGGAAAGACAATTGGCAAATAAACCGGCTGCACCTGCTTCTAAATAGAAGTCGATCAGCTTTTCTAAAGCCACATAATCAATAGATAGGTCCTCCTGAAAAGGCATAAGCATGACAGGAATAAATTTTTTAGGTTTATTCATAGGTAAAAAGATATGTTAGGTTAATTATTTACGTGTTCTGTTTTGTACGAGTAAACCGACCAAACAAATGGTCAGGGTTCCGAATACGATGATTAAATTACTGTGTAAAGGATATTTTAAGTAGGCTAAGTTTTCCGGCAATAAATAGGATAAGGACATCCATAGGATAAGGGTTACCCCCATAAGTACCGCGATAATCGCGGCATTGTTGCTTGCTTTTTTAGCAATAAGACCGAGCAGAAAGAGGCCCAGCATCCCTCCAGCAAAGATTCCGGAGAGTGTCCACCAGATGTCGAGCAGGCTTTTCACCCCAATCATGGCAATTCCACAGCACATACCAACGAGCCCCACGATGACGGTTGCCAGGTACAGCACTTTTAAGTTTTTTGCCTCCCCCCCATTTTTATTGATGTATCGCTTATAGATGTCTTCGGTAAATACAGTTGCGGAGGCATTCATGCCCGAGCTTATCGTACTCATGGCCGCCGATAATAAGGCGGAAATAATAAGCCCCAAAATACCGGTTGGAATCATGTTCACCATAAAATGAGGCATGACCTTATCGCCGTAATCTTCCGGTTTTAGTTGGCTGGCGAGTTGTTGCACCTGCATATCCTGCGCCGGCAAGTGCAAGCGTTCTGCTGCGGCTTGCAGCTTAATGGTTTGCAATAATTCCGGGTGCTGTTGGTAGTAGACAAATAAACAGGTGCCAATAATAAAGAACAAGAGGGATACCGGCACGTAGATCCAGACGCAGAGCCATACGGATTTATTGGCCTCCTTGGCGGAGCTGGCCGTATGATAGCGTTGGACATAGTTTTGATCCATACCGAAGTTATTCAGGTTCATAAAGAAGCCGTAGAGCAGCACGACCCAGAAACTGGAGGAGACCAGATCGAACTGAAAGGTTCCTAAACTGAGCTTGTCCATTTGAGCCGCTTCCTGAAAGATATGGCTGAAACCGCCCGGCACTTCACGCACCAGCAGGGCAATAATAATTAAAGCGCCGATGGTCTTTAAGATTCCCTGTACGACTTCTGTCCAGATAACGGCTTCAATACCACCCATGACTGTATAGATGACAATACAGACGCCAGTGATGAGCATAATGGCAATCATATTATAACCCGTTAAAGCCTGCAGGGTTAAGGAGATTCCAAAAAAGATGGAACCGATGCGCGCCAGCTGCGTCAGCAGAAAACAAACAACGGCATAGGTTCTAGCCCAGGTACCGAATCTTTTTTCCAGATTGGTATAGGCCGACACCTCACCCGTGCTCCGGTAGAAGGGCACAAAATACTTGGTAGCAATCCATGCCGCCAAGGGCATGGATAAACTAAATACAAAAGCATTCCAATTGCCCCCATAAGCCTTGCCCGGCACACCCAGAAAGGTATTCGAGCTTAAAAAA
Organism: Sphingobacterium humi; assembly: GCF_009768885.1. Taxonomy (GTDB): domain Bacteria; phylum Bacteroidota; class Bacteroidia; order Sphingobacteriales; family Sphingobacteriaceae; genus Sphingobacterium; species Sphingobacterium humi. Next base: position 498,776 of record NZ_WSQA01000001.1, read on the forward strand.
GTAGCGTAGATGGAAATACCGATGGCCCAGCCCGGAATACGCCCGGCCGCCTTGGTGAAATCATCGGCAGATTTATTCTTTCTGGAAAAATAAACTCCCACCAATACCATCGCTAACAAGTAAATGAGAATAATAACTATATCAATGATCGGCAAATTATTCATGGGCTTTATAATTGCGTTGAGTTAAGGATAAATAGCGCTGATAACGCTGTTGATAAATGGGAGCTAAGCCTTGATCAGGGTAATAGGTTGTTGCTACTGCTGGGCATAGTTTTTCTTGCGCCTCAGCCAGACTATCGAAAGCCGTAGCTGCCAGACTGGCAAAAATAACCGAGCCTAAAGCCCCAACCTGATCGGATTGCAGGACTTTAATTTCACGCTGCAAGACATCTGCGAGGACTTGCATGATGTATGGTGACTTTTCGGCAATCCCTCCTATCGCAATCAGTTCATGAATAGCCAATTCATAGGCTTCAAAGCGTTCAATAATAGCTTTAGATCCAAAAGCTGCGGCCTCCACTAAGGCTTTGAACAGCTGGCTACTCGTTGTGGCTAAGGTAAAACCATAGGCTGCCGCTTTCAATTCCATATCAGCATCGGGCGTTCTACGTCCGTTGAAAAAATCAGTAAAGATTAAATCGTCAAATGCTGGGGGTATTTGTGCAGCCTGCTGGCTTAGGTAATTAAAAAAATGTTCATCGTAAGCCTGAATTTGTTCAGGGGTCATCAGCGCGCCCAAAATAGACTTTAAGGGGGCTAGCATGAGCTTCTTGTACCACAGGAAAATATCGCCATAGGCCGATTGTCCGGCTTCATAGCCGACAAAACCTGGCAATATGGAACCGTCAACCTGTCCACAGATACCCGGCAGCAAGGTTGTAGCTTCCGCATAGGGTGCTATCAGCATATCGCAAGTGGAAGTTCCCATTACTTTCACCAATACATGCGGGCGTATGCCAGCCCCTACTGCACCGTGATGGGCATCGATTGCTCCAACAGTAACCAGCACCTCTTCAGAAAGGCCATATTGCCGAGCTAAATCCGGAGCTAGTGTGCCAAATACTTGATCTGAGGTATAGGTTTCCGTATAAAACGGGAGCTTGTATTTTTCAAAGCGCGGTTCTAAGCGATGGAAGAACTCGGCAGCTGGCAATCCGTCGTAGCTTTCATGCCACATAGCTTTATGTCCTGCGGCACAACGATTTCGCTTGACCTGTTGCAGCTGCTGTCCGCAGAGGTAATAAGGCACCCAGTCTGATTGTTCCATCCAAGTAGCCGAAGCCTGCCATACCGCCTCATCTTCCCGAATGATATGGGTTATTTTCGACCAGAACCATTCCGAAGAATAGATGCCGCCGGAATAAGCGGTATAATCGACTGCCCCTTGTTTTGCCAATTGATTAATCTGCGTAGCCACGGCTATCGCGGTATGGTCCTTCCACAATACAAACATGGCATTGGGATTTTCGGCAAATGCGGGCAACATGGCTAATACTTGGCCGGCTTCATTTAAGGCCACCGGTGTAGAGCCGGTGGTATTGGTCCCTATGGCGGCGACCTGTAATTTTTCCGCCGGCGTCAGGTCTTTCAACAAGCCTTCAAAAATACAGGCTAGCGCCTCGGTATAATCAGCAGGATGTTGTCGGTATTGATTCTTGGCCGGATTGCAATACAGGCCTTCCTTCCAGCGCTTAAATGGGGCTACCACCTGCTTGCGCAGGCTTAAACCGTCAAGGTCGTACAGAATGCCACGTGCGGAATCAGTTCCAAAATCTATCCCGATGATCAATTTATTTTCCATGGAATGCGCTTAACAACCACAAATGAAGGTGTGAATACCGAGTTGTTCAAAAACCAAAGCTTTGGCATACAGCATTTGTAAGGCATCGACCTTATCATCCACATAGACCACCTGAATATGGTTCGACTTATGCTTTGCCATCATTTGATCGCGACTGACGCCATCGAAAATAGCATGCATAATTGGCCATTCCGGGTTGGTGAGGGCCCATCGTCGCTCTGTTTCTTCCAAAGGCAGTTCAGGCACTGTCCCGAGGCCTAGATCGGCTTTTAATTGGCCGTCTTCAATATACACACGGCTCCAGACAATACGTCCGGGCTTGCTGATACCCCGTAAAGTACCACCGCCTTTTTTAAAGAACATTGGCGGTTGGCGTAAGCTTTGCGCGCCAGCATAGCCGTCGATAAAATGAGAGGCTGGGGCTGCGCCGGAAATCAATAGCACCCATACGAAGGCATCCTCGCCGGATACAGGATAGTCCTCGCCATAACGCAGGTCGTGCAGGGTATTATCCCCGTCCATACCGAAGCTTCTCCACAGCTGATAGGTAATATAGCCATCAATGCCGGCGCACTCGTCTACCTCGTTAAAATGAGGTAGCGCTTCTCCTTCAAACAAGATGTTTTGTTTTTTGCCTTGCACTGGAGGACGATGGCTATTGTTCAATAAGCCTTCCACCAAATCACTGGCCGCAACCAGGTCTTTTAAGCCTTGTTGATATTGGATACCAATGGTGCCGCAGCCAAACTCTTCCGCCAGGCGCAAAGCAGCAATATACATTTTAGCTTGCTCCAGACTTTGTCTAGGTGTTAGTTCTATTTCTTCATCGCTGCCCCACTGAAAGGACATCCCTTGGTCTTGCAGCCAGGTTAATACCGGTAAAGCTTCTTCATCTTGTATTTCCAGCATTTTCGCATATAGGGTCGATTGGCTTAAGCGTTCTTTAAAGAATCCCAAAGGATGCAATAAAGGATCGGGCACTATGGCATTAAACATGCCCATACAGCCTTCATCAAATACTCCCATAATCACTTTCTCTTGTTTGATTTTACGGGCGAGGTCTTCTGCTTTTGCCGCATATTGGCTATCCACATCCTGCGGATTAAACTGACGGACATGCGATTCATCCTGCACGATTTTGCCCGTAGCTAGCCATTCTTGTAATCCTTGCTGAAAGAAATCATCGGTAAAATCCTCACTCCATAGAAAGCTGTAAGGCACCTGTGCCTTGGTTAAGGAGCCAGTTAAATTCAAGGCGCCTACTAAGCCGGGAAACTGCCCGTCCCAGTTGGCAACAATTAAAATAGGGCCTTGGTGTGAAATAAGTCCGGCTAAAATATGCTGGCTATATTGCCATACGGATTCCGCGACGACTAAGGGCGCCTTCGGATCAATGGAGTTAAAAACTCGAATCCCCTCCCATTGATAATCGATAAAGCCATGTCCCTTTTCAGGATTATAAGGATGTGCTCTTTTTATTGTCCAACCATGTTGCGCAAAGGCTTGTGCTAACTTGGCTTCCATGGCTTGTTGGGTTTCCCAACAGCTGAGGTTGGCAGAGGGTCTTAAGTCTCCGCTACAGACTAAAAGTGCTTGATTTGTTCCCATTTTAATCATCTTGATTCATAATCAGTTATACGAAATAATAAAAATTCGCCAGGTAATCTATTTTAGAAATTAGCCGATATTTCTAATATATTATCATCTTTTAGGTCGGTTCATGATTTTTCTGTAAATTAGATGATACAAGACCAATTATTATGAAACCTAAATTTCATCAAGTCCCTAAGCAAAGTGATCATACCTTTCGCATTAGGCACGATCTGATGCCCAACTTCGGCACTATTTGGCATTATCACCCGGAAATTGAGCTTCACTATGTCATCAAAGGCCAAGGCCTAAAGTTTATCGGCGATAATATCAGCAACTTTCAGGAAGACGAAATGGTGCTTTTAGGCTCCAATATTCCGCATACCTGGAAATGTAATTTCACCGATGTATCCGAGCATTACGTCGAAGCTTTTGTTCTGCAATACCATCCGGATGCTTTTGGTAAAGAGTTTCTCCATATCCCGGAGACCTCTGATCTGTTAAAGCTATTCAACACCTCCAAAGCAGGGCTTTATATATTAGGGGAAACAAAGCAATGCATAAAGGCCTTGATGATAAAAATGCATGAGTCGAGTCGCCTGCGTAAGATTATTTACCTCTTGGAGATCTTCGACACCCTCGCCTCTTCCAATGAATACCAATTGATAACCCAAGAATACGCCATCAATAAGTACAATAGCATTGACGAAGAACGCATGAACAGTATCTTCAACTATACGTTTAAGAACTTTCAAGACAAGATTTACATTGAGGATATTGCCAATATCGCGAACCTGAGTGTCACTTCCTTCTGTCGCTATTTTAAACAGATGACGAAGAAATCGTACTTTGATTTTCTGACGGAGGTTCGTTTAAATCATGCTTGTCGATTATTAATTAATTCCAATTTTGCGATTAAGCAAATTGCTGAAGAATCGGGATTTGAGAACAGTTCTAACTTTTACAGACATTTTAAAATCTGGAAGAAATGTACGCCAAAGTCCTATATTCAGCAATTTAGCTAAAGGGCTTACGGATTGGCCTTACGCTGCAAATCCAGCAAAGGCTTATAGCTAATAAGATGGATATTCTTTTCCTTTAACAGCTGTCTTATCTTTTCACTTTTAGTAAAGACTTCCAATTCCATCATCCGCTTTTTCCAACTTCCTGTAAATACTTTTAAATCGTCCGTTTCTTTGGACGCATGAAGATATAATTCCGTTACGCCTGGTTTGAGGTTACTGATCACCTGCAACCAGAATTTTTCAACGTCATCTTTGTAATCCTTCAGTTCTTCATAGATTAAATAGTCTACAAACACCAAGCCTTGCGATTCACAGGCTTTCCGCAGATCAGGCATGCCATATTTGGCTAAAGTAGATTGCGATGCCATGCGCAAAGGAAGATTAAACTCTTTAGCCAAGCGCACGTATTGCTCTATATACTCTGCCTTCAATTGGAAAGTGCCCATATGCGAATCGATATGGGTAATAGGCAAGCCGTAATGCAGGGCTTTTTCAATTTGTGCTTTCCCCTCTAAATAGGCATGCTCAGCCTTGCCATGTTGATAAACTTCTTCTACAGAACGCCATAAGTAACCATTGGGATCCAATAAAGAGGAAACAGTATTGCTGGAGGCCACGGAAGACCATTTGTAATTCTTCCATTCCGAAGTCAGGACCATGTGCACCCCAAAATGCTTATCGGGATTAGCCTTTGCAAAGTTTACAATATCCAGGCTCCAAGGGCAGTTGAACATAATGGTTGAGGAGGTAATTAATCCTTCCGTCATGCCGCCAATGGTGCCTAAGTTTGATGCATAGCTCATCCCGGAATCATCGTTATTGATGATCAATAAAATATCTGATTTCTGATACCCCAACTTTTCAACCAGGGATTTCTCCTGGGCTTGCAAGCCGGGGATTAGCAAGAAGAGGGCAATTAAAAAGCCTAAAGTTTTCATAGTGCTATTTATTTATGTCGATAATCGGTTTTATTTGCTGCCTTGCTTTCCTTTTTGATGTAGAAAATCAATCAGTTGCAAGCCATAATCTGTTTGAATAATATTGACATGCGGGTATTTTTTCAAGAATTGATCGAAACCATTCTTCCCGGCCTTTTCCAAAGCATCGTAAGTCCCCAAGCTATTTAACCACACATGATAGCCCTTTGCTAAGAGCGCTTTCATCGTTTCTGCATCATAGCATTCTTCGTCAATATGAATATACTGAATAAAAGGATATTGTTGCACCTGCTTGATTTCGTGCTGATTATGCACCCGCGCAAGAATATCCATATCCGGTGCTAACTGATGAACGCGTGGAATATCTTGAATATCGTAGAGGAAGAACAACACTTCCTTTTCCATTTTATATTTTTTCACGAGGTTTACAATCCGTTCATAAGCATCCTGAGATTCCAGCTTAATATCGAGGTCCAATTTAGCTTTGCCCTTGGCCAAAACCAATACTTCCTCTAAGGTTGGCACCAGTTGATTGGTTGGCCGGCCTTGATGCGTAAGTTTAAGCTTCCGCAAATCGATGAGGCTGTAGTCCGTTAGCAAGCCTTTTCCCGTTGTTGTGCGATCTACTGTTTTATCGTGAAGAATAACCAACTGCTTGTCCTTTGTTTCCCGAATGTCTAACTCCAGAATCTGTAAGCCATGATCTATGCAGGATTGAATCATCTGCAAGGAATTTTCCGGATATTTCCCCTCACCCGTATTGGCGCGGTGTGCCACCACCCAGATGGGATCATCCTGCGTTGTACCGCTGTATTGCTGCAGTTTTTTGGCTGGCGCACAAGCAAAAAGAGTATGCCCAACCAAGATTAGGCATACTACATTCTTTAAGATTCCTTTACTGAAAGTTACCATGGTTTGCTTGTTCCTTGTAATAACCAAGGTTTCGACCATTGGCTGTTTTTACCACGCAATTTAGAATAAGGTGTTTCTTGCAAGCTGTTCATCGCTGCTTCTACATTTGCTTTATTCGCATTAATTTCATTATTTCCATAGATAAAGCGAACAGGAAGCACCGGCTCAGAGGAAGCTGGACCGGCCACAAACTTAGGGAATCCGGTTCTACGATAATCCATCCAAGCTTCTGTTGAACAGTTCCAACTGGCAATCCATTTTTGCTCTAAAATCTGTTCTACCGTTCCATTGTATTTCACGCCAGCCTGCGCAATATAGGCGGCATACTTATCGGCGATACCCCAAGCTGTTAGGGATGCTTTCACCCCTTCATTATAAAGGCTTTCGGCATTTCCGGTAATCCAATTCCGCTTGGCTGCTTCAGCGAGGATGAAATAGGTCTCCTCGGTTGTTGCCAGTCTTCTTTTGAGATAAGTTCCGGTAGATTGACGATACATCTGACTTAATTGCGAGACATGCTGATTTTGTACAATCTGTCCAGGCGTTGGATTTAAGTTGTAAGAACTAGGCTCTGGGGAGCCTGCAGGTACGCCTACATATTTCGCCGTATCTAATTTATAGCCCAGTTTTGCAGGGTTGTAATGGCGGGTAAATTTATTGCCGGCGGCAATTTCCGTCAGGTATTGGGCATAGGTCAAACTCACGTAGGTTTGCAGCACGCCATTTTTACGGATTACCGGATCTGTGGCCGTGGCTAAGGCTGGGTCTTCCACCCATTGGCAATGTACTGGTGCCGTCCATACGAACATGCGTGGATCCTTATTAGCCTTCAATTTATCCATGATGGTTTTGGCAATCTTCCGGCGTCGGAAGCCACTACCATCGGAGTCGAATTGATTGGCCAAGAACCAAGAATCGGCCGAAGTATTACCTAAATAAGACACCGCAGCGTTGTTTGCCGGGTTATTCAGGTAGACATTACTGTCGTATACCTTTTTGATGAGCTGTGCAGCTTCGGTTGGCATTTTTTCGGACAGCCGCATCGCATAGCGCAAGAGCAAGGAGTTGGCAAACTGATGCCATTTCTTTATATCGCCTTTGTACAATATATCATTGGCAGCAATAATCCCAGCATTGTTGTTGGCTTGGAAGAGTTCAGAAGCCCTTTGCAAATCAGCAAGAATACCTTTGTAAATGGTTTCCTGTTTATCGTACGTTGGCTGAAGGATATTTTGATTCGCTTTAATCGCATCAGTATAAGGCGCATCGCCCCATAAATCGGTTATAACCCCATAAGCAAAGGCGCGAACCAGCAAGGCGATGCCTTCATGCATCGGAAACTTATTGGCTTGTGCTGAACTTAACATCACATCATTATTTGCCAGTACCTCATACCATTCGCCCCAATCGCGAGCATCCCATTTATAATGGTTGTAGCCATCAAACCAGCCGTCTTCTTGCATATGTTGCACCACACCACTGGACACACTATTATCTAATACCGCATAATTTCCAGACATGCCACTTAAAATACCGGTCAACATTAAGTTTACATTGGCACGGCTCGGGTCTACCCCATTAGGATTGATATTATATTCAGATAAATTTTTACAGCCTGAGATGGTACATAACATCCCCGCTGCGAGTATATATTGTAAGAATCTTCTTTTCATGACATCAGAATATTAAAGGGTTAAGTCTAGTTTAAAGCCAAAAGGAATGGTCCAGGGGCTTACATTTTGCATTTCTATCCCTTGCCGGAAACCGCCGCCAGATGCCTGATAAGCGCGTTCCGGATCGATACCAATACCGGCCTTCGTCCAGAGCATAATATTTCTGGTGAATAAGGAAACCCGAAGGTTTTTAACCCGTTTGATGTTTGTAAAATCATAACCGATAGCCAGTTCGCGAAGCTTCACAAAATCAGAGTCAAAAACAACCTGCTGCATGTAGTTCCACGGGAATTGCTCGCCAATAGGCCATACATTTGTTCCCTGGCCACCAAGGTTTTCCTTATAGCCGATGAGTTTACCATCTTGATCATACTGGGCAATTACCCCCGGAATAAAGGCACCATCATGCGCTGCTACTCCGTCGAATTCCAAGTAATAACCACCGGTTTCTTTGGTCAACCCGCCGACAAGTGGGAAGTTCCCGTTCCGTGGAATAATATATTTCCCTGGGTCCGATTTCAATAGGTTCACAATTTCCGCAGCTGAATAGTTTCCTCCAGGAATCAAGCCATCTAGCAAATGTTGAGATTTCCAGTTGGAACCACCATAACGATAGGTTGATGACATAAACTGTCCGCCATAACGCCAATCTAAGCTAAAGCTTAAACTTACTTTTTTATAGGTCAACGTAGATTGTGCGCCTGCAAGGAATTTCGGGTTGAAGTTTCCGATTTTCATTTTTGCATTAATGGAGTTATCCGGTATCCACTGGCCTAAGTTATCGAGGATCGGCCATTTATAATACTCGCTAGTTGGGTCCTTCACATGCTGATAGCCGCGGCTATACAGGTTTCCAACTTCTTCGCCTACCCAAGTAAGGGCTCCACCGTTGTTATCTTCCCAGAATGCATAATAAGCGATTCCTTCATCAAGTTCTAAGATTTTCGCTTTGCTGTGAGAGAAGTTGACATTAATATCCCAAGTTAAACCGTTATCCCGTTTAATAGGTGTTCCTCCCAATACAAATTCCCAGCCTTTACTTTGCAATTTACCGGCATTAATCAGCTTGCTATTAAAGCCTGAGGATAATGGTACTTGCACAGGTAAGATTTGGTTTTTATTCTCCTTAATGAAGTAACTACCTTCAAAACGTAGTCTGCCTTTATACATTTGTAAATCTATACCATACTCAGAGGAGGTTGCAATTTCCGGTTTCAACTGTGCGTTTAATAAGGTGCGTGGCATAGCGGTATAGATAATATCGCCCCATTTAGAGGTCGCTAGTACCGGATTCAGTTGGTATGGATTCGTATCATTACCCACCCTTGCAAAGCCTGCTCTCAATTTCAACATAGAAATAGCGGAAGGTAGATTTAAGGTTTCATTGGCAATCCAGCTTAAGGAAGCCGATGGGTAGAAATAGGATCTATTTTTCTCAGGCAAGGTACTGGACCAATCGTTACGACCGGTTAAATCTAAATACAATTGATTTTTATAGCTTAGGTTGGCCATGGCATATAAGCTATAAATAGCTTTTTGGTATTCGCCATTGCTGATCATTAAGCCTGCAGAAGGGATATTGGACAGTCGGTATAAACCCGGAATGGTTAATCCAGCGTTCCGTTGAGAGCCTGCATAATAATCGGTATTGTATTGATACATAAAGTTACCGCCCGCAGAAACATTGTAGCCAAAGTCAGGGATTTCATCAGCTCCTTTATAAGTAACCAAGAAGTCTACATTATTTTCACGCAATTTGATATCCTGTATGTGGTAAGCTCCTTTTTTATCACGGCTGAAACTCCATGGAATTTTAGTTTCCCGCGATTCAATCGAGCGGGTTTCTGCCGCACGGATAAAGGCTGAAAAACGTTCGTTGATATCCCAATCAAGTTTGATATTCCCGAATACACGATCGCGTTTGAAACCATTGGTCAACCCATAGGCCAAGAAATAAGGGTTATCTAAACCATCCGCCACCTGGCGCTGTTTGATTTCCTCTTGCCCCGGTTCCCAATACTCGCGTAATTCACGGACATCCACATGCGGATAAATGTAAACCGCTTGTAAAGGACTTCCTGCCCGGTTTCCCGCATCAGGTAAGTCATTGGATTTCGACCGAACAAAATTCAAATCCGTCGAAAACTTCAGGTTGTTTAAAATATTATAGGTTACACTGCTGCTTAATCCGCTACGTAATATATCGGTATTCGGAATCATGCCTTTATGGGTCAAATGATTTAAGGATACCCGATACAATACCTTTTGCCCCGCCCCGGTTAAGGAGACATTGTTAGTGCTGGAAAGCCCATTGTTCAGGAAGTTCCGCATATTGTCTTTATAGGACTTCAACTCGGTAGGAATTTTATTGCCATTGGCATCTAAAGGGCTGTTCCATTGTGCTGCGAGGTTGCCCTTATCCAATTCTGGTCCATACCAATATTCAGCAGACTCATTGTATAAGGCTGTCCGCGCTCCGGAAGCAAATTTATAATGGAAATCCATATAGCGATATGGCACTTCGAACACATTATTAGTCGAGAAATTCACCGTTGTTTTCTGCCCTTCTTTCCCTGATTTGGTGGTTATTAACACCACACCATTGGCCGCTCTAGAGCCATAAAGTGCAGCAGCACTCGGTCCTTTCAGGATGGAGATATTTTCAATATCATCCGGATTAATATCCGCAATTGGGTTTCCATAATCGACCTCATTCCGATCGCCCATGGAACGCACATTATTGGTTCCACTCACCAAAGGAACGCCATCTACCACGAATAGCGGTTGATTGTCGGAGCTTAAGGAAGTTGCCCCACGGATCACCATACTTACGGAAGAGCCCACCCCACCGGTTTGGCTAATGGTTACTCCCGGAACCTTGCCGGCAATACCGCCAAGCACGTTCTCTTGCACCACCTTGTTGAGGCTTTCACCGTCCACTTTTCCTACAGCATAGCCTAAGGATCTTTCGGTTCTTTTAATTCCCAATGCCGTTACCACCACGGGTTCAATAACCTGATCGGAAGCCACTAAGGTTACCTCGATCGTGCTACGCCCTTGAATAGGGACTTCTTTGGTTTCATAGCCCAGGAAGGATAAGCGTAAGGACGTATCATCCCTGCTTACCTGAATGCTGAAGCGTCCATTGTTATTGGATGCTACCGCGATATTCGACTTATTCGCCGTAATGCTCACTCCGGAGAGTGGCTTCTGGTCTGCTTCCGCTCTTACCACACCAGTGATGGTTATCTGTTGTGCCTGGGCGGATATTGTTGGCAATAGGCAAGCCAACCATATCAGTATACACAACGTAAAGGAAGTTGGATTTTTGCATGCTTTCATAATTTTTTTAAATAAGTAATGGTCAGGATTTTTGAATTAGCACTCGTTTTTGATTAGTTTGTCATGTTAATTATTGTTTATTTTAAAGTGTTTGAATGCAATATTTGATCGGTTCCACGTATAGGTCATCGCGATATGGTTATCCCACTGGATAATGGCAGGATAGGAATACTCATCCCCTTCTTTCCCGTTTTCAAGCTTTACCAAGTCTGTCCAGGTTTTTCCATTATCTGTAGACAGGCCTAAATTAAGGGCAGCCCGCGATCCCCAATTGCTATTATCCGGATTGTATAAAAGGTAGAGGTTTTGGTCGGTCAACTTCACCAGGTCGATGCCGCTATTCGGATTAGGCAAGCTGGTTTTATAAGGATCCGACCAGGTTTTTCCGAAGTCTTTGGAATCACTGCGGTAGATATAGCCTCCGCTGGTGCGAAGAAGCATATGCACATGTCCGGGTTCAGACTCCCATAAAGTAGGTTGAATCATGCCTTCTCCCCCAAGGCTGTCGATATCTACTTTTAGGTAGCCATTATGTTCCCATGTTTTCCCTTGATCCTTGCTGAGGTCAACAAAGGGGCGCCATACGCCCTCTTCATTGGAGGCTCCAGCCACCCAAGTGCCATCGGAAAGCACAATAGGCTTATTGCGCACAGGCCCGCGTCCTCCCTTATCGCCAGCAACGAGTTCTTGCGGGGCCGACCAAGTGGCTCCTTCGTCAGAAGATTTGATATACCAGGTTTCCCAAATGGCGATTTCCGACCCTACTTTAAAGAATAGAATAATATCATCGTTTTTATCTTTAAACAAAACCGGATTCCAATGTGGTACTTCTCGAATTTTTGCCACCTCGACAGGTTCAGACCAGGTTTTTCCATCACCTTTGGTCAACCATATCCCTACATCATTATGCTTTTCCTTAGTGCCACCAAACCAGGCCACCAGGAAGTTCTTGCCGGAAACATGCACCAAGGTAGATGCGTGTGCCTGTGCAAAAGGACGTACCTCAGGCAACACAAAAGATGAATCAATTAACTCAGCCGAAACATAGCCTTTTTTCTCTTCCTTTTTAGGGGATTGGCACGACACAAATAACAACATCAATACCAACGATATACTAGGAATTATAGGTCTATTCATAATGTTAGTTTTTAGATCTTGAATCTATTTAATATCTCTTTAGGAGAATATTTTTACATTGGTTAATCAAAATTAAAGGTGGAATTTCACGTATCTTTCTAACAAATTATCCAGTATATCTGAAATTTTACCATGCCTTTGCTAACCATTCCTATTCGATAACTTTTAAGTATTTCCCCATCCAATATGGAAGGAGCCAAATGTCGCCAGCGCTATTTTCTGCAGCACCATCATGACCCCCATCCATATTAAAGCGATTGGAATTATGCCGAGAGATTTTCAGCTCATCAGGAGGCAACACCGTCTTGGTATATTGATTTCTGAAATTCTTATCCAATAGCTCAATATCTTTACGATTGCTGTTTTTGATGGTCCACTGAATAAGGTCTAGTGGATATTCCTGCAAGTACCATACAGCATCTGCCAATCCAAAATCGGAGGTACCCGTCATCGCTGTCATGATATTCCAAACCGCATCCTTCTCCGGCTTTTCAGCTTCGTAATGGTCTAAAATTGCTGCTTTGTATTGCTGCTTCAACTCATTGGTCAGGGCATAGCGATACAGGCCCCAATAGCCCAAGAAATACATCTCATCATCGGAGTGATTCCAATAAACAGAGAGCAGCTGACTCAGATCATCGGCCTGCGCATCCGCTTTTCCTATTTCCGACATCGGGCGCATCAGGTTTTCTAAATAGCCATGCTTGTTAAATAACTCCATGATTTTATCCTTATACATCGGCTTCTTGGTAAAATGATAGGCCGTTTGCAGCATGCCGATAATATTGGAAGAATTTAACTTACGGTCGCCGATGTTCTTGCTGAAGCCGTTCACATATGCAGGATTCCATTTTCCCCATAAGGTGGGTTTGCCATCAAAGTCGACCAAGTACATGTCATTTTCAACGATATGCGTCATCATCGAATCCAACAGACGAATGGCTTGTTGCTTCAGCTCCGGCACATCTACCACCTCGGCGATAACGCCAAAGGCGAAGGCATGTCCTATGGCTTCATCGCTACTGGTAGTTGCTTTCCAATCCCAATCTTTCGCGGGAGCCTTTTGCCAATGCTCCGGATCACCAAGCTGGTCGCGGTGCCCCGTACGCTCGAACGTACGAGCCGGAAATCCTTTAACCGGGTTGATGCTATACAAGCGTTCCATGGCATCTAAAGATTCTCGAGTATTCTGTAAGGCATCCGGGCTTTTGGTAACCGCATAACGGAACGCTTGTGAAGCAAGGTACATCGTGGTCCACAGGCCGTCATTATCTGAATCCGCAAGGAAACCGGTGCTGATATCGCCATTTTTCATACCGAAAAGATTGGCATTAAAGCCATTTCGAATATGACGGGCGCGGACTTGCTTTTCATAAAAATCAGCCTTCTTGGCTAAGGTCATGTCTTCAAAGACAAGCTGGGAAAGACCACCCTTATTCAATACAAATACCGAAGAACCGGGACCTTTTTTCAGGTCGATTACCTCATCCTGATTAAGCCAACGTTTGCTGGCGTAATAGTTGATTTTACCATTGGCAAATACCTTAAAAGCACCTTCTTTACTTCCTACCCATAATTGCTGATCGATGCTGCGCACTTTGTTCAGCTTGAGGGAAGGTAGTTTACTTAACACACGTTCCTGCTTAAATTGGTTATTCAAGAAGATTAAGCCTTCCTCAGCATGCGCTAAAACAAGTTTACCTTGATGTACCGCCATAGATTGCAGACCGGTTTTATTATACACAGGTTTCAAAATGTTTCCCGTGGAATTTAAGGCTAAAACGCCCGCTGTAGTCAGGATATAAAAGCCCTGCTGCCCTTGAGCATGAACCTCTACGATTTCCGCCGGACTTTGAACGCTGCGTAGCATTTTATTATCCTTAATCTGGTTCAGCTGTTTGGCATTAAACACCAGGTATTCGGATTTATTGACTGCCAAAAAACCACGTGGCTGGGTAATTTGATGCGGCATATAAAGTTTCCCCGCCCAAGCATTGCTGAAAACAACTTCCTTATCCAGGTAGACCAATTGATTTTCCACCTGCAGCATGTCGACGATGTTTTTATCCTTCATGAAGCGGTATAAATTATCCTCGACGATTTTGCCCGGCACTAGCAGTTGCCCTGGACTTAGGCGTTGTAAGCCATCGCTGCTTAACACCTGCACATGCCCATTACGGTCAAATGCCATGGTTTTATAATCGCCATTGCCCTCATATTTAATGGCGTAATCTTGGGTAAAAGGCAGGTCCTTATGGCGCTGCTGCCCCAGTGCCATCACGGCACTCAATAAAAAATAAATGGTTAATAGGTTAGTTTTCATTTCTTTAGGTTTTATTCATTATTGAATGGACTTAGCATCAATAATGACATGTTCAATGGTTTTAGAATTAGGTTCTTTGTGGTGGGAGTAGGTAATATGGATATGTCCATTTTCTGCTAAAATCATAGCGGGATAGGAAAAACGTCCAACCTTGTTTTTGTCTTCAACGATAATGCCGATGCTGTTCCAATTGGCACCTTCATCTTTGGATTGATAGAGCGATAGGCGGGCCCTGCCTTCATCCATATCATTCGTCAATAAAATCCAGTTGTTTTTACCCAGTTTTAATACATCAACACTAGCGGTACTTTTTACCGGCAATTCTTTGTTTACCGCCCAGGTTAATCCCTTGTCTTTTGATATGGAGCTTTGTAATAAAGCCGGATCATCGCCGGAATCGCGCATGTAGGCAAGAATTTCCCCTTTGCTATTTTCGATTAATGCCGGTTGAATATTGCCGCGACCAACGATAGGCTCACTATACTTCCAAGATTCACCATGGCTGTCGGAGAAGGCAATCATCGAGAAGTTAAAGCCATCGGAGTAAATAGGAAGTAGAATACGGCCAGATTTCAAAATCAAGGGCTTAATCCGAGTCATCCAACCAAAGGCACGCTTCGTAGGGTCTTCGGTGGCTTGCATAATCTGTGCGTCATAACGTGGTGCATATTCAGCCCAAGCATGATGTTGTGCCGGCAACTCCTTGAATCGTTTTTTAACGGCCGCCACGAAATCATCGCCGGGTTTCAACAAAATATTATCCTGCCATTCCCATTTTACTTCATTTCCTTCAAAATCAGAAGCCCGTCTAAATTTTAAAACGGAATTCTCCCAGCGGTTGGCCTGTACAGCAATCCATACCAAATACAGCTTCTGCTGATGCATAAAAAATACAGGGTTACAGTCGGGTAAGCCTTCGGTATCTGCCAGCAAATAGGCGGAGCCCCACTTTTGGGTAGCCATATTGTATTTTGCCCCCATAATTTTAACGTCGTCGGCTCCACGTTCCCCCGAACCTTGAAACCAAGTGGCTAATAAATTGCCCGATGGAAGCTCGACAATGCTACTGCCATGAACATGCTGTGCTTGATGCGGGAAAATGTAGGCCCGATTTAATACGGTAAACTTATTTTGCTGCGCATGCACAACAAACACTACACATAAACAAAGCAGACTAAGTAATAGGTCTTTCATAAATATTTAGATTTTAGTGATTTCGAATTGGTCAATAATATGCAGGTCGGCATCCAGCGCCGTAAAAACTAATTTACCCGGCTGTACCCGTACATACTGATAAAGATATCCTTGATTCTTCCATTTCCCTAAGGTTTGAGGGGCAATTATTTTATCATCCTTTACAGACGTAGCAACCGACATGATATAGTGAGGACCGGCAGGCTTTGGTTGCACATGCTGGTAAAAATGAAAGTGTCCATTAAAGACGAGATCAACTTTATATTTTTCAAAAAGCGGAATCCAATGTTCCTCTATATCGCGATAATCGCCTTCTTCGGTAAAAGGGGCAAAATGAAAAGTAACCACTTTAAACTGCTGCTTACTGCTGGCTAAACATTCCGCTAACCAATCCGCTTGCTTGGCCACATCAGACCCTACCGCATCTAACATCAGGAACAAACAATTTTGATAATTGAAAGCATAGCTTAATCCTTGATCCACATGTTTAGGCCCTGTGTTTGGCGCTTTTAAGTAATCCAGAAACATGGTTGGGGGAAGGCCTTCCTGGCTGTCATGGTTTCCCGGCGCTGCAAATATAGGACGGTCCATAATGGGTTTTGCAGCATGCCAAAGCATGTCCCATTGATCGCGATATAACCCTGTGTTTACCAAATCCCCCGCGAATAGGTGAAACTTAACGTCTGGAAATTTAGTTGTCCAGTTTGGCAATTTTTCGCCCCAGCTTTCATCATTATGCACATCGCCGAACCAGGCGAAAGCAAAGTCCTCCTGCTCGGCTTCGGTCTGGAACTGCCGAACTTCCGAAGCCTTCTCATCCGTCCAGATTTGATAGGAATACCTGGTTCCTGCCTGTAACTTTTGTAAATGAACGGAATGCCTTTTTACCGCTAAGTTGTTTATTAATAAAGGATCTTTTAACAGCTCAGTTGTTGCCGACTGAACCACGGTATCCGATCCTTCGCTCCAATATTTTAGTTGGCTCTTCTGGATGTCTGTGTTGGTTCTCCAACTGATATACTGGCTATGCTTGGGATCATCAATCCAACTCAATAGCATTTGATCGGCTTGTTCTTGTGCAGGGTATTTCGTAGTTCGAAAGCCTTTGATGAGGTGCGCTTCTCTGGATCTGCCCCGAAAGGTAGGCAGCACATATGCCCCTTCCATGGTCTTTGGAAAGGAAAGAATGCTTAATTCATCCCAATCGGAATAGGTATATTGACCGACTTTTAAGGGATAGATGTCTTGATGTTCAGGATAAATTGGCCGCAAGCTAATTTTTGAACTTTGTTTGATAGGCTTTATGGCCACGAAATAAACAAAGCGATGCCTATCAAAGCCGTTGATGCCTAAATTCACAGGTCCTTTTTCAAATCGTTTTTGCCAGACTTCATAGGTCACTAACTCATTTTTGATATAGGTATGGCTGTTTTCAAAGCCTTGCTCTATTAGCCAAAAAGGAGTCTCCGTTTGTGCGGTATCCCGACAAACGAAGACTTCTACAGCTTGGTTGACCTCGAATATCCAATATTGTGACCCTAATACAGCTAGGTCTTGGTAGGAGAAGAACTTTTGAACTTGATCCTGATTCAGCTGATCAAATTTTTGCCAATTTCCCTGTAGATTTATCGCATGCGTTAGGCTATCAATAATAGGTGCGATGGGAATTCTATTTGATTTAATCGGCCTACAAGCAGCTAAGCTTAGCAAGCAAGCCCACAGTAGCAACCATGGGATGAACCGCTTATGCTGTAAAGAAATTAAAAGGTTTTTGTAAACATGTTTCATTTCTCAATGCGTTATAGATTAATACTGCCTACAGCACACAAATCTCACAGGCTAAATTACTGGTTCGTACGAAATCGCTTGTTTACAGGCCGCCTGAAGCAAATAACAGCAGCGCATGTCGATTTCATTACTCAAAGATATTTAGGTATTGGGGGGCTTTTGTCTAATATTTTATCATAAATAGTGGAGATTTTGCCCTCTAGGGTTAAATTATTCTTAATAATTCATTTCCAAATTGATACGGACGTTTTGGGGCCTAAAAAAACCGGCAGCATGGGAAGCCCTTGCTTAGCGCTGCTGGCGGCCTTCTTTTGTTTAGTCCCCTTTCACTCCCCTTTCAAACCCCTTTCACTCCCTTTTCAACGCCCTTTGCAATGGGCTGAGAAAGGCTAGAAAAAGGGTGCAGAAAAGGCGAAAATAAGAGGGAGGTGGAAGGAAGGGCATAAAAAAAGTCCATGGTATGCTTGCACATGCCATGGACTCATGAATGATTATTAGGGGGGTATTACTTAGCTTTGTAAGCATCAATAGCACTTTGCAGGTAAGCTGCATAGCTATCGATATCGTAGTTGGCACCGCTTGCAGGTACCAATAGCTGCTCATCATTGTCAACCAAGGCATATAATGGCTGCGAGTTGCTCTGGAAACGGGTGATCTGGAAGTCGGTATTTTTCTTACCTACGGTGTTGATCTTCTTCCCCGTTTCCTTGGAAACATATTGCTCAGCTTCCGGTAGCTTCAAGTCATGCTCATCCACATAGAGCTCTACCAAGATAAAGTTCTCGTTGATGAGGTTTCTAACTTTTGGATCAGACCATACGCTGGCTTCCATCTTACGACAGTTTACACAGGTCCAGCCTGTAAAGTCGATCATCAAGGGTTTATTCTGTGCTTTGGCTGCTGCCAAGGCTTCATCGTAATCGTAGTAAGGGTCGAATCCTTTGATGGTAGCACGGCTATGGAAATGCGTGTAATGCTTTCTGCTGCTGGCATCGGCGGAGCCTGCTGCCGGTGCGGCATGGCCTGCGGAGGCAAGGTCGAAGTCCTGTGTACCGATTGGCGGCAAGAAGGCAGCAATAGATTTTAAAGGGGCACCCCACATGCCGGGGATCATGTATACCACAAAAGAGAATACAATAATGGTGATCACCGTACGAGGTACCGATAAGTAAGGCAGGTCACTATCGTGTGCAAACTTGATCTTGCCCAAGAGGTATAAGCCCATTAATCCGAAGATCACAATCCATAGTGCCAGGAAGATCTCCCGGTCTAGCAATTGCCAGTTGTAGGCTAAATCTACATTGGAAAGGAATTTCATGGCCAAGGCCAATTCCAAGAAACCCAATACTACTTTTACGCTGTTTAACCAACCGCCTGATTTTGGCATCGACTTCAATAAAGAAGGGAACATGGCAAACAATACAAAAGGAATAGCGAGGGCAAGAGAAAAGCCGAACATCCCTACGGCAGGGCCTAAGCGTTCGCCTTTGGTCGCCGCTTCAACCAGTAGCGTTCCGATGATAGGACCGGTACAAGAGAAAGAAACAACCGCTAAGCTGGCCGACATAAAGAAGAGACCAATTAAGCCGCTCTTATCCGAGTTGGCGTCGATTTTATTGACAAAAGAACTTGGCAGGGTAATTTCGAAAGCACCAAAGAAAGAGGCAGCAAAGAACACCAACAACAGGAAGAACAAGAAGTTGAAGATTCCGTTGGTAGATAGGGCGTTCAGGGCCTCAGCACCGAAGGCAATGGTAATCAACATACCTAGGGCCACGTAAATAACAATAATAAACAAGCCATACAGGAAGGCCTGTGAAACGGCTTTACTGCGGCTACCGGATTTCTTGGTGAAGAAACTCACGGTAAGTGGCACCATCGGGAAGATACAAGGCATCAGGAAAGCTGCAAAACCACCGATAAGACCGGCGATAAAGATTCCCCAAAGGGATTGAGACTCCTCGGGTGCTGCCGTTACTGCAGCACTGTTAGTTGCAGTACTGTCTTGGCTCAGGGTATCCTGGCCGTCAGAAAATACCACATCTTCCGTATTTAATAATCCGGTATCTGAAACAGGCGTTGTATCAGCACCTGATGAAAACTCAACGTCATCAAAATTTAATAAGCTATCTGCCTCCTGTGCATTTGCAAGGCCGGAGAAAAACAGCGTTATCACGAAAAAAATATGAAAAATAGACTTCATAATTCTGGTTATTTAGCAATAGGAAATTTCAAAAAATGAAGTTAACCGAGCTGGACCTCGGCTAACTCAACTAGAAAACTTAACAGCCAACAACAGCTGTAATGAAACAAAATTCTTAATTAAAACCGATCAATGGTTTCTCTAATCTTGCAATCGGATGAAATCCTGTGAAGTCAAGATCGGTAGAGATATACCCTTCTTTTACCGGTTGTTCTTTTACCAAATCCGTTGTTAAATATTTCTTATTATCATCACATAATAAGGTTACAACAACAGCCTCATCGCCTAACTCCTCTTTCAATTTAATGGCACCAATCACGTTTGCACCTGAAGAGATACCAACGGCTAAGCCTAATTGTTGAGCAAGTTTTTGCGCCATGATAATGGAATCGCCATCAGAAGCACAGATTACTTTATCCAACTCATCTAATTTTACGATCGCTGGAATAAACTCATCCGAAATACCCTGAATACGGTGTGCTCCTACTTTATATCCTGTGGTTAAGGTTGGACTTTCTTGCGGCTCTAAAGGGTGGATTCTTACATCCGGGTTGTAGTTTTTCAACTGTTTTCCTACGCCCATTACCGTTCCACCAGTTCCTACCCCTGCAACAAAAGCATCAGCAACTAAATCTAGGGAAGCTAATTGCAAGGCAATTTCCTTTCCTGTGGTTAATTCATGTGCTTCGGCATTGAATAGGTTTTCGAACTGTCTTGGCAAGAATACGCCACCTTGTGCAGCTAGTTCTTCGCTTAATTTGATACTTCCTAAGAAACCACCTTCTTCCTTACTGATTAATTGAATATCGGCACCCATGGATTTGATGATATCGATACGCTCTTTACTCAACCAGTTCGGCATAATAATTTTTACGGTGTGGCCTAAGGCCTTACCGATTGCAGAGAATGCAATGCCGGTGTTACCACTGGTCGCTTCTACAATCATATCTGTAGGTCTGATTTGGCAGTTTGCATACGCTTTATATAAAATATACAAGGCCATGCGGTCTTTAATACTTCCTGTTAGGTTATAATTTTCGCATTTTACATAAATCTTACCTGGTTTTCCCTTGTAAGTGTATTGCAATTCTAACATTGGGGTATTTCCCACTAAGCACCATAAATGTTTAAACCGGCTATCTAATTCAGGTGATAAACACTTACTTGCTACTGCTTCCTCCATCATGATTAATTCAATTTAATTAGGTAATCTATTGTTATGTGGCTAACTATATAAAACAAAAGTCGCTCGAAACAAGATAATATTCAACAGCTAACCTAATATTCAGTAAATTTTATTGTTTTTGTGGTACTTTTCGATTTATTTTTCGGAAATTCGAAGACATAAATCAGTTAGTCTGAAAAATATTACTTTCATGGAACTCGATCAAACAGACATTAAATTACTAAAGCTCCTGCAAGAGGATGCTACACAGAGCAATAAAGAACTCTCCTTAAAATTGCACAAGTCGATTGCGGCAATTCATGAACGCGTAAAAAAGCTTAAATCAGCAGGTTATATCAGAAAGACCGTAGCCCTCTTAGACCGACAGAAGATCGGGATTGGGCTCATTTCTTTCTCGCAGGTTTTCTTGAAAGCACACACCTTCGAGGTGCTTGGCGAATTTGAACGTGAGGTTGCCAAATTTCCGGAAGTGATGGAATGCTACCAGATGGCTGGCTCTTATGACTTTATGTTACGTATTGCTACGAAAGATATGGATGCCTACCATTTATTTTTACGCCATAAGCTTGCCGTGCTCCCACATGTTAATACGGTGCAAACCTATTTTGTCCTGTCGGAAACCAAAAGCGAAACTGCTTATTTTTTCTAATAGGATTGCATCAACGCAACCCTATTAGAAAGCAGGATTGACCTCGTCTATTCCTGCACAAGCCCATCTAACTGCTTCATGAACTTGCTTGCGGAATAATCGGCAAAGCCTTCATGTTTCAATCGGATTTTACCCTGCTTATCTAACACGATGGTGGTAGGTAAGGTGCCGGTATACAATTCATTGGCAATCGGGCCGTCGATACGGTGCATAGGAAAAGTAAAATGTTCCTTATCCAAGTATTGCTTACCTGCAGCGGCTTCATCATCCTGATTGATCATGATAAAAACAACATCGGGGTTGTTTTTATACTGCTGATAAAGTTTTTCAATGGATGGAAACTCTGCTCGGCAAGGCGGACACCAAGATGCCCAAAAGTTGATAAAGACCACCTTCCCTCTTAAGGAAGCGGTAGACAATCGCTCGCCCTGCTCATTCGCGTAGGTAAAATCATAGGTTTTAGCTTCTGTTGTTGCCTTTTCCTCGATCTTCGCATTGAATAAACCAGTGGCCATCAATTGTCGGAGTACCCAAGCTTTCGAATCGGGACTAAAGATCATAAGCGCAAAAAAGGCAACCATCACAATCGTGAAGCCATTCTTTTTGATAAAAGCTAATCCTTTATTTGTTGTTGGCTGTTGTTCACGCATGATTTACTGATCAATTAATGCCTGCAGGCCTTTCTTAATTTCAGGGGTACTGTAATCACGTCCTCCTTCCATACGATCAGCCATCTGACCTTTTTTATCTAAGATCACCGTCGTCGGGATTGCACCTGCTAAGTAATCACTAGGAATATTACTGTTTGGAATAAAAACCGGCAAATCATACTTATTATCTTTCATAAAGGCCGAAGACTGCTCAATTTCGCCATCCACATCCACCATTAAAAACACGATTTGATCGTTGTCTTTGAAGGATTTGCGAAGATCATTAATGGAAGGCATTTCATGAATACATGGCGGACACCAGGTGGCCCAGAAGTTAATAAAGACAACCTTTCCAGCTAAGGAGCTCAACACTACGGTATTTCCTTGTTCATCTTTAAAAGAAATACCTGCTGTTGCTGCTGCCTGCGCATCATTTGCTTCAGCAGTACTACTGCCCGTAGCAGCTTCTGTACTATCTTGCTGTTCCGTTTCTTTGTTCGCGTTATTGTTGCAAGCTGCAAATCCTAGCGCTGCTATGGCCAAAAGGCCAGTCCACATTGTTTTTTTAAAGTTTATGATCATCATTTTTATATTTACGCTGTTATTATTCCCTAGGGATTAAGGTTCCCTAGGGTTAAATTACTGATTTAATTTTCAATTTGTTAGGGATTTATCTTTCCTTCCTTAATTTCATCGGAAGGTTTCAGTAAGATTTGATCCTCGGCAGCAAAATCTCCAAACACTTCGGTTAAGGAATCTTGCCTTACCCCCTCCTTTACGGCTACACGTTGGATCTCTTGATTTTTCATACGTAAGACAAAGGTACCTAATTGCGTTTGAAGAACACTTTTATTGGGCACCCAATAGGTTGGATTTTTTCGCTGCAAAGCTAATTTTGCCTGCGCATAATCACCACCCTGCAACTCCGAGGCACCATTCGGCACATCAAATTCTAAGGTTAAGGAGCGATCCGCTTGGTTTAACATCCCTGACGTTCTTGAAAGGGTAGCTTCAAATACCTTCCCCGGTTGGGAGCTCACGGTAAAATGCGCCTTCATGCCAGGCTGCACCGAAGCCGCATGTTTTTCGGGTAGCGATAAGGTCAATCTTAATTTGTTGCCTTGCGCCATCATAAACAAAGGCACCTGTCCTGAGGCTCCTGCGAGGGCTCCTACAGATACATTACGCTCGGTAATAACCCCATCAAATGGTGCCGTAATGCGTAAGTAGTTTTGAAGCTGCGAGGAATGTGCAGTCCCTGCTTTGGAGGATTCATAGGCAGATTTTGCACTCTCCATGGCAGATTTTGCCCGATCCAATTCAATGGCCGCCACGGCACCGGTAGTGGCCGAGGCATCCTTTAATCTATCGTAAGCCTGTTTGGCATATTGGAAATCGTTGAACAGTTTCTGCTCGATAGACTTATCGGATAAGTATTGCTGGTTCATCTCTGGAGCCTCTAACACGGCTAATAACTGTCCTTTGCGAACATGGTCGCCACGGTCAACCAATAGCCGTTGAACAAAGCCACTTACTTTCGCAAAAACCGCAACCTGCTCATAAGGCTTTAACTCTGCGGGTACTGATAATTCATAAGCCGGGTTCATAAAACGGATGGCTTTTGTAGGATGGGATACAGCCTTAGCCGGAGCTTCTGTTTTTGGCTCTTCCTTCCCTCCAGCGGAGGAACAAGCCGAGAATAACAGCGCCGAAAGCGTAAAGATCGACAGGGCTATCCTTGATTTCTTTTTAGTGATATACGGATACATTTTCATGATATATAATTTAAACCGATTGTTTGTTAAAATACCTGCTTTCCTCATCATCCGGATCCAAAGAAGGACTTACAATGGAAGTTCTGGACATTAAGGACGAGAAGAAATGCGGCAATAGCATTAAAATACTGACGGTAGATGCCAATAAGCCACCAATGACGGCACGTCCTAATGGCGCTACTTGTTCTGCCCCATCCCCTATTCCGATCGCCATTGGCAACATCCCGGCCAGCATGGCAGCTGCCGTCATCAATACAGGACGCAAGCGCGATGATGCGGCTAATCGAGCAGCATTCGATGGTTTTAAAGCCATTTGCTTCCGGTAATATTCGGCTTGATTAATAAGCAATACGGCATTCGAAACGGATACCCCCAAGGACATAATAATACCCATGTACGATTGCAGGTTCAAGGTACTTCCCGTCAAGAAGAGAATAAGCAAACTCCCCGCAATAACGGCAGGTAATACCGAAAGGATAATTAACGGCACTTTAAAGGACTGGTAATAGGCCGATAGCATCAGGAAGATGGCAATAATGGCCAAGCCAAGACCTGCTAATAAGCTGCCCAAGGTATCATCCAAGAGTTGCAAGGTACCTTCTGTCCATATGGAGGTTCCGCGAGGCGCATCTCCCGCTTGTTTAATAGCCTTTTTAACGGCGCGTGAGGCAGTTCCTAAGTCTTTGTCATAAACGTTAGCAATTACCGTAACGTAGCGGTTAGGGCCTTTCCGATTCACTTGCGCGGGCGCAGTAACCCGTTTAATACTAGCCACATCTTCTAAAACCGGACGTAAGCTTCCTTTTTTCAGCGGTAGGGAACGAAGTTTTTCCTCCGAAGACATAATCGCTTCCGGAATTTGCACTTGCACCTGGAACACCAAGCCCGACTTGGGATCTACCCACAGGTTTTTATCTGTAAAGCGGGTGGAAGAGGTGGCTGCCACTAAGCTTTTGGTAATATCTTGCATGGTTAGCCCAAACTGACCTGCTAAATCGCGATTAACTTCAATCTCCAAGGTTGGATAGGCCACAGGTTCAGCGATACGGATATCCCTTAGGTATGGAATATCCTTCATCTCCTTTTCTATTTTCGACGCATGTGCATAGGCGGCTTTTACTTGATTGGCTCCCACTTTCACTTCAATAGGCGTCATGGCACCTTGGCCCATAATTTTTTCTGTAAGCTCCATCGGCTCGTAGTTAAATTGGGCTTCCGGAAACTTCTTATTCAAGGCTTGGCGAATATTCTCCTTTAACAGCTCCATATTGCCGGTATATTGCTCCTGATCCACAGACACCTGCAATACGGCTTCATGAGAAGCATTGGTAAATAAGAAGATCGGGTTAATGGGCGATCCGGCGGGCTGCAATCCTACATAAGCCGAGGTTAGACTCAGGCCATTTTCTGGTAATTGTGCTTTTATTTCTGCAGTTACTTCCCGCACCAAGGTCTCCGTTTTTTCTAAACGACTCCCTTGCGGAGCCTGAATACGCAATTGGAAGTCGCCACTATTGGAAACCGGCATTACGTCTGTTCCTACCTGGGTTAATAATAAAGCGGAAATACCAGCGCCTAGCAGCAGATAGAGCAAGAATAAAGGCAAGGCTTTATTGGACCAGCTGCGCATTTTATAGGAATATTTCACGCGGAACATTTCAAAGAAAGCACGTTTCCTAGCCGATTTACTAGGTTTATGGTCTTTGGTCTTCATCATCCAATTGGCCAAGATGGGCACAAAGGTTTGAGAGGCCAAAAAGGAGGCAATCATGGCGAAGGCAACGGCCATGGATAGCGGCATAAACATATCTTTCGGAATTCCGGTCATAATAAATGCCGGCGTCAATACCGCCAGAATACACAGTAGAATCAACAGCTTAGGAATGGAAATCTCCAATAGGGCATCCAATATGGCCCGTTGTTTCTTTTTCCCCATTTCCATATGCTGGTGGATATTCTCTATGGTCACCGTGGCCTCATCGACGAGAATACCAATCGATAATGCCAGGCCACTCAGGGTCATGATGTTGATGGTCTGACCGAAGAGATAGAGCACCATCACTGCTGTTAAAATAGCAATTGGGATAGTCAGCACCACAATCAGGGCGCCCCGGGTATCGCCCAAGAACAGGAATATCATTAAGCCGGTAAATAAGGCGCCGAGGATTCCCTCATGAATCAGATTGGATAATGACCTTTCGATATATTTAGATTGGTCAAACTCATAGCGCACAGAGACATCCTCGGGAAGCTGATCCTTGATCTTGCCTAAGGAGGTTTTGAGGTTTTGCACCGCGGTTAAGGTAGAGGCATCTGCTTTTTTGATAATAGGCAGATAAACCGATCGACGGCCATTCACCATGGCATATCCTACCGTTTGATCCGCAGCATCTTCTACTCGTGCAACATCCCGCACATAAACCGTACGGTTATCATTACGCTTTATTGGTGTATTTAAGAACTCCTCCGCTCCTTTCGCGATGGAATTAATCGGAGCCATTAAATTCTCTTCCCCAATGCGGATATTTCCTGCCGGCGATGGCAAGCTGTTCTTGGTGATGGCCAAGGTTATTTCTTCGGGGCTTAAGCCGTTGGCCTGCATGGCTTCCGGGTCGATATTTACGACAATTGAGCGGATATTACCACCGAAAGGTGCCGGTGCTGTAATTCCCGGTATCTCCACGAACATGGGCCTCACCTTGGTAATCACCAGGGTTTGAATCTCGTTGACCGAACGTTGGTCACTCTCAAACACGAGTTGGCCGACTGGCAAGGAACTACCATCAAAGCGCACCACCATAGGGGGTACCGCGCCTGCTGGCAGGAATCCCATGGCTCGGGACACGGAGGTGGACACCTCCCCTGCCGCCTGCGCCATATTCGTTCCTGGATAGAAGGTTAATTTCATCAAGGATAATCCTTGTATACTTTTAAAGTCGATATTCTTCACGCCTGAAACAAAAAGTAGCACCTTTTGAAATTCATTGGACATAAAACCATCCATGTAGGCCGGTGATAAACCACCATAGGGCATGGCGATATAAATAGCCGGGAGTTCTACTTCCGGGAAAATATCGACATTGATTTTCTTGATGGTATTATAGGAGAAGAAAGCAATCGCCATGACGGCAACCATAATTGCAATCGGCTTTCTTAGGGCAAATCTAATTAAACTCATAGTTGCTGTTATAGGTTGTTAAATAAATAGTCAAAGTTTGCTGTTAATGTAGCTTCTTCGGCTTGGAGCATCCAATAATGACGCGAGGCTTCGATATGCTTATTTTCTGCCTGCTCCAATAAGGAGCTGATTTGCAACAACTCGCTTAAGGCAATAAGTCCAGATTTATAGCGCGCCAAATACATGGCATAAGCATCTTGCGATTGCTTCAACGCGGCATCTGTTTTTTGCAATTGAGCAAACTGCAACCTGATCTGCTGTTGGCTGGCACTGATATCTGCCTGCATGGCCTGCGCATATTCTTCTTGCAGGAAACGACTAGCCTCGGCTTCTTTTAAATGGGATGCTGCTTTTATTTTATTG
Organism: Sphingobacterium humi; assembly: GCF_009768885.1. Classification (GTDB taxonomy): domain Bacteria; phylum Bacteroidota; class Bacteroidia; order Sphingobacteriales; family Sphingobacteriaceae; genus Sphingobacterium; species Sphingobacterium humi. The sequence continues at coordinate 526,505 of NZ_WSQA01000001.1, forward strand.
GTATGTAAGTTGGTTAAATTCCAAGTCAAGCCGATTCCAGCTAATACATTATTGGTCGTATTGCCGAAGCCATCATGCCAAGCCGCAGACACCGTACCGTTCGGTTGAATTCCACTGCCTCTAAAAGCATATCCACCTAGTAATTTTACGGATGGCAAGGCTGCTTTTTTACTCACTTCAGCTTGCGTTGCATAGTAATCTTCCTGCTTCGACAAGGTCTGCAGTACCGGATGATTGGCTATCAATAGCTCTTGATGCTGCTGAGCAGGTTGAGGCTGCACAAAACGCTGCACAGGTGGTTGTGCACTTAAAGAGTCTGTTTGCAGCAGTTCCAAGACCTTAATTTGGGAAGCTGTTTTCGCTCCTGTCCATTGGTCCTGTTCGCCAAGCGCCTGCATATAGGATGAGGAGGCTAGTAAACTATCTGCTGCCGGTCGTAGACCTGCCGCAGATAAGCCTGCCGTTATTTTGCGAATATCATCTAATCGCTGCGTATTTTTTGCCGTCCAATTCAGTTTTGCACTGTGGTAAAGCAGGGAAATATAGCGATTGGCTAGGATTTTCTTTAAATTCAATTGGTAAGCTTCTTGTTCTGATTGGGTTTTCGAGGTTTTTAAAGCGGCTGCTTCTTTTTCCTTCTGCTGCCGTCCAAAGGTCAATACTTCCCATTCTAAGGTTGTTGAAGCGAAGCTATTCGCGGTGACATTACTACCACTGAGGGCCTGATTTCCACTGACATTGAAAAAACCTGCCTGCGGAAAGAATGCCCCAGAGCTTCCTTCAAACGTGCCGTAGCTGTTTTGCGCTTGCATTTTTACCTGTGGTAACATGCTACTTTTCAAGGCCTGCTCTTCCAATTGGGACACCGCAACAGCCGCATTCTTGGCCTGCAATCCCGGGTAATTCGCTTCGACCAAAGGCCATAAGCTCCCTAAGGTATTGGGCTGATTTTCTTGAGCATACAAAGTGTTGCTGCCCAAGATGAACATGCTGAACATGCCGCATGTCATTATATTTTTCATCATATGATCTATGTTATATGCATATTGCACAGCAATACGCTATTATTATGGAAATAATAAAAACGAGCATATCGTCCCATGGAAAAATATTCCATAGGTCAATTCTGATGAAAATGTTTAAATAAGGAGTTTACGGAATTGCAGGAAGATGGGAAGTGTTCCTTGGATTTTCAGATTGCCATACTGCGGATGGCCTTCACCGGTCCTATCTGTTGTACCAAAAAGAAAAAGAAAGGCCATGGTAAATAGCACGATAGGCATCAAGCCATTTACTTCTGCTGTAGCCTGATGGGCACTGATACTAGTTGCCTGTTCGCTCACACTACATGGTTCCACCAATTGCCGAACAATTGGCTGATTTCTTTTCGTTGATCCTTGTTCCGTAGTAATTGGAATACCTGCAAGGACTTTGATACTGTTTTTTATAGGACAAGTGGTCAGCACAACAAAGGACATGATGGTGAACAGCAAGAGCCGCCCCAGTAATCCTTTTGTCATTCGTGTTACATTTTTATCCATATCGTTACGAAGTTACTTAATTATTTATAGTTGCCAAAAAATGGAGCAATTTCCATAAATTTATTACATTCCACTGTTGTAAATTTTCATAAATGCAGGGTTATTTATTAAATTAGTAAACATCAGCAGAGACTACCTATGTCAGAAATCACACAGCAGAACAGCGATAAAGCAAAAAACAAGAAGCTTTCCTTAGCCCTCATCTTCCTGAATAGTTTGTTTGTTATCCTCTTATTCGGTGGAACTTTTGGCTATGATCCTGACCATGTGCAAAGCATACTCGCCTTTATTCTCTTTTTCCCCCTCTTATTAGGGATCTATACCTTTAGCTATAAGGAGAAGGAAGATCGTTGGGCAAAGTGGTTGTTTTGGCTTAGCTTGGTGGTTGCGCTTGTTAGCTTGGGCATATATTGGTATCTATATGAACTTGCCAAAGGTTTTAAAAATTAATAAACAGCCCCTATGAAACTGAATAAGGCCAATAAGTTCTACCTGCTTATTTTTGCAGTGCTCTTTATTGCTACCATAGTCAAGATGGTTAACCATAAGCCGTGGGGTCGCTATTTTTATGTTGCTGTAGCTAGTGCGCCGGAAGCTAATCCTATTTTTATTCGAAACATAGCGATGTTGACCCCAGCGGGAGAAGAAATCTACATTAGTCCGGATGCTATTAACCTGAATAATAGTGCATGGGGCGAGTCTTCCTTATATCCGGAGAGCCATCGCTCTCAACTATTACCCGATCGTTTGGTCCTTAACTATGTAGATTACCGAACAAGTAATTTCTACGCAGATACGCTGGCTCTACCGGTAGAGGATATGGAGACTTATTTTAAAGAAGCACTTGCGCAGCAGCAAGGATATCTTATCTATAAACAAGGGATGCCCCAGCAAGGCATGCAATTCCATGTGGGCATAGCGAATAAGGGTCATGTGTTAGTATGGCTACAATCGGCAACCCAAGCCTATAAGTTGATGGAAACACAGCTTCAACCTAAATCACCAGGCCTTGATGATTTGAAATGGGATGGCGCATCGATTCAAAAAGAGGACTACCTGAAAGAAGTCTTTCAAAACATACCAGACAGTATAAAGACTAAAATTGATGAAGGCTGGGAAAGCAATGCAAATTATAAAGATAGTATACCTTTTTTTATGAAAAAATAGGCGAAACATGTGCACATAATCTCCCTGCAAACGACCCTAAAATATCCGCTTTTTTCAGTATATTGTATGTTCACACTTAACAGCCGAACATATGTTAACCGATAAATTTGACTTTTTGCTACATCCTGATTTGCGCGAAGAATTTCATCAGGAAGGAATTCCTTTAAACTTCTCAACAGGGGATATTTTATTAGAACCCCTACGCTATATCAAGATTATACCCTTTGTCCTTAAAGGAACCGTCCGCGTGATCCGACAGCATGAGGATGGCCAAGAACTGTTTATCTATTATATAAAAGAAGGCCAATCCTGTGCTATCTCCTTATCGACCATGATGATGGATAAAACAAGTAATATTAAAGCCATTGCAGAGGAAGATGTTGAACTGATCGGCATACCTTCAGCTACCGCTAGACGCTGGTATGAAACCTATCCAAGCTGGCGTTGGTTTGTATTAAGCACGATGGACTTTCGCTATGATGAAATATTAAACACCTTAGATAGCGTGGCTTTTAAAAAGATTGATGAACGCTTGATTGCCTACCTGCAATCTAAATCGGATAACCTGCAGCGTCCGATGCTCCATATTACCCATCAAGAAATTGCCAATGAACTATCCACCTCCCGGGAAGTAATCTCTAGGTTACTCAAGCAATTGGAACAAAAGGGCATGCTGAAACTTTATCGAAGTAAAGTAGAAATTCTTTCGCTTGTGTGATAAAAGTCACTGATAGACTATTCTGTTCTAGCCATCTTTGAAGAACAAACACCAAAAGGAAGAGGCTATGAGAAAGAATATGGGAACTGCTGATCGGGTTATTCGCATTGGAATCGCCATTATTATTGCTGTGTTGTTCTTCACGGAAGTCATCACAGGAAGCCTTGGCATTATACTGATGGTTATTGCTGGAATTTTGATCCTTTCTAGCTTGGTTGCTTTTTGCCCTTTGTATTACATGTTCGGTCTTCGCACCTGCAAGAATAAGCATATGCATGAGTTTAAGAATGACCCCAATCGACAGTAAATCACACTAACTATTATTAGCATAAAAAAGGTTGGATAACAAAGCGTATCCAACCTTTATGTTTTACAAAAACTATAGACGGAATAATTAGGCTATTATTTCAATAACCACATCTTTTTATTCACGTCGTCTTGACCGTCAAACTGTCGTTGTACAGCCTCATTCACATTTTTGCTATTGTAATTATATTCTAAGCTTGGGTATCTCCATCGCAATGGCATCTTATCTAAAGCATCGGTATTCATGCTGGATGCGGGATTTATTTTCCATTTGGGATATCCTGTTCTACGATAATCAAAATAAGGTGCTGTTTTGGTTTGCAGGAAGCTGGCCAAATATTTCTGCGTAATAATAGCTTCAATTTTCCCCTCAAGGTTTGCTGGAAAGTCAGTTTGATAATTCATTATTGCATTTTCGACATAGGCAGCATCCAGAGGCATACCATTATGGAAGCGATCTTCATTAGGTGTATGGTTGGCCATAAACTCCATCGATGCTTTTATCCCTTTTTTATACCAATCTACAGCAGGTTGGTTCACCCAGCCACGCGCGGCAGCTTCGGCAACAACGAAACAAAAATGCGAGTAGCCATAAATTTGCGTAGGCTCCCCTTCCGGTAGTTCGGTGTACCTAAAGTTTAATTGCGAATAATCATTTGATTTTTTGATGGCTGCCAAATTACTAAACGCTAATGAGGGATCAACACCTTGATAGGCATTAAAATCCGAAGCTTTTAAGCCACTTTCAATTTTCACAGGCGATGGCTTCGCGAAATAAAATAAACGTCTATCTTGGTTTGTTTTAAGACGATCGATAATTTCGCTGGATACCATCGGGTAAATTACGAAGCTATTACTTACCTTATAGAAAGGATAAGTTTGGCCACTATTATCTGATCGGATCAATTGGAAGCTATCCTCATTTGCTCCAAATACAGGTTTATTATTGAGGATTTCAGCAAAGCGAGGAATGACATTTAAATCCGCGTCTGCCGTTTTCCCTGAAAGCTGAACCAATATGTTCAATGCAAAACTATTTACCAGCTTCCGCCATTTATTTGGATCGCCTCCAAAAACCGGATCTCCTTCAAATTTCGCTCCTTTGCTGAATAACACATCCGCTTGGTCCAATTCCTTTAAAACACCCATGAAAACATCCTTTTGGCTGTCATATTTGGGAAAATACAATTTATTCGACTCACCCATCAAGGCATCAGCATAGGGAATATCGCCTAAGGCCATCGTCAATTCAAATAGCTTAAACGCACGCGCAAAATGCGACAATCCTTTATAAGCGTTTTTTTGCTCTTCATTTACAGCAAATTCTTCCATGAAATGCGCATCATTTAAAAAGGTAAGCGACATATCCATGGTACCAAACCCATTATATTGATAGCCTTCTGCCAACTCAGACCATGCAATTTGCTTGGTTAATAAGTAAGGCTGCATAAAGCTTTTCTGACCAGGTTGATTACTCATAGCTAATATGATGCGGGTAGCAATCATAGCAGAATTTACTTTCTCCGGTGTTTCCGGATTCGTATTAATATCATTGAATTTTGAGCAAGAAGTAAAAACCAAAACACTAAGCAAGGTTATTACCGAATATATATTTATAAGTTTCATAGCTTTTTTCCTTTAATAAACTTAAAATGTAAGGTTAAGATTAACACCGATATAGCGCATAGAAGGTGAGTTTAAGTCTTCTGTTCCTGCATCCGGATCTGAAAAGCGGTATTGCTTGCTCCATAAGAATAAGTTTTGACCTGTAACACCCAGGGAAGCACGCTGCGCCTTTATTCTTTTTGCAAATGATGCTGGCACTGTATAATGCAAAGAAAGTTCTCTTAATTTAATAAAGGTCTCATCCCAATAGTTCTGTCTTCCAGAATATGCAGTTCTCCAATATGATTCATAGGATACTACTTTATCATTCGGTGCAAATACGCGTGTATCTTCTTGAATTTGACCATATTTATCATAAGTAACTGCTCCGGACACGATTTTCACACCAGGGCCAACCCAGGTTTTGTTCCCATTGACCACCTCTTCATAGCGGTATTGATTATCAGAATCGGGATGCGAACCAGTTTGCCATAATCGAGCATTCATATTCGAGTAGGACATCCCTTTAATTCGACCATCAAAACTTAAGGATAAAGCAAAGTCTCTATAATTAAATTCATTTGTCCATCCCCAGAACCATTTTGGAGCAGAATAGCCAATTAATTGTGCTGCATATTTCGCCGAAATAGGCATTCCTGAGGCATTATGCACAATCTGACCATCTGGTGCTCGCTCGCGATCGGCACTCGTGATATAATCAGTCCGAAGGCCTTTTTTCACATGTAAAGCATCCGCCGAGTAAGTAGGATCTAATTTGTTATAATAATTTAAATTTTGTGAGAAATTCAGCATCGTATGCCATTCAAACTGATCCTTTTTAAGGGGCACAGCACCTAGGGTGATTTCATGTCCTTTGGTTAGAATTTCCTCCTGTGTATTGATGTACCTATAATCAAAGCCAGTCATCGGGGAGATACGCGTGGAAATCATGCGATTATGATTCAGGCGATAATAGCGTGTGTAATTGGCAAATAATCTATTTTGCAAGAATGCCAGATCCAAGCCAAACTCATAGGAATCATATTGTGTTGGGGCAATCGTAAAATCTTTAATGGTATTCGGATAGGAAGCGGTAGACATGCCATCCCAAACGTTTGTAGCAATAGAAAACGCCTGTTTTATCGCATAAGGATCCGGTGTAGATTTTGCTTTCACCCAAGCTGCTCTCACCTTAAATTGATCTAGCCAAGTTAAAGGATGAGCAATTAAATCACTTAACGTCGCACTGGCAGATACGGATGGATAAAAGTAAGATTTTGTATCCGCCGGCAAGGTTGATGACCAATCATTACGACCCGTTGCTTCCACAAAAATAGCATTCCTGTAAGCCAGTGCAAGTCGACCGTAAAGGGCATTTTGCATCAATTCAGATTGATTCTGTATGGTATTCACTGGGCCAATGGAATTCCTCAAAGAATAATAGCCTGGAATCGCTAAGCCATTCACCGTGGAAGATAAGGTACTATTGTCTTTTCTATAAAAAACAGATCCACCTAAAATACCATCAACAGCAATATCGCCCCATTCCTGCTTTGCTGAAAAAATAACATCGGTATTACTGCTATAGCCTCTATTTTGGGAGTTTAAGTACTTCCCTTTTCCGTGAAATCCACCATAACCAGCATAACCACCACGGGTACCATAAATACCGATAGGATTCTGCTGCACACGATCCTGACCATAGTAATCATAGCCAGAACGCAGCATGAGCTTCCCCCAATTCGTAACCTTATAATTTAGGGTCACTGCGGCATTAATTTTATTGTTAAGCTCTGGGGTAATCTTTTCATGCGCAATGAGATAAGGGTTATCATACCAAGCATTATACATCCAATTTTGTGCTTGATCTTTTTCCAACCAATAATCTTTATAATCGCGGATATCATAATCAGCACCCGTCCACACTAGGATATTATAGATATAACCCTGATCATTATAGCCGGATCCGAAATTACTACTGGAAGAACTCCGATTATAGCCGATAGACCCTTCCAAATCAACTTTATCACTTAATTTGGTGGTACCTAACATCGAGAAATTCGACATATTTAATTTCTGATTAGGGTATTGGCCTTTATTATAGATATGGTTAAAGGATGTACGGACACTTCCAAATTCCCCTTGGTTGGTAAAGCTAACGCTATTATTGCTGATGAAGCCCGGCTCTAGGAAATGCTTAAAGTTATCTTTACCAGCAGATACTAACTCTTTTTCTTCCCGTTTTTTTGTATACGGATTCCATTGCGCATATTTACGGCCGATATCCATTTTATCGCCCCATACATAGTCGTCGTTATTAAATTTACCACCTTCACCAGAGGAATAGGCTGTTTGCACATCTGGCAAGGCTAAATAGCCGGAGAAAAACATATTATTACTACTTACACTAATCTCTGTACCGTCATTTTTCAATCCTTTTTTCGTGGTAATCATAATGGCCCCTCCTGCCCCTCTTTGTCCATACAAGGCAGCCGCGGTAGAACCCTTTAACACGTTCATTTCGGCAATATTATCAGTCGGAATATCCCGGAGGTCCATATTTTCATATAGCACACCATCGATTACCAAAATGGGTGATAAACCACGCAGTTGAATCTTTGGAACCGCATTAAACTCCGTGGTATTCATGACACGCAGGCCAGAGATACGACCCGTTAAGGTTGTTCCTACATCCACCCCTTTAACGTTACTTAACTTATCGCCTCCAATATTTTGCGTAGCATAGCCTAAGGCCTTTTTATCACGTTTAATACCTAATGCGGTGACCACAACCTCAGCAATGGCTTCATCAGTAGGTTCCAGCTGAATATGCTTGGCTTCAGCAAAGGGAACAATCCTTGATTGATAGCCTACACAATTAATTTCCAACAAATTCCCTGCACCTTCCACGACAAGCTGGAATTCGCCATTTTCATTTGTTTTCGCAGAGAGGGAGCTCCCCTTTACCCGAATGGTCACTGCGGCTAAAGCCTTGCCTGTGGTTTGATCAACTACTTTTCCCTTGATCTCTTGTTGCTGGTTCGTTGTAGATTTGGCCGTTAAAGACTCGTCCGCCCGCTTTGTTATGGCATCTAATTGTTCATCATTCTTGGCTAAAACAGAACCGGGGCCTTCAGTGGTAGCCATTTGGCTGGCCATGCTTAGGCCGGATTGTACGTGTAGAAGCAGTACTCCTACAAAAATTCGAAATAAAAAAATCATTTTTTTCATGCAATTACTTTTTTAGTTAATATGATTTGGTTAAACGCTGCACTTAGGATATATACAGCTTTTGAAAGGTTATTAGCAGGTAGGTATCCGCTAAAGGTTTTATGTTGGAAGTTGGTTAATAACAGAAGTTTTCCTCTTGTGTGAATGGCATCCCCATCTTTTGTTTGATCTCGCTCTGCCCTTTTGCTCCATATTCGTGCAAATGTTTCCTGAACTAAGTCCGCCGAAAATACCAGCACCTTAAAAGACATTAAAACACAGGTGTATCTCTTATCCTTATCGGTAAAGCAAAAATCTTTATATGATGAAATGTTGTTAAATGATGCCATAAGCCAATTAATAACTGAAATAATTGGAGCGGCAATTTTAAGGAAATTTAACCATAAAAAGAATTAATCAAATTAATCTATTATTACTAAATAATTACTATTAGGTAATTGTAGCTAACGCAAGAAGGGAAAGCATTTTGACTAGCATTTAAATTATCACATAAATTCGTTTCAGTTTTCCATCGAGAAACTAACCATAAAACAGGCCATTTTATAGCGTAATCAACAGCATTAATATCGATTTTAAATAAATAATAAAGAATATAAATTAATTTATTTTCTTTTAATAACGAATTACACTATTCTATACATACACAGCATTCATGACCAAACTCTTACTCTACATTTTAGGCATATTATGGCCTATTGCCGGCTTAGGCCAAACATCGATCCATCTGACCATCAAGGATCAGCAAACAGGACGATATCTACAGCATGCACGGGTCGAAAACCGACAAAGCATGGAAGTATTTACCACAGACGAACGTGGAATTACCGTTTTCAAAGCAGCCAAAGGCGACAGCATTAGCATTGTGCATCTAGATTACCAAGACAGTATTTTTCTAATTAAGGATTATAGCGATTTGCAAATTGCTTTAAATCCTTTAGCGTCAACTGTGGCAAATACCTGGGGAAACCAAGCGTATAAGCGCTTAAATTCAGGCCAAGACCACCGCATTCCCATCAGTTTTCTAAAGTCTGTACCTCCTTTGTTTGGGGAACCTGACATCTTAAAATCATTAAGTTATTTACCGGGAGTACAACCTCTTTTAGATGGGTATAGTCACCCCATGGTGCGTGGCGGCAATCCAGGACAAACATTAATAAGCTATGATGGCGCAAATCTCTATTTTCCTTATCATTATGCCGGGTTTATGAGTGTGTTTCAACCGGAAATGATTGGATCGGTAGATCTATACAAAGCTGATTGGCCATCTAAGTTTGGGGGCAGGCAGTCTGCGGTAGTCGATATACGTTCCGCGGAAGGAAATTACCAAACACACCAACAATCGTATCAACTCGGTTTGATGGGGTTTAAAGGAAACTTTAAAGGGCCATTATTGGAGGATAAGCTAACTTATCATGCAGGCATCCGACGCACCCTCTTTGACCCTTTTACACATGGAAAAGTGGATCAGATACGCGATCACAAGAAACACAAAGCAGGAGCAGACTTCCAGGCCCATGATTTACACCTGCGAACAGATTGGCGCATCAATAAAAATCAACACCTATCACTTACAGGGCTGTATGCCAAAGATGACTATGATTTTGCCGATCGGCTTACGAAAGAGTATTTTGATGAAAGCTACGGTATAAAAAATAAATTATTGGCCCTCAATTACCGTTATCATCCGAAAAATGAAACCAGCATAAATATGCACCTTAGCCAGTCCAAATTCAGTTCTTCTCTGGATTTGCATAGCGAATCTACACTCTATTTTCCTTCGTTAATGGAAGATTACCAGGCAAACTACAGGGCTTGGGTTGAGCAAAATCAATCACTAAAAACAACCAAGCTTTCCGTTTATGCCACGCAATCCTTGGCCAACAACATGACTTTATCCTATGGAACAGAGGTGGAATGGTTAACCTATAAGGATGAACAAAATTCCAATATATTTTCCGAACATATTCTAGGTTCGCAGTTTTCGAAAAATAAACTAAGCACTTCTTTAGCTGCCGCATTTGCCGAGTTTAGCTTTAAACTGGCCAAAAGGTTACAAGTGAATACAGGCTTGCGATTAACTTCTTATGAAGACAGGGAAAAAGTTTTACTCGACCCGAAAATCTCACTCCAATACGCCTTAAATCAGGAGGCCCGGTTAACTGCAGGTTTCAGCATCAATAGTCAACCCATTGTTCCATTAATTCAATCGTATGAAGGCCTTATTTCCGAAACGCACTATCTTGCTGATCCAAGCATTCCGGTCGCCATTTCAAATCAATGGTCTATAGGCTTGTTCCATGCTAGGCCTCGATTTTTTGATCAGCTTGCAATTGAAGCCTATTATAAAACACAAAAAGAGGTTAGCAAATACGCCTTAACCGAAACAAATCATTTCGTTGGAGAGATTGACTACTCACCATTCTTCAACGCTGGGGAAATGAAAGCCTATGGATTAGAAATCCTATTACAAAAATCAATACAACAACTAAGTTCTAGCCTTTCTTATGCCTACAGCAAAGCAGAAACATCCTTTCCAAAAGTAAACAGTGGTGACTTTTTTGATGCCGACTTCAGCAAGAACCATCATGTCAATGCCCTCTTTGCTTATCAATTTCCCAAGGGCTATAGACTATCCGCTTCTTGGACCTATGAGTCTGGTATTCCAATCTCTTCATCCTCAAACCCGTTTATTAATACTATTATACCATCCTACAACTCGTTCCATTATAAGTTAATCGATGCTAAAACCTCAGCACGCCATCATTTAGACCTAAATGTTGAACGGCGCTGGAATGCGAAGAAACGAGGAACAAATTGGTTTGGATTAGGCATTTATAATGTCTATAACCAAAGTACTGTTTTTAGTCAATTAGCAGACCACTTACCTGGCCGAATGAATTGGTTTGGACACAGTAAGATGATCCCTCACTTCTATGTTGGGATGCAACGTTAAAGACAAGAAAGGATAAATCAGTTGGATTAGAATCTATAGGATATGCCTAAACCCGTACGAATACTTGACCATGGACTTCGTTTTACCGTAATGGTTGCACCTTCACCATGCACGTCATAATCTATTTTTACAGCTAATGGCATATCTTCTAGATTCGTTTTTAAATCAGCTAGCGCATCCTTCAATTCACTTTGCTCATCTGCATCTAGTTTCATTGTCCCAGTAATATCTCCTTTTGCCGTTCCATAGCCTGGCCCAAATAAGCGCCAATCTAAATGGAAATTATTCTTCAGTTTAAAATTAAAACCAACCGACAGGCCTGCAGTTACCGAGCTGAGATTTCCTTTTAAGGGAATGGTTTCTGAGCGACTATAGACTTCATTGCCCTGCTCCTCGATATCCACATCAAATTGATAGGGAACAGCTAGTTTATAAGACACAAATTTAGCATAAGGAGCCACATAAAACCCACGAAATGGCCCTCTTCGCGAAGTGTAAAAACGAACTTCAGGCGTGAACGAAAAGTTACTGCTTTTAAAATCATCTAAGATATTATCCAACTCTTCTTCATCGACAAATCCCTTTACCGTGGAAGCAAATGGCAAGCCCTTTTCAGGACGGATGCTAAGACCGGCACCAAGGGCAATGCGATTGGTCAGCAAACGCTCATATTCGAACGCAAACTTCCCCCCGAGCAGGGGTAAAATATTAAATTTAACCATATTCCGCCTTTCCGATGCAGACGGATCTGCCTTGTGCTGCGCATAAACATTTGACACCATAACGCAAAGAATAAACACAGTAAACGTGCTTATTTTCAATAGATTAAAGTACGATTTCATTGACTAATAATTGATTTGATTTCTTGTTAAAAATCAACAATTAATAGATAAGAAAAAATACCTAATGTTAGTTATTTTTAAAATAATTAGAATTACGTATATATGTACCTACAGCATAACATTACCTTATGGGCAGTTCTCGACTTGTTAATCTTCCTTCCCCATGAATAATGAGTTTATTGGGGTAGATGTCCATATAGCCAAAGGCATTATCCACGGTTTCTACCATGCCTTCTAAGGTGATAAATGGTATCCCTTCGTACATTTCAAAATTACCAGGATGATGATGCCCCGATATCACCGCTTTTACCGTGTTGTATTTAACAAATAAGGCTATTAACTCAGGACTATTCAAGGTTTCAAGCCCATTGGCAGGTAAAAAAGGATGATGCGAGAAAACTACTACTTTTTTCCCTTCTCTTTCCGCCGCCTTTAATTTCCTTTTCAACCATTTGAATTGCTTCTTAGCTATTCCACCATTCCAGGGTTGCGCATTACTTCTCCCCTCTGCTTTAACCTGTGTAATCAGCTTTTGATATGCTCTTTCCAGTTTTGAGCCCTCTTCTACAGCATAGCTGGCCAGCTCGTTTGTATTGAGAAATATAAATTGCCAATTGTCTTTTTCCACCGTATAGTACGGATGAGGCATATCAAATTGTCGATACAAATCGTGTTCATAGACTTTTGGATAATCATGATTTCCGAGAAGCTGGTAATGTGCTGCATTTAATTGATTTAACAAATCCATAATCGGTTGCAGATCTTTTGGTCCCTCATCTACTAAATCCCCCAAGACCGCTGTAAATGCTAAATCCTCTTTATTTAAGGAGGCCACGGCCTCCTGCAACTTATGGTCTGAACTGCGGTAAAAACGCGTCTTACTATCTGCTTTATCCGCGTATTGTATGTCTGCAATAAGGCCTATGCGGAAGAAGTTCGGACTGTCTTGCGCAAAGGAGATAAAACTGCTGATGAGCAAGGAAAGAAATATAATATGTGGTTTAAATGCATACATAGTGTGAAAGGTTTTTTGTGTAAATAAAAATAACATAATTAACGTTTAAATTCACTTACCCCGAGTATATACCCTCGAATATCCTCCTCCAGCTTATCCAGATACGCATAATTCAACCTAGCTGCTAATTCCTTTCCAATCTCATGCACAATATCCATCATGGCAAAAAGTGCTTTCCAATTATCAACTAGTACACTGCCGGAAAAGGTAAGTTCCAGTTTTTCCCATTCCTCCTCGCTAAGGTATTGTTTAAACAGGCGGCCATGCTTATTGGTGGTGATGTTCCAATGATGCTGCGAGGCGATGTACCATTCCAGCAGGGGTACCAAGTAAGCCGTTCTTAAATTATTCTCAGACATAAACTTGGCGTAAAAAATCTCATCACGCGCCAAGCATTTTGCCACATAGGTCGTATCCCACCAAAAATCGTTTAACAGCTGTTTAAACGCATCTACTGAAGGCTTTTTGATAATAGACACCTGATGGGTCGGCGGTTTCATAGCCGAGGTCAGCCCATCCTTATCGAGCAGGATCCTATAACCGATATCCCAATCTTCGGGCAGCTCAGGTGCTGCGACTTCTTTTACGAAATTGGCTGCGCTATAGAGTTTAAAATCGACTTTTATACCATCGCGATACAAGACCATTTTCATTCCATGCTTTCCCGAAAAACAAGCCTCCCCCTCCTCGATCATCGCAATGGGATCGCCGAAAACAGACAACCAGGTATCACTTTCTAGATAAGGTTCATTATTATCAAAAACAAGTTCAATATCCAAATCGCTGAAGCTATCTACCGGCGCTAAGGGGTTTACTAAGGAACTGGTTAATAACAGCGCCCGCACCGCGGGATTCTGCTGTGCCCAAGTTTCAATCGCTTGCAATTTAGTGGTTCTCAGTTGTTCGTTTATATCGGTCATGCTGCACAAATTTAACAGGATAATTTACATTATACCTGTACAAAACATGCTCCAAATAAATTAGGATAGCTTATCGATATAACTGGCAATAAGGTCTCTTTTACGACTAGCAACGGGGAAAATCTTTCCATCTTGCATTTCCAACTGCCCATCTTTATAGTATTTATGGATAAAATGACTGTTGATTAAATAAGATTGATGGCAACGAATAAATTGATCGGCGGGCAACATGGCTTCAAAATGCTTGAGCACTTTGGAAACCAAAAGGGTGCTGCCATCGCGTAAATAGAACGTACTGTAGCCCTTATCGCCGATGCAATACAAGATATCTTTTACATAGATAATCTGGGTAAATTCAAATGTTTTTAAGGCAATCCGCTCGGGCACCTTGGGCGATTTCATGTGCAGCTCGGCAATTTCCAATTGCTTCTGGTTGAATTTATAACCTTCCGATTTCTTATAGCACTTGGCTATCGCATCTTTCAGCGCCTGCGCATCAATAGGCTTGGTCAGATATCCTATGGCGCCAATATTCAGCGCCTCAATGGCATATTGGCTATAGGCCGTAATAAAAATAAGATGAACATCTAAGTTGATGTGGGAGAGCAACTCAAAACTATAGCCATCTCTTAATTGAATATCGGCCAAAATTAAATCCGGACGTAGGTTAAATAAATCCTGATCTGCTTTTTTTAAGTCACCTGCATACCCTACAATTTCCACATAAGGAATCGATTCTACAATAGACCATATGTATTTTAAAATATTATGTTCGTCTTCTAAAATATAAACCTTCAGCATATCATCAATCAAAATAAAGGGTTAAAGGAATATAAATTTCCACTTTATACCCTGTTCCATCTGCTTTGAAATTTGGACTTATTTTTACACCTGACACGTTTTTATCCTTTCCAAATAGCAATTCAATCCGCTCTTCTGTAATAATCTGAGACAGCGATTCCTTGTTCGGATTCTTTACCCAAGCATCTTGACCACCCTGACCATTATCCATAATGCTAATTAACAGCGTATTGTTTTCTGCGGTAACTTCCACCTGCAACAATCCTTCCTTTTCAAGATTTTTTAAGCCATGTTCAATGGCATTTTCCACAAAGGGCTGTACCAACATAGGCGGGATTAAAATATTCTCCAGCTCCAGCGATCCGGTTTCTATTTTAAATTGAAAAGAATGACTAAACCGCATTTGCTGCAATTCGACATAATAGCGCAAGCTCTTAATTTCTTTATCCAAGGTGATAAAATCCTGTCTATTTAATTCCAGCATATCGCGAATCACCTTGGTGAGGGTAACTAAATATTGATTGGCCTCCTGTTTTCTATTCGCACTGATCAATCCTTGCAAATTGGAAATCGCATTGTATACAAAATGTGGATTCAACTGATTTTGTCTGTTTTTCTGCTCCAATAGCAATTGTTTATTCTGCAACCGCAACTTATCATGCTCAGAACGGAGGAATTTATCTTTATAGGACTTATAGATAAACACAATAATGACGGTCAAAAGCAGCAATACGATGGCAAATATCCAACGTTGCTGCCTCATTAATTGTCTATTTAAGTCGTTATTCGCTTTTAAACTGGAAATAGCGCGATCCTTTTTATCGGTTTCATACTTGGTGCTCAGTTCCGCGATTGCTGTTTTCTGTCGATTTGCAATGGTCAAGCTATAGTCTTTCATTTCCATTTCCTTCTGCTCATAAGCCTTGCGGTAATCTCCTTTCAGGGCATAGGCTTCACTTAAGATTTTATGGATTTCGAACATCGCACTGGTATCGATTTTATGCTTTTCAGCCCACTTGATCCCTTCCTGCATGTAATAAATTGCAGAATCGGGCTGCTTATCAGCGACAAAAACCCGAGCAAAGTCATGAAACTGATTTAAACTAAAATTGATATTGCTATTGGAATTGGGATTGATTTTCTTTAAGTACTTAAAAAATACCCTGTTTTTTGCTACCGCTTCGGCGGTTTTCCCTTGGGCCTTTAGCCAGTGGGCTTCAAACTCCATGCTGCGCATAATGGCCAGGGTATCCTTAAGTTGCACGGCTAATGCTTTACAGCTATCCAACAGAGCCGCAATTTCCGGATTTCCACGCTGGTTTAAGCTGATCATGACCCGGATGTCATAATACCGCTGCCGCAATCGGATATGGTTCTTATAAGGATGCTCATTAAAATAAAGATCGATATGCTTCCTTGCATTTTCGTAGTCGGAGACCCGGAAGTAACTCATTGCCATGATATCATCGATCGTATAAATAAATATCGATTTCGACTCTTCCACCTCATTGCGCACCTTAATCATTTCCTTGAATAATTCGGAATTATTCTCGCCAATGCTTTTCGTCTTGGCCTTCAGGATAAAAAATTTCTGAAGGGCGGTTTCATCCTGATGTGCCGGTGAAAATCGAAAAGACTGGATATGAGAAAGAATACTATCGTTTTGAAAATTATATGCTAAGGCGGAAGCTCTTAAAAACCAATAATAAGGCAAGTCTTCGTAATTAGGGAGCTGTTTATACTGCGTAAGCATTTCCGCTATCCGCATATTTTGATTTTGCTGGGTAACGCCAGAGAGAATCAATGCTCTTGCTGCAGAATCCAACGGATCAGCATCGAGTGCAGTGCCTTGATGTGTTGCTTGCTGATGACAAGAAGACAGTAAGCACAGCAAGGAAAGCAGGCTTAAAAGCATTGTTTTACGAATAGATAAGACAAACGGCATCTAGCGTGTGATTAGGCAGATAAAAATGTAGGTAATATTATTAACAGTTATGTCTGTTCAATATATGCAGAAGTTCTGTAAATATGCGTTAGTTTTCTGTTAATATTTGCAGCAAGCTCAGCATCAAAGGCTAAAAAATAAGCTTGTAAATTATTGTTCAACTGTTATAATTCGTATTTTTCTTTTGAAAAACAGCAATTCAAACCTTAACAAATGCGATGCTAGCTCCCCCTTTTGATCGATTCCCTGAACTTATAGGCTCTACAATTACCCTTCGGCAGGTTCAGGAGGCTGATGTTCCGGATATTTTGGACATCTCGTTTTTTGATGGCTACCTGGCTGTAACAGCCGAAGAAGCCCGAGCCATCATTCAGCGTATCCATGAGACTTATCTGCATGGCACAGCCATCCATTGGGGCATCGCCAGCCATAAGAATAACCAAATAGTGGGCACATGTGGTTATTACCGAGGTTTTGCAGCAGATGCCGGCGAATTGGGCTTTATATTAAAAGCCGAACATCAAGGCAATGGATATATGAGGGAGGCCTTAACCTTAGCTATTAACTATGGCCTCCATAGCCTCCAACTCAAGCGCATTTGGGCAAGGACTGCCCATAATAACCTGGCGGCCATTGGCCTGCTGGAACGACTGGGCTTTGTTAAAAAGGAAAGAACCGGCGACTGGCTGATATACGATTATGAAAACCGCTAATACAGCGTTAGTCAAGCGATGGATCATGGCTTTTTGAAGCCTTTTTTCTAGGCCTACCTCTCCCCTTTCACTCCCCTTTGCAATAGGGATTGAAAGGGGAGTGAAAGGGCTGTGAAAAGGGAGTGAAAGGGAGTTTAGCAGAAGGAGCTCTTCCTCCTTATTGGCCCAATGCCCAGCTTATTGCCTTTTCTTTGGTTGCCCTGAATATTGTATGGTGTTTCTCGTTTGGCTCATCGGAAAAGGTCCAGGTCAAATTCGGATACTGGCCTTTTGTTAATAGGGCTGCTAAGGCTTTGCAGTGTACGGAGATATCGCTTGCATCCGATCCGGCAAACCATAGGCGCTTGGGTTCATCCGGGAATTTCGATAAATGATCGTCCGCCGTCCGGATGAGATACTGGTTATTCCACCATAAGGATGGATCGAAAGCAATGTATTGATCGAACATGTCTGGCGCTGTAAAAAAGGTTTCCATCACAAATAAACCCGATAATGACTCGCCAATAATGCTTTTCTCCTCCGTTGTTCTATAGCGTTGGTTGATTTCTGGAAAAAGCTCCTCTTTAATAAATGCTCGGAACTTGGCCGACCCGCCAACCACAGGCGCAATCTCCCTATCCTTAGCCACTTCCGTGGGGCCAGAAAGGTCTCGGCGACGTTCCGTATTCTCAATTCCTACCAGAATGAGGGGTTTTATCTTTTTCTCGGCAATAAGCTTGGCCAAGGTATTTGCGATATGGGGAAAGTCTTCTTGGATACCTCCATCGGCCATATACATCACCGGTAAAGGTTCGGAACTGTTCTTGTAGCTTTCTGCCGTCCAGATGTTAATAACGCGCTCCTCCCCGAGCTGCTTTGATTGAATTTTTATCGTTTCATGAGCGGGAATAGGATCGCTGGGCTGGCTGCCTGTCGAACATTGAGAAAAGAAGAAAACAGTGGATAATAGCAAGGCGTAAATGGGTTTCATAAGCTGGTTTATTGAGGTAAAATGACGTATTAATTAACAAGATAGTTATAATTATTACACGCACTTTAATTTTAATGCATTTTATGGAAAGATTATTAAAAAATTTGGGCAAAGCGATTTGTGCTGAGGGTTAAGGGAAATTATGGTTGGAACGAGGCTGAGGCGTATAAATCCAGTGAAAACATTCAAATTACTCCTGCTGAAAATACTACAGATTAAGAAATTAGTAAGTTTGGCGTAAATTTTTCTACTTAAATCTTCTTGACTAGTTACCTGCATTCCACTATATTTGTTTAGATAAATAACCAGATAAAAACCGTCAGGTAGATATTATTTTTAGATAAAACTAGTTTAACATTGCGTTTATATGTTATACCTATTTTTGGGAATAGAAGGGACCTAAACATTGGAGAACAACATTCTTATTAATTTAAATATTCGATTAAAAAACGGCGATCATGATGCCTTTGTCTTACTATACACAAGTAATTCCAACGAATTATACCATTTCGTAAATAAGTATATTAAAGACAGCTCCATTTGTGATGATATTATTCATGATACCTTTTTAAATTTATGGAATGCCCGTACGCGTATTTCACCTGAACACCCAATTAAACATTACCTATTCCGTATCTGTAGAAACCTGATTTATAAGGAAATTAAAAAACAAGTTAACACAGCATTGCTATTTAATACGCAACTTGCAGAATCACTTGAAGTGCAGGGAACAGAATGTGTGGAGCGAAGCCTACTCGATAAAGAATATGCCACTATTTACAACTTAGCTGTGGATATTTTGCCTCCTCAACGAAAACGTATTTTTATGATGTCAAGGGAGGAAGGCCTAAGTTATAAAGAAATTGCAGGCAATTTGGAGATCTCAACCCAAACGGTAAAGGAACATATGTCTTTAGCTATGAAAACCATTAAGGATTATATTGCCAAAGAGCATGACATACTATTAAAAATAACCCTTTTGTGGTTATTTTTTAACGAGTAATAACGGGTTTTAACCCGTTATTACTCGTTGCTATTAAAAATTAATCTTGAAATTTGCCAGAACCGGATAATGATCAGACTCCTTATCTGCCCAAGTAAAAACTGAATACATTTGTGGAGTAAATGCATCGATTGGCTGATAAATCAGGTAATCTATCGTTCTATTTGGAGTTGGTGTAGGAAAGGTAAATTGGCTACAATTGCCATTCAAACAGCCAAATGTGAAGTAACTACGCAGTATATTCATCGTATTAGACGTAGGTAAGGCATTAAAATCTGACCCTACAATCATTGGCTTACCGAAGGTTTTACAAAGCGCATTAAAATCATTTGCTTGCTTTATT
Source organism: Sphingobacterium humi (assembly GCF_009768885.1). Lineage (GTDB taxonomy): Bacteria > Bacteroidota > Bacteroidia > Sphingobacteriales > Sphingobacteriaceae > Sphingobacterium > Sphingobacterium humi. The sequence goes on from NZ_WSQA01000001.1 coordinate 546,578, forward strand.
CGGTTTCTTTCATCGCCTAAATGATCAAAGTGGGTACTCATAAAATAAAACTGCTTACCCTCTTTTTCAACCAGAATACGTGCGACCGAGCGTCGTTCGCCTCCTAAAGCGGGGTCAACTTCTAAGTTAAATGCCTTTTTTTCCTTGACAGGCAGTTTGGACAATACGGCATCTCCATATTCTCCGCCAGCAATATCAATAGCTTTGGCAAAATAATAATCCATTCCCGTCAATTCGCCTAAAGCTTTGGCAATATCGCCGTTGTGTTTGTTGCGATCAGAATTTTTGTCGACCTCTTGCAATGCAACCAAATCGGGGTCAGCTTTTTTGATAACTTCGGCAATAACTTTTAAGTCTGGAATGCCTCCACTTCGCGCTCCATAAATATTATAAGTCATCGTTTTCACGACAATATCCTTTTTAGGTGGATCGACCACAGGTTCTTTACTGTCTCCTCCTTTTCCACAAGCGGCAAAAAAGGACAACCATACTATTACAAAATATTTTTTCATCGTATAATTATTAAGGTACTAAAAGGCCACTAGCTCTGCAATTGAGGTGGTATCCCCATTCCCGGCACTACTCAATACGGTAACTTTAAAATAGCGGCAATTAGCACTTTTTTCAAAATACATCGTAGCGGAAGTATCATCTGAAGAGGCTACAATACTAAATAAACCAGCTTCCGTCCAGGTATTGCCATCATTAGACGTTTCGATCAAGACATTCTTCGGAAATAAATACGCATTATTTTGTCCGCGACGGCCGAAAAGCGTTATTCCATGCAGTTGATGGGTCGCATTCATATCAATCGTTACATAATGCGGATGCGGAGGCCGCCAGCCATTTACTCTTCGGTAAGTAGATAACCATATTTTTTCTATCGTGCCATCAATTGCATACTTAGCGCGTCCACCAGCACCATCTGAATCATCATCTGAATAATCGTGAATTTCCCAGCCTTCAATTGAAATGGGTTCAAATGGATTGCTTTCATAAAACCCATTTACTAAATAATAGGTTGTTCTTAAGTTTTCATTGATACTTAATGCAGGTTGCACATCGGTTATAGATACGGGAATAATATAGGTTTTTGTGCCTGCTAGTTTAAGCGGGTTAATTTCCAGGTTGCTATTATTCGAACCAGCATTTCCTGGTGCAATGGTGACCGAAGAGCTCGATATTTTATAACTATCTGCCGGAGGCAATTCATAGCTACTGTTATTTTGTTGGTTATAAGCATCCACTTTAGCCTGATCAATTTCAAAATTTACAGTAACTGGATTATTTAAAATCGTGAATCCACCATAACCTGCACCAAATGGAATATTCACCCATTCATCTTTAATTGCTAAACTTTTCGCAACAGAACCATTACTGGCTGATTGCATGAAAATTTTAGTGTATTGATCCTCATTTTCAACATTTAACTCTTGTTGCTTACATTGTTGAAACAGTAATATTGGCGCACATACCATCAATAAAGTTGAATATCGGAGGCTATTTCGAAATAGCTTATTATATGTATTTTTCATGTTTCCTAATTTTTAATAGTCATTATTACCAGCCTGGATTTTGAACAAGGTTTGGATTACGTTGAACCTCTGCTTGTGGAATTGGGAAATAATAAAAGCTTTTTCGGAAAATGCGGCTTTCAAATCGCGTCCGCTTAAAGAAGGCCATATCAGAATTAGAGGCACCTCCTTCAACGTTCATACCATACATAGGACCAGCATCGGTTTGTTCTGCAATTTTCCATCTTCTCGTGTCAAAGTATCGCAGGTGCTCCATTGTTAATTCAATCCGACGTTCTGTCCGAATTTGATTTCTCATTTCCGCTTGAGAAAGACCTGTAGTTAATGCTGGGATACCGCCACGTTGACGAATTTGGTTCAAATACTTTAAAATATCAGGATTGTTCGGGCTAGCCTCATTTAAAGCTTCGATATAATTCAATAGAATTTCCGCATAACGCATCATAACATGCGGTCTGGCCACTGCATTTTGGGTTGGGTGATAGGTTGGCGATACATTTTTCCGGAATAAATAACCGGTTTCCGAATAATCGTGTGATCCTCCCTTGCCGGATTCTCCGGTATAATATAATTGGATTTCACGCACGCCCAAACTAGAAGTGGTATTGATCCAATCACTTCCGGAATAGGTAACTGTTGCATAAAACCGAGGTTCGCGATTCACATACATATTGAAGGTATTTTTAGCACGTGTAGCACCCGGTGCCGAGAAACTTGAAAAACCAGATTCCGAATATCCACTTGCAGGGTTGATGTTTGGGGCGCCTCCACTAGTATAACCGTTGATTGGAGATTCACCATTCGCCATCCGGTAGGTATCTATAAGCTGTTGAGTAGGTCCCATGGAAGCATAACCACTGGCTAATCGAGGTGTACAAGAACGCTGGTAGTTTGTTAGGGTATTGTTGTTTCGTCCCATAATCCATTCTATGTTCCAGGAGTCAAGAAACAGGTCACGATAAGATAAAAAAGGATCCAATTCCCCATTCGCTTTATTTTTCCGATAAAGCCCTAGTTTTCCAGAAGATTCGGCATAATCGATAACCGCTTTGGCCGCTGCTGCTGCTTTAGCCCATTTATTGCCATCGTAAGCCGCGTTAAATAATAATTTACCATCCTTATTTGCGAAGCTTGCATAATCTTGGTTTCCATTATTCAATGGACTAGCGGCATATAAAAGCACCCTACTTTTCACGGATCGGCACAAAATCTTACTTGCTCTTCCCATATCGTTTTCTAAAACCGCATCACCATTGGCATAATGCTCCACCTCAAGGTCAGCTTCAGCAGCATCCAATTCACTTACGATGTAATCTACACATTCATCATATGAACTTCGTGGAAGCTGCATACTCGGGTCAGTAAGGGGTAAATCTGGAGCAATCTCGCTATCTCCAATGATAATAAATGGCCCGTATTGTTTTAAGATTTCAGCATAGAAAAATGCTCTTAAAAAACGGGCTTCAGCCTTTCTTTTTTTGATTAATGCAGGGCCTTCTCTTTCTTGAAGAATCTCTTCATTACCATCGATATTATTGATAAAAGTAGTCGCGGTACGAATTCCTTTGTAATAATGATCCCAGAAATTCCAGTAGTTGGAAGAGGCATTCCAGTTTCCAAGATTGACTTGGAAAGGCGTTCCACGCTGGGAGACATCATTATCATCAGAAATCACATCCCAAGGTGTAGAATTCGTCCGGTGGGCTTCATCACGAATAAAATTATACGTTCCTGCTAACCATTCTTCTGATAGTTTTCTACGATTAAACACTTCCTCTAAGGTTAATCGATCATCTGGAACCTGATTTAAAAATTCCTTTTGACATGCTCCATTTAGCATTAATAAAGATGCCGCTAGAACAGGAGTTATTATGGATTTAAAATTGATTTTCATTTTTCGCGTGCTTAAAAGTTAATATTCATACCAAGGGTGTAGGATTTGACGTTTGGATATCGCGTGCCACGTCCATCCCCTAGCTCCATATCCCAGAATTTGAAAGGTGTCCAAGTCAGTAAATTATAGCCTGCGAAAAAGATATTAGCATTTGTTAGCTTTATCTTGTCGGTCCACCTTTGCGGCAATTGATAGGATAATTGCACATCTTTTAATCGTAGATAACGTCCGTTTTTCACCCACCAAGTAGAAGGTTGGTAATTTCCATTCGGGCTACCATCCGATAAACGAGGATAAAAAGCATCCTGACGCGGATTATCAATGGTCCACCGATCTTCGATATTGCTCAATAAATTTCCACGGCTCATAGACACAGAAAATGGCATTAACCCTTCTCCATTCATATGTACATCCACATTCCCTACTCCTTGAAATAAGGTTGACAGCGACAAGCTTTTGTAATTCACACTAAATCCGAATCCATAAACGAACTCTGGAATAGTTCCATAACCAATAGGCACACGGTCAAAATCATCGATCTTTCCATCACCATTCACATCTTGAAATTTGATATCACCAGGTCTCACCAATCCAGGGTGTAAAGGTCCATTGTTTATTTCCTCTTCTGTTTCAAAAAGACCTAAAGCAACTAAGCCCATCCGTTGACCTAATTTCTGTCCCTTTTGATCTAACCACGGATATAGGGGATTAGGTTGATCATTTTCTACAATTTTATTTCTATTTAGGGTAAAATTCCCTAATACCTGGAAGCCAAAATTATCATACTTCTTGGAATAGGTGACTGATCCATCGAAACCTTTATTATCGATAATTCCTAAGTTTCCGAAAGGAGCGGTTTGCAATCCTACGTAGCTAGGCACATTACCTCGGCGTAAGAAGATGCCTTCTCTACGCTCTTTGAACACGTCGAATTGAATACTGAACTCATTGTTCTTGGTTTGTAAATCAATACCTAGGTTGCTTTTGATTGAGGTTTCCCAGGTAACATTTACCCCATATTCCCCAATATTATAGCCCGTACCGAAGTTATTTCCTCGATCGTTTCCGAAATTATAACCTGTAGTATTGGCAATGGTAGAGATGTAGGCAAAACGGGTTTCACCTGTTTCACTTAAAATGCGACTGCTTCCAACCTTACCATGTGAGAAACGCAATTTTGCTAAAGGAAGAGTTTCCCGCAAATTGCTGAAGAAATTCTCCTCACTAAGTACCCAGGCCAATCCTACCGATGGGAAAAATCCGAATCGATTCTCTGGCGCAAAGTTTTCCGATCCATTGTATCCAAAGTTCGCCTCTAAGAAATACTTATCTGCATACGCGTATGTTCCTCTTCCAGACATACCCATAAAACGGAAGGGTAAAGAAGTAATTAAGGAGCTGGCTTGCGAATTTAACTCATCCGATTTGTTAAATAAGAGCATTCCGGTGGTGGTATGCTTGCCAAAACTCCGGTTGTAATTTAATGCCCCTTCAATATAAATGGTTCGGGTTCCTTGCGAAGATCTTCCGAAACTCAAGAAACGATCTCCTTCAAAGGTTTGCTCATATTGCATTTCGCCATTCTCATCTCTGCCTGTGGCTAGATAGGAGCTTGGACGTTTGGTTCTGCGCATACTGGTGTAATTATACACATCGAAAGAAAACATCCCTGTTACGGAAAGTCCCTTGGTAACAAATGGAATTTCTTGGGTTGCTCTTAAATTCGAGAATAATTGATTACGCCATTGATTGGCATAGCCTGTCTGCGTTAAATGAGCATATGGGTTTACCAAAGAGCCGGCACGTTGATCAGGCACTGTACCGTTTTCATACATCACCGGGTGAAGCACAGGGGTTACCATCCATGCATTTGCGAAAATATCACCATTTCCTGTGGCTGGATAATTCGCATTAGCAAGATAACCTTGAAGCCCTAATTCAATTTTGGTATGGATAGAAGGCCTTACGGTGAGGTTAGAGGTTAAGTTGTACCGCTTATAACCAACTTGCTGGTTGTAATTGACATTCGGGTCTTGTTCATATAAGCCATTTTCATCGAAATAACTTGCCCCAACATAATAGGTAGCTAAATCAGATCCGCCATTAATATTTAAGTTTGCACGTCTTTGTTGTCCGAAATCACGAAACAGGGCATCCATCCAATCGACATTTGGATATAAATAAGGATCTTCCCCGCTTGCTGTTTTCGCTATCCTGTCCTCACTGTATATGGGTGCTGCACCACGATTGGTTAATGCCTCATTCGACATCCGCATATAGGTGATTCCATCGGCAAACTCAGGTAGTTTTGTAAATTGGGTAACCCCTTCATAATAGCGGAAGCTAAATTTCGGTTTACCAGCAATACCTGATTTAGTTTTAATAATAACGACCCCATTTGCACCACGAACACCATATACAGAAGTTGCAGCAGCATCCTTTAATACCGTAAAGCTTTCGATATCTTCCGGATCTACATTCGACATACTACGTGGGGTACCATCTACTAATATCAAGGGGGCACTCAATCCTTGGCTAAAGGTAGAAATACCTCTAATCCAGATTCCAGCATCGTCAAACCCTGGTTCTCCAGTACGTTGAACAGCAATTACACCTGCTACTTTACCGGCAATGGCATTCGTTAAATTTGCCGCAGGCACCTGAAGGCGTTTTGCCTCAACCGTTGATTGGGCACCAACCACACTTAATTTCTTCTGCGTGCCAAAACCTACAACCACCACTTCATCGATACCTTCTTCCGTCGCTTCCATCGTCACCTCAATCGACTTATTAGTACCGATAGCAGCTTCTAAGGTTTTATAGCCAACAATTTGAAACACCAAGGTGGCATTTTGTGGAACGCTAAGGATAAACTTACCATTCAAATCGGTTGTTGTTCCATTGGTTTGTTTATCTTTTTCGAAAACCGTTACACCGGCTAAAGGTTGCCCTTCGGCACCTTTCACTGTACCTGTTACTTCTTGTTGAAGGACAGAAACCCGGGTATTTCTAGTATTAGGTTTTCGAATAATTCGAACAAAATCATGTTTGGATTCAATAATTAGATTATGCTTGGATAAAATGTCATTAAGAATTTCCTTTGCTGTATTTTTTCCTGCATAATTCACCTTAGCCTTTAAATATTGTGCATCGTTATTATAGGCTAGCGGGATTTGGTGTTTCGTTTGTAGCTCTTCAAGAGCGGCTTGTAGGGTAATGTTCTTAAAGTCTACTTTAATGGTTTTTAGTAATTCTTTCTGACCGTAAGATTCCGTACTAGCAAAAACGATACCCCATGTGAGAAGAAAGGTCCAGAGCATAAATGATTTACGCATAATCTGTCGTAAGTTAGGATTGTATAAAACAAGTCGAATTTTTTGCATCTTTGCATAGATTAATAAAGGTTTAAACTTTGTTTAATTGAACCGTAATCATTTAGTTTCTCAGGCCGATTGATTACAGTAATGAAATGCAGGGGTGCCTGGCACCTCTGTTTTTTATTTTAGTATACTACTTCTTAATTTCCCATAGTTTATCTGATTTTTTTAGAAGTTTAGCATCATTGATGTCTGCAAGGGTCTGTAACACCTGCTTAATATCTTTGTTTTTAAAGGAGATCGTCATTTTGGTACCTGCTATTTCCGGAGCAACGATTACAGAATCGCCATAATAGCGATAGGCTTTTTTCACGATTAAATCTAGTTTTTCATTAAAATGCACGAGTTCCTTGTTATACCAATTGGTCGTATTGAAAGTTTTGACTTCCCAGGAATCCTCAGTTAATACCGCCCGTTGCCCTTTGCTTAATGCAACAGCTTTTTGGGATGATTTTTCTATTAACGCTGGAAAGTCTTTCATTTCAGTAGTTAACTGCTGTTCATAGTTAGACTCATCTACCTCAAATACTTTAACTAGTCCGGAATTTACTTCAACGGATCGCTCAATATCTGAATCGATGTTAAAGGAGGTACCTACCACCTTGGTGACAAAATCCTTAGTTATTACTAAAAAGGGTTTTTCCGGATTTTTAGCAACCTCGAAAAAGGCCTCCCCTCTTAATTTCACGATTCGCAATTGCCCAGTAGCTGTGGTTGCATAGGAAAGAGAAGAGTTACCATTTAGCTTTACTTCAGTTTCATCGGATAAACGAATTTGCTTCTGTTCACCGTGCTTGGTTTGAATAGTTTCCCAGGCAATTGCTTCTTGCATCTTTTCCCTTTTTTGATAAAGGAATATGCCTGCAATAACTACTGAAGCAACTAATGCCCAACTGTAAACCCTTTTGGATAGCTTCTTAGTTGGTTTCGTTAAAGAAGCTTGTGAAATACTCGTTAAGATTCGGTTTTTGGTCTGCTCTTGATTGTGGTATTTGGGCAGATGTTGAACTTTCTGCTGAATCTGCTCGTAATCCAAATCCATTTTCTCCAGAAAATCTTTTAATCCTTCTTTACTATCTAAAAGCTGTTGTAACCTGACTAATTCATGATTTAGAATTTCTCCAGATTTAAGTTTATTTAGTAATGTTAATAATTCGTTGGTTACCATATACTACTATATATCCTAAACTTTAGTTTTGGTAGGGTTCTAAAATTTAAAAAAGATATAACGACATGGTTTTCAGGTGAATAAAAATATATATTAGGTTAGGTGAAATTTATTAGAAGTGTATTTCAATTTGTTATATTAATAGCAAAGAAATGGAAGTGGAACTTCGGACTAATGACAACTATCTGCTCACTTTATTTGAAGGCCGAAAAGATGTAATTGCTATCCGCTGGGAGAAGGGAAATAAAAGTGGGTATATGCCTGCCCACAAGCTATTTGGAGGAAATCCTCACCTGATGAAATTTGTTACAAATTTTCGAGTTTTATTTTTAAATCGTTATTTTGTAACATAAAATAAATTCGTATGGAAAAGATATTGTCAAAAAATTTAAAAGATTTTAGGGTTAAACTTGGTTTAACACAAGATCAGATTGCGGATTATTTAGAAATATCAAGAGAGGAAGTTAGTTATTATGAAACTAATCGTCGAAGTGTTCCAGTGGATTTGATTCCTACGTATGCAAAATTATTTGGGATAGACGAATATGACTTATATGAAGAGGATGCAGCAATAAATAACCTTAATCTTGCATTCGCATTTAGAGCAAATGAAATATCACCTAATGATCTAAAAGTTATAGCAGATTTTAAAAAAATAGCCTTAAACTATCTTAAAATTAAAAATGTATTAGCTCAATAATGAATAATAATGTTTTAGAAAAAAAAGTAATTGAGTTTAGAAGATTCGCAGGACTAAGCGAGACTGATCCAATTAGATTTAAAAGTTTATTATCAAAATTAAATGTAATAACTGTTTTTAGGGATTTATCTGCTGAATTTTCAGGAATGGCTTTAAAAGTTGAGGAAAATAGATTTATTTTAATAAACTCAGCTCACAGCTTAGGGAAACAACATTTCACTATTTGCCATGAATTATATCACTTATTTGTTCAAGAAAACTTTTCTTCAATGGTTTGCAACGTTGGACAGTTTAATAGCGCATTGGGTGAGGAGTTTAATGCAGATAGGTTTGCATCCATATTGCTAATGCCCGAGTCAGCGATTAAAGAATTAATTCCAGATCAGGAACTTTCCAAAGACAAAATTCAATTACATACGGTTTTAAAACTGGAGCATTATTTTTCGTGTTCAAGAAATGCATTATTATATAGATTGAAATCACTTGATTTAATAACATCTAAAATCTATGATCAGTATCAAATAAATATAAAATCCAATGCTGTTAAATACGGATATCCAATTGATCTTTATCAAAAGGGAAATAATGGTTTAACCATAGGGAATTATGGCTCATTAACAAGGGAACTATATGATAAAGAATTGATTTCTGAAAGTCATTACATATCATTATTATATGATTTGGGCATGAACGAAGAGTATCTTAATAAGATTTTTGTTGATAATGGCGAAGATTAAGTTAAAAGATATTCTTATTGACGCAGATGTAGTTTCACATTTTATAACAGGTGGTCAAATACTTATTCTTCATAAGATCTTTTCAAATAAGATTTTGATGCTCGATAAAGTATATGATGAACTTCTGAAATTTAATGCTAAAAAGTTAGCCGTTGAAAATTTAATAAATTTGGGAATAGTTACTAAAATTCCTTTTCCGAGCAATAATCACGCTATTTTGAAAGAGTACTTGCACATTAAGAAAATGATGTTCAAAGGTGATGGTGAAAGTGCCTGTCTTGCTTATGTTAAACATACAAAGGATATAATAGGGAGTAGTAATTTAAAAGATGTAAAAAGATATTGCGCTTTGCATTCGATTGAATTATTAACTACTATGGATTTTTTATGCGAGGCCTTTCGTATTGGATTGCTCTCAGAATCGAATTGTGACGATTTTATATCTAGCGTTTTAGCTGCCGGCAGTAAACTGCCTGTGACGAAAATGAGTGAATATAACTGTAAATAAAAAATTCCGCTAGCGTTTGGCCGCTGGGATGAAATACGTCCAAAAACAGAAAAAGCCACTGAAATCAGTGGCTTTTTTTTCGTCGTCCTGTCGGGACAATTTTCGAACCATTTTTTGGAAGATTTGAGGAAATTGATCTCTGAAGATGATGATGATTTGGTTTTTTAAAACTCAATTTTTGAATGAAATATAACGCATTAAAGCTTAAAACAGGTATTAATGAATGATTTTTCATTCAAAATAAAGAGAAGCTATAATGCCTAAACCTCACTTAAGATTTCATAGCTTGTGGCATATTGAAGCATTTTTCAAATTAAATTACTCATACTATAGCCTTACTTTGGAGTTTAAAAAGTAAGGCTATAGTATGACATAACTTAATTAGTTTATGCCTTCGTCGATCTAATTTTAGATGTTAAAAAACTTCAATTAAATATCTTCAAATGTCTTTCATTTCAAAGGACGGCTTGCTGATCTAGCAAGTGTTGCAGCAGCCTACATGGAATTTGTAGCATTTCAATCGTTCCAGTTTCTATTTCTTTAGATTGAGGTTCTTTTGTTATGCCCAAATTCTCGTAGTTATACAATCCTTAGATTGTAATACATTTATCACAATGTATAATCTTTGGCAAAAGTCAAGATTAAAACTCATAAACCATCCATTACAATCTCATAATCCTTGATCTTCTTCTCCAGCGTATTTATTACACAGCCCAGCAACTTGGCCGCCTGTTGCTTGTTTTTAGCTAATTTCAACACCTTAATAATATGCAGCTTTTCGACTGTTTTTAAATCGAGCTTAAAATCATCAGTAGGATTTAGTAATCTTGTTGGGAGTGTATCCATTGAAACAGCATCACTATTAAAAACATACAAATTTTCTATTAAATTTTCTATTTCACGAACATTACCAGGAAAAGGATAATTCAATATAAACTGTTCGACATCTTTTGCCAGACGTAATTTTTTAGACCTTTTAAACAACTTCCTTTTAGACTCTATGAAAAAATCAATCAACTCCTTTTTCTCTTTTGCCCCCCTGTCTCGCAAAGGAGGCAAAGTGAGTTCGGTTACAGCAAGACGGTAGAATAAATCCCATCGAAATTGTCCTTCGGCACATCGCTGTGGAAGATCCCTGTTTGTGGCAGCTATAATTCTGACATCAATCTTCTTCTCTTTTGTATCTCCTATTTTAAGAATCTTTTTTTCCTGAGTAACCCGTAGTAATAACTGTTGCATATAAGGCGAAATATCCCCGATCTCATCAAGGAAAACAGTACCACCCTGAGCTTCCTCCAATAAACCTTTGTGATCAGCTACTGCACCGGTAAAAGCACCTTTCATATGACCAAATAATCTCGACTCAAGAAGTTCATCTGTAAAAGCAGAGCAATTGATGGCAATAAATGGCCTCTCATTTCTTGCCGAATTCCTATGTATATAATTTGCGAGATGCTCCTTGCCGGAACCACTCTCTCCAAAAATTAAAGTAGTTACCTGATCGGCTTTTGCAATCATCTCAGCTTTTGCATAAATAGGATTTAGTGATTCAGTTATAAGATAATCCTCTTTATAATCTACAACACTTTCTTCCTTAATTATACTCCCACCCGGAATGGTAGACTTTATCACCTTCATATCCAGCAATTCGGCCTTACCGGTTTTTGAATGCTCTTTGGGGCGCACCTGAAACATCCTTGTATTAAACATCCCGGACTCATGAATCAAATACCACGAAATCTGCATCGCGGAAGTACCGGGAGAAAAGAAAATACTAATCTCATCATCCTTATACGCCCTCATCAGTAAACCCTCTACCTTACTTTTAATTTGCTGTATATCGATAACATCCGTAACATCCAGATACTGAGTCTCAATACTACGCCCAGGATATCTTTTAATTAGCTCAGTCCGTAATTGTTCAATATATATGTCAGGCTCAACACCTTTCTCAGATGATAAAATAACATGCCTGTCATGATCAAAGAAATCTTTATGAAAATTAAAAGTAGGCCCATTTTCATTGACCCCGATAATTTGTCTTGTTTCTGGATTTCTAGAAAAATCATGCATCGTAGCAACCCATGAAATTAATGTTTTCATATCATTTTTTGATAATTAAAATCCAAATATTGATACAATAATTGATAAAAACAAGCTAAAATCAATGAAATTTCGCATGGCATACTATTCGCCTTATGTAGAGCAGTTAAACCAGAAAGGAGGTGTATAAAAATGAAAAAGAAAAAATCAGTGCATAGAGATGCGGGAACCGGAAAGTTTGTAACGAAACGTTACGCGGAAAAACATCCCAAAACAACTGTAAAGGAAACAGTAAAAAAATCCTAATAATAACCGGAACTATCCGCAGAAGATAGTTCCAATTTTTAAACAGTAAAATTTTTAGAATATGGCAATAATAATCACCTACGACATTCCTTCTAAACATCGGGAATTCAAAGAAAAGATGTTCGAATTGGGGTATAAGGATAGCATTCAGGGTACCGTTTGTAAAATAATTTATTTTCCCAATACAACACTTTACCATGCGAGCAAATCAGCGGAAACGGCAAGAAAAGATGCACAAGCGATTACACGAGCGCTAGGTATATCATTAGAAAGATGTGTTTCAACAATCTGGAATGACTGGTCAGCTGTGTGTGGAGAACCATTTAAATAATAGAGCATGGACAAAGAAGTGAACAAAAAATTCAAAATACTCTCTATTGACGGAGGCGGGATAAGAGGTCTCATTCCTGCCAAAGTCCTGGCCGAGCTAGAAGAAGAATTACAAAAGGAAGAACCCGACAAGCCACTGCATGAACATTTTGATCTTATCTGTGGCACTTCAACAGGAGCCATCCTTGCAATAGGCCTTGCGTTGGGCATACCGGCAAAAGAACTGGCAAAATTCTATGAAGATCATGCAAAAATCATCTTCCCAAGATTTGTCTTTCGTTTTCTGCCTCGAAAAAGCAGAGCTTTCTTCAATGCTATCTACAGCAACAAACAATTACTAAAAAAGCTAAGAGAAGTCTATGCAGAAGCAAATGGTGGTCAGGATCCGCTTATGAACGACCTTAAAAACAAAGTCTGCATACCTGCATTTAACGGAAACGACGGTGCTATAAACGTGCTCAAAACCAAACATCATCTGGAATACAGGAGAGACTATAAACTCCCGGCATACCATGTAGCAATGTCCAGTGCTTCTGCACCAGTATATTTTCCGCCCCATACCTTTTCATTTAAGAATGAATTTGGAGAAGGAACAAATGTAAACATGATCGATGGCGGAATTTTCGCCAACAATCCCGCATTGATAGGCGTGTTTGAAGCAACCGACAAGCTAAATATTTCCATTGGAGATATTGCACTCTTATCGTTGGGTACAGGTCAAGGAAAACAAATCATAAAACGCACATGGCGTCCAAAAAACGTATTCGACTGGCTATTTCCAAATCCTAAGCTAGTAGACTTAGTATTGGATACACAAGCACAGATCACAGAACAATACTTACTCTTTCTGCAGCGGGCATTGGGCAAAATAGGCAATACATTCAGCCATTTGCGCATTCAGCATGACATGAAAGGCGACAATATAGAGCTCAATTCCTCCAAACAAAAACATATAGACCGCATGAAGTCTATTGGCGAAGAATTAGCAAAAAACAGATTAACAGAAATTTTAAACTTTTTAAAACAATAACAAAATGGCAAACTGTCACAATTTATTTCAGGAATATCATAGCGATATTTCCATAGGTTCAAAAAAGAACGAGAGAATGAAGAATTCGAAAGAAGGACTTCGTAAAAGAATCACGGCCTGGTTCAAAGAAAACCACCCGGATTATGTACCCTACTTTTATATACAAGGGTCTTATAAAATGAAAAACGGTATCCGTACAGCAGAAGACATCTGTGACCTTGATGACGGTATCTACTTCTTTCGGGAACCCGATGTATCCGCATCAACGCTCAAAGAATGGGTAAGACAAGCAGTAGATGGCTATACCGCTACAGCACCAGAAAATCGCAAAAAATGCGTGCGTTCCATTTTTGTTAACGATTATGAAATAGACCATCCGGTTTACTACAAAATAGATGGGCAGGAATACAAAATAGCAGTCAAAGGTGTTGGTTTTGAAAACAGCGACCCGAAAGCCGTAGTAGACTGGTTTGTATCTAAAAAAGACAAAGAGGGTCGGTTGGTACGAACCATCAAATATCTCAAAGGATGGGCAGACAAACAAAGTTTTAAAATGCCTAATGGTTTGGCATTGACAATACTGGCCACCAATGCAAAAGAAAAAATTGTACTGAACGAACGGGATGACATCACGACACGTGACGTTCTAAAGGAAATCAAAAAAGGCCTAGACAATAAATTTGAATGCATAGTCCCTGCTGTACCAAATGATGATTTGCTGGAAAACTATTCAAGCAAAGAAAAGTTTTTAGAAACGCTCGAAAAATTCATAACAGACGCAGAATCAGCAATTCGGGAGACGAATCAAAAAGAATCCAGCAAACTGTGGCGCAAACATCTCGGAGACAGATTTCCTCTGGGAGAAGACAAAGAAGAAAACAATTCACGTAGTTCAGCGGCAGCAGCGGCAGGAGCTGCAACATCCTATCCCTTTGGTTATGAATAACGCATACATCCGATTTACAGAAGAAGCTGCAGAAGCCATAAGCAATTTTCCCGACTTACATTTACATAGTCGGGAAGATGCTCTTCCATTCCTGGAAGGCACAATCAACCTGTTAGATGAAAACAGAGCCGCTTATGACATTTACGCCATACGCATAGAATGCTCTCCCGATTATCCTAATAACTTCCCGTTTGTATATGAAACACAAGGAAGATTGCCGCATAATATAGATTGGCATCTGTATAATGACGGACATTTCTGTATTTGCACACCAATAGAAGAATACATTCACTGTGCACAGGGAATTACGCTTACCTCTTTTATCCAAAACCAGGTCGTACCTTATTTACACAACCAAAGTTTTAGAGAAAGGGAAGGCTACTTTCTTCACGAACGATCCCATGGTTTGCAAGGCATCTTAGAATCTTTATATGACCTGCTACAAACCAGAGACACAAACAAAATATATTCGCTGCTCATGTATATCTATAAAAACGACACCCCACCACGTACCTCAAAATGTTTTTGCGGAAGCGGTAAAAAATACAGACACTGCCACAGAAAAGCCTACCAGTTGATAAAAAGTATGGGGCAAGACCGATTGGGATCCATCATCTTATCCCTAAGACGCTAATTCGTAATCAGCTCATAGCTAAAATGTTCATTAGTAGCATACCAATCCTGATCCGGACTATCATACGACACCGTCTCCTCTCGGGCAATAAAAACTTTATTAAGTTTAGGGATTTTTGCCAGCAACTTCCTTAGGTTCTGATCACGGTTCACCGGATTCTGGTACACCAGAATATAATTATTTAGTGGATATTGACTCATAAAATCATTCAAGAAACCGGCCAATCCATTTATATCGTCAAGATCCAGATTAGACAAAGAATTAGCGCAGGTCAACACAACCGTATGAGGCAATGTAAACTCATCTTTATAATAAGCCAGATTATTCTTTTCCAATCCCTCACACAAATCAAAAGTGTCTATAGCTTTAAAAACCCCTGATTCACTAAATTCTCGAGCCTTGTTCAGCATCGCCTTCGAAACATCCACACCCAGATAATGCACCTTCCGACTGACCTCAGCCTTAAAAACAGTATTGAAAGCCAGAGAAGCCGTCAATGGACCGCAGCCAAAATCGATAAACATTATTCGCCCTTCCGTATGCTCAAATCTCGACATAAAGAACGCCTTATTTTGAAGGAAAATATGCTGTACCGAAACAAAATTCTTTCTCATATTCCAATAACAATACAACAAGACATTTTCTTTGGGCGTATAATAATCCAGCAAACTCTGGCTATCCAAAAATGCCACATTTTGCTCATAATTGAAATCAATTTGTGCATCAAAATCAGCCGTTCCATACCGGACAAGATTATTACGGGTAAAATCTGTATTTAATCCCAATATTTCATTAGGCCATTTAGTCCGTCTGTCATTTTTAACCACAGTCACCACCTTAGTTTCAAACACGCTTTTAAAAGGTTCGCTAATCATGGACAACACTGTTTCTCCAGAAGCAACAGTCCCGTCAGGAAAAGAAATAGGCTGGCCTTCCACAATATCAGACAAAGGCGTATTAATATAGCCACCCTTTGATTTGCAATACTCTATCAGTCTCAGATAAATAAGATTATCCGATAATATAGTATCATTGCCTACCAATACCATCTGCTCACGGGCCCGTGTAAGAGCCACATTTAACTTACGATCCACATCGCCCTCATCATTCAGATTAATCATTCCCCGCAATTGAAATGGATTATTCACAGAAAAAGAATAAATAATAATATCCCGTTGGCTTCCCTGAAAGCGCTCCACAGAATCGACAGTAATCTTATCATGATCAGGAACACCTTCCTCCTCCAGCTTATGCTTGATAAGTGCGATCTGATTGCGGAAAGGAGCAATAATCCCCACGGTTGTAAGCGGATCAAAGGACTTATTATTGCTTTTGTATAAAGCCATGATTTCCTTAACAACATACACAACAAAATCGGCTTCATAAACATTTGTTTTTCCATAAAGATCATTAGCCTTCTTATTGTTAAAAAAGACCAGCCTCTTTTGGCTCAGCAACTTCCTGATACTATTGGTGCCGGACTCTGAAAATTGCAGATCCGCTACCTGACGATACAATGCAGTCTTAGTTGACGCATCGATACCCGGCGCATCATAAGCCTCACGCAATAGCCCTTTATAAAAAGCAAAATTTGGAAATAAAGAAATCTCTTTATGCATACGTCCCTGATAAGTCAACGTATCATAAGCCCCCACATGTTTGTTATCTTCACAAAACTTATAAAGACGTTCAAACAAAGAATTCTTTCTGTTATACAGTCCAATTGACTCCAACAATTCGTTGTTGGTTTTAGAGCGCTCAGCAGACTGCAACGAAATGGCAGGCAATTGCTTATGATCGCCAATAAGCACAAACTTGGAAGCTTTTCCTAAAATACCCACCAATTGAGGCTCTAAAATCTGAGAAGCCTCATCAACTATTATATAATCAAAGTTTTTTACCTGAAAAATATGTTCTTTACTGCCCACAGAAGCCACCGTAGATACATACACATTATTTTCCCTGATAATGCGGGATACTTCAGCACGATCAAATCTATGCCCCGATGTTCCTAACTCTTTTTCTCTTGTTTCCATCACTACATCCAGCAAATTGTCATGATATTTGGCACCTGCAGACAACCGTGAACCAAAGCGAATAAAATTTCGTTTGCTTGTTCCTTCACAGGCATCATTAATTGCGTCGCAAAGTTCATCAACAGCACGATTTGTATAGGCCAATATCAAAATACTTTTGCCGTTAATAATAAGCTCTTTTACCAGATTTTTAATAATAATAGACGTTTTGCCTGTACCCGGAGGACCATTCAATAAAAAATAACGATCGGCAGATAAAGCTTTATTAATAACCACTTGCTGCTCATGACTCACAGATGGATTCTTATAGCCATAATCTTTACCCTTGCCCGGAGACTCCTGCGTTAAAATCAAATTCTTAAAGGACGACTCCTCTTTTAGAAAACCGTAAAGATTACGGTACATGGAATTAAAAGAAATTTCCATAAAATCACTCTCCAATGCCCATTTTGCATGGGGTCCAAAAGAAGTAAAAAATGCCTTATTGCGTTGTTTGTATCGGAAATACACCGTAACTGAATCTGTAGTAATTTCTTTAATAGTACATTTAAAAATCTGGCTATGGGAAACCAGATCCGATTCGCTGTTACGAGGATATAACACACAAATATCACCTGTCCTGAAATTCACATGTCTATTCTCCGCATTTGTCCTTTTAAACTCAATAATTTGATCTACTTCATCAATTTTATTATGTGTAATTTCCAGATCATACAAAATTTCAAACTTCTCCTTCTTTTCTTCAAAACTATCCAGCCAAAGTCTGGCCAAACCATTAGAACCATTTTCTCTATCCTGTTCGGCACTGCCCACCTTACTTAGAAAATGCTCATAAGAAACATAATTCAAAAACGAAATAAAATAGCTTCTCTCCAGATCCGAAGCCGAAGCTATCGGTTGAAGAAAACCGTCCAGTTGAGGTTCTACTATATTTCTAAAATTAGGATGAATATCCTTATTAATAATATTCTGAGCATTGACCATCGCTAGAAGAGAGGCGGTAGACTGTTCATTATCCTTTGCCAGAAGATGTTCTATTGCAATAATCTTATTTCTTAGATTGATTACCTTTTGGAATCCGTTCAGAAAAGCACTGGTGTTTCTCATATTCCCTCGGTCGGGTTTTGAATACAAAATAAATCCCTGTGCTTTGGCATTGATCTGTCCCAAACTCAACTTTTCAACCTGCGAATAAAGAAGATAATACATAAACAACTGTGCCTGATGATTGCCCTTGATACTCGCACCGTCATCCGGAAAAGGAGTGCTACCGGATTTTAACTCTATAATCTTAGAAAGACCTCCGGCTTTTTTCCAATCAAGCATATCCATCCTTCCCTGCAACCCAAACTTCTCAGACAAAAAAGAAGGTTCCAAAGAAATATTTTCAAGATCAATACCCAATTGCAAAAATTCATTCTCAATTGTATTCTTAATTTTGAGAAACTGCCTCTGGCTATCCTGATAATAGGTGCTAAAATGCTGTCGCTCCGCAATATCCTTACAGGTAGTATACTCAAACGGGCTAGTTCTGAAATGTTTGATAAAAGTGTCACCGAACTCTACAGGAACCAAAGGATTTGAAAAAACTTCATCAACCACCAGATTGGCAAAATTACCCAGCAATATATGCTTGGTATTAGCTACTGACTCAAACTTTGACTTCAAAAACAATAACTCCGTTTCTCCATAATCCTGTATGCACTCTGCTACAGAAGAAACATCCAATAGATAATCCGGCTCCAGCACAATAATTTTAGGATGAAAAACTTCATTCGCATCAATAGCGATATCGACAAGATATAAAACAGCGCCTACCCAAAAATCTTTACAGGAGGTAATTGCCTCGTTCACGCCAGTTTCGAGTATCTGGACGGTAATGAGCTTATCGGGAACAAACTCAAAAGCAGGCTCCTTTATACTCAAAACATCAATATGGCAAACCAAATGACTCTCCCTCTTTTCCACAATGCTGACTTTAACCTCGCTTAGTAGTACATTCTTAATGGTAATAAATTCCTTAATAGGTTTTTCTTGCAATAACAAACTATCGGGAACATGAATGTCACACACAACCTGAAGAAATTCAGCAAAAAGAGAAACATGATATTTGTAATCATCTTCATCAGGAATAAGGCCTTCATGCAGCACTTTGTTAGCCGTAACGCGCAATCCGTGAATAGATCTGTTGACCTTATATTCCTGACAGACAAAATTTAATCGTGAAAAAAAATCAGAAAACTGAACCGAGACTGTTGAGGTAAGATCTTTACAGACTTTTTCTAATAAACTTCTTAGTTGAGGATATTTTATTGACAAAGACAAAGATTCATTTTTATGAATGCTTTCCAATTCTTCCAAAAACTCTAGGGCTATAATTTTTTTAGTCATTAATAACAAAGGATATATTAAACACCGCTAAATAATTAATATTAAAATATTGAATTCTACACAAAGATATTGAAATAACGCTCAGATAATTACGGGAAACCACAATCTACAATAATGAGTCAATTTTAAAGATCAATATACTTACGTTATCATGAGAAACTCATGTTAACAGCAATTATTTACATCCGTGTCAGTACAGACGAACAAGCACAAAAAGGATACTCTCAGCGTAGCCAGGAAGAAAAATTGAATAAATATTGTAAAGACAATCATATTGAAATTGTCCAGACCATATTCGAAGACCATTCGGCAAAAAACTTTGAACGTCCGGCATGGACTGCCATGATGAAACATTTAAATATGAATAAATCTACGAGACCGCAACTTATTCTATTTACTCGTTGGGATCGGTTTAGCAGGAATACGGCGAATGCTTATTATACGATCACTCAACTTCAAAAGCTCGGCATTGAACCTCAAGCTACAGACCAACCTTTGGACATGTCGATACCTGAAAACAAAGTATTACTGGAAATGTATATTGTCACAGCAGAAGTAGAAAATGACCGCAGGTCTTTGAATATCAAGCAAGGCATACACAAAGCCAAAAAGGAAGGACGATATATGGGGCGGGCACCCATAGGTTATCTCAATATATCTTTACCAGATGGAACAAAAACAATAGTTCCCCGTGAGCCAGAGGCAACATTGATTAAAAAGGCATTTGAAGAGTTTGATGAAAATACATCGGTCCGCTCTTACTATAAAATTGTTCTCAAAACAGGGCTAAAATGAAGTTTAAATGCTTTCTTCAATATACTTCAAAATCCGGTCTACTGTGGTAAAATAAAGGTTCCTTCTTTAGATGGAAAAACTATACTAGAGGTTCATGGTATCCATAATCCCTTAATTTCAGTAGAACTTTTTAATGATGTACAATCAAGAATAAAACGACGTGACAAAAAATACGTTAAACAAAGTACCAATAGTGAACTTATGTTTAGGGGAGTTCTCAATTGCCCTCTTTGTTCAAAAAAAATTTCAGGAAGCGGTTCTCGTGGAAGATCTCAAAAGTATTTTTATTATCATTGTACCTCTTCTTGTGGTTATCGGATAAGAGCAGCCAAAGTAAATGATAATTTATTATCAGGAATAGGTCGGTTAAAACCAGACATCGCTTATGTTCCAATATTCCAAAATCTTTTAACAACGACTTACGAAAAAGTATATCAGCAAAAATCTATTGATAAAACCAATATCAATAGATCATTACATAAAATGATAGAACGAGTTGCTAATGCAAGGGAGCTTTTAGTAAAAGGTACAATTGACGAAGAAGATTACCACTCAATAAAATCAGACTGCGAAAACAGAATTGATATTCTAGGCGCACAACTCAACGATGCTTATAAACTTGATTTACAGCAGAAGCGAAGTTTTAAAAAGCTCGCATCATCCTTTTTAAAACCTATGTGTCTCTTTCAAGATACCGACAATTCTATCATATTAAAAGTGGCTTCTCTTTTTCTAAATGAGAATTTAATCTATAATAATACTAACATTACAAATTATCTTAAAGATGAAGTCAAGATAGTATATGGATTCCAATATCTAAATAGTGAAGAGAATTTTGAAGAAGCAACAACGTGTAATTTTAGCAAAGAACAACAAGAGTTAATCACAAGCATTATTAAAATTGAACTGGATAAAGGAAATAAAATATCGATTCAAAAAGCTATCAAAATTTTATCTTTCCTAACAAGGCTGATGGAAATTTGCATTTCTACGAAAATGAAATCGGATTGAATTCAAGCGGTTCGAAACCTGTCAACATATTCCCACAATCTTACCTTTTAACCCAAAATTAGTACAAGATGCTACTTTTATGATTCTTTAATTAAAGGGAATTTTTTACAGGAAGCCTTGCTATAGTATAAACAAGGGATTAAAATGAAAAATGGCACCATTTGTCTTCCAATGGCACCATTTGTCGTTTTAGTCGGGGTGGCAGGATTCGAACCTACGACCTCCACATCCCAAATGTGGCGCGATACCGGGCTACGCTACACCCCGATTAGGTATCACCTTTATTGTGGCACAAATATACAATCTTTACATATTGCCTGCAAAACCTATTTTCATCCATTTTATTAACCCCCTGATTATTTGACAAATAATTTAACATTAACTTTTTCCAAGCATAATTTATCGCGTAAAAATGGCGTATTCCGGGCGATAACTAGTATATTGCCCTTGAAATTATTATTTGCTAGATTTTTTTCCGAAGAAAGAAAGGCTTGGCCAAAACAAGGTTTTCTTTTGATCGTTACTATTTAAAAAGGGAATATGAAATTGAAGTATCTATCTATTGGGCTTGCGATGTTGGCAACCGCGTGTCAAACGGATTCCAAAAACAACAATGCCAACGCCGACAGCAATCTGAGGGAAGATACGGGGGAGTATACCCTATCCAAAGCCGATATGCTTCAAGATTATATTGACGCCTTAGATAGTACAGATGTCAACAGCATTGGCAAAGCGAATGCAAAATTCAAAGAGCTTTTTAATCAGGGCGACAGCCTGAACAATGACTTGGCAGTGGTGTATTTCATCGACTTCATGGACAAGGTGTCACTTTATGGACATCAATCTGCAATTGACGATGAATTGGATTACAGTTCCTTGGTGGATATTGAAGTTAATGGTGGAAAACCTGCAGATGCTGTGGAGGATGGCTATAAAAAGATCAGTCAGAATGGATACCGCATCCGTCAGTCTGAAGGCATGTATAGTATTCAAATCAATCCATTTTACATCCAAAAAGAGTTTTACCCCTACATTTCAGGCAACATGGAAATTATGTTGCAGCAAATTGCCAAAGAAAACCTAGAGGGATATGCCGAGGATGCGGCTATCATTATCCCATTCCAAAGTTTGGTGCAACGCGTTATTTGGTGGGAAGATTTCCTGAAGAACAATAATAATAAAGCTTACAGTCCACTTGCGAGGGAGCAATACGGCCGATATTTCAATGCCCTAACTATTGGCATGGACAATACCCCTGCTATTGAAAGCGAGCAAATAGCCCCCTATTTTCAGGAAGCCTATAGCTATTTAAAGGACTTTGCACCAGCATCCGACAGTTACAAACAGCTTCAACCTTACATTGAACTCTTAGAAAAAGGAGAAATTGAACAGGCGAAAGGCATGGTGGCCGACCTATTAAAACATTAATTTTATATTCTTTTTCCGGAGTCAATTCCTATTTTTGCGGCATGGCGCGATCTCTTCCCAAACCAGCAAAAACAGTAGACCTGCATGCAACTGCATTTATGGACGATCTTGACGATTACGATCAGGATGAATTACTGGCCGAAGCAATCAGCTATTTTCGCGAACAGTTAGACGCTGCCATTTACTGGGAATATCCGGAGATTAAGTTTATCCATGGCAAAGGGACAGGCAATTTAAGACGTGCTGTATACGAAGAATTACAGCGGTATAAACAAGCTGGTGCAATCGCCAATTATTACCCAGCCTATCACAATGAAGACATTGTAGTGGTCCATATCGGCTTATAGCACCTTGATGCGATACACCTGAAACGGATATTGAACCTTATCTTCCCCATTATTCCATTGCGGCAACAATTGCATCTGCGCGCAAGAAAAGTACAAATATCCATCCGCGCCTACTCCCAAGGAATCTGGCCATAGCAAGCGTGGATCCTGCACAACTAGCTCGATGCTCCCATCAGGTTTTAATCGCTTAATACTATAGTCCAAGGAATTGGTTAAGTAAATATTTCCAGCAACATCGGCAACCAATCCATGGGTTACTCCCACCGCTCCCATATCTTCAATTTTATCCACCAAATCCATATCGCTTAGCTTTTCATCAGCCAAATAGCTGCTGGCAATGCGATAAAGATGCGTACCATTTATAGGTTTAAAATAAAACCATGCATTATCCTTCGTGAGGGCAATGCCATTTACATTCGAACTAAAGGGCTTTCCATCCTTATTACGCATTTCTTTCCCCTCATAAGAAAGAACCAATTGTGGATCTGACAAGGTGTATTTCGAGGAACTTAACACCGTCCTGCTTTTCCCAGTTTTTAAATCGAGCACCACAATACCAGCCTGGCCGGGATCCGATAGGTAAGCCTTTTGCCGCTCGGTATCTACACGCACATCATTCAAACCGGAACGTCCTTTATTTAAATCGTCAAAGGTATAGATGCGAATCAGACTATCGTTCTTTAAATCAAAATGCATGAGCTTAAATTGACCATCAGTCTGCACGCCTGCAGCTGCATTACCGAATATGGAACCCGAAGCAGCGGGTTTACTATCCAATACCCAAAGCTGATCTTGGTTATCTACATATATATCCTGCACATTTACATAATGTTCCAGTTCTGGCCCCTCCGTTAATTGCCATTTATAATTGGGGAAGGGTTTCATTTTCCCCTCCACAATCTCAGTCATCCCAAACAAATAAGGATCACGATGCGGGAAAGAAACAAATACGCGATTTTGATTGGATACCGACACACCGATAGGTTGAGACCGATCGAAAGAGGCGACAACCTCCAATTGATTAGCGTTAGCATCTTCTTGAGCCTGAGCAGGCTGTATTATCGCAAATGCAAGGACAATTCCGGAATATATTGACTTCATATTTTATATCAATTTACATCTATAACCTAAACGCTTATATTTCCCAATTTATGATATTTATAATGGATTTAAGCAATTAAGGTCGAGCGAATACATCTTTTAATAACCATTCGTTATTTTGCGTAAATTTTAAGCAAAACAACCCTCCTTTCCCTAACTATTCGATATATTATTTGCTATTTACGATATTTTTCCGTACATTCGTCAGTAACGGTGATTAAAACATAGGAAAACTGTGCGAAATTATTCGTTTTCTAGAACAAAAGACACCCATCGTTTAATAAACACCCAATAGCACTTTGCTGCAGCAAAGCTGTTTTTTCTGGGCGTACATCTACCCCCCAATTTTGGGGATATGCATCCTTTTGGGATCATTCATCATGAAAATCATGAGGGTCGAGCTGTAACTCGACTTACATTTTAAAACATAAAAATTAATATATGACAAATTTTAAAGTTGGAATTATTGGCGCGGGCCCTAGTGGCCTGGCGATGTTAAGAGCATTTGAATCGGAACAGAAAAAAGGTAATCCCATCCCAGAAATTAAATGTTATGAAAAACAAGATAATTGGGGAGGTATGTGGAACTATACTTGGCGCACCGGCGTTGGTAAATATGGCGAGCCGCTACACGGAAGTATGTACAAATACCTCTGGTCAAACGGTCCTAAAGAATGTCTAGAATTTGCTGACTATTCTTTTACCGAACACTTTGGCCAACCCATCTCCTCCTACCCTCCGCGAGAAGTATTATTCGATTACATTCAAGGTAGAATTAAAAAGAGTAATGCCCGCGACTATATAAAATTCAATACCGTAGCCCGCTGGGTCGATTATTTGGAAGATAAAAAACAATTCCGAGTAGTATTTGATGATCTACAGAAGAATGAAACCTTTGAGGAATACTTCGATTACCTAGTGGTAGGAACCGGGCACTTCTCGACACCAAACATGCCTTACTTTAAAGGAATCGACAATTTCCCAGGCGCGGTGATGCATGCGCATGACTTCCGTGGTGCTGATCAATTTGTCGATCAAAAACTATTGCTGATTGGTAGTAGCTACTCTGCAGAAGATATTGGTGTGCAATGTTACAAACATGGCAGTAAAGGGGTCACCATTTCTTACCGCAGCAATCCCATTGGATCGAAATGGCCGAATGGCATCAAAGAAAAACCATTGGTTACACATTTTGACGGAAGCACCGCCTACTTTAAAGACGGAACAGCTGAAGAGTATGACGCTGTGATCCTTTGTACCGGATATCAGCATAAATTTCCTTTCCTACCAGATGAGTTACGCTTAAAAACTAAAAACTGTCTCTATCCAGACAACCTATATAAAGGCGTAGTTTTCAACGAAAATGAACGCTTACTATTTTTAGGCATGCAGGATCAATACTACACCTTTAATATGTTTGATACGCAGGCTTGGTTTGCACGCGATTACATGTTGGGACGTATTGCCCTTCCTGCAAAAGAAGAACGCGATGCAGACATCCAGAAATGGATGGACTACGAAGCTCGTACCGAAACAGGTCCTGACCATGTAGACTTCCAAACCGATTACATCAAAGAATTAATCAGCTTGACAGATTACCCTACCTTCGACCTAGATCGTGTGGCAGACATGTTTAAAAGCTGGTTAAATGATAAAGAAGTGAACATCCTCAACTACCGCGATCAAGTTTACACTTCGGTCATCGACGGCACGGAGGCCGAACCTCACCACACCCCTTGGATGAAGGAAATGGACGATAGCTTAGAGCGCTATCTGACTGAGGTAAATGCCGATGAAAAAGAACTGGATAAGGTAAACTACTACTAAGCCAACACTTCTTTATTACAACACCTATCATAAAAACAAGAGTCCAAACGCTTCTGCATTTGGACTCTTTCTATTCAGAATAACTTGTTATTTCGCTGGTGTTAGGGTAATCTTTCTGAATTCGATTGGCCCATGATCCCCTTGAATATAAATCGGGCCTGCTTCCCCTTCTTTACTATCCAAAGCACCCCCTGTAATGCCTGGAATTTCTTGGTTACTGATGATGGTTTTACCGTTCGCCACAATCGTTACTAAACGACCTACCAAGGTAACATCAAACTTCTGCCATTCATTAGCCCCTAAGGTGGCCATTTCGTTTGGCGAAAGGAAACCATAGATAGCGCCGAAGAACAAGGTGCCTGGATGCTTATCTTTTGGTGAATCCTCAATCTGCACCTCATAACGACCTCTTAAATAAACCCCAGAGTTACTTCCTTCCGGATAGCGGAACTCGAAGCTTAGTTTAAAGTCATTAAAGGTCTGCTCGGTAATCAAATTCGCACCTGCACCCGCATTTGTTAAGATTCCATCTTTAACAGCCCATTGGCTTTTATCGTTAGAGGCCTTCCAACCGGTTAAATCCTTCCCATTGAACAATTCAATCGGAGTACCCCACTCTGGTGCTTTTTCGCGCACTAAATAAGGAGCTTTAACCCCCGTAAAGGTATATTTCTCACCCGTATTGGATGTGATTGTTCCTTTTAATTCGGAACCTGCTAATTCCCCTTCGATAACAAAATCGCCTTCGCCACCTTCCCATTGTGGTGGAATTGCGAATGAAAACTTGCCATCTGCAAGTTTGATATGCGAGATCGGACGGTTACTACCGCTATCCCCTACCCAAGCACCTACTAGGGTAGCAAATCCGGAAAGCTTGATTTCAATCCATGATGGAACTGCCGTACCTTTTTTATCGACGGTCAAATCCCAACGTCCTAACAAATCTTTCGATTCTTCCGGAATAGTCTGCGAAGCAGGGTTATGTACCTCTTCTTCGGCTTTCTTTTCCTCCTTAGCTTGGTTACAAGAGGTTAAGCTCATGCTCAGCAAGGCTGTAAATGCTAGTCCGGATGCAAATTGTTTAATCATTTTTAATTAATTTATTGTTGGTTCTTTTATACGGTATAATACTGCTCCCAGCCTTTCCTTGGTGGCGGACCAACCAATAGGGCGTTTGCAAATTCGTTGTTTACAATTTCTTTTTTCTGCGGATCAAAATCAAACTTGGTATTCAGGCGCTGTGCAATCACACCTAAACAGAATACCTGACTCAATGGCCCAGCAATATCAAAGGAGGACCTTGTTTTTTCCTGGCCTTTACATGCTTTCAGGAAGTTAGCAAAGTGATTCGATGGCGAAACCGGCACCTCCGGTAACTTATTCGCCAAATCCTTCGCTTTCTCTTCTGGAATAATACTTAAGGTGCTACCATGCGAGCCGCCCTTAAAGGTAAGGTCTTTTCCATAGATTATTTTACCGGGGTTCAACTTCGCTGGTTGCAAAGCACCCGTACTTGGGGGCGGAATGTTCGGATCTAAGCCCGACACGCCATATCCCGCAGGAATAGGTGGCAGGTTATCCAATCCATCATACCACATAATATCTACGGCAGGCATGCGCCTGCGTTTCGGGAAATGGAACTTTAGGGTGGATGACATCGGGAAAAAGAAGGAGTTGTGACCATCCAGTCGCACAGCCTCAAGGGAAGTCGGCAAGCCAAGTTCTAAAAACTCATGCGCCGTATCCAGAATATGGGCACCCCAGTCGCCCAAGGCTCCCATGCCGAAGTCATACCAACAGCGCCATTGCCCATTGATAAAGTCTTTATTATAATTATGCCCTAGGGTTTGCATTTGCCATAAATCCCAGTCTAAACTAGCCGGAATTTGCTCTGCCGGCGGGAAGTTCTTCATCTTCACATCCCAACCATGCCAGCGGCGTGGCATATTCATATGCCCTACAATCTGCGTAACATCCTTGATGATTCCAGCATCTTTCCAAGCCTTAAACTGAAAGTAGTTGGCATCAGAGTGGCCTTGATTTCCCATCTGGGTCGCCAGCTTCGGATTTTTCTTAGCCTTCTGCATCATCAATTCCACTTCCAGGAAGGTGCGCGCCATTGGTTTTTCCACATACACATGCTTGCCAAGATCCAGCGCCATCATGGTAATCGGGAAGTGCGAGAAATCCGGCACACCTACGGAAACAGCATCGATCTGATTCCCCATTTTATCGAACATCTGCCGGAAGTCTTGGAAACGTGGAACATCCGGAAATTGCTGCAATATCGCTTGGGTATGCTTGGCGCCCATATCGACATCACAGAGTGCAACAATGTTACATAGTCCGGTTTTATGGAATTCCAACAATATCTCGGCCGCACGATTACCGATGCCTACAGCAGCGAGGTTCACCCGTTCATTCGGTTTAGCCATCAAAATGGAGCCCATACTACTGTTTGCCAACGCTACAGCACCGCCTGCCATAACCGATTTCTTAATAAAACTTCTACGCGAAAAATGGTGGTTCATAAATGAATGTCTAGGTTTATTTCTTTACCGTATATAGCTTAAAATTAAAAAAAAATATTAATTTCAATGCGATATTCCTAGATTATCATTAAACCTGTTACAATTTCAACAAAACTTTACTATGAGACATAGCCTTAAAAAACCTTTCGCATGCTTATCCACGGCGGCCTGTGCCCTCCTATTCTTCGCAAGCTCCTGCCAAAACAACAGCCAGAACAGCGCAAGCGATGGATGGGAACCTTTGTTTAACGGGAAAGACCTTAGCGGTTGGAAAACCATGGCCGGAAAAGCCCCCTATGCTGTAGAGGGTGATGCCATTGTGGGCACCATGACCAAAGGAACGCCCAATAGCTTCTTGGTAACCGAACAGGAATACGGCGATTTCATCCTCGAACTGGAAATTAAGCTCGAAGGCAGTACCACCAACTCAGGCGTTCAAATCCGTAGTCATTTTGATGCAGCCGCAAATGATGGCAAAGGACGGGTATATGGTAGACAGGTGGATATAGACCCGACGCCAAGGGCCTGGTCTGGCGGCATCTACGATGAGGGAAGAAGAGAATGGCTCTATCCTTTAGACTTGAACCCCGATGCCAAAACAGCCTATAAGCCGAATGAATATA
Organism: Sphingobacterium humi; assembly: GCF_009768885.1. Taxonomy (GTDB): domain Bacteria; phylum Bacteroidota; class Bacteroidia; order Sphingobacteriales; family Sphingobacteriaceae; genus Sphingobacterium; species Sphingobacterium humi. Next base: position 575,876 of record NZ_WSQA01000001.1, read on the forward strand.
ATAAAATACGCATTGAAGCCATTGGCGATGAAATGAAAACCTGGATAAATGGTGTGCCGGCCGCTCGTCTCTTAGATACGGTTGATAACAGCGGATTTATTGCCCTGCAAGTACACAGCATTCCCGACTCTTTGGATGGCAAAAAAGTATATTTCAAAAACATCAACATCCAAACCAAAGACCTTAAACCTACGGAATTCCCGACCAATATCTACATCGTAAATACCAAGGCGAACGACTTAAGTAGCGATGAAAAAGCAGCCGGATATAGCTTATTGTTCAATGGCACAGACACAACCGGCTGGCGCAGTGCCCGTGGCGGTGGATTCCCTGCCAGTGGCTGGAAAATTGAAAACGGCATTATCTCCGTCCAAAAATCAGATGGTGGCGAATCGACCAACGGTGGCGACATTATTACCGATAAGCAATACCAGGCTTTCGATTTATCCTTCGATTTTAAACTCACACCGGGTGCCAACTCAGGCGTAAAATACTTTGTCACCTTAAACGAGGAAACCAAAGGATCGGCCATCGGACCAGAATATCAGATTTTAGATGACAAAGAGCATCCCGATGCCAAGCTAGGCAAAGACGGAAACCGCACCTTAGCTTCGCTCTACGACCTGATTACCTCCGACCGCAACCCTCGCCCGAGAAAACCAATTGGCGAGTGGAACAGAGGCCGTATCGTCGTTACACCTGAAAATAAAGTAACCTATTACCTCAATGGCTATAAAATGCTGGAGTTTGTTCGCGGATCGGAAGAATTCCGCAAACTCGTAGCCGGTAGCAAATACAAAGATTGGGACAAGTTTGGCGAAGCCGAGCAAGGCCATATCCTCTTGCAAGACCATGGCGACGCCGTATCCTTCCGCAGCATCAAAATTAAAGAACTGTAAGGAAGGTTAGACAAGAATTTACTATAAAAAACAACAGGGCGCTAAATTTAGCGCCCTGTTTATGTTTAGCATAGTCTCTATTAATATAAAGTGAATTCTACACGTCTGTTTTGCTGACGACCTTCTGCTGTGCTGTTTGTCGCAATTGGTTGGTTTGGACCATAACCTGTCGCTTCAATACGGGAAGCATTAGCACCTTTAGATACTAAGTAAGCTTTTACCGATTCTGCACGCTCTTTAGAAAGACGCAAGTTTGTTTGCATAGAGCCGGTGTTATCCGTGTGACCTGCTAATTTCAAGCTGAAGTTTTTCTCGATCAATAATGCCGCAACACGGTTTAATGATTCGTAAGAAGTAGCACGGATGGTTGCTTTTCCTAAATCGAACTCTAGGTTTTTAATCGCCTCATCAACTACTTTCTTATCCTCTTCGGTTACCACGATTTTCTCGATTACTTTTGTCTCTTGTTTCATTTCAGGAAGTGGACATCCGGCACCATCTACTTTAGTTCCAGCAGGCGTGTTCGGACATTTATCGAATTTATTCGCAACGCCATCACCGTCATCATCTTTCAAGTCATTGCTGATCGAAGATAATTCAGATTTTAAAGCTTCGTTAGAAGCTACTAAAGCATCACGCTCTGCTTTCAACTCGTCGTATTTACCTACTAAGGTGGCAACTGGGTTGCTGTTTCCTAAGTATGGTTTGTTACCATCGCCTAAGGCAATTTCTAAACCTGCATGTGCGTAAGAGAACAAGTCGTTCTTAAATGTTCCACCACGAACACCATCGAAGTTCTGGTTCGCCCAGTTAAGTTGGTAACCCAAGTCGATGTTGATTCCTTTCGCAACAGCGAATTTCAATCCCGCATCAACCGGTACGAATAATTTAGTTTGTGAATCTGCTGTAGCATTTGTACCATCTACGGTGGTTGTCGTTTCAGCGTTCAATGCACCAATACCTACGGCGAAGTAAGGCTTGATAATGCTGTTGAAGAATCTCCAGTTGGTGTTTGCTAAAGTGAACTCACCAGAAAGAGCTGCTGACCAAGGTGTCTTGGTTTCAAAAGCAGATACTTCCCCTGCAGCAGCATGCTCGTTAGTTCCCGAAACTTTACCGCCTAAGTATTGTGCTTTTATGCCAAAAGATGGAGAGATTTGTTTTTTGATGTAGGCACTGTATCCCACATTATGATCCAATTTATCAAATCCTGCTCTGTTAAAGCCGAAGATGTTAGATTGGTTCAATACACCTGCATTCACACCGATTGTCCAGGTTCTATATTCTGTTGCAGAACCTAGTGGCGTAGTCCCCTCAATGGTGGTTTTGTTTTGTTGTGCAAATGCGCTTGAAGAAATTAAACCTACTACGGCTAGTAGGCTGGCTTTTTTAATGTAGTTTGTTTTCATGTTTACTGTTATTTTACACTATTATCCGAATAGGCAAATTTGTTGCCAAAACTTAAGTCTTGGCAACAAATGCTGTAAAATTTGTAGCTGAAATGTAGCTGAAAGCTCGTTTTTACGCTAGAACGCGTGCGAAAAAGGTAGGAATCTTAATATCAAAAGCAAGCTTTTTGATCACATTAGACTCGGTTATCTGGCGAAAAACGCTCTTTTTGCTTTTCGTCAAAAGCAAGATATCTACCTGCTCATCTATTAACACCGAGGTAACCGCCTGGGCTATGGTCTCTTTCTGACGCATAAATAAAGATTGTGGCTTAATAATGTACGTTATGTCAGATATGCCAAGCTCGCTCTCAATTCTGGCGATAAAAGCTTTGAAATCCGCATCGATATCTTTGATCTCCCGATCCTTGGTATTCACGTGAATCAATACCAACTCATAATCTTTATTAAATAAGGGCATTGCCTGGCTTAAGCAGGTCAACTCCGCATCTTTAAAATTACACAATAGGCCAACCCGATCTTTTTTAAGGACAGCAGTCTCCAAAGGAACGGCCAACAAAGGCGTTTTGGTATTTAAGATCGTGTCGTAGGTATTACTTCCAATAAAAATAGACTCCATGCCTGAAGATCCTTTGGTACCCATAACCACCGCATCGTAATGCTCAGCATTGGTAATCTTCTTAATCTCCTCATACAGGTTCCCATCTTTAAAAATAGGGTTCACCTGTACGCCCGGATAATCTTTATTGATTTCTTCAATAGCTTTTTTCATATCACGCTCAGCTAAGGGCACACGGGGGTCTTTTAATTCAGTATCATTCTGCGCATTTAAATAAATATTAGAGTGATCTGCAAAAACGTGTACTAAATCTATCGATTGACCATTCTGCTGCGCAATCTGGCAGGCATAGTTCACTGCAACAGCAGAGTACTCAGAAAAATCTATTGGAATTAAAAATTTACTCATGATTCGGTATGTTGAATTATATTTTGTCAAAAAATGCAGGTTTATTCAATTCCAAGGCTAGGGCTTTGGAAACTGAACTACTAAAGAGACGCTCGAAGAAGGTCTTGCGGCTTGGCGTAACAAGAATCATATCCGGATTGATTTCCTGAATCATCTTATCCACCATCTCTGGCACAGAATCCAATTCTTCATCTTCTTTCTGCACAGGTTCTGCAAAGGATTGTACATGTTGCAGTTGCGTCATCTCTTTAATATTGTAAACCCAATTGTTCAGGCTATCCTGAATGTTCTCTTTCTTTTGGTTGGCTTTATACACATGAATTAAGGATAAAGACTCCGCCTCATCCAATAAGCGCAGGTAAGCCTTTAAGGTATCCAATTCTTCATGCTTAAAGTTCGTTAATAAAGCCACATGTTTAATCTGGAAGGCATAATCGCGATTTGGAATTACGATCACCGGGATGTTCGATTTGGAGGCCACCGCTAAAGTCGTACTGCCATAATAAATCGATTTGATTTTACTGCTTCCTGAGGCACCCATCACAATCAACTCAAATTTGCCTGAGTTGGCCATCTCTGTGAGCTTATCAACAATTAAGGTACGCGAGGATTCGATAAAAATATCGACTCCGGGAAAGCGATCCATCAAGCGATCCTTCAATTCTTGAATCAATAAATCAGCTTTTAATAAGGGATCATCGGCATCCTCGCCATCATCCTCACCAACGGAAGCGCTGGTATAGCAATGCAACAATTGAATATCGGCATTCTTTTTCTGTGCGAGTTCACAGGCATATAGGGCAGCATATTCCGAGTTTTCAGAAAAATCGGTAGGGACGATAATAGTCATTTTTTTGATTTATTGTGATGTACTTTATTAAGAAGATAAATTTACTAAAAATATCGGTTATTCAGACAAATTTGCTGACTAAGGCAAATATAATCGCCGATTTTGAGTAAGTTTGCAACCAAAATATCCACGAAATAAATGACTAGCAGAGAAATACGCCAGGCTTTTTTAGATTTTTTCCAAAGTAAAGGACACCAGATTGTCCCTTCCGCACCAGTTGTGGTGAAAAACGACCCGACACTTATGTTTACCAATGCTGGAATGAACCAGTTTAAGGACCTCTTTTTAGGGGAGGCTACGGTGAAATACCCGAGGGTAGCCGACACCCAACGCTGTTTGCGCGTTTCGGGTAAGCATAACGACTTGGAAGAAGTAGGTATTGACACCTACCACCATACCTTGTTTGAAATGTTAGGAAACTGGTCTTTTGGTGACTACTTTAAAAAAGAAGCCATCGAATGGGCTTGGGAATTATTAACGGAAGTCTTTAAGCTAGATAAAGACCGTTTATATGTTACTATTTTTGAAGGCGATGCCACCGAAGGATTGCAACGTGATATGGAAGCCTTCGACTTATGGAAAGCCTTGATTGCCGAAGACCGCATCTTATTGGGCAATAAAAAAGATAACTTCTGGGAAATGGGCGACACAGGACCTTGTGGTCCTTGTTCCGAAATCCACTACGATATGCGTACGGATGAAGAACGTGCGAAGGTAAAAGGCCAGGATTTAGTGAATGCCGACGATCCGCAGGTTATTGAAATCTGGAACCTGGTATTTATGCAGTTCAACCGCCTGAAAGATGGCTCTTTGATGCCATTACCAGCCAAACACGTGGATACAGGCATGGGTTTCGAACGCCTTGTACGTTGTATACAAGGAAAAACATCCAACTATGATACGGATGTGTTCCAACCCCTGATTCAATTTATTGCAAAAAAATCAGGCATTGCCTACGGCACAGATGAAAAAACCGATATCGCCATGCGCGTATTGGCCGATCATATCCGTGCGGTAAGCTTTGCTATTGCCGATGGCCAATTGCCATCGAATAACAAAGCAGGTTATGTTATCCGCCGCATCTTACGCAGAGCGGTGCGCTATGCATACACCTTCTTAAACTTCAAATCGCCATTTATCCATGAATTAGTTCCCGTTTTGGCCGAGCAGTTCAAAGGTGTATTCGAAGAATTAAGCAGTCAACAAGATTTCGTAGAGAAAGTAGTATTGGAAGAGGAAGTATCTTTCCTACGTACCTTAACTACCGGTATCCAACGTTTTGAGAATTACGTGGCAGATCATGAGTCCATCGACGGCAATTTTGCTTTCGAACTTTTTGACACTTTCGGCTTCCCGATTGACTTAACCGACCTATTAGCTCGCGAGCAAGGTTTATCAGTAGACATGAACGGCTTCCAACAGGCCCTATTGGCGCAAAAGGAACGCTCTCGTGCGGCAACCAGCATTGATACCGGCGACTGGGTTGTGGTTAATGAACAACAGGATACCGAGTTTGTAGGCTATGATGTGCTGAACGCTGAAACCGAAATTTTAAAATACCGTAAAGTATCCGCCAAAGGAAAAGACCAATATCAATTGGTACTGGCCAACACGCCTTTTTATGCAGAAGGTGGTGGTCAGGTAGGCGACACCGGTTTCCTACGTTCCTTGGCCTCCAATGAAAAAATCAGCATATTGGATACCAAGAAGGAAAATGGTTTGATTATTCATTTCGTCAATCAACTTCCTTCCGAATTGACAGGCACGTTCGAAGCCCAAGTTAATGCGAGCAAACGGAAAGATACCGAGGCAAACCACTCGGCAACCCACTTGTTGCATGCCGCCCTAAAACAGGTGTTAGGCGAACATGTGAACCAAAAAGGATCCCTGGTATCTCCGGATATCTTGCGTTTCGATATCTCCCACTTCGCCAAGATGACCTACGAGGAAATCAAACAGGTAGAGGATATTGTCAATGCCAAAATACGCGAAAACATCAGCTTGAAAGAAGAACGCAATGTTCCTTACCAAAAAGCAATAGAATCAGGTGTTACCGCCCTGTTCGGTGAGAAGTATGGCGACCATGTACGGGTGATTACGTTCGACGACAAGTATTCCAAAGAGCTGTGTGGCGGTACGCACGTAGATGCCACCGGACAGATCGGATTCTTTAAGATTATTTCCGAATCTGCAGTCGCTGCAGGCGTACGTCGTATCGAAGCCATTACAGGTAGTAAAGCCCAACAGGTGATTCGCGAGTACTTTGAATTGGTCGATAACATGAAAGGCATCTTGAACAATCCGAAAGATTTTGTATCTGCAATGAGCAAAATTGTCGACGAGAATTCAGCCTTACGTAAAGAAATAGAGCAAAGCATTAAGGAGAAATCCCTGCAACTGAAGGCGCAATTAGAAGCCAAATTGGAAAAAATTGGCGACATCAACTTCTTAGCAACTAAGGTCGATTTACCGAATGCCGATGCCGTAAAAACCCTTGCTTTTGCCTTGAAAGGTGCCATCAGCAATTTATTCTTGGTATTAGGTGCCGACTTTGACGGCAAGCCTAGCTTAACCGTTATGATTTCTGATGAACTGGCCAAAGCAAAAGATTTAAATGCCAGCAACATTGTTCGCGACCTCGCCAAAGACATTCAAGGCGGTGGTGGTGGCCAACCCTTCTTCGCGACCGCTGGTGGTAAGAACAGCGCCGGATTGCAACAAGCAATCGACCGCGCACGTGAATTTGTAAAATAAAAAGATATGATAAAGTCTGGATGGGTAGCAAGTGTAATCAGCTTGCTATCCCTTGCTTTTTGGGGATGTTCCAATGCGGATAACATCAATATTCAAGGAACAATCAATAATCCCGGCAATATAAAGGTCGTAAGCTTCTACGAAGGCGACCAAAAGTTAGACTCCACGTTCATTGCCGATGGCAACCGTTTTAAATTCCAACGCGCTGCAACGCAAGAACGCCTCTTAACGCTGGTGGTAGGCAAAAATCGATACCCCATTATTGTAGAACCGGGCAAGGAACTGCAATTTACCGTCGATTTACAGCAGCCTGAAAATTACAGTGTGGAAGGCTCTGAACTTTCCAACAAGTTGAAATCCTTTGCGCCAACCAAAGCAAGAATAGACTTCGTTCGCGATTCCTTGCAGCAGGTATTTACCAAGGCCAGCACGGATATGGACGCCAATCAGATCCAGAACCTCCGCTCGGAAATGATCCAGGACTTCGAACCTTTCTTTAAAGAGTACATCCAAAAATCAGTGAACTTTGCCAAAGAAAATCAAGACCTGGCGGGCTTTTATGTGATGAGCACGTTGGATCCGGAGATGGCGGAAGCCGAGCTGATTGCCTTTGCCGATGAAATCAAAGATAAATTCCCGGAGAACCGCTATGTTAACGAGTTTAAAACCGAAGTCGACAAACTACGTAAATTAGCCATTGGCCAGCAGGCTCCTGCCCTACAGGCCTACACCGCCGACAATAAACTGGTAAAACTCGCCGATTTCAAAGGCAAGATCGTATTAATCGATTTCTGGGCTTCCTGGTGTATGCCTTGTCGCGAAGAAAACCCAAATATTGTGAAGCAATACCAACAATTTAAGGACAAGAACTTCACCGTTTTAGGCGTGTCTTTAGACAATAACCCCGGCTCTTGGATGCGCGCCATCGAAGAAGATAAATTAACATGGACCAACATCTCGGATCTGCAAGCTTGGAGCTCCCCGCTGATTGTCGATTTCCAAATTAAGGGTATCCCAACATCCTACTTGGTAGACGGCAACGGCAAAATAATCGCTAAGAACTTAAGAGGTAAGGATTTAGAAGTATTTTTAACGAAAACCTTAAATTAAAAATAAAGCATTGTTAAATTATATTTAAGGGTTAACAATTATATAATATTTGGTTAACTTTACCTTATGATTAAGTATATATCTTAGCAAAAAAACACGTAATATGGCCAATAAGCAAAAGATTCTAGTGGTTGATGATGAGTCGGACATCGTAGAATTAATATCTTATAATTTAACCAAAGAAGGATACCAAGTATTTACAGCTTCTAACGGAAAAGAAGCCATCAAAGTTGCTAAGGAAGTATACCCTGATCTTATTATCCTCGATGTGATGATGCCAGAAATGGATGGCATTGAAGCTTGTCGTTTGATGCGTTCCATGCCTGAATTCAAGCAAACCTTTATGGTATTCTTAACCGCACGTAGCGAAGAGTATTCTGAAATTGCAGGATTTCACGTAGGGGCCGACGATTACATTGCCAAGCCCATTAAGCCAAGAGCTTTGATGAGCCGCATTAACGCCATCTTGCGCAGAAACACCACTGAGGCCTTAGACGATCAATCGACCGATAAGCTGGAAATTGCAGACTTGATTATTGATCGAGATTCTTTCTTGGTATACCGGGGTGAGGAAAAGTTTGTGCTGGCTAAAAAAGAGTTCGAACTGCTCTACCTCCTGGCCTCCAAACCCAACAAAGTATTTACCCGCGAGCAAATCCTCAAAGCCATTTGGGAAGACTCGGTAGTTGTTACAAACCGGACCATCGACGTGCATATCCGGAAGCTCCGTGAAAAGATCGGAGACAGCTATGTGACCACCGTAAAAGGGGTCGGCTATAAATTTGAATTAAATTAATAATAATTTAAAATATAAAAAACCAGACTTGGTCTGGTTTTTGTTTTTTATACGCAATCAATCGATTGCATAGGTCGATTTTATACCTATATTTAAAAATATTAATAATTCAAACTTAAATTAAACGAGAAAAAGTATGTGTGGAATCGTCGGATACACCGGAACCCGTCAGGCATATCCTATTGTCATTGACGGACTAAAAAAATTAGAATACCGCGGTTACGATAGTGCCGGAGTGGCACTGCAACAGGGAGACCATCTCCAGGTTTACAAAAAAGAAGGAAAGGTCGCTGCCTTAGAAGAGTTTGTCGGCAACCAATCTACCGCAGGAACAACAGGAATAGGCCATACACGCTGGGCAACACATGGCGAACCCTCAGACCGAAATGCCCACCCCCATGTATCCAAATCTGGCAATTTGGCGATGATCCACAACGGAATCATCGAGAACTATGCCTCCCTAAAGAATGAACTCCTCAAAGAAGGCTATAGCTTTCAAAGTGATACCGACTCGGAAGTATTACTGAACTTTATTGAAGACATTAAATTAAACAACAACTGCAGCCTAGAAGAGGCTATACGCATCGCTTTAAAACGAGTTACGGGTGCCTACGTAATCTTGATTGTGGATGCCGCCCAACCCGACACCATCATCGCCGCCCGAAAAGGCAGCCCCTTGGTGATTGGTATTGGCAACAACGAGCATTTTCTAGGTTCCGATGCCTCTCCGATGCTGGCCTACACCAAAGAAGTGGTGTATATCAACGATTATGAATTGGCCATCGTGAAACCCGATGAACTGATTTTGAAAAACTTGGGGAACGAAACGATAACCCCTTTCGTGCAAAAACTGGACATGGAATTGGCAGCCATAGAAAAAGGGGGCTTCGATCATTTTATGTTGAAAGAGATCTTCGAACAACCCATTACCATCGCCGACTCCCTACGCGGACGTTTAGTGATTCCCGAATCGAAGATTATCCTCAGTGGGGTCGATGCCATCCAAGATAAACTCATGCAGGCCCGCCGCATTATTATTGTGGCCTGTGGCACCAGTTGGCATGCCGGTTTGGTTGCCGAATATATTATTGAAGAGCTATGCCGCGTGAATGTAGAGGTGGAGTATGCCTCTGAATTCCGCTACAGAAACCCGATTATATCGGAAGACGATGTGATTATCGCGATTTCCCAAAGTGGGGAAACAGCAGATACCTTAGTGGCCTTAGAGCGTGCAAAAGCACAGGGTGCTACTATTTTTGGCATTGTAAACGTGGTGGGTTCTTCCATTGCGCGCATTTCTCATGCCGGTTGTTATACGCATGCCGGTCCGGAAATTGGCGTGGCCAGCACCAAAGCCTATACGGCCCAGTTAGCCGTTTTGATGCTGTTTGCCTTAAAACTAGCCAAAGTGAAAGGCACAATTTCTGAAGAACGCTTCCAAGAACTGTCCAAAGAACTGCAAGAGGTACCTGAAAAAGTAGAATGGGTATTGAAGAATGAAGTCGATAATATCAAAGCGATCGCCTATAAATATAAAGATGCACACGATGTACTTTATTTAGGTCGTGGCTACAACTTCCCTACCGCCTTAGAAGGCGCCTTGAAGCTGAAAGAAATTTCCTATATCCATGCCGAAGGCTATCCGGCTGCCGAAATGAAACACGGCCCTATTGCTTTGGTTGATGATACCCTACCGGTGGTATTTGTTGCCAGCAAGGATGCCTACCATGAAAAAATAATCAGCAATATGCAGGAAATAAAAGCCCGCAAAGGAAAGGTAATTGCCGTGGTTTCCCAAGGTGATGACATGACCCAAAGTATTGCCGACGACATCATGCAAGTGCCGGCCATCGACGAGGTCATCGCACCAATTCTAACGGTAGTGCCTTTACAGTTGCTATCCTATTACATCGGTGTGTATCGGGGCTTAGACGTGGATAAACCAAGAAACTTAGCCAAATCTGTAACGGTAGAATAAGAATAGCTTATGGGATATGTAAACAAAATCCCCTTAAACCGTATTGGGTATGATTTTATTCCTACCCAATACCTTAAGGAAGGGAGAGATGAATATTACCATCGCTTCCAACAACAGAAATCCGATAAGACCTACCGTAATCTTACCGCCGAGGAGATCCAGATCTTAGAAGCCAATGCCAATGAATCGACCAATTGGAACGATGTATTGGTGACCGATAAATTCCTGCCCCAGCAAATTAAGCGTTCCAAGTTTTTTGGCCTTATCCGCATTGGTGATATGGAGGAGGTATACCTGGAATACCGAGATATTCGCCTACCCTGTGGCATCTACAACTCGCATATCATCAGCAGTGATCTGGGCGATTGCATTGCCTTGCATCAGGTGCGCTATATGGCACATTTCATCATAGGCAACGAAGTCATCTTACTCAATGTCAGTGAAATGGAAACCAGTTCCAGTGCGAAGTTTGGCAATGGCATCCTGAAAGATGGCGACGCGGAATCTTCCCGCATCTACCTGGAGCTGTGCAACGAAAATGGCAACCGCAAGGTATTGCCATTTGATGGTATGCAGGCCGCCGACGTTTATCTGTGGACCCGCAACAGGCAGGATAAGCTGCTGCAAAGGCGTTTCTTTGAAATGACCAACAAACGCTTTACCAGCGAGCGTGGCTTCTACAGCGAAATTGGCGACCGAACGGTCATCAAAAACTCCCACACCATTAAAAATGTAAAAATCGGTTCCGATGCCTACATCAAAGGAGTGAACAAGCTGAAAAACCTCACCGTAAACTCCACCTCCACCGCCTATACCCAAATTGGGGAAGGCTGTGAATTGGTAAACGGCATTATTGGCTACGGCTGCCGCGTGTTCTATGGCGTGAAAGCGGTGCGTTTTATCCTTTCCTCCTACTCGCAGTTAAAATACGGCGCACGCCTGATCAACTCCTTTTTAGGCGACAATTCCACCATTTCCTGCTGTGAGGTATTGAACTCCTTGATTTTCCCGGCCCACGAGCAGCACCATAACAACTCCTTTTTATGTGCTTCCTTGGTGATGGGCCAATCGAATATGGCTGCCGGTGCTACCGTAGGCTCGAACCATAACTCGCGCGCTGCCGATGGCGAAATCATTGCAGGCCGGGGATTCTGGCCCGGACTCTGCGTGAGCCTGAAGCATAATTCCCGATTCGCCTCCTACACTTTAATCGTAAAGGGCGATTTCCCCAATGAACTTGATATCCGCATTCCATTTTCCTTGCTGAGCAACGATGTCAAAAACGATCAATTGGTTTTGATTCCGGGCTATTGGTTTATGTACAACATGTATGCGTTAATGCGTAACACCAATAAATTCATCAGCCGCGACAAGCGACAGTTCAAGAATCAATACTTCGAATACGACATCTTAGCACCAGACACGGTAAACGAGCTGTTTAACGCCCTTGCGGAAATGGAGACGGCTGTGGGTGCTTCGATAGATAAAAACGCCGCAGAGCCCGCTATTCAAGGCCGCAACTGGTTACAGGACAGCAATAGCCTTAACCTAGAAGTGCATCTGCCCAATACCGAGTTTTCCAAACGTAGGGTATTGTTATTAAAACCGCGAGAGTCCTACAAGCTTTTCAAAAAACTGATTCGCTACTATTCGGTATGTCAGGTTTTAGAGCTGCTGCCTAGGGATGCCTTCCACAGCAAGCTAATTCAACAGGCGCTGCCATCCGCGCAGCGTGCGTCTTTTGTGAATGTTGGTGGCCAATTGGTACCTGCCGACAAGCTAGAGGAACTCCTTTCCGATCTCCGTTCCGGCGCCATCGATTCTTGGGATGCCGTGCATGCCCGCTATCGCCATTGGAGCGAGGACTATTTAAGCGATAAGCTGACGCATGCCCTGCAATCCTTACAGGAAGTAACCGAACGCGATGCCCAAACCTGGGACATGGCCTTCTGGGACAACCTGCTGGACGAGGCCCTGCAAACCAAACAATGGATTTGCGAGGAAATTAGAAATACCCGCGAGAAAGATTATAAAAACCCATTCCGCGCCATGGTCTACAACAGCATGGAAGAAATGGAAGAAGTAGTCGGTAAGTTGGAGGACAATAGCTTCATTAACCAACAAACCCAAGAATTTGCAGACTTCAAAAACCGCGTCCAAGCTTTCCGACAGGAAATGGCCGTATAAGCATACTAAACGTTAATCAAAATAATCCCTGCCAACTTTGGCAGGGATTTTTCGTTTGTATAGGGAATATCGCCCCCTTCTCCTCAAATTCACACCCATAACATTACTTTGACGCAGCAAACTAGCAAGCGCCATAAAGCTCCTTTTCAACAGCCTATCATCCCCATCTCCAAAGGGGTTTGAAAGGGGTGAGAAAGGGTTGAGAAAGGGAAGTAAAAGGGATATAAAAAAGAAGTGCCCAGAAGGAGCCCTTTCCTAAATCAAAAGTTGGTATAAAATAACTCCTCATTAGCCATATGCCTTCTTATCCAAATTATACCAAACACAAAAAGCAGGGCTGAAAATATCAGCCCTGCTCTCATATCTCATATCTCAAATCTCACATCTAAGTTTATTTTCCATTTTCCTTCCGTAATACCGAGTTCTTATACCCGTATGCAAAGTAAACAGCCACACCGATGGCCATCCAGATGCCTAGACGTTCCCAGCTTTCGATAGGTAACCCGGCCATTAAGCCAACGCACACTAAAATACCTAAGATAGGGACAAGCGGTACCAAAGGTGTTTTGAAAGGACGCTCGATTTCTGGGTTGGTTTTACGAAGCACCAACACGCCGATACAAACTAAGGAGAAGGCAAACAAGGTACCGATACTCACCATATGGCCTAAATCGGAAACTGGAACAAATCCAGCGAAAATACTCACGAATACCATAAAGATAGCATTCGTTTTCCAAGGTGTTTGGCGCTTGCCGAGGTCGGAAAACAACTTCGGCAACAAACCATCTTTACTCATGGAGTAGAAAACACGACTTTGTCCTAATAACATCACCAAGATAACGGAGGTATACCCCGCAATAATGGTAATGATCATGGCGGTATTTAAGAAGTGATATCCTGTTTTTTCAAATGCCGTAGCCACGGGTTTGGCATCGCCCGAGAAGGCAGTGTATGGCGCTAAACCAGTCATCACATAGGCGAATAACACATAAAGGATGGTACAGATAATCAAGGATCCGATAATTCCGATAGGCATTCCTTTTTTCGGGTTCTTGGCTTCCTGCGCGGCCGTACTTACGGCATCAAAACCAATAAAGGCAAAGAAAACCACACCTGCAGCTTGTAAAATTCCCGACCAGCCATAATGGCCACGGTAATCACTACTCCAGAAATCCCAGAAGCTCATCTGTCCTTGTTTCACCATCTCCTCCCCTTCGTTTACCGGAATAAATGGTGTATGGTTTGCCGGATCGATAAATTGCCATCCCAACACAATGAAAAGGATAACAACGCTCACTTTAAGAATAACCAGGATATTATTTACTGCTGACGACTCTTGCGTTCCGCGCATTAACAGTAAGGAGAGTAAGCAGACAATAACAATGGCCGGCAGGTTGATAACCCCGCCTTCAAACGGCCCTGAAAGCAGCTGCGTGGGGACATGTATACCCACCATGAGCAGCAGTTCATTAAAATATTGCGACCAGCTTACCGCCACGGTCGCTGCCGCGAGGGCATATTCCAAGACCAAATCCCATCCGATGATCCAGGCCATAAACTCGCCCATGGTTGCATAGGAATACGTATAAGCACTTCCGGCAACCGGTATCATGGAGGCAAATTCAGCATAACACAAGCCGGCAAAAGCACAGCCTACCGCCGCAATAATAAAAGATAGCATAACCGCCGGACCGGCATGGTCGGCAGCAGCAATACCTGTTAAGGAGAAAAGTCCTGCACCAATAATAGCACCGATGCCTAAGGCAACTAAACCTGAGCTGGAGAGGGTTCGCTTAAGCGTGCCTTCGCCACTCTGCTCTGCTTCGGCGACTAACTTTGCAATAGATTTTTTATACCACATAATTCAGTTAAATGATTAATCCTATAAACCTACAAAAAAAATAAAAAAAACAGCCTATTTCCGCTTTTTTCAAGGCTGTAAACAGTAAAAATTTTAAATTAATTGGTAAAAAATAAAATAAAATATCAAAAAAATCAAAGAGAAGACCGCAATCCAAATTATATTCTAATTTTATTCATATTCGCCATATTTTATAGATAGAAAAGAGAGCCTTTCAAAATGGTTTACTAGTTACTGCAAGCACTGTTTTTCGCCTAAAAGGTTTTATGTAACAGACTCAATTAGAATAATATCACACCTATAGGTTAAAAATAGGGTTGAAAATAAAGAATGAAGCAAATGCAGCTACAAAGAAGAAATATATAGCTACAAATCAAACATTTAGTTACTTAACCCCTTGATAGGTAGGAAAAACCAATAATTATTGCTACCTTTGCACCGCCTTAGGCAATTGTGCCTATTGTATATTTTATTTCATGAACCCATTTTTAGAACTGGGGATCCGTCATGATATTGTTAATGCCATCACTGAGTTAGGTTTCGAAAAACCTTCTCCCATCCAGGAAAAAGCCATTCCTGTATTACTGACTGGTAACGACGATTTTGTCGGATTAGCCCAAACAGGTACAGGGAAGACAGCGGCATTTGGTCTTCCTCTTTTAGAACAACTAGATTTTTCGTTCAACCAACCCCAAGCATTGGTCTTATGTCCAACGCGTGAGCTTTGTTTGCAAATTGCGAAAGACTTAGAAAAATTTGCCAAATTTATGGACAATGTTCACGTCGTAGCCGTTTATGGTGGTGCGAACATTGGTGACCAGTTGCGTCAGATCCGTCGTGGTGTACAGATCGTCGTTGCAACTCCAGGTCGTATGCTAGACATTATCGGACGTAACGCCATCGATTTTTCCAACGTAAAATACGTGGTTCTGGATGAAGCTGATGAAATGTTGAACATGGGCTTCCAAGAAGACATCAACAACATCTTATCGGAAACTCCGGAGGATAAAAAAACTTGGTTGTTCTCTGCGACTATGCCGAAAGAGGTACGTCGTATTGCACAAAACTACATGACCGACCCTTTTGAGTTGACTGTAGGCACAAAGAACACCGGAAATGCAAACATCGAGCATAACTATTACTTGATTAAAGCAAAAGATAAATACGCGGCCTTCAAACGCATCGTAGATTTTTATCCAGAGATTTTCGGTATTGTTTTCTGCCGTACAAAAATTGAGACCCAAGAAATTGCGGAAGCCTTAATTAAAGACGGTTACAATGCAGATTCACTGCACGGCGATTTATCGCAACAACAACGTGATAAAGTGATGAAACGCTATCGCGAACGCAACTTGCAATTATTAATTGCTACGGACGTTGCTGCCCGCGGTATCGATGTTAACGACGTAACACACGTTATTAACTACTCCCTTCCTGATGAAGTAGAAAACTATACCCACCGCTCTGGCCGTACAGCCCGTGCCGGAAAAACAGGGATCTCTATTTCCTTAGTGAATGTGAAAGAAATGAGCAAGATTCGCCATATCGAAAAGATTATTGGTAAATCTTTCGAGCGCAAACAAGTTCCTCAAGGTACGGAAGTATGTGAGAAACAATTGTTTGCCATGGTCGATAAAGTACATAACGTTGAAGTTCAGGAAGAGCAAATCAACGCTTTCTTACCTCAAATCTTAGAAAGCTTACAAGATTTAACGAAAGAAGAAGTGGTAAAACGCTTTGCTTCCCTAGAATTCAACCGTTTCTTAGACTACTACAAAGAAGCTCCAGATTTGAATATCGAGGCGCGTGATGCCAGAGGCGATCGCGACCGCGACAGAGAACCTGGCCGTCGTTCTAGCAAAGGATTTACACGTTTGTTTATCAACTTAGGTTCGGTAGACGAGTTCAACCGCGGCGATATGTTAGGCTTCATCTGCAACAAGAGTAAGATTTCCGGTAAATCAATCGGTAAAATCGACTTGAAAGGTGTATTCACCTTCTTCGAAGTGGAAGATGCAGAAGTAGAAAAAGTATTCCAAGGCTTTAAAAGCGTTGAATTCAACGGTAGAGCTGTACGTATTGAAGTTTCTGGAGATGGAAGATCATCTGACCGTGGTTCTAACGGACGTGGTCGTGGTAGATCTTCGGACAGAGAAAGAGGCGACAGAAATGGCTCTAGCCGCAACGGAAGAAGAGATCGTGATCGCTCGAACGGCGGTTTCCGTGACTTCTCTGGCAAACGCAAAGAGTCTAGAAGCAGATATTAATCGCTTTCTATATCGAATAAAAAAGCCCTCGAATTTAGTTTCGAGGGCTTTTCTTTTTTAAAATAATTGGATAAGCAATTTGTTATTGACTGGTCGAAAGGCGCCACAGCTTAGGCCCTAAACCTGCGTCGCAACTGATCTCTTCGGGAACGACGTAAGCGAGAGCCCCGAACCGGATAATGCCGCTTTTTGGTGATGTTATTGAACACTAAGGCCACAACAAACAAGATGAAAGCACCCGTAAACACTGGCGATAGCACATAGGCATAGCCCATACTGGCGATTTTAGTACCCGAGCTCACGGCAATCAATGCGGTTGCTCCTCCCGGAGGGTGTAAGGTTTTGGTGACCTGCATGAGCACAATAGAGGACGCAACAGCCAATGGTGCTGTCAACCAAAGCACATCCGGTAGCAACTTCCCCACCGTCACCCCGACAATGGCCGACACCACATGACCACCAATAAGATTGCGTGGCTGCGCTAAAGGGCTCTGGATAGCGCCATAAACTAAAACAGCAGAGGCTCCAAAGGAGCCTATCAGGAAAATATTTTCAAGTGCCGGAAGCTGCAAGGATTGCAAATAGGCGATGAGACCAATGCCAACAAAGGCGCCAACAAAAGACCAGATATGCTCGCGCACATCAACCAGGGTCTCCTTATACATGACGTAACGGTAAACCCGGTACTGCCTATTGATGGAATGTTTAAGCTTTCGAACCAAGGTTAGCCTAAATTGCGTTGTCTGATGGCCTCATAGATAACTACCGCAGCAGATACGGACACATTTAAGGAGCCGATCTCACCGAACATAGGAATCTTGGCCAACTTATCTGAAATACGGATCAGGTCATCGGAAACTCCGACATCTTCCGCTCCCATAACCACACAGCTAGGACCTGTATAATCGACATCGTAAATGGATTCTTTAGTTTTCTCGGTACTGACTACCAGCTGCACGCCTGACTCCATCAGGAATTTCGCGGTTTTACTTAAGGAATCCTGACGACATACTGGAATCTTGAATAAAGCACCAGCAGAGGTCTTGATGGCGTCTGGATTAATCTCCGCCGAGCCTTTCTTAGGAACAATAATCGCATGTACACCAGCACATTCTGCCGTACGGGCAATAGCACCCATATTACGCACATCCGTTACCCCATCCAGCATCAGCAATAAAGGGGTCTCCCCTTTCTCAAAAATAACCGGTAATAAATCTTCGATATTCTGGTAAATAATCGGCGAAATCACAGCAATAACTCCCTGATGGTTCTTCCGCGTAATGCGATTCAACTTCTCGATCGGCACTTGCTGATATGCAATCTGATGGTCTTTTATCAATGCTTTAAATTCCGCAAACAAAGTGCCCGATAAGCCACGTTGCACAAATAAGGATTCTATCTCCCGACCACTCTCAATGGCTTCCATAACAGCACGGATACCAAATACCATCTGGTTGGTTTCCCGTTTCTCAGGTCTTTCTCTACGTTGAAAATTTTGCATGTAAAGTATATTTAATAAAAGTACCTCTCTTCTGCATGAGGCAGAAAAGAATGTACAAAAGTAGAAAACTAATTGCTTAACTAAGGCCTAAATCGAAGGTTTTTCGTAATTCCTCTAAAAGGGGGTTCTTGGCAACCATGGCCTGATACTTTTCTTGGGAGGTGTAAGGCTTGCGCTCCTTGGTTTTTTCCACCATCATGACTTCCATATCCAAAGCAAAGTTGCGCAGCTCTACACGCAGGAAGTTTAAGATATCAATCTTCCCGAGCTTCAGCTGATCGATCTGCACGGCGTTCTCCACCTCTACCTCAATCAAGGTGCCATTTAGGCGGGGCGTATTGCTCGTCATCAGCGTAAATAAGGTAATCTTGTGCTCCGCCTTCAGCTTTTCAGCAAGGATATTCCACTTGCTTAAGAAGCTGTTCTGCGTCACTTCAAAGAACTCATTACCCTGAACAAGCTCCTCCTCTTCGGAGTCTCCCTTTTTCTTCTCCTCAAAGATGGTATTCAAGTTAGGCAGGGAATTAACCGGTTTAAAGCTACCCCAACCTTTAAATGCAGGCTTAGCATCCGACGATGCGCCACTTGCTCCTGCTCCTGCTGCAGACGACCCTGAACCCATTGCTGTAGAACCTGAACCCATTGCTAAAGAACTTGGACTTGCTGCCGAGGAAGTCGAACCTTGCTGCCCGGCATAAGGATTAGCAGGATTCCCCGAACCCGCTGGGATTTCCTTCGAAGGGGTCTCCGTGGTCGCGATAGGCTTGCTTACAGGCTGGCTGAATCCAGCAGTAGCATGAGGAAGATTTGTGGTTGTGGTTTTAGCTGGACTCCCAGCATTTAGCCCCCCAGACTCAGGGAGTTTTTTTTTTAGTTCAGCTTGCGCTGGTATCCCGTTTTGGGCTAATTGGATGGCACTTGCTATGTGACACATTTTCAGTAAGCTAAGCTCTACTTGCAAGCGTTGGTTCTTACTACTTCGGTAAGAGATCTCACATTGATTGGCAATATTTAAAGCCGAAAGCAATAAGCCGCTAGACAATTGCTGCGCCTGTTCCAAATAACGTTTCTTGACATTCTCACTTACCTCCAACAACTTGAGCGTTGCTGGATCCTTCGTAACTAATAAGTTCCGGACGTGATTGGAAAGTCCTGCTATAAAATGTCCGCCATCGAATCCTTTGTTTAAGATAGAATCAAAAATCAAGAGGGCTTGCGAAGCATCCTGCTTTGCAATAGCATCCAATAGCTGGAAGTAATAGTCGTAATCTAAGATATTGAGGTTGTCGATGACAGCCTTGTAGGTCAGGTTCTTGTTGGAGAAGCTGACAATCTGATCAAACATGGATAGTGCATCACGAAGACCACCATCGGCCTTTTGCGCAATCACATGGAGACCATCCATTTCAAAGGTAATCTCCTCCTTATTGGCGATATTTGCTAAGTGATTAGCCATATCCTCTACCTTAATGCGATTAAAGTCGAATATCTGACAACGTGAGAGTATCGTTGGAAGAATCTTGTGCTTCTCAGTCGTCGCTAAGATAAAGATAGCATAGGAAGGTGGTTCCTCTAAGGTCTTCAGGAAGGCATTAAAAGCCTGTTGTGAGAGCATATGCACCTCATCGATGATGTATATTTTATACTTCCCTGTTTGAGGTGGAATCCGCACCTGATCTATTAAGGATCGGATATCATCTACGGAGTTATTGGATGCTGCATCGAGCTCATGGATACTGAAGGAGTTTCCATTCTGGAAAGATTTACAGCTATCACAGGAGCCACAGGCTTCATTCTCTACCGTAATCTGCTCACAGTTTATTGTTTTGGCCAGAATACGTGCGCAAGTCGTTTTCCCCACACCACGAGGACCGCAGAATAAGAATGCCTGTGCAAGTTGGTTATTGCGAATAGCATTCTTTAAAGTCCCTGTAATGTGTTGCTGACCTACTACCGAGTCAAAAGTAACCGGTCTGTATTTTCGGGCAGAAACAATAAAATTATCCATGTGCGAAGATAATCATTTTTCATAGTTTAGGCAACAAGAGGCCCTAGTAGATCGATAAAAAAAGAGCTGACGCACTTGCCAGCTCCTCTTGAGAATAATTAAGAATAGGAAAAAATATAAGTTAACCTTCTTTGGGCTCCGTATAAACCGTTTTCCACAAGACTGCACCAATGATAGCACCGACGATAGGTGCGGCAAAGAACAGCCATAGCTGCGACAACGCTTGTCCGCCTGCAAAGAGTGCAGGGCCAAAGCTACGTGCTGGGTTTACGGAAGTTCCTGTGATAGGAATCGCAAAAAGGTGTATTAATACTAAGGTAAAACCGATGGCTAATCCGGCCATGGTCGCATTTCCCACTTTGGAGGTAGTAGCCAAAATGACAAATAAGAATAAGGCTGTCAATACGGCTTCGGTGATGAAGGCGGAGGTCATGCTGTATTCATTTTGATAGCCGTCTCCCCAGCCGTTAGAACCGAATGCCCACTCGCCTGCTGTAAATCCGGCAAGCTGTCCGCTTAGCACGGTTTTAAGCACAAAGGCAGCAATGACAGCACCGATTAACTGTGCAACGATGTAAACAATCGCATCTTTAAAGGATATTTTTCCGGCAACTAGCACCCCGATAGTCACCGCCGGGTTGATGTGGCAGCCCGATATGCCTCCAATGGCATAGGCAAAGACGACAACCGAAAACCCAAAAGCCAATGCGATCCCCAATAACCCCAATCCTGATGTTTGGGCTAAGGTATCTGCCCCAGCGACGGCGGCAGCACCGCATCCAAACAACACCAAACCAAATGTTCCAATCAGTTCGGCGATAAATTTTGAAGAGATTTTTGTTTCCATAATTTATATTTTTACAACAAGTTAATAATTTTCTGAATAATTACACTAAAAAGTTCAGAAAATCATCACTTGAAAACTGAAATATGAAGGGAAGTTTATTGAGCTGGAAAGTCTTAAAAAACAAAAGAGGCCGCTGGGGGAAACGACCTCTTTTTACCTAATAACCTTTTAAATCACCAAACAATTTATTGAAACAAATTACTTGACTCAAAGGTATCGCTATACTGTAAAGTTATGATTAAGCAAAAATTAATAAATCAAAAAGATTAACGAGACTTTGCCGTGGCTATAATTTGCAACACTTCATCTACGGTTGTTTTTGCGGCATCCTTCATTTTTTGCACACCTTGATAATCGGCATCCAGGGTTACTGTCTTCGATTTCTCCTTATAGTTGAAGGTCAATTTGTAGCGTGGCACTTTGGCCTGGCTTGTACGACTCTCCGGAGCGGTTGTCATGTCATTATCCACGTTCCAGAATCCGATTTCTTGGGCTTTGCGGTGCAAATACAATAAATCATCGTTGCGCAGCTTCAAGGTATCTTGAATTAAATCGCCACTTTTCGTCAGGTATTGATAATGATGGGTTTTGGAATTATACTGATTCAGCATGGAATCTGGGAAACCATAGCTTAATTCAATGGATTCGAAATCTGTAAAACGAAAAGGCGCATTTTTAATCATTGCCGAATAGTAATAAACGCAATAAATAATAAAGGGAACAATGATACAAAGGCCTAGAAAAATCCGTTTTGTTCTATCTTGCATGGTAAATTCTTAAAATGTGCACAAAAGTAAAGATTTATGTGCATTAAAGCCACCTTTATTTCCATTATGAGATAGCGATTACCAAAGAAGCCGGGCAGGGCACTTAATTTAGCCGGTTGGTGTTCCGCAGCGCGTGAAGTATTTGGCATACCAGGAATCACTCAGGTTGGAGATGATGACTCCCTTTCGGGTGGATACATGGACGAATTTGCCATTATGCAGGTAGATCCCCACATGATCGATATTACGCCCACCAAAGGAAAAGAACACGAGATCGCCTTCCTTCAATTGCTTGTCATATTTGCGTTTTATCCGATCGGCCATATCGCGAGAAGTACGCGGCAGGTCTTTTCCGTACACCTTGCGGTAAAGCATACTGACAAAAGCCGAGCAGTCTACGCCACGCTTATCCAATCCGCCTAAGCGATGCGGCGTTCCCATCCATTCGTCAATCATGTAGTACAAGCTTTTATTGTCCAGGTCCTTTTCGCGAACACCCAGCAGGCTGGCATAATTCTCTAGTTTATTGCCATCATATTCCTTCCCTCTGGCATCAGAGGCATCCGAAATGGGTGCTTGTTTATTGGGCCTTGTGCCTCCACCATAAAGGGGGCCTTTGGCCGATTTCTTCTGAGCACCACAAGAACTTAAGAGCAGGGCAGATAATAATACGAGGATAGCGGCAAAATTAATTTTCATACGGAGCACATTTTCTTCAAAGTATCTGAAATCCAAGCTGTTTTCCAATTGATAGTTTTCCACAACTGTGATTAAAGCAGCTTGCAAGCCCGCAATATAGCCTTCTACAACGAGAAAATGGAGGCTTTCAGGTAAAAATCCCGTTAACTGGAATTCCCTGGGTATCGTATATTAAATGTCATAAGCGATGAATCTTTGGCATATTTTATTCATTTTTGCGTTAATTTACACGCTATGAATAAAACCAAGGGGGCAATTGCTGTGTTCATCGGGGCAGCAAGCTTTGGAATTCTTTCCACATTTGTCAAAAAGGCTTACGCGCAGGGTTTCAGCTTAGGCGAAGTCACCGGCATTCAGGCCTTCTTAGGGGCCGCATTTCTATGGATCTTATGGCTATTAATTTCCCGCAGCAAGTCGCAGCAAGCCTATCCGGCGCAAAGTCCGAAATGGAAAATCATCCTCAGTGGAATTAGCACCGGCACGGTCAGCATTCTCTATTACAAATGTGTGCAGATGGTGCCCGCCTCGTTGGCGATTGTTTTGCTGATGCAATACATCTGGATTGGTCAGCTTATCGAGTTTCTATTCTTTAAAGTTCGCCCAACCCGGCAACAAATCCTAGGGATTATTTTCATCTTAGGCGGCACTATATTGGCCACCGGTTTATTGGAGGAACCACTGACCTCCTTTTCCCTGATGGGCATTTTATTTGGCCTCTTGGCGGCAGCAGCCTATGCTATATTTATGATTGTGAATGGGCGTGTAGGCAACGACTATCCACCGGTGCAGAAAAGTGCCTATATGATTAGCGGGGCTTTCTTGTTAATCATGATCAGCCTGCAACCGTTCAGCCTATTTCAAGTCGATACTTTCCAAAAAATCTTACCCTATGGCCTGTTGTTAGCAGTTTTCGGAACGGTTATTCCACCTTTACTTTTTGCCTATGGCCTACCAAAAATCGGTTATTCGCTGGGTGCTGTACTCAGCGCAGTCGAACTCCCAGTGGCGGTCTGCATGTCCTACCTCATCCTGCAGGAACCCGTCTCTTGGTTAAAATGGTTAGGGGTATTGTTTATTCTACTGACGATTGTTTGGAAGAATATTCTGAAACAAAAATCCCCAAATTCCACTTATATTTAATAATTTGCGAGTTTATTTAGCTTAACATATAACTAAATCATATAGTCTCCTTAGGAACACACGATGGAAAACTATCTCTACCTTATCCTTATTACACTTGCTGTCTTGGCGATAATCGACCTGATGGTAGGCGTCAGTAATGACGCAGTCAACTTCTTAAACTCGGCCATTGGCTCCAAAGCCATCCCGTTTAAAACCATCATGATCATTGCCAGCTTGGGTATCCTCTTCGGATCGGTCTTTTCCAGTGGGATGATGGAAATTGCGCGAAGCGGAATCTACGTCCCCAGCAAATTCACCTTTGATGATGTCATGGCGATATTCCTCGCCGTCATGATCACCGATATCATCTTATTGGATATCTTCAACTACTTCGGTTTACCCACCTCGACCACGGTTTCCATTGTTTTCGAGCTCTTAGGAGCCGCTATTGCCCTGGCCGTCTTCAAAATCGCCATGAGCGATGCCAGCTGGTCTACCCTATCGTCTTACATCAATACAGAGAAAGCCTCTGAAATTGTCTATAGTATCTTATTATCCGTCGTCATCTCCTTCACGATCGGGATGATTGTACAATACATCTCCCGGGTATTATTCACCTTCCAATTCGAGAAGAAGCTGAAAACGGTGGGTGTCTTTTTTGGCGGTATCGCCATGGCCTCCATCTCCTATTTCATCCTGATTAAAGGGATGAAAGGCGTATCCTTTATCGGCAGCGATTTCAAAGATTGGATCAATACCCACGAGCTACTCTTACTAGCTGGAAGCTTTGTGGTTTGCACCATCATCAGTTTTATCATTAGCCAATTAGGCATCAACATCCTGAAGGTGATTATCGGGATTGGTACCTTTGCTTTGGCTCTTTCCTTCGCCGGTAACGACTTAGTGAACTTTATTGGGGTTCCAGTAGCCGCCATACAATCTATTGATATCTTTAAAAGTGTGCCGGGAGCAGATCCTGACGTCTTCACCATGGATGCCCTAGCCTCCAGTGAAATCGTTGCGCCTTTATGGATTTTATTATGCGCCGGTATTATTATGGTGATTACCTTATGGACTTCTAAAAAAGCCAAAACCGTTATTGAAACGGAAATGAGCCTTTCCAGCCAGGGTGATGGCAATGAGAAATTCAAATCCAATTACCTATCCCGTAATATCGTTCGCGGTTTTATCCGTTTAGGTTCCGGATTGACCTATTTAATGCCGAAAACCCTACAGGCCAGCCTGGATAAGAAATTTGAAAACCCAATGTTGGGCAGCGCCCAGCCTAAAAACAATAAGAAAGACGAGCCTATGTTCGATATGATTCGGGCATCGGTGAACCTGATGGTGGCCAGTAGCTTAATCGCTTTGGGTACCTCCATGAAACTTCCGCTTTCCACCACCTATGTAACCTTTATGGTGGCCATGGGTTCGGCCTTTGCCGACCGTGCTTGGGGGCGTGAGAGTGCCGTTTATCGTGTCTCTGGCGTGTTCCACGTGATTGGTGGCTGGTTTGTAACGGCCGGATGTGCCTTTGCGGGTGCCTTCGTCTTCGCCTTCTTCTTAAAGATCGGTGGCATTGTCACTTTTGTAATCGCCCTGGTGGTGCTTGCGCTCTTGTTATACCGCAACGCGAAAAGCCACGACAAAAAAATCAAGGCCAAAGCATTGCAAGAGCTGAATCTGGAAAAGGCCGATATAATGTCCCTACAACAGGTAATCGAAACCAGTGCGAATCAAATCAGCGAGACCTTCTCGAAGACCAATATCTTCTATAAGGATGCCATTGACTCCTTGATCAAGGAAGATCTCGAAGCCTTAACGATGAATAAAAAACTCGTTAAGAAGCTGATGAACGACCTCAATTCCACCAACAACTCGATGTACAATTTCATCCGTAGCTTAGACGACAGCTCGGTGAAAAGTAGCCGCTATTACATCATATCCCTGGGCTACTTGCAAGATATGGCAGAAAACGTGGCTGTTATCAATGCCAATGCCCTCAACCACGTAGACAACAACCATAAGCACCTGCGCATTAGCCAGGCGAAAGACCTTAAATATGTGGTCGAGCAAATTGGCGTGTGGTTTTCTAAAATCAATATGGCCTATAAGCGTCAGGATTTCGCTAAAATAGATAGCATTATCCATGAGCGTGAAGGTATTCAAGATTACATCAACAACCTTTTGGACAAGCAGATCGACCGGATCCGCACCTCGGAAAACAGTCCGAAAAACAGCCGACTGTATTTCTCCATCCTCTTAGAAACAAACGAGCTCTTAAGCTCCACGTTCAAACTTCTCCGTTTGCACAAAGAGTTTGAAAGCTTCCGTCGAAGAAATCAATAAAAGCAAAAGGGCCGCTCAAATGAACGGCCCTTTTTATTTCTACTATCTTTCCTTAATGAACCAAGAGTTCCGGAATTTCTTCGATATCCACTTCGCCGCTTTCGGAAATGGCGATAAACTTCACCGGTACCAATTCATTCACCAATAACGGATCGTATGGCGTACGCACCTTCACGTAATTCTTAGAGAAGCCATGCATAAAACCATCTTTCTCGTCGCTTTCAAATAGCACGATATCGGTTTCGCCTAGCTGCCCTTCATAGAAAGCGCGGCGTTTCTTTTCCGAGAGGATGTGCAACATCTTACTGCGGTCGCTACGTTGCGCTCCGGGAACAGCACCTTCCATCTGTGCGGCAATGGTATTCTCACGCTCCGAATAGGTAAATACGTGTAGGTATGAAATATCCATATCGTTCAGGAAGTTATAGGTATCGATGAAATCTTCTCTACTTTCTCCCGGGAACCCGACAATCACATCTACCCCGATGCAGCAATTCGGCATCAAGGATTTTATTTTTGCTACGCGCTCGGCGTATAATTCTCTTTTATAGCGGCGGCGCATTTTTGCCAATACCGCATTATTTCCCGACTGCAGAGGCATATGGAAATGCGGCACAAAGCGTTTGGATTGCGCCACAAATTCAATCACTTCATTGGTCAATAAATTCGGTTCAATGGAGGAAATCCGAATCCTGTCGATCCCTTCCACCTCATCCAGTGCTTTTACCAAATCCACAAAACGATCCTGCCGTTTCCCATCACGCACACCAAAATCACCGATATTCACGCCGGTCAATACAATTTCCTTTACGCCGGAAGCGGCAATTTCTTCAGCCTGCTTCACAATGGCGCCAATTTCCCCGGAACGAGAAGCACCGCGCGCTAAAGGAATCGTACAGAAGGTACAGGAATAGTCACAACCATCTTGCACTTTTAAGAAGGTACGCGTCCGATCTCCGATGGAAAAGGCCGACACAAACTGATTCGTTTCATCAATTGGCGCATTGCGCACAATAGCCTTTTCATTCTTGGTCAAATCCTGAATATGCTCCAGCATATTAAACTTCTCGGCAGCCCCCAGCACTAAATCTACGCCCGGAATTTCCGCAATCTCCTTCGGTTTCAACTGCGCATAACAGCCCACAATAGTAATGTAAGCGTTCGGCGAATACTTCAAAGCCTCTTTCACCACCTTCCTACATTTACGATCAGCATGATCTGTTACAGAACAAGTGTTAATCACATACACGTCGGCCTGACTGTTAAATGCGGTCGTTTCGTAGCCTGCATCTTTAAAGATACGGCCAATGGAGGAGGTTTCTGAAAAATTCAGCTTACAACCCAAGGTATAGAATGCAACTTTTTTTCCCATGATATTTTGCAAAAATACATAAAAAGACGCAAAATGTGAGTTGTTGAAAAAATGTGATATTCCAGTGATTTAAAAAAAGGTATCTTCGTAGCTAACATTTAAAGGAACAAGCTTATGAAACAATATTTGGATTTATTAGCCCATGTAAAAGATACCGGTGTGGAAAAGACAGATCGTACAGGAACCGGGACGAAGAGTGTTTTTGGCTACCAAATGCGTTTCAACCTCAAAGAAGGCTTCCCTTTAGTGACGACCAAAAAACTGCACCTACGCTCTATTATTCACGAATTAATCTGGTTTCTGAAAGGGGACACCAACATTCAGTACCTGAAGGAAAATGGCGTCAGCATTTGGGACGAATGGGCCGATGAAAACGGCAATTTAGGCCCTGTCTATGGGTCGCAATGGCGCTCCTGGCCAACGCCAGCAGGTGGTCATATCGACCAGATCAGCCAGGTGATTAAGCAATTGAAACAAAGCCCCGATTCCCGCCGCATTATTGTATCGGCTTGGAATGTCGCTGAAATCGAAAACATGGCACTGCCGCCATGCCACGCCTTCTTCCAGTTTTATGTGGCACCTGCCCAACCGGAGAAAGGCCTCTTAAAACCGCAGCTTTCCTGCCAATTGTATCAACGTAGTGCCGATATCTTTTTAGGGGTACCTTTCAATATTGCCTCCTACGCCCTACTAACCATGATGGTGGCGCAGGTATGTGATATGGAAGCCGCAGAATTTATCCACACCTTAGGTGATGCGCATATCTACAGCAACCATTTTGAACAAACGGAACTGCAATTATCGCGTGATCCGAAGCCATTGCCACAATTAAAAATCAACCCGGAAGTAAGTGATATCTTCGATTTTAAATTCGAAGATTTTGAATTAGTTAATTACGAACATCACCCACATATCAAAGCTCCCGTAGCTGTATAATTACCAAGCATATCCATGAGTTCACCTAGCATCACGTTAATTGTTGCCGCGGCAGAAAACAATGCCATCGGCAAAGACAATAAAATGCTTTGGCATTTACCTAACGATTTCAAGTATTTTAAAAACAGTACCATGGATCATTCCATCGTAATGGGCCGAAAAACCTTTGAATCTATCGGGAAAGCCTTGCCTGGCCGCCGCAATATTGTGATCACAAGGCAA
This sequence comes from Sphingobacterium humi, assembly GCF_009768885.1. Taxonomy (GTDB): domain Bacteria; phylum Bacteroidota; class Bacteroidia; order Sphingobacteriales; family Sphingobacteriaceae; genus Sphingobacterium; species Sphingobacterium humi. Next base: position 604,777 of record NZ_WSQA01000001.1, read on the forward strand.
TTAGATTTCCAGGCCGAGGATGTGGATGTAGCCAACAGCTTGCAAGAGGTGTTGACCTACTGCCGCGATGAGCGGGAGATCTTTATTATTGGCGGCGCACAAATCTATAAGCAATCCCTTCCCCTAGCCCAAAAGGTGCTATTGACCCGCGTGCATACCAGTATTGCAGCGGCGGATGCTTATTTCCCGGAATTGCCGGCAGATAGCTGGGAATTGCTCAGCGCAGAAGCGCATCATAAAGATGAAAAACACGCCTACGATTACACATTTGAAGTTTACAAAAGAATAAAATAATTAAGAAGGGAGGCCTACAAGGCTTCCCTTTTCCATTAAATCAAACAGTATGAAAAGCAGTATCCTTTTTCACGTATCCTTTGTAGAACCACAGGCCCATTATGTTGAAATGCAGATGGAAGTTCAAGGTTTTGATCAAGACTTTGTCGATCTCAAGATGCCGGTATGGACCCCTGGCTCCTACCTGATTCGAGAGTTTGCCAAGAACGTTGAAAAAGTAACTGCCCAACAAGCCGATGGTCAAACCTTAACGATTTATAAAATCAACAAAAATACCTGGCGTGTCGAGCAACCCGGCTCCCATTTCCTGGTGAATTATCGGGTATACAGCTTTGAGAAATCGGTGCGCACTAATTTTGTGGATGCCGACCATGCTTTCTTAAGTCCGGCAGGCACCTTCTTCTATATTGCAGGTCAGTTAGATCATGAGGTGCATGTTCATATCAACCTACCAACTTATTGGGCGAAAATCTCCACTGGTCTGGCACCGGTGGAAGGCCAAGCACATCGCTATTATGCGCCTGACTTTGATATCCTCTTCGATTCGCCTTTTGAAATCGGCAATCAGGATACCTGGACGTTTGAAGCTGAGGGTATTCCCCACGAGATGGCCATGGTGGGCACGGGAAGCTATAACAAGGAACAATTAAGTCAAGACATCAGCAAGATTGTAGCCGAGGAAACCCGCATTTGGGGATCCAATCCAAACGATCGATACGTTATTATTACCCATAATTACCAAAGCGCCCATGGCGGTTTAGAGCACTTGAACTCCACCGTCCTGGCCTCCGCCCGCAATGCCTACAGCAATAGCATTGGCTATGCGAATTACCTAAGCCTGGTGGCGCATGAGTACTTCCATTTATGGAACGTGAAACGCTTACGTCCGCAAGGATTAGGGCCTTTTGATTACGAAACCGAGAACTATACGCCCCTATTGTGGATATTTGAAGGCTTTACGGCCTATTACGATAATTTAATTACCCTACGCTGTGGATTCCGTAGCGAACAGGATTACCTGCAAGCCTTGGTCAGCGAATTCAACCTGGTTTTAAACCGGGCAGGGCATCAGGTGCAATCCGTAGGGCTCTCCAGTTTTGATACCTGGATTAAGCAGTATCGCCCGGATGAGAACTCGCCAAATTCCAGCATTTCCTACTATAACAAAGGGGCTATGCTGGCCTGTATGATCGATATCAGCATCATTGTGCAAAGCCAAGGTAGCTATTGCTTAGATGATGTGCTGCGTGCGGCCTACAATCAGTTCTACCTCATCGAGAACCGCGGCATCAATGAGCAGGAATTCCAAGCCCTAGCCGAGGAAGTAACCCAAACCAATCTGAAGGCAATCTTTGAGGCAGTATATACCTGCGAAGAACTAGATTACAATGCGTATTTCAATTTGGTAGGCTATCAGTTTATCGATCAGAATGCGCAAAGCCAAACCCCAAGTTTAGGCATCAAGGTGACCCACCACGATGGTCGCACCATCATCAAAAACATCGACCGCAATTCCGCAGCTTGGATAGATGGATTAAATGTAGACGATGAGATTGTTGCTGTGAATGGCAGTCGCTTAGATCCGCAAGGACGAGAACTTGATTTGGCCATTAGCGCCTCTCTAATTGGCGATGGATTAACGCTATTGGTGTCGAGAGAAGGCCTGATGCGGGAATTGACCGTAACCCTACGCGCAAGTGATAAAGTATCTTATGCTATTGAACGCTTAGCGAATGCTAGCGAGGAACAACGCCGATTAGGCAATCGCTGGTTGAGCTTAAAGGAAGGGAATTAAGGAAGAATTATTTTTTTAGGTGCTGCGGCAAATCCATCTCAGCGCCTAAAAAATTATAACGTCTTTAATAAAGCCAAGTAAGAATCAGCGTCAAAATCTTTTGCGATTCCCGATTCTTCTCCTTCTCGAATTGCATTTCTTAATGCATTGATTTTATCTTCTTCTTTTTCTATCAGGCGTAGACCAGCACTAATTATTTCCTCTGTATCTTTATAAGATCCATCTGCTATTTTTCTTTCCATAAAATCAATAAAATAAGGATCTATTTGAATGGATATCTTTGGCATACTACAACATTTTGAAGCTAATTTAATTATTCTCTAAACGCCTTTTTTCAGAAAAACTAAAAAATAACAAGCAATACTTGTTATTGACGTAAAAGCACGTACCCCACTAGTCCATAAAAAAAGGGATAGCTGCCAAGGCAGCTATCCCTTTTTATTTTTCTATTCGTTTCCTGTACTACTTAAAACGTATAGCGAACGGAAAACCCGAACGTATCGAAAATTTTAAATCCAGAACTTTGCAAGAAATCAAAGTATGGTTTAATGTCTAATGATAAGGCAATTGGCGCCGAAGGGATTTTATATTCCACCCCAGCAATACCATCCACACTTAAGGCAAGCTCAGAATACTTATCAAAACGGTTTCCTTTATCATCGGTATAGGCTTTTCCAGAATAGGAACCCACACTACCCCCGAAACCCCAAAACCAAGAGAAGTCATTTGCAATCGGCATATGGTATTCATATAAACCCACTAAACGAAATCTGCTGTATTTGGAATTGCTTTGTACGCTTAAAATACCTTCTACGGCATTCGTTTGGTTTAGGCTATAGCGGTAAGTAACCCCTGTTGCCGACCCGAAACGAGCACCAATAGCATGTGTAGTTGGCAATTGCGCTTCTGCCGTGTGAATACCGGCAAATAAGCATAATAAAAGAACGCATGTAAATTGTATTGTTTTCTTCATAAAATGTAAAATATCAAATCCTTCAAATGTAACATTAATTTTTAAACGGTAAAAACTTCATTTAGGTATATAAGATAAAGAATTCCTTTAAAGAATAGCGCTAAGTGCTTGGAAAATAGACCCAAAACAACTGGCTTGGATTTGGGCATACCCTGCTTTGAAGCAGGACATATTTAACCTTATTTAAGAACCTTTTTATTCACTTTTCAACAGCCTTTGCAAAGGGGCATGAAAGGGGAGTGAAAGGGGAGTGAAAGGGAGGAGAAAGGGGGGAGAGTGAGGGGGGGACAGAGCTTGTCGTGCTGTCATCCTGAGCGAAGTCGAAGGACGAACGACTGGTACGTCAGTGCAATCAACAATGAAATACTTTTAAAACATGTTGTTAATAGGTGTATTAGGCATGTTTGATTGCACTGACGCACCAGTCGTTCGACTCCGCTACCAATGACATGTTGTTGTAACTAACTGTTAACAAGTGTGATAGATGTTGCTGATTGCATTGACGCACCAATGGTTCGACTCCGCTCACCATGACAACCCTGGCCACAACGCGACACAAAGCGTGCCGCAGTTTAGCAGCATAGCGTGCCGTAGTTTGTAAGCAATGCTACTTCATGTCATCACCTTCCAATAAATTTTGCAAACATTTTACCCCCTCACGATGACAGATCGATGACAAAATGATGACAATTGATAACAACCTACTGCCCCCCACTTACTATTTTTCACCCCACCCTTCCCCATTAAAATTTAAAATCTCTTCCAGTTTTCCAATAATTATGCTATATTATCTTTAGCAATGAACAAAGCATCCTGCTGAATTTGCGGTTATTGTATCTTCTTGACTTTAAGTAAGATGCCATAAAAATTACAACAAATATTATTCTGCACGCATAGTTTTTAGCTAAAAATTGATAACTTAGGTATAACCTAAATTATTGAACTTAGTAAACTGTTATTTAAAGGGGAGAAACAAAATGAAAAACTTCACTAGATTATTTGATATTCTATTAAATTATAAGGAACAACACGCCAAGGACATCATGGTTGCCGGGCGTAAAGGCGATTCCTGGAAGACTTACTCGACCGATGAGTTTTTGGACTCGGTGAACAACCTGAGCAAGGGTTTGTTGGCCAAGGGACTGAAAAAAGGAGATCGTGTTGCAATTATGTCGGGGAACCGGCCGGAATGGAATATAACCGATTTTGCCTGTAATCAATTGGGCATTGCCACCGTACCTTTATACCCTACCCTTTCGAATCAAGATTTGATTTACATCATGAACGATGCGGATGTGAAGATGCTGTTTGTGAGCAATGAGGAGTTGGCGAAAAAGGCAGATCATGCCATGGAAGAGAACGACCTGAAGGTAGCAAGTTATACCTTCGACGACCTTAACGGGCGTACCTCCTACAAAGAATTAATAGACCTTGGTCAAGGCCAAGAAGTTGACTTAACCCCTTACCGGGATGCAGTACAATCGGAGGATTTATTGACCTTAATCTATACTTCCGGAACCACAGGCAAGCCGAAAGGCGTATATCTATCGCACCTGAACATCATCAGCAATGTGGAAGCCTGTAAGCACCTGCTTACTTCTGAATATAAAAAGGCCTTAAGCTTTTTGCCGCTATGCCATATCTTCGAACGCATGGTGGTGTATATGTACTTCGCGTGTGGGGTGCAAATCTACTATGCCGAGAACTTAGATAATATTGTGGTAGACATCAATGAGGTGAAGCCCGACTTATTCACCACTGTTCCACGTGTATTGGAGAAGGTGTATGACAAGGTGGTGGCCAAAGGCAAGGACCTGACTGGCATTAAAAAATCCCTATTCTTCTGGGCGTTGGATCTGGGTTTAAAATACCAGGAGCCGAAGAAAAACTCAGCGTTCTACAATTTCAAATTGGGCATTGCCCGCAAGCTTATCTTCTCGAAATGGCAGGAAGCTTTGGGTGGTAATATTAAGATTATTATTTCCGGTGGTGCTGCGCTGCAAGAGCGCTTGGCACGTGTATTCTGGGCAGCAGGCATCAAAGTATTGGAAGGCTATGGCTTAACAGAAACCTCGCCAGTGATCGCTGTAAACTCCTGGAAGGAAGAAGATGTGAAATTTGGCACCGTGGGTCGTGTGCTGAAGAACCTGGACGTTAAGATTGCCAAAGATGGCGAGATTATGGTGAAAGGCCCTAGCGTAACTAGCGGCTATTATAAAAACGACGAAGCTACCAAGGAGGCTTTCGATGCTGAAGGCTACTTGCATACGGGAGATATTGGTGAATTGACACCGGATGGCTTCCTTCGCATTACCGACCGTAAGAAAGAAATGTTTAAAACCGCAGGCGGTAAATATGTGGCGCCACAGGTTTTGGAAAACAAATTGATGGAATCGACGTTAATAGCGCAGGTGATGGTGATTGGTGAAAACCAACGCTTCCCGGCAGCGATTATTGTGCCGGCATTTGAAGAGCTGGAGAAGTATGCGAATTATAAAGGAATTCCATACAGTTCCAAAGAACAGGCGATTCAGGAGAAAGAGATTTTAGCGAAATATGAGCAAATAATATCGCAAGCAATGGCTAACTTTGGACATTGGGAGCAAGTGAAGAAATTTAAACTCCTGGCCAAGGAATGGACCATTGATAACGGCGAACTGACACCTAAGCTCAGTTTAAAACGTAAAGTCATCCTCCAGAAAAACGAAGAATTGATAAAAGAAATATATTCAGAATAAATACGTCTATGATAAACACTGTTTGGACCAAACTAAAGGACTTTTGGGGATTATTAGTTAATGCAGCAAATGGTTTTATCGAAGATAATTGCATGAAGCTTAGTGCTTCCTTGGCGTATTATACCGTATTTTCCATAGGTCCATTGTTATTGATATTAACATGGACCTTAGGTTTTTTTTACGGCAACCACTTAGATGGTTCAGAGGGTGCCCGTGAGCAGGTGATGGATGAGCTGAGCCAAATCTTGGGTCGGGATCTGGCCGCCACACTCGAGTCTACCGTTCAAAAGCTATCCCTAGATAGTAAATCTAACATCGGAATCATTATTGGTACGGCGACCTTAATTTTCACCTCTACAACTATTTTTGTGGATATTCAAAACTCCATCAATAGCATCTGGAAGGTGAAACCAAAACCTAAAAAAGGCTGGTTAAAAATCATCATCAACCGCCTAATTTCCTTTTCCATGATCTTAGGTTTGGTTTTTCTGTTGATGGCCTCCCTTATTATCAGTAGTTTGATTGGCATCATGACCGATTATTTCAACCAATTTATGGATAATTGGGATATCAGCTTGATCGATTGGGTAAACACCAGCATTACCTTTCTGGTGATCAGTACGCTATTTGGTATTATCTATGCCTTTCTTCCGGATGCCAAGGTCCGCTTTAAAGACATATTGGGCGGCGCCTTATTTACTGCCCTGTTATTTATGCTGGGCAAATATGGCATCTCGCTCTATTTGAGCCAGAACATGACGGCCTCTTCTTATGGCGCGGCAGGTTCTATTATCATCCTACTGGCTTGGGTTTATTATTCGGCTGCTATTCTGTATTTTGGTGCCGAGTTTACGAAGGAATATGCGGTTAAATATGGGAAAGGCATCCAGCCTTCTTCATATGCCGTATTGGTGAAACAGACGGAATTAGAAATCGATCCGGAAACAGGAATTCGTGAAGTCGTAAAAAAACACAATGAACCCGTGCAGTAGTGGAAGAAAAGGAAAGTATTAAATATATGCTTTTAGCAGGGCTATTTTTTGCCCTGATGAATGTATGTGTGAAATATGTGGCCCACCTCCCCACGGTAGAAGTCGTTTTCTTCCGCTCCGTTTTCAGCCTGGTTGCTTCCTATATTATCCTGAAGCGCGATCGTATTCCAGTATTTGGAAATAATAAACGTCTGCTTATTTTACGGGGAATCGCCGGTTGTATTGGCTTGGTGGGATCGTTTTACACCCTGCAACATATTCCGCTGGCTTCCGCTGTCACCATCAATTACCTCTCTCCTTTTTTCACGGCTTTGTTGGGTATTTTTATCGTCAAGCAGACTATTAAACCTATTCGATACCTGTACTTCGCCCTGGCCATTGCCGGCGTGATTATGCTGAAAGGTTTCGACCCTCGTATTTCAACCCTCGACTTGATAATTGGCTTAACAGCTGCCCTATTTGCCGGCCTGGCCTATAATATTATTGCCAAGCTTAAAACTTCAGAGCATCCCTTGGTGATTATCTTTTATTTCCCTTTAATCACCCTGCCCTTTGTTGGTGCCTACAGCATTATGCATTGGACAACGCCCCAAGGTTGGGACTGGTTGCTGTTATTGTTGATTGGTATCTTTACCCAAATAGCCCAGTATTATATGACGCTTTCTTACCAACGCGCTAATTTGGCAAAGGTGGCCAGTTTAAATTATTTGGGCGTAATCTATGCGCTGGTTTTTGGGTATTTCCTCTTTCAAGAAACCTTTAGTGAATACGCGCTGCTGGGGATTTTTATGATATTATTGGCGGTGATATTAAATATTAGAAATAAGTAAAGACAAAAAAAGAGGCTGCATCAACTAGTTGATACAACCTCTCTTCCTATTCCTGTCTTTGGCTTACTTCACCTGATAATAGAAGACCTGTCGGCCTACATTACCCTGTACATCGTTTCCTTCTACGACAACTTTATATTTTCCTTGGCCATCGGCATTATAGTATTCCAAGTCGATTTCGCCATTTTTATTTAGCTGAATATCCGGGTTCCAATAAATGGTTGTGCGGTAATCGTTAATATTTTTGCTATCCGGCGTCGCATATTTAGGTACGTAGAATTTCTTCTCTTTCACATAGCCCAACGGATAAAGGTCTACCACATTCGATTTCGGCAACATGGCTTCAATCTGTGCGGCTGTCATGCGTGGTTGTTTCTTCTCTTTCTTGGTGATAATGGATACCACCCCGTCGTTCTGATACACATTTCGCACGGTTCCTAAATCATCGCGCAAGAAAATCTCGATACCCTCAATCTCAGGCACGTTAATGGCGTTCAAGGCAGGTTCATCAATCGGCATCCCGTTCAAGAAAAACTGTACCGGTACGCGGCTACCCTGGTTATAGTTACGGGTGATGTAATACTTTTGGGTATTTACATCGTAGGTAATTCCGGTCAATAAGGTATTCAAGCACATGCTCAACACATTACAGCCCGCTAAACGGCTGCCTTCAATACGATGTTCCGGCATGGATAAGCCCGATAGTGCGGAGAAGTCTTTACTGGTTTGCTTCTTCTCTACCGTAGCGGTAACCACAACCTCATCGATCAATATAGAGGTACGGAATTCCTTCTTACTGTTATCTAGGTAGGCGGCCAACCCTTGGTCTATGTTCTGCACAGCCGATCCGAAGTAAGGACTGTTCTGGTCGATCTCCGGGTAGAAGGTTTGATCCATATTAATGACCAAGCTGCGGAAGTTATCATTTCCACGGGCATTGATGGTGGCCTTTAAGGAGTCAGTAAACACGAGGTTTTCGAATTTAAACACGCCGTTTTTATCGGTGTAAGTATCTTTTTTAATGGCAGCCCCGGGTATGGTGAGGAAGAGTCCGCCATTTGCTTGCGGTCGTCCTGTATTCTGGCGCAGTACCCCAGACAAGCTAATGCCTAATTCCGGCATAAAACGCAAGGCAGGCAATTTGCCTTGCACCAATTCTTTATAATCAAAACGACGGTATCCCTGGGTCATCATTAAGGCATCCAGCGCCTCCAGGCGGTTTTCATGTTTTGGGTTGAAATAGTAATTTGGTTTTTCAACATAGCCCTTAAGATCGGATGTTAACAGCATGCTGCTGACAATGGTTCTGTCGTTATCGTCGTTATAAGGCACCTTACTTTCATCGATTACGGCGACAGAAAGGTTAGAGATGGAGCTATCAATCGGGTTATTTACCTTCAGCTTCATTTTTACTAAGTCTTTACGGCTGTACGCATCCTTGTCTGTAGCGACCTGAATATCGATTAGTTTTTGCGGCTGTACAAAGACTAGGCGTTCAGATAAGGGTTGCCCATCAGGTGTCAATAAAGACAGCTGTACAATGCCGTTCGGCAATTCTTTTATTGGAATGCGGATAGAAACAGCAGCACTTTTCATAGACGCTTGTGCGGCATATATAAGGTGGCCGTTTAACTGACCGAATACATAAAAGGGTTTATTTTGTATTTTTTGGAAATAGCTATCGTTTGTCACGATGCCTAGGTTCATAAAATCGCCTTCTTGTTTTACATAGACAATATTCACCTTTTCATCGGCAACCGCTGGCAGGTCTACCGTTTGCTGTTGGCCATTTTCAAAGGTTACCTGTGCCTTGTAGGTTTCTCCGGCTACAGGCACCATGGAGAATGCACCCATGCCTAAGCCTAAATCTTCAAAGCTTGCTACTTCTTGTTTTTTACTATCGATTACTTTGCCTTTGACGCGCAGTCCGACTCCCGTGGAACTTACGGCTTTAAATGCTACTTTCTTCGCAATACCGGCGATGAGGTCTCCGCCTTCCGGGAAAAACTGCACATCGGTTTCCCAGATGGCATTCCGCAATGGATATTGCCCTACCAGGGTTTCGCCATCTTCCAGTTTCACGACTAACCTTCCGTTTTTGAATTTCTCCTTTTCCTTGGTCGACAGGTTCAGGGTAACTCGGCCTAAGGCATCGGTTTCTCCTTTTCCTTTATCGAAAGGATCCCAACCATCATTGGCCTCCCAGGATAATTTCTTGCGACTCAAGAGCTCGCCGTTCCGGTTTCTAAACTGCATAACGGCCTTTGTTTTATTGCCATCCGGCTCAAAGGTGATATCTGTACCAAGCTTCTTATTGATGGCATCGCCAATAGTGACTACCTTATTAAAGAAGTAGCCCATATCGAAGTTCATCATCCATTTGGTATAAGCACGGAACCGATAATTGTCTTGCGACCAAAACTGTGGATCTAATACCAACTGTCCTTTTCCGGCCCCTTGCGCTAAGGGAATCCGTAAGGTCTGCATCAGGGAGTCTTTACTGTTTAAGATTTCCACATAGGCCACCTTGGAAGGATCGTAATTAAAAAGGTTGGTATTGAGGTAGGTTTTGAACCATAGGGTGTCGCCTACGGCGTAATAAGGTTTATCGAAATGCAGGTGTATCTTTTCTACGGGATAGACGGTAAAGAACTTCTGTACATTTTCTACAGCCGTATTTACCGGTATGGCAGGTTTTTCTTGAGCATGAGCGATGGAAAATAGCGTAAAAAAGGTAATAATGGAGAAGAGTATGCGATTCATTATATTCATCGATGGATCAATTTATCAAAAAGATAAATATATCTAATTTTTGGGGAAGAAAGCGAAGAATGGGGAAATTTAACAGATATTTGGCTATAGCAATGGCGCCAACAAACGGCAAATAGAGTCCATGCCGCGCTTCCAGGGCTTCCTACTTTTCCAGTCTTTCAGGGTGATGATGCTGCATGCCGTTTTATCGATTTCAAACTGTTCTTCCATCTGTTTACAGAAGCTTTTGTTGGAAATAACAGCCGCCACTTCGTAATTGATATAAAAACTGCGGAAGTCCAGGTTCACCGTGCCTACATAGGCAATCTTGCCATCAATAACGGTGGTCTTGGCGTGTAGAAATCCTTTTTCATAGAAGTAAACATGTACGCCGCGCTCCAGAAGTGGTTTTAGGAAGGAGAAGGAGGCATGGTGCACAATCCAGGAATCGGAGGTTGCAGGAATCATGAGCTCCACCTTCACCCCTGCTGCTGCTGCCGTTTTCAGGGCAGTAGAAAGCTCTTCGGAGGGAATAAAATAAGGCGTACAGAGCTTAATGCTTTCATTGGCCTCGCCAATGCTAATGAGCAGGGCTTCCATATTGAAGGGGCCAATGGATCCGGGGTCGCTGGAAGCGAGGGCCACGGCACTCAGTTGTTCGGCCACAACAGGCATATCGCGCAGGTAGCCTTCTTCTAAATTAAAAGGTTCGCCATCGGTTTGGTTCCAGGAATTCCAGAAGCTAATCTGAAACATGGTTCCCGCATTGCCGACAATCTTTACGGAAGTATCTCGCCAGTAAAGGCCAAATCGATTTGGGTTGATATAGCGGTCGGAAATATTGATTCCCCCAACATAGGCGATATAGCCATCGATAACGGCTATTTTGCGGTGGTTCCGGTAATTGCTATTGGCTAGGGACGTAAATGTTACGGGCAGGAAGGCCTGAAACTCAATTTTCGTTTCCTTGCGCCGGCGGCGCATATGGCGCACCAGGCCGGGTGAACCAAAGCTATCGACAATCAATCGCACCTTTACTCCGGCATTGGCTTTGGCCTCCAAAATATCCAATACCTTGGTTCCGATTTCATCTACATCGAAAATATAGTATTCCATATGGATGGAATGGGTAGCCGCTGTTAAGGATTCGAGGAAATGCTGAAATTTCTCCTCGCCGTTCACCAAGAGGGTAACGTCGTTGTTTAGGGTTGGTGAGGATAATCGTTCGTTCTTTAAATAGGAAAACACCCGCGAGAAATCGCCAATCTTGCTCTGTATATTTTGGATAGACCAACGCATCAGGGGCTCCAGCCGCTGAAACTCCTTCTTCAGGCGTAGAGATTGTTCCTTATTGATGCGCTTGAGCTTCTTCACCTTGGAGAACTTCTGCCCGAAGAGGTAGTACAAAATAATACCAACAACAGGTAGAAAGACAATAACCATAACCCAAGACATGGTTTTGGTGGGATTGCGATTTTCAATTAAGATGGTGATGATAACAGCGATGTAGATGATACTGGAAGGAATCCATCCCCATTGTTCGAGAAATTGTATAACGGGTTGCAGGTATTCGTTCATAGTGTATGGTGCATCATCTAAAAAGTCTCCAATGCTTAATAACCCAAGAATGGATTAAATGTTTGGAAAGGATAAGGACAAGATAGAAAACAAAGTTGAATAGCCCAAATATTCGCTAGGGAATAGCTTTCACTAAGCCTTATGAGGGAGGGTTTTGCAGGACCTAGGCGCAGTTCATGGCGCCATCTATTTGCAATAGCGGACTTAAGTAAGGGATGTCTAAATTGGCACCGCGCAGAATAAACCATACGCCCATCAAAATAAATAACACGGGCAGCACGGTTGAAAATCCTTTTTTGAAGAGGCGACGTGGGAAGTTTGCTGCAAAGGAAAAGACCAACAGCAAAGGCAGAGTGCCTAAGCCGAATAGAACCATAAACAGGAAGCTATTTTGCAAGGAACTGGCATTAACCGCCGAGGCTAAGGCCATATAGACCATACCACATGGAAGGACACCGTTTAAAATACCAGCAATAAAACTACCGCCGGGGCGATAGAGCCATTTGCCCATAAACTTGGCAAAGGGTTGAATGGCTTTGGTTTGAAATGCCGCCAATTGGCTAGACTGCTTGCCAAACATGTAAAACAGGCCAATGACCAACAGGATAATGCCGGTAAAGAGGCTAAAGAACTGCTGCCAACCTTGAATGCTGGCGGCACTACCAATAAGCCCTAATACTAAACCCAACAGACCGTAGGTTAAGATTCGTCCCGATTGATAGAGCAGTTTATTCAGGGTGGTTTTCCAGCTGATGCTTTGTCCGCCCTGCACCGCAATTAATAAGGGGCCACACATTACCGCACAATGAATGCTGCCCAGCAGGCCCATAAAGAATGCTAAATAATGGTAAGTCATATTTATTGCCGATATACAGAATGATCGGAAAGATAGGAATTAGCACCGTTCTTCCAATCGATTTCTAAGTTCCAGTTTCCTTTTTTAAAGGTACTAATGGGTAAATTGAATTTCTCTGTCGCGGTACTGAAAGGAATAGAAATATCCAGGTTCCCCTCATCAGGACGTTTGAAGTTCAACTTGCCACTGTTGTTTTTCGTTGTAAATTGAATATACAAGGTGTCTTGATCTACGCGTACCTGCGGCTTGGCATGGTCGTGCAGCAAGCTTTCTTTCTTGTTATAGGTTTCATCGTAGTGCAAACTTTGCTCGTAATAATCGTCCTCTTCCAAGGTATCCTTATTCTTGCTGACCATGTAAATCGTCGACCCGATTATAAACAGCATAAATGCGGCTAAGCCAAATACAATTCTATATCCCCAGTTCATCGTTCCTTATTTTGCAGGTGGCGCAATAAAGGTAGTTTTCATGGTTTCAATGACTTCTCCTCCGGCCACAACATTCAATTTTAAGTTTGTTTTATATTCTTTGATATGTGCTTTATCTGCAATTAAGAACAAGCTTAATTTGGCACTTCCCTCACGCGCTAAATGGCTGATTGGGTTTACCACTTGAATCTTGATTGCCGGATCTTCACATTCCAACACGTAGTCAATATCTTTATTTGTTTTATTAATCAACTCTAAGGAATACAGGTTCGTGACGGTTCCATCATCCCGGAATTGGTAAGTACTACCCTTGGCCCGTAGCAAGCGTCCATCGACATCGGTACGGCTAAAGATCATCGCAACAAATATACTCATCAAAACGACAAGGATACCACTATATACGATAGCGCGGGTATTTCTTTTTTTGCCTTTTTGTATGGTCTCCTTTCCTTCGGCTTCTGCTAGGGTATAAAATCCGATAAGACGTTTCGGCTTATTGATTTTATCCATCACAGCATCGCAGGCATCGATACATGCCGTACAAGATACGCATTCTAACTGCGTTCCTTTACGAATATCAATACCGGTAGGACAAACATGTACACATAGATTACAGTCGATACAATCGCCTAGGGGTTCGGTGCTGTTTTTACGCAGCTTCCCACGAGGTTCCCCACGAGCGGCATGATAGGCAACTGTAACGGAGTTGTCGTCTAACAATACACCTTGTAAGCGTCCGTAAGGACAAATCCGGGTACAGACAATCTCACGTACATAGGCGAATACAAAGTAGAACACAAAGGTAAAAGCCCAGATGGAGATAAAACCGACGATGTGCTGATTGACAGGATCGGTCATAATCTTGAACAAGGCATCCACCCCGATAATGTAAGCCAGAAAGAGGTTGGAGATCATGAAGGAGACCAAAATAAACAAGGCATGCTTGAGCAGCTTTTTCCAGGCCTTGGCATCGGTATCTGGACCTTCGTTTAGTTTCTTTTGTTTGGTCCAATCGCCTTCGATCCAATATTCAATACGGCGGAAGATCAGCTCCATGAAGATGGTTTGCGGACAGGTCCATCCGCACCACACCCGACCATAGACGGCCGTAAATAAGACAATACAGACCATTATGATCAGCATACCGAATAAGAAGATATGCAGATCTTGTGGATAGAAGATATTGCCAAAGATGGAGAATTTACGCTCCACGATGTTGAACATCAAGAAGGGGTTGCCATCAATTTTAATAAATGGCCCGGTAAAAAGAAATAGCAGTAAAGAGTAGCCTACAACCTGTCGATAATTAAATAGCTTCCCTGCTGGTTTCTTTGCATATATCCATTTTCTTTTCGATTTATCTGGTTGTTTCTGTTGCCCGCTCCCCTTAACTGCTATTTCCATGATGTGATGTTTTTATAGATGTTTATTGTGCTGTTGCCGTGCTATCTGCAGGAGCTCCAGCTGCGCCGCCTTCCGATTCGTAAGCGGCTACTTCTATCCCTTCGGCAGCCTTCGGATTGGCTGGTTTTGTATCCCTTAGGGTAATGATGTAGTTACTTACTTCTGCAATTTGGGCAGGCGTTAATGTTTGTTCCCAAGGCACCATCCCTTTTTCTGGCACCCCGTATTTTACAGTTTTAAAGATGTCTTTAATCTCACCACCGTGAATCCAATGTCTATCGGTTAAGTTCGGACCGATGGTTCCTTCGCCGGTTTGGCCGTGACAGGCCGAACAGTTGGCCGTAAAGATGGCTTTACCATTGGTGGCTAGGGTTCCGGTTTCATCGATTTCTACGGTAGTTTCATCGAATAAGTTGGCAGATTTGGACAGGAATTCTTGTTTTTCGATTTCCGCCTGTGCCATCTCTCTATCGTACTCTTGGTCTTGGTTTAATCCGATACCAAATACATGGTAGATTAATAAATAGACCACAGCGAATACCACACTGGAGTAGAATAAGGCGTTGAACCATACCGGGATCGGGTTATTTAACTCAGCGATACCATCGTATTCGTGGTCCTCGATCATCATATCCTTCTCCTGTTCGATAGGTTTCAAGCCCATGATGTAATTCCAGGCTCTTTTCCAGGAGCCCTGACGGTGTTGCTTCCGCTCGGCTGCTAGGCGCTGTTCTTCCTTCATCACCTCCGGCATGGTCACATTTAGCATGGTACGCAAAGCCTTGTTGATGGTAATGGCTGCGAACAACACAGCAACCAGTACTAGAAATACGATGATATAGAAAATATCGTTGTATAAATTTCCCGTCCCCAATGTTTGTTGTGTTACTGTAGCAGTTGCTTCAGCAGTATCTAATAATAGCATAGAGTTCATAATATTTATCTATTCGGGTAATTTATCTAATTCTTTTTTGGAGTCTTCCAAGGGTAAGCTTTTCATGTAATCCACGAAGTTCTTTTTCATCATGAACAGCATGATACCCACCAGGATAAAGAATCCGAGGAAGAAACATAGGGAGATAATCAAGTAGATTTCATCACCATGTAAGTTTGTTATTTGCTTAAACATAATCTTGTTGTTTTTTATGTTTGCGATTAGTTGCTACCACCAGTTGTTCTTTCCGCTTCCGGAGCCGCTTTAATGTCCGTTCCCAAGCGTTGTAAGTAGGCAATCATGGCGATGATTTCCTTATTCGCTTCAACCTCTACTTGGTTGGCTTCCAAATCTTTCACAATAGTTGCCGCCTGTGCTTTGGCATGGTCTACCGCATTGAAGATTTCATCATCTGTATAAGGAACACCTAGATTACGCATCACCTTCATTTTGCTTGACAAGTATTTGTAGTCAATCTTCTGAGAAATTAACCATGGATACTGTGGCATGATACTTCCTGGGGAAGTGATCGTTGGATCTAACATATGGTCGAAGTGCCATTTGTGTGGATATTTACCACCGATACGGTGCAAATCTGGTCCGGTACGTTTCGATCCCCATAAGAATGGACGGTCATAAACAAACTCTCCAGCTTTCGAGTATTCCCCATAGCGCGCCGTTTCAGAACGGAATGGACGGATCGTCTGGGAGTGACAGTTCACACAGCCCTCACGGATGTATAAATCACGCCCTTGTAATTCTAAAGCAGTGTATGGTTTTACCGAGCTAATTTTCGGCACGTTACTGCTCACCGTAAAGGTTGGGATCATCTCCACAATACCTCCAACGAGGATAGCGATTAAAGATAATACCAGGAACAATACCGGCTTACGCTCTAAGCGACGGTGTTGAGAACGCTCTAAAGTTTTGATAGGTTCTAATGCTGGGGCTTCTGCAGCCTCGTTTGGAACTAATTCCCCTTGCTTAATAGTTTTAATTAAGTTGTAGGTCATTAAGATTACACCCGATAGGTATAAGGCACCACCCGTAGCACGCATCATGTGCATTGGTAAAATCTCCAAGGTGGTTGCTAAGAAGTTAGGGTATTGCAATACGCCTTCTGGAGTAAACTCTTTCCACATTAAACCTTGTACTACCGCTGCCCAGTACATCGGGATTGCGTAGAATAAGATGCCTAAGGTGCCGATCCAGAAGTGGGTAGTGGCTAATTTTTTCGAGAATAATTCTGTTTTGTAAATTCTAGGGATTAACCAGTACAGAATGGCGAAGGCCATGAAGCCGTTCCATCCTAAGGCACCCACATGCACGTGTGCTGGAATCCAGTCGGTAAAGTGGGCAATGGCATTTACTTGTTTCAAAGATAGCATAGGGCCTTCAAATGTTGCCATACCATAACAGGTTAAAGCAACCACCATGAATTTCAAGGTAGGCTCGGTACGCACTTTATCCCAGGCACCACGTAGGGTCAATAGACCGTTGATCATACCTCCCCAAGATGGCGCGATCAGCATGATGGAGAATACCACCCCTAAAGACTGTACCCAACTCGGTAATGAGGTATATAATAAGTGGTGAGGTCCGGCCCAGATATAGATAAAGATCAAAGACCAGAAGTGTAGAATACTTAATTTATAGGAATAAACAGGGCGATTCGCCATTTTCGGAAGGAAGTAATACATCATCCCTAAGAATGGAGTGGTTAAGAAGAAAGCCACCGCGTTGTGGCCATACCACCATTGCACCAAGGCATCCTGAACGCCGGCATACACATAGTAACTTTTCCAAAGGCTTACTGGCATCTGGATGGAGTTTACAATATGTAAAACAGCTACCGTAACGAAAGTGGCAATGTAGAACCATACGGCTACATACATATGTCTTTCTCTACGTTTGATGATAGTACCAAACATGTTGATACCGAAAACGACCCAGATTACTGCAATCCCGATATCGATTGGCCATTCCATCTCCGCATATTCGTGGGAGCTTGTTAAACCTAGCGGAAGGGTAATTGCCGAGGCGACAATGATTAATTGCCATCCCCAAAAATGGATTTTACTCAGTAAATCACTGAACATTCTTGCTTTCAATACGCGCTGCATCGAGTAATATGCCCCCATAAAGATGGCATTTCCTACGAAGGCAAAAATCACCGCATTGGTATGCAAGGGTCTGATCCGACCAAATGTTGTAAATTGGGTGGCAAAGTTCATTTCCGGCCATACCAGCTGAAGTGCTGCGATAAGCCCGACCGTCATGCCGATGATCCCCCAAATTACAGTTGCGATTCCAAAATCTCTGACAATCTTATTGTCATAACTAAATTGCTCTACCTGCATTATTCTTTATATTAAGTTAACCTGATTCAAAGGTACTGGTATCAGCATGACATTCTAATGATAAAACGAAGCAAGAAAATGTGATATCCATCATATTTTAAGGCTATTAAATTATTTAAATCAGTTAGTAATGCCGCACAAGCATAGGACTTGTTTAGCTGTAATGTTCTTCATAGTATAGGGAAAACAGGTTTTCCCGGGTTAATCACTTAATATTAACAATAATTTTTGAGAAAGGTTCAAGGCTAAATAGCTAAAATAAAGCAAGTTAAAAAGTTAATTGGCTAGTTTAGTGGATTATCAGAAAAAGAAATAAATGCCGCTTTTGGGAAAGGGACGGTTTAGTGCAATAAAAAAGAGCCATTCCGATGAATAGCTCTTTTAATAATTTACCATGTGATAAAGAGGGTTCTCCCCAATTAACTGTTTTCCAAAATGGACTTCATGGAAATGATTTTGTAAACATACGATGCTGTTTCTGCATTCAGACGCAGGTCGTAATAGTTGTCTTTCTTTTGTCTTCTTAATGAAGAACGCAGACTTCCTCCACCCACATTATAGGCAGCAGCAGCAAGGGTCCAATCGCCGAACTCTTTGTGTAGCGATTTAAGATATTTCGCTGCAGCATGTGTGGATTTAATTAAATCAAGACGCTCGTCAATATTTCCGTTTACACGTAGCCCGTATAAACGTGCCGTTGCCGGCATAAATTGCCAATACCCTCCGGCTCCCTTATGGGAAGTGGTCTGCGGGTTCAAGCTGCTCTCTACGACAGCAATATACTTGAAGTCTTCAGGAATACCGTAGCTCTTGAGGATTTTAGCGATTCGTGGAAGTAATTGATCCGCTTTCTTGTGAATTTGATGAGAAGGGCGCTTTAAATAAGCGAATTTACCGAGGTATTTGTCTAATCGTTTTCTGACAAAACCCTGCTCATGAGGAATACTTTCGTTGGCAAAGGAGAATTGACTATAAAAATCATCCTTGGAATTCTTTTTTGCCGTCTCGATGTTACTATGCACATTCGAGATCATGGACTGGTCAAGAGCCTTTCTAAAAGGGTCAGCCAGTGATTCTGGTTGGGGGCTTGAGTATAAGTTTGACAAGATAAATACTGTCAAAATCACACTGCTACATAACACTCTTTTTTTTATCATTCATTCCCTTACTGCTACCCTATCCACGATTAAAAATCGATCAAAAAATAGCTTGGTTAAAAAACAAGCTCCAAAGGTACACTTTACAGGGCTTTAAACCAAATAGTTAGCAAGTCAACCATCGTTAAGAAAAGTTAAAAGCCTAAATTATCGCTGTTTAAACACGATAGAGATGGATATCCTCAGACTCCCTGTTTTGTAACATAAAGGATAGACTTTAGCTACGGTCTTCGTTACAAGGATCGTACAAGCGTCAAGTCTTGAAGTGCGAAAACAGCGCTAAATGTCTGATTAATCTAACATTAGCTGTAGAAAATACAAATACATGACGCTGTATTAAAAATTTACCTATCTTTGTGGCTCAATTTTTTATAAAATTATGCCATTCAGTAGCAACAGGAACAGTCGAGAGGACAACTCCAAAAGACAAAGAAGCAACTCAGACAGCTTCAGAGGTGGGAAAAGATCATCTTTTAACAGCTCCCGAGATTCAAAATCAGGTAGACCTGACCAAGACCGCAATTTCAATAAGTTCGACAAATCATCTTCCCGCGAAGACAAATCAGAGCGATTCCCACGTGAGGGAAGATCCGACAACCGATTTGGCGATAACAAATTCGACCGCTCTTCATCTAGAGATGGTAAATTCGACCGTTCCTCTTCCAGAGATGGTAAATTTGACCGCTCTTCTTCTAGAGACGGTAAGTTCGACCGTTCATCCTCCAGAGATAATAAATTCGATAGAGGAGCTCGTGATGGCCAATTCGAGCGTCCATCTCGCGATGGTAAATTTGACCGCTCATCATCCAGAGACGGTAAGTTCGATCGTTCTTCATCCCGTGATGGTCATTTCGACAGAAACCAACGTGATGGCAAATTCGGAAAGCCACAAGGCGACCGTAAATTTGGAAAACCTCGTTTCGGAAGCAATGACGACCGTGGATTCGGTGACAAACGCCCATTCCGTCGTTCTGAAGAAGGTCAAGAGCGCAACTTTGGTGATCGCCGTGAATCCCGCGATTTCCGTACTGATGGCAGAAGCAGAAAACCTTATAGCGAAAAGAAACAACAAGCACCAGCGAACGATGATGGTTTAATCCGTTTGAACCGTTATATCGCGAATGCAGGTATTTGTTCACGTCGTAAAGCTGATGAGCTGATTGAATCCGGCGTAATATCAGTGAATGGTGAAGTGGTAACCGAATTAGGTTCCAAAGTAGATCCTGCAGTTGATGAAATCCGCTACAACAACGAGCGTTTGAAGCGCGAGAAAATGGTTTATGTGCTATTGAACAAACCAAAAGACTATATTACTACAACCGACGATCCGCAAGAGCGTAAAACCGTGATGCAATTGGTATCCAAAGCTACCAAAGAGCGCATCTACCCGATCGGACGTTTAGATAGAAATACAACAGGGCTCTTGTTATTGACCAACGATGGCAACCTGGCTGAAAAACTTTCACACCCACGTAATAACATCAGCAAAATCTACCAAGTAGAATTGAGCAAGAACTTAACCCAAGGCGATTTCAATAAAATCCAATTTGGATTGGAATTGGAAGACGGTTTCATCAAACCCGATGACATCAGCTTTGTGGTAGGTGCCTCTAAACGTGAGGTAGGCATCCAGATCCACAGCGGCAAAAACCGTATCGTGCGTCGTATCTTCGAATCCTTAGGCTATGAGGTTATTAAACTAGACCGCGTAGTGTATGCGAACCTAACGAAGAAAGACCTTCCACGTGGCCGTTGGAGATACCTGGAGGATAAAGAGATTATTCAATTGAAACATTTGATGAAATAAGAAGAAGACGCCTAGCGCGTCTTTTTTATGTAGGTATAGTTTCGTAATTTTAACAAAATTAAAAAGCATTATGACAGACCCTAAGTGTTTAACATCGGTTGCTGAGTTTCACAAAACCTTTCAACACCCGATCTTAGATTCCCCTCGTATTCCCGCTGAAAACCGTTGCAATCTTCGCGTATCCCTAATTGCTGAAGAGCTTAAAGAGCTTCAGGAAGCTATTGATGCGAAAGATATCGTAGAAATTGCTGATGCCTTAGCCGATATTCAATATGTACTATCCGGTGCTATCCTAGAATTCGGATTGGCGGAAAAATTCAATGATCTGTTTAACGAGGTTCAACGCTCGAACATGAGCAAAGCCTGTAAAACAGTGGAAGAAGCTGAAGCCACGCAGGCCCATTACCAGGAGAAAGGGGTATCTTCTTATTATAAGGAAATCGATGGGAAATTCTTAGTCTTCCGCGAAGGCGATGATAAAACCCTAAAATCAATAAACTACTCCCCGGCCGACCTCAAGTCGATCGTAGAAAGATAGCTAAAACAAGAAGAGGAAGCCAATAGCTTCCTCTTCTTGTTTTATCCTAGATTGGCAAATAGGCCGATCCTTGTTTCACGCCCCTTTCTTCCAATCCTTTATCGATCTTTGTTTGAATGCCCGATTTCGGGAAACCCCAATTCGGTGCAATCAATAATTCCCGATCGGCAATCCCAAAGATCCGCTGGATAATAATATCCGGACGTAATAAGGGAATAAACTTACTTAGGAACTCCGTATACTCTTCAATCGTAAATAGATGGAAAGGCTCGCGTTTATATTTTACCCCCATAATCGATCCCTCGACGATATGCAGGTGGTGTAATTTCACAAATTTAATCTGCGGATGCTTGTTGATTTCATCGGCGTATCGCAGCATCATTTCCTCCGACTCCCAAGGGAAGCCAAAGATGGTATGCACACATAGCTCCAAGGAGGTGTTTTCCAACATTTTCATGGTGGAAAGAAACTCATCGTGCGAGCATCCCCGGTTGATACGCTCTAAGGTATCATTATAAATTGACTCCATGCCCATTTCTAGGTCTACATCGTACCTGTCGGTATAGCTTTCCAAAAGGGCAATCTTCTCGAAATCCAAACAATCTGGGCGTGTACCAACGGAAAGTCCTAAAGTATGTTCCGGACAAATGCTGAGGGCTTCATCATACATCATCTTTAAGAGATGCGTAGGTGCATAAGTGTTGGTATTTGGTTGGAAGTAAATGATAAACTTCTCGGCGCCATAGCTATTTCTAGCACGCTCGATACCGTTTTCAACTTGCTCCCGAATAGAAGGGATTTTACGCGCCGTATCCGGCGTAAAAGAATCTACATTGCAATAAGTACAACCGCCATAGCCTTTAGATCCATCCCGATTGGGACAGGTAAAATTACCATCAACGATAACTTTAAAAACCTTCTGCCCGTTATACTTTTCCTTCAAATAAGCCCCATAATGGTTATAGGGTTTAATACCGTTATCTAATTGAGTTGCCATGCGGGTACAAAGGTAATTAATTGAAATTAAAATTGCTAGGGGAAGTGGGGAGTAGATGGTATTTAGTAGTTAGTAGTTAGACCTATAGTGGGCCGTTTTTTTTATTTTGTTGCCACGTGCTGTCATCGTGTTTGTCATCGTGTTTGTCATCGTGCTGTCATCGTGAGGGGTTAAAATGTTTGCAAAATTTATTGGAAGGTGATGACATAAAGTGGCATTGCTTGTTAAGCTTTGCTAGTAAACTTCGGCACGCTTTGTTCATCGTTGCGGCAAGTATTGTCATCGTGAGCGGAGTCGAACGACTGGTACGTCAATGCCGTCGCAATCGCAAAGCATTTGATTATCAACAGCATAATTGTTAAAAGTATCGCTAACAAGTGTATTAAGTATTGCTGATTGCATTGACGTACCAGTCGTTCGTGGTTCGTGGTTCGACTCCGCTCACCATGACAAAGTGATGACAACACGATGACAGCAAGATGACAGCACTTTCAAATATTATCACCTAACTTCTTATAACCAAAAAAACCCATGATCAATGATCACGGGCTTTTCGTATAAAAATAGGCGCCGACCTACTCTCCCACCTGTTACGGCAATACCATCGGCTCTGGCGGGCTTAACTTCTCTGTTCGGAATGGGAAGAG
>NZ_WSQA01000010.1 GCF_009768885.1 Sphingobacterium humi
AAGGATCTTTAGGCTATCACTATGAACAGCTTGTCCTCCTGTTTTACGTTTCTTCTCCGGATTTCTCATAACTATTAAAGTTAATTCTTAATGTCCGCTTTTTGTAAACCATTTTTAGGAATGGACAAGGTGTTGTTTTTGAGTTGCTATCGTGCTGTCGTCGGGTTATCGGTTTGTTATCGCATTGTCATCGTATTGTCATGGTGAGGGGGGGTAAAATGTTTGCAAAATTTATTGGAAGGTGATGACATGATGTGGCCTTGCGTGTTAAGCTATGCTTTTAAACTATGGCACGCTTTGCTAGTAAACTGTGGCACGCTATGTACTGCGTTGCGGCAAGTATTGTCATCGTGGTTCGACTCCGCTCACCATGACAAAACTATGACAATACTGTGCCATACTTGTCTACTTCCCCCTCCTCAAAAAATAGTTTACTTTTTTACTAAGGTTTTTTCATCTCGTTCGTATTACACCTAGAAACCAACATTAATCAATGGATAGAAGCGCTGAAATAGCAACCTTAATACGAAAGAAAATCGAGGGCACCTTGACTGCCCAGGAGGCTATCTTGCTGCAAGATTGGCTATCCGAGAGCCAGCAACATGCCGATTTCCTAAAGCAGGCCAGCCATGAAGACCTGGTTTGGGAGGATGTGAATGCCTGGCTCGTGCTGCGGGAAGGTGAGGCGCAAGACGCCTGGACGCAACGGCTGGAGCAAATCACCATGCAAAAGATTCAAGAAGGCCGTCAGCAGCATGGGCATAGCAAATGGCCGTTCTATCGGCGTCTCTTATCCTATGCGGCGGTCCTGCTGCTGGTGGCATCCGTTTCCTTATTAATCTATAAAAATCAACATACAGATAAGCAGTATACGGAGATTGAAAACCTGGAACCGGGAAGCAACAGAGCACAGATTACCCTGTCGGACGGGCGTGTGATTGAGTTGCGGGAAGATCAGGATGGCGTTGTCTTAGGGGAAGATCTGGTTTATGAAGATGGTACCATGATCACCAGCTTAGACAATGAGGAGCCTGTTTTTGCCAGTATCGTTACTCCTCGGGGCGGACAATATCAAATTACGTTAATGGATGGCACCAAGGTATGGCTGAATGCAGCTTCCAAGTTGACCTATCCATCGCGCTTTGATCAGGGCGAGCGGAGGGTGGAATTGGAAGGGGAAGGCTATTTTGAAGTGGCCAAACAGATGAAACAGGGTAAAAAAGTTCCTTTTATTATTAAAACCCCTACGCAGGAGGTGGAAGTATTGGGAACGGAGTTTAATATTAGCGCGTACAAAGATAATGGCGAATCGGCCAAAACCACGCTCGTGGAAGGTTCGGTACAGGTGCATGCGCAGGGGGAAACTATGCTGTTGAAACCCGGCGAGCAAAGTGTGCAAAGTGCGAAAGGCTTGAACAAGAAGAAAGTGGATGTAAGTCCGTTTGTTGCTTGGAAAAATAATGAATTCGTCTTTTTTGAAACGGAATTGAAGGATGCTTTATTGGTGCTGAGTCGCTGGTACGACTTTGATGTCGATTTAAAGCAGCCTATCCCTAGCACCCATCTTTATGGCAGCATCAGTCGCAAGGAAAGCTTAAGTGAAGTTTTGGAGATTTTAAAAAGCAGCGGCTTGAAGTTTAGAATAGAAAACCTAAAAAATAAAAACAGACTGATAATATTACCTTAAACTAAAATGAAATTATATGCGGAAACCATAACCTAACGAAAGGACGAAAACAAAAACGGACAGTGCGGTAACACTGCCCGAAACAGTTTAAATGTCCATCACAATTAAATCATCTCTAGGGTAGAGCGTGAAATTATTTTAATTATCTGATAAATTATAATATGATCTAAACTGCACAAATATATGACTTTAACTACAAAACCTGATAATCTCCATGGGTTTTTAACAAACCGTTTTGTTCGGATTATGAAATTAATTATTCTACTTATTCTGCTGAATATCACAACCGTACTTGCGGATGGATTTGCGCAGAAAGTAACGTTGAAAGCGACTAACATCTCCTTGGTTGAGGCGATGAAAAGCATTCAAAAGCAGAGTGGTTTTCGCTTCTTTTTGAATGGTCGCCAATTGGCCAATATCAAGGTCGATGCGAACATCCAGGCGATGGAAATCGACCATGCCATGGACCTGCTGCTCGAAGGTAAGCCGGCACGTTGGATTCTAGAAAACGGCACCATTATTATTAAGCCGCAAGCCATAAGAACAACGCATGCTGCGGTTCGGGTGGCGCCAAGGGAAGTGCAAGCAAGCCTGCCTATTGTTGAACAAACACCCATTACAGGTACCGTTACGGATGCCTTTGATGATGCCCCTTTAAACGCCGTGAGCGTGATGATTAAAGGAGATTTGCGTGGTAGTAAAACCGATGCCAACGGGGTGTATGAAATTAGGGCCAATGAGGGTGATACCTTGGTATTCTCATCCATTGGTTATGCGACGCAGAAAGTGGCGGTAGGCAAGGTGAAAATCATCAATATCCGTTTATCCAAAGATACCGAAACATTGGATGAAACGGTTGTTGTAGCCTTCGGTCGGCAGACCAAAGAAAGTGTGGTTTCTTCAATCACGACCGTGAATGTTAAAGACCTACGCTCGCCATCGAGCAATTTAACAACGGCTTTGGCCGGGCGAATGGCCGGATTGGTGGCTTACCAATCTACAGGTGCACCGGGCGAAGAAGATGCGCAGTTCTTTATTCGTAGTGTAACATCCTTTGGAAGTGGATTGGCTTCGCCTCTTATATTGATTGATAATATTGAAGTAACCTCTCGGGATTTAGCGCGTTTAAATCCAGATGATATCGCTAGCTTCTCCATCTTAAAAGATGCCTCGGCAACAGCCTTGTATGGTGCCCGTGGAGCCAACGGTGTGGTGCTTGTGACCACTAAAGAAGGGGAGAAGGGGAAAGTAAAAGTATCTTTCCGGACGGAGACTTCCATGTCTACACCGACAACTAAAGTTGATGTGGCCGACCCGATTAGCTTTATGGAATATTCGAATATTGCCAGCTTGACCCGTCATGATTTATTGACTTACCCGCAAGGGAAGATTGAAGCTACGAGAGACCCGAACCGTAATCCTTATGTGTACCCGGCGGTGGATTGGAAAGATATGTTGACACAGGATTATTCCATGAACTACCGGGCGAATATCAACCTGACCGGTGGTGGAAATGCAGCCACCTATTACCTGGCAGGTTCCTTTTCACAAGACAATGGTATTTTGAAGGTGGATAATGTGAACCCTTTCAACACCAATATTAACCTGAAGAAATACACGATCCGTTCCAACGTTAATCTTAATTTAACGAAATCGCTAGAAGCAAAGGTGCGTTTAAGTGCCAATTTTGACGATTACTCCGGCCCAATCGGCGAGTCTGGAAGCGGGGGAGCCTATACTTATGGTAAAACATTATTGGCCAATCCGGTTTTATTCCCGGCTTACTATCAGGCCGATCGTGCCAACCAATATGTAGATCGTATTCTGTTCGGTAATTATAGCGATAGTGAATACGGAGATGGATCACCTAAATACCTGAATCCCTATGCTGATATTATGCGAGGCTATGAGGATGTTCGGAATAGCACCTTATTATCCCAATTGGAATTACACCAAGATTTGGGGATGCTAAGCCAAGGCTTAAAAGCACGCTTTATCGGAAGTATTACCCGTTATTCCGGTTTTAATATTCAGCGCAGCTATAAACCATTCTATTACCAATACATTAAAGGAACCTATAATCCGAATGAGGCCAGCTATCCGTATGAGCTTTCTGTGCTAAATCCAGAAGGTGGCTATGATTATATTGATTATACCGCGGGGAGTAAATTTGTGGAAGCACGTTTCTATGCAGAGGGAGCCTTATTATACAACCGTAAATTTGATGGTAAACATGATGTGGGCGGTTTATTGGTCGGTTCGGTAAAAGAAAGCATGGATGGAAGTCCTTTAAATTTGGATTCTTCCTTGCCGTCTCGAAATGTGGCACTTGCCGGACGTTTTACTTATGGGCTTTCGCAGAAATACTTTGCTGAATTTAACTTTGGTATCAATGGATCCGAGCGCTTCGACCCACGCTTCCGTTGGGGATTCTTCCCATCTATTGGTGCAGGTTGGCAAGTCTCTGATGAGCCATTTTGGGAGGGTATTCGCACTTATGTCCCTAAATTCAAAATCCGCGGAACTTACGGCTTAGTGGGAAATGACGTTATCGTTTCGGAGTGGGACCGTTTCTTCTTTACCTCGAATATCAACTTAAACGGACCTAATGCCGGATATTTTGGAAATGACCCTACACAGACTTTTAGTCGACCTACGATTCAAACCTATCGATATGCCAACCCGAATATTACTTGGGAGGTATCTTATAAAACCAACTTAGCTGTTGAGTTAGGCCTATTGAATAATGACCTATCTATTATTGCTGAGGTATATCATGAAAACCGCACCAATATCGTTCAGGTACGTCAAGATATTTCCTCTATCGTCGGTTTAACCACAGAAGTTAAAACCAATTATGGCGAGGCCATTGGTAAAGGGATTGATTTGACCTTGAACTATAATAAGGCTTTTGGAAATACCATGTGGTATATCCTTCGTGGTAATTTCACTTATGGTACGGCGAAGATTTCGGTATACGACGAATTGGATTACTCGGGTATTGCCCCTTGGAAATCGGTGGTCGGCCAGAAAGTAGGCCAATCACGCGGCTATGTGGCGGAGCGTCTATTTATTGATGATAATGAAGTGAAAAACTCACCGATTCAACAAGTGCATGCGAGTGGAGGCGATTACCAAGCCGGTGATATCAAGTATCGGGATATCAATGGCGATGGGGTCATCAACTCCTTCGATATTGTGCCGATGGGCTATCCGGAGAACCCGGAAATTCAATTCGGTTTGGGCGCTTCCTTTGGTTATAAAAACTTTGATATCTCAGCCTTCGTGCAAGGGGAATCCAACTATTCATTCTTCATGAATGCAGCAGCAATGGCGCCTTTTGTGGAAGTGACTACCGATGGTAAAAAAGGAAACCGGGCGATGTTAAACTTTATTTCGGAAAGCTTATGGACCGAAACCAATAGAGACTTGTATGCCAAATGGCCACGCTTATCTCCGGATGTTGCGGGTGCTGCGGTAGGGAACAATAATAATTTTGTGCGCAGTAATTATTGGATGCGTACTGCCGGTTATATCCGTTTGAAATCGGTAGAAATGGGTTATAAAATCAAGGATTTCAAGGGAATATCGCCTCGCGTTTATGCCAGTGGTACGAACCTGTTTACCCTTTCTGACTTTAAGCTATGGGATCCGGAAATGCGTGGAAATGGCTTAGCCTATCCGTTGCAACGGGTGTTCAATGTTGGTGTTCAAGTTAATTTTTAAAGACCTCATTATTAAATGATATACAGATGAAAAATATACCCTATTTAGTAACTGCTTTCTTTCTGTTGTTGCTCACGGGCTGTAACAAGTTTTTGGATGTTTTGCCCGATGATAAACCGGTATTGGAGGATGCTTTTAAGGATAAATATAATGCCGAAAAGTATTTATTTACTTGCTATGGCAGTCTTCCGAATTTCGTGTCACCAACGAATACGCTGGGGATATCCGGTGGAGGTGATATTATCTATTCCGAAAAAAATACAGGAGGAGGATTTGGCGGAGGTCTTCCGGCTCCGCAATTGGCCTTTTTGAAGGGAAACAATGTTTCGAATCCGTATGCTAACTTCTGGGACGGAGCGAATGGTGCAAGTGAAAATATTTGGGCTGGAATTCGCCATTGTAATGTGTTTTTGGAGCATATTAAGGTGGAAGATGGTGGACCTCGGGATTTGGATGAATCCTTACGCGAGCAATGGATTGCGGAGGTGAAAACCATTAAAGCTTACCTGCATTTTTATTTACTGCAATTGTATGGGCCTATTCCTATTGTAGATAAAGTGATTCCAATTTCTGCGAAAGGCGATGAAGTTGATCTATACCGTGAACCGGTTGATAAGGTGGTGGATTATATCGTGAATACCTTGGATGAAGCCATCGCAACGCTGCCGAATAAGAATGAATTGGATGTGGTGAGTGAATATGGCCGTTTTACAAAATCAATTGCCAAAGCGATTAAGGCCAAGACCTTGGTGTTGGCAGCAAGCCCTTTGTTTAATAATAATAACTATTATAAAGGGTTTAAAGACAATCGTGGTACCGAGCTTTTTCCACAGGGGGATAGCCAGGCACGTTGGGATCGCGCAGTGCAGGCTTGTGATGAAGCTGTTCGTTCTGCAGAATCAGATGGTGCCATTATTCTGATTAGTACAGATGGCGGTAATAATGCCATTCGGGGCATAAACAGTACGAATATCAACGATACCACCAAAGCCATGGTCAGCATGCGTCAAGCTGTGACGGAGCCTTGGAACCTGGAACAAATCTGGTCCACGAATGAAAGTACCACCGTTTTGCAACGCTGGAGTACCATGTTGAGTAATGACGAATGGTTTAACTTGGCGGGTTCCGGCGGTTCAGATATTGGGCAGCGCCAGTCGCCAACCATCAACTTTGTCGAGCTTTTCTATTCGGCCAATGGGGTGCCTATTGAAGAAGATGCCGATTGGGAAACCAACGGCTGGTATCAAAACCGCTATAATACGCAATTACCCGATGCGGAGCATAGCAAATACTTTGTGAAAAAAGGACAGGAAACAGCCATTCTCCATATGCACCGTTCCTTACGGTTCTATGCTTCTGTAGGTTTTGACGGTGGTATTTGGGAAGGACGGGAGAAGTCTTTAGCAGATGCTTCATTCCCGAATATGATGCGTTATTTTGGTAGTGGTTTCAAACATGGTGAATCTTATGGTGGTTATCCTTTTGCGGGTTACCTAGCCAAGAAATTAAGCCATTTAAGAACAACCTATACTGAAACTCGGATTACCCTGATTAGTCAGCCTTATTCCTTTCCTATAATTCGTTTGGCCGATTTACACCTCTTATTAGCGGAATCGTTAAATGAAGCCGGAGGCCCTGGAAAAACGGACTCGCAGGGGCATAATGCCGTTTACTACCTGGATCAGATTCGCAAACGTGCAGGAATGGAAGGGGTAGTTGAAAGTTGGCAAAAATATGCGCAATCTAAATTTAAAACCAAGCCGAACAGCATAAACGGGTTACGCGATATTATTCGTAGAGAACGGATTAACGAACTGGCTTTTGAGGGGCATTTTTATTACGATGTGCGCCGCTGGTTAATGGCAGAAAGTATGTTTAATCAGCCTATTCTGGGTTGGAACCAATACGGCGAGAATAAGAAGGACTTTTATAACATCCGGGTGCTTTTGCAGCCTCGTTTTTCCATGAAAGATTACTTAATGCCGATCCGTACAAACACCTTATTGCAGAACGGTAATCTGGTTCAAAATCCGGGTTGGTAATATTAAATGACCTTAAAAATGAAAGATATGAAAAGATATATGCGCAGCTTCCTAATTCTTTGTTGCAGCAGCTTACTCTTGTTGTCCTGCGGGGAAAAATACCTTGGGGTAGAGCAAGTGGGTATTGAAACGACGAAACCTGAAAAGCTAACTGTGGATCAGGTGATCTCTAAATCGGGGGCTTTAGAAATACATTTTACACTGCCTTCAGGCAATCCGAATATCGATCAGGTGGTAGCAACCTACCTGAATAAGCGGGGCCAAAAGGTAGAGTTTAAGGTGTCTAGATATTCAAATGTTATTTTGGTGGAAGGTTTTGTCGGTACAGATGAAGCGACCGTAGAATTGACCTGTGTAGATGTGGGTGGACATCAATCGGATGTAACCTTGGTGAAAGCCGCACCTTTGGCTTCGCCGGCAGAGCTGGCGATGCAGGCCATGAAGGTTGAACCCGCCTTCGGTGGGGTAAAAGTGTCTTGGGAAAATAAAAATGCCCAAGCTTTGGCTATTCACGTTCTGACCGAAGATGTGCTTCAAGTAGGGGTTGTTTCTTTTGTGGAAGATCCCCTCAAAACCATCTATAACAGAGACTCGGTGAATACCTTCGCTTATGTGCGTCAGTATCCTTCGTCTGAGCAACGCTTTGGCTTTGTGATTTCTGATAAATGGGGAAATAGAACAGATACCCTGGTGCAGACCTTAACGCCGTATAAGGAGGAAGAAATTGACTATAACCGGGTAAAAGCGGTATCCTATTTTAACCCGACCTATTTTGCGGGTAGCCGGGATTATGGAATTTATGGGGTGAATGCAGCAACCGGTATTCAGAATGATGCGAATGCGCATGGTACAGCCTATGCACCACAAACCCTATTCAATAGTTCGACCACCGGCAACCAATACTACGGTTATAAATTCGTGAAGAACCTGGCGGATCCGAATCCGGCGAATCGCGAAATTGTAAACGATGTGTTCCTGACCTTCGACCTGAATATGGATGTTCGTCTGAGCCGCTATCTTCTTTTCCCAAGAACAGGATCGGCCTATACCTATGGACGTTCCAGTCCGAAGCGTATCCGTATTTATGGAACCGATGATTCCAACAAAGATAGATGGGCGAAATTCCCGGAAGGCTGGGTGTTGATTGGTGAGTATGTAGGTCCGGAGCCTGCGGTACCCGGTAGCTTGACCCAGGAAGAGATTGAATGGTTCAATAGCAAACAGGAATACTCCATTAGTGAAGATAATGTGAATCCGGATGCTAACCCTACAGCCGTAATCCGGTATATGCGCCTTCATCTGATGGACTCTTATAATCGGAATGAAGCCTTCTATACGATTAACGAGTTCAGGATGTTTGGTGATATTCAAAAAACGTATTAATAGAAACCTGTTTTTAAAGAGATGAATAGCATGAATAAATTATTATATATAGGCTTATTTTTCCTTTCCTTCTTGCAGCTGAGTTGTGAGGATTCTGGAGAAATGCTGGACAAATACTTAAAGGATGGGCCGATTACCTATGCAGGAAAAATAGAAAGCATGAATATACAATCTGGGTATTACCGGGTTCGGTTGAATGTTTATCCGGCAGCGGATGTGAATCGTTCGCATTGCATGATCAGTTGGAATATATCCACAGGGGTGAAGGATTCCGTTAAAATGGATTACGTAGCAGCAAATTATGATGAGAAAGCAGCTTGTTATTATACCCTAATTACGGTGCCTGAAATTGAAGGTAATTTACTGTTGGAAGCTATAAATGTGGATAAGTTTGGCAATAAATCTTTGCTGACCAACGTTGGTGCTTTTATATACGGTAAAACTTATACTTCAACCTTACAGAATTCTTCCCTTAGTTTTTCGGCTAAGAAAGATGAAATCATCTTTGAAGATCGCGTAGGCTCGGTGGGCAACCTGGTTAGTTATGAACAGAACTCGGGTAAATTTACTGATGAGGTAATCGTACGTAGCAGCAGGTTTCCTTTAGTAGATGCGAAAAAGGGCGGAATTATCCGTACGAAAACCCGCTACCTGATGACAGCAACCGATATCGATACGCTGCTAACTGGTTCGTACCTGGAAACAAGAATACCTGAATAACGGTTGTAAACCGTAACTTATAAACCCTATGCATGAAGAACCCAATAATCCCAAACCCGTTCTTCATGCATAGTTTATTTAATTATAGACAAGAATGAAAAGAATCTTCCTAACCTACTGCTTGCTGCTGCTGGCTTTCGCCGTAGTTGCGCAACAGCCTTCCTTTCAAAAAAATCAAAAGAAGTACGCCAATGAGGCCGTACAAACAGTGAAACAATTTCGTAAGACTTCGCCTTTGCTGTTGAATGAGCAGCGGTTGCAGCTCCTCAAAACGTTTGAGACTTATTCTGACCCATATTCAAACGCACCTTTCCGTGCTTACCTGGCTGAATCAGATGCCGGTGCCGAGCAGTTAGAGCATACCGTACCTATTCTGTATAGCTATCGGGAAGCGTTTGACAAGGTGTTGCATGAGGTGAAAACCGTAAAAGTAAAAAAAGGAACCGCAAAGGTTTGGTTGTTATATAATATGGGTTTTGTCGTAAAAACCCCATCTGGTTGTTTCGGTATCGATGTAGACCATCGCTATGCGGAAGCGCTCGCGCCTTATCTTGATTTCTTATGCATTACACACAACCATGGCGATCATGCGAATGTGAAGCTTATGGAGGCCATGACCAAGGCAGGGAAACCCGTGCTGTCTAACTTTTACAAAGGCGATGAAAAGCATCTTTCTAAAGTGCCGACAACCTATAGCATAGGAAACTTTAATATCCGTACCGATTTTAGTGATCACTTAAAGAATGCGAACCTCTTAAAGTTTGTGACAACTTATCGTATCGACTGCGGCGCGGATGCTGGCGATTTCTCTATCCTGCATTGTGGTGACTCGGGTTTCACTCCGGCGCAATTTACCAAGGTGGATGGCCCCGTGAGTTTGGTGGTATTGAGATGGGGCGCCCCTGTAGAGAATCAGATTTTTGGAACAGGCCCCGGACAGATACAAACCGATTATGCTGTGCTATCGCACCTGATAGAATTAAGACACGATCCGTTTCCGAAAGGACAAGCCTCCATTACCCAAACGCTAAAACACTTGCCAAATGTGCACTGTAAAAACACCTTAATTCCCTTTTGGGGGGAGATGCTGACCTGGAAAAAAGGTAAGTTGATTAAAAAATAATATTCAGGCTGTCGTTTCCTGAAAAGCACATGTTATCAGGTGGTTCTCCTTGTATTCTTCTTATTTTTAGTTTAATAAACTTAAATATTGAGGGGATATAAATAATAAAATTGATTTTTTTATTTAGGAATTGTTAAATTATACATATTTTTAAATAAACCAATGAAGACTTAGCGCGCGAATATCAGGGTAAGTATTAATATAATGATAACATCAAAACCCTTTTTTCTTCGCATTCTTTATCTAATTTTAGAATTTCATATTAGGATAATAAAAAAATAAAATGCAGTCTATAGACGTCATGAAACACCTTCTTTTGTTACAATCAGGAAATGAGGAAGGTCTTCGATTTTTTATGTCTAACTATGGGAACCATCTACGCTTTTTTGCTTATAAAATCACCAGAAATAAGGAAGTTTCTGAAGAGATAGTTTCCGAATCGTTTTACAAATTATGGCAAGGACATGAAAAAGCAACCTCGCTGGAGTCGGTAAAGTCTTTTCTTTATTACGCCACGCGGAATGCTTGCTATGACCATGTAGGCTCGGCCTATTATAAAACGCTGCAACACGGCGAAGAACTCCTCTGGGATACTGCCGAAGATAAAAATGATGCCCTCACTCAAATTATCTATACCGAACTCATCGGGCAAATAGTCGCTGAATTGGATAAGCTACCGAAACAACAAGCCGAGGTATTCCGATTGGCTTACTTAGAGGGAATGGATACCAGCGAAATCTGCAAGGTTTTAGGCACCACAGCTAATAATGTGTACTTCGCACGATCGAAGGCTTTATCGGCGCTTAAAGTGGTGTTTAAAGAAAAGGATTTGAGCTTGTATTGCGCTTTGCTGGTGATGTTTTGTTGAGAACTAGCAGTTACAAGCCTATCTAATTCTTGTAAAAGCTAGTCATAATCGTTTATATCCTCAAATCCATTAAATCCAAGTTTTTTCCTTTTTGAAGAACAGGCTTTTTAAAGGGAGATAGTTTATAAATAGAAGATAGAGGTTAAATAACAACACTAAACTATCAAATATTAAAAAATCCATTGCATGACTTAAGAAAACATGGCAGAAAAGCATTCCTATTGAAATAGGCAATAACCAAATGCTGCCGAATAAATAGGTGCGCTTCGGAATGAGTAGCAAACCACCAATAAGTTGGCCTAATCCGATGACCCAAATAAAACCAGTACGCTCCCAGATCAGATAGAAATCAAGGAAATCACCGGCGAGACCAAAATCGATGTATTCTTGCGGGTCTATTTTTTTTGTCAGTTTTTCCCTACCATGGGGGATATACACCCAAGCTAGAAATAATCTTGAAAGGTAGGTTATTACGAGCCAAACTTTGTTCATGTGCTGTGTTTTTGATTGAATTATTTCCATTTTTTAATCGTTAAAGATGTGGAAGCCCATTAACCGACCGCTACCCTCCAAGCGGAATGTCTCCTTCGTTTCTCCCGTTTTTGGATTGTATTGTGTTACTCCAGAGAAGTTGTCTGTGGAATTATTAGACAAAAAGTAAATTTCACCTTGATGAAGGAAAGGGTTCTGATAGGCGTAGAAGTTATCTACAGGAATGTCGAGGCGTTTTGCTTTTCGGGTAATCGCATCAATCTCGGTCCAATACCAGATATCTTGCCTGTAGGAGACGCCATGCTGACCTCCCCCATAGTAGGAGGTTGGTCGGCTGGATATGGTCGTGTAAATCTTACCATTATGTGCAAAAAGGCGATTGAAGTCTGAAGGATATTGAAAATCGTTGATTTTTAGTTCGAAACTTTCGTCGAACTGATTTTCCCCTTGTTTTATACGCAATATTTTTGAGGTAGGGGTTTGAGTCACCATGTCACCAATGGCTACCATATACAGATCTTTAGTTACTTCATCGATACTCCAAAGTACATGGTCGGCAAATAAACCTAGGTTTGTTGCTCCGTTATAGGTTGTTGTATTTTCGATGGTTTTGCTACTGAGGTTATATACGGCTATTTTCACGGAAAGGTCATTAGGTTTTACTTGCCATGCTTTAGTTCGCGTTCCATGTTGAATATCGACATAAAGTTTATCATCGCGCTTAGCAAGAATCAACTGCCCGGCAGCCTCATAGGAACTTCCGTTGGATAGGGAAGAAAAATCAATTTCACCGGTACGCTGCATGCTGCTTGGATTGAAAGTCTGTATTTTTAATCCTCCAGCACCAAGATTCCAATAGTAACCTTCCGTGTCGCTCACAATTAACGTATTTGTTTCATACGAGTTGGTGGGGGTGGCTAAAAAGCCGGCATGGCTAACCTGCTGGCTAGGGTCTATTGCAAATTTAGTGATGCCCAATTCTGTACTCGTAGCGCCGTTTAACTTATAAAGTGTTTTTCCTACAATACGTCCTCCGGCCGAATAGCCCAATTGGTAGAATTGTTTCCCCGATAAGTTGATGTTTTTTGATTTGTTTTCTTTTATCGCATATATACCGCCACTCCAATCGGCATTTCCGTTAAAGATTACCCATGTTTCCTGTTGTGGGAGGTCATCCTTTTTATTGTTTTCTACATTTGGTTTGTCGTCTTTACTGCAAGAGAATAGTACTAGACTGGCAACAAAGGCCAGCAGTATCGAACGAATGTGCTTAATTTTCATATCCATTTTGATTTGGTTTTACTTATATGATTTGATAGACTAGTTTTAAGTGAAAGGTTCTCCCTTGTCGTTGCACGTTGAAGTTGTCGTATAATTTTGCATTAGCTATGTTTTTGCATTCAGCTGAAATGGATGTTTTCTTGCTACTGAAGTCATAGGTAAGTGC
Source organism: Sphingobacterium humi (assembly GCF_009768885.1). Lineage (GTDB taxonomy): Bacteria > Bacteroidota > Bacteroidia > Sphingobacteriales > Sphingobacteriaceae > Sphingobacterium > Sphingobacterium humi. The sequence continues at coordinate 13,489 of NZ_WSQA01000010.1, forward strand.
CAGATCATTTGCCACTTGTCCGGGTCTTCCATCGCGTGGAATAATTAACGAGGTTTGGAAATCTTGAACAGGGCCAAACAGACTTGGTTCTTGGTTTCGAGGAATTGCCTTAAGGAAAAAGCGGTGTACATAATTCAGATTCCATTGGAAGTGTGCTCTGTCCTTTTTCTTATATAGGTTAGCAGTGCTCAGGCTTAGAAAGGCGTTGCCAAAGAAATAGGGAATATTGGGTATCCTGGATCCTTCAAGATTTCGGAACATGGATTCCCTAATGTTTATCCGTCTGATGTCTTGATAGGTTAAGTTGAATCCGCCAGAAATATGAGGATTGGGTGAATACCTGGTTTCCACTTCCACGCCTTTAATATTGAACTCTTCGTAATTGATATAGCGATTGAAAGGGATGTCTAATTGCAGAAATATAATGTCTTTTACGCGCCGATAAAATAGGTTAGCCGTAAAGTCTAGTTGTTGCTTGCTTATTAAGAGTCGCTGCTGTATATTCAAATTGACATTATGGCTTTTTTCTGGCTTTAAATCTAAGTTTTCCTTCAGCATTACTCCATCGCCAAATATTTCATACTCATCTGGTAGTCGGTTGGCGAATTCATAAGATAACTTGAGCAGGAAGCTATCGTTGTCCCATTTGACCGCTGCGAGGTAGCCAAATAGGTCACCCTTTTTGGAGGATTGCCATGCAAAATTGTATTTGTCTGTTGTGTATCCTGTTGTTTTATACTTGTAGTATTTTATGCTGAATATACTTTCTACTGTTTTTTGTAACCATTGAGCGTTATAAGCTAAGGCTAGTACATTCTTGCGATAAACTGCAGGTATACCCAAAATATCGATTTGATCGAGAACGGAAATGGTGCCTAAAGGATCAGTTCCTTTCCTATGTTGATACTGTTGAAGATTGCTCAATTCCAAATACTGTTGGGAGGCAATTGCGTATTTAGCATGAAGTCTTGTGGAATAGAGATGGAATTCCAATCGTTGATCATTGCCTCTGTTTATCTCACCAATAGGCATATTGCTGGACTGGACTTGGCCATTCCAATTATAACGTACTGTAGCTGTATCGACAAATCGAGTGTTGAAATGACTATAAGTGGCATTTAAGTGTAGTTGCAGGCGATTTTCGAAAAGTACTTTTCGAAAGGATAACAGAGTTGCATAGTTGTTTTCTTTTGAAAAGGCCTCCCCATACACGCGAACCATTTCAGCATCATTTTGGATTTGTTTATAAAAATCGGAATAAATGAGGGTCAATCTAAGGTCGTCTGCCCAGTGTTTGTTTCGCAAACCCGCGTACCACTCCCCATAAGATGATCGCGCGATATCATGAAATCGCTTTGTCGTATGGTAGCTTTGTCTTGCTGTAGATACATCGTAAAAGGGCGCATGAACCGGGTAATTATTATCTGAATAATTAAAAGAAGCATTAATTCCGGTGTAGGCGGAAGTTCTGTCTGGATGGGTAATAAAAAGATTCGCGGTGGCCCGATGCGTGTTGTAGGAGGCCAATTCGTAGGAAAATACCGCTGAGTTTTTTATTGGTTTCCTTGTAATGAGGTTAATTCCCCCTCCTAAAGCATCCGATGCTAAGTAAACAGGCATTGCTCCTTTGTATATTTCAATTCTTTCCAACATATTACTAGATATGGTACCTAAATTGAAACTGTGACCATACAATTCAATTGGAAGTCCATCTTTGAAAACTTTGATAGCTTTCCCTTGTAATCCAGCAAGGTTGACTTGTACAGAAGAACCTAAACTTCCATCGGCACGTGTTTTCACCCCCAGCGAGTGATTCAAGAGATTGGTTATATCGCCACTGTGGCTATATTCCTTTCGCATATCTAATACTTGAACTGCAAATGGGGAATCTTCCAGTTTCTTTTTGATCGACTTTGCTTCTATGGTTATTTCTTCCAATTGCCGAATAAGACTATCGGGGCGCGTTTGGGTTTCCTGCCCGAATACGGAGATTCCTATACTGGAATAAATGAAGATGACTGTTATACATGCCTTGGTTAATTCGTACATTATTGCTTTGTATGCTCCTTGCCATGCAAACTTAGCGTCAGTTGCTTTCGGAGGATTACGAATTCAGAATTAAAATTTAGGATTTTGGAACTAAGGAAAGGCATGCGTCACGCTTATGTCACTTCTATTGGCATTAAATGTTTCTTTACTGATATTTTCTAATTTAGAAAGATTATAAATAAGTAGTTTGTTTATCATAGCTGACTTCTCCTGGTGACCGTTTGCAACTGTTGAGTGAAAGGAGAAGAAAGCATAAACAGCTGGTTTTTAATGCACACGAACCCTATTATTAATATTACTCAATGAAATTTGTACTTAGTGCAGAACAATGGAATGACGAATTAAGCTATAGTCATACAGATGCAGCAATTATCGCATCAGGAGCAACCTTAGAAACGAAGGCCAATTTATCTAATCAATTCGGAAATGTATCTTTTCGGGAAATACAACTTGAGATTGCCAATATCCTTATCGGCGATTACCAATTGACCAAGGAACTCGTCCTTAAAAACAAGTTGATGGAGCCCTTGATTGAAATGCATTTCAATTTTGACTCCAGCATTTGGATGGGAGAGAACAGTAGGTTTCAGACAACAGTAGATGGTATGCGTCATAATATCTTTGGACTTAATGGGGTAAGCGGGTTTGTAGACTTTAGCAAAGGCCAGTCTTTTAAAACATTCGATATCCATTTATCGCTTAATTATGTTAGGAAATGGCTCGGGGAGAGTCCATTGTTAGATCGGTTTCTGGATGATTTCGATCAGCAACGCCCCTGTATGCTCTATCCACAAGCCATGCATATCACGCCTGCTATGCAGGAGGTCATTAGTCAAATACTGAATTGCCCGTTCGAGGGGTTTACTCGTAAAATCTACCTGGAAAGCAAGGTTCAGGAATTATTTTCACTACAAATTGAATTATCTTATTTTATGTCAAATATTGGTGTTTATGCTCAAAAAGAACTCTCTCCAACCGATGTAGAACATATCCATGAAGCAAAGAAATATATCGAAAACAATTTGGCAAAGCCCAAGAGTATTGAAGAACTCGCGCGGTTTTGCGGAACAAATCAACAGAAGCTAAAATATGGTTTTAAGCGCATGTTTGGTACCACTATTTTCAGCTATTTGCAAAAATGTCGGATGCTAGAAGCCCGCAGACTTCTATTGGAGGGGATGTCGGTAAGCGAGGTGTCTTACCATGTAGGCTATGCTAACCATTCTAGTTTTAGCCATGCTTTTAAGGAGTATTTTGGATTTTCACCGATTAAAAATCGAGATGGAAGGCATAAGCCCGTTGGTCGCTAGCTTTCTGTTTTCATAACTAATGAAGGGATATTGTGTTCATCTAAATAAATGTGCAGTTGATTGTCAACTGATCTATTTCTAAATCTTAAAGTATTCTCAAAGGCCTTCAGTCCTCAATAAGGATAGTAATTTACATTCGGCGTCTTGAAAGGGATTACGGCTTTAAAGATGCTAAACTAGGAAATTATTACTATTTCCCTCCAAGAATTCAGCTTGATCCATAGAGTTTGCGAATTTCTGAACATTTTAACCTGCCGTAAAAACAAAAAAGCCTGCAAACGTTAAATTTGCAAGCTTTTGTATGTTTTGATCTTCGATCTGGTAGCCCGTAGGGGAATCGAACCCCTGTTTCAAGAATGAAAATCTTGCGTCCTAACCCCTAGACGAACGGGCCTTATTGCCTTTCGGTGTGCAAATATAGAATTTACTTTCTTATTCTCAAAATAATTTTAAAAAATTGTTTACATGCCAAATTTCCTTAATTTTAAGGCTCACGAAAAAATCATATGAAACTAATTAATAAACTAAGTTTACTGCTCCTGTTCACGGGGATTTCCTCCCTTTTTGCCCAGCAACAAAACTTTGACATCAAGTGGAATTATGGCCATTCTTACAATGGAAAGGACGATTTATCCTTAAAACTTACCCTGATCAATCAAAACGATCAAGCTTTCCAGCTAAAAGATTATGCCCTTTGGTTTAATTCCATGTATCCTATTAAGGAAGGAAATTTCGGCGATTTCAGCATACACAATCGTAATGGTAACCTCTATAGTATCGATTTTAATCGGAATACCACACTCGCTAGCAAAGATTCTTTGCAGATTGATTACCAATCGCCCTATCCGATAGCACATATTTCCTTAACCCCGAATGGCTTTTACTTACAGAATCGCAAAAACAACAAGCAGCTGATTCCGATTGCCGACCCGCAGATTACTCCCTTAAGCATTTCTGCAGAAGAGCAGCGCCAGTTTTTGGCAGCCTTATACGATAAGATTGAATCGCGTCAGGCCGATACGACCCAGCTTATTTTACCAACGCCCCTAAAGATCCGCCGGATGGAAGGCTCTTTAACCCTTCAAAATGAAGTCAGCTATTTTATTGATGAGGCGTTCAATTGGGAAATGTCTTCTTTTCAGGAATTCGCGCAGCAGTTGCAGCAGCTACAATTTGTAGAAGCAGGGGAGAAGGCTGCCCAAGTGAAGGTGCTGTTTGATAAAAACCTCGGAGAGGAAGAATATAAGTTAACTATCAGCGAAAAGGGTTTAGTGATTGAGGCCGGCAAGGGCCCGGGGGCATTCTATGCCTTGCAAAGCATCAAGTCCTTATTGCCAAGTCAGGCTTTAAGTGGCGAAATGGGCATTAAGTTACCCGCATTAACGATCCACGATAAGCCACGTTATGCCTATCGCGGCTTTATGATGGATATAGCGCGGAATTTTAAGGATAAGCAAGTTATCCTTAAGTACCTCGATTTAATGGCGCTGTACAAGCTAAACACCCTGCATTTGCACCTGATTGACGATGAAGGCTGGCGTTTGGAGATCCCCTCGCTACCTGAATTAACGGAGATCGGATCGGTGCGTAGTCCCTATTTTGCCGATGGCAATAGCCTGCAGCCTGCCTATGGCTCTGCGTCTAATACCACGAAAGGCCACTTCTTGAGCAAGGCCGATTTCCAGGAAATCTTGAAATATGCCGCAGCTCGCTATATTACCGTTATTCCAGAAATCGAAACCCCGGGCCATGCACGTGCAGCCATTAAGGCAATGGAAACCCGCTATAATCGCTTGATGAAGCAAGGGAAGAAGGCCGAAGCAGAAGCCTTCTTATTATACGAAGCGGCCGATGAGTCGCAGTATAGCTCCGCGCAATACTGGGACGATAATGTGATGAACCCGGCAATGCCTTCGGTCTATCATTTTATCGATGTGGTGTTAGATGATATTAAGGCCATGTATACCGAGGCGGGGCTGACCTTAAAAACCGTTTCCTTGGGTGGCGATGAAGTTCCCGCGGGTTCTTGGGAGAAGTCTCCGCTGATCAAAGCCCTGATGGCCAAAGAAGGCTTCAGCAGCGTATATGAGGTATGGCCTTATTATATCCAAAAGATTCAGCAGATCTGTGCCTCCAAAGGCCTGCAAATGGCGGGATGGGAAGAAATAGGCATGGTCAATAAAGGAACTGGCATGGTCGTCAATGAAAAACTCTCCCATTTAGATATGTTGCTCGATGTGTGGAACAACGTCATCGGTGGGGGACAGGAAGACCTGGCCTATAAGTTAGCCAATGCAGGCTATAAAACCATTTTCACCAGTTCCGCCAATTACTACCTAGATATGGTTTGGGATCGCGACTTCCGCGAACCCGGATTAAAATGGGCATCCATTAGCGATCTTTACCAAGCCTTCGCCTTATTGCCGGAGGATTTCTTCGCCAACCTAGCCCATACCGAAGCTGGAAGCTTGCTGAAACCGGAATACCTCAACGCCAAAACACGCTTAACGGAAAAAGGAAAGAGCAATCTAGTGGGTTTAAAGGCTGCTTTATGGCAAGAAACCGTATTGGATGAAGCCCGTATGGACTACATGATCCTTCCGCGCATCTTCGCCCTGGCCGAGCGTGCCTGGCGACCAGCTTATCCGTTTGAAAACGAGCATAAATTTAATAAGGACGCCTTTCTAAAGGCCTATGGTTCTTTTGCCCGCAAGGTAGGGGTCGAATTACCCAAGCTACAAACCCTGGCCGGAACCTTTCAGTATAGATTGCCTTCGGTTGGACTAAAACAAGTAGGCAATAAGCTCATGGCCAATATGGAATACCCAGGCTTTGCTCTGGTCTATACCATCGATGGATCCCACCCGAATGCCAATGCGCAGTTGTTCCCAACCAATGGACTGCCCGTTAGAGCCGGACAGCGCGTGAAAATAGCCAGTATGGATAAAGATCAACGTATCGGCAGGATCAGTGAATACCTCGTTCCTTAGCCCGATAGCAAATAAAAAAGGCTGCCCATCGGCAGCCTTTTTCTATTCTTTTAACTTTTTAATACGTTTTAAACTTTTGCTTTTCCATATCCGTAAAGGAAGCGACTTTCTGATAGGAAATGCTATCTGAACTACCTTTAAAGCTTGTCGGTAAAACCAATCCGCTACCAATATCTTTGTAGCCATTTACCAAGTACACTTTATTGTCCATATCGATCCGTTTGATCAGACCTGTTTCTTCGTTCACATAAATACTGCCGGATTTTCCCAAGAAGTTATCAAAAACAATTTTCTTCAGTTTCTCCGCATTAATAATCTTACTTTCCGATTGGTTGCTCAAACTCGCATTAGAAAGCAAGGTAACCGGTAAAGAAAGCACTTTTAAATCCATGGAATATTGCTCGATTAAGTCATCCAAAATATCCTTGAAATCTTGGGTAGCTATTGGCGCACCATTGTCATTAAAGGCACCGTTTAATTTATTGTTCCGTACATTAAATAGAAGTACGACATTTTGACTGTTGATGGCTCCTTCAAAGCGCACATCTCCCGTCTTTTTATCCAGCAAGAACTTACGTTCCGCGCTGATGCTATTAAATTTACTATTGCCCGAAACGGTAAACATCATGTAGTTGGTGTCGTCCCATTTACTTTTTCCGCCGATGCCCGTCCAAATCTTATCGCTGATGCTAGCTGTTTGGGCTAAAAGCGCTTGACATGGCATACTAACTGCAATAAAAAGTAGGCAGATATAGTAAACTATATGCTTCTCATGTTTCATAATGATGAATTTTAAGTGAAACCAGGGCTCCCCCGCCTTGTCTTACCTGTTTCTATGATTCTTTTTGGGGTAAGTGCTATAGGCCGCGCATGATTGGGATGCACAAGAGGATAGGAACGTCGTTCCTACAAATACAAAGCCCAGTAATATATAAAGATAACGCTTCATAACACTAATTAATCAAAAACAATACCATTAATGGCTACGGTGAATTAGGCCCATTTGAATGGCCGTAATCGCTGCTTCTTCGCCTTTATTGCCATGTTTGCCTCCAGCACGATCCATCGCTTGCGCTAAGTTGTCGGTGGTTAAAACCCCGAAAATAACAGGTTTGCTATGCTTTAAACCTACTTGCGCTAATTCCGTACCGACAGCTTGGCAGATAAAGTCGAAATGCCGCGTTTCCCCTTGAATTACACAGCCTAAGGCAATCACAGCATCCAGCTCCTTATTGCGTAAAGCCATATCACTACCAGCAATCAATTCATAACTGCCCGGAACCTCAATCAGCTCAATGTTTTCCTCAACGGCACCATGCGCCAATAAACCGGCATATGCACCGTTTAATAAAGCACCGGTCACTTGGGAGTTCCATTGCGAAACGACAATAGCAAATTTTAGGTCGGCCGCATTGCCCACTTGGATATGAGAAAAATCAGAAAGGTTTTTTAAACTACTAGACATATGTGTTGAATAATTACTAAAAAAGGGCTACCTACAGGCAGCCCTCAAAGTTAATAAAATTTTTATCATTACTGTTTCGCCTGAACACGCGCGATGAAGCTGTCAATAGTGGTTGCTTCAGCACTTTCAGGGAAATCATTACGAATCTTTTCATACGTAGCTTCAGCGTTTTTATAGTCTTGAAGCTCCTCATATACTAAGCCTAATTTCTTTAAGAAAACTGGCGTCGTAAAACTGTTTGCCGATTTATCAGCTGCTTTCTTGTAGTAGTTAGCGGCTTTATCATAGATTTTCTCTTCCGAGTAGGCATCACCCAATAAACCGATTACTAAAGGGTCTAAAATGCTGCTTCCTGTTTCAGAATACTGCTCCAAGTGTTTAATAGCCTCTTGGAAGTTTTTCTGACGAAGGTATAAACCGCCTAAGTAAGCATTTGCAATGTTTGCAGATTTTGTATTGCTATACTCATCGGCAATTTCTTTAAATCCAGCAAATGAACCATCACCTTCGATTGCTTTTTTCTGCAAAGAATCAATCGCAGCAAACTGCTCCGCTTGATACATATTGTTGGCTGCTTTTTCAGCACGTGGTGCCAAATAAAGCTTTTGGTAACCAATGTATAATAAAATTAATACAATAATACCTGCAACGATAAAGATGATACTCTTCTCGTTTTCTTGGAAAAAGGATTTCTTCGTACCTGCAATGTTTGCTGAAGAAACAGACTGTTTATTTTGTGACATTCTTAGTTTTAATAGATTACGGAACGCAAAAATACACTTTTAAAGAATACTTGCAATAAATTAACAAAAATATTTAAGAGGTTGGGCTGTTCACGGCTTCTAGAATCTCCTTATCTAATTGTTCATAGATGGAGTTCTGACTTTTGAATTCCGGCACCATCACTTTCATCTGCCGCACGATGTTCATGTTGTTATGGGAATCCAAGGCTTTGGAAAGGTTCTTCACTTCGTTTTTAACCAGGTCAAAATCATTATCGCGCACTTTGGCAATCATAATCTTTTCATGGTGGGTGGTTACGGTGTTTTCTAGGTCGTTCAGCAATTCTTCATAGAGCTTCTCACCCGGACGTAAGCCTGTAAATTTAATCTCGATATCTTTAAATGGCGTATGCCCAGATAGTTTAATCATCTTCTTGGCCAGGTCTACAATCTTCACCGATTTGCCCATGTCAAAAACGAAAATCTCGCCACCATGCCCCATGTTGCCGGCTTCCAATACCAGTTGGCAGGCTTCCGGAATGGTCATGAAATAACGCGTAATATCCGGATGGGTGACAGTAACCGGGCCGCCCTTTTCAATCTGATCTTTAAATCGCGGAATCACCGAACCATTCGAGCCCAATACATTCCCAAAGCGGGTGGTAATAAACTTGGTGCCCCTCTCGTCGTTCAGCTGCGTAATGTAATTGTTTAAAGACTGCACATACTTCTCAGCGATACGCTTGGTTGCCCCCATCACATTGGTGGGGTTCACCGCTTTATCCGTCGATACAAATACAAATTTTGCCACATCAAATTCAACCGCCAGATTCGATAGTAAAAAGGTGCCAAAAACATTGGTCTTCACGCCTTCGCTCGGGTGGTTTTCCATCATCGGCACATGCTTGTAGGCTGCAGCATGATAAACCACATGGGGTTTAAAAGTCTCAAACAACTCCCGCATCCGATCCTCATTGCGGATGTCTGCAATATAAGTGTGGTAAATTTGGTTCTTAAACTGGTCTTGTAGGTCCAATTGCAGGTTATGCAAAGGCGATTCGGCCTGGTCACACAGAATAATCAATTGCGGCTCATAGCGGCCTAATTGCTTTGAAATCTCGCTACCAATAGACCCTGCGGCGCCTGTTACCAATACGCGCTTGCCTTTTAGCTGATCCAACAGCTTTTCATTGGAAATCTGAATAGGCGCCCGCTCCAGCAAATCCTCGATCTTAATTTTCTTGATTTGGCTAGGCGATAAGTCGCCATTCATGATTTTATTCACCGGAGGCAATGTCAATACATTGACGTTTTGCTCTAAGGCCTGATCGATAATGGAATTCTTCGTGTCGATATCGATACGGGAGGAGGCGATGATCAGTTCATCAATACCAAACTTATCGATAACCCGCGGAAAGTCCTTTGATGAAAAAATCTTTAAACCATCGATAGATTTACCAATTTTTTCCTCATCATCGTCAATATAAGCGACAATGCTTTTTTCTGAACGAAAATCGTGCTCAAAGGTGCGCTTTACAGCGATACCTAAATCGCCGGCACCATATACGACGGCGTTTTTACGGCCATTACGGGTAGACTTTGTGTATTGAAAGAAAATCTTAATGCAGGTACGGTAGGTGGTCAATCCCGTAAAAGCAAATAAAGAATAAATGATAATTAGGTTTGTAGGCACCGTTAATGGAATGCTGAAGGCAATAAACACCAACTTAGCCAAAAACATAATGATGGAAGTAAAGACAATGGTCGACAGGATCCGGATCGAGTCTACCGCTGAGGTATAGCGTACAATGCCACTATACAGCCGGAAAACACAAAAGGAGACCGCCGTCAGCACGATGCAAAACAGGAAGGAAGTCGCAAAACTTAACTCCGAAAAGGCATCGAGTTTAAAATCATTGTACAGGGAATAGGCAAAGATAAAGGCAATGGCTGATACAGCGATATCAAACATGAAAATGATCCATCTCGGCACAATCCTGATATGATTCAGTGGTTTTAATATCTTCATCGTTATAGGTTAGATAGCAAACTTACGATAATTTTATGTACTCTTTTCTTTAATTTATTAACAAATATAATCCTAAAGCCCTGCTTTTTTGTAATAATAATCCTTATTTTTAGCTTAATATATTAATTTTTAAATGATAAACGTTTCGAAGATAGCTCAGCAAGGCGTGTTGCAACCACAAGAAGCCATGCTGAAAACGGGAAGGAAAAAAGGAAGATTGACCATCGGCATACCCAAAGAAACCTCTTTTCAAGAAAATAGAATCGCCTTAACCCCCTTATCGGTGGGGCTGCTTGTTGAAAATGGCCATGAGGTCATCTTAGAAAGTGGAGCCGGTAACAAATCCAACTTTCAAGACCACCATTACAGCGAACAAGGGGCACAAATTGTGTATGACGTAAAGGAGGTGTTTAAGGCCGAAATTATTATTAAAATATTAAGCCCTACCTTAAAAGAGGTAGAACTCATGAAAAACAGGCAAGTGCTCTTCAGCTCGCAGCAACCCTCGCTTATGCAAGTTGATGTGTTGAAGGCCTTGATGAAAAAGCAAATTACCGCCCTTTCTTATGAATACTTGCAAGACGAAGGTGGCCACCTATCGGTGGTGCGTGCCATGAGTGAAATTGTCGGCGCAACTTCCGTATTAATTGCGGCAGAATACCTCAGCAATGTCTTCGATGGCAAGGGGCTGATGTTAGGTGGTGTTACGGGCGTGCCGCCAACAGAAATGGTGATTATTGGTGCCGGTACGGTGGGTGAGTTTGCCGCCAGAACCGCCATCGCCTTGGGGGCGCAGGTAAAAGTATTTGATAGTTCGGTATACCGTTTACGAAGGCTACAGAATAATGTCGGTAGCCGGGTCTTTACTTCGCTGATTCAACCCATCATCCTGAACAAGGCGGTGCGTACCTGCGACGTGGTCATCGGTGCCGTGAGGGCCAGAAATGGGCGAACACCTTGTTTAATATCTGAAGATACAGTCTCTAAAATGAAGCCGAATTCGGTGTTAATCGATGTCAGTATCGATCAGGGGGGCTGTTTTGAAACCTCCGAAGTCACCAATCACGATAAACCTGTTTTCAAAAAATACGATGTCATCCATTATTGCGTGCCGAATATTGCATCTCGGGTGGCGCGAACCGCTACTTACGCCCTAACGAACATCTTTACGCCAATCCTGTTGGAAATTGGCGAACTGGGGGGGATGAACAGTTTGATTTGGGCACATCAGGGAATCCGTAGTGCCATTTACCTCTACCATGGTAATTTGACCAATAAGGATATGAGCGAAAAATTTAACCTGCCATGCAAAGATCTTGATCTCATTGTGATGGCCAACCTATAACCCATGAAAAACGTATTTTTTATTCTTACTATGCTAGTATCGAGTACGGCATTTGCCCAAGATGTAGGCGAAATGAAACCTTTGTATGAAGGGAAGATCATTCCCGGGGCTACCCATCCCACTGCGGAACTGGCGGAAGTGGATATTCCGAAATTGTATGTGCATGCCGCAGAAAAAGGCGATAAAGATTTTGTCTTTCTTATTATCCCCGGTGGTGGATATGCCAATGTGGCCATCAACCATGAAGGCCATGATGTGGCCAACCGCTTAAATGGTTTAGGCTATGATGCCTACGTGTTGTTCTATCGCCTGCCCAAGGTGGAAACCATGAAAGATAAACGCTTTGGTCCTTTGCAAGATGCGCAATATGCCATACGCACCATAAAAAGAGAAAATCCAGGGAAAAGGGTGGTGGTCATGGGCTTTTCGGCAGGTGGACACTTAGCTTCCAGCTTATCAACCTTATATGATAAGCCCCAAACCCAAGCCTTAAAGGATACCAATTTAAGGCCTAGTTTCTCGGTATTATGCTACCCGGTGATATCCATGGATGAGGCCATTACCCACAAGGGTTCTAAGACCAAGTTAATAGGCCCCGATTTTAAAGAGGAAGACTTAAGCCTATTCTCTACCGAATTGCAGGTGGATGAAAATACGCCGCCAACCTTTTTAATGAGTGCCAAAGACGATAAAGGAGTGCCTATTGAAAACTCCTATCGTTATCAGGAGGCCTTAAAGAAAAATAAGGTGGAGAATACGATCTTTACCTATGAAGAAGGGGGGCATGGCTTCGGGATGTATAATAAAACCGATAAGCGCGATTGGTTTGAGGCTATGTTAAACTGGCTGAATCAGGTCAGTAAATTTTAGCGGAATAAAGCCTAGGCTTCAAAATAATGTACAGCAGATACGAGAATGTCAATTCTCGTATTTTTTTTGACCTCTGCCGCCGGATACTGCAACGCATGCAGGGTCAATTGCGCATTACCCAGAATTACTTCCGTAAACATGCCACGGAAACGGAAATCCTTAATCCAAAAGGCCCCATCTTCGGCTTCTTGCCAGTGCACAAACTCCTGGTGGATGGCAATGAGCTGTTGCGATTCCAACTTTAAAACGGCCGCTTGTTCCGGCGTAAGGACATTGCTTTTCGCTAATAAACGCGCGGTATAAGGATTCTTTGGCCGGTAATATAAATCATGTGGATTCCCTTGGTCTACAATAAGACCATTTTTCATCACAATGAGGTAATCTGCCATCGCCAACACTTCCGCAGGGTCATGCGATACCAGTAAAACCGTTAAGCCGGTCTCCGCCACAATCTGCTGAATATCTTGTTGTAAATCGTCACGAAAGGCCGCGTCCACCTGATTAAAAGGTTCATCCATCAGCAATACTTCCGGATCGTTAATCAAGGCCCGGCAAATGGCGACGCGTTGTTTTTCACCTCCACTTAGGTCGGCCACACGTTTTTGCGCTAAATGGTCAATCCGCAATTTGGCTAATACGGCTTCCGTTTTTAGTCTTTTACGCTCCAGGTCTGTATTGGGCAATTGGGAGGCTACATTATCCCAAACTTTGGCGTAGAGGTTTAAGTCGTCGAACCCTTGAGAAACCAGCTTCATGGCGTCGTGACCCGGAATCAGTTTATCTTTTCTGGTTGGCACTAACCAGCCACGATAGCGAACCTCGCCACTGGCAGGCTCCAATAGGCCGTAGATAATCCGTAGCAAGGTGCTCTTTCCCGATCCAGACTCGCCAATAATAGCCGTTATTTTTCCTTCCTCAATGCCAAAGTTCACCTTGTTCAGCGCCACAACGGCTTCCTTGCCTTCAAATATGCAGGACACATCCTGCCCATGAATAAGGGGGAGGTTAGGTTGTTGAACATCGGAAAAAACGTATTGACAAGAAGTAGCTTTCTGACTCATAAAAAAAATGTCGGGCTTATGCAACCCGACACAAAAGTACGTTTTAGATTTTGAATTTGCTATTAAAAACCAAGCGTCAAGCCGAAGGCAAGGTTCCTTAAACCTTTTTGATCGGGGCTTTTTTCAAACATATCGTTCATATAATATTTGGCAAACAAGCCGAAGTTATCATAGCCAATACGGGCAAAACCACCGTATTGAAAGGTCTCTAAATTATAGGTGTCTTTATATTTCTGCTTGCCAAATTCCTTGCTTTTCAAGCGCTGGGTACCTTTCAGCAAAACACCAGTCATCGCACCGAAGGCAAATTTTAAGCGTTTCCCATTGGCTAATTGATGGCTACGCAGCTCAAAAGTCAAGGGCAGGCGCAGGTAAGTAGACGTGAAAATGTTCTTCTTATAGCCTGAATCATCGTCTAAAGGCTCAAAAGTTAAAGGCGTTACATCTTGTTGCAGTAGCACATTGTGTTCCAGGCGCAGGTAGTTCCACTCGAAACCGGCCGAAGCATAGACTTTGAACACATCGCTAAAGCGTACACCAAACTGGGCCACGTCAAAGCCGAAATTCGAAGCCTTCTTATAATCCAATAATTTGTTCCCTTCCGATAGGGTAAAACTACCGTCATCTACCAATCTGGAGAAACCCCAATCCACCCGGGTGAAGGTAATTCCGCCGAAGGACCGCGGGTAGCGGATCTTCTTGGCTTCGGTTTCATCATCTTTGCCGATGTTGATGTCGATGCTTGCACTTTTCTTTTTATCGGTAGAGTCTGTGCTAGCCTCGGTTTTGATGCTGATTTGGGCTTGAGCTACCTGCATGCCTAAACATAGGAGCAGGGCAGCAAAAAGGTTCATTTTTAATTTCATGTATTATCTTCTATTACGTGCTAAACTTTTTGTTAAATCAATGCGGATATTTCCTTCTTCATCGTTGCTAAACTGCACATCGCTTGGTCCAAGGTTGATGTTTCCGGCAATGCCATTTAACACCTTGGTCAATAGACTTTGCCGCGGTTTTTTCTCTTCCTTCGCCTGTTGGGCATACATCAGCTCTTCGTTTTCAATAATATTAACGAGTGGCTGTATGGGTTTCACCTCCGCCATAGCTGCTGCTGTAGTCGAATTTAAGCTTTCTTCCGGAGTAATATCCAACAACACCAGCACGGCTTCCAAAGGCGCGGTATGGTTTATCCTAGGGGTTTCCACCTGTGCAAGGGCAGCAGGGGTAACTTCAGGTTTGCTTTCCTGCTTGGCCAGCTGTACGATACCCGGCTTGCTTGCTGCTGTTTTCTTTTTGACTGTCGTTTCCTGTGGAACATCCGGCTTCAATGCTGCAGCTGCAACAGGAGCTTCCTGTGGAGGGGTCGATATCGCCGGTTCGGTTACTTCCGCCTGAGCAAGTTTTGCTTTGCCTTCTGCTTGCAGGTTAGGGTCGGCGGCATCAAAGAAGCGGAAGCCAATGCCCAAACACAACAATAACACGGCTGCGGCAGCAAAATAACGCCACAAAACCAGCGGCTTCTTCGCTGTTGCTTCCGTTGGCGGAAGTTCAGCTTCTATTTTCGCCCATAAGCCAGCCGGCGCAGGGCTCTCCGCGTCCTTCAACCCCTTAGCAAAGAGATCGTCTATTTCTTGATCTTTCATATGCCTAATTCCTCCATTTTTAAAATGCGTTCTCGAAGCCAAGCACGGGCTCTCGATAATTGTGACTTCGAATTGCCCTCTGAAATGTTCAACATCTCGGCAATCTCCCGATGGCTATAGCCCTCAATGGCATATAAGTTAAATACCGTACGGTAGCCGATGGGCAATTCCTGCACTAATTTTAACAGGTCTTTGTAGTCCATATGACCTAGGGAAAAATGGCTGCTGTCAGCGGTGCTGACGGCGGCTTCAGACTCCACAGAAACAAAGGTTATTTTATGTCTACGGTAGGTCTCAATGGCCGTGTTTACCATAATCCGTCGGATCCATCCTTCCAGAACGCCGGTGCCTTCAAATTGGGCACCCTTATTAAATACTTTTATAAATCCTTGTTGAAGCATATCTTCGGCTTCAAAGTTGTCCCGAGCATATCGGAGGCAAACAGCATACATTTTGGAAGCGTACAGCTGATACAATTCAGCTTGTGCTTTTCGATCGTTCTGTTTACAGCGATCCCAAATATGTAATACTTTTCCTGGTTCCAATTGTTTCGGTTTTATAGGTAAGACGCCGGAAGGTTCCGCGAGGTTGCACCGAAAAAGAAAATTAAATGATTTTTATGCTGCGGCCCTGATTTTCAGTCAAATGTATTTGGATAATTTCAGCTTCCTCCGGTAATAAGCTTGGAATTTTCTCCGGCCATTCCACAAAACAGTAGTTGCCCGAGTAGAAATACTCCTCATAGCCCAGGTCTAAGGCTTCCTGTTCATCTTTCAAGCGGTAGAAATCGAAATGATAAACCGGCCCATTGGGGGCATGGTATTCATTGACAATGGAAAAGGTAGGGCTTGAGGTGCTATCAACAACACCCAACTGCGCACATAGCGCCTTGATAAACGTGGTCTTGCCAGCGCCCATGGCTCCCTGAAAAAGAAAAATCCGAGCCTCCGGCTTCGCCGATAATAACCATGCCGCCGCTGCCGGCAGCTCCTCTAAACTGTTTACCTGATATTCCATGCCCAAAAATAAGGATTTCTAATGAGGAAAAAACAAGGCAATGGTTTCTGTTGAATTGCTTTTGCTTATTTGCATTGGAAGGTATTTTTAGCGCCTTTTCACTTCCCTTGTTTAGCCCTTTGCAAAGGGGATTGATACGGGTGAGAAAGGGGTGAGAAAGGGGGGAGAATAGTATTTAGTATGGAGTAGTTAGTAGTTAGACCGCTTTGTATTGCGTAGTGGCCTGTGCTGCCATCGTGGGAGGGTAAAAGGTTTGCAAAATTTATTGGAAGGTGATGACATGGAGTGGCATTGTTTGTTAAGCTTTGCTTATAAACTACGGTACGCTATGCTAGCAAACTACGGCACACTTTGCTAATAAACTGCGGCACGCTTGTACCGCATTGTGGCGAGGGATGTCATGGTGAGCGGAGTCGAACCATTGGTACGTCAATACAATCACCAGTGCTTAAATCATTGGTAATGAACTAATTAAACATTTATTATTGCACTGACGTACCAGTCGTTCGACTCCGATCACGATGACAGCACGATGACAGCACTAAGACAGCACTTCCATTCTTCTCCTCCCAAAACGGTCTAACTACTAACTACTAAATACTAAATACTAAGCCCTACTTCGGGCTATACGTAATAAAAGGAATAATCATTTCCTCCAATGAAACGCCGCCATGCTGAAACGTGCCGCTGAAGTAATTCACAAAATGGTTGTAGTTATTAGGATACACAAAATAAGTATCTTCCTTCGCGAATACGAATGTCGAGCTTACGTGCACCCTTGGCAGCTGTGCTTCCAGTGGGTTTTTGATGATAAACACATCCTTATCGATAAAGTTGAGGTTTTTACCTTGTTTATAGCGCAGGTTGGTATTGGTATTTCTGTCGCCGATAATCTTGCTGGGTTTGCGGACGCGGATGGTGCCGTGGTCGGTACTGATGATGACGCGGACATTACGCTGCGATAACCACTTCAATACCTCCAATAGCGGGGAGTGCTCGAACCAGGAGAGGGTTAAGCTGCGGTAGGCGGCTTCATCATTCGCCAGTTCGCGGATCATGGCCATGTCGGTACGGGCATGGGAAAGCATATCCACAAAGTTATAGACAAATACGTTCAGGTCGATTTGCATATGCTTGTTGATATTCTCCAATACATCGCGGCCCTGCTCCAGGGTAATCACCTTGGTATAGCTGTGCTTGATGTCGCGGCGGTAGAGGCGTTTGATCTGGTCGGCTAAGAATACGTCTTCATAGAGGTTTTTGCCGCCCTCTTCTTCATCATTTTGCCATTCTTTAGGAAAGCGTTTCTCCATTTCCAGGGGGGTAAGTCCCGAGAAAATGGCGTTCCGCGCATATTGGGTTGCCGTTGGCAGAATACTGTAATAGCTGTCTTCTTCTTCCACGCGGTAATAGTCGGAGATCACCTCGTTGATGATCTTCCACTGGTCGTAGCGTAGGTTATCGATCAAAAAGAAGAAGGTAGGTTTCTCCGGATCTAATTTTGGGAAAACCTTCTTTTTAAAGAGCTGATGCGATAGGATAGGGCCTTCTTCCGGATTTTTCATCCAGTTGAGGTAGTTTTTCTCGATAAATTTGGAAAACAACAGGTTGGCGTCCGATTTCTGCATGGTTAGGATTTCATGCATGCCGGCGTCTTCCAGTTTTTCCAAGGAAAGCTCCCAATAGAGCAATTTTTTATAGGCCTCCACCCATTCGCTGTAGTTCAGGTCGTCGTTCATGCGCATACCCAACTGTCGGAAATCCTGTTGGTAGGCCATGGACGTACGCTCGCTGATTAAGCGTTTATTCTCCGTAAACTTTTTGATGGTCATCAGGATCTGCTTCGGATTGACTGGTTTAATGAGGTAATCGTCAATCTTAGCGCCTATGGCATCCTCCATCAAATGTTCCTCTTCATTTTTAGTAACGAGGACGGTAGGAATGGAAGGGTTTATCGATTTTAAGATGTTCAGGGTCTCCAAGCCGGTTAAGCCGGGCATATTTTCATCCAAGAACACCAGGTCGAAGGGTTCATTCTTGAACGCATCGACGGCATCGGCACCATTGTTTACGGTTTTAACTTTATAATCTTTTTGTTCCAACAGGAGAATATGAGGTTTTAAGAACTCAATTTCATCATCGGCCCAAAGTATATGTATTTTCTGCATAAAAGGGTTGATTGCTATGGGCTAATTTAAGGCTTTTTTCTCAGTGAATCGGGAATATTAACCTTGCTTAACATTATTGTGTAGGCTATTATAGGGAGAAATTAAAAAATCATCGTCAAAGCGATTCCTGGCTATTGAAAATTTAATTCGTATGTAAGGAATTTCTTAACAAGCATGAGGTCTATCCTTGCTAGCCGTTTGCGGGCTGTTTTATTTATTTTCTTGTAACGTTTGCCCTACTTCCATTCCCTGCATTTCAGCTGATTATAGATTATATTTACCAGGATATAGGTAATTGTGGTAAAAACAGACTTTTTTTGGTTTTTTTTTAACATTAATTAAGTACCATCTATGTATCTTTGCACGTATCTTAGCCTAGAAATATTAAGTTAACATACGTTTTTAGGTTTGATAAGCAGCTAGTTATTAGTCGGTTGAATAAGAAAAAAATTATAAATGATCCTGTTTACGGTTTTGTTACAATCCCGTCCGGATTCATCTATGACCTGATTCAACATCCGTTTATTCAGCGCTTACGTTATATCAAGCAGGTCAGTATGACCCATTTGGTATATCCAGGTGCCCTGCACACCCGGTTCCAACATGTTATCGGCGCCATGCACCTGATGAGTTTAGCGGTGGAGACCTTGCGTGGAAAGGACGTGCAGATTTCGGAGGCCGAAGAGGAAGCCGCCTTAGCCGCTATTTTATTACACGATGTGGGGCATGGCCCTTTTTCGCATTCCTTGGAACATACCTTGGTGGAGGGTGTTTCGCACGAGATTATCTCGGCCTTACTGATGGCGAAGTTAAACGCGGAATTTGAAGGGCGATTGAGCCTGGCCATTACCATTTTTAACGATAAATACCATCGGAAGTTCTTACATCAATTGGTTTCGAGCCAACTGGATACCGACCGGATGGACTACCTGAACCGGGATAGTTTCTTTACCGGCGTTTCAGAAGGCGTGATTTCCTTCGATCGCATCATCAAAATGTTGAATGTAAAAGACAACGAGTTGGTTGTGGAGAGCAAGGGGATCTATTCTGTAGAGAAGTTTTTAATTGCCCGCCGACTGATGTACTGGCAGGTTTATTTACATAAAACCGTCATCACTGCCGAGCAGATGATGATAAAGGCTTTGGCACGCGCGAAAGAGTTGAGCAACAAAGGGGTAAATTTATTTGCCACGCCGGCCTTAGATCATTTTTTAAAACATCATATTAGCAAGGAGACTTTTCTTCTTGACGAATCGCACTTAGCTTGGTTTACCCAACTGGATGATACCGACATTATGTCGGCCATTAAAATTTGGGCAAACCATTCAGATCCCATCCTAAGCTTATTGTGCTCGAAGATTATCCGTCGGGAGTTATTCCGTACGGAAATGAGCAATAAGCCGTTTGATAAGGCCTATTTGGCGCTATTAAAGGAAAAGATCATGCAGCGATTCGGCATTGAGGAAGCAGATCTGGGCTATTATTTATATGAGCAAGTTGTTGGGAACAGTGCATACGATTCCTCGATAAACAGTATCCGGGTATTGGAAAAGGATGGACGCCTCTGCGATATCGCCGAAGCATCCGACTTATCTAATATCGAGGCCCTGGCTAAACGCGTGGAGAAATATGCGCTAACCTATCCGAAAGAAATTGGCTATGTCCAATCGGAGCTACTTGTTAACAATTAATACATACATAATCACCGAATGCAATTCACCGCTGAGCAGATAGCAACATTATTACAAGGAAAGGTCGAGGGAAATCCTGCCGTTATGGTAGATACACTTTCCAAAATCGAAGAAGCAAGTTCTTCGAGTCTTACGTTTTTGGCAAATCCAAAATACGAACAGTTTATTTACCAATCAGAAGCGGGCATTATTGTGGTCAATGAGGAATTGGTGCTGCAAAAACCCGTGAAAGCGACGCTTATCCGCGTAAAAAACGCCTACACTTCCTTTACCGAGATCTTAAAGCTGTACCATGAAATGCGGAACGACCGCAAAGGGATAGAAGAATGTGTGCAGATTCATGAAACGGCCAGCCTTGGCGAGAATTTGTACATCGGTGCT
Source organism: Sphingobacterium humi (assembly GCF_009768885.1). Lineage (GTDB taxonomy): Bacteria > Bacteroidota > Bacteroidia > Sphingobacteriales > Sphingobacteriaceae > Sphingobacterium > Sphingobacterium humi. The sequence goes on from NZ_WSQA01000010.1 coordinate 34,230, forward strand.
TTCACCTATATCGGGAAGAACGTTCAAATTGGAAATAACGTGAAGATCTATCCGCAGGTGTACATCGGCGATCAAGTGAAAATTGGCGATGGATCGGTTATCTATCCGGGTGCTAAAATTTATGAAGACTGTGTGATCGGCAAATCTGTGATTCTGCATGCCGGCGTTGTAATCGGTAGCGATGGTTTTGGCTTTGCGCCAAAAGAAGATGGTACCTATGATAAGATTCCGCAAATCGGGAATGTGATTATCGAAGATGCTGTAGAGATTGGTGCCAACACGGTTGTAGACCGGGCGACCATGGGTTCTACCGTGATTAAAACGGGTGTAAAATTGGATAACCTGATTCAGATTGCCCATAACGTGGAGATTGGACGGAATACGGTGATTGCGGCACAAACCGGGGTATCCGGCAGTACCAAAATCGGCGAGCATGTGGTGCTAGGTGGCCAAGTGGGTGTTGTTGGCCATATTCATATTGCCAAAGGTAGCCAAGTGCAAGCCCAATCGGGGGTGAACAGATCCTTAGTAGAAGAAAATAAAAAATGGGGGGGGAGCCCTGCATTTCCATATAATAATGAGCTTCGTTCTCAGGTGCTTTATTCTAAATTACCGGAAATGGAACGCCGTTTAGCGGAGCTTGAAAAGCAATTAAAAGATAAAAATAATAGCTAACTTTACCCGAATTACGCAAATCACTAATGTTAGATATGAACGTTAAACAGAGAACCATCAAATCCGATGTCGAATTTTCAGGCGTTGGGTTGCACACTGGAAAACAGGTGCACCTTACGTTGAAACCAGCGCCAGAAAACCACTGGTATAAATTTAAACGCGTGGATCTTGATGGCCAACCTACCGTGAATGTAGATGCTGACAATGTAACCAATACGGCACGTGGAACAACGATTTCACAAAACGGCGCCTCCGTAAGTACCATTGAGCACTTGATGGCGGCCTTGGTAGGCTTGCAATTAGACAATGTGCTAATTGAAATCGATGGCCCGGAAGTGCCCATCTTAGATGGTAGTTCTGCCATTTTCATTGAAAAAATTCAAGAAATAGGATTCCAAGATCAAGATGCAGATCGCGACTTTTTCGAGGTAACTGACAATATTCATTACAACGACCCAGAGAATCGGGTAGAAATCGTGGCGATGCCGGTAGATGGCTACCGCATTACCTGTATGATTGATTTTAACTCGCCGGTATTGGGAAGCCAACATGCTTCCATCAGCAATATCGATGAGTTCAGTAAAGAAATTGCCTCTTCTCGTACCTTCTGTTTCCTACACGAATTGGAAGCCTTGGTGAGCCAAAATTTAATTAAGGGTGGCGATTTGTCCAATGCGATCGTTATAGTAGATAAAGAAGTAGAGGACAACGAATTGGAAAAACTACAAGATTTATTTCATAAACGTGTTCAAGTAGCCCAGGAAGGTATTTTGAATAATATTTCCCTACGCCATCAGAACGAGCCGGCCCGTCATAAACTATTGGATATGATTGGCGATTTAGCCTTGGTTGGGAAACCAATTAAAGGCCATATCATGGCGGCACGTCCGGGGCATGCGGCGAATGTGGCCTTTGCCAAACGCATTAAGGCGCAAATTAAACGCGAGAAAAATAAGAAAAACGTAAAGGTGTATGACCCAAATACGCCTCCTGTATATGATACGGTGCAGATTATGAACATCTTGCCGCATCGCCAACCGTTCCTGATGATCGATAAGATCTTGGAACTGTCGGAAACCCATGTTATTGGTTTGAAAAATGTAACCATGAACGAGGACTTGTTTATGGGGCATTTCCCAGGCGCACCCTTGTTCCCAGGGGTGTTGCAAATTGAAGCCATGGCGCAAACAGGCGGTATATTGGTGTTAAATACGGTGCCTGATCCTGAGAACTGGTTAACCCTGTTTTTAAAAATCGAAAACGCACGCTTTAAAAATCAGGTTGTTCCCGGTGATACCGTTATCTTCAGCTGTGAGCTATTAGAGCCTATCCGTCGTGGTATTGCACGGATGAAGGGTGTTGGAATGGTCGGTGATAAGGTGGTTAGCGAGGCAGAGCTGATGGCTCAAATAGTGAAGGTAAAAGGATAATAGTAAGTAAACATGATTCAACCCTTATCATACATACATCCTGAGGCAAAAATAGCCCAGAATGTCGTAATAGAACCCTTCAGCACCATCCACAAAGATGTGGAAATTGGTGAAGGCACTTGGATCGGTTCCAACGTGACCATTATGAATGGCGCACGGATCGGGAAAAACTGCCGGATATTTCCGGGCGCTGTAATTTCTGGCGAACCCCAAGACTTAAAATTTGAAGGCGAGGTGACAACCGCGGAGATTGGTGATAATACCACCATCCGCGAGTGTGTAACCATTAACCGCGGAACAAAAGATCGGTATAAAACCGTAATCGGCAAGAACTGTTTGATTCAGGCCTATAGCCATATTGCACACGACTGTATCATTGGCGATAACTGTATTTTCTCCAACTCCAGCACCTTAGCTGGCCATATTACCGTTGGCGATTATGTGGTGCTTGCTGGTATGGTGGCCGTGCATCAGTTTTGTAAGATCGGATCGCATGCTTTTGTAACCGGCGGTACCTTGGTGCGTAAAGATGTGCCTCCATACATCAAAGCGGCGCGCGAGCCAATTTCTTATGCAGGCATCAACTCCGTTGGATTGCGCAGAAGAGGCTACAGCAATGAGCAGATCAATGAGATCCAGAACATCTACCGTGTTTTATTCGTACAACACAGTAACCTGGGGAAAGCATTGGACATTGTGGAAGCTGAATTTGAAGCAACGGAATTGCGCGATGAAATTTTAGGATTCGTGCGAGCATCCAACCGTGGTGTAGTCAAAGGATTTGGACAAGGCAAATCGAGTATGTAACTATAATTACCTGTTTATTTGAATATAACTTTACAAGACATTGGTAGAAGGTATAATCGAGAATGGATTTTTAGACATATCGATTATACCTTTTCCGTTCAAAACCGATACGCCATCTTGGGCCCTAACGGATCGGGGAAATCCACCTTAATAAAGGTGCTCATGGGCTCTTTAACCCCCAGTGAGGGAAAGCTAACCTACCAGGTAGGCGGCAATACCCTGGCGGTAGAAGATATTTATCAGCATATTAGCATGGCTGCTCCCTATGTGGAGCTGATTGAGGAATTCACCTTGAATGAACTCATCGCCTTTCATTTTCAGTTTAAATCGTATTTGCCCGGTATGGACGAAACCGCCATTAAAGAATGGTTGGGTTTCGAAAAGCATATCCTCGATAAGGAAATCCGTTATTTCTCTTCCGGAATGAAACAGCGGGTTAAATTAGTGCTGGCCTGTTGTTCCTCCAGCTCCTTATTGTTTCTGGATGAACCTACCAGTAACCTGGATAAGGCCGGTGAACAATGGTACCTACAGCTGTTGGAAGCCTGCAGCAAAGACCGCTTGGTCATCATTGGCTCCAATCAAGAACATGAGTATGCCATCTGCAATGAATATCTTGAAATAATGGATTATAAATAGGCAATGTGCCTTTCTTTTTTTATTTTTGTGACCAATAATTATTATAGACTATGGCAAAAGCTTCAGATGTAAAGAATGGTAATGTCCTACGTTTTAACGGTGAGTTAGTAACGGTTGAGGAATTTATCCACCGTACTCCTGGAAACTTACGTGCATTCTATCAAGCAAGAATGCGTAATGTGAAAACCGGTAAATTGGTTGAATATAGATTTAGAACCGATGAGGAGGTTGAAATTGCGCGCGTAGAGACAAATGACTATCAATACCTATATGAAGACGGTGATTTCTTTGTGGTGATGGATAACGATACGTACGAGCAATTTAATATTCCGAAACTTCTTTTCGGCGATACGGCACGTTTCTTGAAAGAGGGAATGAACGTAATTGTAGCCTTTGAAAGTGAAGAAGCTATTATGGCGCAAGCACCTACCAGTGTGGAATTGGAAATTACCTATACAGAACCTGCGGTAAAAGGAGATACTTCTACCAACGCATTGAAAAATGCAACCGTGGAAACTGGCGTGGAAATCCGTGTGCCTTTATTTATTAATCAAGGCGATAAAGTGAAAGTGGACACACGTACCGGTGATTACATCGAACGTGTAAAATAATATTAGGTTTAGGTTGATTATACGGTCTTGATAGCGCTCTGCTTCAAGGCCGTTTTTTTTGGATCATCATGGAGAAACAAACCCTGCGTAATCAGTATAAAGCCCAGCGGAACGCCTTGACAGCGGCGGAGCTGCAGCAATTGGATCTGGCGCTATTGCAACAGCTGCAAGCCTACGATTGGTCGGCTCTTCGTACCTTGCATGTTTACCTGCCGATTGAAAAGTTTAAAGAATACAATACCTGGCCGTTTATAAAATGGCTGTGGCAGCAGTATCCGGAGCTTACCCTGCTCTGCTCGGTATCTGATTTTCAAAGCCATCAACTGCGCCATTATAAGTTGCAGGTAGATGGGCAGTTGCAAGAGAATGCCTGGGGTATTCCGGAGCCTGTGGGTGCCGAGGAGGTGGAGGTGTCGGAAATTGATGCAGTTTTAGCCCCCTTGTTGGTGGTAGATAAACAGGGAAATAGGGTGGGCTATGGCAAGGGGTTTTACGATCGCTTTTTTGCGGCTTGCCGTCCCGATGTGAAAAGACTCGGCCTTTCTTTTTTTGAACCGGTAGAAAACATTACTGACGTGCATGGCTTGGATGTGCCTATTCAAGTGCTGTTTACTCCGGGGAAAACTTTTTATTTCTAAAGATAACCTCCGCTACAAATTGTAGAATTGTTGCTAGGCTAGGCAATTTGAAGCGATGTTCCACGTTGAAAAGACAAAGCACAGCTTGGAATAGACCTTGTCTAAAAAGCTATGATTTACATAATTTCGTTATTTACTCTCTGTGATGCCTATGGCAAATAATCGACTAAATTAAATTCTTAGTCATTCTAGTTTAGCATATGCTTTTTAGACAAGTCTTTTCTATCATGCTACTAAGTACAGAATAACAAAAAGGCTCTTAGTTTTTCACTAGGAGCCTTTTTTATGCTTATTAAGTTTTTTTACTTGTATAGGATTCGGAATTTTATGGTGTTGTCGATTTGCTTCAACTGCTTCAGCATGTTTTTGTCGTAAGCGGCATCGATGTCTGTTACCGCATAGCCAATTTCCCCACGGGTCATCAGGAACTGCGAGAAGATATTGATGTTGTTCTCGGCATACACCTTATTGATTTGCGCCAGGATGCCCGGTACGTTGCGGTGAATGTGCAATAAGCGGTGCGCACGTGTTAAGCGCGGCAACAGCATGTTCGGGAAGTTGCGGCTTTGGTTGGTATCGCCATTGTTGATGAAATCGGCCATCCGACGCGGGATAAACTCGGCATTCCGTTTCTTCGCCTTTTTATCATCAAATACCACAATGCCTTTCTCATTGCAAATGCTCTTAGATATATGACCCTTGGCATCTCCGATAAAGCCAATGGTTTTTAATTTATCCGCACGCGATAATTGCTCGTCGCTAATGTGGATATCCGGTCCTAATAACATCATACCCACATCTTTGGTGTACTTTTCTTCAAAGCTATCTTTGATGCGGATGGAGAAGCCATCACGCTTTAAAATATGAGCGGCAATCTCCGGAACATCGCCTATAATTAAACATAGGATGCGGTTCTTAGGGTAGGAGATGGCACGTGGCAGGTCGTTCACATATAAGAACTCGTCAAAGCTCGGGGTAATATGATCGGCCTTGTCCGTTACAGATTGTCTTGCGATGTTCTCCGTGAAGGCGTAAAAACGCTCGATTAAGCCTGATTCCTTTAATTGGAAATCAGAATAGCCATCGCCAATACCGAAGATACGGCCTTGGATATCCAGCTGTTTCAAAAGCTTCACCTTTCCACCTTCATCCGAAAGGGGGTTATTTTCATCGTAGCCTACAATATTGCCTTGCTCATCAAACTTGAACGTATTGGCGTAGATATTCTCTTTTTTGATATGGTAGGGACGAACAACCGGCGTAATAAACTCCTTGAATCCGCCGGATACAATCCAAGCGGTTTCGGAATTGTCTTTGAAAAATTCTTTATTACGACTGAAGGACTTGGATACCTTTTTCTTTAACTGCATAATCAGTTTATCCAAATGGTCACGATTCGCTTCCAATAGCTTCACACGACCCGCCAAGCTCTCGCGGAAGGAAATCTTACCTTCCATCGCTAAGTTGGTATAGCGTTCAATCTCTTCGTAAATCTTTTCGCGGTTGGGGTTGTTTTCTAGGGAAATGCGTGCTAATTCGTCCAGTGCCTCCACCTGAGTAAAGGTGCTGTCGAAGTCGATGATATAATAATTTTTCACGTTTAATATAGGGGTTTAGTTTGTTTTAACGTAATAGGTGTTGATGACTTCCTCCAAGGTATGGTCTATCGGTTTGAAGGTATAGCCCAAGGCCTTGCTGATTTTGCCATTGTCGTACATAAGTTTGCTGTTGGCTGCGCGGGCTGTCTCTTTGGTCAGTGCCGGACGCTTCCCATTCAGATAGGAGGCCAGTTTGGATAATCGCCAAGCCATCGATAAAACCACCCTGCTGGCAGCAATATTCGGTTTCGGCTTGTTCATCAGCTCGCTGATCTTATTTAAAAGCTCTTGATTGCTGATATTCGCTCCATTCAGGATAAAACGCTCGCCGGAAATAGGGGAGGCCATCAGCTGCAGCATAATCTGGGCTACATCGTCCACATCCACAATGCCTACACTGCCTAAAGGATAGATCTTGTTGCCCTTGAATACGCGCTCGAAGATCGTGCGTGAGCCAAACTCGCCCGGGCCTACGCCCATAATAACCGAAGGGTTCACAATAACAGCGTCCAAACCTTCGACAATGCCGCGCCATACTTCCATTTCGCTTTCATACTTTGCCATGGAGTAATTGGAAATCTTGCGATGGAACTCCCATTTATCGCTTTCCTTCACCGGCAATCCTTGTTTGTTCTTGCCTAAGGCCGCAATGGAACTGACATGTAGCAACCGTACCTGATGCAATAGACACAGATTGACGATATGTTTGGTGCCCTCGATATTGGTTTGAAACATTTCTGCAGCATCTTGCGGATGGTAAGAAATCTTGGCCGCACAATGGTAAACCTGACTTATTTTCGGGAAAAGATCGGCTAAGCTAAAGTAATCGGTGATGTCGGCATCTACCCATTCAATCAGGGAAGAGGATTTGAGATGCGCAGGAATAATGGAGTTTGCACGTTTCAAGGCAATGACACTCTGGCCATCGTCAATAAGGTGTTTTATTACTGTTGATCCTAAAAATCCGGTGCCTCCTGTTACTAAAATCACGTCAAACTTAATGTTGAAAATTGCTGAATTCAAAGATAACCTATTGCAAAGTCCTATGCAAGTCCTTTATCCCCCTAAACGTGCATTATCCGAAGAAATTACCCCGTTTAAATTCCTGAAAATTGAACTTGCTAACGTTTTGTTGAAAAAATAGGCTACTAAAAGTCTGATTTTAAAATGCATCTTTGTTAATAAGTCGCAATAACATCCTTTGCTGACTTCAACATCGTATCATATGACATTAGCAGACTTTTTATCCCCCATTTCCAGGGCAGAGCTGGGCCCCGAAGTGAACTATTATAACTCGCAGTTTGGACACAGCATCGTGAAATACGAAGATAGTTTCCCCGAGATTTTCGAGGAAGAACATAAACCCCATCTTGCCTTTATCGGCATTGAAGAAGACCGGGCCGCAGTAAATAATAAGGGTGCCGCAAAAGGTGCCGATAAAGTACGTCGCTATCTCTATGAACTGTACCAAGGTGATTACCCCGTGAAAATGGTGGACCTCGGTAATATTAAGGCCGGTGCAACCATTAAGGATACTTACATTGCCGTAAAACTGGTTATGGAGGAGTTAATAAAACATGATATCCTGCCGATTGTAATCGGTGGTGGGCATGACCTCACCTACGCGCAGTATATGGCCTACGAGAACCTAGAGCAGCGCGTGGATGTAGCCATCATAGATGCTAAATTCGACTTAGACCAGGATTACAGCGAGCAAACGACCCTAAACTCCAATACTTTTTTAAATCATATTATCCTGCATCAGCCTGATTACCTCTTCAACCTGAGCAATATTGCTTATCAGACGTATTTGGTAAGTAAGGAGTCCATCAATATGTATGATAAGCTTTTCTTTAATGCGCTACGTTTGGGGGCTTTCGCGGGTAAGCTAGATCAAGCAGAGCCGATTATCCGTTCTGCGGATTTGGTAAGCTTTGATATCGGTGCTATCCGTGCTTCCGAGGCCTGCGGAAATGCCAATGCAGGCCCTAATGGCCTATATGGCGATGAGGCTTGTCAGCTGGCGCGGTATGCCGGCATGTCGGATAAATGCTCCTCCGTAGGGTTCTACGAGTATAATCCTACCTTCGATCCGATGGGACAAACGGGGATGCTGATTGCCCAGATGATCTGGTGTTTTATCGATGGTTACTACGGACGCAAGAAAGATGCGCCTATGTATCCGAAGTCCAATTACATGATTTACAGAACAACATTGGAAGCGGAAGATTACGAGTTGGTTTTTGTGAAGAGCAAGAAGTCTGATCGCTGGTGGATGCAGGTGCCTTATTTTGGATCTAAATCGGTGAACGAGCGCTTTTATTTAGTGCCCTGCCGCTATGAGGATTATCAATTGGCGGTTTCCGGAGAAATGCCGGATCTATGGTGGAAAACCCATCAGAAACTTCAATAATAACATTTAGAATAGATTTTTTTGGCTATGGAGAGTTTGTATGTAGGGCTGGTATTGCTATTAATGATTGCTTGTGCCTATTTATTATGGCGAAATGGACGCGCTGTGTCTAAACAGCAGCATGAACAACTGCAACAGCAATGGCAACAAGGGCAACTGGCCTTGGGGAAAGCCGAAGAACGCGAGCGCCTCTTGGAATTGGATAAAGCGCAGCTACAGCAAGCCCTAAAGCAGGAAACCGACAGTCGACAAGCCATAGAACGTACCTTGGAGGGCACCAACGCCTACCTGCAAGCCCAGCAGGAGAAGTTTGCCGATCAAAAACTGGAAATAGAGCAGATTAAACGCCAGTTTAATACGGAATTCCAAGTATTGGCCAATAAAATATTAGAGGAAAAGACGCTGAAATTTACGCAGCAGAATCAGCAGAATATCAATCAGATTCTGGATCCCTTGAAAGAGAAGATTAAGCAGTTTGAGGAGAAGGTAGAGAAGTCTTATCAGCAGGAGTCTGCCGAGCGGCATGTATTGAAAGGTGTGGTCGAACAGCTGATGCAGCAAAGCTTGCAGATAAAAGACGAGGCGAATAACCTAGCTAAAGCCTTAAAAGGAGATAATAAGAAGCAAGGGAATTGGGGCGAGGTTATCCTAGAGCGCGTATTAGAGCGATCAGGATTATTGAAAGACCAAGAGTATAGCTTGCAAGCGGCCGTTATTGATGCGGAAGGCAAGCGCCTGCAACCCGATGCCATTATCAACCTGCCTGATGAGAAGCACTTGGTGGTTGATGCTAAGCTTTCCCTCGTGGCTTATGAGCGTGCCGTAAATGCGGATACTGAAGAAGATAAGATGCTTTTTATTAAACAGCATATACAGTCTATTGAAAACCATGTGAAGGGCCTCTCCGCAAAGGATTACCATGCGCTGTATAACATACAATCGCCGGACTTCGTCTTGCTGTTTATCCCCATTGAGTCTTCCTTAAGCCTGGCCGTAACCTATAAGCCCGAGCTGTTCTCGGATGCTTGGGACAGGCGGGTCGTGATTGTGAGCCCATCGACCTTGTTAGCCACTTTACGCACTATCGCCAGCATCTGGAAGCAGGAAAGACAGAATAGAAATGTGCTGGAAATTGCCAAAGAGGCCGGCTTACTCTACGATAAGTTTGTAGGATTCCTGGAAGATATGGATCAGCTGCAAACCTTAATCCAACGGACGGGTGCTAAGCATGAGGAGGCCATGAAGAAACTCGCACATGGATCGGGGAATGTAATTCGGAAAGTAGAGTCCTTAAAGGTATTGGGAGCTAAGGCAAACAAGCAAATCAACGATAAATTTCTGGAAGAGGAGTAGCTATATTTCTTAAAGGTTATCATCATTTTAATTCATGGTACTATTCGGATAAAAACTTGTAATATCCCGCTATAGGTTTGTAATTCAGGCAAAAAGGCCATAGCTTTAGGAAGCATTAATTAAACCCTATGTTTGCTATGGAAGACATGATTCTCTATAATCGGCTTCAATTTGCCTTTACCATAACATTCCATTACCTCTTCCCCCAGTTAACCATGGGACTCTCCCTAATGATTGTTTATTTCAAATGGAAGTTCCTGCGGACAAATATGTTGCATTATAACGATGCGGCTAAGTTCTGGATGAAGATCTTTGCCTTAAACTTTGCCATGGGTGTAGTAACGGGCATTCCGATGGAGTTTCAATTCGGCACCAATTGGGCCAAGTTCTCCGAACTCACGGGCGGCATTATCGGCCAAACCCTCGCCATGGAAGGTATGTTCTCATTCTTTCTGGAATCCTCCTTCCTGGGGATGTTTATTTTCGGGGAGAAGTTATTAGGCCATAAGCTTCACTTTGTGGCCGGTCTGATGGTGTTTATAGGCTCCTGGGCCAGTGGATTCCTCATCATTGCCACCCATTCCTGGATGCAGCATCCGGTGGGCTATGAAATCCTGGAGAACGGGAAGTTTGTCCTTAATAATTTCAAAGCCCTATTTGATAACCCTTGGCTATGGCCATCCTTTTTGCATAATCAGGCGGGCTCCTTAATTACCAGTTCTTTCTTTATGGCGGCCGTTGGAGCCTTCTACCTGCTCAGTGGCCTCCACAAACCTTTCGGGAAGATCTTCGTAAAGTCGGGGGTTATTTTTGGATTTATTGCCTCGGTGCTGGTGGCATTTCCAACAGGCGATATGGCGGCCAAGAATGTGGTTAAGTATCAGCCTGTAACCTTTGCCGCCATGGAAGGCATCTTTGAAACCGAAGATGGAGGCTCAGAAATCGTCTTGATCGGTCAGCCCGACATGGAGAAAAAGAAACTCGACAATAAAATTGCCGTGCCGAATATCCTGAGCTTCCTGACCTACCAACGCTGGGATGCGCAGATTAAAGGCTTAAATGAATTTGATGAGGCTACGCATCCAACCAATGTACCAGCCTTGTATTATAGCTACCATATCATGGCCGGCTTGGGCACCATTTTTATTGCCGTAATGGGCATTGCTGTCTTTCTGTTGTGGCGTAAGAAACTGTATGAAAGCAATTGGTTGCTGTGGATCTTGATGTTCCTGATTCCATTTCCCTATATCGCCAATACCGCCGGATGGTATACGGCCGAGTTGGGCCGGCAACCCTGGTTAGTTTATAACCTCATGCGCATGGTGGATGGCGTTTCGCCAACTGTATCTTCCGGAAATACCCTATTCACGTTCTTGGGCTTTATCGGCTTATACCTTCTGCTGGGGCTGCTGTTCCTGATGCTGGTCATAAAGATTATCCGCAAAGGCCCTGAATCTCAATTATCCTTAAACTAACACGCGATGGAACTCTTTTGGTTTATAGTTTTAGTATGTATGCTAGGGATCTATGTCGTTCTGGATGGCTATGATTTCGGCGCGGGTATCGTTCATTTGTTTTTCGCCAAAGACGAGCAAGAAAGGAAAGCAGTAACCAATGCCATCGGTCCTTTCTGGGATGCCAACGAAGTGTGGTTAATTGCCGCAGGTGGTGTATTGTTCTTTGCTTTTCCTACCTTATATGCCTCCTCCTTTAGTGGGTTTTACCTGCCTCTCATGATGGTGCTGTGGTTTATTATCTTCCGGGCTGTTGGATTGGAACTGCGGGGGCAAATTCACAATAGGCTATGGGAGCGGTTTTGGGACAAAGCCTTTGGCATTGCCAGTCTTTGCTTGGCGTTGTTCTTCGGAGCGGCCTTAGGCAATGTGGTACGAGGTGTAAACTTGGGTATGGTAGAAAATGGCGTATCTACCCAGGAAGCCCATTATTTCTTTCTGCCCCTATGGAATCCGACCTTCGACCCACTTGCCGAGCATCAAGGTATCATCGATTGGTTTACCATCCTGCTAGGGTTGGTCTCTGTCGTTACGCTGACGATTCACGGTGCCAATTGGATCATTTTGAAAAGCAGCTCCACCCTTAATCCCCGATTAAGAACCATCATCTATCGCTTGAATTATGTGCTATTGCTATTGGTTGTGGCTTCGGCCTTACTTTGGCATTATGTAAAGCCACAAGCATTGAATAATCTATTTGCGCATTACTGGTTATGGATCTTCCCGGTTATGGCTGCTGTCGGGCTGTTTAGTTTATTCCGTATCCGCAGCTTTAAGAAGGATGGAACAGGCTTTTTGTTTTCCACCTTGTTTATCGTGGGAAGCTTTGGCAGTACGGTTGCTTCCTTGTTTCCTACGATGCTGCCGTCCACCAATCAGGTCAATCCCTCGCTTACGTTGTATAATGTGGCAGCGCATGAATATGGGCTATCTGTAGGCCTCGGCTGGTTTATAATTGCTGCTATTTTGGTGGTCCTTTACTTTATTATCCAGTTCAGAGTCTTTAAAGGGAAGTTGGACGATGTAGGCTATGGTGATCATTAATCAAGCTATAAACAAAAGAGGGAGTCATGCTCCCTCTTTTGTTATTTAATAGCCTGCGGCCTTATCATCCCCGCGCGGGTCGGCGCCGGTTTGTAATCTGCCGTTGGGTAGAATAACAATATTCTCAACCCGTCCGATAGGACCTCTTTTATTAATGGTATAACCATCTTGTTGAAGGCTCTCTCTTGTTTTGCTATCGATTGCTTTTTCTTCCACGTCAATGTATTCCGGTTTCCACTGATGGTGGAAGCGGGCCGCACTTACAGACTCTTGCGCCGTCATGCCGAACTCCAATATATTTAAGATCGTTTGGAATACCGAGGTAATAATAGTCGAACCACCCGGAGTTCCTACCACCATCTTCAGCTTGCCATCTTCCTCGACAATGGTAGGTGTCATGGCGCTTAACATGCGTTTTCCAGGGGCAACAGCATTGGCCTTGCCCCCCAACAATCCATACATATTCGGACTTCCCGGTTTTACGGAGAAGTCGTCCATTTCGTTGTTCAGCAAGAAACCGGCACCATGCACCCATACCAAGGCACCGTAGGAGCCATTGATGGTGGTGGTTAAGGATACGGCATTTCCCTCCTTATCGACAATGCTGTAGTGGGTGGTTTCTTCCGATTCGTAGCCCGGGAACTTCGCAGCCTTTACCAAATCGCTGGGTGTTGCTTTTTCCAGGCTTACCTTCGCCATGCGCTCCTGGTTAAACTTCGCATCCGTCAGGTTAGCTACCGGCACGCGGTAGAAGTCCGGGTCGCCTAAGTGCGTAGCACGGTCGGCATAGATGCGTCTTTCCGCCTCTACCATAACCCGTACAGTGCTGTCGTGTTGGAATCCCCATTTCGCTAATGGATACTTCTCTACCGACTGTAAAAGGGCTAATAGCGCCACCCCACCACTGGAAGGGGGAGGCATGCTGATAATTTTATAGTTTTTGTAGTTGCCTACGATTGGCGTGCGCCAGGCCGCTTGGTAATTGGCCAGGTCTTCCATCGACATAATGCCGTTGCCACGCTTCATTTCAGCAACAATATATTCGGCTGTTTTTCCTTTGTAGAAGCCGTCACGGCCATGTGCTGCAATTCTTGTTAGCGTTTCGGCCAAATCGGCTTGCACAAAAAGATCGCCTTCCTTCCAGGCTGCTTCCCGAATGATGGCCGCCCCTAAAGGATTATGTTTTTTAAAGCGCTCCTGATAGCGGTTGAACTCCCCAGCCTGTTGTGCTGTAATGGCGAATCCCTTGGTTGCCAATTCGATTGCAGGTTGCAATAAGTCTTTCCAAGGCAGGCTTCCGTATTTTTTATAGGCTTCATCCATCCCGGCTACAGATCCCGGAACTCCGGCTGCCAGTTGGCCATACAAACTTAAATCGGTAATCGGATTTCCGGCTTGATCTAGGTACATATCGCGATGCGCCTTCGCTGGTGCTTTCTCGCGGAAATCTAAAGACGATACCTGACCGTCTTTTCCCCGGTAAACCATAAAGCCACCACCGCCCAGGTTTCCCGCATTGGGGTACACCACGGCTAAAGCGAATTTGACTGCAATAGCAGCATCGACCGCATTTCCGCCTTTCTTTAATATCGCTACACCCACCTCTGAAGCTACAGGATGAGCCGTAATGACAGCGCCATTTTCATAGCTAACTGCCTCCTTCGCGGTCTGTTGACTGACCGAGCAAGAGCCGATAAAAAAGCTGATAAAAAGTAATAAGAAAAAATTTGGTAGTTTCATGGTTTAAAGATATTAAATTTGGAGGCATTAGGGTAATATAATTATCTTCAAGCCTAAATATCAATATGATGAGAATCCTACTTCTAAGCCTAATAATCTGCTTTTTTATGCCCGCTACGGCGCAAAGCATCCGAGTGATGAGCTATAATATCCACCATGGCAATCCGCCTTCCCTTAAGGATAGTATTGACCTGCAGGCCATTGCCAAGGTCATTAATGACGCGCAAGTGGATATTGTTGGCATTCAAGAAGTAGATATCCATGTATCCCGTTCCAATATGGAAAATCAGGCCGAGCGACTGGCTGAACTGACCGGAATGGACTATTATTTCTCTAAGGGGATTGATTTGGAGAAAGGCAATTATGGCACCTTGATTCTTTCTAAGCATAAAATTGTAGGAAAGAGACGCTATGATTTGCCGATGCCTGTGGCCAGCGAGAACAGGTCTTTAGCTATTGTTGATGTACAATTACCCAATGGAAAGAAATTCTCCCTCGCGAATAGCCACCTTGATTTGCATGAGGAAAACCGCATAGCCCAAGCTACTTTTATTACGGAATTGGTCGATCTTTATAGCCATCCCTTGATTTTGGTGGGCGACCTCAATGCCAAGCCGGGCTCCAAACCTATTCAAGTATTAGATCAGCATTTTATACGCAATACCGAAACCAATGCACCCACATCGCCGAATATCAAGCCGCGAAATGAAATCGATTTTATTATGCTGCTCAATAATGTGCCCTTTAGCTGGAAATCGTATCAGGTGCTACCGATATCCTATCCTTCCGATCATTTACCTGTGTTGGCCGAAATAGAATTGAAATAGCCGCTATCCGCCTATTTAAGCTTTTCGTTGTTCTTATGCCTATCGCTATCGCGCTTGGTTTTCTTGTCCAAGTTCTTTTGCAGAGCTTCGGTCAGGTCTATACCGGTTTGGTTGGCCAGGCAGATCAGCACAAAAAGTACATCAGCCATTTCATCGGCCAGGTCTACCTGTTCATCTGATTTTTTAAACGATTGTTCACCGTATTTTCGGGCCATAATGCGGGCCACTTCGCCCACTTCTTCCATTAAAATGGCGGTATTCGTCAACTCATTAAAATACCGGATACCGGTGGTATTGATCCATTGATCTACAATTTCTTGGGCTTCTTTAATCTTCATGCTCTTCGGCTTAATAGTTATCCTTGTCTTTGGTATTCATCATAATGGTCACCGGGCCATCGTTGCGCAGGTCTATTTTCATGTCGGCCCCAAAAATACCCAGTTGCACTTCTTTGCCTAGTAATTGCGATAAGTAGGCAGCCATTTTCTCATACATGGGTTTCGCGAAGTCGGGCTTACCGGCACGGATAAAGGAAGGGCGGTTGCCCTTCTTGGTTTGCGCGAATAGGGTAAACTGAGATATAAACAGCATATTGCCGTTTACATCTTGAATCGATTTATTCATCAGGCCCTGCTCGTCGGAAAAGATCCGCAAGTTCACCAGCTTTTGGGCTAGCCATTCTATGTCGGCCATCGTATCGCTTTCTTCAATGCCTATCAACACCAACAATCCCTGTTCTATAGCACCTGTCACCTCGCCCCCAACCGTGCAGGAGGCTTGGCTTACTCGTTGTATCACTGCTCGCATGGCCTAAAATAAAAAGATAAAGCCTATTTAGCAATGCATAGCCTCCTTATAAACGAAAAAAGCCTCGTTGTATGCCAGTACAACGAAGCTTTTCCGTCCGATTCCGAAAATTAGAAGCGGATATTTAAGCCCAGCAAGAAGTTTGTTTCCGCTTGTGGGTAATAGAAGTTATAATGATCAGTGGTTCCTTTGGTTTCAAAAATCTGCCTCCAGGTATAGCCCATGGTTTCGTATTTGCTGTTCAAGATGTTGTTTACCGAAAGGTTTAAGTCCACATGCTTCAATCCGAACGCCGTAAAGGTATACATCGCCTGGAAGTTGTTCACGAAAGAAGGGTCTATGCTGCGGTCTTTGCTGGAGGTATTGTCCAGGTAAATCCGCGACACATATTTGCTCAGCAAGCTAAAGGATAACGCTTCAATAGGCTTATAGGTGAAATTATTCCCTAAAATAGCGGCCGGTGATTTGGCGATATGCGTAGATTTATGATGAATGACCTCTTCGCGCACTTTGTTCCAATCGTTCTCATTATCATACACCGGGATAAATTCTTCAAAGTTCTTGATTTTATTATCGCTTAATGCCGCATTGATTCCCCAGCTAAACTGTTTGCTAATCCGCCAGGTTCCGTCCAACTCTACCCCCATGCGGTAACTTTCATCCACATTGATGCGTAGGGCAGCACCCTCCTCGTTCAAAGAACCGGTTGGAATCAACTGGTTTTTATAAAACATGCCGTATACATTGGCTCCCACATTAAACTGTTCGTTTTTAAAGCGGTATCCCGCTTCAATATCCTGCATCTGTTCCGGTTTCGGGAATAATCCGCGCGGGTTTTCCACGTAATCTTTACGCGTTGGTTCCTTGCTGCCGTAGGCATAAGACAGGTAGATATTGCTGTAAGGATTCATGAAATAAGTTGCTCCAACCTTCGGGTTAAAGAAATTTAATTTATCCTCAAAATACAGGTCTTTCACTTTATCATCATCACCGCGGCCCAAGTAATACAGGTTTCTGTATTGCAGGTCTAAGTTGAATAAAAACTTAGCTACCCGATAATCTGCTTTTGCAAAGATGTTGAAGTCGTTCTTATCCGATTTATTGAAATAATAACGATCGCCTAATTTGCTGTTGGAGGCATATTGTGCCCATATCACCTCGCCGTAATGTTTACCCCGGTATTGGTTATAGGCGCCACCCAAGGTTAGGTTCAAGTTGGCTGTGGCCTTGTAGTTAGCGGCATAGGTAAGGCCGTAAAAATGGTTGTCTAACCATCTTCTACGCACTAAATCCGTTTCTTTTAAGGTTTGACCGCCGATTACGACATCTGCTAAACCATATTTACTGAACTTTTCTCCCGCTTTAAACTCTTCGTAATAACCCGCGCCACGGGTATAGTGTAAGGCAGCATTGAGGTTTAATTTTTCATTGGCCGCAAAGGTGTATTGCAAATGGCTATGCGTTTGGGTATAGTTGTCGGTTTGATTGTCGTAGGTATAATAATTATATTTTCTACCCTCTTCTTTCAAGCGGTCTATGCCTTCCTGATCATAGATTCCCATATTGTTGGCATAATCTTCCAAGCGCGAATAATCACCGGTAATCAAGGGTTCAGGTGTGCCATACCAAGACTGGTAAGTTTTCTCTTTTCCGGAGAATACCGTAGCCTTCAAGATATGCTTATCGGTATACAAGCCGCCATCTACATAGAAAGATTTCAGGTTAGAGCTGGCCCGATTGATATAACCATCGGACACAATGCGCGATAAGCGGGCATTGAAGGCATACTTATTGTCGATTAAGCCCGAGCCTACTTTCAAGGTGTTTTTCCAGGAGTTATAGGAACCGAAGGAATTGTTCAATTCGGCATAGGCCTGCGTTTCCAAGGCATCGGTTTGGATATTTAAGGAAGCACCAAAGGCCCCAGCGCCGTTGGTTGATGTACCAATTCCGCGTTGAATCTGGATACTCTGTACACTAGAGGCAAAGTCGGGCAAGTTGACAAAGAAGCTGCCCATACTTTCCGCATCGTTTAGCGGAATGCCATTTAAGGTCACGTTAATACGCTCGTTATCCGAACCACGAATGGTCATGCTGGTATAGCCAATACCGGCGCCGGCATCCGAACTCACCACCACGCCTGGTGTTTGGTTCAGCAGAAAAGGAATGTCCTGGCCGAGGTTGTTTTTGCGGATTTCTTCCTTGCTTAAATTCTTGAAAGTAGTTGCTGAATTCTCTTTTGCACGTGTTGCTGTTACAAATACTTCCTCGGTACGAAAAGATTTTGCCTGCAATTGCAGGGTTATGCTGCTTTGTTTACTCGGGTCTACCGTATGTTTTACCGAGCCGTAGCCAAGAAAACTAACCTGCAGGTTATAGGTTTTTGCTTGTAGCCCTTGGAAGGTTACTTCACCTTGGCTATTTGTTTTTTGCAGCTGCTCATCTAACTTTACCGAAGCGGCTGTCAATCCTTGTTGTTGGCTATCCGTAATCTTTACGGTTAGTGCATGCTGAGCCATGCTCAACACGATAAACTGGCAAAAGGCTACTGTAGCCCATACCTTTTTAAACATAATACAATTGTTTATTTAAGAGTTAAACTTAACTATTGCAAGGGGTTACAACAGTCCTTATTTAACCGCCCTTTCCCTACGCTGGCATTATCCAGATCAGGTTTGCACGCGTCTGAACGACAGGTGCTGGGTATAATCTCAGCCTTTCTTTGTGTCGGAAAACCAACAAGGCACCCCTATATGATGCCACAAAATTAGCCTTTTCGGCGTTAAAAACAAAATTATTCGAGCCGTGTAACAAATTTGTAATTATTATTTTATTAGTTAATGTGTATAGTTTTTTTTGTAAATTGGCGGGTATATGCCTCAAAAGGCAAATTACGCTAACATTAAAAAACGGTTTTATAGAATTTATGAAGTATTATGCTGCTGATATTGTATTTCCAGTAACTGGCCCTGCAATAAAAAAGGGGATCGTGGCCATGGACGATCAGGGGGTTGTTAAGGGTGTTTTCAATCAAGGCGAAGTAGATGATTCTCAAGTAGAATTCTTAAAAGGAGCGCTGATTCCAGGGTTCATTAATGCACATTGTCATTTAGAGTTATCGCATATGGAGGGGCTTATTCCCCAACATACCGGATTGCCACAATTCTTGATGAAGGTGATGACTGAACGCGGGAAAAAAGACAAAACGTTGGATAAAGCGATGGAGGCCGCTGACAAGACCATGTATGAAAATGGGATTCAGGCCGTAGGGGACCATGCGAATTCAGCGGTTTCAGCGAAAATTAAAGAACAAAGTCCAATTCAATACCACACTTTCGTTGAAGTGATGGCCTTGGCCGATGCCGATGTAGAAGCACGCATCGATCAAGCGAAAGAAATTGAATTCCATTTCGACTACAAACGTTCTTCCATTACGCCGCACGCTCCGTACTCTTGTTCAAAAACACTTTTTAAAGCCTTCAAAAAGGTCGTGGGTGAAGATAATATTATCAGTATCCACAACCAGGAAAGCGACGAAGAAAACAAGTTGTTCCGCTATAACAAAGGGGAATTTCTTGACTTTTACGAAAAGATGAAACTCTCGGTGGAGGGATTCCGTGCCCAAGCACGTAACTCGCTGCAGTCTTTCTTGCCTTACATTCCGACAAAAAACAAACTGATTTTGGTGCACAACACGTATACCTCTATCAAGGATTTAGATTTTGTGGACCGTATGGGTCGTAAAGTGTATTTCTGTTTATGTCCAAAAGCCAATCTTTATATCGAAAACAGACTGCCTAAAGTGGAGAACTTCCTTTTGGGTGGGCATGAAATTGTTATCGGTACAGATAGCTTAGCGTCCAACACATCTTTGGATATTTTGGATGAACTTAAAGTGATCCACGCGGAATATCCGCACCTTGATTTTAACGAAACGTTAAAATGGGCAACCATCAACGGGGCGAAGGCCTTGGGTATAGACCATGAAATGGGATCGCTCGAAGAGGGTAAAAAACCAGGTTTGGTACTCCTAGAGGGGATGGAAAGCTTTAAGCTAGATCCTAAAATTAAAGTTAAGCGAATTCGATAGCTTTTTCTATTTCTTCTTTTACCTTTGTAGCCATGAAGCATTGGAATATAAAGGTAAAAGGGAAAGTACAAGGTGTATTCTTTCGGGCCTCGACAAAGGCCGTTGCCGATCAGCTCGGGGTGAAAGGTTTTGTGCTGAACGAAGCAGACGGTACGGTTTATATCGAGGCTGAAGGAGATGCTATTGCCTTAGACTTTTTACTGGACTTTTGCAAAGAAGGGCCGTATGATGCTGAGGTAAGCGATGTGCAGGTGGAAGAAAGCACAGACTTGAAAAATTTCAAGAATTTCGAAGTCATTAAAAAACGCAATTAACGTGTCGGTAGTCAAGAAATTTTTAAGCGATACGGTGGTATATGGTCTTTCGACCATCTTATCCCGCATGCTTGGATTTATTATGACGCCGATTTTCGTGAATAAGTTTTCCGCGTCGGTGTATGGTATCTTTACCAACTTATTTGCCTACGCGTCGATGGTCAATGCCCTGTTGGCCTTTGGGATGGAAACCACCTACTTCCGATACCTGCAAAAGGTGGAAGGCGGCAAACAGAAAGTGTTTGATACCAGCTTCTTTATCACCATTCTTAGCAGTCTATTATTTTTACTATCGGTCTTTGTGTTTGCGCATCCTATTGCGCATTGGTTAAGTGAAGGCGAGCAGGTAGCCGATTATGTGCTATACGTTAAATTCTTTGCGGTTATTCTGGCGGCCGATGCCTTAGCGGTGGTGCCTTTTGCCAAATTGCGGGCAGAAGGGAAGGCCATGCGCTATGGGCTTATCAAGCTGCTGAATATCGTCATCTTTGTGGCTTTCAACTTAATCTTTCTGTTTTACCTACCGGAAAGCAATAAACATACTGCGTTTTACGAGCATTTCGTGGCCGGTTGGTTTCGAGAGGGTTGGTTAGGCAATGTATTTATTGCCAATGTTATTGCCAGTGTGGCCACTTTATTGCTCCTGTTGCCACAGGTGTTGAGTTTCTCCTTCCAGGTAGATCGCAAGTTGATCAACAATATGATTGGCTATACAGTGCCTATTTTAATTGCTAATATATCTTTTATCATCAACGAAAACCTGGATAAAATGATGTTCCCTCGTTTGGTGCCCGGGGAAGCCGGGGATCGGGATTTGGGGATTTATGGGGCCGTAACAAAACTGGCTGTACTCCTTAATTTATTTGTGATGGCCTTTCGGCTAGGGGCCGAGCCTTTCTTTTTTAGTTACGCTAAAAATGAAAATGCCCGAAAAGCCTATGCCTTGATTATGGAGTATTTTGTAATTGCCATGCTCGTGGTGATGGTGGGGGTATGTGCCAACCTCGATTGGCTAAAATACTTTATTAAAGGTAAACCAGCTGATATTTTAGTCTATTGGTCTGGATTGAAAATTGTGCCGGTTTTACTGTTGAACTATGTGTTGTTGGGTATCTATATTAACCTTTCGGTATGGTATAAACTATCAGATCAAACGCGCTATGCCCTGTATATTTCCGGTATTGGTGCCTTGGTGACCATTCTCCTAAACTTCCTGTTGATTCCAAAATTCTCCTATGTAGGTGCGGCTCTTTCTACAACCGTAACTTACCTTATTATGGTGTTTCTGTCCTATTATTGGGGGCAACGTAATTATACCATTCCCTATCAGGTGGGGAAAATCGGCTTTTACATGCTGGTGGGGGTAGGGCTTTCTTTCTTGGCCTATAACCTGAACTTCTGGCTGGGCAACCTCTTGTTCCTTGCTTTTATGGCCTTGGTGCTGTTTAAGGAAAAGGCTATGCTGTTGAAAGTTCTGCGCAAAAAATAATCGCTTAGTTCCTAAGCGATTTCCTCTGCAAAATTATGTTGAATTTCGTCCAGCACTTCCTGGATGAGTCTTTCTTCCTGAAGTTCCACCAATTTCATGCGGTATTCTTTGAAATTCGGGATGCCTTTAAAGTAGTTGGCATAATGTCTACGCATTTCGAAGATGCCCGTTTTATCGCCTTTCCATTCGATGGACTTGGTTAAATGCGTTCGGCATACGGCTACGCGTTCAGCAATAGTAGGGCCTTCCAAGCGTTCGCCGGTTTGAAAGAAATGTTTGATTTCCCGGAAAATCCATGGGTAACCAATGGAAGCACGACCGATCATAATGCCGTCCACTTCGTATTCCTTGCGCCAAGCTGCAGCTTTGTCTACCGAGTCTACATCGCCATTTCCGAAGATCGGGATTTTGATGCGGGGGTTCTTTTTTACATCGCGTATCATGGTCCAGTCGGCTTGGCCCTTATACATTTGGGAGCGCGTGCGCCCGTGAATAGCTAAGGCTTTGATGCCAATATCTTGCAGGCGTTCGGCCACCTCATACACATTCTTGGTATTATCATCCCAGCCGAGGCGGGTTTTTACCGTAACAGGCAAATAGGTAGCATCGACCACGGCTTTGGTCATGGCCACCATTTTATCGATATCCTGTAATAGGCTGGCGCCGGCACCACGGCAAGCGACATTCTTTACCGGACAACCGTAGTTGATGTCGATTAGATTGGGATTGGCAGCGGTACAGATTTCTGCCGATTGACGCATATGCTCGATATCGGAACCAAAAATCTGAATACCAATGGGGCGCTCATACTCGAAGATGTCTAGCTTTTGGCGTGATTTCGCGGCATCGCGAATCAAACCTTCCGACGAGATGAACTCGGTATACATCATGTCTACGCCATTTTGTTTACACACAAAACGGAAGGGTGGATCGCTGACATCCTCCATCGGTGCTAACAACAATGGAAACTCGCCTAAATCAATATGTTCACCAATTTTTACTGACATGATTACCTAAAATTTTTACAAAGGTAAGGAATTTTATGTTTTTGAACTTCTTCTGCTGTGTGTGTTTCCGATTTCTTCCGAATTTCGGAGCGGCAAAACGTACTAGTGGTTCGACTCCGCTCACCATGACAGCCCTATTCCAGCCCATTCTTAGCCCTTTCCTAGCCGTAGCATTACCCTTTCCTAGCCGTAGCATTACCCTTTCCTAGCCGTGGTATAACCCTTTCATACAAAATACTAAATACTAAATACTCCCTTCTTTCTCCCCTTTCATTCCCCTTTCTCACCCGTATCAATCCCCTTTGCAAAGGCTGCGGATAGGGAATTGAAAAGGGAGGGTATTGTCACAATTAGGGAAGAAAATAAACCCTGGTCGGTAGGCTGTTTTTGCTTAAGCTATTAAAAGGCTAGCCCTGTCTTTTTGTAGCAAAGACAGGGCTAGGAAATGGGGTATGCAATGTGTTAATTTTTACAATTGGGCAACAAATTCTTGAATGGCTGCGCTAGGATTATTCGTTTTCATAAAGTTTTCACCAATCAGGAAGCCTTGGAATCCGGCGGCCTTGAGTGTTTTTATGGTTTCCGGGTCGGATATGCCGCTTTCGGATACTTTGATGTAACGGTCTGGGATTTTATTGACTAGGTCGAAAGAATGATCTAAGGATACGGAAAAATCTTTCAGGTTTCGGTTGTTTACGCCGATGGCATCAATGCTATCGAAGAGGCTTTTGTTTAATTCGGCTTCGTTGTGAATTTCCAATAGCACGTTTAAGCCTAAGGACTTGGCGTAGGCGGAAAGGCTTTCGATTTCGCTTGACTCGAGACAGGCGGCAATTAATAGGATGATATCGGCGCCGTAGGCTTTGGCTTCGGCAATTTGATAGGCATCAACAATAAATTCTTTGCGTAACAAGGGGATGCTTAATGCTTCCCTTGCTTGGCTAAGGTCCTGAAGATTGCCTTGGAAAAAGTCCTGATCCGTTAAGACCGATACGGCCGATGCGCCGGCATCTTGGTATCCTTTTACGACTTCCTGCACGCTAGACTCGCCGTTAATGAGTCCCTTGGAAGGGGAGGCGCGCTTAAATTCGGCAATGATGCCGGTGCGCTGTGGATGCAACATCGATTCGCGTAGCTTGTAACAGCTGCGGGCGAATAAAGGATACTTTTCTAGCTCCGCCAGCGATACTTTCGCTTTGGTGGCGGCAACTTCTTCCTTTTTACGGGCAACAATGGTATCTAATATCGTCATGTGTTCGTAGGGTCTACAGTTTAGATAAATAAAAGGCTTAGTCGTTTAACCAGTTTTCAATCAGGGTTTTGCCATGATCGGTGAGGATGGATTCGGGGTGGAATTGCATCCCCTTAACATCGTATTCGGTATGGCTTAAGGCCATGATGACGCCATCCGGATCGACCGCGGTTACCTTTAAGCTGGCAGGCAAGCTTTGCGGATCGACGGCCCAGGAGTGGTAACGTCCGATTTTAGCATCGGCCGGGAAATTCTGAAACAGTTCTTCTTCTTGATCTACCACTTCAATGGCCGTTGCTACGCCGTGCAAAGGTTTGGGCATGTTGTATAGCTTGCCACCAAATACCTCAGCAATGGCTTGTTGGCCCAGGCAGATGCCCAAGATGCTTTTGCTAGGGGCATAGGTACGGATAACATCCAGCAACAATCCGGCTTCTTCCGGAATACCTGGTCCCGGCGATAATAATATCTTATCGTATTGGTCTACGTCGGCCAGTTCGAATTTATCGTTTCGCACCACTACGTATGAGCGATTGAGCTCTTGAAGTAAGTGTACGAGGTTATAGGTGAATGAATCGTAATTGTCGATTACTAATATAGGCTTGCTCATGTTAAATATTTTCCGCTAGTTCCAGCGCTCTGCGAAGTGCTGATATTTTATTGTTTACTTCTTGTAGTTCTTTTTCAGGGTCGGAATCCAAGACAATGCCGGCTCCTGCTTGGTAATGAAGGTTGTTTTGTTTGCTTAAAAAGGAACGGATCATAATGGCGTGGTTAAAATCGCCGTTGAATCCCATAAAACCGATAGCACCGGAATAGAAGGAGCGTTGAAAGCCTTCGTAACGGTCGATAAGGGTTAAGGCCATGTGTTTTGGCGCGCCAGAAAGGGTGCCGGCAGGGAAGGTATCGCCTACCACATCAAAAGGATTGGCTTCGGGGTTTAACTTGCCGCTAACTTTGGAAACCAAATGGATAACGTGGGAGTAATACTGCGCTTCTTTATAGGATTTTACCTGCACGTTGGTGCAATGCCTGCTTAAATCGTTCCGGGCTAAATCGACCAGCATCACGTGTTCTGCAGATTCTTTGGGGTCATTTTTCAATGCCTCGGCAATTTTCTCATCTTCCTCCATATTTCCGGTACGTTTAAAGGTTCCGGCGATGGGGTAGATGCTGGCTACATCTTTTTTGATGGTGAGTTGGGCTTCCGGTGAGGAACCAAAGAGCTTGAAGTCGCCGTAATCAAAATAGAATAGGTAAGGCGAGGGGTTGATGGAGCGCAGTGCGCGGTATACATTAAACTCGTCGCCGGCGAAAGGTGTACGGAATCCTCGGGAAGGGACAATCTGGAAGACATCGCCCCGTTGGATGTGTTCTTTCATTTTCAATACCAGGTCACGGAAGTCCTGGTCGCTCATGTTTGAGGTTTCTTCACCTTTTTTCTTGAAAGTATATTCCGGGAAGTTTTTGTTTTGTATCAGGAATTGCAGGCGTTCGAGCTCGCTGTTTTCGTTTTCTAATAGGTTTTCGAAGATATGGAGCTGGTTCCGGAAATGGTCGATCGCGATGACATATTTATAGACATGGTATTGCAGTGTAGGGATATCTTTCTCGGGATGGCGTGGCGTGGTCAATTGGATGTCTTCGAAAAAGTTGATGGCTTCGAAGGTGAAATAGCCGAATATACCGTTGCTGATCACATTGACTCCAGGGAGTTCTTCGGTTTGGAAGGATTTCCGAAAGTTGGACACTTCTTCGCGTAGGTTTAGTCCGCTTACGGGCTTGCTGCTATGGCTGCCGTCGGGCATCTGTATGGTTAGGTTTTCGTTTTCCAGGACAATGCCGGCGATGGGCTGGCAGCAGATGTAACTGATGTTATTGTCTCGGCTATGGTATTCCGAGCTTTCCAACAGCAAGCTGTTTGGGAAAGTATCACGAAGTCTTAAGTACATGCTCACCGGCGTGGTTGTATCGGCGAGGATGTTTTTATGGTTCGTTTTGAATTTAAAGTTCATATATGCTAGTTATAGTTTTGCAAAAATAAAAAAAGCCCGACGTATTTACGTCGGGCTACCATTCAGTGGTTTTGGTTGATTATGAAAATCTTATGTATTAATATACCACCCTCCCGACTTTTAAGTCAGAAGCCACCAACGGTTAGTATATTTAATTTCTGTCATCATTTACTCACAAATTTAATGGAAATTTTGATTATTCAAACTTTATTTAAAGAAAAAAACAAAAATCTCCTGTTTTTTTTAATCATTTAGCAAATCTGGGCGTCTTTCCTTGGTACGTTTTAACTGCTGTTCATGTCGCCAGGCCATAATTTTAGCTTCATGGCCACTAAGTAATATTTCTGGTACTTTGTGTCCCTTCCAATCTACCGGGCGGGTATAGATAGGGGCATCCAGGAGCCCGTCTTGGAAAGAATCGGTTAATGCGGAGGTTTCATCCGATAATACCCCGGGAATCAGCCGGATAACAGCGTCTACTAAAATAGCGGCCGGTAATTCGCCTCCCGAGAGTACATAATCGCCAATCGACATTTCTTTGGTTACGTAGATATCGCGGATACGTTGATCGATACCTTTATAATGACCACAAAGGATCATGATGTTTTCGGCACTGGACAGTCCGTTTGCGATTTCCTGGTTTAATGTAACGCCATCGGGTGTCATGTAGATGATTTCATCGTACTGCCGTTCTGCTTGCAGTTTTTCGATGCAGGCAGCGAAAGGGGCAATCTGCATCACCATACCCGAACCCCCACCGTAAGGGTAGTCGTCTACTGATTTATGCTTGTTGTCGGCGTATTCGCGAAGATTATGCACATGAATTTCGGCGATTCCCTTCTTTTGGGCACGCTGTAGGATGGAATGTGCAAAGGGACTTTGCAATAAATCGGGTAAAACACTGATGATATCGAATCTCATGTGGCAAAGGTAGGAAGATTGTTGGAAAAATGAGTGAGGCAAAATAAAGTTGAAAGTGCGGGTATTTTTTATATAAAAGTTGATATAGATAGTTTAATAATTTAAAATATACTAATATGTTTATTTAAAATTTAGAAAAGATAGGTGTAGGGAAATTGTAACAAAGTAAACGGTTAAAAAACAGCCTCCCTAAGGCATAAATTTTTATTTTGTGTTCTAATAGAAAAGCAAAATAATTAATAAGAAAAATTAGTTTTTATTTCGATATTTTGAAAATTTTTCGTGTTTTTATTTGCAGCGACAACTTTTCCCTTCTATTTTGCGGAAGATTTAACAAAAATTTAACGTTTTTGTAAATCTAGCAAACCAAAAGCATTTAACTAAACAACAACAAAACATGAAACAAAAATTACTCAGTATTTTTTTGCTGTGTACTTTACTCGTAGGGGTTTCGTATGCGCAAAATCGGCAAGTGAGTGGTAAGGTTACGTCGTCAGTAGACGGTTCTCCGATAGCCGGAGTGTCCGTTACTGTGATTGGAACTTCTACTTCTACACAAACCAATGTGAATGGACAGTATGAAATTGCTGTTCCATCGGACGCCACTCTTCGCTTTAGTTTTATTGGATTTAATTCTCAAGCCGTAAAAGTTGGTGCATCAAACGTTTTAAACGTAGTCCTCATTAATTCTGATCAAACTATTGAAGAGGTTTTAGTAACCGCTCAAGGTATTGAGAGAACAGCTAAATCTATCGGATATGCTACACAAAAAGTGTCCGGTGATGATTTAGTGCAGAAGTCTGAAACAAACGTGTTAAACTCCTTGCAAGGTAAAGTTGCTGGGGTAAACATTTCGAGTGCTTCTGGCCAGCCTGGGTCTTCTACGAATATTAATATCCGTGGTATCACATCTTTTGGTGGGAATAACCAACCCTTGATCGTGGTAGATGGTATTATTTTTAGTAACGATACAGATAATAGCCAGAATACATTATTCGGTTCTCAGCCTGCCAACCGTTTAAACGATATTCCACCAGATAATATTGAATCTATTTCGGTGTTAAAAGGTCCTGCAGCTTCCGCCTTATATGGTTCAAGAGCTTCAGCCGGGGTTTTAATGATCACAACTAAAACTGGTAAAGGAATGGCTGGAAAAACAGAAGTGACTTTGAACTCTTCTGCAAACTTCCAAAATATTGCCTATATTCCTAAATTTCAGTCTTTGTATGGTCAAGGATCCCAAAACATTTACAATAATCAAAGTACCTTGTCATGGGGACCGAAATTCGGCACAATGGCTGAAGTTATTCAAGGCGGTACAGGATTAACAGTTCCTTATCAAGCTTATCCAAACAATGTGGTTGACTTTTTTGATACAGGTTCATTCTTCCAGAATTCCCTAAACTTAGCAGGTGGTGATGAGTTGACTAACTTTGTTGCTGGTCTTTCAAGTACCATTCAAAAAGGGGTGGTGCCGAATAGTAAATTTAACAGACACACAGCGAATGTTGGTGGTAACAGACAGTTAAATAACGGAATCAAAATTAGTGGAACTATTACGTATGCTAAAACCAGCCAACATGGTGCAACCATGGGGAATGGTGGTAGTGCATTCGGACAAATTACACGTATTCCAATTTCTTACGATTTACTCGGTACGCCAATCTTAAGCCCTTCAGGCCAAAGACAGTACTTTATTCCTACACAAAACAGTCCATTATGGAGTATTGAAAATGAGTTTTTTGATTCTAATGTGGATCGTGCTTTTGGAAACTTGGTAATTGGATATGATTTTACAGACTGGTTAAATGTTTCTTACCGTGCAACGGCTGATACTTATATCGATCAAAGAAGTCAAGTGTTGCGCAAAGGTGCAGCGCGTGCTCCGCAAGGTGCAATTGATGAAGATAATCGCTTTAGATCTGAATTGAACGGCGATTTAATGATTACTGCTAAAAAGGAGAACTTGTTTATTGAAGGGTTAAATGCAAACCTATTATTAGGTCAAAACATTAACCACCGATATTTTAAATCTTCTGGTGTTGTGGCTGCTAGTTTAGCTATTCCAGGATTTGATAACGTAAGTAATGCTTCTGTATTTACAGGTTCTTACGCAAATCGCACAACCAGACGTTTAGTTGGTCATTATGCTCAACTAGGTTTAGGTTATAACGATTATTTGTTCTTAGAATTAACAGGTCGTGCAGATAAATCTTCTACGCTTCCAAAAGCAAATAATACTTATTTCTACCCTTCTGCTTCCTTAAGTTTTATTCCTACTACGGCTTGGAATAACCTACAATCAGACGTTCTTTCTTACTGGAAGTTACGTGGTAACATTGCAAAAGTAGGTCGTGATGCAGATCCGTATTTATTGAAGTCTGTTTATACCACTGCAAGCTACGGTAACAATACAGCAAGTATTGACTTCCCGTTAAGTGTTGGTGGAAGCAGTATTACTGGTTTCCAAATCGGATCTAGAATTGGTGCGCCGGATTTGAAACCTGAGTTTGTTACTTCCTTTGAGGTTGGAACGCAGTTAGGATTTTTCAATAACAGAATTGATTTAGATTTTACGTATTTCAGCACGAAAAGTTCTAGCCAAATTTTTGATGTAGCCGTATCGAATTCCTCAGGGTATAATACATTAACATCGAACATTGGTGAGATGACTAACAAAGGTATTGAAGTATTATTAGGTGGTTACCCAATCCGTAATGACAACTTTAGCTGGCATACTAATTTTAACTTTACTAGAATTAGAAATAAAGTAATTGCCATTTTTGGTGATGAGCCTGTTGGTGGTGAAAACTTGACCAGTACAGTTATCCCAGGAATTAATTATTTTGGAGGTATTACACCTTCCATTGCTGAAGGTCATCCATATGGTGTTATCGTTGGTGCTAAGAATGCACGTAATGAAAATGGCGATTTGTTGATTAATCCAACAACTGGTGCATTTGCAGCGGCAATTGGTAATCAGGTAATTGCTACTCCTCAAAAGGATTATATGTTAGGTTTCACAAATACCTTTACTTATAAGGGTGTAAGTTTGACGGCTTTAATCGATATCAATAAAGGTGGTCAAATCTTCTCAATGGGACAGGTTGATATGCGTTCAGGTGGTGTTATTGAGCCTACAGGTGTTGATCGTGATCAGCCAAGAATTCTACCAGGGGTAATTGAAGTTAAAGATGCTAGTGGTGCGGTTACAGGTTATAGACCAAATGATATCCAGGTTTCTGCTCAAACATACTGGCAAGGTTTAGGTGGTATTGCATCTGAAGCGGCTGTGTTTGACGCAACATCCTACCGTTTAAGAGAGGTTTCTTTGAACTATACTTTGCCTGCATCTGTATTACAAAGAACACCTTTCGGTAAATTGTCTATTGGTGTAAGTGGTAGAAATCTTTGGATGTTTGCTCCAGGTTTCCCGGGTGATCCAGAAATGAATACCCAAGGTGCTGGTAATGTTCAGGGTCTTGATTTAAGTGGTATTCCAACGACACGCAACTTTGGATTCAACTTACGTGCATCTTTTTAAATTTTAGCAGAATGAAATCGATAAAAAACAATATATTAAAAATATCAGTTATCGCATTCGCGTTAACTGCCACAAGCTGTGAGAAGTTTTTGGATGTCAATGACACCCCTAACAACCCGCTTGAAGTGCCTGCTGCTACCTTGCTTCCAACAGGGTTAG
This sequence comes from Sphingobacterium humi, assembly GCF_009768885.1. GTDB lineage: Bacteria > Bacteroidota > Bacteroidia > Sphingobacteriales > Sphingobacteriaceae > Sphingobacterium > Sphingobacterium humi. The sequence goes on from NZ_WSQA01000010.1 coordinate 65,117, forward strand.
CCGGAACTGCCTTTGCCAATTCAAATGAATTAAATCGTTTCGCATCAACCATTATGAGTGTTACAGCAGGTGCCGGTGGAAGTCCGACCTCCTATGATAGATATATCATTGATGGAGATGATTTTGGAAACCAATGGAACTTTGAATTATATGGTGGCGCTTTAATTAATTATAAAAAATTAATTGAAACTGCAGAGCTTAACAATAGTCCAGCATATGCCGGTATTGGTAAAATCATGAAGGCTTTTACATTTGCTATGGCTACTGACATATGGGGCGATGTACCCTATTCTGAAGCTTTAACAGGTGATATTGGCATGACCAGACCTAGATTAGATGCTCAAAAGGATATTTATTTGGGTAATTCTACAGCTGGCATTCAGAGTTTATTTGATTTAGTAAAAGAAGGTCTTGCAGATCTTGATAAAGATAGCCCGCTAAAACCAGGAAGCGATGATATCGTTTATGGCGGTAAAATTGAAAATTGGAAACGTGCAGGTAACTCCCTTTTATTGCGGTTAGCCTTGCAGATCAGTTCTGTGGAAGCAGCTGCTGCAAAAACTGTAATTCAAGATGTGATTACTAAAAATATGTTCATCAATGCTAATGCAGCTAACTTATCAGTGAAGTTTGGTTCACAAGTAGGTAGTCAGGCACCTATTTGGACATTGACGCATAACTCTTTATTTCAGAATGAATTGATTATTAGTACCAGATTTGTTGATCTTTTAAAGGGTAAAAAGGATCCTAGACTTCCTTTGTTTGTGACGAATAATGATGGTGCCTATGTAACTATTGACAATGGCTATGGAGGTACTTTGCCAGCCGTTGGTTCTCGTTCTATCTATAATAGCTATGCTACGGGAAGAGATGGTGAAGGTCCAACTAGATTGTTGACGTATGCACAAACCTCTTTTATTTTAGCTGAAGCAGTAGTGCGCTTAGGTGTTACTGGCGATGCACAGGCTTTATACCAACAAGGTATTCAAGCTTCTATGCAAGAGGCTGGTGTTGCTGCCGCTGATATCACGAAGTATTTTGCAGAGAATGCAGCTGAAGTTGCATTGACGGGTACAAATGAACAGAAGATTGAGAAAATTGTAACGCAGAAGTATATTTCCTTATTCTCGAATGGTTTGGAGCAGTGGAATGATTGGAGAAGAACCGGATACCCTGTTTTAACAGCGCACCAAAATGCTGGTGGTATTGACGGAACGCGTCCTGTTCGCGCAGTTTATTTATTCTCAGAGCAACAAAGAAACCCTAATTTCCCACAAGGAAATACCGTGCCTCAGTCTAATGTGCGTGTTTGGTGGGATGCTAACTAATTAATAGTATGACAATGAAAAGATTTTTTATAGCAATAATCGCAATTCTATTCGTAGGGAGCATGAGCTCTTGCGATAAAGAATATTCAGAATTCTATTCTGATAATAGACCAGAAATACCAGTTACGTTTGAAGGTGCAACAACGCATGGTTTCAATCCGTATTATATTCAAAAAGTAAGTCAAAATGATATTACGATTACGATGAATATTCCTACTGCGTCTGGTAAACAAATTAAGGAGATTTCGAAAGCACTAGGTGGTGCAACATCTATTAATGCTGGTGGAGTTCGTACATCAACTTATTTAGCTGCTCCTGTAGCAGGCCAAGGTACTAAAGCAGTTTTTAAAACTAGCTTAACGGCTTTTAAAGCCTATAGTGCGGCAAATGCAAAGTTGATTAACGATTTTGTAGCAGGTGCTGGAACGCAAATCCAAATTGCATTTATGTTTGTGGTTAAATTAGATGATGGTCAAGAGATCATTCCAGTTCCAGTTCAAATCTGGTTGCAGAAATAATTATTATTAGGATATAGTCGTAATCTAGTCCTGATTTATTTAAAAGGAGTTGCTTTTAGCAGCTCCTTTTTTTATTAAATTCCTTATTAAAAGTTGCCCAACTTTAATATTCTCAAAATTGTTACATATTTTTTTTCATTCCATTAGCGGTTATTTTTAACATGTGTTTACAACATGTGGTCTGATAGTAACTTGTTGGTAATCATATTATTGTGTAAGATTTACTGTCTTTGTTTCAAATTATTACAATATGTTATTTTAATTCTTAAGAAGAATAAAAATAAATAATAAGTAAATCTATCCAATATTGTTTTGTTCTTAAAAAATACTGTGTTGCAGATTATTACTGTTGCTATTTATCTATTTATTTTGCTTTTATTTTGTTTTTTCTGTTAAATACAGGGTTTTATTTCGTAATTAAAGTCCTTTTTGTTTTTTTCTCTTTGAATTGCTTGTTACCAATTTGTTAATATTTCATAGTATATTCGTTAAACAATTGATAACCAAGGGTAACTAGTAAACTGTCTCAACAAAATAGGTTTAAAAATTATTAAAATAAGACAATAATTGGTTTTTTAATGTATTGTTTGTTGAGCTTTTCCTGTTTCTGTTAACACATTTATAAAAATTAGTAGAGTTAATTTAGTTTATCGCAAAAAAGAAGTTAGCTATGCAAGTTCTTTGTTAGTGAGTTTTTGAAACTATATATTTGGCCCCTGTTTAACAATTTTTAACAGTTAATAAACAAGTTCTTTAATTATTACAAACAACATGAAACAAAAATTACTCAGTATTATGTTTGTGCTTACCTGCCTTGTCGGGGTTGCGTTTGCACAAAATCGTCAAGTGAGTGGTCGCGTTACGGCAGCAGATGGGGGTACTCCATTATCAGGGGTGTCGGTAACGATTGTAGGAACGACGACTTCTACTCAAACCGACGAGTCAGGAAATTACAGCATCGCTGTTTCCGACAATGCTACTTTAGCTTTTTCTTTTGTTGGTTACATCTCCCAACGTATTCCAGTAGCAGGTAAATCTGTCGTAAATGCATCCTTGCAAAATGAGGACGAAGTCCTGGAAGAGGTTGTCGTAGTGGGTTACGGTAGCACTACCAAGGAGGCTTTCACCGGATCTGCTAAAAAGGTAGATGGTGCAAAACTTCAGCAAAAAAATGTATCCAACGTATCCCAAGCTATCGCGGGTGAGGTTGCTGGTTTGCAGGTAGTTAATGGTTCTGGTCAACCAGGTACTTCTGCAACGATCCGTATTCGTGGTTTCGGTTCCGTTAATGGTAATCGTGATCCACTTTACGTTGTCGATGGTGTTCCATTCTCTGGAAACATTACTTCCATCAACAATGCGGATATCGAAAACGTAACGGTATTGAAAGATGCTGCGGCTACGGCTATTTATGGTTCTAGAGGTGCGAACGGGGTCATTGTAATTACCACTAAAAGCGGTCGTGGTCAACAATCATTCGTAGAAGCTGATGCAAGTTTTGGTACCAACATGTCTTTACTTCCACGTTATGATGTGATTAAATCACCAGAAGAATACATCGGATTAAGCTGGCAGTCTATGTACAATGAAGGCGTAGCTTACGGTGAAGACGGTGAGGCCTATGCTAACGAATACTTATTCTCGGATGATGGTATTTCTCCATTGAGCAACATGTGGAATGTGACCAATGGTGCAGAGCTTATCGATCCGGTAACCAGAAAAGTTAGAAACGGTGTTACGCGCAAATTTGATCCAGAAAACTGGGAAGATTATGCCTTTCAAAACTCAGCAAGAACAGACTTAAATGTACGTTTCGGTGGAGCAAATGATAAAACTAGTTACTTTACTTCCTTTGGTTACTTAGGTGATAAAGGTTATTCTGTTAATTCTGATTTCGAGCGTTTAACTGGACGTTTAAGCTTGGATCATAAAGTGAATAAATGGATCAATGTGGGTATGAATACCAACTATTCCAAAGTTGAAAGTAACAGAGGTGGACAGTCTGAGGATTCAGGAAGTATTTTCTGGTTCGTAGATAATATTCCATCCATTTACCCATTATTCCGCAGAGATGCGAGTGGTAATAAACTTGACGATCCTATTTTCGGAGGTCATATTTATGACTATGGTGAAACTTCCAAACGTAAATTTGGATCCTTAACCAACGCTATTGCCGATGCTACTTACGATATTATGCGAGATAAACGTAATGAGCTAAACGGTAGAGCCTATGTTAATTTCAATATTATCGATGGTTTAACCTTCGAGAACTCCTTAGGTATTCAATACTACAACAATATCTACAACAACCGCGGTAACAAGTTTTACGGTTCTGCAGCGTCTCAAAATGGTTCATTATACCAAAGACGTACCGAGTTGAACTACTATAACTTATTAAACTTATTACGCTATAGAAAAGACTTTGGCGATCACTCTTTCGAGGCTTTAGCAGCCCACGAAGCTGTTAAATGGGAAAGCAATGTGTTGGATAACTCCGGTTATAACCTAATCACAAACGAAGGTTTAGACTTTAATAACGTGGTAGTAAGTAATCCTATTAAATCTTGGACCAACAACTACGCGTTAGAAAGTTACTTTGGTCAAGTTAACTACGATTACAAAAACAGATACTACTTATCCGGAAGTTTAAGACGTGATGGATCTTCTCGTTTCAAAACCCACAAATGGGGAACTTTTGGTTCGGTAGGTGCAGGCTGGGTTGTCTCCAATGAAGACTTTATGCAAGATCAAGAAATCTTCAAGTTCTTGAAATATAAAGTATCCTATGGTCTAATTGGTGACCAAGCCGGTGTAGGTTATTATCCTGGTTATACCCTTGTTACTCCTGAAAACGTAAATAGCGAGTTAGGATTAAAAATCGGGGATGATATGGGAAATACCGAGTTGACTTGGGAAACTTCCAAAATGTTCCAAACAGGTGTTGAATTTGAAATCGGTAAATATTTGACCGGTTCCGTTGAATACTATGTGAAGAATACCGACAACTTAATTTTCCAATTCGGTTTAGGCCCATCTTTGGGATACCCTAACCTATTGGTGAATGATGGTCAGTTAAGAAACCAAGGTATCGAGTTCGATTTAGTAGGACATCTTGTTAAAAATGACAACTTCTACTTAGACTTAGGTATTAACGGTGAAAGCTTCAAGAATAAAATCACCAAAATGCCTATCGAGGCCTCTACAAACCTTCCAAAAGTAATTGATGTTCAAGGACAATACGGTTGGGCTGAAGGACATTCTATCTACGATTACTACATGCGTGATTTCGCAGGCGTAGATCCAGAGGACGGTAGAAGTACTTGGAAAGTATTTTACATCGACAACGATGGAAATAATGAGTTCACTGCTGGCGAGCAAATTAGCTCGATGGCACAATTCACCAACCCAGATAACAAAGAGATTAAAGAAGGAACGACCAAAACCTATTCACAAGCTACGCAATACTACGTAGGCAAATCAGCGATCCCAGCGATCAGAGGAGCCTTCAACTTACGTGCTGGCTACAAAGGTTTTGATTTAAGTGCACAAATGCTTTACAGCTTAGGCGGGTATGCTTACGATGGTGCATATGCCATCTTAATGAACAACGATCCAATCGGTGGTAACAACTGGCACAAAGACATCCACAACAGCTGGCAAAAACCAGGTGATGTAACAGATGTACCTCGCCTGAGCAACGATTTAGATGCGAATGTAAACTCACTTTCCACTAGATTCTTGACGAAATCTAACTATTTGATCTTGAATAATGTTCGTTTAGGATATAACTTCAAATCAGATTGGATTAAATCATTCGGAGCTCAAGCATTATCTGTATGGGTGTCTGCCGACAACTTAGCGATTGCCTCAGCAAGAAAAGGATTTAACCCTTCAACCAACCAAGCAGGTACCTCTAGCATGTATAGATATTCACCTTTATCTACCATCAGTGGCGGTTTAAGAGTTAAATTTTAACTTCAAATAGAATAAGAAAATGAAAAAATCATTAAATATATTGTTAGGCTCTATGTTGTTACTTACCTCTTGTGGTAAGGATTTCTTAAACACATTGCCTTCAGAAAAACCTTCAACTGATCAAGTTTCAGATGCAGGTAAAGATGATCCTTCGGTACTTAACGGGTATATCCTGGGAATCTATGCAACCATGTATAGTGCCTTCTCTGGTGTTCCTGAAATCGAAGATCACGATGACTTTGGTCAAAAAGGATTCGATGTTTACATGGATTTATTATCCTCCGATATGGCTTTGGGAAGTGTAAACTACGGTTGGTATTCCGACGTTGTTCGCTATAACTCGACTCGCGATTATACGTTAAAAGATGCGGAGAAACCATGGAGATATTACTATAAAATCATTATGGCGGCCAACTACGCGATGGATGCCGTTGGCGGATCAGAAATTGAAGTGCCAGCAGAGGATAAAGAAACCCGTTATGTAATCGGGCAGGCGAAAGCCATGCGTGCTTACGGGTACTTTTACTTAGCGAATCTTTACAGCCCAGAGTACGGTACAGGAAACGATAAAATCCTTCCTATTTATACCAATACACAACAACCAAATCAACCCCTTTCCACCACGAAAGAGGTGTATGATTTAATCATCAGCGATTTGGAAACAGCCGTAGAATACTTAGATGGATACGCTAGAAGTGGTAAACACAAGGTAAACAAATATGTTGCTGAAGGTTTATTAGCTTATGCCTTAGGTGCTAGAGGAACACAAGCCGACTGGCAACGTGTAGCCACTTTAACAGAGGATATCGTTAAAAATGGCGGATTCCCGTTAACTACAAAAAGCCAAACAGCAGCAGTCTTCAACGGAGGTCCTATGCCAGTGAATACCGATGGTGGATTCAACAATATCGCTACAGCAAGCTGGATGTGGGGTGCTGATATCACTTTAGCGAGTAACTTAGACTTAGTTTCTTGGTGGGGACAAATTGATTACTTTACCTATAGCTACGCTGCGGCGGGTGATCCTAAAGTAATCGATAAAGGATTATTTGATAAAATCCCGGCGAACGATGTGCGTAAAAAGCAATTTAGCTCAGGTTTACCAATCAATAAATTCTACACCTTAAAGCGTGAGCCAATGGAGCAACGTCAAATCGAAACGGATTATATCTACATGCGTGTCGATGAGATGGTGTTGTTAAATGCAGAGGCCAATGCCCATATCGGTAATGAGCCAGCTGCTATTGCGTCTTTGAAATCCCTATTGGATTTAAGATTAGATAACACCACCTACTTGAGTTCACTATCCGGACAAGCCTTAAAAGATGAAATCTACTTACAAACTCGTATTGAGTTCTGGGGTGAAGGAAAATCTTACTTAGCGATGAAACGTAATAAAGCAACCGTAACAAGAGGATCAAACCACTTGTACTTAGCTGGTCAATCGTTCAAGTACAACTCTGATGAGATGTCATTCCCAATTCCACAAGTGGAAATCCAAAATAACCCACAAATCGACTAGTTCGATTTGTGTCCAGAAACAGGCCCCGCCATCCGCGGGGCCTGTTTTGTTTCATGCCTTTTTATCATTCCTTCAGTCTAAGACCTTCCGGCACAAAAAAAGGCCGGCAATGCTGCCGACCTCCGTTTGTATAAATATATCTCTTGCTTAAACCGTTGCGGCCAGGATACTTAATTCCTGGGCTACACGACCTGCAATTTCTTCAAAAGATTGAGTTACCGGATCTTCCTTATCCAACGCAATCGGGAAGCCGTTATCACCGGCATCAGCTACCGACTTCAATAAAGGAATCTCACCTAGGAAAGGCACCTCATTCTGCTCGGCCAAACGCTTGCCACCATCTTTACCAAAGATGTAATAGCGGTTGTCAGGCAGTTCAGCAGGGGTAAAGTAAGCCATGTTTTCCACGATACCTAAGATCGGAACCTGCACGCCCTCCATCTGATACATCGCCATCCCTTTAATGGTATCGGCCAAGGCTACTTGCTGCGGCGTTGTGACGATTAAAGCGCCGGCAATCGGATATTGCTGCGCCACGGTAATGTGGATATCGCCAGTACCCGGAGGCATATCGACAACCAGGTAATCCAAATCGCCCCAGTCCGTATCATTAAACAATTGCTTAATGGCCGATGTTGCCATCGGTCCACGCCAAGGAATCGGCTGATTCGGATCCGTAAAGAAACCAATGGAAAGCAGTTTGAGGCCAAATTTTTCGATAGGCACAATCTTCGTCTTGCCATCGGCCGTCTGTGTCGACTCTGGTCGCGCGCCATCCAGTCCAAACATAATAGGCACGGAAGGGCCGTAAATATCGGCGTCTAAGAGGCCTGTGCTTGCTCCGCTATTGGCCAAGGCCAAAGCCAGGTTGGCCGCCACGGTAGATTTACCTACACCACCCTTGCCCGAAGAAACCAGAATAATGTTTTTGATGTTCTTTAACTGGGCGTTTTCCACCGCACGCACCCTCGCCGTCATGTTGATTTCAACCTCCACTTCCTTGCTGATAAACAAGGCGATGGCATTGCGGCAGGCATGTTCTATATGTCCTTTTAGGGGGCAGGCAGGCGTGGTCAATACCACGTCGAATTTAATTTTGTTCGGTAGAATTTCAATGTTCTCAATCATGTTTAGGGTTACCAGGTCCTTTTTCAGGTCGGGTTCTTCCACATGACTTAAGGCATCTAATATTTGTTGTTTAGTAATCATGAGTACACTTTAATGATACAAAGCTACTTAAAGCAGGACAATATCATGTCATAAAGATGTTTTTAATGAATTTTATCTATTTTTATCCCATTGTTATCGATGAAACGCGTTTTATATGCTGCTTAAAGAAAGGTTGAATAAGCTGGATTTTTCGTTCTTCAAAAAGAAAGGATTTTTGATTTCCGTCGGCGCTGTGCTCGGCATCATGTTGCTGGTGCTGATCTATGGTTTAACGGTGCGTGGGAAGATGTTAGACCAGGCTGTGCTGAAGGCCAAGCAAAAGCTCAAGGAAGATTATCAGCTCGATCTGCGTATCGGCTCCTATTCCTTTGCCGGCTTAACCACGGTGGATTTTAAGAAGGTCCGCGTGCTGCCCGATTCTGCGCAGCAGCTAGCCGCTATGGACGATTTCAAAGTATCGGTGCAATTATTTCCCTTGCTATCCGGTAAGGTTAAGTTCGGTTCCATTTCCATGGAGAACGCCGATATTACCTTAGTGAAGGAGGATAGCACATCCAACTACGATTTTTTATTCCGCAAGAAGGAGCGTGATTCCACACAAACCGATACCAGCTCGCGCAGCTTAGCCGAGACCGTCGATCGTTTATTGCAGCAGGTATTCCTGAAGGTGCCAAATGATATGCAATTGACGAATGTGAACCTCTCTTTTCAGGATAGCTCCGGCACCCAGGTGGTGCGCATTCCGACAGGAGAAATCGACAATGGCGATTACGATGTTGATGTTTTCTTGAACGATCAGGAGGCTAAATGGAACTTTAAAGGCGAGGTGAATCCAGATCGACAAACGATAAGTGTTGCCATCACCTCCGATAATAAAGCAGCGGAGATCCCTTTTATTCGCCGCCGTTTTGGCCTGCGGGTCAGCTTTGATGAGCTTTCTTTCCGCATGGACGATGTGACGCGTAAAGGGAAAGACGGTTTGCAGGTGCATGGAGGCTGGTCGGCCAAAAACCTACAGGTAAAGCACCGCCGGCTATCCGAAGAGCAAATCAGCCTGCCAGAAGGTTCTGCTGTCGGTGGGTTTCAAATTACCGAAAATACCATCGAGCTTTTGCCGGGCACCAAAGTGCAGGTCAAAGACTTTGCATTCGAACCTCGCTTAAAATACAGTCGCAAGCCCAAAAAGCTGTTGAACCTGGCGGTGCATACCGGCAGATTCAAAGCGCAAGACTTCTTTGATGCCATTCCGAAAGGCTTGTTCGACAACCTGGAAGGCATTGAACTGGAAGGAGAGGTGCAATACGATATGGATTTTGAAGTCGACCTGGATAATCCGGACGCCTTAAAATTCAGCTCCAAAATAGACGATGCTCAATTGAAGGTGAAGAAATGGGGGAAGGCCAATATCGCAGCCCTGAATCAACCCTTTGTATACGAAGCCTACGATGATACCACCAAGCTGCGTGATATTATTGTCGGCCCGGAAAACCCTTCCTATACGCCGCTGAATCAGGTGTCCTCCATCTTAAAGAAAACCGTGCTCAATACCGAAGATCCCTTCTTCTACAAGCATAAGGGGTTCGAGTTGGAAGCATTTCAATTATCCATTGTCACCAACATCAAAGAGAAAAAATTCAAGCGTGGCGCCAGTACCATTTCCATGCAGCTCATCAAAAATGTATACCTCAATCGCAACAAAACCATGATGCGTAAGTTTGAAGAAATCTTACTGGTATGGCTCATGGAACAATCGGGGCAGGTCAGTAAAGATCGGCTGCTTGAAATTTACCTGAATGTAATTGAATGGGGTAAAAATGTATACGGTATTGCCGAAGCAGGACAGTATTATTTCAGTAAAAAACCTGCGGATCTTACCATAGGCGAGAGCCTATTTTTGTCCAGCATTATTCCAAGGCCGAAAACCGGTTTGTCATCCTTCGATTATACGGGGCAGCTGAAGCCCTGGGTGCTGAAACATTTTAATACCTACGGCTATATTATGACGAAAATGGGCCAGCTCGACAATGAAGAAGTACCGGGGAACTATGGTTTCTATCAGGTCTCCTTGCGCGAACCATTGCGTCCGGCACGACCAAAAGGCCTGGTAGATAGTATGCATACCCACGATGAAATTAAGGAGATGGCCGAAGAAATGGATCGGGAAGAGCGATTGCGCAAAACCTTAATCGAAAGGCTCTTTGGACCGCAAGAGAAAAAGGAGGAAAACTAAGCATGAACAACATCATCATAGACGATCTGCACTTCGAGCTGATGCTCGATTACGAGCAAATACAAAAGCGTATCCGCCTGATAGGTATCGATATCAATCTTCGTTTTGAAGATAAGCATCCGGTATTTATTGGGGTGCTGAATGGCTGTTTTATGTTTATGGCCGATTTAATGAAGCAGGTGCACATTCCTTGCGAAATGTCTTTCGTAAAATTAGCGTCCTATACGGGCAAGGATGCGGGTCAGGTACATGAATTGATTGGCGTAGGCATGTCTTTGGAAGGAAGACATGTGGTTGTTGTGGAAGATATTGTAGATACCGGCAATTCTTTGGTGCATACCATTGAAGCACTGGAAAAACTTGGCGTGGCCAGTATTTCTGTCGCTACCCTCTTAATGAAACCCGCCTGCTTGCTGTATAGCTTTGATAATATTATGTATGTAGGTTTTGAGATCGAGCCGGAATTTGTCGTAGGCTACGGATTAGACTATAATGGCCAATGCCGCAACCTACAGCATATCTACCGGCAATACGATCCTGAATCTACCGAAAAGCGCAGCTAGTTTCATGGTCGCTTATCATGCCTACGGCTTGCATATAGGCATAGCATATGGTGCTGCCAAAAAAGCGTACGCCCCGTTTATGTAGGTCTTTTGAAATGGCATCCGACTCTGGCGAGCGCACCGGTGCTTCGCGGTAATTGGCATAGGCATTCACCTGCGGTTTCCCCTCCGGCATAAAACCGTACAGGTAGTTGTAAAAACTGCCAAATTCTTTTTGAACTGCCATAAATACCTGGGCATTCTTAATGGTCGATTTAATTTTGAGGCGATTTCGCACAATGCCCTTGTCCAAGAGTAATCGCTCCACATCTGCATCGGTCATTTGGGCTACTTTTTCAACCTCAAAATCAGCAAAAGCCTTTCTGTAATTTTCTCTTTTGCGCAAAATAGTCAGCCAGCTCAAACCGGCCTGTGCCGATTCCAGAATCAAAAACTCAAATAAAGTCTTGTCATCATGCACCTGTTTTCCCCATTCCTCGTCGTGGTAAGCCTGGTATTGGGCGTCTTGGCCGCACCAACCACAGCGGCTTAGTTCTGTATTACTCATATTTGAATTTATAAAGCGATTTATTTATTCTAACTTTACGCCATTCATGAAACAGGCGGTACTCGTTAGCATTTTATTTTTCTTTTTATTGTGCTTTGCGCAAGGCCAACAGTCAGTGTCGAGGAACCTTGCAGGGCAGCAGCCTGAGCTGCTGCAAGATAGCTTGCGCTCGGCTGACTCCATTCCTCCGGCTTCGCCTTTAGATTCCCTAGATTCCGTTTTTAAATATACTGAAATCATTCCCGGATTAAGGAAAGATAATAATTTCTTAATACAGCAACTGCAACAACAGCTGCAGGCGGGAAGGCATGACTTGCTCTATTCCCTAGATCCTTTGCAGGCAAGTGCGCAGGAGAAAAACCTAACCGAGGGCCAAGCGAAAGGACAAAGACCCATTTGGGTATTGCTGGTGGTATTTATACTATTCTTAATTTTAGCGGTTTTAAGGCTTATTTTCCCGGTTGAAATACGAACCATTGTCGATGCTTATTATAAAGAACGCTTGCTCTTGCAGGTCAGTAAAGAAGATAATTTAGCCACTTCCTGGCCTTATATTTTTCTCTACCTGCTGTTCAGCCTGTCCTTGGGTTTGTTTATCGTGCTGCTGATGTCGGGATTTAGCGACAAAAATTACCTTACTTTCGAGAATTTCCTAAAAAATTCACTTTTCGTAGGTATTTTATTTGTTGCAAAGATTGTTATTATTCGATTTGTATCTTTTATTTTTTCCTTGGAAAAGATTGTGCGTGAATATGTTGCCGTTCTCTATCTGGTATACTTCAATAGCATGTTTTTCTTGATGCCCTTCCTGTTAACGGTGGTTTTTGTGCCGGTGAAATACTTCCAACTGATCAGTATTATTTACATTATTTTAATCGTAATTTTATTTAGCTACCGCTTTTTACGCACTGCATTTCACCTGTTCGCGAATTTCAAATTTTCAATATTTTATTTAATTCTTTATCTTTGCAGTCTCGAACTAGCACCAATTTTAATATTAGTTAGAGCACTTAGTAAATAAGAAAGAATATATGCAGATTGATGTTGAAAGATCCAAGAAGGTAAAGAGCATTTTAGTTACTTTACCAAAACCTGAAAACGATAAATCTCCCTACTTCACCTTAGCCGAGAAATACAACTTAAAGCTGGATTTCCGCGGTTTTATTCACGTTGAAGGCGTTTCTGCCAAAGATGTAAGGAAAGACAAGGTTAATTTTGCTGACCACACGGCTGTTATTTTTACCAGTAAAAATGCAGTTGACCACTTCTTTCGGGTATGTGAGGAAATGCGTTATGAGGTATCTGCCGAGATGAAATACTTTTGTATCTCCGAAACTATTGCCTTGTACTTGCAAAAGTATATTCAATACCGTAAGCGTAAGATTTTCTTCGGCAAACAAACTGCAAAAGATCTGGAAGATGTGTTGAAAAAGCACAACAAAGAGAAATTCTTGTTCCCATGTTCGGATGTGGCGAATGAAGAAACCCAACGTTGGTTGCAAGATAATGGCTACGACTTTACGGCTGCCGTATTATTCCGTACCGTAATCAGCGACATTAAAGACTTAAAGGATGTATTCTACGATATCATCGTTTTCTTTAGCCCTTCCAGCGTACAATCTTTGTATGAGAACTTCCCGGATTTCATCCAAAACAACACCCGCATTGCTGCCTTTGGATCCAGCACGCAACAGGCCCTTTTAGAGCATGACTTAATCTTAGACATTCCGGCACCTACGCCGAATGCGCCAAGCATGACCATGGCCATCGAACAATACATTAAACTGGTCAATAAATAGAAAATAGATCGGCAGAACGCTTCTTTTTGCGTTCCTACGCTACATTTTAACGATATGAACATCCCCGGCACGACTTGCCGGGGATTTTTTGTTGCCCCTCGGTTTGGAACCATCCGGAATTGCGCTTGCTCTACCTTTTTGCTTACTCCTTTTCTTCCTTTTGCTGGCTCCTTGTTATCCCCTTGGCAAAGGGGATTAATACGGGTTTGAAAGGGGAGTGAAAGGGGAGAGAAAAGGATGTGTGTTAGCCTTGAGCTTGCAGATTTGTATAGCTGAGCTGCTTTTAAGAAAGAGAGGTGGAAAAGCATAAGAAAGTGCCTTCTGTAGGATTGGAAGTTATTTCCAGGGTATTCTGTGACAAATTTTACGCGTTGCCTCAGGTTTACTATTCGATCATTTTCTTAATTTTTTTGAAGAAATCTTTCGGTTGGATTTCGACAATCAACTACATTATCGTTGATTTATTTCCCAAAAACCTTGTTTTTCAAAGAATAGGCATTAATTTTGTGCCTTGCCAAACGTTCCTGGAAACAGGGAAATTGCTCCTATGGGGAGCAAAAAGAATGTAATTTTTTTTGTTTATGCAGATTCCATTTAGGATTTTTGGCTATTGCGAAGAAATGGCATAGGCCATTACGCTGTCTAAACATATATTTTGAATAAGAACATATAATGATACTTAAGCCTTTGAAACGTCTATTCCAGCTTGCACTGTTATTAATCGTTGTTGTCTCCGGATGTAATAGACCGGATAGTGCTGGCGAATTGGTGGGTACTCGGTTAAATAGGCTTAAGGCCAATAAAACACCATACGGTATGGTGCTTATTCCTGGAGGTACCTTTATTATGGGGCAATCAGACGAGGATATTACGTTCTCGCAAACTGCACAAAACAGACAGGTTACTATTGCGCCCTTTTACATGGATGATACCGAGATTTCCAATAGCGAGTATCGTCAGTTTGTGAACTGGGTTCGCGACTCCATTTTAATCACCAATTATTTAAATGATCCTTCCTACTTCGTGCAGTCCAGTACGGGCGGTAATCGTCATATCGACTGGAAAAAGGTGCGTTCAAATTCGCCCTGGGCAGCAAAAGATCCTGCACATCAAGATCGCTTGAACAACATGTATTACCAAGGGGAAGACAAGATTTTCGGTAAAAATGAATTAGATGTACGCCAATTGACCTACCATTATGAATGGTATGATTTGCGTGCTGCGGTTGCGGCTAAAAACGACCCTAGTAAAAAGCGTTCCGACTTTATCTTACGCGATACCATGTTAATCTATCCGGATACTACCGTTTGGTTAGCCGATTTCTCGTATGCACAGAACGAACCTTTAGTAGAGAGTTATTTCTCGCACGCCTCTTATGATGAATATCCGGTGGTGGGGGTAACATGGCGCCAAGCCCAAGCCTTCAATACCTGGAGAACCTTATTGTTCAATAATAACTCGGCCTCCCGCAAGCAAGAGGAGCGCCCGCCCTATCAACTTCCTTCGGAAGCCCAGTGGGAATATGCTGCTCGTGGTGGTAAAATCGGGATGCAATATCCATGGGGTGGACCAACGGCAAGAAATGCCAAAGGTTGTTTAATGGCGAACTTTAAACCCGGACGTGGAAATTACCTGGATGATGGTGCCGCGTATACTGCTCCGGTTTATTCCTATTTCCCGAACGATTTCGGCTTGTATAATATGGCCGGCAACGTGGCGGAATGGACACAGTCGAGCTATAATGAATCGGCGTACTCTTTTGTGCACGATATGAACCCAACCTATACCTACCATGCTTCACCAAGCGACCACGAAACCATGAAAAGAAAAGTTATTCGTGGGGGTTCTTGGAAAGATGTGGGCTACTTCCTACAAAACTCTACCCGCCAATACGAATATCAAGATACCGCGAAAGCTTACTTAGGTTTCCGTAGTGTTTTGGCGTATAAAGGTGTTACACAGTAATATAAAAACTTAAACTAAAAATAAGACTTAAAAGATGGCAAGAAAGAGAAAATTCGGTTTCGGAATCAATTCCCTGATTAACTGGGGTGCATCTGTAGTAATTATCGGCTTGATGTTCAAAATCCTTTATCTTCCGGGCGGAGAGTGGATGATTGGTATTGGTTTGGCTGTGGAAGCTGTCCTGTTTTTTATCATGGGATTCTTATCTGCCGAACAAGATGTAGATTGGACCCGCGTTTATCCGGAGTTGGATGAAGACTACCGTGGTGAGTTGCCAACCCGCAGCACGTCACAGGCGGTTGCTCTGCCGGCAGCTGTTGGTAATACGGCAGCCTTAGATAAACTATTGCAGGATGCTAAAATCGATGAGAACTTAATCGGGAACCTAGGCGATGGCCTTCGTACCTTTGGTGATAAAGTGGCGGCTATTTCAAAAGTGGCCGATACAGCAACAGCTACCAATCAGTTTGCCGATAAATTAAATGCGGCAGCAACGGGAGCTTCTCAATTAAGCCATGCTTTCGAGCGTGCAGCAGCGGATTTGCAGACCTTCAATGAGTCGGCAACCGATATGCAACAATTTAAAGAGCAAGTCAATACTTTCAATAAGAACTTATCATCGTTGAATGCCATTTACGGAAACATGCTTTCAGCTATGAATCCGAATGCCGGAAATAGATCATAACATAGTTTGAACTCGATTTTTTAACCCTTTAAAAAATAGCAAGACGTCGTTATGGCAGGCATAAAAGAAACTCCAAGGCAGAAGATGATCGGGATCCTATATTTGGTTCTACTAGGCTTAGTAGCACTAAATGTGAGCGATTCCCTGTTAGATGCCTTCAAGAATTTGGGCGATAGTTTAAAAACATCGACCGTGAATACCCAAACGGGTATAGATAATATGTTCCTATCCTTCCAGGAAACAAAAATGAAGGAAAACCCCGAGCGTGCAAAACCTTTATTGGAGAAAGCCGAACAAGCCCGTAAAATTGTGGCCGGCCTAACCAATAAATTAAAAGAGTATGATGCGCTATTTGCCGAACACGGCGGTGGGATAAACGAAAAAACCGGCGACTTGAAGTTCCGTAGCAGTACGGATATTTCACCGCGGTTAATGGTGAAAGAAGGCCGTGCAAAACAATTGCGCGACTTGATTAATAAAACTGCTGAAGATTTACGCAAGCTGACCAACAACGAGGTGAATTTTTCACTGAGTGCCGAAAATCCGGCTGCGCGTGCTGGCTTGAAGAAAACCTGGGAGCAGGCTAACTTTGGTGAAGGAATTCCGCTGGCAGCAGCTATGACCGCCATTGAGAAGATTAATGCCGATGCCAAGAATGCAGAATCTGCTGTGGTGAAGCATATCTTCGGTAAAATGGATCAGGCGGTGGTTAATTTGGACCGTTTTGCGGCCGTTGCTGTAGCGCCTACATCTTATTTAATTCAAGGACAGCCCTACACAGCGAAGGTATTTTTAACGGCTTACGATTCAAAATCGAACCCGCAAATCTCGGTAAACGGTTCGCCGCTACAAGTGGTGGATGGCCAAGGGATGTATTCGGTGAATACTTCTTCTGAAGGAGTGTTCAACTGGCGCGGTACCATTCAGGTGCAACAAACGGATGGTACGGTTAAAACCTACGAAACAGAGCCGATATCTTATCAGGTAGCCCGTCCATCGGCCGTGGTATCACCTGATAAAATGAACGTATTGTACATTGGTGTAGACAACCCGATTTCGGTGTCGGCACCAGGTATTCCGAAGGAGAACTTACTTGTTTCCGGATCGGGCGTATCCATTTCCGGATCGGGCGGTAAATACAATGCGCGTGTTTCATCAACGGGTGAGGCAACAGTGAATGTATCGGCTAAGATTGGCGACAAAACCCAACAGCTGAGCAGCACCAAGTTCCGGGTGAAGCGTATTCCTAAACCTACAGCGCGGGTTGCTGGAAAAACAGGCGGTCGTATTTCGGCGGCACAGTTACGCGGACAAAACGTGGTAGCGGCCTCCTTAGACAACTTTGAATTTGATGCGAAATTTAGTATTTCTAAATTCAATATGTATATAGCAAAACCACGTGTAGACCCTATTGGTCCGTATACCACCAGTGGTTCCAACTTCAGTTCACAAATGAAGACGGGGCTTTCCGGGGTAACTAGCGGATCGGTCGTGATGATCTACGATATCGTGGGCGTAGGACCGGATGGTGTTGCGCAAAACCTGGATCCTATTACTTTCCAGGTGACGAATTAATCGACTTATCGGATTTTTGACATGAAAAAATTACTAATAGCGGCAGCAGTTTTGGTTTCCTTGCAGGCGAAAGCCCAGCAAGAAAACCTGAACAATAGCATTGACCCCGTGGCAGTGGATACCCTGCCGCCTGTGGATGGGTATGTGGTGAAATCGGATTTTGAAAACAGGAAAGTCGTGCCTTATGCCAATATCCGCCAAACAGATATTGCCTTCAGTAAACGGGTATGGCGCGAAATGGACTTGCGGGAAAAGATGAACCAAGCCTTTGCTTCTCCAAAGTCTAGCCTGATCAATATTTTATTGGAAGCCATACAAGAAGGTAAACTGCGGGCCTACGACCCGACACCAACCAAGGATGACCCCAATGGTGATTCCTTTAAAACCCGCTTAGCACCCGACCAGGTGATGGCGCGTTTTGGTGGAGACTCCATATTGGTAGAAGAATTTAACGAGAATAACGAGGTTATTGGTTCAAGCTATCAGCAACGTGACTTCGATGCTACGCAAGTGGTGAAATTTCGGATTAAAGAAGATTGGATTTTCGATAAACAACGCTCGGTATTTGAAGCGCGTATTGTAGGGATTGCACCTTTGATTACGCCACAGATTCCAGGCGCTACGGATATGCCGATTATTCCGGGCGATGCAGCGGCACCGGCTGCCGGAAATACAGGGGCTGATCCGTTTGATCCATTTGCGGTGCCAGCGCAGAATACGCAAGAGACCACCACAAATGATGCGCCTCCTGCTGATGCGGCTTTACCGCCGGTAACTAGCGATGCCTTTGTTCCGCAAATCGATGCCACACCGGCCTTCTGGGTATACTTTCCGGAAGCGCGCCATGTCTTGGTGAACAAGGAGGTAATGAACCGCCATAACGACGCTACAGGCTTAAGTTATGACGATATCTTTATCAAACGCATGTTTTCCAGCTATATCGTAAAACAATCGAACCCGGAAGACTTACGGATTAAGGATTACCTTTCCGATGATATGGATCGTTTGTTTGAATCGGAAAGAATCAAAAAAACTTTGATGGACTACGAGCAAGATCTCTGGTCTTACTAAAAAACTGATAATCATCATTTTTTACTAAAATATTTCTACATAATTTGCCATAGAATCGCGATAAAAAAGTAAGCTGCGATGATTTGGGAATATTTATTGTAGAAATATTTTTTTTATGTTTGTACAAACACATAAACGGTAATCTTGTGAAATTAAAACCTGTTAATAGTATCTCTGGGATTGCTCCGAACGACTTTATCAAAGATTATTTGAATAAAGGTCAACCGGTCATCATCAAGGACTTTGTCAGCAAAGACAGCCCTTGTTGGACCAAATGGAGCTACGACTATTTCAAGGAAATAGCGGGTAATGAGCAAATCGATATTTACGGACGTGAGGAAGAGTCGCAGAACCATGCTGCGAGCCCTCCTGTTGGCCGTATGAGCTTTGGGGAGTACTTGGATACCATTAGCAAGGAACCGACGGAATTGCGCCTGTTTTTATTCAATTTGATGAAATTGAGACCGGAGTTAAAGAAGGATGTCATCTTTAACGATGTGACAGGAGGTAAGGTGTTGCAATGGCTGCCCTACATGTTCTTCGGAGGTGAAGGTTCGGCTACAAGAAACCACTTCGATATCGATATGTCGCATGTGTTTATCACGCAGTTTCAAGGAAAGAAAAGGATCTGGTTGTTTCCAAACGATCAGTCGGACTTGATGTATAAATTGCCTTATAACTTCCATAGCATTGCCAACTTGAAGAAAAGCAGCGTGCAGGAATATCCGGGATTGGAATTTCTGGATGGTTATGAAGCCTTGATCGGGCCGGGTGAAACCTTGTATATGCCGGCAGGCTGGTGGCATTATATTCAATACGAAACGGAAGGTTATTCCATTTCGGTTCGGGCTTTGGCCAATTCCTTCTCGGAGAAGTTGAAAGGGGCGAGAAACTTATTTGTGACCCGCCATTTTGATGATACCATGCGGAAGATTTTTAAGGACAAATGGTTCGATTATAAAATTAAGACAGCAAAGACCAGGGCGAACAAAGCCATGAAAAAGTATAAAAAATAAAAGGAGCGTTTATCGCTCCTTTTTCTTTTGTTTATACCGCCGGTTTAAGGCGTATCAAATCCGTATTTTTTATAGATGGCCTTAGCTTCTTTGGACTGCATAAAGGCCAGGAAATCGGCCGCAGCTTGTGGCCTTGGTGCATTTTTAAGGCTGGCAATCTGGTAATGTGCTTTCACATTATCCTGATCGGGAATGGGAACCTCATCTACCGGATGTTTTAACATCTTTTGAAAGACAACCTCCGATGCCCATACCGGTGCCGCATCGGCCTGTTCGTAAAGAATGCGCATCGGGCTTTCGCGGTGGTGGATCTTGGTGAGGTAGGTGCTACCTTCTTTTACCTTGGTTTCCATAATCTGTTTTTCCAGGGCTTTTCCCCCAAGCTTATTGTATACCGATACAATCTGATTGCCTACGCCTTCCCAGGCAGGGTTCGGCATTGCAACACG
Organism: Sphingobacterium humi; assembly: GCF_009768885.1. Lineage (GTDB taxonomy): Bacteria > Bacteroidota > Bacteroidia > Sphingobacteriales > Sphingobacteriaceae > Sphingobacterium > Sphingobacterium humi. Next base: position 85,530 of record NZ_WSQA01000010.1, read on the forward strand.
CAGATCTTTCTTACCCAGGTCCTTGATGCTTTTTACCTGTTTGGGGTTGCCCTTGGGCACCATAATGGTCAGTTTGTTATAGGCATAGGTGTCGATCTTGCTGAAATGCTGTTGCATGCTGTTGATACGGTTTTTTCCAGCGGCATACACATCGGGTTTATGCGTAATACGCATGTTGCCAATGGTGATGGATCCACCTTCAATCTGCTTGGCCAGGATACCCGGCGGCAGGGTTTCCACGAAAATACGCTCGTATTCGGGGTGCTGCACTTTAAAGGCATCCAGCAATTCTGGAATACACATAAACTGATTGCCGGCAAAGAAGATCACCAACTGCGGGTCTACGATATCGCCATACAGGTCGGGGATGTTGTCGATCCCCGGAATGGTAAAGTTGACGGCCGACTCGGGCGATTTGTTCCAAGGCGGATCATAACGATGCTCTTGGGCATTAACGGGATTACTCATACTTAAAAAACCTAATACCGTGAGGCTGGCGAGCCCTAATATGCTGTTTTGTATCATCTTAAGGTTTTACTATAGTCCAACCTTCAGCTGATCGAATCACCAACTCTCCATTGCCACTCGGTACATATCCTATAAAAGGAAACAACTGATCTTTAGTAAGGTTTCGCTCTTGTAAGGAGTTGTTGCATTGGGCAACCCGTACACCCTTAAAAATTAAGTCTTTAATGGCCTCTTCGAAAGGCGAGGTTTTTAGCAGAGCCTCGGTACCGCCTGAAAAAGTGATAAGTTCTACTTCCAGCTTACCCTTTAAACGGGGGTCGTTCAGTACATTATTGATGTTTCGGATGGCCTTCTTAATGATATCCGGGTTATTGCTGTCTAACTGATAGATGACTTTGTAAAGTTCTTTGTGCGCCTGGGCGCCGGCATATTCTGCGTTTTTTTTGAGCATAGCGTCTTGATTTGATTTACTTTGAGCATGTAGGGAGATGCCGAGTAATAAAGAGCATCCCAACAATATGAATTTTCTCATGTACTTAAAAATTAAATGGTCCGTATTTATGTTGTGTTAATGATAAATTGTCTGCAAAGGGTGGATAAGCGGCATCCTTTGGCTTTAAGGCCAAGTCGGGGTAATCCTTATCCTTATGTGGTTTTTCGGGTCTTTCAAAGGAATTAATGTAAGCAGCCACATCAAAGGCTTCTTCATCACTGAGCACCGGCTCCTGCGGCGATATGCCTAAGGGCATGTTGCCCTTGATAAATTTGGCGGCCGTAAGCACCCGAGCCATTCCGGCCCCATCGTTGAAGGAGTCGGCACCCCATAATGGTGGATAAACATATCCTTCCGCCGGATTGTTTGCGACTTTCGCTAATCCTAGGCCGTTTTCCTGATGGCAGCTGACACATTGCTTCCGAAAAACAATAGCACCTTGGTTCAGGTCGGCTTTCCGATCGGGCGCCTTAAACTTCACAAAACCTTGCCCCTCAATGCGGCTTCCGATTTTTACGTCTTTACTGATGTGCTTGATATAGCTTATCATCGCCAACATCTCCTTGCTGTCTACCGGTAGCTTCTTGCCGTTCATGCTACGTTCAAAGCAGCCGTTAATGCGTTCTTCTAGGGTGGCCACCTTGCCTTCGCGGCCACTGAATATCGGGAATACAGCACTTAAGCCTACATAAGGTGCGGCATAGGCTTTGGTGCCGGCATTTAAATGGCAACTGCCACAGGCCAAGCGATTGCCGGTATAAACGGCATTGGCTTTATTGTCGGGGCCGAGGTATTTATAGGTTTCTTTAATCAATTGTTCGCCGTAGGCGGCCATCTTACCCTCTTCGGTATCCGGATAGGGAGCGAGTGTAAAATCGTCTACATGCTGTAAAAAGGAGGCAGCGCTGCTGTCTGCAGCTTTTGTAGGGTCATTTGCAGATTTGGCATGACTGAACCCGGAATTGATAAATGGAAATAAAAAGGTAAATAGAATCAACAGGACGAAAAGTAGCCCCATGACTTTCGCCATAGCGCTAAGCCTCTTCACCTCCGCTAGCAATTTATGGGTTGAATTTGTGTGATTTTCCATGGAGGCAAACTTAAGGCTCCCGGAAGAGTTGCTAAAACGATATTAGGTTATAGGCTATAACTTTTAGTTATCGAAAGCGCCGAGCTCCCCCTGTAAAAAGCGAAGGAACTGCTTAGGAAGCCCCGATATTTCGCCATGCAGATGCACCAGGTAGAGGTGCCGTTCCATATGGATGTCGGGAATCTCGACCTCCCGGATGCTCTTGTTCTCCAGTTCTTTGATGACGGCATGTTTGGAAAGGATGCCTATGCTGTCTTTATATTGTATGTATTGCTTAATAGACTCTGAGCTAGACATTTCGACGTTGTTGTTGAGGGATTTCGCCTCAATGCCGATGGCCTTGAAATGTTGAAATACAATATCGTTGGTGCCCGAGCCATGCTCCCGAAAGATAAACTCCTGATGACGTAAATCATCTAAACAGATCTCCGCCTTTTTGAATATCGGATGGCTGGAGCGGGCAATAAAGATCAATTGATCGTCCAGGATTTTGCTGTATTTTAAGGACTGATCTTCGGCGAGACCTTCCACAAATCCTAAGGCAATCTTCTGCTCAAATAACCATTTTGTTACATGGGCAGTATTGCCGTTGAACAGCTTTATGTTCACCAAAGGGTTCTGCTCGGTGAACTTTGCAATAATTTTGGGTAAGAGGTATTGGGCAATGGTGGTGCTGGCACCAATGACCAGGTTGCCCCGAAGCTGGTTGTTCAGCAAGCCAAGCTTATAATCGAGTTTCTCGTATTCCTTACTGATAATAGCGGCGGCATCCATCAGGGTTCGGCCAGCTTCGGTAAGCTGCAAGCGATTGCCGTTGCGTAAGAACAGCGCATGGCCGATAATGCTCTCCAACTCCTGAATATGCTTGGACACAGCCGGCTGGCTGATGAAAAGCTCGCGAGAGGTTTTGGTAAAGCTTAAGCTTTGCGCGGCATGAAAAAAGACCTTGATTCTAAAGTTTACTTCCAGCATGGTAATGGGGTAGCTTGATAAAGCAATAGGCCGCCGGTACTGGCGGCTTGCTATTTCCGGTAAATATAAACATTCCTGCCCTTACTCTTCCTCTGCGGCAGACTCTTTCAGGCTGTATTTATAAAATAAGGTGTATGGATCGGAGGGATAGACCTCCGCTTCCGGATTATGCTTGAATGGCACCGCACGATTGAATAATTCCTCTAAAGTTTGGCGCAAGAAGGCCACAAAAGCTTCCTTCTGTTCTTGTAAAGTCTGATCGCTCAGTACGATAGCTCCATTGTTGCTTCGGAATAAGGTGCCGTCTTCGCGCATCCGACGGGCCACATATAGATGGGGCTCAAGCTGGGTTAATCCGCTTACCTGCTCATAGACATAGGCATAGAATAGGGTTTGAACGAGGGCTTTATTTTCCGTATTGGGGGCAAAGACATGCTCCATACCACGGAAAGTTACGGCATCACTTCCGGTTTTGTAATCGACAATCCGGACCTTGGTTTGGCCATCCTTGGTCAATACCTCATCTACACGGTCGATAATTCCGTAAAGTGTTACAGTTTCAATCTTGCCATCGATGCTGATGGGGAAGTCTAAGGTGTAATCTTCATCGTTCTCCAACTCGACAATGCGGATAGCCTGATACTGGTCGATGTCATATTGCAGGTACATCTTGACGTATTCGCTGGCAATCTTGTGCATAATGCGCTGCAAGCTGTTGAGGTCTTCCAATCGGGATAGCTCGGTTTGGTATTCCCGACCGATCTGTTTGATCACAACCTGATCTACCCATTGCAGCTTATCTTTCAATTGCTCCGTCGGTACGAAATCTTTGATGTCTTTCAAGGGGCTCAGTAGTTCTTCCATGCTTTCGTGAATCACTGTCCCTAATTTGTTCATCTCGAATTCTTGACTGATGGAAGGCGGTTCCTTGATGTCAGCAACGTATTTCAGGAAGAACTGCAACGGCGATTGCAGGTAACTGGTGAAGGCGGAAGCGGAAATACGCTTGCCATATTGAATATAACTGCTGTAGAGTTTATGCCAAACGGCATCTGTTTTTTCGATGATCAGTTCTTCGGCTTGGGCAGGAAACTCCAAGGGTTGCTGCTGCACATGATGAATAAACTTGAACTGTGTTTCGAAAGCCAGCTGCTTGATAAAGCGACTTTCTTCCCCTGTGCTGCTTTCGGTGACTACCCCATTATAGAATAGCTGGATATCGCTGCTGTATTGAAAATGCCGATAGAATAGGTAGGCCGATAGGGCATCTTGATTTTCCAAGACCGGCAATCCGTAGGCCTTGCGCAGGTTGTTGGGTAAGAAGGTAGGGGAGTTGGAGGTTTTCGGTAAAATACCCTCATTCGCACCTAAAATATAAACTTGGTCAAAATTTAAACAACGGCTTTCTAATAGCCCCATAATCTGTAATCCTTTCAAGGGATCTCCCTCAATGGCCGCATTGATGGGGGAGATGGTTTTCCGGATTAACCCGATCTGAAAACCTATGCTTAGGTCGCCAAGGTTGTTAAATCCCAGCTGCAATTGATGCAATACTTTTTTGGTCTCGATTAATAAGTTTGATTCGATCTGTTTAATGCGTTCCTGATCGGCCATAGATAGCAATAAGGTATCGATCATGGCAATCAGTGTGGGCAATACTTGATTCGAAGCCGACAAAGGCCGGAAGAAATGCGGTAATACCGACGTGCTGACATCGATATCGCTTAGGACAATCTCGAACAGCTGCTTTTCCGCCGATTCCTTCTGGATTTGCTGCTTCTGCTCCTTCTTGATCTTACTCATCGGATGGGTAAGATAGCTTTCCAGCAGCTGGTAAGGGATCTTTTCCTTCTTCTGCTGGGCAATCAGGATTTGGATATTCATCCACAGATCCAGGAGCCCGAAGATAGGCGATTGCATCAGGGGATAGCCCGTGGTGATGTTGACCTCATGGCTTGGTAAGCTTTGAAGCAAGGACACCAGCAGACTCTCATCGGCTAAGAGGATAGCTGCAGACTTAGCTGGATCTTGTTGCTGCTGCAAAAGATCGTACAAGAGCTTGGTTTCGCTAATCTTCCCTAAGCTTTGGTAGCAATGTACTTCCGTGTCGCGGTTGGCAAGGATAGCAGGAGCCTCACCCAGGGCGTTGATAAGTCCGGTTTGGAACAAGTTGCGACGGATAAATAGTCCGGCCTCTTGCATCTTATCATCGAGGTAATGGGCATCTGCATCGAAGTAGAAGAGGGCCTTGCCTTCCTCTTGCCATTGCCTGAACAGCTGGGCTTCCGCACGGTTTAATGCATTGAACCCAACGAAGAGTATTTGTTTATAAGGTTGCAGGAAGTCGGGCTGCTCGGCACTGCCTTCCGCAAGTTCTCGATAGATTGTAGGGTAATTGGTTTGTCCTTCGGCCTTCATCTTGGCCTTGAAAGCCCGGTATAAGTTGGACAGACGCCGCCAAAGGCGTAAGAATCTTTTCTGCACGGCAGTGTGACCCTGCATGCTGAAGGACTCCCAGAATTGTCGGATAAAGCTTTGCTGCTCCGGCGTAAAATGCTGAAATGCTAGGTCGATTTCTGTGCTATCCGACAGTTCCATAAAGACTTGATCTATCGGGACAAGCTCATAATCCAACTGGCTGAAGTCGCTAAGGATAATCTCGGCAATCGGGTAAAACTCCTCTAAGCTTTCCGGATCTAGACCTTCCTGCTGCAGCATCTCATTGTGAAGCTGGAACAGGTAGAAGAACTGACTGATAGCCGAGGCCTGCACCTGCGAGCTCGATTGCCCCAGAAAGTCTTGTATGGTATAAAACTGCGGCGACCAAATGGCCTGCTGATACACATCGACAAGATGCTTCTTCAAATAGGTGATGGGTCTTTTATTGTTGAAAACGATGGCGATGTCACTGAGGTTTTTGCCGAAACGTTGTTGTATATCTTCTGCTACGAAGCGTAGGAATGGTTTATTCATTGATTATCCTTAAATAACTTCCACTAATTCTTTTGATTTGGCGTAATACAGGTAGCCCCGTACTTGCTGATAGCCTACGTTTTGAATGGCCTTCATGTACTTATCCACCTGCGCCTTATGCCCGATATAATCGCCTTGGGTAAACTTAAAATCCAATACGATAGTTTCGGCAGCACTGGTGAAAACCTTATCCGGTCGGATGGTTTCCCCTTCCGCAGTGATGATGCTAGCCTCGTTCCAGATCTTAAAGTCGCCGTTTAGCCATTGGTTGATCTGCGGATGATGCCAAATCTCATGGATTTCCTGCAGCAAACTATCCCTATCTTCTACCGGAAGAATACCTAGCTGAATATAGCTTTCCACCTGATGGTCGATGTCTTCTTCCTTGCTGGCTTCCGATACGATTTCATGCGCAAGTACACCATACTGCGCGGCTTTCTCCAGCAACAGGATGTTGTTGATGCTTCTAGAACTCGTCTGATCCAGCTCCTTCTCCAATACATTTGATATCGGATAATGCTGCAAGGCAATAGCAGCCTCTTGGCTAGGAAGCCCTGTATCTGCTGACATATCGATTATCTCCTGGATAACAACCTGATTGTTCTCCATCTTAAATTGCGATGTCGCCTGGTCTAACACTTGCCATAGGATATCAGAAATGTATTCATTCTTGATTTCATAGCCTAGTATTTCCCCGGTTTTCTTATCTACAGCTTCCTTAAACTGCGGAGCAGTGATATACAAGTGTTGCTTTGCACGCGTGTTGGCCACATAAAAGGTGTTTAAAGCATCCATGTAATTAAATAGCATTTCCTCAAAATACTGCTGGTAGAAAATGGAATTCCCAAGGTTCTTATTATACTTTACCGGTATTTTACCTAGCTCACTAAACGGACTATCCACTACATCGATCCAGAAGTCGGATCTAGCTTGCCCATCCAAATTCCAGGAGCAAAACGGCAGCATCACCACATCGTAGGCTAATCCTTTGGACTTATGGATGGTTGTCACTTCAATAGCGTCTATCTTACCATTGCTCGGAAGGACGGCCTTTTCGCCATCTTCCTGCCAATAGTCAAGGAACTGAATTAGCCCCCGTTCGCCGGAAGCCGAAAACTGCGTTATTAAATCTTTAAAAGCGAGCAGATAGGGCAGATGCTGTGCATGTGCCGCTTGCAGGCCATATATTTCAATCAGCTTTTCGCTAAGCTGAAGGAGAGGCATCTTTTGCAAAGACTCCCAGGTTTCCACAAGAGCGTTTGGCAAGAGTCCAGCTAACTCCTCTAAGTTGTTGTTCTTAAACTTTAACCAATATTCTTGCGGAAAGGAGGATTTCCCTTGTACCAATTGGTATAGGTAGGCCATATTCGCCAATTGGATGACATGTTTATCCGATTGATACACCAATGCTTTCATGGTTTCAATCATTAATAGAATCGCGTGATTGGAGATCAAGGTCAGCGCATCTCCGGATATTACTTCGAAGTTTATATGCTGCTTATTTTTGTAGTCCATCAGTTCCTGGATGATTAAGCGGGCTTGCGCATTACTGCGCACCAGAATACCAATCTGCGCCGGTTTATAGCGCCCGGAGGCTATCCAGTCCCCAATTTTATGGCATAACGCTTCAATGGAAGCATCTTCCACCTTCTTGCTACGCCAGCTGCCGTTCTCTACCGGGAGGAAGTTGATCTCAATAGAGCCCTGCGGGGCATCAGCACGCTGCAGGTGAGCTGGTAATTCCTGTTGGCTATCGGCATAAGCTTTAATCAGCATTTGATCATTACCCGTTCTGCTCCACCAATTTCTTCCTTCCTCATTTAGGTTTTCCAGCACCTTTTCATTCAGCACCTCTTGCAGTAGAGGAGGGATGCTGGCAAACAGGTAATTGTTCAGTTTAATTAAGTTGGGTAAGGAACGATAGTTGGTCAATAGATTCCCTTGTTCAATAAACTCTTCTACCTGCTGCGGGGCTAAGTGAAAGGATTGGGAAACTTGCTGCTCTACCTGTTGCAGCAAGATGCGCCAGTCGCCATTTCGCCAGCGGTAGATACTCTGCTTAACATCGCCTACCACGAGGTGCTCATTCAGCTTTCCTTCGGCATTGGCCAAAGCATTCAGCAGTAAAGGGCTATAGTTTTTCCATTGGATACGGGAAGTATCCTGAAACTCATCGAATAAAAAGTAATTATAACGGTTGCCGATCTTTTCCCAGATGAAGGTAGGGTCGTTGTTTTCATCCAGGCCGAGTTTATTTAATAAGATCTGGGCGTCGGATATCAATTGGGAGGCATTCTCTTTCCGCCAAAGACTAAGCAAATCGCTCATTTCTTTGAGGAGGCGCAGGAAGTATAAGTTCCCTTCCACAGCCTGATAAGCAATAAAGGTAGGGAAGAGGATATACAGCTCGTGGAGGCTTTGCAGGGCAGGGGCTAACCCAATCTGTAAATCATAGCGCACTTCTTTTTGCTGATCGGTAAAGGCTTCATCATTATCGAGTAGCACCAGGAATCGATCAAACAGCTTTTGCAGATCGGTAACCGAGGCTTTCGCCAAGTTCACATCCACCTTACTGGCACTTACCAACTTATTACGCGACCTGCCTTTCATATCGGCCTCATCAAGACCCAAACTACGGCAAGTTTCTTTAAAGTTGGTAATCGCTTGTCCAAAGGCTTCTAAAAATGCTTTAGACTTATCTGATATCTCCTGTTGAAGTAAGTTGAATACGCGGTTGCTATCAGCACTGAGGAGGTAGGCATCAAACTCTTGGAAGTTTTCCGAGAAGATCAGGCCCGCCAAGCTCATCAGTTGCTGGCGATAATTCCAGTTCTCATTATTGGCAATTTTCTGCTCCGCATAGCCGATTATCCATTCCAGTAGCTCAGGCTTTTCATCCAGCAGCTGATTCAGCATTACCGTCAGGTCTTTCTTCACCTTATTGGTATTCATCTCGATGGCGTATGCGGCATCTAGATTCAGCTCATAGGTAAAGCTGCGGATCACCTTTTGCGAGAAGCCGTCGATGGTGCTCACTGAGAAGTGGCTGTAATCGTGCAGAATGCGACGGTATACCTGTCGGGCTTTCTCTTGCAGGCGTATCGCATCGCCCTGGTTGGCCTGCTGCAATAAGATTTGCCGATAGCTGTCAATCCCCTTGCTTTGGTCATTTATGGCCAAGCCATGCAGCACCGTCAGGATGCGTTCTTTCATCTCTGCGGTAGCTTTATTGGTAAACGTAACGGCGAGGATTTCCCGGTAGTTACTTTCCTTGGCCAGGAGTAAACTCAGGTAATGTACGGTCAGGCTGAAGGTTTTACCTGAGCCGGCCGAGGCCTTCACGATTTTTAAAGGAGCTTTTCTGGACATACAATCAATGCGGATTATGGTCTATGAATATCGCTAATATCGCCTTAATCCTAAAATTAAATCCTAAATAAGCTTAGTGCTTGCTGCACAGGGATAAGGCTAGGCTATTTTTGCTGTCTTGCGGTACGCAACAAACTTTTGATATTTAGCTTTTTACTAATAAAAATACTTTGTATCTTTGCGTCCCCTCCTGCATGAAGCACGGGGGATATGTTGAATACATAAAATTAAATTAAAACATGGCAACTAAAATCAGATTGCAGAGACACGGTAAAAAAGGAAAACCTTTTTACCATGTAGTAGTAGCAGATGCACGTGCTCCACGTGATGGTAAATTCATCGAGCGTATCGGTTCTTACAACCCAAATACGAACCCAGCGACTATCATTTTAGATTTCGACAAGGCGTTAGACTGGATGAACAATGGTGCACAACCTACTGACACCGCTCGCGCTATCCTTTCTTACAAAGGTGTTCTTTACAAAAAACACTTACAAGGTGGTGTGAAAAAAGGTGCTTTCGACGAAGCTAAAGCTGACGAGTTATTCGCTAACTGGTTAGAAGGTAAAGATGCGCAAATCGAAGGTAAAAAATCAGGCTTAGCAAAATCTAAAGAAGAAGTTAAGAAAGCTGCTTTAGCTGCTGAGGCTAAGAAAAAAGAAGACAAAGCTGCTGCTATCGCTGCGAAAAACACGCCAGCAGAAGAAGCTCCTGCAGAGGAAGAAGCTGCTGAAGAAGCTGCAGAAAACACAGAAGAAACTGAAGGATAATTTCCCTCAGCAATTCTTAAGAAAAAGGGAGAAACCAATTTGGTTTCTCCCTTTTTTTAGATGTGAGATATGAGATTTGAGATGTGAGAGCAGGGCGGGTATCGTATTGTCATCCTGAACTGTCATGCTGTTGTTATCGTGAGCTGTCATTCTGAACTGTCATCCTGAGCGGAGTCGAAGGACTGGTACGTCAGTGCAATCATAAGCAATACCTGAGACACTTATTAACACGATGTTAGAAAGTGTTTTAGTCGCAATTGAATGTATTGGTGTACCAATCGTTCGTCCTTCGACTCCGCTCAGGATGACAGTTCAGGATGACAGTTCAGGATGACAGTTCATGATTACAGCGAAGGATGACAGTTCAGGATGACAGCTCACGATGACAGTACGGGAAAAACGCAGGACAAACTCTCCAAAACCGTCCAGTCTAAAAAAAGAATGGAGGTACAATCGCTGCACCTCCAAACTAACAAGTTACTAATTTTTACCCTTCAAAATTCTCACATCTCATATCTCATATCTCACATCTATCTATTGCGTTGGGTTCTGCGTAAGCACTCCAGGATAGGAGTTAATAGCAGATTGAGGTATGTAATAAACCACGCGATAATCAGTTGCCGGGATCACGACCTTTTGGTCTTGTGGGCCTGGGTAATCGCGGCTTAGCGACTCGCCGTTACGGAAAACATCGTAGCTGCGTTCTGCTTGGAAGGCTAATTCCAACTGACGTTCTTTATCGATAAGTACGCTGGCATTTGCTGCGGTTAAGCTGCTGTATCCGGCATTCTCGATTGCACGTGTGCGGATTTTATTTAAGTCGGCTAAGGCTTCTGTATATTTACCGAGTTTAGCATTTGCTTCAGCACGGTTCAAGTAAATCTCGCCAAGGCGGGAAATAACCGGTGAGTGTAAATGCGAGTTCTCCCCCTCTTTCGAGGCTTTGGTAATGTAGAACTGCGGGTAGGCACGGTTTAGGGCGATGTAGTAATCGATCATCCCTATGTAGGTTCTACCATCTTTATGTTTAAAGCTGTATACGCCTTGGGCAGCATTCACCGGGGTAAGGGTATAATTATCTACCACTTCCGAATCTCCAACCTTGGTTACCTCTTTGGCAATTACCGTCGATCCATTGCGGCTAATGGTATTTTGCATGTAGTTTTTCGAGGTTTCGCTGTCCTGTTTAATGTAGCGAAAAACTTCCGTATACTTCTTCGTTTTCTCGTCTAGCACGTAGGTAGGCTCAATAAATGCTGCACGTGCATCCACCAGGCGGTAGCTGTCTGGCCGCCAGTCGTTTCTGCCGGTTTCATTCAGCAGGTCGATGTACTTGGCGCTGGCATACATTTCACCCCAACCTTGACCGCCGATGTTCGCATACATACCACCTACACCGTAGTAATGATCACTTCCTGAAAACTCCGATGCCAAGCGCTTCACCGCGAAGATGGTCTCTTTGTTGTTCTCTGGTGTATAGGTATTGTAGCGCATAAAGTCGGCGCGACCCAATAGCACATAATTTCCCGAGTTAATTACCTTATCCGCATAGTCCGCAGCAAGTTTTGCATATTGCGCGTTCGGGTTTTTGTAGGTTCCGCTCATGTATAAGTAAACTCTGGAAAGGAGGGCTTGTGCCGCCTCTTTGCTGGCATAGATATTTCCTTTTTTCAAGGTCAATAAAGTTTCTGCTTTCTGCAAATCGGCAACAATTTGCTCATACGTCGCTTTTACAGTTGCACGATCGGGGAAGTTTAACTCGCCAAGCGGATTCTCTGGCGTTCCATTTACAATAGGCACTCCTAAGTTTGTTTCCGGGCTTTGTGCATAAGGTCTTCCGTAGGCACGTACTAAGTAGAAGTACATCATGCCACGAATGAAATAACACTCGCCCAATTGATTGTCCACATCTACACTTTCGCCCTCTTTCAAGAATTTCATGGCGTTAGACGATTGCGCGATAGCCTTGTAGCTGGCATCCCAGAATGTACCCAAACGACCATTATTAGGTGTTCTAGAGAATGAAATAAACTCGTAGAACGAGTCTGTGGAAGCCCCGCGAATCATGATGTTGTCGCCAGCGTATTCACCAGCACGGTGCATCGGATCCGACCATGCTTTTAACTGGGCATAGGCACCCGTAATTAATGCCTGCGGATTTTGCTCCACGGCATCTGTATCCATCGAACCTTTAGGCAAACGTTCCAGTTCACAAGAACTAAACAATGCCGTTGCCGATAATAGAAATAATATTTTTTTCATAACAGTAAATCCCCTCAATTAAAATGTAACATTTAAGCCAAACATGAACTTCCTTGTTGCCGGATAAACCGATGGTACTGCTGTTTCCATCAGTCTTCCATTATCCGGGTTAATCGTTGCTTCCGGATCAACACCAGAATAGTTCGTGATGGTAAACAAGTTCTCCGCCGACACAAATAACCGTACGTTATTCAAGTAGTATTGTGGCAATTTTAAGTTATAACCTAAGGCTAAAGAGCGTAGACGTAAGTAGTCATTGCTTTCTAGGTAACGGGTAGAGGCTTTGTTTCCGTTGTCTTTGTTGCCATATCTTGCAACAGGGTGTGTTGCCACATCACCAGGTTTTTCCCAACGGCTCCAACCATCCATTAACTTCATTTGGTTTCTATCAGTATAGGTACCATCGGCATCAATTTCCTGACGTGCATAGTTATATTTCTGACCGCCAATAGAGAAGCCAAAGTTGGCATTCAGGTCGAAGTTTTTATAGGCGAGGGAAGTCCCGAAGCCACCGAATAAATCCGGAGCTGCTTTGCCTACGCGTTGGTAACTTGCGGCAGCGTAATTTTCAGTCGTTGAATTACCCGTAACATTGCCATCAGCATCTTTATCCAGTTTATACCACATTGGCTTTCCTGTATCGCTGTTTACACCTGCCCACTCAATTAAATAATAGGAATCTACCGGTGCGCCAATTTCCAACAGACGTTGGGCAGAACCAGCAATATTCGAGTTATCGCCCGCAATAATAGGTTTTGAAATCAATTCACCGTTCTGTAGGGTTTTGTAAAGATCGGTTAACTTGTTTTTGTTATGGCCTAAGCTCAGGTCCATACTCCACAGCAAGTCTTCATTTTTAATGATATCGCCACCTACGGTTAATTCATAGCCGCGGTTATTCATTTTACCAACGTTTCTCCAAATGGAGGTTACCCCGATTAGGCCAGTAACCGGAACTTGGAACAATACATTGTCGGTATTTTTATCGTAGTAATCGGCGCTAACACGTAAACGATTATTAAAGAACGCCGCATCAATACCCACACCAGCAGTATAGGTGTTTTCCCATTTCAAACCTGGGTTACCGATTTGGTTTAATAAAGCACCCGGTACACCATTATAGCCAGAGGCATTGCTAATGGAATAGAGGTCATATTGCGGATAAAGGGAAGTTGGTTTATTACCTACGGAACCATAGGCTGCACGTAGTTTCAAGCTGTTCACTTTAGATACATCGAACCAAGCCTCGTTATGAATGTTCCAGCCTCCACTCACCGAGAAGAAGTTACCATATTTTACGTCGTCCCCGAAGTTCGAAGCACCGTCTCTACGGAAGGAAACCTGCGCTAAATAACGGTTGTCATAGGCGTAGTTCATGTTGGTTAGGTACGATTGGGTAGCCCATTCGGTAAGCGAGCCTTTAGTGCGCTCTGGTTTCGATACCACATCTAATACTTCGTATCCAGGGATAAATCCTGTGCCGTAGACATCGACTATTTTTTCGCCGAAGTCATTGAATTCATAGGCAACAATACCATTGAAAGCATGTTTATCCCAAGTTTTGTTGAAGCGTAAAATCTGGTTGGTATACCTGCGGTTATTTTCCAAACGGTATTCAGATAAGCGACCCAGTACACTTTGGCCATCGTTGGAACGTGGATCGGTATAGCCAGATCTGGAGAACAGGTTTGTACGGTAGCTATTGATGGAAGAGAAGGTCAACCAATCGGTCAGGCGTACATCGAAATCGAAATTACCCATCAACTCGTAGTTGCTTTCGTTGGTATGGTTCCATTGCAAATCATACAGGTAGTTCGTGCTGGCATTGTTCACCCAGCCGCTGTAGCGGTGCGGCACCAAATTGCCATCAGCATCGTAAGGGCTGTCCCAAGGTAAGTTAGTAACCATGGCTGTCGTCGAGTATTGACTGTCGTCGGTACCACGGCGCGCACCTACTATCGAGGGTTTAATAGTCAACCATTCGAAAGGTTTATACACGGTATTCAAACGCACGTTGTAGCGATCGTATTCAAAGCCTTTTACGGCACCCAATTCATTATAATAGCCTAAGGATAGGTAAGATTGTAAGGTTTCATTACCACCTTGTAGAGCAATATTATGGTTTTGGGTGAAGCCTTTGCGCGTTGCTAAGTTCCACCAATCGAAGTCTGAATTTCTTAAATCCGGACTCCATCTAGGGAATTTAATATCGGCCGCATTGGAGAAAGAGGAGTAGTAATCGTATAACTCCGCGCCGTTCATCATTTGCAGATTTCCGGTGGTCAAGTCGTTAAATCCTAATTTCGCGGAGTAGGAGAGTTGCATTTTTTGTGCACGCGGTGCTTTTGTTGTCACCACCACTACACCATTGGCTCCTTGCGAACCATAGATAGATGTGGATGCCGCATCTTTTAATACCGTTAGGTTTGCGATATCATCCGGGTTAAGGTCGCCAGGACTATAACCTACAATCACCCCGTCGATAACCCATAGCGGGCTGGTTACTCCGTTCACGGAAGCTTGACCGCGGATTACTACACCACCACGTGTGCCCGGTCTTCCTGTTCCTGGTGCTACATAAACCCCGGCAGCTTTACCGTTCAACATGTTTTCCACCGATGGGGTCGTCACATCGCGTAATTTTTGGCCACTTACGTTCTGTAGTGCGCCGGTTAAGCTTTCTTTTTTCTGTTGGATACCATAACCAACCACCACCACTTCATCCAAAGAATTCACAGATTCTTCTAGGTTAATGGTCATGCTGGCGGCGTCAATTTTACGTTCTACCTTTTCATAACCTACAGCTGAGATAATGAGGGTTTGGCCAATTTGCGCCTGGATACTGAACTTCCCATCGGCGTCGGTAGAGGATGCAAGTTTGGCATCTTCCTTAATGCTGATGGTTACACCACTTAATGGGCCTTTGGCTCCAATGATGGTCCCCGTAATTTGTTCTTGGAATGCGGAAGCATGAATCGTTGGCGTCGGGGAAGACGCGGCATGCAAGCCATGAGGTTGGAGCAGTGCTAGAGTCAAGACCGATGTAAGGGGATACATGGTTTTGACTATAAACGCTCTTGAAAATCGTTTTTTGTACATAATCAATCAATTTAGTTACAGTATCACGTTGGTTACCATAATTTAGTAATGTGCAACAATATTATGTTTTTGTAAACTCTTTAGTTAATGGTTTTAGCACTCAAACGTTTGCGCATTTTTAAGCAAACGTTTGCATAAGCAACTATGTGTAATTAGATATGAGATGTGAGATGTGAGAGCTGGGCGGGAATAGGGGGGGAAGGAAGGTAGCGTATATTTGTCATTAGGGGGGATTGTCATCGTGCTGTCATCGTGAGGGGGTAAAATGTTTGCAAAATTTATTGGAAGGTGATGACATGAAGTGGCATTGCTTGTTAAGCTTTGCTAGTAAACTGCGGCACGCTTTGCTGGTAAACTGCGGCACGCTTTGTTCATCGTTGTGGCCAGGGTTGTCATGGTGAGCGGAGTCGAACCATTGGTACGTCAATGCAAACCACAATGCATAACCACTTTACTTACAGTGTTTTGCAGAAACATGTCATTGGTAGCGGAGTCGAACGACTGGTACGTCAATACGGGTAATACACTTCAATAAGCATTAAAATGATGACTTAATCAAATATTAATGTAAAAGGTTTTTAATAAAACTGTTAGGTGTGTTTTGATTGCACTGACGTACCAGTCGTTCGTGGTTCGACTCCGCTCACCATGACAAATTAATGACAAAACGATGGCAGCACGCATCCACGCTCTCACATCTCATATCTCAAATCTCATATCTCCCACCACATATCACTTCTTTTTTCTATTTTTGCCCCATGACAAAAGAACAGTGTTTTTATATCGGTTACATTAGTAAAACCAGAGGCTTAAAAGGTGAAGTTCAACTTTTCTTTGAGTTTGAAGATTATATGGAGCTTGATTTTGATGTGTTGTTCTTGGAAGTCAATAAGAAATTAGTGCCTTATTTTGTCGATCAGCTCAAGATGCAGAATAACAGCACGGCCTATGCTTTTTTTGAAGATATAGACCATATCGATAAGGCGCAACCTTTATTGCGCAAGCAGATGTACCTTCCTTTAGATCACATGCCGGAGCGCGATCCGGATGATTTTCGTTACAGCGATTTAATCGGCTACATCGCTATCGATGAAACCGAAGGGGAGCTTGGCAAGATTACTCAGGTGCAGGAAATGCCGCAGCAATTTATTGCCACGGTATTGATGGAAGAGACCGAAGTGATGTTTCCGTTGAACGAAAGCTTTATTGTAGGCATTGATCCGGAGGAGAAAGTGGTCGTTTTAAACTTGCCGGAAGGGCTTATTGATATGTACTTCGAGCAATAGTTTGTCGTACAAATTCCATATTCGCTACATTTTTATCCTTTTCATTTTGAAATCTACCCGCTGTTTTCGATATTAGCCCTCGCTTATAGAGAAAGGCAGAGGGACTAGACCCGCTGAAGCCTTAGCAACCTGACGCTGTTCAAGGTGCTACATTCTACCTCCATTTGGGGAAAGATAAGCTTAAAACCAGGTACCGCTGTGTTTTCTCTAAGCCTAAAATAATGTTATGAAAATCGTAGACCACATTAAGAACGCGAAGGGGAAACCCCTATATTCCTTTGAACTATTACCCCCTAATAAAGGACAAGGTATACAGAGTATCTTTCGAACCATGGACGAGTTAATGGAATTTAAACCGCCATTTATCGATGTTACCTATCACCGGGAAGATTATCTATATAAGCAACATGCCAATGGCTTGCTGGAGCGTGTATCCTACAGAAAGCGCCCAGGTACGGTAGCCATCTGTGCCGCTATTATGAGTAAGTATAAGGTGGATGCGGTGCCGCATCTTATTTGTGGGGGCTTCACCAAAGAGGAGACCGAAAACGCCCTGATCGACTTAAACTTCCTGGGAATTGATAATGTATTGGTGCTCCGTGGGGATGCCCGCAAAGGGGATTCTGATTTTATCCCTACCGTAGGCGGACATTCCTATGCCACGGAACTGCTGGAGCAGGTGGTGGATATGAACCACGGCCGATACTTACACGAGGACATCGAGAGTTCCGAGAAAACAAACTTCTGTATCGGGGTAGCAGGCTATCCGGAGAAGCATTTCGAAGCACCCAACTTCAATACCGATTTCAAATGGTTGAAGAAAAAGGTAGAAATGGGCGCGGAGTTTATCGTAACGCAGATGTTTTTCAATGTAGAAAAATACAAGGAGTTCGTGAATAAATGTCGCGAGAATGATATCCATGTGCCTATTATCCCGGGCTTAAAACCCTTAACCAGCAAAAACCAATTAATTACGCTACCACGTATTTTCCACTTAGATATTCCAGAAGATCTGAGCGATGCCGTTGAAGCGTGTAAAACCAATGCCGATGTGCGCCAAGTAGGCGAGGAGTGGTTGGTGCAGCAATGTAAAGAGCTAATCGATTTCGGTGCGCCGGTATTGCATTTTTATACGATGAGTAACCCAGGCCCAACCAAGAAAATTGTAGAAAAGCTGGTGTAAGGAAAGGTAATTGATATAGGAAAGCTGTAATTTTTTACGGCTTTTTTTATTGCTTTGTTATTGTTTTGCCCTCCTTTTTTCGTCGTTTTGTCGTCGTTTTGTCATGGTAAGCGGAGTCGAACCACGAACAACTGGTACGTCAGTATAAGTAGTACGCTTCAATAAGCATTAAGATGATGACATGCTTTCACAAACTATTATTAATAAGCGTTTTAGGCAATGCTGATTGCACTGACGTACCAGTCGTTCGTGGTTCGACTCCGCTCACCATGACATCACATCTTTATACAAACTACGAAGATCATCTAAGTCACCCCCTTTCCACTTCCCTTTCACTCCCCTTTCTCACCCGTATCAATCCCCTTTGCACTGGGCTTAGAAAGGGGAAAGCAAAGAACCTGCATCGCTTCAAAAAAGCTGTAAATTGAAAGCATTTCTAATCCAAAGCGATTTATCTTATAAAAAAAATTCCCCGACCTCATCAGTCGGGGAATTACAGATTTATATTGTATTGCTTACGCTTGTTCCGGAGCGATATATTCTTCCAGTAAGCCTTGCAGCTCTACCTGAATGGCAGCGCCTTTATCTTCGTTATACCAACGTTGAATATCTTCTTTAATGTCTGCGAACGCTTTTCCTTCAGCCTTCATGGTCTCGAATAAGGCTTGCAGCACGGCAGGGCGTGGGCCCCATACTACTTTGTCATGACCCACATCGTTGCGGATAATCAACTTTGGAATAGATTTACCACCATTCGTTAGGTATTCGTCAATTAAGAAGGGTTCTGTATCGCGCAATTGTATATCCAGGTCGATATGTGGATTATCTTTTACGATTTTATAGATCTGTGCTACAGAGTGGGCCGCATCGCCACACCAAGGCTCCGTAATAACAATCCAATGTTGATCATCTTTGATTCGTTGAATGCATGCTTTCATGTCTTCCGAGGGCTCAAATCTTTTTAGCCATCTGTTCATTCTCGACCAATTTAACTTGGTGTAATTTAAATATTCAGCATCATTCTGGTAGACCTCGTGTTTTTCAGTGTTTTCTAAAATATCCTCGAAGTACCTCAGGTATTCGTCAAAGTTCATGTTGGGATTATTAATTTCCTCAAAAATACAGAATATTAAATGAATTTGGAAAAAACCTGCACTTGTGAAAGTCAACGCGGCAGATTATGAAGTCGAGATGACCGAATTTTCATGTCGTAAACGGTGGTAAAATGACATATTGTCACAGAACCATGACAATAGCAGGTCGAAATAGCCGATTTATCGGAGGAAAAGGGTAAAACAATCCTTTGGCATAAGCGTTGATGGATATAGAGAAATTAACAAGTAAATAAGAAAACACAATAAAGATATGTCAAAAATTATAGGAATCGACTTAGGAACTACCAACTCATGTGTTGCTGTAATGGAAGGTAACGAACCGGTAGTTATTGCAAACAATGAAGGGAAACGTACTACGCCTTCTATTGTAGCATTTGTAGATGGTGGTGAGCGTAAAGTTGGTGACCCTGCAAAGCGTCAAGCGATCACAAACCCGCATAAAACGGTATATTCCATTAAACGTTTTATGGGTACCTCATACAGTGAGGCTGAAAAAGAAATGACACACATCCCTTACAAGGTTGTGAAAGGCGACAACAATACACCACGTGTAGAAATTGACGACCGTAAATATACGCCACAAGAAATCTCAGCTATGATTCTTCAGAAAATGAAGAAAACGGCAGAAGACTACTTGGGCCAAGAAGTATCTCGTGCCGTAATTACAGTTCCGGCATACTTTAACGACGCACAGCGTCAAGCAACAAAAGAAGCTGGTGAAATTGCCGGTTTAAAAGTGGAACGTATCATCAACGAGCCTACAGCTGCGGCTTTAGCCTATGGCTTAGACAAAGCGAATAAGGACATGAAAATTGTTGTATTCGACTGTGGTGGTGGTACACATGACGTTTCCGTATTGGAATTAGGTGATGGTGTATTCGAAGTAAAATCAACCGATGGTGATACACACTTAGGTGGTGATGACTTTGATAACGCAATTATCAACTGGTTAGCGGATGAGTTTGCTGATGAAAACAATGGCTTCGACTTGAAGAAAGATGCCATGGCCTTGCAACGTTTGAAAGAAGCTGCTGAGAAAGCAAAAATCGAATTATCAAGCACTTCATCAACAGAAATTAACTTACCATATATCACGGCTGATGCTACAGGACCGAAACACTTGGTTCGTACCTTATCACGTGCAAAATTCGAAAGCTTAGTTGCTCCATTGGTAGAGCGTACAATTGAGCCTTGCCGTACCGCTTTGAAAAACGCTGGTTTCAGCACGGCTGATATCGACGAAATTATCTTAGTAGGTGGTTCTACACGTATCCCTGCGATTCAGGATGCCGTTAAGAAATTCTTCGGTAAAGATCCTTCAAAAGGTGTTAACCCGGATGAGGTAGTAGCTTTAGGTGCTGCCATCCAAGGTGGTGTATTAACTGGTGAGGTAAAAGACGTATTATTATTAGACGTAACTCCACTTTCATTAGGTATTGAAACTATGGGTGGTGTGATGACTAAATTGATTGAAGCCAACACGACAATCCCTACCCGTAAATCGGAGGTATTCTCTACTGCTTCAGACAATCAGCCATCGGTAGAAATCCACGTATTACAAGGTGAACGCCCTATGGCTGCTCAAAACCGTACCTTAGGTCGTTTCCAATTAACGGATATCCCTCCGGCTCCACGTGGAATTCCACAAATTGAAGTGGTATTCGACATCGATGCCAACGGTATCATTAAAGTATCGGCTATCGATAAAGCGACTGGTAAAGAGCAAAACATCCGTATTGAAGCTTCTTCCGGATTATCAGAAGAAGAAGTAAAACGCATGAAAGAAGAAGCCGAAGCAAACGCGGAAGCCGACAAAAAAGTAAAAGAAGAAGTTGAGAAATTAAATGGCGCAGACGCCCTTATTTTCTCTACGGAGAAACAACTGAAAGAATATGGCGAAAAAATCTCCGCAGATAAAAAAGCACCAATTGAAGCTGGTTTAGAGAAATTGAAAGCCGCTCATGCTGCGAAAAACTTCGCCGATATCGAAACAGCATCTACCGAGTTGCAAAATGCTTGGAATGCTGCTTCCGAAGAAATGTATGCTGCTTCGCAACAAGGAGCAGGACAGCAAAACCCACAAGGCGATGCTGGTCAAGCGAACCAAGGTGGAAACCAAGGCGGCGCAGACGACGTACAAGACGTAGACTTCGAAGAAGTGAAGTAAGCTGGAGCTAACAAAAAAAAGTCCCCTGATTCGAAAGAATCAGGGGACTTTTTTTTGTTAGCTAGTAGGCCATGTTGGACGTATTGTCATCGTGCTATCATCGTGTTGTCATTGCGTTTTTGTCATCGTGAGCGGAGTCGAACGACTGGTACGTCATTGCAATCAATGTGTAATACGCTTATTGCCAATAATTTAAAAAGAAATATCATTGACAATCTGTCGAGTGCTTTTATTGTACCTGTACTGACGTACCAGTCGTTCGACTCCGCTCACGATGACAAAAACGCAATGACAAGGCGATGGCAGCACGATGGCAGGGCGATGATAAAGCGTGTCGCTGTTCCCTAAATTGATAAAATATGTTAAATAGTAACCCATGGCTTATTACTGCTTTAATAAATTTATGATATTTGATTTATACTAATTTGCCGCCATAGATCTATCTACTAAATACTCAATACTAACTACTCTAAAATGACTTACAACAAGCTTAACAATCTTCTCGGCTGGGCCTGCGGGCTGCTGGCCAGCATCGTATACATACTGAGTGTAGAGAAAACCACAAGTTGGTGGGATACAGGAGAGTTTATTGCTTCTGCGGATAAATTGCAAGTCGTGCATCAACCGGGAGCTCCCTTGTTTTTAATGGTTCAGAATGTATTTTCCAATTTTGCCCTTGGCGATGTGGCTAAGGTTGCCTATTGGATGAATATAGGTGCAGCCTTGTGCAGTGGATTAACGATAGTGTTTTTATTTTGGACGATTACGGCTTTAGCTAAGAAGATTATAGGGAAGCCAGAGACGGCAAGTGCAGGGACCTACTATCGGATTTTCGGGGCCGGCATTATTGGTGCTTTGGCGTTTAGTTTTACCGATTCCTTTTGGTATTCGGCCATTGAGTCGGAAGTATATGCGATGTCTTCTCTCTGTACGGCGGTTGTGTTTTGGTTGGCCTTAAAATGGGAAGCCCGCGCCGATGAACCCGACCATGGCAAATGGCTTTTGGCCATCGCTTACGTGATGGGCTTGTCTATTGGGGTGCATTTGTTGAACCTATTGACCATTCCGGCTATCGCCTTGTTGGTTTACTTCCGCAAGTCGAGCAAGATCGAAGGAAAGGGCGTGTTGTATGCATTGGGTATCGGTACTTTGGTGTTGGCCTTTATTCTGTGGGGTATTATCCAGTATGGAGTCCGCCTTGCAGCCTATAGCGATTTGTTCTTCGTCAATAGTTTAGGTCTTCCTTTCGGATCGGGTATTATAGCCTTTTTTATCCTGCTGATCGCTACGCTGGTCTACGGATTATATTATAGCATCAAGCAGCAAAAAGCGCTGCTTAATCTGGCTTTATTGAGTTTTAGTTTTATAGTATTTGGTTTTGGCTCCTACACCTTATTGCCCATCCGTGCGCAAACTTCCATCACCCTGAATAACTATGATCCGGATAATGCCTTCAATTTATTGAGCTATTTAAGTCGGGAGCAATACCAATCGGAGCCTTTGCTGAAAGGGCAGACTTTTGATGCGCAGATTACCGGGGTGGAAAGCGGAAAGACCTACCGGAAGGACGAGGATCGGTATAGCCCCATTATTAGCAGTCGGAAGTATCAATATAACCGGGAGATGTTATTTCCTCGGGTTTACAGTGAAAAGCACAGCAGCTTTTACCGGCAATATTTACAGTTGGGCGAAGGGCAATCGCCTACGATGGGGGATAACCTCCGCTTCTTCTTTGGCTATCAATTGGACCATATGTACCTGCGTTATTTTTTATGGAATTTCGTGGGCCGCCAGAATGATACCCCAAGTCAGGGAGAAGTGACGGCGGGGAATTGGCTATCGGGCATCAGCTGGTTAGATCAATTGCGCCTTCCGGGACAACAGTCCTTATCGAAAAGTATGCTTCAGGACCCAAGCCGCAATACCTATTTCTTTCTGCCGCTGTTGTTGGGCATAATAGGGGTAGCTTGGCATTGGAAGAAAAATAAACGCGATGCCGCTATCGTGAGTTTATTGTTCTTCTTTACGGGATTGGCCATTGTCATCTACCTCAATCAAACGCCTTTGCAGGCGCGAGAACGTGACTATGCCTATGTAGGTTCCTTTTATGTGTTTGCGATCTGGATTGGGCTGGGTTTAATAGTTTTGGTTGATGTATTGAGTCGATGGTTCAAGCAGCCTGTGCAGAAGTTGGCCTTGGCTAGCACAGCCCTGTGTTTTGTAGCGGTGCCTTGCTTGCTGTTTACCCAGAATTGGGACGACCACCAACGCGCCGATCGGATGATGACTAAAGATTTCGCCCGTAATATGCTTAATTCTTGCGAGCCTAATGCCATTCTCTTCACCTATGCTGATAATGATACGTTTCCCTTATGGTATATCCAAGAAGTGGAAGGGTTGCGCCCTGATGTGCGGGTATTGAATTACGGTTACCTGTCTTCCGATTGGTATGTGCAACAAGCACTCACCGATATGAATGCTTCCAAAGCGCTGCCTTTAGGGTTTAGCTACGATAAGGTAAAACGTGGCCTGCGCGATGGTATTCAAGTGATGGATATGGGCGTGGAAGGGTATACCGATGTGCAGACCTTATTGGATATTATGCTATCCGACAGTCAGCAGAATATGCTGCAAACGCAGTCTGGCGAATATGTGAATGTGATGCCGACGAAAAAGATACAACTTAAAATAGATAGAGATGCCGTCGTGCGCCATAAAGCCGTACCACAAGCATGGGAGCATGCTATTCCGGCCTATATGCAATGGGATTTCAACCAGGATTTTGTGACCCGGGCCGAGCTTAGCCTGATGGGATTATTGCAAAATAACAATTGGGAACGACCGATTTACTTTGTGAAACAGGCGCCTAACGATATTTTTATGGGTATGGATAAGTACCTGGCTGCTGAGGGATTGGTTTACCGACTGATGCCGGTTGAAATGGGGCAAGCCGCCGATGAGCCTAGCTTAACCAATACGGAGGCTTTGTATGCCAATGCGGTGAAGAAATTCAAATGGTCGGATCTAAAGAAGCTAAACTTCTTGGATACAGACTCTAATTTTATGTATGACACGTATATTCAGCCGAACCTATATGCTTATGGATTGGAAGCCTTGATGCAGGAAGGGAAAGTAGCGCAGGCCAAAGATTTAGCACTTGTGGCCTATCAGCATCAACCCAAGCAACCGAAGAACCTGCGTCAAAGTTATTTTAGTACGGTATTAACCGATACGTTGATTCGCGTAAAAGAATTGGATAAGGCCAAAGAGATTGCTAGCATCAATATTCAACAGATTGATGAGCAGTTGCAGTATCATTATGCCATCTCCAAAGAATCGCAGGCCTTTAATCCGCAGAATATTCAGCTAGGCCTAGCGGCCCTCGATCGTTATCGCGCATTGGTGAATCAATTGGGCGATAAACAACTCATCGATAGAACCCAAAAGATATGGAAGTTCTATGAAGATGTATGGCTAAAAGGCTAGCGTAAAAAAGAGGAGCATCTATCCAGATACTCCTCTTTTTTATGGTATAAATGGGAAGTTTATTTGTAATTTATATTAAAGCACCATAGGTCTAAATACTAAGTACTAAATACTAACTACTTCCATCTCCCTACTTCTTCACTTCCTTCGCCCAAGAATCTTTCAGGGTCACGGTGCGGTTGAATACTAGCTTATCCGCAGTTGTGTTCTTATTGTCTAGGGTAAAGTAGCCTAAGCGAATAAATTGATAGCCTTTTCCTAAGCTTGCGGATGCTAAGTCAGGTTCGATATAGGCTTTTTCAATAATCTGTAAGCTATTCGGATTAATAGAAGCTTTAAAGTCTTCTGCTGCTGCCGGGTTTTCATCTTGGAATAAGCGATCGTATAAACGAACTTCGGCTTCTTTTGCATGCGCCACAGAAACCCAGTGGATGGTACCTTTCACCTTCATGCCGGAAGTATCTTCTCCAGATTTAGAATTCGGAACGTATTCACAGAATACTTCGGTGATTTCGCCTTGTTCGTTCTTATTGAAACCAGTACAGGTGACAATGTAGCCATGCTTTAATCGTACGGAAAGGCCAGGGCCTAGACGGAAGAACTTCTTAGGAGCATCTTCCATAAAGTCGTCACGTTCGATCCACAGCTCTTTGGAGAATGGAATAGCACGTGATCCTTCGCCGCCTTCAACTTCCGGGTTGTTCTCGCCTTCCAGCTCTTCCACTTGGCCTTCCGGATAATTGGTTATCACCAATTTAATCGGGTCAAGCACAGCCATGCGGCGCCAAGCAGATTTATTTAAATCTTCGCGGATACAGAATTCCAATAAGCTAACATCGATCATGTTTTCCCGCTTTTGGATACCGATGCGCTCGCAGAAGTTACGGATACTGGCCGGTGTATAGCCACGGCGACGTAGGCCTGAAATGGTAGGCATGCGTGGGTCATCCCAGCTTTCCACGAATTTCTCGTTTACTAATTGCAGTAATTTACGCTTGCTCATTACCGTGTAGTTCAGGTTCAAGCGCGCAAATTCATATTGTTTGGATGGGAAGATTTCTAAGCGATCAATTAACCAATCGTACAATGGACGGTGCGGAATAAACTCTAAGGTACATACCGAGTGGGTAATCTTTTCGATAGAGTCCGACTGTCCGTGGGCAAAATCATACATCGGATAGATGCACCATTTATCGCCGGTACGGTGGTGAAGTGCATGTTTGATGCGGTAGATAATCGGATCGCGCATATGCATATTCGAGCTTGCTAGATCGATCTTTGCACGCAATACTTTCTCGCCATCTTTATACTTGCCATCGCGCATTTCTTCAAATAAGCGCAGGTTTTCTTCGATGCTACGGCTACGATATGCTGTAGGCACGCCCGGGCTGGTTGGTGTTCCTTTAGCTGCGGCAATTTCTTCTGCCGTGCTATCGTCAACATAAGCCAGGTCTTTCTTAATTAAATCGACCGCATAAGCGTATAAAGTATCGAAATAATCGGAGGTATAGAGTTCCTCGGCCCACTGGAATCCAAGCCATTGAATATCTTTCTTAATACTATCCACGTACTCTACATCTTCCGTTACCGGGTTGGTATCATCAAAGCGTAAGTTCGTTTTTCCATTGTACTTCTGTGCTAAGGCAAAGTTTAGACAGATGGATTTCGCATGTCCGATATGAAGGTAGCCGTTAGGCTCAGGAGGAAAACGGGTTAACACGCGCCCGTCATTTTTCCCATTACGAAGATCCTCTTCGATAATCTCTTCAATAAAATTCAATGATTTTTCTTCTTCTATCATGTAGCAAAGTTAGCTATTTCAACGATATATTGGAGGGCTGCGTATCGAATACTTCGCGCAATTTTACGTATTTTCGAATTATTAACTGAACAATATGAAATTTAGACTTTCCGTACTCCTGTTGTTATTCCTTCCGATGCTGCTTTCGGCGCAGAAAAAGCAAAAACCCTTGCTGTTGGTCAATGGGGGTGGCATGGCTGGCTATTCGGCGGCTTTACAAGCGGCCTATTCCAATGTTCCAACCGTTCTGCTGATTGAAAACTTAGATGATTTGGAAGAATTAAAACAAGCCAGGCAACAGATAAGCAATAAATACCAGCTGGATGGTGGTTTATGGATGAGTTTGCTGATGGATATGGCCCTCAGTAAAACCAGTAGCGATTCGCTGGCTAAGGTAGTTAAAAGTGATTTTAACAGTCAGTTGGCCAAAAATGCGTTGGAGAAGTTGGAGGTTAAATTACCCAACCTCACGATATATACTGGCGAGAAACTGATTAAATGTGTTAAAGGAAAACGCAATTGGACGGTGACCCTTTCCAATCGAGTGAAAGTATCGGTTCCGGTGCTGATTGATGGATCTGCAGATGCGGTGCTGATTCAGGAGTTTAGCCCGGAAAAAAGGAACCTGCCCCAGTCTGATTTTATTGCGGTTAAGGATTTGACCTTAGCGCAAAGTAGAACTGTGCTGGCCGTAGGCGAACGCAATCAGGAGCCTGTGGTAGCCACCTTGGAAACCATATTGGCCAGCGAGAAGGATAAGCTGTTTGATTTGGCGGCCTTGCGGCAGTTGGACAACAACCCGAATGAATTGCCTTTGCGCATGGCTTTTGGCCAAGCGGTAGGCGCCACAGCGGCCTATTGCGCCTTCTTTAAGGCCAAAGCAGCTGACATTGACCTGCGGAAATTGCAAGCGGAGTTATTGGCGTATAAAGCACGCTTAAACCCTTATGTAGATATTGCCTATACAGATCCTCATTTCGGATCTATCCAGAAGTTTTTCTTGACGGGATTTTTTATGGATGATAAGGAAGGGGATGCGCTCTATTTTCATCCGGATGCTCCAGTGAAATTTGATGATATTAAGCCGGTGCTGAACGATGTATATACGCGTAGCCAATTGTGGTTTTTAGATAACTACCGGAATGATGACCTGACGTGGAAGGATTTGCTGAGCCTGATTAAATTCGTATCGCTGAAAGGCGATGAGGTGGAGCAGGCTTTGCGTGCCGACTGGAAAACCAAACGGAAGTTTGCCGGCGACTTTGATCTGGATGCCAAGATAACCCGTCGACAGCTGGCGGTGATGGCCGACCTCTATTCGGCATCCTTCGCCAAAGCTATACTGCCAACCGGTCAGTTTAAAAAATAAAATCAAGGCCTTAAAAATTGCCCTATAAAAAAGCCCGCTTCACTGAAACGGGCTTTCCTTGTTGAGATTATAGGTTTCCTTCCTATAGATAAGCGAAAATATCGCCTAAGCTTTCATTGCTGGTAAAGGTGTGGTTTAAATCAATAAGCTCACCCGTACCGATATTAATGACCATCCCGTGGATGGCTAAGTCCTGACGCTCTTTCCAGGCATTCTGGATAATCGAGGTGCTACACAAGTTGAACACCTGCTCTTTTACATTCAGCTCGACCAAACGATCGGTTTTCTTTTCTTGATCTTCAATGGCATCGATTTCTTGCGCATGCAAGCGGTATACATCTTTAATATGACACAACCAGTTGTCGATAATGCCGTATTGCTTAGAACTTAGGGATGCAGCTACACCACCACATCCGTAGTGACCTGCTACAATCACGTGTTTTACTTTCAACACGTTTACTGCATAGTCTAATACCGACAGCATACTCATGTCCGAGTGTACACACATGTTGGCAATGTTACGGTGTACAAAAACCTCCCCCGGTTTTTTACCTGTCAATTCATTGGCTGGCACACGGCTATCGGCACATCCGATCCAAAGGATTTCTGGACTCTGTCCCTTAGATAATTGATCGAACCTACCGGTATCATCGTTTTTAACAAACTCTACCCATTCCTTGTTTCCGTCGATAATCTTGTTAAAACTGGTCTTTAATACGTTATTTTCCATGTTTATTCCATATAATTTTAAGGGTAATCCCAAAAGGATTACACAAGTTTCAGCATTTCTTTTGATTTATTTAAACTACTTTTTGAAGTTTTTGTTTTTTCAAACGCAACTTTCTGTTGAAGGTCTTTTTCTTATAATTGACATCATTCAGCTCGATATCAAGACCTTTGCTCAATGCATTGAGCTCAAAATCCTTAATGACATCGATGACATCCTTATCGATAAATTTACTTTTTTGTCCATCAATCACGACCGACTTCACACCCTTTGGTAAATTGTAGAGCTTTTGTTGGATCGGTGCTTTGTTCAAGAAGGTAACTTCCTCGGCAAGGGTTAACACAGCCATTTCATTATCTTCCTTCTGCACAATATTGAACTGATAAGCATTGGTCATGTTTGCTTTCAAGATATAGAAGGTTGCGACTAAGATACCCACACCTACACCCGTTAATAAATCGGTAAATACCACAGCAGCTACGGTCACGAAGAAAGGAATAAACTGATCGAGTCCTTTTTTGTAAAGCTGCGTGAATAAGGCTGGTTTCGCTAATTTAAAACCGGTGTGCAATAGAATGGCGGCTAGGCCGGCTAATGGGATTAAATTGATAACGGAAGGGATGGCTAATAGCGCAACTAATAACCACAGACCGTGTAAGATGGCGGATTGTCTGGTTCTTCCGCCGGCATTCACATTGGCCGATGAACGCACAATAACCGAGGTCATTGGCAAGCCTCCTAAGAAACCACTCGTCATATTACCGATACCCTGTGCCAATAGCTCTCTGTTGGTAGGTGAGTTCCGCTTGAACGGATCTAGTTTATCAACAGCTTCAATGCTCAGTAGGGTTTCTAAACTGGCAATAATGGCAATGGTGAAGGCCACAATCCATACTTCCTTGTTGAAGATCTGGCTGAAGTCTGGGAATATAAATAAGCCCTGGAATTCAGCGATAGAAGAGACCACAGGAATGGAAACAAAGTGGTCTGTGTTTAAAGCTAATCCTGTTCCGCGGAACGCATAGCCTAATCCGACACCTAATAATACAACAATTAAGGGAGCAGGAACTTTGTTTAAGGGTTTAATGCGTGGCCAATAGATAAGAACGGCCAGGGATAATAAACAGATGATGGTTGCTCCCCAGTTTACACTGGCAAAAATGGTATCCGTAAAGGCGGCAATACCTCCACCATTTTCTAGCTCAAAGGCATGTGCCTCGGTCATACCGAAGGCCAATGGCAATTGTTTTAAAATAATGGTGATACCAATAGCTGCCAGCATACCCAGGATTACCGATGATGGGAAGTAGTTTCCTATCATTCCCGCTTTGATAATACCTAATACCAATTGGATGGCACCGGCCAATAAGACAGCAAGGATAAACGTTTCATAAGCGCCAAGACGTTCAATAGCGCCCAATACAATCACCGTTAAACCAGCGGCAGGGCCACTGACGCTTAGCGGCGAACCTGAAATGGAGGCTACCACAATACCGCCAATAATACCGGTAAGAAGCCCGGCAAATAAAGGAGCCCCGGAGGCCATCGCAATTCCTAAACAGAGTGGCAAGGCCACCAAAAAGACCACAATACTGGCTGGGAAATCATATTTTAAGTCCCTTTTCGATAGTTTGAGAAAAGCAGACATACGTGTTCCTAACATAATAATTTATTTAAATGCTAATTTTAAATTCAACAAAATAATTTCTGGAACATCATCAATACAGCCATTAAGACCTAGTCAATTGGTCAGAATGATGATGATAATTAAACGGATGTTGAATTAGCAGTTAGGAGGTGGCGTGGGAACACGCGGGTGGAAAGCACAGATGCTTTTCTCGTTTAATAGGTAGTGCTTAATGCGGGCTGCATTTTCTACCGTAGGGTTAAAGCTTAAGTAATCGATAGCATCTGGTTTAAAAACTTTGATGCTGTGTTCATGCAAATCTTCATTATTACTGTTATTGCCTTTGGCCGTGTTTTCAATTTCTAATTGCATCACGACTTGCAATACAGTACCACTGTCAAGCACATCAACGAAGATCGGTGTCATGCTGATCAACATCTTCGTGAAGAAAATGAAGAAACATAACTTAGCCGCGAGGATTCGTTGTGCTTTTGAGAAATAATGTATGTTTGTTATCATAAACTTTAGCAAAAATAAAATTAAATTTTAAAAAACAACTTTTTTTGGAATTTAATTATGAAAATTTTACAAAACAATGGTGAAAATCTTGAGGTGTTAACAATTTGTTAATATTAATATTCTGCTTAAGTTTATATACAGAATAGTATCTTTATTTTTATTGAAAAACAGGAATCCATATAACGCGTTATGAAACAGCAGTTTATAGATAAGGTGACCAGCTCCTATAGCCCTAAGGGCGCTTTTATACAATTAGGATCCGGTATATTGAATGGTGAGATTATTACCGATGCCAAAGTTAATTTGGCACTTAAGATGATGAATCGCCATGGATTAATTGCCGGAGCCACCGGTACAGGGAAAACCAGAACCTTGCAGCTAACCGCCGAGCAGCTCTCGGATGCCGGCGTTCCGGTATTGATGCTGGACGTGAAAGGTGACCTTTCTGGATTGGCGGAACCCGGTAAAACCAACGATGCCCTGATCGAACGTGGCAATGCCGTGGGCATTCCTTTTGAGCCTGCGAGTTTCCCTGTTGAACTTTTCTCTCTAAGTGGAAAGCTTGGTGCACCCATGCGGGTGACGGTGGAAGATTTTGGACCTGTTCTGCTTTCCAGAATCCTCGACCTGAATGATACCCAAGCGGGGGTGTTAAGCGCTATTTTTAAGTATGCCGATGATAACCAATTACCAATTGTAGATTTTCAAGATCTTAAAAAGCTGTTGAGCTACTTGTCGGAAGGGCCAGGTGCCGAAGAGATTAAAGCGGATTACGGTAAGATCAGTACCGCAAGTGCCAGTACCATTCTGCGGAAGATTGTCGCCATCGAGCAGCAAGGTTTAGCGCATATTTTCGGCGAAAAGGAATTCGAAATCAACGACCTCTTCGGGAAAGTGGATGGCCGCGGGGTGATTACCCTTTTAAATATTTCTGATATTCAAGATCAACCTTTATTATTCTCGACCTTTTTATTGAGCTTACTCGCCCAGTTGTTTAAGAAGCTGCCTGAGGTTGGCGACTTGGATAAACCAAAGTTGGTTTTCTTTTTCGATGAAGCGCACCTTTTGTTTAATGGGGCTTCCAAAGCTTTTTTAACGCAGATTGAGCAAATCGTTCGCTTAATTCGCTCGAAAGGGGTAGGGGTGTTCTTTTGTACACAAGCTGCTACCGATATTCCGGAGTCGGTTTTAGGACAGTTAGGAAATCGGGTTCAGCATGCCTTACGGGCTTTTACACCTAATGATGCGGAAAACCTCCGTAAAACAGTGAAAACTTACCCTACTTCGGAATTCTATGAAATCGATAAGGTGCTGACTTCCCTAGGAACCGGCCAAGCATTAGTGACTGTTTTAAACGACAAGGGGATTCCGACGGAAGTAGTAGCTACGCATTTAGTGCCTGCCAGAGCGGTAATGGGGCCTGCAACAGCAGAAACCTATCAAGCTCTCGTAAATGGCTCAGAATTTGCCAGCAAGTATCAGGAACGCGTAGAGCGAAGAACTGCTTCTGAAATCTTGGAAGAACGCATGTCGAAGTTTGAGCAGCAAGAAGCCGCAGCGGAGGCACGTAAAGCCGAAGAAAAGGCGAGCAAATCCAGCCGCTCTAGCCGCTCCAGAAGGCAGACGCCACTAGAGGCCGCGCAGAATCAAGCCAGTAGGACCCTGGCGCGAGAAGGGGCTAAATTGTTGGGGAAAATCGCCAATGGAATACTAAGTGCGATATTCAAAAAGAAATAAGGAAATAGTATATTTGCAACGCTATAAAATACTAAACTCAAAAAAATAGATCATTATGGGAAAACCTACTTTGGTAGTTCTGGCAGCAGGAATGGCTAGCCGCTATGGTTCGTTAAAACAAGTTGATGGCTTTGGACCACACGGTGAAACAATTATTGATTATTCAATCTTCGATGCTATTAGAGCTGGATTCGGAAAAGTAGTATTTATCATTCGTGAAGAATTCGAGCAAACCATGCGCGATAAATTTGACGAAAAACTAAAAGGCAAAATCGAAGTTGATTATGCTTTCCAAGATTTTAACCTGAAGAAATTTGGAGTTGATAGAGTAATTGAGCGCACGAAACCCTGGGGAACTGCCCATGCGGTAATGAGTGCTAAAGATAAAGTAGATGGCCCTTTCTGTGTAATTAATGCCGATGACTTCTATGGCTATGACGCTTTCAAGAAAATGGCGGATTTCCTTTCTAATGAGGCCGATGATAGCCACATGTCTTTAATGGGCTTTGAATTAGGCAATACCATGTCTGACTATGGGTATGTATCTAGAGGGGTTTGTGAGGTTAATGAGGCTGGACATATGGATTCAGTTACCGAAAGAACAAACATCTTCTATGAGAACGATGAGGCTGGAAACAAGAAGATTGTTTATGAAGAAAACGGTGTTAAGAAGGAACTTCCTGCCGACGCTCGTGTATCCATGAACTTCTGGGGCTTTACACCGAAGATCTTCGATATTTCCTTAGCGATGTTCCCTGATTTTGTGGAAGCGAATGCCGATAATCCGAAAGCGGAATTCTTTATCCCTACAATTCCAGATCATATGGTTAAGCATGGCTTAGCTGATTTCCGTGTAATCCCTACTTCATCAAAATGGTTCGGTGTTACGTATGTGGAAGATAAACCTATCGTGCAAGAGTCCATTTCTAAATTGGTTGCTGATGGTGTTTATCCAGCGAAATTGTTTTAATCTTAGTAGGTAGTATTTCGTGTCTAGTACTTAGATCTGGGTAGCATTAATGGTTACCCATTTGGTATAAGATTGATTTATAAAACAGCTATTAAGCTAATCATATAAAAAGGAGGGCGTCTAGTTTGGATACCCTCCTTTTTTGCTATGTATTATATTGATCGGGTTGCTTTTTAACTTCACATCGTTTAATTCTGCCTTAATTTTCCCATATTCGTTTTACCGTTATTCCTCCATATGAAGAAACTTATGCTAAGCCTTGCTTATATTATTTTAGGATTGATCCTGTTCGCGGGGCTTTATTTTGGAGCCGATGCTGTGCTGTCGCGTATTAAGCTGCATCCGAAAAGTGAAGCTTCGAAAGAGCAAGAAATAACCGTTTATGTCTTATCGAATGGCGTGCATACGGATATCGTATTGCCTATTCGCAATGCTTGGCAAGATTGGACACAGGTATTCCCCATTGCGAATACCAAAGGGAAGAATGCCAATCAACAATACATGGCTGTAGGGTGGGGCGACAAAGGCTTCTACCTCAATACGCCGGAATGGAAAGATCTGACGCTGAAGACCGCTCTTATCGCAGGCTTCGGTATTGGTGAAACGGCGCTACATATTACCTACTATTCGCAGATGCAAGAAAATGAGCTTTGCTTTCGGACTTCCATTAGCTCCAAGCAATATCAAATCCTTCGCGACTATATACTCAACGCCCTTGATAAAGATGCTGAGGGGAATCCAATCCTCATTGAAACAAATGCGCAATACGGTTTAGACGACGCCTTCTATGAAGCCAAAGGTGCTTATAACCTCTTCTTTTCCTGCAATACCTGGACTAATCGTGCGCTAAAGAAAGCAAATATGCCAAGTGGGGTATGGACAGTCTTTGATAAAGGGGTGTTGAGGCATTATTAGGGCGTAGTTCCTGCTAGTTTATTCTTGCAAGTAGCTTTATATTGCCGTATTTTTAGATGTATTTTCACATCTATCTATATGCATATTGAAGAATTACGGGATTACTGCATCTCGAAAGCTGCTGTAACCGAGGAAACGCCATTCGGACCAGACACCTTGGTGTTCAAGTTAATGGGAAAAGTATTCTTGCTCGTGGGGCTAGACCAAGTGGATGAGCTGCGGTTTAATGTCAAGTGCGACCCAGAATACGCCATTGAATTACGCGAGAAACATGAACATACCGTTATTCCAGGATATCATATGAATAAAAAACACTGGAATACCGTCTATGCAAACCGGCAGCTTGCTGACAAGGAATTGTATAAGCTGGTCGATCATAGCTATGCTTTAATTCTTGCCAGTCTTCCGAAGGCATTGCGCGACACTATACCTGCATCCTAGGGCTTAGTTGTTTAATTAACGGCTATTTAAGGTTTTGTAAAATATCTATAGTATTTCGTTAAATAAGTGGCTGCATTTCCTCTTTAATGGGTTAATAAGTCCTATCTTTGCGCCATCTTAACCTGCCCATCAGGTTATGGGAATACACTTTACGAAATATATTTATCATGAACTACAAAAAACTCTGGCTTATCCCCTTGGGGATTGTACTTTTCTTGGCCAGCTGTATCAAAGACGAAGCAAGAAACATGGAAGCGGATATTACTTCCGTTGAAATTGCTGAAGAATTAATTAACGCGAAGCCGATTATCAATAACCGCAATGTGGTTATCTACATCAAACCGGGAGCCATGGATATCACGCATTTTCCATTGGAATTTAGCTTAACACCCGGTGCTACCGTAAGTCCGGCCTCTGGATCTGAGCAAGACTTTTCTGAGCCGGTGGTATACGAAGTTACCTCCGAAGATGGCCAGTTTAAAAAAGAATACAGCGTATCCTTAATTGAAGCTTCTGTTCCGGAAGATTTTAATTTCGAATTATATGATTTTGATACCAAGAAAAACTGGGTTTACTTCTATGAGGAAGTTGTGGGAGTGAAACAAAACCTATGGGCTTCTGGTAATGCGGGGTTTGCATTTACCGCAGGGTTGAATCCAGCAAGTACAAAATACCCTACTCAAGTTACCGAGGATCCACAATATGTTCATGAAGGCAAGTCTGCCGCTTATATGGAAACCAAATCTACAGGAGCTTTTGGGGCGATGTTTAAGATGCCTATTGCAGCAGGGAACCTCTTTGTGGGGTCGATGAATGTGGATAACATCCTGAGCCCGGAAACCCGTTTCGGACTTCCTTTCAACAAGATTCCAGCAACCCTAGAAGGATACTACCGCTATATTCCTGGTGAAAAGATTATCGATAAGGATGGAAAAGTAGTGCCGGGAATCGATGAGTGCGATATCTACGCTGTATTCTACGACAGAATAGCCTTATGGAAAGAAACTTGGGAAGATCCAACGCAACCCGACCGTACCTGGTTGAATAATGATGATATTTTAACCAGCCCGCATATTGTGGCTATTGCGCAGCTGGCCGAAGGAAAGGCGACAGCAGGATCCGAATTTGTGAAGTTCAGCATTCCTTTTGAAATGAAAAAGCAAGTGTTGCGAAGCGATGTAGATGCGTTTAAATACAATATTGCCATTGTGTTTTCTTCGAGTAAGAATGGTGCTATTTTCCAAGGTGCCGTGGGTAGTAAATTGATTGTGGACCAAGTAAAAGTAACAGTAAAATAATGAAGTTTTCTTTAAAACATATCATAGCAAGCGTGTGCTGCCTAGGCGGTTTATTCCTTGCGCAACAGGTAAATGCCCAAACACAAGTACCAAAAACCTGGCACGTGGAAATTGAAGCGGGTACCAAGATTGGTGGTGCTTCGCCATTGAGCTTACCGGTGGAAATCCGTGAAATTAAAAGCTTCCGTCCGGCAATGCCTTTTTTCGCAGGTATTAAAGCGAACTATGCCATTGATCAACGTTGGGGCGTACGTACCGGTTTAGTATTCGATGGTAAAGGCATGAAGACCGAAGCCAATGTGAAGGGGTATAAAACCACCTTTAATGCGGCGGAAGATCCGACACAGAATGTACAAGGCTATTATTACGGTGATATCTCGACTAATGTAGAAAACCTCTACCTAACCGTTCCTATTCAAGCGACCTACGAGTTGTCAGAACGTTGGAATGTACAGGCCGGAACCTATGTTTCCTTCGCTGTAATGAAGCGTTTCTATGGTGAAGCCATCAAAGGCTATATGCGTGATGAAGATCCTACTGGCGACCGCGTTGGTATAGAGAATGCTGCTTACGACTTTAGAGGTAGTGTTCGTAATATTGACGTGGGCATGAGTGTAGGTGGAAAGTATCGCTTTGCCAAGCGCTATTTTGCTTTAGCACAGTTTGATTACGGCTTCAATAATATTATGAAAACGGGCTTTGAAAGCATCAGCTTCAACTTGCATAACATCTATATGAATGTAGGTCTAGGTATGCGCTTGTAATAGCTTATGCTTAAAAAATAAATACACAAAAAAACCGCGTCCTGATTCAGGATGCGGTTTTTTATTTCAATGCAAGTTGAAATTACATTTTCAAGCCGATTTCTCTCAATCGTTCATCAAGATATTGTCCGGCTGTATAATCTTCATATACTTTTGGGTGGTTTTCATCAATACAAGAGTCTAGGCTTGCCAGGCTCATGCTTGCTTTCGGGTGCAAGAAGAATGGCACTGAAAAACGTGATGTCCCCATTAACTCGCGCGGTGGATTAACCACACGGTGCGTAGTCGATTTCAATTTATTGTTGGTCAAACGTTGCAGCATATCCCCAACATTTACCACCACATCTTTACCTTTAGCTTTAATCGGAAACCATTCGCCGTCTTTGGTGAATACTTCCAATCCATCGGCACTCGCGCCAATCAATAGGGTAATTAAATTGATGTCCTCGTGTGCTCCCGCGCGTACGGCATCAGGTGATATAGCATCCGGATTCTCAATAGGGAAGTAGTGGATGGCACGAAGAATCGAATTTCCGTTGATCACATATTGTTCGAAATAGTCTTCCGGTAATTCTAAGTAGGTGGCAATTGCTTTCAACAAGTTACGGCCTGCATCTTCCAGTTTTTTGTAAATCTCAGCAGTCGTAGTATTGAAAGCAGGTAATTCCGCTACTTCAGGATTGTCTGGAAAATCCATTTTAGAATATTCCTCACCAACGATGGTTTGCCCACGCTGCCAGAATTCCTTCAAATCTGGTGTGGTAGAATCTTTTGCTTTTTCACGTCCTTTTGCGGTATAACCACGTTGGCCAGCAAGCTCCGGGAATTCATATTTACGTTTGATATCTTCCGGAAGGCCGAAGAACTGTTTTACATTATCGTATAAGCTATCGATTAGCTCATCGGATAAGCCATGGTTGGCGATGGTAACAAAGCCTGTTTCATTGAAGGCTGTACCGATATCATGCACAAACTGAGCGCGTTGTTCCGGGCTCCCTTGCGTATAGTGCGTTAAATCTAATCGTGGGATGTTTACTAATGCCATGTTTAATGATTTGTGTACAAAGTTAAGCGAATAAAACCCGTAAATGCAGCATCGTTGTTTATAACCTCGGAATTATATGCGTTAAGTTTTTGGTAATCAGTATTTAAAAGTTTTCCACAATTCTAAAACAAACGGCTGATTCCGCGATTATGCGAATAATTAATCCATCTACGTCAAAGATTTATTAAAATATCATAAAAGAGTTGGTTTTTTAAAATGTAAGCGTTAAATTTGTTATGCTTGCATAATAAATATCAACGTAGCGTCCCAAATATGAGCCAAGAGAACACCATCGATTATTTTTTAAAGACTGCCTGGCAGACGGTAGCGAATAAGTATAATGTAATTGCATCGCAACATGGTTTTACACAGGCTGCTGGTTATATTTTAATTAATATACATCGGGAAGGTACGCCTGTTTCACAGATCGCCAATTCTACCGGGGTAAAGACGACTTCATTATCCAGGGTGTTGAATAACCTGGAAAGCTTAGGATTCATCTACCGGGAAACCAGTGAAACGGATAAGCGCTCGGTAAAGGTATACTTGACGGAACTGGGAAAAGAAAAGCGCAAGGTGGCGAAAGATGTTGTGCGGGAATTCAATGACTTCCTGAATGGTTCTTTCTCCGAAAAAGAGCGCGCGAATTTGATAAAAGTATTGAGCAAGATAAATGAGTTAGCTGCGAACTATGCTCCGCAGGTGAAAATTGAGCAATAAACCCTAAAGAAATTATAAGATATGAATAGAAATATTAAAAGAGTAGCTGTATTAGGATCCGGTGTGATGGGATCACGAATTGCTTGCCACTTTGCTAATATCGGTGTTGAGGTTTTATTATTGGATATTGTACCCCGTGAGTTGTTGCCTGCAGAGGCAGCGAAGGGATTAACTTTAGAAAGTCCCTTGGTGCGCAATCGCATTGTAAACCAATCTTTAGAAACGGCGGTTAAGTCGAATCCTGCACCTTTGTTCAGCAAATCTTTTGCAAAGCGTATTTCTACCGGAAATTTCGACGATGACATGTCCAAGATTGCTGATGCTGATTGGGTAATCGAAGTTGTTGTCGAGCGTTTAGACATTAAGAAGACGGTTTTTGAGCAGGTAGAGAAATTTCGCAAACCAGGAACTTTGATTACCTCGAATACCTCCGGTATTCCGATCCATTTGATGGAGGAAGGTCGTTCCGAAGACTTTAAAGCACATTTCTGCGGTACCCACTTCTTCAACCCGCCACGTTATCTGCAATTATTGGAGATTATTCCTACGCCAGATACCAAGAAGGAAGTTGTTGACTTCCTGATGGAGTTTGGCGATAAGATGCTAGGCAAAACTGTGGTTTTATGTAAAGATACACCGGCCTTTATCGGCAACCGTATTGGGGTCTACTCCATGCTAGCTTTAACACATTTGGTAGAGAAAATGGACCTAACGGTAGAAGAGGTGGATAAATACACAGGTCCGGCGATGGGGCACCCCAAATCTGCGACTTTCCGTACAGCCGATGTGGTTGGCTTGGATACCTTAGTGAATGTGGCCAACGGATTAGCGCAGAATGCGCCAGACGATGAGGCTAAGGGTGTTTTCCAATTGCCAGGTTTTATTACCAAAATGGTAGAGAACAAATGGCTAGGCGAGAAAACCAAAAAAGGATTCTATGAAAAGGTAAAAGATGCCAATGGCAATTCGGAGATACTTTCCTTAAACCTGAAGACTTTTGAATACGGAACACAGCAGAAGGTGAAGTCTGCTACTTTGGAAGCCACCAAAGCCGTAGAAGATATCCGTAAGCGCATGAAAGTTTACGAGCAGGGAACTGATAAAGCTGCGGAGTTATTCCGTGCGATGCATTACCCTTTGTTCGAATATGTTTCCAAACGCGTTCCTGAGATTACCGATGATTTCTTCCGTATCGATGACGCCATGCGTGCCGGATTCGGATGGGAAATCGGACCTTTTGAAGTGTGGGATGCCCTTGGTGTTCGGGAAACGATTGAAAAAATTAAAAAAGAAGAAAAAAGACTGCCGGGTCAGGATGGCGAAGTGGCTCAATGGGTACACGATATGCTTGCTGCCGGTTGCGAATCCTTCTATAAAGTAGAAAATGGCGTACGCCAATACTACGATATTGCATCAAAATCTTATAAAGCAATTCCTGGAACGGAAGATCTGATTGTATTAGACCATATCCGTGACAGTAAAACAGTTTGGAAAAACTCTGGCGTGTCTATTATCGACCTAGGTGATGGCATCCTAAATTGTGAGTTCCATACAAAAATGAATACCATTGGTGGCGATGTCATTCAAGGTATCAATAAAGCTATCGACCTCGCGGAAAAAGAATACCGCGGATTGGTCATCTCCAACGACGGGAAGAACTTCTCTGCCGGTGCTAATATCGGCATGATCTTCATGATGGCGGTAGAGCAAGATTTTGATGAATTGAATATGGCTGTTCGCATGTTCCAGAATACAGCGATGCGCATCCGTTACTCCGCCATTCCGGTGGTAGTGGCTCCTTTCCAATTGACTTTGGGCGGAGGCTGTGAGTTCTCGATGCATGCTGATTTTGTACAGGCACATGCCGAAACCTATATGGGTCTTGTGGAGTTTGGCGTTGGTGTTATTCCGGGTGGTGGGGGCTCTAAAGAGTTTGCCCTTCGTGCATCCGATGAATACAAAGACGATCAAATTACGCAGAATACACTGAAAGATCGCTTCCTAACCATTGGTCAGGCCAAAGTATCTACTTCAGCGGTGGAAGCCTTTGAATTGGGCTACCTGCAAAAAGGAAAATACGCCATCACGATGAACCGCGCGCGCCTCCTTGCCGACGCTAAAGCCAAGGCTATCGAGCTTGCGGATGCCGGATATATCCAACCAGCAGCGCGTAACGACATCAAGGTGTTAGGAAACCAAGGCTTAGGGATCGTTTATGTCGGAGCATCCTCCATGCGTGCCGGAAACTATATCTCCGATCACGACAAGAAGATCTCCGAAAAACTAGGCTGGGTGATGTGTGGCGGCAATTTATCTGCCCCTACCGAGGTCTCCGAGCAATATCTCCTTGACCTGGAACGCAAAGCCTTCTTAGAACTTTGTGCCGAGCGCAAAACCCTCGAAAGAATCCAGCATATGCTGACGAAAGGGAAGGCGTTGCGGAATTAGACTGGAGAGGTGAGATTTAGTATATAGTAGTTAGTATTTAGTAGTTAGAGCCCTGCTAGTGTGCATGGAAATAAAAAACGACTAAGTTTTTAGCGATAAAAAGTAAACTATCCTTAATAAAAACTTAGCACACTACATTCCAAAAGGTTATACAGTAATTTATATGTTGCCTTGGTCATAACAAAGCTAGATGAATCGAAATACTAATTACTAAATACTAACAACATGCATGAGTACAAAAAGTTGATCGTATGGCAAAAGGCAATTGAGTTTGTATCTGATATTTATAAGTTAACTGGAGCTTTTCCAAAGGAGGAAAAGTTTAATCTTACAAGTCAGATTCAACGGGCAGCAGTTTCTATCCCTTCAAATATTGCCGAGGGTGCAGGACGAAATTCAAACAAAGACTTCGTTAAATTTTTAGCCATTGCCCATGCATCAATCTATGAAGTAGAAACACAGTTAATTATATCAAGAAATTTAGAATATTTAGCAGAACAAGACCTTCGTTTGATGATTATTAAATTAGATGAACTCCAAAAAATGAATTTCGGGCTTCAGAAAAAATTAAAAGCTAAGGGATAATCTAAATATCCTCCTTACAGAAAATAATACTAGAAAATAAAGGTCTAACTACTAAATACTCAATACTAAATACTGAAAATATGGAAGCATATATTGTAGCAGGTTTTCGTACCGCCGTTGGAAAGGCCCCGAGAGGTGGATTCCGTTTTATGCGGGCGGATGATTTGGCAGCCGATGTCATCAAGCATTTGGTGGCCTCTGTTCCAAGTTTAAATAAAGAAGAAATTGATGATGTCATCGTCGGTAATGCCATGCCGGAAGCCGAGCAGGGCCTCAATGTAGGTCGCTTGATTTCCCTAATGGGCTTGCAGACTGATAAAGTACCTGGGGTAACCGTGAATCGCTATTGCGCGTCGGGATTGGAGACTATTGCTACGGCAGTAGCCAAAATCAAGTCGGGAATGGCCGATGTGATTATTGCAGGTGGAGTAGAGGTGATGTCGGGTATGCCGTTCGGTGGCTGGAAGATCGTTCCAAACCCGGTGGTGGCTAAAGAAAACCCAGATTGGTACTGGGGGATGGGCTTAACAGCAGAAGCTGTGGCCAAAGACTTCAACGTTTCACGTGAAGATCAGGATGCCTTCTCCTTGAAATCACACCAGAAAGCTATAGCCGCAATTCAAAACGGTCACCTCAAAGATGGTGTCGTGCCGATTACGGTTAAAGAAAACTACCTGAAAGATGGTAAAATGGCAACCAAGGAATATGTGGTAGATACCGATGAGGGCCCACGTGCTGATACCACTTTGGAGGTCTTAGCGAAATTACGCCCTGTATTTGCTGCCGATGGTTGCGTAACGGCAGGTAACTCTTCCCAAACTTCCGATGGCGCAGCCTTTGTGTTGGTGATGTCGGAGAAGAAAATGAAAGAGTTGAACCTACAGCCTATTGCACGTTTGGTAAGCTATGCCGTTGCAGGCGTGCCACCACGCATTATGGGAATTGGCCCTATTGCTGCCATTCCAAAAGCCCTGGAGCAAGCCGGACTAAAAAAGGAAGATATCGACCTTATTGAGCTTAACGAAGCCTTTGCCTCCCAGTCTCTAGCGGTTATTCGCGAGTTGGGCTTAGACGAAGAAAAGGTGAATGTAAATGGCGGTGCCATTGCCCTGGGTCACCCGCTGGGTTGTACCGGAGCGAAGCTTACCGTGCAGGTGCTGAATGAATTGAAACGCCGCGGCAAGAAATACGGCATGGTCACCATGTGTGTGGGAACAGGCCAGGGTGCAGCTGGAATTTTTGAGTTACTATAATTAAATCACAATACAGGTTTTAAAAAAATACGACAATGTCTGAAGAAGTAAAAAACAAAGCAATCAAAGGAGGAGAGTTTGTCATTCGCGAAACTCCTTATACCGATATATTTATTCCCGAAGAATTTGATGAAGAAGCACAAATGATTCGTCAAACATGTGTGGACTTCCTAGACGCCGAGGTGCTTAATAAATTAGATCGCATCGATGCCCAAGAAGAAGGCTTGATGCAAAGCCTGATGGATAAATCGGGCGAGCTAGGCATGCTAGGCGTATCGATTCCGGAAGAGTACGGAGGTTTTGGAAAGAACTTCAATACGTCCATGTTGGTAGCGGATGCCGTGGGTGGAGGATTCTCCTTTGCCGTAGCCTTATCTGCACATACTGGTATCGGTACATTACCAATTCTATATTATGGAAATGCAGAGCAAAAAGCTAAGTATATTCCTAAATTGGCAACAGGAGAGTGGAAAGCCGCTTATTGTTTGACCGAGCCCAACTCTGGATCGGATGCCAATTCCGGCCGTACTTCGGCGAAGTTAAATCCGGAAGGAACGCATTACCTGATCAATGGTCAGAAAATGTGGATCACTAACGGTGGTTTCGCTGATGTATTCATTGTATTTGCCAAAATCGATGACGATAAGAACCTTACAGCTTT
This sequence comes from Sphingobacterium humi, assembly GCF_009768885.1. Classification (GTDB taxonomy): domain Bacteria; phylum Bacteroidota; class Bacteroidia; order Sphingobacteriales; family Sphingobacteriaceae; genus Sphingobacterium; species Sphingobacterium humi. Next base: position 129,143 of record NZ_WSQA01000010.1, read on the forward strand.
TATTGTGGAGAAAGATTTCGGCGGAATTAGCATGAACCCGGAAGAGCATAAATTAGGTATTAAAGGATCTTCAACCCGTCAGATCTTCTTTAACGACTGCCCGGTGCCTGTAGAGAACATGCTTTCCGAGCGTGAAAACGGCTTTAAAATCGCCGTGAACATCTTGAACATTGGCCGTATCAAATTAGGCGCTGCAACCATTGGTTCGGCACGTGCAGTGTTATCTACAGCCATTAACTATGCCAACGAGCGCGTACAATTCAATTTGCCGATTTCAAAATTCGGGGCTATCCGTTATAAGTTAGCCGAGTCGGCAATCCGTTTATTTGCGAATGAATCTGCAGCATACCGTGCAGGTCAAAATATTGACGATGCGTACGATGCCCTAATCGCTGGCGGTATGGACGAAGCCAAAGCGAAACTAAAATCGGTAGAGCAGTTCGCTATTGAATGTGCCATTATCAAAGTATGGTGTTCCGAGATGTTGGATTATGTGGTAGACGAGGGCGTGCAGATCTACGGTGGTATGGGCTATTCTGCCGAAGCACCAATGGAACGTGCTTACCGCGATTCCCGCATCAACCGTATTTTCGAAGGTACCAACGAGGTAAACCGCTTATTGGTGGTGGATATGTTATTGAAACGTGCCATGAAAGGGGAGTTAGACTTAATGGGCCCTGCCACTGCAGTAGCCAATGAATTGATGTCTATTCCTGACTTTGGCGAGGAGGATAATTCAGCCTTCGCTGCCGAGAAGAAAATCTTGGCCAACCTGAAAAAAGCAGGCCTCATGATTGCCGGTGCTGCGGTTCAAAAATTAATGATGTCCTTATCGAAAGAACAGGAAATCTTAATGAACATTGCCGATATCATTGGTTATGTATATGTTGCCGAGTCTGTTATTCTACGTGCAGAAAAATTAATGCATACCCAGCCGGGTGAAAAAGCCGATTATGCGGCAGATATGGCAAAAGTATACCTATATGGTGCCATAGACAAGGTAAATGTTGCCGGTAAGGAAGCTTTAAGTAGCTTTGCCGAAGGTGATGAATTAAACATGATGTTAGTAGGCTTACGTCGCTTTACCAAGGCGCAACCTTTCAATGTAAAGGATGCTCGCCAGCGTATTGCCAAGAAGCTCATCGAAGAAAATAAATACTGTTTCTAGTATTAAGGTTGATTATGGAAAGAGCCCCGATTTTCGGGGCTTTTTTTTGTATAGATACAATTCCGTAAATTAGGAGAAACCAAACAAGGTCATATTGGATAGGTACGATGCAATTATTGTCGGGTCGGGGCCAAATGGATTTGCTGCAGCTATCCTTATGCAATCACAAGGACTTAAAACCCTGTTGCTAGAAGCTGCAGATAGCGTAGGCGGAGGCATGCGCAGCAAATCTTTAACCCTTCCCGGATTTACGCACGATGTATGCGCTGCTATACATCCCATGGCCTTGGCGTCCCCATATTTCTCGCGCTTGCCGCTGCAAGACTATGGTTTATCCTATACCTATGCTCCTTACGAGCTGGCGCATCCCCTTTCCGTTAAAGAAGCCGCTTTTCTAGATCGGAGCATGGAGAGCACAGCCGCAGCTTTAGGAAAGGATAGTCAGGCTTATACCGATCTCTTTGCACCCTTTGTACAGCAATGGCCAAAGCTAGCGCATGATATCCTTGGCCCCTTACGCATGCCGAGGCACCCCTTGTTAATGGCACAGTTCGGCAGCAAGGGCCTGCAATCAGGCACGCAAATTGCCAGTCGTTTTCAAACACGCGAAGCCAAGGCCCTATGGGCCGGTCTTTGTGGTCATGGCATGTTGCCTTTGAGTTCTTTAACTACAGCAGCCATTGGCTTGGTGTTAGGGTCGGTAGGCCACCGGTTCGGTTGGCCCTTGGCACAGGGAGGCTCGCAATCGGTCGCCAATGCACTAGCAGCCTACTACCAATCCTTAGGTGGGGAGATTCTCTTAAATACACCTTTCACCGATCGAAAACAACTGCCCGATCATCAGGTACTCATGCTCAATATGACGCCAAAACAGGTGCTTGCTATAGATGGCTTAGATTTACGGCCTGGCTATCGGCGACAGCTGGAAGCCTACCGACAAGGAGTAGGCATCTTTAAGCTCGATTGGGCACTCTCGGCACCCATCCCTTTTCAAAACAGCTATGCCCAGCAGGCCGCAACCCTACATATTGGTGGGGAAATGGCCGAAATTGCTCGTGCTGAGGCCTTGGTGAGTCAAGGTAAGCATGCCGAGCAGCCCTTTGTGCTGCTATCGCAGCAAAGCCAATTCGACCCGAGTCGGGCGCCAAAAGGACAGCATACGGCCTGGGCCTATTGCCATGTGCCTTTGGGCTCAACCCAAGATTGTACTGCAGCCATCGAAGCGCAAATTGAACGCTTTGCACCGGGCTTTCGCGATTGTATTTTAGCACGACATCGTTTCAATACCCATGAGTTGGAAGCCTACAACCCCAATTATGTAGGCGGCGATATTAATGGGGGTATCATGGATTTAACACAGCTCTATACGCGGCCGAGCTTCTCCTTGACTCCCTATCGAACATCAAACAGATCTATTTACCTATCTTCCTCGGCGACCCCTCCTGGCGGTGGGGTGCATGGCATGTGTGGATACCATGCCGCACGCATAGCCTTGGAAGATCATTTTCATATTAAAGTTTCTTTATAATGGCAAAAATCGTGTTGGCCGGGGGTACCGGTAATTTAGGAAAGTTATTGATTCCGGCTTTTAACCGTAAGGACAAAGAAATCATTGTGCTTACCCGTAAGAAAATGATGAAACATCATCCGGGGCTTGACTTTGCCCTGTGGGATGGCGAAAACTTAGGGGAATGGTGCGAAGCTTTGGAAGATGCAGACCTGCTGATTAACCTCTCCGGAGAATCCATCAATAAACGCTTTACCCCGAAAAATAAAAAACTACTCTACGATTCCCGTATTCTGCCAACACAAACCCTAGGCCGCGCCTTGCAGAACTTACAGAACCCACCAAAGATGTGGATTAACTTCTCCGGGGTTTCCATTTTTAACGGCGCAGCCAGCATGCAAGATGAATCGAGTAGCGATTATGGCGATGATTTTTTAGCTGAATTGTCGAAAGCCTGGGAAGCGGCCTGCCTGTCTGCAGAAACCCCAAAAACGAAGAAGGTTATTGTACGCATGAGCCCAATATTATCCAAAAACTCCGGCATGTTTGCCGAGCTGAAACCTTTGGCAAAATTTGGACTCGCAGGAAGGATGGGGTCTGGCAAACAATATATGCCCTGGATCCATGAAGATGATTTTATCCGCCTGATCTTGTGGATTGCCGAACAGGAAAACCCCGAAGGAATTTACCATGCCTGCAGCCCCAACCCGGAACAGAACAAAGATTTTATGCGTATTTTACGGAAAGGAATAGGCATGCCGATTGGTTTGCCGCAGCCCGCATTCGTCGCTAAAGTAGGTGCTTTTCTCAAAGGCCTCGATCCGGGCTTATTGCTGCAAACAGCCCCTGTAACGACAAATGTTACGCTGAAAAACGGCTTTACGTTTAATTTTCCATATCTTCACGACGCAATAAATCAATTGGTAAAATAGTCTTTATAAACCACATGTCAAGTAAACCATTTGCTATATCCGAAGATTGGGTCGTTGTTATTTTAGGGCTTGCTATAATTATCTTAGCCTTGTCCGGTGTTATCATTCCAAAACCAAGTTTTAGCTGGAGCAGTTCCGGCGATTTAATGAGTAATGTGTTTAGCACAGCTAACTTAGGTGCCATTGCCGCACAATTTGGCCTAGTTTATAGCACCGCTATTGTAGGCGCATTATTACTACGTAAAAACTTAAAATCCCTATTAATTGTATTCCCCATCGTTATGTTATTAACGGTGCTGGCCCTGGTATTGGCAGGTAATGAAACAGTTAAAGAATACAACCTAGAGGCCGTTATTTTCTCCTTAGCCATTGGCTTAATCATCAGTAACTTTTTTAAGCTACCGCAATGGTTTAAGGATGCCTTAAGCACGGAATTGTATGTGAAAATAGGCTTGGTGCTCTTAGGTACGACGGTTATTTTCGGCGATATTTTAAAAGCCGGCTCCTTAGGTTTAATTCAGGCGCTATTGGTCGTGGTATCTGTTTGGTATTTCTCGTATTGGGTATGTCGCAAATTAAAAATAGATAAGGAAATGTCCTTAATGTTGTCTTCTGCAGTATCTATTTGTGGCGTTTCAGCAGCCATAGCCACCTCTGGTGCTATTCAAGGCGATAATAAAAAGCTATCTTACGTCATCTCCTTGGTGTTGATTACCGCAATTCCCATGATGATTTTTATGCCGTATCTTGCGGAGTGGATGCAATTGTCGCAAGAGGTAACAGGTGCTTGGCTAGGTGGTAGTATTGATACCACCGGGGCGGTGGTAGCTTCCGGCTCTTTGGTGGGCGAGGAAGCCTTAAAAATCAGTACCATTGTTAAGTTCTCGCAAAATGTATTGCTTGGTATCGCCGCATTCTTTATCAGTATCTACTGGACCTATTCTAAATCGGTAGATGATGAAACCAAAAAAGATAAACCAACCTTAAAACTAATATGGGAGCGGTTCCCGAAATTCGTAGTCGGCTTTGTATTCGTATCATTGATGTTTTCATTTGTGGTACCCGCCGAAACAAATGCCCTCATTAAAGATAGCCTTAAAAGTATTCAGGGCCTTTGGTTTGCTCTTGCGTTTACCTCGATTGGTTTAGAAACAAACTTCAAAGATCTCTTTAAACAAGATAACAAGAAACCATTGTATGCATTTATCATCGCCCAAACATTCAATATTATTGTAACCTTGCTGATTGCAATGGCGCTTTTTAATGCTTAGAAAGTCAAATTCGTCCTTTACATCGATAGTCGATTTTCCAATGATATTGCGGCACGCTTCGTTTTGCTTCCACGCTGGCTAGCATAACAAAGCGTGCCGCAGTGCTTTTCGCCTTCGCGCTCCCAATTCTGAACACATATCTCCAATCTATTTATGGAATTCCTTATCTTCAAGCATCTTCTTATAGAAGGTTAATCACTATGAACGAAAAAGAGCTGCTCACACATTATCGACAAACGGGAGACTTAGATACCTTAGGGAAGCTCTATGCGCCATATATGTCTTTATTGTATGGGGTATGTTATAAATACCTTCAAGAGGCCGAGCAATGTCAAGATGCAGTGATGCAGATTTTTGATGAGCTGATTGGCAAATTGCGGGTGCATGAGGTCGATAATTTTAAAAGCTGGTTATACATCTATACCCGGAATTATTGCTTAATGCAATTGCGAAAAGCCAAGCAGGTGACCAACGTCGATATCGAAGATCACTTGTATGAAAGTGAGCAACGCCTCAATAATCAGGAGGAACAGCGCTGGCAGGAGCAGGATTTCGATAAATTGGAAACCTGTATTGCCGAATTAGCACAGGAACAGGAACAATGTATACGGTTGTTCTATTTAGAACAACGTTGTTATAAAGATATCGTCGATATCACGGGCTTTGAGCTCTCTAAAGTGAAAAGCTATATCCAGAATGGCCGACGCAATCTTAAAATTTGTATGGAGAAGAAGTAATGGAAAATAATTACCAACTATCGAGAATTCATAATTACGTCATGGGGCTCATGAGTAAGGAGGAGATGTATGAGATGGAGAAGGAGGCCCTGAACGATCCCTTTTTGCAGGATGCCATCGATGGCTATAAATTGCAACAAGGAGTAGACGTGCAGCAGCTTAGTTTGTTGCAACAACGCCTGGCGAAGCGATTACAGAGCAAGGAAGCGGAGAAAACCTCGCGTTTTTACAATTGGCAACGCTTGACGATTGCCACTGCTGCTGCCGTTTTGTTTTTGGTTGCTTGTTCTTTAATCTTCTTCCGTCATTTACAACATAAGCAGCAAGAGAAGACCACCGAGGTCTTATTGATGGAAGAGGAGTATCGATTGGATGTACAGGTACTTAATGGTGCCGATGCGAAACCAAATGCCGGATGGCATAGCTTTAATGAAGAGCTCAATGTTGTATTAAGTGAGCTTCCGGGTAATGGCCTACTGACCATCAGTTTTGATGTGCAGCAGGGGATGGCCAAAGATATTGTGGTATTGGAAACAACTAATCCGGAAATGTTGGCTTTGGTAAGCCGCTTTATCCAAGAAAATATCCGCTGGGAAGGGACGCATGGAAAATTACAGATTCAAATGGAGGCCAAACAGAAATAAAGCCTAGGCTGAAGCTAGATAATCCCTCTTGTTAATATATATTGGAAGGAGTGCAAAACGAGGAATTTTCACTCCTTTTATTGTGGGCATACGACAGAGTAAATCCGCTGGAGCATGTTTTAGGTTCTTACATCGTAAGCTTTTTGTTATTCCCTTGTTAACCTTTTTCAAATCCCTTTCGGAAAGGGTTTGATACGTGTGTGAAAGGGGAGTGAAAGGGAAGTAGAAGGGGCCTGAGCAAACCTTGGTATTAACTTCATGTTTATTTAATACTGTTTTAGTTTATGATGATTAACTTGTGTTATTTGAAAATCATCATGCATCAGATGTTTTATGCATCAAAGAGATGTTTAAATACGTATAGGATAAAGCCCAGCAAATGAATTTTAAAAAGTTAGCTTTCCGCATTCAGCAGACAAACGAATTCTTGCAGCAGAATGCTGTAAAAGCCATAAACATACATATCACGCTTAGGAACTGGCTTACGGGATTTTATATCGTGGAATTTGAACAAAACGGAAGTGATAGGGCAGAATATGGATCCAAGTTATTAGAAAATTTATCTAAAAACATCCGGATTAAAGGACTATCAGCGCCTGAATTATCCCGTTGCCGTCAATTTTATTATGCCTATCCTGAAATTCTTGGGTTGATAACCCAAAAATTCAAAACGATGCTCCCTGTCGATTTTCTTGAAGATGTTATGCTTGAAAATAACTCAAATCAAATTCTTGGGTTGCCAACCCAAGAATTCCAAAGCGCTAATAATGAAGTAGATACAGAGTTTATATCAAGTGTTTTTCAGTCTGTATCATATACCCATTTTACCGAGCTTATTAAAATAGAGGATCCCAGCAAAAGACGTTTTTATGAACTAATCATTTTGAAAACTCAGCCTACGGTAAAAGAACTGAAAAGGCAGATTGATACCCTCACCTACGAAAGAGTTGGATTGTCAGAAAACCACAGAGACTCTATGGAGGAAGTGATGAAAAAGATAAATCCGCAACAGACTACAGACTTGATCAAGTCACATTATTTCTTTGAATTTTTGAATATTGGGCAAGCCCATTTAATTGAAGAAAGTGAATTGGAGCAAGCACTTATTCGTCATCTGCAACAGTTTATTACAGAATTAGGCAATGGGTTTTGTTTTGAAGCACGTCAAAAACACTTACTGTTTGGCGATGAGTATTATTTTGTTGATTTGGTCTTCTACCATCGTATTTTGAAATGTCACGTCCTGATTGATTTAAAAACCGAAACAGCCAAACACGAACATATCGGTCAACTCAAGTCCTACCTCAACTATTATAAGAAAAATATTCAGGAAACAAATGATAATCCTCCTGTCGGAATTTTGTTGGTAACCAATCAAAATAAGGCCATGGTGGAATATGCTATTGCCGATAGTGATTTGGATATTTTTGTAAGCAAATACCAATTACAGTTGCCTGATAAATCAAAATTGGAAGCCTTTATCAATAGGGAATTAAAGAATATTTAGTTAAAAACCACAGCAACCCGTCCAATGCATAAAAAAAATGCCGGATCAGCATGATACTATCCGGCATTTCTATTGTATTTCGTTGGGATTATTCTTCCCATCTAATTTTCTCTTCAATGGAACTGCGCACAGGTTCACGTTCTTCCGATTGATGGTGGCCTACATAAAAGAAGCCGATACATTTTTGATTTGGTTCCAAATTGAGGAAAGGGCCGATATGGTTTATTAATCCTGGAGAAGCCCAATAGCCACCTAAACCAATAGAATGCGCGGCTAACCACATATTTTCTACAGCGCAGGCTGTGGCGCATAGCTCTTCCCATTCCGGAACATCACCTGTATAGTTTACCACGATAGCAATGGCTGCGTTAGACATGGTTGCTTTTTTGGCCATGTTCTGTTCAGTTTGCTCAGTGTATTTTTCTGCAGGTGTCACAGATTTATAGATTCTTGCCAGCTCATCACCTAAGCGTAATAAACCTTCCTGGCGGAAGATTACAAAACGCCAGGGTTGTGTGCGTTTGTGTGTTGGTGCGGCATTGGCGGCTTCTAAAATCGTTAATAAATCTTCCCGGCTCACTTCTTCCTGGGTAAAAGATGCCTGGAATACCGATCTGCGGGTTTGAATAGCTTTTAATATTTCGTTCTGTTGCATTTGTTTATCTTTTTCTGGTTTTAAACATCGTGTTTTGTAGCAGGGCGAGCAAGCTTAAGCTACTTCTTCCCAAAGGGCGGCGATATGAAGAATAGTCAATACCGCTTTCTGCATATCTTGTACGGATACCCATTCTTGTTTTCCGTGGAAGGCATGCCCCCCTGCGAAAATATTAGGACATGGTAATCCCATAAAGGATAATCTGGAACCGTCGGTACCTCCACGAATACTGCGTTTAATGGCTTTCATACCGGCACGCTCAATCCCCATCATGGCAATATCAACCACACGTGGGTGCTGATCTAATACTTCTTTCATGTTGCGGTATTGTTCGCTTACTTTAAAGCTGTATTTCGCACCAGCGTAATTGGCGATCACCTTTTTAACAATCGCTTCCAATTCAGCCTCATGACTGGCTAATTTTTGGCTATCGTGATCGCGGATAATAAAGTTTACCTGCGCCTCTTCTACACTACCCGATATACTTGTGGGGTGCACAAAGCCTTCTTTTCCTGATGTTGTTTCCGGGGAAAGGCGATTTTTCGGTAGGTTTTCGATAATATCAGCGGCAATTTTTAAGGCATTGATCATTTTTCCTTTGGCATAGCCCGGATGGATGGAAATACCATCAATTTTAAGCTGAACGCCATCGGCAGAGAATGTTTCGTCTTCTAAGGTTCCTGCTTTTTCGCCATCCATGGTATAGCCATAATCAGCGCCAAGTTTTTTCAAATCTACATGATCTACACCGCGTCCAATTTCTTCATCTGGTGTGAATAGGATTTTAATATCGCCATGTTTAATTTCGGGATGCTTCATCAATAAGCGTGCAGCGTCCATAATTTCCGCAACACCAGCCTTATCGTCAGCACCTAAGAGGGTTTTGCCGCTTGCCGTAACGATGTCATTGCCAATTTGTTCCTTCAAGTCCGGGTGCTCCGCGAAACGGATAACCACTTCTTGGTCATCTGGTAAAACCAAGTCTTGCCCTTGGTAATTTTTATGGATAAGGGGTTTTACATCGGTTCCTGAGGAATCTGGAGAGGTATCAACGTGTGAGCAAAAGCAGATAACAGGTACTTTCTTTGTGCTATTGGATGGGATTGTGGCATATACATAGCCTTTCTCATCTAAATGGGCATCGCTAATCCCTAAAGCTAAAAGTTCTTCCACAAGCACACGGCTCAGGTTTTTTTGCTTTTCCGTAGAAGGGACAGTAGGCGAATTGACATCGGATTGCGTGTCGATCTGTACGTATTTGGTGAAATTTTCAGCGACCTGAAAATCTTTGATTTCATTAATTTCCATAAGGGCAAAGCTACAAATTTCCGCGGCGAATGCAGTTGTTTAGGAGCTTCAAAATCATTTTGTGACGTGATTGTTTCCTGTTGTTGGTTATTTTTGTTGGTCGGCCCAACCAAATACTTTATTTAAAATATTTGAATCGCGGGAGCCACCTAAGTTTTTACGAATTTTTAATTCTTGATCGGCTACTTTCACAAATAAGCCACTGATGGCTCTTTGGGTAACATAGGCCGTTAAATCGGTTTCAATCTTATTAGCTAACGGGAGTTTATTATAAGCCGTTGTCAATTGATTCCAATAGGTATTTACATTGTTTTTACCCATGGCCGATTGGATAATCGGGCTAAATCGCGTTGCTAATTCTGCTGAAGTGCTGCGTTTGAAAAATTGGGTCGCCGCATCCTGTTGTCCACTCAATAAGATATTGAAGGCATCATTAACCGTCATGCGGGATAGGGAACCTATGAACACAGAAGAGGCTTCCTTTACAGCAGATTCCGCCGCCCGGTTCATACTCATTATAAAATTATCGCATAAGCTGCCCAAGCCCACAGAACGTAAGGCCGATTCTACTTTACGCGCCTCCTCTGGCATTAAAATCTTCACGGCAGCATCGCCTAAGAAACCATCTTTTAAAGATAATACCCGAATACTTTCATTCAATCCATTGCTTAAGGCTTGTTTTACACCAAGGTTTGCTTCCGCTTGGGTAATAGTACCGGTGCTTCCCGCAGGTTTCCCTGTCGTTCCGGTTCCAGTTGTACCCGTACCTTGTGGTGGCAAAGTGAAACCACCGCTATTTAAGCTATCGCAACTCATTAATAAAAGAGCCGCAGAGGCCATGCATATGTTGATTTTCGTTCTCATAGTTTTTTTTCCAAAAGTACGGCTTCTTCTTGAAGGTACCTCGAAAAAGGGGGATAATCTTACTTCCAGTTTAATTCCGCCATAACCGGGAAGTGGTCCGACGTATATTTCCCCATGTAGGTATCCGTCAGCACACCGTATTTACGGACAGTAAAAGGCTTAGAAACAAAGATATGATCGATACGGCCTTTAGGCTTGATGTCTTTTCCCCAAGCATTAAAAGTAGAGTTTGGCTCGTACTTTATTTTTGCCAGGTTGTACACATCTTTTACTATTTCACTGTTTGCTAGGGTAAAATAGGCAGGGTTATGTTCATCCACATTGAAGTCGCCCGTAATAATAAGGGGCAATCCTTTGGCCATTTCACGTGCTTTGGCCATCATTAATTTCGCACTTTCTACCCGTGCTTGTACGCCGACATGGTCAAAATGCGTATTCATCATAATGAACTTCTTACCGTTACGTTTGTCTTGGAAAATACCCCAGGTACAAATGCGTGGTAAAGCGGCATCCCATCCTTTATTTGGTTTTTCCGTGTCGGTGCCTGACAGCCAGAAAGTACCCTGCTTGAGCAACTTGAAACGGTCGATACGGTATAATATTGCGGAATATTCACCTTTCTCGGCGCCGTCATCGCGACCCACACCAATATGTGCATACTCGGGCAGATCCGTTGCTAGGTCGTCCAATTGTTCTTTGAAGGCTTCCTGTACACCAAAGATGTCAAATTCATGGAAACGGATTTGATCGCTTACCGCGTGCTTGCGAAGATCCCACATGTTTTCACCGTCCACTTTCGCACGCAGACGAATATTAAAGCTGGCTACATTGAAATGTTGCCCAAGGGCTATGCCTGTAAATAACAGGCATAGAAAGGCACTAAAGAATTTTTTCATCCTATTTATTAAGGGTTTCTTTTAATAGTTCAGGTTCATCGGTGGTAATAAAGTCTACCTTTTCTTGAATAAAGGAGTTCATGTCTTCCACTTTATTTACGGTCCAAACGTTCGTTTTTAGTTTGAGGGCTTTGGCTTCTTTTATCCAGGTAGGGTTCTTTTTGAACACATTTAGGTGGTAGTCTAAACCAGTCAATTTGGCTTCTTTCAGTTGTGCCGGGGTTTTATCGCCATTCAGGTAATGGATTTTTACCTTTCTGTCTAATTCACGAAACTTTAAACACGCATCATAATCAAAGGCAATAAACTCTACTTTTTTCTGGGCCTTAAGTTTTTTTACTAAAGCCAACGACAGTTCTACTGCTTTTAAGGTGCGTTCTTTGCTTACTCGGCTTGTTTTTAATTCGTAGATCAGTTTTGTTTTACGTTGTTTAATACCTTCTTTCAGGTATTCTTCAGCCGTAGGAATACGCTCTCCATTCGGGTGAGTTTTGGCTAGCAGTTCTTGGTAGGTGAGTTCTTCTACTTCCAAACCATAGAAATCATGATCGTGGTTAACCACCAATACGTCATCTTTGGTTAAATGCACATCGAATTCAGAGCCCCATGTTTTCTGATCGATGGCCGCTTTTAAGGAGGCAATAGAATTTTGTGGGGTATGCGTATTTTTCCAGGCACCGCGATGGGCAATAATTGCCGATTGGGCAAATAATCCTACATGGAATAACATAGTCATGGCAACTAGCAAAATAGTTTTTTTCATGGTATTTTAAGCTTATTTTTTTAGATAAATAATATTGGCCACATCGCGTTGGCCTTCATGGTCGAAAAGTTTGTTGTCGCAAGGGTAATTGATGACACCATTGGGCGTTGCATCCTTGGCATATAAGGTAGAGCTGCCACCACCATCTAAGTTCATGGCGCTGTTGGTTCCGAGCCATTTCATCAGGGAGGCAAGCTCGTTTAAATTCATACCATGGGCTTTGCTGTTTCGACCATCTACGACCAAAAAGATGAGTTTTTTCTTACTAAGGCCGACGGCACTGCGGGGGTGACGGTTATTATTAAATGGATTTTTAGAAAGGCTGGCACGTTCTGCATGCTGCACTAAGAGTGGACCAGAAAGTAAAATGGAACTGGCCGTCCCTTCTTCGGTGTTGGCCGGATTGGCCGCTTCAATGCGGATATCTTTTTTGCTAATGCTGAATACGGCATTAGCACGGTCAGAGGGTTTGCGCGTAGGGTTGATAACCTGGTTGTCAACCTTGATAAAGTCAACGGCTCCACCATTTTTAGTGTCAAAAAAACCACCATTGACAGCCACCAAGGCGTTGTTTTCCAAGGCAAATGTGGACGTAGTTTTTAATTGCTTGGCATCTGCGGCTAAACGGATGTTTTTGCGATGCTTTTTAAGGTCTATTTCAATGAAATTGATCTCTTGTTCGCTGGCAAAAAGGTTGCTAAAGTGTGCTTGTTTCCAAACCACGCCCTTGGCTATGGTTTTCTGGGTCCAGTTGGCTTGAACAATCTGTAAGGAATCGCTGGCTTGTGCAGCAGCCTTGTTCGCACTTAAAAAAACAAGGATAAAAGAGGTAAATAGGTATAGGTAACTTCGATTCATGTGTTAAATCATTTCATCGAAGTTACCTATTTTATATTAAGATATTATTAAAATTAGTGGCGTGGTTCTTATTCGTTATAAAATTGTTGCAAAGGATAAACGCTTGCTTAAGGGTTTGTGGCGATACGCGAGCGGAAACGATTTCCACTGGCTTGCACATCCCATTTATACCGATCTTGATAGTATTTTAAAAAGAGCTCATACTTCTGCTGTTTCATTTTGTTGCCGCGGATATAGTTTTTTTGAATATTCTCGGCAGACTCCAAGAGTATTAATTTCAGAAAGGCCGCATACTCGGCTTTAAAGGAAACCGAGGAATAGGGGTCGAGGTAACCACCTTGGTCGGCAAGCTTTTGCCAATCCTGATTTCTTTTATTGAGGTCGTAATCGATAAAATACTGATCCCTGATTTTATTGAATGCCGTCCCAGCATCGTATGGTTTGCCGATTTGTTCAAACCCCGGGATTTCCTCGGGCAGCCTTTGCCCAATAATATCGGCCAGTTGTCGCCATACTTCGCGCGTTAATACCGTATCGCGGTAATAATGGTTGGTTTCATCAATCTGCGGCAGGGCATTGTAAGTTGCATTTGGCCAAACAAAGGCCAGTCGGGTTCGGCTAATAATATTGAACTGATAGCCCCAGAGGGGATGTCCATAAGATTTCACAAAGAAAATCTCATTGGGCATTAATTCTTGGATGAAAGCAGGGGATAAGTTGGCTAACAAGGAGTCCATGTAATTATAGGCGCTGCTTCGCTTATCATCATCCACTTTTGCGGGAGGAAAACGCGAATTATTGACGTCCTGCCCCAAGTAAGAATTGTACACTTCCCGAGAATCTTTAAAATCCATGCGAATCCAGATATGGTATTTTTCGAAGAGGTATTTTTCTCGAGGGTGGGCGTCTGCCGCCGGTTCAAATAATTCTTGGAACTTGAGGTCTTCCGTAGGACTTATATGTTCGGTTTTGCTGCAGCTCATCATGCCGAGCAAGAGGAGGGCAAATAGCCCATAAAGGTATAGATAGGTTTTCATGTTATCTTGGGTTTAAAGGCATATCAGGACTGTTTTCAGATTCCGATAAGGGTATTTGCATCAAATAACGCGGGTCGTTTTCTGCTAAGGTATAAACACGCGCATCTTTATAGGTGTGTTCAATTTTAGGTTTTCCCAGTCGCCGCAGATCCATAAAGCGGAGGCCTCCATCAAAGGCCAGCTCCAGTCTGCGCTCTTCCAATACGCGGTTCAGGGCTTGATCGGCATTGAAATCTTCTGCCTTTAATTGCACCAGGTGATCTTTGCGCATCCGACTGGTTAAAATTTGATTTAGGGTTTGGATTGCCGGAGCTACCTGTCCTAAGCGAGCTTGTGATTCTGCATAAATCAGGTAGGCCTCCGAGGCTTTAAACCCTACATAATAACAGAGTAAATCTTGCCGGGCATACATTTTATACACAGTTTTCCCCGTTTTAATGGCAATGGTTTGGTTCTCTTCAAAAGGGTCATAAATAAATTGTCGGTAATCGGTTAGTTCGCCGTATCGTTTGCTCAGGTTCAACAATTCTTCCACAGGCTTCATGACAGCGGTTTCATAAGCAAACATATTTCCATTGGCTCGGCCTCCGGTAAAGAACAGAATCTCCCGGTTCATCTGGGAATCTACGAATCCGTAATTATAGGCTAAGGTACTTTTAATCCCTTCGTTCCTGGTCATCCGTGCTTCCAGTTCGGAGAGATCGGCCAAGGGGTAGTTCCCCATGACTTGTAAGGCATACGTGCTCGCAGACTCGTAACGGCCCATCATGAGGTCTACCCTGGCTCGAAACAACAGTAGTGTATTGCTGGAAAATCGATAACGGTCGGTAATGCGTTTACCGCTAAGTAAAACAGTGGCTTGTTCGATATCTTGAATAATTTGGTTCCATACCTCTCCAATAGGGGTTCTAACGTTATTGCCGGCATTGGTATTGATGTCGGTTGCCGTTAAAGGCATCGGTACACCGGGGAGCGTTAAATTTTCAGGCGTATATACGTCGGCATAGAAATTAATCAGATAGAAATAGCAAAAAGCGCGTAGGGCCAGGGCTTCCCCGCGCACCTGCTCATAGAGGTCTGTTTCGCTTGTTTCTACCTTCATTCCCTGAAGGTAATCCAACACGGTATTGGCATAATATATACTTTCATACAATTGCCCCCAATCGGGGTCTTTTTGAAAGCCAGGAGCGGTGAGCATACTGGAGAAGGTGAACCAGCGCTCTTGCTCCTGACTTGGTTGCCCATCGGCATTGAAGTTGATATAGACATTGTCGGTAAGCATTTCCGTTTTAATAAAGAAGTTATTGCGTGGATAACCACCCAAGAGTACGGCTTCAAAATCTTCCAACGATTTTGGAATCATGCTATGAATGGGCTTTATGTCCAGGATATGCTTGCAGCCTGATAAAAGCAGGATGCTTAAGAGGATAAAAGTTTTTATAGAGGTTTTCATAACCATTGCATTAGAGTTGAATCATAAAAGAAAGCGAATAGGACTGCGGAACCGGTAAGAACGTGTTTCCGAAGTTGATGTTTGCCGATTGGGCATTGGAATAGGCCAAGCGGGAAGAGCCCTGTGCTTCGGGATCTTGCCCTTTTAGGGCTTTATCTTTCCAAACATGTAAGTTATTGCCTTGCAGGGAAAGTCGGATATTTTGAATGCCGAAGCTGCGTAGTTTGGGTGTAAAATAGTCGTAGCTGATAGACAGGTTTTGGAAGCGGATGAAATCAGCCTTAACAGTACGTAGATCGGCATTGTCAAACATGGCTCCATTATGGGGTGCTAAGGCAGACAATTGGCTGTCGGGTCCTTCTTCCAGCACCGGGATGTTGGTATGTGCTTCATCGCCGGGTTGTTTCCAACGATGTACCCATTCTTTGGATAGGTTTTGCGTCGGGTCGGGAAAACGCAGGTAACTGCCGGTTGACATGTTGCGCAGGCGCATAACATTTCCGAAGCTACCCAAGAACATGGCCGAGAAGGTTAGCCCTTTATAGGAAACCGTATTGGTAAAACCGACCTGTGAGGTAGGGTTGGTGACTCCGGAATAGGTTAATCCTTCAATGTTATTCATGCCATAAAGCACTTTCTCACCTTCCTTGGCCGTATAGAAGCTGGCCCGGCCTTGTTCGTTAAGACCGGCAAAGCGGTAGGACCAAAGCCCATCGATAGGCATACCGACAATGGCTGTTGCGGCATAATTGGAGCGCCGTGGGTTGGTCATGCTCTCGACCGTCGGTTTGGTGTAAACATCAAGAACCCTGTTGCGGTTAAAGCCAAAGTTTATATTGGTTGACCAGCGGAAGGTGGGGTTATCTATATTGATGCTGTTGAAAGAAAACTCCCAACCGCGGTTCAGCATCGATGCCCAATTGACCTGAATCTGGTCGAAACCGGATACCTGCGATGCCTGCCGACTGCCTAATAGATCGATGGCTTTTTTATGATACCATTCCACATTGAACATCAGGCGGCGCTTAAAAAAACCGGCTTCCAATGCGGCGTTGGCTGTATAGGTTTGTTCCCATTTTAAGTTTGGATTTTTAGGAGCTATAATGCGGACGAAATTGGTCGGGTTTACCGGATCGACAAGGCCGATACTGGCCACTAGATCGGAATAGGCTTGCGAGGCTACATTTCCCTGGCTACCGTAGGAACCCTTCAAGGTGAGGTAGGACACCCAATTTACATCGCGAAGGAAGCGTTCTTCCTTCAGTTGATAGTTTGCGCCTAAGGCCCATAGGGGTTGAAAAAGCTGGTTGGTTTTTAAACCAAAGCGGTTAGAGCCATCCGTACGCATATTGAAGCTGAGGGTATAGCGGTTATCGAAGGTGTAATTTACCGCTCCGAAATAGGAGAGGTTCGCTCCGTCGTTTAGTTGCTCGCGCCAATAGGGTTGCCCCATCCGTTTGATATAATCAAATTGGGGGATCTGCTGATGGCCGCGATCATGGGAATAGCCATAAAGTTCATGGGCGATGTCGCTCGTTCTTGATTTGCGAACTTCCTGTCCGAAGAGGATATTCAAATAATGAAGGTTGTTGAAAAAGGGATTGTACGTCAGCTGGTTTCGGAAGGTGATGGAACCATTATAACTGCTACGATCCTTTCGGTAGCCGCCATCTTTCCAGACATAGAATAATTCTCCGTTTCTGTATTCGCGATTATCACGCTTGCGGATACGCACGAAATAGCTGTCGTCTACCGCAATATCTTCATCGGTGGTATTCTGTTTCGCATAGGAGAATAGACTGTTGAAGGTAAGGTCTTTTAAGATTTTGTATTCCAGGTCGATGCTTCCGCGCATGCCAAAGTTGCGCGAATCGCGCCAGCCCTTATCTCTGTTTTCAAGGAAGTTGTAGGGTAGGGAGTTTAAATAAAAATAACTGTAACTGCCATCAGCAGTAACAGCGGGCTGAGCGCGAGTGGTATAAATTGAAAATTCGAAAGGGTTTTCTTTGGAGTCCACAGCAAAGAAGCTGTGGTTATCACGAGCATTTAGATCGACCATGGCACCTAAGCGCAGATTTTCATACAACTTGGTAAAGACCTTGAGGGAGCCCGTATAGGTTTTTTGATTGACGCCTTTGGCTGTTGCTTGATCGTTAAGATAACTGCCGGAAGCATAAAAGGTGGTTTTTTCTGTTCCGCCGGAAATACTAAGGTTCTGTCGGTTGGAAAAGGAGGTGCGGAAGAGGTGCTGAAACCAGTCGGTATTGACGGTCTCTAGTTCGTTTATTTTGGTGGAGAATTCCTCCCAGTTCATTTTCTTGTCCATCAAGTCGATGAAGTAGCGTTCAAAATCGGATACGGTTTGGTATTCGCCCACCAAAGGACTGGTGGCATTGAACACGCCACGGCGAATCATTTCCAAGTTCACATCAATCCGTTCCTTGGAGTTCATCATATAGGCATCCTCAATTCTTGGTCGCAGGCCGGTTGTGGCATTGCTAGTGAAATTAATTCTGGTGCGGCCGGCACGTCCTTTTTTCGAGGTGATGACGATAACACCATTGGCAGCACGTGTACCATAGATGGCCGTTGCGGCAGCATCTTTTAAGACATTGATGCTTTCGATATCCTCCACATTGACACCACCAATACCCGATGCAATCAGGTTTCGGTTGGTCATGATGTCATCCACGGATACATTGACGGCATCGTCGAGAATAATGCCATCGACAACCCACAGCGGCTGTACATTCCCACTCAGAGTCGCTGTTCCCCGAATACGAATTTGAGGCATAGAGCCCGGTGCACCCGAAGTGCTGATGACTGTTAGCCCCGGTACTTGCCCCTGCAGGAGTTTGTCGATATTTGGCTGATAAATGTTCTCCAATTGCTTCATATCTACCGAAGCAATGGAGCCGGTTAAGCTGCGGCGTTCCAGATTTTGATAGCCTGTAACAACCACATCATCGAGTTGGTTTTCTACAGGACGCAGCTGTATGTCGAGCCAGGTTCTTGCTTTCAAGGCTACGGTATGCTGTTCAAACCCTAAGCAACTAAATTCAAGGCTGCTGTTGGGGTCGCTGACGAATATGGTGAAGCTGCCATCCTGATCGTTGGCCACAGCATTTTTGGCATTCCCCTTTTCGCGAATGGTAATGCCGGAGATGATTTGTCCTTGCGGATCTCGGATGCGGCCTCGAATCTGTATTTTTTCTTGCCCGCCCCGTGTGTTTGCGGCCGTGATGACAATGGTTCTCTTGTCGATGGAATAGCGGAGGTTCTGACCTTTGAGGAGTTGATCCATGGCCATCTGCAAGGTCACATTCTGTACCGTAATGCTGATGCGTTGATCGGGTTTCAGCAAGGATTCTTGATAAAAGAAATCATAGCCACTTTGGTTTTTTATGTCATTTAAGACTTGCGATAGCCGGGCTTGTTTGTAATTCAGACTGATGCGCTGGGCAACAGCCGTTGAATTTCCCCAGCCGATTAGCAAAAGAAAGAGGATGGCAAGGCCATAATTTCGGGAATACACCGTTCTTTTGGTCGACAGTGTTCTTTTCTGATTCATAATTAATTTAGTAATAGTGTAAATGCTTGGTTTGGCACCTAAATGCCTTGGTTAGTAGTGAAATAGCGTCAGGCTTATTTCGTAAGCTGCACACTCCTTTCCTGATTCTTGTAATTGATTTTATAATGGATTTGACCGGTCCTTTGTAGAATAGCTAAGAGATCTTCCAAAGCTTGTTTTCTAGAGATGTTACCCGAGAATTTTTGCTGGGCAATAGCCGGGTCGACCTGCACCTGAACTCCATACCAACGGGTAAGCTCTTGTGCGATTTGCGTTAATTTGGCATCCTGAAATACGAAAGTGTGTTTTCGCCAAGATTCGACTTGCTGTAAATCCGCAGTCTGTTGTTTTAGGTCTCCCGCAGCATTACTAAGGACTTGTTGTCCAGGTTTTAATAGCTTCTGCATTTTGGAGGTTTGTAACCGGATGCTGCCTTCCATCAAGGTGGTTTTATTGCAGTTTACCGAATAGGCTTCCACATTAAAATGCGTACCTAAGACCTGGATTTGTTGATTCCCTGATTTGACAATAAAGGGCTTGTCTGCCTGTTTGGCTACTTCAAAGTAAGCTTCGCCATATAAGGTTACTTGCCGTTCAGTGCCCACGAAGTTGGCGTCGTAACGTAGAGATGAGTTGGCATTTAACCACACCTTGGTGCCATCGGTTAAGCAAATTAGGGCTGTTTTTTCCTTCGGTACGGTAATTTCCTGTGGATAGGGGATTTTTCCGCTTATGCTTTTTTTGATGACATAGCTGGGTATATCCTTGTTTTCTATAGGTTGATAATGTTTTTCTTGGGCTTGTGCTGCTTCCATGGGTACAACCTCCCCGTGAGGAAGGGTTAAAGTAATCCCTTCCTGTTGGCTCGGTATATGTTGCTGAATGGTAGCCAGCTGTTCTTCTGCCGCAGGGGCAGGAACGTCTTTATGCAAATAGATGGATAGGCCTAGGATAAGGAGGATGGATGCCGCCGCAGCTATCCAAGACCAATGTTTCGGAATTAGCCTCATTGTTTTTTCGCGCTTGGAGGGAAATAGCTGCAAGGCTATTTTTTCGTATTCACGTTCAGAAAGTTCGTGGAATCCTTCCAGCGCTTCCTGATTTCCAATTTCTAGTTCTTGCTGCACATAGGCCTCTAGGGACTGACGGAAGTCCTCCTCAGCAAATTTGCTGATCAGCCATTGGGCTTGTTCAGGGCTGCACTTGCCAGCTAAGAAAAGGGAAAATATTTCTTCTTTATTGTAATTTAACATAGATAATAAAGATTATTAGGCTATGAATCTTTCCGGTTATTTACACTAATACGGACAGATGCCTAAAAATCTATGTTCAATTTTAAAGATTTATGAAATAATTTTTAAGAAATTAATTAATTATGAGAATATGCTGGTAAGGAGTGTAATCAATAGGCTGTACATAGACTGGCCTAACTCTTGTCTTAAGAAGCGCATGGCTTTGGCCATGTGATCTTTCACGGTGCCTAAGGAAACACCTTTTAACTGAGCGACTTCCTCGTAGGATTTGCCTTGCAGTTTGCAAAGTAGGAAGATTTCGCGACGCTTTTCTGGCAGTAAATTAATGGCTTTATGCAGGGCTTCACTCAGGGCCTCCACTTCTTCGTTTTCTTCTTCTAATTCGTAATAAAGCGTTGCTTGTAACAAAAGGGCTTTTTTTACAGCCTCTTGGCTAGCCGAGGAGCGGTAATAATCGACGACGAGGTTTCGGGCGATGCGTTGCAGTAAAGGCCACATGCCATCTTCCACCTTTATTTTTTCCTTATAGTCCCACAGTTTGATAAAAGCATGCTGATGGATTTCCAAGGCTTGTTCTTCTTCCGGAAGGAGGTAATGGAGTTTGGCTAAGAGTTGGGGAGAGTAATGAGCATACAGCGTGGAGAATGCTTTTTGATCGCCCTCTTTAAGGAGGGAAATTAACTTTTCGTAATCCAATGCTGTGTTTTCCATGCCTGGAGCTTGCCCTATTGCTGTTATGCTACTTATTTTGACGGGGGCAATTTACAAATCCCCCCGCCATTCTCCATAAAATTGTTGCAAAAATCCTTCCATGTAGGCATGGCGTTCTGAAGCCATGGCTTTTGCTGTGGGGGTATTCATTTTATCTTTTAACAATAACAACTTCTCGTAGAAATGGTTAATGGTAGGGGCCGTACTGTTTTTATAGGCTTCCTTTGATTGCTGCACTTGTGGCGGAATAGCCGGATTGTAGAGCTCTCTGTTTTTAAATCCACCGTAGGTAAAAGCGCGGGCAATACCGATAGCGCCAATGGCATCTAAGCGATCGGCATCTTGCACAATCTCTAATTCCTTGGAATGGAAATTCACGGTGCCAAGCGATGCTTTATACGACATGTTGCGGATAATCTGTTGCACATGGCTAATGGTTTCCGCGTCTACCTCTAGGCTACGCAGAAATTCGCCAGCCTTTTGGGGACCGATTTCTTCATCGCCCTGATGGAACTTGCTGTCGGCAATATCATGTAGCAAGGCCGTGAGGATGCAGACGAGTTCATCGGCTTCCTCATGGAGCAGGAGTTGTTTGGTATTGTTCCATACGCGCTGTATGTGCCACCAATCATGTCCGGCTTCGGCATCCTTTAATTGCTGTTGCACATAGGTAGCCGTTTGCTCAATAATCTCGGAATTACTTCTCTTTAGATCCTTCATACAATTCGTATTGCAATAAGCGGCAGTCTAATTTTCCGTTAAAGAATTCGAAGCGACGCGAAGCACGTAAGCCAATCTTCTTGGCAAGCTCGGGGTTTCCTGTGAAAACATAACCACGATAGCCTTTGCAATCTTTTTTCAGAAAATCGCCAATGCGGGCGTACGTAATTTCCAACTTGCTATGCGTACCTAGGCGTTCGCCGTATTCTGGATTGAACATGATAACACCATCGCCCTCGGGAATGGTCGTTTCTGCGAAATCGCAAACCTCAAACTCGATAAGGTGTTCTACACCTGCGGTACGGGCATTGAGTTTTGCAATCTCTATCGCTTCGCCTGAAATATCGGACGCAATAATATGAGGTAAGTTTTGTTTGTCGGTGATGTCTTTTATATAGCGACGCTCGGTGAAGAATACCTCTTCATCATAACCAATCAGGTGCATGAAAGAATAGTTCATGCGCTGTAATCCTGGTTTTCGATTTTGCGACATTAAGGCAGCTTCGATTGCTAAGGTGCCGGATCCACACATCGGATTCACAAATGGGGATTTGCCATCCCATTGGGTCGCCATAATGGTGGAAGTGGCCAAAGCCTCCAACATCGGCGCTTTCCCCGGATGCTTCCGGTAGCCGTGTTTGGCTAAGGTCTCGCCAGATGTATCAATAAAGATTTCCGCCCGATCCTCCATCCAATGCAAGTGGATAACAGCCTTAGATAGGTCCGGTCCGGTATTAGGGCGTACGCCCTTTTTATCTTTGATGCGGTCTACAATAGCATCTTTAACTTTTACATTCGCGAATAGAGGCGTTGTAATCGTTTCGTTATGCACATTTGATGTTACTGAAAAATAACCATCGAAAGGCAGGATATCCTCCCAGCTAATACCGATTAATTGTTTATAAAGTTCATCTGCATTTTGCGCACGGAACGATTTTATTTCATATAAAACCTGACTGGCGATACGTAGGTTTAAGTTTAGCTTGACGCACTCATTTACAGAGGCTTTGATCTCTACGCCTGTATTGAAAGAACGTTTGATCTCGAATCCTAATTCCTTCACCTCTTGTTCCAGAAAAGGAGATAACCGACGGTTACATGTTATGATAACCTTGCTTTGTGTGTTGAAAACTTCTGCCATATTTCTGCAAAGTTACTTAATCTCTTAGCAAAAAATGTTTAATTTTACGGTTTAATAGTTTAGATATGGAAATAAGAGGAAAAGTACATGAAGTAGGCGCGACACAACAGGTTACTGAGTCTTTCAAAAAGAGAGATTTGATCGTTGCTTATGCTGAAAACCCACAATTTGTAGAATACATCCGCTTTGAGGCAACTCAAGATCGCGTAAATATATTTGATAACCTCGCTGTTGGGGAAGATATTGAAGTGTCCTTCAACCTTCGTGGCCGTCCTTGGACGAACAAAGAAGGGGTGACTACTTATTTCAACTCCTTGGTAGCTTGGCGTGTAACCAAATTAGCGAGTACCGCTGCGGCAGCTCCAGCTCCAGGATATGCAGATATGCCCCCTGTAGATATCTCTTCTAGCGGTGCAGATGACGATGATTTACCATTCTAATCAATAATGGACAGCATAGAAAGAGGCCTCCCAACTGGAAGGCCTCTTTTTTATTTCCCTATTTCCTTAGAACCGGTAGCCAATACCTGCTCCTACTAGGAATGGATTGATATCTACTGTTGCAGGAATGCTCAAGTCTTTCGCAAGGTTTGAAGCATCTACGGTTACATCTGTTTTCAAGAAGATGTATTTGGCATCTACGTTAAGGAAGAATTTATCCGTAATGTCGAAGTCGGCTCCCAACTGGGTAGCAAATCCAAACTTATTCTTATAATCTACGTCTTTAACTGTTTTTCCTTCGTCTACACTGTAGAAGATGGTGTAGTTTACCCCAGCACCAATGTAGGGCTTAATGCCTTTTGCCACGTATAAGTGGTATTGCGCGGTTAATGTTGGAGGTAATAACCATACCGATCCTAGGTCTACATCCGCAGATGCTGCACCGCCAATAGCTGTAAGGTTGGAACCTGTGGTGTGAACATTGTGTTTGGTGGTTCCAAGAATTAATTCTGCTGCGATATTCTTGGTGAAGAAGTACGTGAAATCGAGCTCGGGAATAAACTTGTTGTTGATGCTTACATCCCCATTAATGGCACCAATTTCCGCAGATTCATTCGGAATAACTGCCAGGCCGCGAAGCCTTACTTGCCATTGTTTGCCGGTAATAGATTGTGCCTGTGTAAGACCCATACCTACTGCAAATAGGCATGCCATAGTTAATATGATTTTTTTCATTTTAATAATGATTTGATGTTAACCAAATATAACTGCGGCATTCCTTAGAATAAATGATTAATATCAAGCCATTAAATAAATGTTATAATAGTTAAGGATTTCGGGATTATGCATCTTTGCTTTTATGACCTATCGGTTTTTTGTATTCGCTTAGTTTATTTGTTTTTTATGCTCGTCGAACAGCCCGATTAACAGGCTGTTACCTTTATCATCGATACGTAAACCGCCGTATTTAGCTTCACTATAGCGATCAGCATGACCTTCCTGAAAGAAAAATGATTCCGCACCGATATGCAGTTGCCAATCGTTCGGATTGCTGTAGGCAATTAATTGCTCTCCTTGTTGCAAGGGCTCCCGCTCGGCTTGAAAGCGAACCAGATGTCCAACCTGTTGATCATCCACCCGCAGAACCGCATAGCCTCGCTTCGGAAGCTGTTGGTTAATAATATCCGTGGATAGTTCGTAGTTTAGGGTCATGTAGTCGCCTTGCATTAAAGAACGAGGATCTACTGGCGCTAAGGCAAGTAACACGAGTTTTCCATCTTTTAAGATGCTTTCCTTTTGGGCGACGCTGTAATTGAAATATATCAATAGCGCGAAAAGGTTGAGTAGGATAAGGCTAATTTTTTTCATGAGCGGGCGCTTTTTGTCGATTGATAAAATAAAGAATAAGGAATAATCCTCCAGATGCCATCAGCATAATCGATTTGGTCAATAGGCTATAGTCTAGATCATAATAAAACCGAGATACGGCATAGATTAAGCTGGCCAGCCCGAGCACAAAACCTGTTCGGTAGTTGACCATAAAGCTTAACAGGATCAGGAATAAGGAGCCCGCAATAGCAGGGTAGAAGATGGTAGGTGCTAAGGAGGCGAATGTCAGCAGGTAGATGGCTATTACCAGCGTTTTATTTTCCAGTTTTAGGATTTGCAATACCCGAGCTAGAACAAAGCCAATCAATCCCATATACAAGAGGCTGACGACCCAATTTAGGGGATGCATAAACTCAGCTTGTTCTGTTGTTGTAAAATAGAGCAAACCACCTAAATAAGAAAAGCTGAGTGCTGAGCGGATAGCATGATATCGATTCGACCAATGATTCCGCCAAGCGATTATCTTGCCTTCCTGCAGGTAGGCGCCACATAGGAGGATACCCAATAAAGGCGGGAAAAATTGAGCGAGTGTGAAATCCCCTAATTCTTTCCAAAAGAAAAAGAAGGAAACACAGATAATCAAAGTTAGGATGAAGGTCAGGATGTTATTGCGCATTATCCATAAGATCAATGTCGAGAGTATAAAGATCAGCAAGCTGGACCATAATCCGGATAATCTCATTTCTTCGAAGCTAAACAGCAACAGGATATAACTTACGCATAGGCAACTGACACAGATGGTGTCCAAGAGGATGTGCTTGAATTTAAGACTTATTAGGATAGCTAACCCTAAAAATAAGGCGGAATACGGGAGATAGAGGGATCTGTTTTCAAAAAAACCAACCATAAACAGGAAGCCCACGAAGCTAGCGCTTGATATTAGCCCTCCGAAAATAGATAAGATTTTAATGGGCAAGCTTTTCTGCTTCGCCTGCTCTTGCAAGTCGAGGGCTAATCCTTCGTTATCTAATCCGGGGATTTCCTCCGCTGCATTCCAACCAGATAGCAGCGTAGTTACTTTATTTTCGAGTTTCATAGCCTGGATGTTTTAAGAGTTGTAGGATATAATAAATTACGGCACTAATACTGAGCAATACGAAGATGCTGGCTAGTAATATCCCGAATTCCGATTGTATGTTTTCGACGATAAGGCCGGTCGTAATGATGATGATACTTAAGGAGATACTGGCCAGGTAGAAAATACTCTTCGTCCGAAGGCCAAAGCCTATGCCTAAGGCATAGACTGCTAGGCTAATTCCTGGTAATAGCGGAGCTTCAGTATGGCCTGTTAAAATATAATGGAGATTTCCTATCGTAGCAAAAGTGAGGGCAGCTAGCGCCATCATATTGATGAAATACTGCGGGATCACTTGTTTTCGTCGTTGGATATTCCAGAGCTCCGCGAAGACCAAAGGCAGCAAATTTAAGACAAAGAGGATGCTGAATACCAAGGTCTCTTCCCAATGTCGGGCAACCTGATCAACATACAGATAGAAGGTGATATTCAGTAGTCCAATAAAAAAGAGCCATAAGGGTGGAAAGTCAGAAATCACAGTCCAGAGCACAATAAAGAGCGTCCATGCCAGAAAGAAATCGTAGGCATCGGCTCCGGTTTGATAGATTTGGCCGAATACGGCAAACAATAAACCCACCAATACAGCGGCACTGCTGAGCAAGAGCTGACGTGTGAGGGTTGAAAACTTAGGATAAATGGCCAACAGACTAACCAATAGGAGTAGCCCTTGTACGATGGCAAGCTTTCCGAATTTGGGAAGATCGGCCCAGTTATAAGCGAAGAAAAAGACCAGACCGGAGGTCAGGAAGCCAATTCCTAAGACCAATAAGCTGATTCGTAAGAAATCTGCCCAACTCTTTTTATCTTGATATACATGCTGTTGTAAGGCCTGTTCTACTTGCTCCCCGCTCAGTTGGCTATGTTTAGCAAGGCTGTGGATATCCTCGCGTTGCAGCTGTTTCATGATGATGTTTTTTGATGATTGAATATACCAAAAATAAATAACCCACCTGCCCGCTAGGCAGGCAAGTGGGCGAACCGCTTCTTACAATTCTTTTTTGTCTATTAATTTGGCATCGCGGGTATTTTTCTGAACGGCGATGGCGGCAAATACACTCAACATAAAGGAAATGGCATAAAATCCTTTTTCGCTGAGCAACAGATCGGCGTTCCATAGGCCCACAATTAAAAGGACAATAGCGGCAATGGTTGCAAACCAACTCAAGCTGTAATAGAGCTCGGTGACTGCCAACCCTTCGGCTTTATCGCGCACACTCTTTTGCACCGAGATCACCGCGAATAGGCCAAACAGTAAAATGGTAAAATAATAACCCTTTTCATTTAAGGCCATATCGGCATTCCAAAGGCCGATACAAAAGGCCACCGTGCCAGTAAGCAAGGCCAGCCATGACGCACCGATAAAGGCGGGCGTAGGTTTATACGGGTTTCTAGCTTGCTCCTTCTCCTGAAGGTTCAAGCGGTTTTCTTCAATTTTTGATTGTTGCGGTTCCATAATCATATTGTTTAATGAATGAATATGGCATAAAGGTCGGGTAGAAAATGCAGCTCCTCAAACAAGAATGCAGGAAATACTGACGATATGAATATCAATTAATTTTCTATTTTTATAAAAATAGTGTCCGATGGATCAACTCATACAGCTTATAGATTTACTTGATAATCAAGATAAACAAGCTTTCAAATCCTTTTTAAATAAGAAAAACACGCGTAAGGATGCGAAAAACATGCTCTTGTTTAATTTTTTAGAAACTGACGACCTAAAGTCCGTACAAAAATTATATAAAAAAGAAGACTCCAAGGATGCCTATCATGCCTTGCGGAAGCGATTGCAGGATAATCTACTGCAATTTCTGTCGCAGCGAACCTTTGAAAGCAAGGGCAATGCCGGCTATGATATCTTGCGTAACATTGTTGTAGGGCGGTTTTTATTGGAAAATAACCTGCCCAAGATTGGCTGGAAATGCCTAGATAAGGCCACGGCACGCGCAGAGGAAGATGAGCAATTTAGTTTTTTAAACGAGTGTTTATTATTACGATTGCAGTATGCTCACCTCGAGGATACTATTGATTTGCCGCAGTTGATGGAACGTTTCACGGAGAACCAAGAGCAGATGCAGCGCGAAGCCAAATTACATATGGCGTATGCTTTTCTGCGTCGAGAGTTGCAGGAGATCCATCTCAAAGGAAAGGTCGTCAATCTTTCCGCGCTGATCGAATCGACGATGAAGCAGTTTAAGATTTCCATGCACGAAATCATGAACTACAAAGCCCTCTATCAATTGCTCTATTTAGCCAATGAATATGCCGCTATCAATCAGAACTACCGCCTCATTGAGCCTTATATCCTGAAATCGTATCGTTATATTCAGGATATTTCCAAAACCAAAGAGGCCCATCTTTATTACCAGCTCTATATTATCTACTACCTGGCGAATTACCATTTTCGCAGTCGGCAATTCGAGGAAAGCCTGGCTTTCTTGCAGCAGATGGAAGAGCTTATGCAACATCGCAAAAGCTATCAAGATCAGTTTTTTCTGCGGCACGAGCTCTTGTTGGGCTTAAATCTACATTTCAAGGGCGAGCCGGAGAACGCCATTCAAGTCTTAGAAGCAGCCTTGCAAAATGCCAGTAATAAGGCCAGTCAGGAAGATATCGACGATTTAAACATCAGTTTGTGCATGTGCTATGCGCAGCATAATCAAGATACCTGTCTTCGCTACCTGGCCAAACTAGGCCATACCGACCATTGGTATGAGAAGAAATTGGGCATGCTTTGGACGATTCGCAAGAACCTGATGGAGCTATTGATTCATGCACAATTCGATAACATCAGCTTAGCCAACTCCCGATTGCAAAGCTTTAAGCGACGCTACAAGTCCTACCTCATGCAGATCGATGAGGAACGGGTACTCGACTTCCTGTACCTGGTGGAGAAGTATTTTCAAAATCCGGATATCGTAAAAGAGCCAGGCTTTCAAAAGCGCCTGCTGCAGATGCTAGATATTGAAGCCAACCAGGATATCTTCAACCTGAGTTTCTTGGGCTGGTTATTATCTCGGGGGCAAAAGAAAACGCCCTACGCTTGCTGTTTGGAACTCTTAAAAAAGAGGTAGGTGCCAAATTGACACTAGAGGCATTGACCGATAAAATGGGGCTTATGGCGGCATTTTTCTGGCCAATTACCTAGTTTTTACGTTCAACAGATGCAATGGAACGAGAATTGGTGTATTTTTATAAAAATAATTTAACATAAAATGGGTTGGGCAACGAAAAAAAGTAGGCCGTGGGAGATCAGGCAATTGGTGTGGACTATGCTATCTGTACTTATGTTTATTCCGCTACCTATACATATACATCCTTTTGTGATGATAGGGCAGGCACGCAAAACGAAAGTAAGATCTTGGTATATGCTAGGTATCACCTTTCTGGCGATCGAATTAGCCTTATTGGGCTCTTTTATATACTTCTTTGGCGCTTTAAGTCAGGCGATGTTCTTAACCATGGGGGGATCGGTGTTATCCTATATTGTTGGGAACGGCTTATTGTTGAATCAGGCGAAGCCTTATTTGCAGCGTTTGGAACTTAGCGAAGTACGTCCTTTAACCTGGATTTCCAGCCCTTCGGCGCAGAAATATTTAGAATTAAACACCGCTGCGATTGATACGCCACAGTTTTTCGTGGAACGTTTGCTGCACTGGCGCAAGGAAATAGATAACCGCAGTATTCAAACCGATATCGATAAGATTATTCGTTTGTTCCAATTGTTGGAGAAAAAGGATGTGCGGGAGGCCGAGAAGTTCTTGGTGCGGCATTCCACCGTGGTGAATGTATTGATGCAGTACGATGAATTGGAGAATGCACGTTTAAATAATACCATCACCTCCGATTCCAAACGGAAGCTGGAGCATGTGATACAGCAGGCATCGGTAGCTATTGAACAGGAAGTAACCAACCATTTCAAAATGGGGATGCTCGATGTGTCGGCGGAAACCGATGTATATTTACAGACATTAAAAAGTAGAAACCTATTAAAAGACTAAAAGCATATGGCAAACTTAGATTTGACGAACTTAGATAGTAATCAACCGGACAAAACAAATGAGGTCGCCGTGAATTTCTCCCCGGAAGAAAAGGCCCTCATTCAACAATATAAAGATAAAATCAACTTAACATCCACCACGGATATCATTCAGTTTGGGGTGGGCAGCCAGTCGAACGTCAGCAACTTCTCCAATGAAATCTTGAAGCAAGTGCGTACGAAAGACCTAGGTGGTGCTGAGGACATCTTATTGAACCTACGCGGAGAGATTAAAAACTTCGATGAAAAGCTGAATAAGAAACCTTTGCTACCTTTTTTTGATAATATCAAGAAGAAAATCGGCCGCATGCGCACCGAGTATGCCTCGGTAGAAAAGAATATCCATGCCATCGAACTGAAGTTGGAGGGACATTATAAAAACCTGGCCAAGGATGTCAACATCTTTGATAAACTCTTCGTGCAGAACCAGCAGTACTTTAAAGACCTGTCTTTGCACATCCAAGCCGGGGAGGAGAAGTTGCAGGAAGTATTGACCAACACCTTGCCAGCCCTGAAGGCCGAAGCCGAATCTACCGGCGATCAGCATAAAATTCAAGAGTACAAAGACCTGGAACAGCATGTAGTTCGTTTTGAACGTAAAGTCCACGATTTGAAACTGACCCGTATGGTCGTATTGCAAACGGCGCCACAAATCCGCATGATCCAAAGCAATAGCAGCTCCCTGATGGAGAAGATACAATCCAGTATCGTGAATACCCTACCGTTATGGAAGAACCAAATGGTACTGACCTTGGGTATTGCCCATGCGCAGAGTGCCTTGGAAGCACAACGGGCCATTACGGATGCCACGAATGAGCTCTTAAAACGCAATTCAGAAATGCTGAAGGATGCCACCATCAATGTAGCCAAAGAAACGGAACGCGGTATTATCGATATCGATACCATTAAAAAGGCAAATACCGATATCATTAGCACCATTGAGGAAGTATTGCGCATCCAGAAAGAGGGCCGTGAGAAACGCAAAGTAGCCGAGCAGGATTTACTGCAGGCAGAAACCGAATTGAAAAGTCATATCTTAAAGTCGTCGGATGAAACCCGATTGATCAATTAAGAATAGCTGAATAACAAAAAATGCCGCAATTTGCGGCATTTTTTGTTAGAGTTCCCAGCGTTTTTTAGGCACGCAGGTTATATCTTGTGTTTTTCGAAGCACCACCGGGCGGGCATCGAATTTATTTTCCAGCACCACGCTGTCTTTACTTTTGTAGGCCACTTTATAGCGGGGCAGGTATTCCCCTTGTTTGTAGCAGCCCGAAATCTTTTGTTTCCAGTTAGGTTTGGTATATACCCCTTCCACAATCATGCTATCGCCACGCAGCACATAAACGGCTTTGGCATATTCTGTCCATTCCCCGTTGCCATAACAGCTGTCGGGCATGGTTTTCACTTTATTATGCACTTTCATGGTGGTGTAAATGGAATCGCAGGTCACCCGGAATTCATGCAAGGTATAGTTCAGCATACCGGCTTGGTTAGGGATGCTATCCTGCACCCAAACCCCTTGGAACCAATCGGCACCTTCGCCCTGCATATCTGAATGGCGTTGGCAGCTGCTGGAAATAAAAAGCATACCCAGCAAAAATGCTAGATATGCCCCATAAGAAGTTTTTTTATGTTGATGTTTGTCCACTCGATTATTTTAAGCTTCCAACCATCTCTTCTGGTTTCACCCATTCGTCAAATTGCTCTGCCGTAACATAGCCTAAAGCAATTGCAGTTTCTTTTAGGGTGCTGTTGTTTTTATGCGCTGTTTGTGCAATTTCAGCTGCTTTGTAGTAGCCGATTTTGGTGTTCAGGGCAGTAACCAGCATTAAGGAGTTGTCTACTAATTCTTTGATGCGTGCATAGTTCGGCTCGATACCGATTGCGCAGTGCTCTTCAAAAGAAACACAAGCGTCTCCGATTAAGCGGGCAGATTGCAAGAAGTTTGCTGCCATTAGAGGTTTGAATACGTTAAGTTCATAATGACCTTGCGTACCTCCAATGGTAATTGCCACATCATTCCCCATCACTTGTGCCGCTACCATAGTTAGGGCTTCACATTGCGTAGGGTTTACTTTGCCTGGCATAATCGATGATCCTGGTTCGTTTTCCGGAATAAGGATTTCCCCGATACCGGAGCGAGGACCAGAGGCCAGCATACGGATATCGTTGGCAATTTTATTTAAGGCAACGGCCAATTGTTTCAAGGCGCCGTGTGTTTCCACAATAGCATCATGCGCCGCTAAGGCTTCAAATTTATTTTCTGCCGTAACAAATGGATGGCCGGTAAACTCAGCGATATATTTGGCGACTACAACGTCGTAACCTTTCGGTGTATTCAATCCCGTACCTACAGCAGTACCACCTAAGGCCACCTCTGCCAAATGCGAGAGGGTATTTCTCAAGGCTTTTAAGCCATGGTTCAATTGCGCTACATAACCAGAAAGTTCCTGACCCAAGGTAAGTGGCGTTGCATCCATTAAGTGCGTACGTCCGATTTTCACCACGTTCATAAACTCTTCCGATTTTTTCTTCAGGGTATCGCGTAATTTCTCCACACCAGGAATAGTAATTTCCACTACCGCTTTGTAAGCCGCAATGTGCATACCGGTAGGGAAGGTATCATTAGAAGATTGTGATTTATTTACATCGTCATTCGCTTTCAACACAGGCTCACCTTCACCAATCTTACCACCCGCCAATACTTGCGCACGGTTGGCTACAACCTCGTTCACATTCATGTTAGATTGCGTTCCAGAACCCGTCTGCCAAATCACTAGTGGAAACTGATCGTCTAATTTACCGGCTAAGATCTCGTCACAAACAGCAGCAATTGCATCGCGTTTCTCTACAGGAAGCACACCCAATTCATGGTTTGCATAGGCTGCAGCTTTCTTTAAGTACGCAAAACCTGCTACAATTTCATGCGGCATAGAAGCGGCAGGGCCAATTTTAAAGTTGTTTCTAGAACGTTCGGTTTGTGCACCCCAATATTTGTCGGCAGGCACTTGAACCTCACCCATGGTGTCTTTTTCTATTCTGAATGACATAATTACAAAATTTTGATAGGCAAATTTAGGACTGTAAGCTAGGATATCCAAATCTTTTGACCGGCAAAACCGTATTTCCAGCCTTTCCATGCTCACATTCCGGATAAACCTATCGTATTCTTTATTTTTTTATTGTTATACAAAAGATGGAAGGCTAAAGATACTCAAAATAAATGGGGGATGCCAAGCTTAGGGGGCAAGCTCTTCCACGATGCTTTCTCCCGCGCCCGTAGCCCCATGCGTCCATGTCCAGGACTCATGCAGGCGGATGCGCCCATCGGTTAATATTTCCGGACGCGACTTGCAATGGCCGCAACGGAGCTCCCCCGCCAGGTTCACCTGGTGGTAGTAAAACTCCAACGTGCCATATTCATCTACGCTACCCAGTAAATGTCCATATTGAATGTTGCCACCCATATAGTCGGCAAAAACAATGCGGCCAATATGCTTATAGTGAAATTCGGTGTCGCCACTGCTTTCGCCCGAGGCGCTGTTTTGGAGGACACGAAAGTGCCGGTTGTGATAATTGATAGATCGAACGTTCATCATACCTGTAAAGGATTAAGGGGTCGGTTAAAATCTATCATCTATCGAATTAGGTTAAGCGGCGTTGCATATGCTCTTCGATATGATGATAGAGCTGTTTGGGTTTGAGCGTACGCCAAGGGAAATTATTGAAGTACTGCCCGAAGTTGATGTAGTAGTCGATGTGGTTGGCTTCAAACTCCTGGATCACGTGTTCTCGAAAGTTTATTCCAACAATCCAGCCATCTTCTATATCCTGAAACCATTCCTCGTAGTAGGAATCGTCAGAAGCATGAAAGTTCAATACATTTTCGCCAACCAGAATAAACTTCTGTATGCCTTCCCCAATCATCAGGTCTATCAGCTCACGCTTCAAGATCATGATGTCGTTATAAATGGCATCGTTCCATTCCCCAATCAGCTCCATAATACAGAAGCCTTTATCATAATCGGCATACAGCACTTTTAAGTAAAGCGTCAAGGAACCAAACTCATCCCATTGGGGATGCAGCAGAAAATTATATACTTTTTTATCGAACTCAAATTCCGAATAAACGGTTCCGTAAAAGGGACTTCGCTCATCTTCCGCAGCGATATAATCGTCGCGCCATTGGTAATATGGTTCTAATTCATGCATTGTTTGGTAAAAATATTGAAAATAGCTGAAATATTACGTAAAATCCATGTTTTTGGAGTGTTAATTGTTGATAAATTATTCCTATATTATTATTTTAATCAAACGGTTAAGTGTTAATTTTGTTGACCAGACCATTCATGCAAAAAGGAAGAACAAGGAATATTTTTGTTGCTGCCACTTATGGCGCAACCCTCTTATTAGGATTGATACTTGGACAGAACTATGCTGACCAAGAGCGTATCAGTTCTGGAGGATCCCTTATGCCTATTGGTCTCTCTGATAACAGCTATAAAGTGCAGCAGGTGGTCGACCTGATTTCTACCCGTTATGTCGATAGCATCAACATAGATTCGGTACAAAATGGCGCCATCAATCATATTATCTCCCACTTAGATCCCTACTCCTCGTTTTTAATGCCGAATGAGTCGCAGGCGCAGACGGAAATTCTCGAGGGCACCTTTGAGGGCATCGGTATGGAGTACTTCAACCTCAACGACACTTTATTGGTCGTGGGGGTTATCTCCAACGGGCCGGCAGATAAAGCCGGGTTCAAGGTTGGCGATCGGATTTTACGCATTGGCAATCGTCAGGTTGCCGGCAATAGCGTCAGTAAAGAGGAGGTGGAGAAACTGATCCGTGGGAAACGCGGGTCGGAGGTCGAGATGTTTATCGAGCGCGATTCCATTTCCTTGCCCTTCCCCTTGAAGGCCAAGCGCGACCAAATTGCAGTCAGCTCCTTGGATGTGGCCTATATGATAGAGCCTACGGTGGCATTTATCCGCATCCGACGCTTTGGGTTAAAAACAGCCGAAGAATTTACCAATGCCATTATCGAACTGAAGAAGCAGGGCGCCAAGAACCTGATCCTGGATCTACGGGATAACGGTGGCGGCTATTTCCATGTCGCCATTAAATTGGCCAGTGAGTTCTTTGCCGACCAGCGCTTGGTGGTCTATACCGAAGGGGCACATGAAGCCCGTCGCGATTACCTGTCGGAAAGCAAAGGAAACTACCCCAATGGAAAGCTGGTGATACTAGTTAACGAGCGGACAGCTTCGGCCAGTGAGGTGGTGGCCGGTGCAGTGCAAGATTGGGATAGGGGATTGCTGATTGGACGACGTACCTACGGTAAAGGCATCGTGCAGGAGCTCTTTGACTTCTCCGATGGTTCCACCATTAACCTCAGCATAGCACGTTATTATACCCCATTAGGGCGCAGTATTCAACGGAAGTATTCCCCAAACTGGTCCAATATGCAAGACTTTATCTCCATGTACAATGGCCTATGGTCTTTAGATACCACCTATGCGCATGCCAAAACCTTCCAAACCGGCTTAGGGAAGAAGCTCTTTAGCGGGGGAGGCATCGTTCCGGATATCAATATTCCGGTAGATTCCAATGAGGTTAGCCTCTTATACCAGGAGCTGGTGCAGTCCAGTTTAGTCGAGCAGTTTGTATACAGCCGCTTCACGAAGAAACTACCGGCCTATTCCATCGAGAATTTCTTGCAAGGCTATACCCTGCCGAATTCCGAATACGTCAGCTTCATCAATTTCCTTGGCCAAAAGGGATTGCTGATCTCCGCACGTAAGCAAATCGACCTCCACGATTTAATCCAAAGCGATATCGAAGCCTTACTCGGCCGCTATTACTTCGGACGGGAAGCCTATTTCAAAGTCAAAAACAGGTATGATTTCTTTATCGAGAAAGCCCTATCGCAGTTTAAGGTAAAAACCTAATTAGTTGGTCAACTGGATGTCGGCCCAAATCGGGTAATGATCCGATTGCTTTTTCTTGATGATATGGTAGTTCTTTACCGCAAACTGCTTGTCGGTAAAGATATAGTCGATCTGTAGGATAGGCAGCATCGGGAAATGCGTGACACCCCAACCTTGGCCTTGCTCCTGAAACGCATTTTTCATGTTCTTTCCAATCAGGTTAACACTGTAGGACATCGGCGTATCGTTAAAATCACCCATCACAATTTTCGGTAAATGCGTATCCTGCATATGATCATATAATGACTCCGCCTGATTACTGCGTTGTTCAAAAGCCCATTTCAGCTTGCGGCCAACCCGCTTGGTGGCTTTTTCGTCCTCCGCCTTGCTCGCACTCGGATTCTGAATAAATTCCTTATCCTCATTCTGTAAGCCAAAGGAGCGCAGGTGCACATTATATACCCGAATGGTATCGCTGTTTTTAACAATGTCGGCATAGATAATCCGGTTGATGCCGTATTCATTTTTCTTGATCAAGCCGGAATTGATAATCGGATATTTCGAGAAAATAGCCTGCCCATAAGCCATATAGTCATTCTGTCGCGAGGGTGCAAAGTAATACGTGTCAAAAGCAGCCTCCTTCTTTACCGTTTCACTGAATTTCTTATTGCCTTTTATGGTGCTGTAAAACTCTTGCACACACAGTACATCGGGTTTTGTTTCGTTCACCGTTTCTATAAAACCATCTTTGGGCGCCTGATCGCTATAGGGCAACGCTTCAAACATATGCACATTGTAAGACATCACCCGAAGCATGGAATCGTTGGTCGGGTTATCCTGTTGGCTATGGAAGGTGATGTGCTGCGTCATCAGGTTCCAGCCCAAGAGAATCGCCGCCAAGGAAAACAAGGCAAACTTCGGCTTCCGAAGAATCCAATAAAAGATAAAACCAACGTTAATCAATAAAATAGGGAGGTAGCCCAGGCCTAAAAAAGAAATGGCCCAAAAGGACTTCGGATTGATAAAAGAGGCGGAGTAACTGAGAAGGAGCCCTGCAATGGCGAAGAAATTGCCAAGCATCACGGTCTTACTGAAAAAACCTAAATTCTTTTTGTTAATTAACATTACTCTTGCTCTTCTCTGCTTACTTTAAATAGTATCTCTTTTTCTCGTGAAGATAGACTTTCATACCCGTATTGGGAAATTTTATCTAAGATTTCATCAATAATTTCTTGATTGGGTAAATCAGCCTTATGACTCTTATAAATAGGGCTCTTGTGGATGGTATGCACAACCCTTAATTTATTAACGGATTTGCGGGCAAAGATGCTACTGATATCGCGTCCATTTTTTAACTGCTCCATAAACAGCATCCCCCAGCCGCCAGCAATTATAAAGGCCCCGGCAGCAGGTTTGTTTATCAGCGCTAGAAAGATGAATTCAATAGCCATATAGACGATCGCGATGGTTTGAAAGCGCACATTCCCAAAGAGGAACAGGCGAACTTCCATCTTAGGCGATAGCACCAGCAGGCTACACATTAAGGCGGCAATGCTGAACGCATTGGTATGCATAAAGCCTTGCGGATTATTGGCAATGAGCGGGATTTGCGCCAGCCCCAAATAACTAGGCCCCCCAATCAGAACAGCCCCAAAAAAGAGGGTCAGGAATTGACGGCTGTTTAAAAAGCCCAGGAATAAATGCCCCAGCCAATACATCCACAAACTATCAAACAAGATTTTGAATAAACCCGTATATAAAAAGGGGAAAGTAAGTAGCGACCAGGGTTGGCTAATAAACTTCGTGAGGTTGGCCGGCAAGCTCAGCTTGCTCAGCAGCACATCATATAAAGGGAAATTTAGGACATTCACCTCCACCAATAAATCGCAGAGGTGTATAATGACAAACAAAAAGATTTGCGCTGATAGAATATAAGGTACCGGCGATTTACTGCTGTAGGTAGTCTTTAAAAAATCGTTCAGTGCATTCTCTTTTCTCATGCTGGTATTAATAATAATTACTGCGGCGAATTCCCCATGCTTTCAAGAGGATAAAGCCAAACAAGGCGCCTCCCACATGCGCTAAATGCGCGATGGAAGATCCGCTTTGCGAAAAACCTAAATAAACTTCAATAACAATTAAAATCGGAATAAAGTATTTCGCCTTCACCGGTACTGGTATAAACATCAAGAACAGCTCCATGTTTGGAAATAATACCGCAAAAGCTAATAATAGCCCGTAAATTGCTCCAGATGCCCCTACCAAAGGCGTGCCATAAATCCCCGCCAAGGTGTCAAAGCTGTCTTTAGAAATCTGTAAATTCGTCGATACCCGGTCGTTCAGCATATCGAAGTTTAAAAACTGCGCCGCTTTTACCGTACCTGTGATCTGGTAAACCTCAAAAGCCTGAACCCCGTATTGTAATATCAAGGCACCAAAACCGCAGATCAGGTAATAGTTCAGGAATTTCTTGGAACCCAGCACCCGTTCGATAATCGGACCGAACATCACCAAGGAAAACATATTGAAAAAAATATGCGAGAAACTCCCATGCATAAACATATAGGTCACCGGTTGCCACATTTTAAAGAAGGGCGAATCCGGGTAAAAGATCCCAAAAAAACGAGGGGCCTGTGTAAAGATCATGGATCCCACAAAGAAGATCAGGTTAATGATCAACAGGTTTTTCACAACAGGAGGTAAGTTCCCAAAAAAATTATTCATAGTAAAGGTGCTAGTTTCTATAATGTTTTGGCAAAGCGCTCTGCCAGTTCTTGTAAGGTATAAGTGATGATAACCGGTTTGCCATGCAGCGAAATGTTCGGCGACTCACAGGCAAATAAACGATCGATCAAATCGGCCATGGCCTCATTGTCCAGTTTACTACCCGCTTTAATGGCCGCATTTTTCGCTAAGCTTTTCGCCAGCTTCTCACGTTTGTTCAAACGCAGGTCACTCTGGTTTTTAAAATCTTCCAGCAGCTTCTCGATAATCTGACCCTCGTTCACATTTTCAAGGTCAGCAGGAATTCCATCCACAATAAAGGTCGTCTTCCCGAAGGGACGCAATTGAAAACCTAAGGATTGAATTTCCGGTAACATATCTTGTATCAAGGCAAAATCCGCCGCATTCAATTCTACGGTTTGCGGAAATAAGCTCTGCTGGCTTAAGCCTTGGTTATTGTTCAGGTGTTGTTGAAATTGCTCAAATAGAATCCGCTCATGTGCCGCTTGCTGATCGATCAGCATAAAGCCCGAGTGAATCTGCGAAACAATATAGCGATTGTGCAATTGGAAAAATTGCTTCTTCGGCTGATCCGAGGGTTGAATAAAGCTAGCTTCCTGTGCCGGTTCTTCCGGCATTAACGGCAATTGCTGCGGTTCATCCTGCTCGGAAATCTGATACAGCGTATCCCAATTCTGGGGGATGCTGGTTTTACGCTCCAAGGCCTCCGGATAGCTGTAGGCACGACTTACCGCCGAGCGTGCACTCGGGTTTCCATCATCAAAAGGATTGAAGTTCGGATTGAAGTTGATGGTCGGGGCCTGAATTTCATCCAGCGGTTTTGGCGTAATTAGGTTGTCAAAGCCCGTTTCCTGTTCAAAATCCAGGGAAGGGGCAATGTTAAAGCGGCCTAAGGAACGCTTTACCGCCGAGCGTAAAATAGCATAGATGGCCTTATCGTCCTCGTACTTAATTTCTGTTTTCGTCGGATGTACGTTGATATCGATCTTGGCCGGATCAATATCAATAAACAACACATACAGCGGGTAAGTATCGGCCGGTAAAATCTCCTCGTAGGCATTCAATACGGCGTGGTTGAGGTAGGGGTCTTTAATAAAACGGTTGTTCACAAAGAAAAACTGCTCGCCACGGGTTTTCTTGGCAAACTCCGGTTTGCCAATGTAGCCTTTGATGTTCAAGATGCTGGTGGTTTCTTCCACCGGAACCAAACGCTGGTTGTAGTTATTGCCAAATAAATGGACAATACGCTGCTTCAACGTCTCCTTGGGCAAATGAAACAATTCATTGCCATCGCTGTGGAAGGAAAAGAATAGCTCCGGATGGGCAAGGGCAATACGTTGAAATTCATCAATAATATGCCTTAGCTCTACAGAATTGCTCTTTAGGAAGTTCCGGCGTGCCGGAATATTATAAAACAGGTTTTTAACCGATATGCTGCTGCCTGCCGGGGCCTGGTCGGGGTATTGTTGCACCACCTCCGAACCTTCGATTTCCACCACGGTGCCCAATTCATCTTCATGACGGCGGGTGCGAAGTTCCACGTGCGCAATCGCCGCAATGGAAGCCATCGCTTCCCCACGGAAACCCATCGTGCGAATGGCGAAAAGATCCTCCGCCTTGCGGATCTTGGAGGTCGCATGGCGCTCAAAACAAAGGCGCGCATCGGTCACACTCATCCCACATCCGTTGTCCATCACCTGGATCAAGGATTTCCCCGCATCTTTAATAATAAGTTTTATCTGGTCTGCTCCCGCATCAATAGCGTTTTCCATCATCTCCTTTACCGCCGAGGCCGGCCGTTGCACTACCTCACCTGCTGCAATTTGATTCGCTACGGAATCCGGAAGCAATTGAATAATATCCGACATAGACCACAAAGTTAACAAAAATGATGCTAATCATTCCCTTAATTCCACCCTGGCCCCGCCATTTCTAAAAAAATAAAAGCCGTAGCATCGCTACGGCTTTCGGGTAATCGAGTTTTGATCCGTAGATCTGCTTATTTTAAAATCTTATCGATAATGGCAATCGCCTGATCTATATCTTCTTTGCTCACCGTTAGGTGCGGACGGAAGCGGATACTACGCTCGCCACAACCTAAAATCAGCATCTTTTCTTCCATGGCGCGCTTCACAAAAGCATCGCGTTCCTGCTCGGTCGGCAGGTCGAAAGCGCAAAGTAAGCCGCGGCCACGAACAGCGCTGATTACCGGGTGTTTTTCCGCTAAAATCTGCAATTGCTCTTGCAGGTAAGTGCCCATAATGGCCGACTTCTCCACCAGGTTTTCCTGTTCAATAATTTCCAATATTAAACGGAAACGAACCATGTCTACCAAGTTACCACCGAAGGTCGAGTTGATGCGGCTGGATTCTTTGAATACATGATGCTCTACGCGGTCAAATTTCTCACGGTTCGCAATTAAGCCACATACCTGGGTTTTCTTACCGAAGGCAACTACATCCGGTACAATACCAAAATGCTGGTAGCACCACATTTTTCCGGTCATCGCAATACCGGTTTGCACCTCATCCATAATCAAGATGATGTCATTGCGATCACAGATGTCACGCAATGCCTGGAAAAACTCCTTGCGGAAGTGGTTGTCACCGCCCTCTGCTTGAATAGGCTCCAGAATTAAACAGGCAATATCGTTCGGGTTTTGCGCAATAGCGTTTTCAATTTCACGAATCGCTTGCGCCTCCGCTTGTATAGTGGCATTCACCGACTCTTCAGTCAATGGGAAGTTTAATTTCGGGTTGCTGATGCGCGGCCAGTTGAATTTTGGAAAGTACATATACTTACGCGGATCCTTGGTGTTTGTCAATGATAGCGTATAGCCTGTACGGCCGTGGAAGGCCTGCTTAAAGTGAATCACCTGGCTGGCTTCCTGCTCTATTCCTTTTTGTAGGTTGATGCGGGTTTTCCAGTCGAAGGCCGCCTTTAGCGCATTCTCTACCGCTAAACCGCCACCATCGATAAAAAAGCAATAGCTTAATTCTTGCGGAATACTTACGCGTTCAAAGGCGTCTAAGAAATCGGCGTATTCCTTCGGGTAAATATCCGAGAGGGCAAGCTTATTGATGGATGCCGCTTTTAGCGCATCGGCATGTTGTAAAATATAAGGATGGTTGTAACCTACTGGCGAAGAAGCAAACATACTGAACATATCCAGGTAGGCATTGTTTTCTTCATCAACAATGTAAGAACCATGGGATTTCTCTAAATCGATAACCATAGGAAGGCCATCGGCTAAAATATGTTTTGCTAAGCGTTGGTGTGTATTTTTCATAATGGGTTTATAAATCAAATTTAATGCCTTGTGCCAATGGTAAATTGGCCGTATAATTAATGGTGTTGGTTTGTCTGCGCATGTATACCTTCCAGGCGTCAGATCCTGACTCACGACCACCACCGGTTTCTTTCTCGCCACCAAAGGCGCCGCCGATTTCCGCACCGGAGGTGCCGATGTTCACATTGGCAATGCCACAGTCGGAACCGTTCTGGCTTAAGAATAACTCCGATTCCCGCAGGTTATTGGTCATAATGGCCGAGGATAGGCCTTGACGTACGCCATTTTGTAGCGCAATAGCATTTTCCAAATCACCGGAATATTTAATCAGGTATAAAATAGGGGCGAAGGTTTCGTGCTGCACAATCTCGTAGTGGTTTTCCACTTCGGCAATCACCGGCGTCACATAGCAGCCACTTTCATAGCCTTTTCCTTTCAGCTGCTCGCCTTTATTAAGGAGCTTGCCGCCTTCGGCTTTAATTTTATCGAGGGCTTGCAGGTAATTTTGCACAGCATCGGTATCGATTAAAGGGCCCATATGGTTTTTGCTATCCAAGGGATCTCCGATTTTTATTTGCTTATAGGCATCCAACAGGGCTTTTTTCACTTGTTCGTAAATGCTTTCGTGGATGATTAAACGACGGGTGCTGGTACAACGTTGTCCCGCGGTGCCCACAGCACCAAAGACAGCACCAATAATGGTCATCTTTAAGTCGGCACTCGGCGTAACGATAATGGCATTGTTCCCGCCTAATTCCAGTAAGGACCTGCCTAGGCGTTGCGCCACCGTGCTGGCTACCAACTTACCCATGCGTGTAGAGCCTGTTGCCGAAACTAATGGAATCCGCGTATCGGTAGAAATCCACTCGCCAACCTCTTTATCACCGGTAACAATGGAAGAGATACCCTCCGGTAATTTATTAGCTTTTAAGATGTCAGCGATAATTTTCTGACAGGCAACGGCACATAAAGGGGTTTTCTCGCTGGCTTTCCATACCACCACATCCCCACAAACCAAGGCTAAGGCCGCATTCCAGGACCATACAGCCACCGGAAAATTGAACGCCGTAATAATGCCCACGATGCCTAGGGGATGGTATTGATCATACATCCGGTGGCCGGGGCGCTCCGAATGGATGGTATTTCCGTATAATTGTCGGGATAGGCCCACGGCGAAATCACAGATGTCAATCATCTCTTGCACTTCGCCCATACCTTCCTGATAGGATTTACCCATTTCATAGGATACTAACTTCCCTAATACGGGCTTCAGCTCGCGCAGCTTATCACCCAATTGGCGCACGATCTCTCCACGCTTCGGAGCCGGGATGTTGCGCCATGCCAACTGCGCCTTCTCCGCCTCCTGAATTACCTTGTCGTAATCTTTGCGGGTGCTGCTTTGCACCTTGCCAATTTCCTTGCCATTGGTTGGCGAGTTTGAGGTAATCCATGCTCCCTTAGAAAACCACTTGCTGCCCGTCGAGCTACCTGGGTTTTCATTTTCCAGACCTAATGCTTTTAATTCTTTTGAAGTCATAATATGGTTTATATTATTCGAAATTTGCACTAATATAACGAATAATTTTTGTTTTCATCGTTTTTGACTCCCTATTTTGTAATTTAAACGTCTGATTATAGGCTTTCTTTGGGAAAGCCGATTGTTTATGATGGATGTCATTCTTCGAATGGCGCATTCCTCTTATCTTTAACCGTTCCTAACCCCGATGTTAGGAACATGCAGTAAACCCTAATTTATGAGCTCATGGTAGATTATTTTAAGATTGAAGAACTGCTGGATACCGAACATCGCCTGGTGCGCGATGCGGTCCGTCAATTTGTGCAGGCTGAAATCAAACCCCATATCGATGGCCTGGCCCAAGAACACCGGGAGTTTCCGGGATTGATGAAAAAACTAGGTGACATTGGCGCACTCGGCCCCTTTATTCCGCAGGCCTATGGCGGCCCCGGGCTAGACTATATGGCCTACGGCCTGATTATGCAAGAGCTGGAAGCTGGCGACTCCGCCATCCGTTCGGCCGCTTCGGTGCAGTCGTCCCTGGTGATGTATCCGATTTATACCTTC
The DNA here is from genome assembly GCF_009768885.1 of Sphingobacterium humi. Lineage (GTDB taxonomy): Bacteria > Bacteroidota > Bacteroidia > Sphingobacteriales > Sphingobacteriaceae > Sphingobacterium > Sphingobacterium humi. The sequence goes on from NZ_WSQA01000010.1 coordinate 173,132, forward strand.
GGTTCTGAAGCGCAGAAGCAGCGCTTGCTGCCGGCTTTGGCATCCGGCGAATGCATCGGTGCCTTCGGCCTCACCGAACCCGATCATGGCTCCGACCCGGCCAGCATGGAAACACGCTTGCATGCCGATGGCGACGGATACCGCCTTACCGGGGCAAAGATGTGGATTACCAATGCGCCTATTTGCGATATCGCCGTGGTATGGGCGCGTGATGAGCAACAGAAAGTACGCGGTGTGATTGTGGAACGAGGCATGGAGGGCTTTAGTACGCCTGAAACCCTACATAAATGGTCGCTGCGGGCCTCCAAAACCGGAGAGCTGCTTTTCGATCGGGTCTTTATCCCGAAAGAAAACGTCCTGCCCGAGGTGAACAGCATGCGTGGGCCGCTGTCTTGCTTAAACTCGGCGCGTTATGGCATCTCCTGGGGCGCCATCGGTGCGGCCATCGACTGCTACGAAACAGCCCTGCAATATGCGCAGGAGCGTGAGCAATTTGGAAAACCCATTGCAGCCTTCCAGCTGCAACAAAAGAAACTGGCCGAAATGCTGACGGAAATTAGCAAAGCCCAACTGCTGGCTTGGCGACTGGCAACCCTCAAAAACAAGGATCAGGCAAGTCCGCAGCAGATTTCCATGGCCAAACGCAATAATGTGCATATGGCCCTGACCGTCGCGCGGGAAGCCCGACAGGTATTAGGCGCCATGGGCATTGTCGGCGATTACCCGATCATGCGCCATATGATGAACCTGGAGTCGGTAATCACCTATGAAGGAACCCATGATATCCACCTCCTCATCACCGGACAGGATATTACCGGATTTTCCGCATTCAATTAATAAGAAAGGTTATGCCGCTTCGGCATAGCGTAAAAATAGTAGCGTAGATTATATTAGTGTATACCTATAGCTAGGGTAGACGGCTGCAAAGCCGTCTTTTTTTATTTGCTGCTTATCGTATATATAAGGTAGCCTTGTTATATATATAATATAGCACTGGATTTTTTTTCTTCCCATGCACTTGCTTTTCTCTCCCCTTGTTCAAGCCTTTGCAAAGGGGATTGATACGGGTGAGCAAGGGGAGAGAAAGGGGTGAGGAAGGGGGAGTCGCAGTAGTTAGTATGGAGTATTTAGTAGTTAGAGCCTGCAGGCGGGGCGTTTTGTTGTCGGTTTGTCATTAGTTTGTCATCGTGAGCGGAGTCGAACGACTGGTACGTCAGTACAGGTAGCACGCTTTGTTCAATTTTTTATAATATTGATTGAACGCTATCTTCATAAAACTACTACCAATAGTACTTCAGCACTGACAAAAGCTTTGCAAGCAATGCTTGTTTATGTAATCAATGCTTTCATTTTTCTTTAAACAAACGTCGTTATTGCGTGCTATCTGTACCGACGTACCAGTCGTTCGACTCCGCTCACGATGACAGCACGACAACAGAACGACAACAGAACGAAGACAACAAGACGATAGAATATCTCCCATCTGCTAAATTTATCACGCAATGTCCTAGCGAGTTACGCTATTTCCATAAAAATACTTTGCTGTATCTCTTGGAAGTGAAGGTAATTTGTCCCTATCTTTGCACCACTCCGCAAGGGAGGGACGGCTGGAAGCAGCCATGACAAACAGAAGGGAATGGGCCGTTGAGACTAAGCAATTAGGAGCAACACACACCATACAAAAAGAGCCTCAGAAATTATTTTAAAATAAATTTTGCAGAATCAAAAAAACCTTCTACCTTTGCAGTCCCAACTACGGGGAACAGCCAAAAGCGCAAGGCTAGCGGCAGAGAAAAAATGATAAGTTCGAGGGTTCAACGCAAGGAGAACCTGATAACATAACAACAGCGGAAGCGAGATGCGGAAGCGATAAGTTCTTTAAGAAATAATGATCAAGTAGCGCAGCGAGTAGTCGAGAGACGAAAGTTGAACAAGA
>NZ_WSQA01000011.1 GCF_009768885.1 Sphingobacterium humi
TAAACAATAGATGTCTAGATCTTGCTAATAACTGCTTCACGGTATCTCCGTTGGATAACACCTCAGGTTCGTAGTGTTCACCTTGTTCTCTAGCATCCTTTATGTTTTGACTTTCATTATCAAGCCCTTCCCAACGATATTGGATTCGAAGTTCCTGGACAGCATCGAATGCTAACTTTTGAACATGAAACCGAGCAATTACTCTCCTGGCGTTTCTAAAACATCTTGTGATGGCTTTAGCCATATTGGGGGCCATATCCATTGTCACCTCCTTTACTTTGTTTCTAGCTCGGATTGGAATTCGTTCTAGAACACGAATGATGTCTTCGTATTTTGTTCCTTTGATAACGGCTAGAATGGTTCCTTTTCTACCTTTGGCTGATTTACTACTGACAATGGTATAAAGCTCGCCATTGCTAAAGCTTGTTTCATCAATACTTAAGTGCTCAGTTATATTATCTGGATATAATATCCAATTTTCGGCATGGGGTTTTTGATCCCAATCATGAAAATCACTTAGGTGATTCTTGTATTGATCCTGCAGTTGTTTGCCATCCATCTGAAAGAATAAACCCTCCAGATGAGCACTTACAGGATGATTATCCAAATATCTTCTTTAAAAAAAGCCCGAATTCTGTAGTCAGTCGAGCACCCTCACGTACTAGGTTCCAATCTTTTGTAACAATCTGTCCGGTATCTAAAACCGTCCAACGACGACGCCTTATGTGAAGCGTAGCTTTCTGTCCTCGAATCGGAAAGTCTGAAATTTCGGTGGAAGGCATAAACCCAATGGATTCAACCTTTCTATTTTCATAACCAGATGGAGAGATATTGAGTTCATCTAAATAAATATGCAGTTGATTGTCAACCTGATTTACTACTAAAATCTCAAAGTATTCTAAAAGCCCTTCGGGCATCAATAAGGATAGTAATTTACGTTCGGCGTCTTGCAAGGGATTTCGGTTTTAATGATGCTAAACCAGGAAATTTTTACTATTCCCCCCAAGAATTCTGCTTGATCCAACTTTTGTACATGATCCGATCTTAACAGTTTGGGCACAGATTTTATTGGCATAAAAAAAGGAGACAACCTGTACATCGTGTCTCCTTAAGTAGCCCGTAGGGGGATTTAAAATATTGCTTATTTGTGACAATAACATATATTTTTTTTATTCGGGGTTCTTTTTGAGGTTCTTAAGTGAACTTTCTGCACAATACACCGATCTATTGACCTTTGGATCCAACCAAAACTATTTCAAGGCCGGTTTTTTGCTTTATGGATTCAAGCTCTTCTTTACTATAAAATCCAAGAACGAAATCTTGCCCACCGGTGTCAAAAGTGGTAAGCCGACCTTTGGTTTGGTACTTCTGTGCCAAAAGTTGAACTTTGTCAAATAATTCTACATCAACCCATTCTCCGTCCACTTTCAGTGACCATTTATAGCTATCGCCATGACAATTAAAAGAGGTCCAAGCTTTTCCCCCTTCTATATCGACATAATCTTTAAGGTTATCAAATATTAACTCTCCGTTTGAAATTCTGGAAATATGTCGCATTATGTCGATATAGTCACCATTCTTCTCAATTGTCTCGAGATCAAAGTTCCAGCATTTATCCGTTATCGATGTCCAAGGCTCTCTTTCTATTGTCTGTCCCAATGTTTGGTACATCAAACTATACGGCCGGTCTTCAAAATCTTTGTGTCCATTTTGCCAACGATTGATATCAGAGATGTCTACACCGTAATTGAGAGTAAATCCAAGATTTTGAAATGTTTCAAATTGTTCTTGAAATGATACATCAAATCTAAAAACAAAAAATGTCTCCTATGTTTGATACAAACATACGAGACATCATTTAAATTTACTCCCTGTTATTTCTCATTACTTCCCAACTTTTCCTCCACCTCCTTCGGTATCGGATACGTATACCGTCTATCATTTGGAGGGAGCGTGTATTTTACAGCCTTACCGTCCATATCAATAGACCTTTCAATCGTGATGGCAAATCTTTCATCCAGGTTCAACCTGCGCAGATCAGCCCACCTGGCTCCTCGGAATACCAATTCCTTCCGCCTTTCCTTAAGTATATAGCGCAATGCATCTTCCCCGATAGAAAAGCTGGGCAAATCCAAAGAAGAGGCCCCGTCTGCTTTTTTTCGCCACCTATTTTCAAGCAGGATTCCCATTGTCACCATTCCCTGGTCGGTATTGCCCAGACGGACCTGACATTCGGCTTTAATAAGATAGAGCTCTGCGACCGTTGGTCCAACAAAGCTACCGAAATCCATCCCCATGTAATGTCCCCTGAATCCTATTTGACCGGGCGATTTCTCATAGAAATAGAGTGTTTTTCTTAGGTCATCTTCCTCATAAGAATCATATAACTCTTCTGAAACGTCAGCGGTATTCTGGAGGGTCGTCATTGAGCCATTACAGTAGGCAAAATATAGGGTTTCCTCGTTCATGGCGGTAAAGGGAAAAAGAGGCGAACCATCCACCTTTGAATAATCTATCAGATGATTGTTTAGTGCCAGTGCCAATTCTGAATAATAAAGTGACCGCTCATAGTCCTGCATCCAAAGATAAATCCTCGACAGTAATGCGTAGCATGCTTCTTTTGATGGCTTGGTACTGTCCGATGCCGATTCCGGCAAAAGCTGGGCCGCTTCTTCAAGCAATGCAATGATTCTTTCATAGCTCTGGCCCACATTTAGCCGGATCGATTTCTCATTGGGATCGGACGAATTACGCCAGACTATTCCTTTCCCTAAATTTTCGCTCTTTGCATTAAAGGGTTCCGCGAATGTCTGTGCCAGGACACTATAGGCCAGCCCCTTTACAAAAAGGGCCCTCCCTTTCAATAATTTTCTATCAGTTTCAGAAATATGATCCAATCTGTCAAGAGATTCTTCGACCACATTTGCGGTCATTATTGGTGTGTATGCATTTAGCCACTGCAAGGTTATATCTGCAACTGTATAGATCAGGTCAGGTTTCCAAATGTATACATCCTGATAAAAAGTGGAGAGCTCACTATAAGCACTTGCGTTTAATGTATAATCATCGCATCCCATTTCTATAAAGCCAGTAAATTTACCATTTATCTCCATGGCGTTATCCAGTAGCGCATACAGATCTTCGGCCCTACTGGGCTGAACCCTGTTCAGATCGGGCTTCTCGTCAAGAAATTTCTTGCAGCCGGTCAATGCCATGATGGCAAAAAAAAGATGTATCAAATAGTATCTCATAATAAAAAACTCTTATGTTTAAAATTGCAACCTTAAACCAATTGAGGCCGAAAATGGTAAGGGATAATCCGTAACGTCCGGGTCCCGGGCTATCCTGTTCGCTCTCCATAGTATCACCACATTGGAGAGGGTGGTATACAACTGTACATGCTTTATCCCACCAACTGGCCCTTTAAATCGGTAACTTGCCTGCACGTCCTGAAGGCGGATTACGTCGGCCGGATGGACGTTTACTTCCGATGCCGCATAGAAGTTATCCCGCTGTGTATTTGCCGGATAAGTCATAGACGGTACGGTGGTTATTTTTTCGTCACCGGGCACCTGCCATCTCTTTCCATAATCGCTATGGGTAGTCCAATTGTTAAAAAGTGCAGCGTACTTTATCGTTTCGGCAAAAAAGTGATGCCCGAACCTATAGGTAATATTGAAGGACAGGTTCCAGTTTTTATATGTAAAGTTATTCCTGAAGTTTCCGAATAGCCTTGGCAGCGCACTTCCAAAATAATGCAGATTCTGTAATGAATCCGTGATCAATTTGCCGTACACTTTTGAAATTTCTCCATTCAGGATGCCCTGCGGGTCCCCATTTGTGGCATCGAGCCCGGCGAACCTATACGCAAAAACGGGATAGAGTTCCCGGTCCATTATCGGCTGTAAAGACCTTCCTCCCGATGATGCATAGGAATAAGTTCCTGACAGTGTCCCCTGAAATTCGTCTACAATACTCCTTGATCGTGACAGGGATACCGTGGAAGACCATTTAAACCGATTACCTATATTACGGACACCAATTTCCAGATCGAATCCATCGCCTTTGATACTGCCCACATTTCTGCTGATATTGTAGAAACCTGTTGTCGGGTCAATTTCATCAGGAGCGATCAGGTCCCTTGAATGTTTTCTGAACCATTCAAAATTGAAATCAAAATGATTTAAGAACCCCATCTGTAAACCTAAGTTCAAGGTTTTGACCGTTTCCCATTTGAGCAGTCCGTTTGGAAGGGCCGATACCGTAGCGTAGCTCTGGCCGGTCCAGTAATCTTTTACGGCCGAGTAGCTAAGGACAGGCTGTCCGCTAACATTACCTCCCGAATTACCCGAACTACCATATGTTATCCTAAATTTTGCCGACGAAATAAGCGGGCTGTTTTTCATAAAGTCCTCGTTCTTTAAGTTCCACATCAGGCCTGCCGACCATAGCGGCTTCCAGAGGTCATTTGTCCTGACCCCGAACTGATTTGACGCATCCCTTCTCGCAGATAGGGAAAGGGTGTATTTGCCCCGATATTCGTAGGAGCCATTTCCAAAAAAGGAAACAAACCGTCTCCTCCCTCCGAAGATTCCGTAATTGTTGGGGATATAGTTTGTTCCTCCCAATAAAATGGGATAAGATTTCGTATAGTCCACGGTTCCGACCTGTCCGGTATTCTTATTGTAGCCATAATACCCATAACTATTTGAGCTACTTTTGGAATCGCTTATCTCGCTGCCCAATAATATATTGACCGCATGACCACCATCATATACATGATTGAACGCAGCACCAATTCGTCCCCTTTGTGCTGTCAATTGGGCGTGTGTCCGGTTCTGGATCCCTCCTTTGGGTAGGTTCCGGATGATCCCCTCATCTGTCAGGATGGTAAAGCGGTTGACCAGGTCCCTGGCAAAATAGCTCTTCTCGTCATAGTATATATTGCTATTGCCTATCTGTCTTTCGATACTATAATCCAGGGTAAATCGGAGCCCTTTTATGGGCTCGTAACCTGCGGACACATTTCCAGAAAGATGGTTTGTTGGGGAATTTCCTTCAGAATGTTTCCAGTCTTCCACCAGCAAGTACATCCAGTCAAGTAGCCGGCCGTTGCCAATAGTGTCGACATAGTTCATATTATATCCATTTGGAATGGCAAGTGGATTTCCATTGCGATCCTCAAGGAGGGCATATGGATATAAAGATGTCTTCCCACCTCCCGGATTCATGGGATATGATGGGATGCCCGGACGTGTGTTGTCATTGAGGTAGACGTAGGATATATTGGTCTGTATTCCCAATTTTTGGGAAACCTGAAAAGAGGATTGGTTGCTCACATTCAGCCTATTGTTTGATGTCCCCAATTTCTCACCCTTACTTAGATTGGCCCCGACTGACAGCCGGTTGCTGAAGGCTTGGCTTCCGGAGGATATGGAGAAATTAAGCTGTTGCTGAATGGAATTTCTATACAGTCTTTCACTGAGCTGCTTTCTGTAATCATTACCGGAAAGATTCCGGATAAAACTTTCTCCGTCCGTCTCACTTATCTGTCCTTTCCTTATATTGTCGAGCATCTGTACCACAGGCGAAAAAACGATGGTTCTGTTATTGACATTTTTCAGCGCAGAATTATAATGCCCTTTTTCAAATAGGAATTTTTCAACCGCGATAAATTCTTCGGAACTCATGGTCTGTCTGTAAAAGAGGTCGGGTTTAGCCGTTATTACCGTATTGGCGCTAGCTTCAATTTTTAGGCCATTGCGGCCTGCTTTTTTTGTCGTTAGGACGATGACCCCGTTTCCTGCCCTTGCTCCCCATATCGACGAAGCGGCAGCATCCCGAAGGACCGTTACATTTTCGATTTCCTCAGGATTAATCATGTCCAATGATCCTTCAAATGGGAAATTGTCAAGAATGATCAGCGGCCCCATCATGCCTGCGGTCAGGCTATTGATACCCCTAATGTTGAAGCGGTAAAGTTGGTCTCCCCCTCGTTTATCCTGAAATAACCCGGGAGCAAGCCCTTCTAAACGTTGCATAATATTGGTAGAAACCCTTGTTTCCAGATCCTCACGCTTTAGGGTCACGTAGCTTCCCGTGCTTCGTTCTTTTGGAAGGGACTGATATCCGGTATAGATTACTTCCACTTCTTCTAGCTTTTGTTTTTTAGCCTTTAAATATACTGAGACTATTTTTGTCGTATTCTTAATTTTTATTCTTTTTGGAATGTATCCAAGATGTGAAAACTTCAAGGTTATGGAATCCAATGTATCTACTTGTATCAGTTTTTCGAAGAAGTTATCATTTGTTGCTTGTTTTGCAGCATTATTAGCAAAACTGAGGTTTGCGAATAATGACATAATTAATGTAAAAAATAAATGTTTCATTATTCAATATCGATAAAAGGTGCAACGTAATTTCGATCAAGGAAGTTCCGGAATGTCTGCGTCTGAATATATCCATGTTTATTTATCCAAACGTAATGTGGATAGCCAGAAAATTGAAAAATTCCCTGTAAATAGTCATCTAAGATAATACTTGAAAAGTCCCTTTTCTTTTCGTCTTTTAATGTATAATTTCTTTGATAGAAAGTTGTGACTCGCTCAATATTATCTTTTGTGTTTCGTGGATTTACCATTATTACCGATATATCGTTCTCATAGGCTTCCTGAAAACGTCCAATTTCTTTATGATGAAATATACAGCTAGCACACGTTGTCGACCAGAAATCCAGAACTAAGAGCTTTCCCTTATAATTTGAAAGATCCATTCGAATAGTATCACCACTAAAAAAAAACAAATGCTTTTTTGTCCAAAATTCTTCTGGAACTTTATCTCCCACTTTCAGAGAAAGACAGGCTCCAATATGGCCCTCAGGTAGTTTATTCTTAAGTTGTGCCTGTGTAGAAACAGAGAAAAAGAATGCAAAAATAATTTGAGTTAAGAAAAGTGATTTTTTTGAATTCAAAAAAATCACTTTTCTTTCTGTAAATAAATATATATAATATTTCATATGAGGTAATTGAGAAGAAAAAGATTATCAGTTTATTTCGAAATGATCAGTCGAAACTTTCCGTATTTATCTGACTGGGCGTGTATTTGCGAATTTACCACTTCTAATAAAATGGTAACGCCCTCTATTGGTTCCATCGAATCCTCGTCCAGCACCACGCCTTCGATAATCCATTCCAGAGTCTCTAGATTTCGATACTGCTTCATTTCAATCTTCGTGGTCGGTTTGAGTTTCTTTTTAGGTCTTACAATTACCGTATTCTGATCTACCGTATACTGTAACATAGGTTGGGCATCAAATAACTTTTTTAATAGATCTTTAATTGACATATTATCAGCTTCAATATGCACAGTTTTGGAGTATACTTTTAGTACCTCAGGATTGTACACAAAATCATATCCAGTTTGTTTCCGAATTTCTTTAAGTACATGCTGAAGAGTCTCCCCGTTTACGTGAATCGTCAAATGTTGTGCTTTCAGGTCTGTAGCCCGAAGTTGCGTTAATACTAAAAGTAAGAAAAGGAATATGAGTTGTACCCGCATAAAAATTATCTTAAATGCCTGTCGGGGTATCAACAATAAAATATCCTCGACATGATGATTAATATTCATATCTTTGATAAGGTTTAAAAATGATTAATATTTAGTTGTTACGTAACATTTATTGGTCAAACCTGTCTTATAAACCGGATTCTGGTGCAAACAGAATCTGGTTTCTTATAAAAGAGAGATTAGACATAGGACTATAATACTATTCTCGCTTCACCATTATCCTCCTTTCTTGTATTTCAAATTCTATATCTTCTGTAAGTGTAAGCTTACGAAGAACATCCTGGATATCTTCAAACCGTGAGATTGATCCAGTAAACGTAATATCATTGACAGGCTGTGCATACATCACCTCAACGTCATACCATCTTTCTATTTGGCTCATAATGGCTGGTAGAGGAGTATCAGTAAACATAAACTTTCCCTTAGACCAAGCAATTACCTCATAGGCATCCACCTTTTTCTTTGTTATGTGACCATTAAATACGACAGCCTGTTCATCAGGTTTTAATAGGATTTCACCAGATTTAATCCCTTCCAATAGCTGTATTCCCACTTCTCCTTCAAGCAAAGTGGTGGTAATCTTTTTATCTTCCTGATATGCACTCATATTGAATTTGGTGCCTTTTACCATTGTACGCTGTCCGTAACTATATACTATAAAAGGTTTTTGTGCATTGCTTTTTACTTCAAAATAGGCTTCGCCTTCCAAAGTTACAACACGTTCATCCGCATTAAACTTTGTAGGATACTTTAAGGAAGATTCAGCATTTAGCCATACTTTTGTCCCATCCGCTAGTGTAATCCTATACTGACCTCCTCTAGGAGTAGTTAACGTTCCGTAGGTTACTTTTTTCGATGAAATGGCAGATCCGTCATCATACATCAGTTGCTCATCGACCACCATTCCATCATGTTCTTCGCTAAGCGCTATGATAGTACCATCCGAAAGTGTCAACGTGGCTTTATTACTTCCAGGACTGATCAATGCATATTGCTGCCCGATATTGTCCATAAAGGAAAAAGCATCAGTTCTATAAAAATATAACATAGTTCCTGCTGCAAATAACAACAGACAGGCAACACCAGCCAGCCAATAAGTCTGATGTCTTCGAAGTCTACTTGATCGACTGATACGGCTGTCTAAACGTATCCAATTCCTCTCTACTGAAACCCTATCCTGCGAATCAATAGCCTCGTCTTCCAATCTATTCATTTCTTTTTGAATCAGATTTAGGATTTCAGCTTCATTCTCTTGTATACGAAAGTGCTCCATAAGGACTTCTGCTTCATCAATCGAACATTGTCTGGTTATAAATCGTTGGTATATCTCTTGAATGTTTGACATGATCCTACTACTCTTTATTTATACAGTGTATATAAAAAGAAAAAAGTACGGCTCATCAATGATTTTTTATTTAAATAGCGTAGAGACCAACAGGAGGAAAAAAAGATTTGGGTTTTCATCGGCAAGTTCAGCACGCAGAAATTTAAAGGCTCGAGTCATATGATCTTTTATGGTCGAAGGTGTTACACCAAACTCTTTAGCAGTATCTTCGTAAGATTTTCCCTCTAACTTAATTCTTATAAATACCTTTCTTCGCTGTTTGGGTAGTTTGGCTATTGCTTCCATAAGTAAGGCATTTGTTTCTTTAAAATTGATTTGCTCTTCCAGTTGATCATAAAGTTCTGTAGCTGCTGCTATTAACTGTGCACGCATTTGTCGATCCTTTGAGGTCCGATGGTAATATTTATAGGCTTGCAGTTTTGCCCTGTGTAGAAGTATAGCTTTTAAAGAAACATGGTTTGGTAGTTTTTCTTTTTCGTTCCATATTTGAAAGAATATCTCCTGATGCAGTTCTTCAGCGATATCACTATTCAAGACTAGCCTTCGAAGTCTAGACATTATCATTGGTGCATACATTGCATAAAATCGATGATATGCTGAGTAATCACCATTTCGCAGTTGCAATAATAGCTGTTCTTCGTCATTTAAAGCTTTTCCTACAACAACTTTCATTAAGAATTGGATTAGTCCTTTAAGGATGAATTAATTATCAAACATACATATTTACTTGATATTAACCAATCCTACTAATTAACTTGTAATCTCTAACACAAGATTTTTTTTGTTGTTTTCTTAGCTCGCTTAAATTGGTAAACCGAGTGTTTCAAAATGGGCCAGGCATACTAGAATTTATTGGTCGCTAGAGCGAACCAACCTTTTATCCTCGTTACCGTCATTTGGAGAAGCGTTCTCCCATTTCATTTCCTTAGTATTCAATTTTATTATCCGATACTGTTCTGTATAGATTTTGTTCTCGTCATAAAGTGTAACCAAGGTCTTATCATGGCTCAGCACATAGGTTCTATGAATAGACGTCTCTTTATTTGAAAGCGCATCGTAGATGTTCTTGACACAGGTCATATCGGAGTTGAACCTGTAGGTTATGGAGCCATCGACTGCCATTCTGGGATCATCATTTGCTACTGTCCATTTACCGATAAGATTGTCAATGGCTATTTTTTCATCTTTTTTGCAAGAGGTCAGAATTAGAGCAATGATAGCTATGAATAAAAATCTGTAAATTTGTTTCATAACTTATGGGTTATTTAATTTCGATATCAAAAGAACGGATTAATTTTATGATCTGCTACAATAACCATATTTCACTACATATTTTTATAGTGTAACACTTGTGGAATGGGATCATAGTAGTGATGAAGCAATGATTTCCATTCCAGATATTGTGGCGATTGACGGAATCCGACTTCGTGCGCTTCAACAGAAACCCATTCGACTAACAGGATGTATTGGTTTTCTACTTCAATACATTGCTTCAAGGAATGTTTTATATAGCCCTCAATGGAAGATATGTGTTGTCCAGCTTTTACAAAATCTACTTCAAAGGCCTTCGATTGGCCGGGTTTTACTTTCAATATGGCGACTTCTAATATCATTGAGTTCAAGTATTTTCAGTTTATTCGGGACATCCCGGCTGCTTACAATGTGAAAAATATCCATTTTTTTTGGTTTTGATAAATAAGTTCACATGTTTGGTGGGCAATATTATTTTCAAAGAATCTAGATTTTCAATAAAGTATTCTTTAGTCAATGTTTACGAAACACTGTTTTTTAAGTCCGTTAATTTCATTAACTTTAGGAAGGCACCCTTAATAATTTTGAACCAATTTGCAGACCAGTTATGGATCCACGCACCAAGATACGCAACATTGCATTTCTGGATCCATCGGACCGGGGGTATGGGAAGTTTGTTGAGGAGTCCCGGCTGGCCAATATGCGAATCAGGGAATCCAGAGGAAAACGGGAATACTCCGATATTATATCAGAGCTATCTGAGCCGGCCATTCGGGAATGGGTGGAGCCTGTGGGAGGATAGGAGAAACGGATACTTTCTTATGAACGCCTCGACAGGAGCGGGAGATATGTCACAAGGTACCGGGAACTGGATTTCCTAATCGATGACGGGGACTGTACCTATATCGGCGAGCTGAAAGTATCTTCATCAACAAAGCTCCTGAGCCGGGCATACCGCCAGCTCTCCGGAAGCATGGACGTCCTTTCCAGGACAGGCAGGAAAGTAAAACCCGTCCTGATCTATATCAACCTTCCGGACCGAAATGCACGGACCACAGTGAACATCTTCGACCCTGACTTTACGAAGATGCAGTTCATGCAGAGGTCGGTAAACGGCAGGAACTATGACTTCCTACAGCTGAGCCCGGTAGAGTTCTTCGAGTGGGCATGTGAAAACAACATTATAGCAGACCGTGAACTTTTGTACATGATCCGTTCTTTTTAGCGAATTTGGGTGAATTTCGTCGAAACCTATAAAACGAAAAACTGCCTTTAAATACATTAAAAGGCAGTTTTTGAATTCTCTTGGCTCTCTTTGAAGCCTCTCGGTAGCCCGTAGGGGAATCGAACCCCTGTTTCAAGAATGAAAATCTTGCGTCCTAACCCCTAGACGAACGGGCCTTTCTGCTTTGGTGATGCAAATATAGAAGCTTTATCTATACCTCCAAAATATTTTGCAAAGCATTTTTATAACTCCTTGGAATTGAAAATATTATTTTTTAAATCAAATCAAAACCGATATCAGTTCTGAAGTATTTTCCTTGGAAAAAGATTCTACCGGCATCGGCAGTGGCCTGTTGCAGGGCAGAAAACAGATCTTCTTCCAATGCGGTAACCGCAATCACGCGGCCGCCGGCGGTTTGCACTTCGCCATTAACCAGCTTCGTACCGGCATGAAACACGATCGACTCTTTCACGTTTTCGATATTACTGATCACCTTCCCTTGTTCATAGCTTCCCGGATAGCCGCCCGACACCAACATCACGGTGGCGGCAGTCTTTGGCGAAACGGTATACGAGCGATCCGCTAAATTACCTTGCGCTACGCCTTCCAACAAGTCAACCAAATCCGACTCAATACGCAGCAATACCGACTCCGTTTCCGGATCGCCCATGCGCACGTTGTATTCAATGACATAAGGCTCGCCTTCCACATTCATCAATCCGATAAAAATAAAGCCCTTGTAGGGGATATTATCTTTTTTCAACCCATCTACGGTTGGTTTAATAATACGCTCTTCTACCTTATCTAAGAAGGTCTGGTCGGCAAATGGCACTGGGGACACAGAACCCATACCTCCTGTATTCAATCCGGTATCACCTTCTCCAATGCGTTTATAATCTTTTGCCGAAGGCAACACTTTATGGTCTTTTCCATCGGTCAATACGAAAACCGACAGTTCAATACCTTTCAAAAACTCTTCAACCACCACCACATTGCTGGCTTCACCGAACTTTGCGTCCGAAATCATGGCTTTCAATTCCGCTTTCGCTTCCTCATAGGAATCCAGGATCAACACCCCTTTTCCTTGGGCTAAGCCGTCAGCTTTCAATACAATCGGGAGCTTTTGCGTATCCAAATACGCCAATCCCTCTTCCAGATTCGTTTTATCAAAAGAACGGAAAGCCGCCGTAGGCACTTGATGGCGAATCATAAACTCCTTGGAGAAGTCTTTCGATCCTTCCAGCTGCGCACCTTCTTGTTGTGGGCCGATAACAGCAATTCCTTTCAACTGCTCATCTGCCAGGAAATAATCATGAATACCTTTTACTAAAGGTTCCTCAGGGCCAACAACTACCATTTGAATATCGTTTGCCAATACAAACTCGCCAATCCCTTTGAAATCAGTAACCTTCAGTGGCACGTTTTCACCATATTGTCCTGTTCCGGCATTCCCCGGTGCGATGAACAATTTATCAAGTTTAGGACTTTGAGCAAGTTTATAGGCAAAGGCAGACTCTCTACCTCCAGATCCGATAATAAGAATATTCATATCGCAAAGATATTGAAGCAAATGCAAAAATTACCCCTCGAAAGCATCTTTTCTCTTTTCTTCGCTCTTTTTCTCCTCCTTACTCCCCTTTTTTCAGCGAATCAGCTACAGCGTAGAGGGAATTCGCCGCCGTTCCATCAGCTATAGAAGCCTGAGTGGCATCCACATCGCGTAAAAACCCCATATAAAGCTGTCCGATGTTGAGGTAAAAGCGATTATTTTCCGTAAATTTCGATAATTATAGCATTAACGAAACCGTATGGAATCATTCTTTAAAACACAGGTAACAGACCATATCTGTTATATCCAATTGGACCGTGGGAAATCCAATCCCATGCATTTGGAAATGATCGAAGAGCTCGCCCGTATATTGCATCAGCAAAAAGAAGACCCCAGCATTGAAGCCATTGTACTGCAAGGCAAAGAGGGATTTTTTACATCCGGACTTGATTTAATTACCCTTTTCCAATATAACGAGGCGCAGATTCAACTCTTCTGGGAGAAATTTATCGACCTGCTGTATCAGCTTGCTGCATTTCCAAAACCCAGCATCGCCGCCATTACAGGCCATAGCCCGGCCGGAGGCTGCGTGTTGGCCATCTGCTGCGACTATCGCGTGATGGCCGAGGGCGACTATATTATCGGCTTAAACGAAGTGCCTGTGGGCATTATCGTGCCCAGCAGCATCTTCGAACTCTATAGCTTCTGGATCGGGAAAGCCAGTGCCCATCGCTTCCTATTAGAAGGGAAGTTGATGCCTCCAGAGGAAGCCCTGCAAGTAGGCCTAATCGACGATATTGTGCCGTTCAACCGCATTCAAACCGCAGCAGGACGCAAGGCCAAGCATTATATGCAGTTCGAGAAAAAAGCTTGGCAGGCCACCAAACTGAACATCCGCAAGGATCTGCTGAAGAACGTTGAAGAAACCAAAGAAGCCGCCATTCAGCAAGTATTAGCACAATGGTGGGCACCTTCTACCCGTTCTATTCTACAAACCATCATTGATAACTTGACTAAAAAATAAGCTATGACTGTACAAGGCGCATTACAACCAAACGCCCTCCAAGGCAAAACCATTGTGGTAACAGGTGGAGGAACCGGCTTAGGAAAAGCCATGGCCAGCTATTTTTCAGCACTGGGAGCCAACCTGGTCATCACAAGCCGCAAGCTTCCCGTCTTGGAAGCTACCGCCAAAGAAATTCACGATAAAACAGGAAACCCCGTTTTACCCGTAGCCTGCGACATCCGCAATACCGATGAAATCCATCAGCTGCGCCTGGCCGCAGAAAAAGAATTTGGAAAGGTAGATATCCTGCTCAATAATGCGGCAGGAAATTTTATATCCCCTACCGAACGCCTCTCTGCCAATGCCTTTTCCACCATTATCGATATCGTATTAAAAGGAACAGTAAACTGCACCCTAGAATTTGGTAAAAACTGGATCGAGAAGAAACAGTCGGCCTGCGTGCTCAATATCATCACCACCTATGCCTTTACGGGCTCTGGTTATGTTGTTCCTTCCGCCATTGCCAAAGGTGGTGTCCTAACTTTGACGCGCTCCTTGGCCGTAGAATGGGGCAAATACGGCATCCGCCATAACGCCATCGCACCAGGACCTTTCCCTACCAAGGGCGCTTGGGACAGGCTATTGCCGGGCGAACTGGCCGCCAAATTCGATTTCAAAAACCGCGTGCCCTTAAAGCGTGTCGGCGACCATCAGGAACTCGCCAACCTGGCCGCCTTCCTGGTATCCGACTATGCCACCTACATCAATGGTGAAGTCATCAGCATCGATGGTGGCGAATGGCTGCAAGGTGCAGGGCAATTAAATGGCCTGGAGGCTATCCCTTCTGAAATG
This sequence comes from Sphingobacterium humi, assembly GCF_009768885.1. Lineage (GTDB taxonomy): Bacteria > Bacteroidota > Bacteroidia > Sphingobacteriales > Sphingobacteriaceae > Sphingobacterium > Sphingobacterium humi. The sequence goes on from NZ_WSQA01000011.1 coordinate 14,795, forward strand.
TGGGACGCCATAGAACAAACGATTCGCAAAAACAACGAAAAATAATGATGAAAAAAACGCTCGCAACCCTAGCCGTTTGCGCCTTGTTGTTTACGGCCTGTCATAACAGCGATAAGAAAGCAACGAGCCAAGCCGATAGCAGCAAACGGGAAGCTATAGATCAGCCCGAGGAGGTTCAACAAATTTCAGAAATCATAACCCGCTTTGTGCGGGCCTACATCAGCCAGGATAATGAAAAGCTGAATGCCCTAATCCACCCGGAATACGGCATGGCCATTATCTACCGCCCGGGCGTAGCTGATACCTTTGCCCTGATCGACAGCTTTGACTTTAAAAAGCCTGTTCCCGACTATTACGCCTACCCTAGTTTGCAGAACGACCAGGTCCTGGCCTTTGAAAAGCTCCCTAGTTTTGACTGCGGCACCGATAAATGGGATAAAACCGGCTTCTTTTGCGATACAACGGCAAACAGCCAAACACAATTGCTCCAAACGATTGTTAAGCATGAAGAGGAGTTTGAGTCGTCAAAATACGACGAATCGCAGAAAAAACGAACCGCAGACTTGGAAAATGGCAGTTACCGCGTTATCTTAGCTCAACCGGAAGAAAGCTTAATCTTCCATGTCAAACAATTTGGGAACGCATGGTATGTCACCCTGCTCGACCGAGCATACGGTGGCTGCGACGCTTAAATTATCATACACAAATTATTAGCACCTATGGGCACTTTAGATACAGAAACGCAAGCGCGTATTCAACAATGGTTAGCGCCAGAATATGATCCGGAAACGGTGGCACAAGTCCAACAACTTGTAGATAATCAAGAAGAAACAGAACTCCTGGATTCCTTTTACAAAGAATTAGAATTCGGAACCGGTGGTTTACGTGGCATTATGGGCGTAGGCTCCAACCGCATGAACAAATATACCATTGGCAAAGCCACACAAGGCCTGGCCAATTACCTCATCAAGCAATTCCCGGGGCAGGACATTAAGGTCGCGGTATCCTACGATAGCCGCAACAACTCCCAATCCTTTGGAAACCTTGTAGCCGATGTATTTTCAGCAAACGGCTTTCAGGTTTACTTATTCAAAGAATTGCGCCCAACCCCCATGCTGTCTTTTGCGGTTCGTCATTTCGGCTGCCAAGGCGGGGTCATGCTTACCGCATCCCACAACCCGAAGGAATACAATGGCTATAAAGCCTATTGGAACGATGGCGGGCAGTTAGTAGCACCACACGATAAAAATGTGATAACCGAGGTAAATGCCATCCAATCGGTAAAGGACATTAAATTTGACCGCAACGAAGCCAATATCCAATTGATCGGCGAAGACTTCGATCAAATCTATATCGATGCCAACCGCCGCTTGTCCATCCATCCGGAAGCCGTACTGGCACAGAAGGATCTTAAAATCGTCTATTCCCCTATCCATGGAACCGGTATTACCATTGTGCCAAAAATGCTGAAAGCCTGGGGCTTCGAGCAGGTGCACGTGGTGGATGAACAAGCTGAACCTAATGGCAACTTCCCGACGGTGATTTACCCCAACCCGGAAGAAGATGATGCCATGGCCATGGCGAAACAAAAAGGAGAACAACTGGATGCTGACGTGGTGATGGCAACAGACCCGGACGCCGACCGCGTAGGGGTAGCCATTAAAAACCCGGCGGGCGAATTCCAACTCATCAACGGCAACCAAATCGGAAGCTTATTGACCTATTATGTCCTTTCCTCTAAAAAGGCATTAGGCCAGCTTAAACCCAACGATTATATTGTTAAAACCATCGTTACCTCCAACCTCTTTGCGGCCATTGCCGATGCTCATCAGGTAAAATACTACGAAACCCTAACCGGCTTTAAGTATATCGGGGAAGTGATGACCCAGCTATTGGGCCAAGAGACCTATTTAGTAGGCGGAGAGGAAAGCTACGGCTACTTGGTTGGCGATTTAGTGCGCGATAAAGACGCGGTGAATGCCTGTGCCTTTATTGCCGAGATGGCAGCCTACTTTAAAAGTCAGGGAAAATCGCTCTACGACGTATTGATCCAACTCTACCTGGAGTATGGCTTCTATAAAGAAAAGCTGATTTCCCTAACCAAAAAAGGAAAAGCCGGCGCCGATGAGATTAAGCAAATGATGGCCGACCTGCGTGCAGATTTGCCAAAAACATTAGGCGCTATCGATGTGGTAGAAGTTCGCGATTATGAACTCAGCCAAGCGACCAACATGAAAACCGGCGAAAAAACAAAAATTGACCTCCCAAAATCGGATGTATTGCAGTTTATTACCACCGATGGCGATGTGATTTCAGCACGCCCATCGGGCACCGAGCCTAAAATTAAGTTCTACTGTTCGGTAAAAGAAAAGCTTTCCTTTAGCTCGGAGTATGGTCAGATTTCTAACCGCCTCGACGATAAGGTAAATACCATGATGGCCGATATAATTAAAGATTAATGCAGAAGTGGAAAGTCCTAGACTCTAAATACATCATTCAACGCCCTTGGGCAACCCTTCGGGTAGACAAACTCGAAATGTCCAATGGCCATATTAAAGAAGAATATTACGTCCTAGAATACCCCAAATGGGTAAATATGGTCGGCATTACGAAGGAGAATACCATCTTATTCGTGCGTCAATACCGCCATGGAGCCGGCGAGGTGCTGGTGGAACTGCCCGCAGGGGTGGTGGAAGAGGGCGAAGAACCGGAACTGGCCGCCCGCCGCGAACTGCTGGAAGAAACAGGATATGCCTTTCAAGATATTCAATATGTATGCACGCTGTTTGCCAATCCGGCAACCTCCGGCAACCCGACCTACACCTATATCCTGACCGGTGGCGAGAAGGTGCAAGAACAAGAGCTAGACGCTTCGGAAGATATTGAAGTGGTAGAAATGACTTTGGAAGAAGCCAAGGCCTTTTTATTAGCCAACAAAATCGGGCAGGCTTTACACAGCGCCGCACTATTCTACAGTTTTAATAAGTTAGGTTTGCTATAAGGTAAGCCTAACTTTATTCTATATCAACCTCCCTTTTCGCAATTTATTACGCTATTTTCTTACCTTTGCCGTATGGCTAGAGAAATTTATGAAACTAAGCGAAAGGCGCTTAAAATTAACCTAAACCCCGACATTTACGGAACATTTGCTGAGATTGGTGCTGGACAGGAAGTGGCGCGCAACTTCTTCGAAGCCGGGGCAGCCTCCGGAACCATTGCCAAAACCATATCGGCTTATGATATGGCCTTTTCTGACGCCATCTATGGCGTGGAAGACTCCGGACGCTACGTTAGTCGCACGCGCTTAAATAAAATGCTAGATCATGAGTTCGATCTTCTTACCGAACGCTTGCAAGGTGAAAAATATGCCAGCAAGAAGTTCTTCGCCTTCGCCGATACGGTAACCACCCTAAACTTCACCAAATCGAACGAGCCACACGGTTGGATCGGTATCCGCTTTCAACATGAAGTGGATGGCCCTACCAATGACATCGTGATTCACGTTCGCCTCTTAGATAGCGACAACCGTTTGCAAACTAAAGTATTGGGAATCCTTGGGGTTAACCTGGTATTCGCAGCCTATTACTATGCGGAAAACCCGCAGACCATGATCGAGTCTTTAGTAGACAACCTTTCCGTAGGGTCGGTAGAAATCGACCTGGTCAAAGTATCTGGTCCCCTTTTCGAGCAGGCAAACGAACGCTTGCTAAACCTCTACCTCATTGCTAAGGGATTTGCCAAGGCCGCCATCTTTAAGCCTGACGCCAAAGCTGCCCAGATTAAAGATTACCTCTACAAAAAGAACATCATTATCCTCCGCACCAAATACCGCCAGAAGTCGAACCCCAACTTCGACCTCTTTAACTTGGCCGTCGAGGAGTTCCGGAAAAATACAGGTGCCAAGGCCGAAGATACCGTGGTACTGATTGAGGTATTGATGGGGAATGTATTGGACGAAAGCTCCAGCATTACCGATGAAGACTTAATCTACTTCGCCGAAAGAGCCGAATACCTCTGCTCCACTGGCAACAACATCCTGGTATCCAACTTCCGCCGCAATAACCACCTGGCAGAGTTTGTGCAAACCTTCAAACCAAAGAACGTCGGCATTGCAACCAACGTTTCCAACTTGAAGAATATCTTCAATACCCACAACTACAACAAGGCGAACTATACCAACGAGCTGTTATCTTACATCTCTGGCATGTTCAGCAAGAACGTAAAACTATACGCTTACCCATACCTCGACAAGAAAAACGAACGCATCGTAACGACGAAAAACATGCCGGTATCCGAGGAAGCAAAACCACTATTCGACTTCTTAATCCAAAATGATTACATCATTGATATAGAAAACTACGACGAGAAATTCGTGAAGAGTATTTAAGGGAGGTGCTATTGAAGTGCTGTTGAAGTGCTGTCATCGTGAGCGGAGTCGAACGACTGGTACGTCAGTACAATCAATCATACCTATAACACTTATTAACAGCGTTTTCCCCACACATCAATGTGAGGCGTCATCGTAAGCTTTCATAGCGAAGGGGCAAAATACCTGTCATAACACCTGACAATCAATAAGATAGCGTTTGTTAATTGTACTGACGTACCAGTCGTTCGTGGTTCGTGGTTCGACTCCGCTCACCATGACAGGGCGATGACAACACCTCCCGCAAAACTTCCTTCTTCCTTCCTCCCCCCTTACAAATACTTCTTAAATATCGCGTACAATACCCGCAGCTCTTGCTCGTTCAATGTCGCTACATTCGGGTTTTCCTGAATATAATGATACTTAAACCCTTTAATAGCGGCATCGAGGTTTTTCACATCGAAGCCAATAATGCGCAGGGCCAGTTTCACATCGAAGCCTAGCGGCACTTCCTCTAGCGGTTCATCATACCAATAGCCGAAGCCTTGATCGGCTAAGGTTTTCCAGGGAAAGCGTGAGGGGTCATTTTTACGCGTTGGCGCGTAATCCATATGGCCGATAAAATTAGCCTGCGGAATGTTATAGGTCTTTTTTAAATAGCTTAACAGCTGCACGAGCGCCTGTACCTGCACTTCTGGCCAAGGGTCTGTGGTGCCGTTATTATCCAATTCGATACCGATGGACGAAGAATTCAGGTCGGTGTCATTTCCCCATTTGCCGGCTCCGGCATGGTGCGCCCGGAAATAATCGTTTACCATCTGTACAATCTTGCCATCACGAGAAATCACATAATGCGAGCTTACCCCCACCTTTTGGTTATGGAAGGTACGCACGGTTTGCTCTAGCGAGGTCTGCGCGGTATGGTGAATCATCACATAATTAGGCTTGCGTATGCCAAAATTCGTTGAGGCAATCCATTCCTTCTGTTGGGATGCAATGGCTGCAAGCTGCCCTTCCACAGGGGCTTCCTTATAGATTTCGGAAAACTCCTTAGCCTTCTTCTTGTATACTTTCTCAGTTGCTGCGTATTTTCCACCAGCACAAGAGCTTATTAATGCCGCTAACAGGACATAGCTCCACACATTTCTTACCATAGTTCTTTCTTAAGCCACAGCCTTAAAGCTTATCCACCACAAATTCAGGACGCTCTACCCCGGGTTCCAGCTCGATCAGCTGAAAATTGCGGAATTCCATTTTCGCGCCTTCCGCTTCCAGGCAGATGTATCCTTTTCTTTTGGAGGCTAAGCGAATGCTGTTTACAAATTTACCATTTATCGCCAATTTAACCGTACCATCGATGCAAACAACGGTATACTTATTCCATTGGCCAACCCCTAAGCAGCGGTTTTCAACCGATTTACTGCGCGTACCACGCGGGTTATCAGGGGATGCCGTCATCCCGCCGGCGCCAAATAATTCACCATGCACATAGGCTATCGGAGGCAATTCGCCATTCTTCTTATTCTGATTCACCCAATCTAACTCCAACATCTGCACCTCCATGCCCATGGGTAAATCCGCATTTCCAGGCACCGCATCCGACCAGACAAAAACGCCAGAGTTGCCCCCCTTTTCCAAATGGCGCCATTCCACATGGATGATAAAGTTTTCATACATCTTCTCCGAGCGGATCACACCAATGGGCTTGCCATGATTCAACAAGACCTTCCCCTTGGGCTCCCAGGTTGCCCTGGAGGTGTTCACATCGATCCATTGAATGGGTTTGCCTTTGGTTTTCCCCGTCAATATAGCCTCGTCGAAGCTCTTCTCTACCCCGAAGGTAAAGAGCTTTTCTTGCGCCTGAAGCCCGGCCAAAGAGATGCCGTACAACATTAAAGCCCAAATAAATTGTATTGTCTTTTTCATGGTCTAGGAATTATAAATGTAAGATAAGGATTTCAGGGGAAAGTAAAGGGTTTAAGGACAAGATGTAGTAATGGTGGGTTGTTAAACTCTGGTACTAATGATATGTTTTTGCAAAATGCTGTTCGTGGGGTGTTTAAATGTAGCGCATTGCACTGACGTACCAGTCGTTCGTGGTTCGTGGTTCGACTCCGCTCACCATGACAAATTGATGACAAATCGATAGCAAAACGATGACAGCTCTCGATGACCATACGGTCTAAATACTAACTACTAAATACTATGCCCCCCCCTTTCTCTCCCCTTTCTCACCCGTATCAATCCCCATTGCAAAGGGGAATGCAAGGGCAGAATAATGGGCTAGGAAAAGTTAGGAAAAAAGAAAAACCAAAGCCAAAACTTAACCATGCTTAAAAAAGCTTAAAGCCAAAAAAAGCCCTCCGATTGGAGGGCTTTCCTGACCAGCAAAGGTCTATTATCTCATATCTCAGCTCTCAAATCTAATTACGCCTCTGCGTAAGCTTCAATTGGAGGGCATGAGCAGATTAAGGTTCTATCGCCTTGTGAGTCGTTTACACGACCTACAGAAGGCCAGAACTTATTAATTTTCAAATATTCTACTGGATAAGCAGCAATCTGACGAGAGTACGGTCTATCCCAATCATCGCCGGTTACTACGCGTGCCGTGTGTGGCGCGTGTTTCAGCACGTTTTCTTTCTGATCTACTTCGCCATTCTCTACCGCTGCAATTTCCTTACGGATTGCGATTAAGGCTTCGCAGAAACGATCTAATTCTGGTTTAGACTCCGACTCGGTAGGCTCTACCATTAAGGTTCCGGCCACTGGGAAAGAAACGGTTGGTGCGTGGAAACCGTAGTCCATTAAGCGTTTTGCAATATCCGCCACTTCGATACCTACGTTTTTGAAGGCACGACAATCTAAAATCATCTCGTGCGCACAACGTCCGTTAGCACCAGCATACAATACCGGGTAGTGCGACTCTAAGCGTGCTTTAATGTAGTTTGCGTTTAAGATGGCCATTTTGGTTGCTTCGGTCAATCCATCTCCGCCCATCATAGCGATGTAGGCATGCGAGATTACCAAGATCGATGCCGAGCCGAAAGGCGCGGCAGAAACCGCAGAAATACCTTCTTCACCTGATACCTCAATTACTTCGTGGTTTGGCAAGAAAGGCACCAAATGTTTCGCCACCCCGATTGGACCCATACCTGGGCCACCACCACCGTGAGGGATACAGAAGGTTTTATGTAAGTTTAAGTGACATACGTCGGCACCGATAAAGCCCGGGCTGGTTAAGCCAACCTGTGCGTTCATGTTTGCACCGTCCATATACACCTGACCACCATTTTCATGGATAATCGAACAGATTTCAATTATAGGCTCCTCAAACACCCCGTGGGTAGAAGGATAAGTAACCATTAAAGAGTTTAAGTTTGCCGCATGCTCGGTTGCTTTCGCTCTTAAATCTTCCACGTCAATATTTCCGCGCTCGTCACATTTAACCACCACTACTTTTAAGCCGGCCATGGAGGCAGAAGCAGGGTTGGTACCATGCGCAGAGGCAGGGATTAAACAGATATCACGATTATAGTCGCCACGGCTATGGTGGTAAGCACGGATAACCATTAAACCGGCATATTCACCTTGCGCACCAGAGTTTGGCTGGAACGACATTTTTGCAAATCCGGTAATTTCGCTCAACCAATCGTTTAATTCATTGATCAATAGCATATAGCCTGTGGTTTGATCGGCCGGAGCAAAAGGATGCAAGCCACCGAAACGAGCCCAAGTTACAGGCACCATTTCTGTTGTTGCGTTCAGCTTCATGGTACATGATCCTAACGGAATCATGGAGTGGCATAAGGATAAATCTTTAGCCTCTAATGATTTGATGTAACGCAGCATTTCGCTTTCTGAATGGTAGCTATTGAACACCGGGTGGGTTAAGTAATCGGAACTACGTTCTAATTCTTCCGGAATGGCTGTACCTAAGTTCTTTTCAACCGTGCTGAAATCTACATCGTTTAAGGTTTTGCCTTTGATTTTAGCAAATACTTTAACGATGGTTTGGATATCGGCTACCGTAGTTGTTTCATCAATAGAAATACCTACGCTACCCTCGCTATAGTAGAAGTTTACTTCATGATTTAGGGCTTCAGATTTTAAAGCACCCAATTCTTCCGCTACTTCAAAACGTAAGGTATCGAAGTAATTCGCATTCACTTGCTTATAGCCTAACGTCTGAATGGCTTTATCGGCTAGTTTGGTTAAGTCGTGGATGCGGGAAGCGATATTTTTAATGCCTTTAGGGCCGTGGTATACGGCGTAGAAAGACGCCATAATAGCCAATAAGGCTTGTGCAGTACAGATATTAGAAGAAGCTTTATCGCGACGGATGTGCTGCTCACGAGTTTGTAAAGCCATACGTAAAGCATACTCGCCATTGGCATCGGAAGTAACCCCGATGATACGGCCTGGGATGTTACGTTTGTAACTGTCTTTCGTAGCAAAGAAAGCTGCGTGAGGACCACCAAAGCCCATCGGTACGCCAAAACGTTGGGAGTTACCTACCACAACATCGGCTCCCCACTCACCCGGAGGCGTCAATAAGGCTAAAGCCATTAAATCGGAAGCCACACAGATGGTGATATTTTTGTCGTGCGCGTAAGCTGTGAAGTTTTTATAATCTGCCAAGGAACCATCTGCAGCTGGGTATTGAATGAAGGCCGCAAACACATCATCCGTCAATTGATCAACGGTTAAATCGGCTACACGGATTTCAACACCAAAAGGAACGGCTCTGGTTTGTAATACATCTAAGGTTTGCGGGTATACATTCGGCGTTACTAAAAACACCTGCGCCTCTTTGTTTTTGCGCGTACTGTATAACATAAACATGGCTTCTGCTGCGGCAGTAGCTTCATCTAATAAAGAAGCATTGGCCACTTCCAATCCGGTTAGGTCGGAAACCATGGTTTGGAAGTTTAACAAGGCTTGCAAACGGCCTTGTGCAATTTCGGCTTGGTAAGGCGTATATTGCGTATACCATCCTGGATTTTCAAACACATTACGTTGAATAACTCCTGGAAGGATAACATCGAAATAGCCTTGACCGATATAGGATTTAAATACCTTGTTCTTTTCGGCAATCTGAGCGACTTTTTCGAGATAAGCAACCTCGCTTAACGCTGCAGGAAGCTTTAAGGCTTCTTTTTTGCGGATTTGAGCCGGTACAGTTTGTTCGATCAGTTCATCTACAGAGCTTACGCCCAGGACGGTTAACATGTCCTCTACTTGCGAAGCATTAGGACCATTGTGGCGATCCTGGAATTTCTCTTGGTAATTTATGTTACTCATTTTACGGATGGATTGCAAAATTTATATTGTTTAATGCGCTGTATGCCATCTTCTTTCTGCGAACACGCATTGAGAATTTTGGATGTGCAAAGATACGCTTTTTACAGCTAATTTTTAGGGTACCCTCTAGGCCAACAACAATTATTAACACAACAATCGATTGCTCAATTTTTTATAAAAAAATCAAGGGAATTGTCAAAATTTTTCAAATAAAACAGGGAGTCCTCGGAATAAATACTAATCCTAAAATTGAAATGTTAAAACATAATCTTGTAAAAAATTTAAAGTACCCATCGGATATTTCCCTTATTAGGATAATTTGACCTTGTAGGATTGTTAAAAAATCAAGCAATCATAATTTTTATTTCATTTTCAGTAGCAAAAAGGGGCATAATCTATCTAGTTGATAGTATTCGCAGAGCTACAATTAATTATTCACAATAATTTTTTCCCTCTGAATTAAAAGGGATTTCTTTGGTATTTTAGAACCAAATCAAAAAGACTTAAATTGAATGCTCACGCTAAATGTTAAAAACGAAACAGGTAAATTATTAGCCGTTATCTTAGGGACCGCCGAAAGCAATGGCCCTACCCCTACTGCCGAAGAGGCCTACGACCCCAAATCGCTAGCCCATATTCTGGACGGCAGCTACCCCACGGAAGCTGATATGCGCCAGGAAATGGCTCAGTTTAAAACCGTATTGGAACGCTACGGCGTAAAGGTATACCGACCGACTATTATTCCGGAGGTAAACCAGATTTTTACCCGCGACATTGGTTTTGTGATTGATGATTATTTTGTGAAATCGAATATCTTACCCGACCGCGCACAAGAATGGTCGGCCATTCAATACCTCATCAAGGACATCGATCCGGAAAAGGTTATTATGGCGCCCGATGAAGTGCATATGGAAGGCGGCGATGTGATTTTATGGAACGATTATATATTTGTTGGCACCTACCTAGGTGCTGACTACAGCTCGTTTAATACTGCCCGCACCAACCGCTTGGGCATTGCTTTTATTCAAGAACATTTCCCGCACAAGAAGGTGGTCGCCTTCGACCTGATTAAATCCATGACTGACGCCCGTGCAAATGCCCTGCATTTAGACTGTTGTTTTCAGCCTATTGGACAGAATAAAGCCATTATCTATCCGGGAGGCTTTAGAAACCCGGATGATGTAGCTTATTTAAGAGACTTGTTCGGTTCGGAGAACCTCTTCGAAATAACCGCGGAAGAGATGTACCAAATGTTCTCGAATGTATTTTCAATCAGTGAACAGGTCATCGTCAGCGAGCGGCAATTTACACGCCTGAACGATTGGCTTCGTGCTACCGGATTTACGGTGGAAGAAATCGCATACCACGAGATCGGGAAGCAAGAAGGCTTGCTCCGATGCTCTACATTACCCCTATTACGCAATTAATATGCAAACGACAGATACCATTTTATTGGTGCGACCAAAACAGTTCAGAAGAAATGAACAAACCGCCGTTAACAATTATTTCCAAGGCAAGGAAGACCAAAACAGCGCACTAAAATATACCGCCATCGAGGAGTTTGACAACTTCGTGGCGCTCTTGAATTATGCCGGTGTACAAACTGTGGTGTTGCAAGATGAGGGCACTTATGACACGCCGGATAGCATTTTCCCGAATAATGTTATTTCCTTCCACGGCGATACCGCCATTCTATATCCTATGTTTGCTGAAAACAGACGCCGTGAAAGGCAACTGAATCACTTAGCAGCCTTGGAAAAGCTAGACATTCATTACAAACACATCATCGATTATACGGCGCAAGAAGACCAATCGAAATTCTTGGAGGGAACCGGGGTATTGATTCTGGACCGGGTAAACAAAATTGCGTATTGTTCGATTTCCGACCGCGCCCATGAAGATTTGCTGCAGCAGTTCTGCGACGAGCAGAGCTATACGGCAGTTCCCTTTCATGCGGTACAACAGGTGCAAGGAATAGCTTTACCCATTTACCATACCAATGTGATGATGTCGGTGGGCACGAACTTTTGTTTAATCTGTTGGGATTGCATCCCGGACTTGCTGGAGCGTAAAAAACTAGAACAGCAATTTGCCCGTACGCAAAAGGAAGTGATTCCCATTTCCATAGAGCAGATGAATCAGTTTGCCGGCAATATCCTAGAGGTAAAGAACAAATCGGGCCTACCCTTTATTTGTATGAGTACGCAGGCTTTTGATAGCTTAACCGAAATACAGAAGAAAACCCTGGAAAAATATGGGCTTATTCTTCATTCTTCGCTATATAGCATTGAGAAATACGGCGGCGGAAGTGCCCGCTGCATGATGGCTGAGGTCTTTCTTTCAGCTTAAACGAAAGAGGCCCTGTTTTTACAAGGCCTCTTTCGTTTAAAAACTATCTTTGGCAATTTCTCTGCGCACGCGGCTTAAGCTTTCCGGGGTGATGCCCAGGTAAGAGGCGATCATCCATTGGGGTACCCGCAATAATAATTGGGGATACATGGCCACGAATTCCAGGTACCTCTCCTTGGCCGACATGGCTAAGAGGGAATTGATGCGCCTTTGTAGGAAATGGATATTGCGCTGTAGGGCGGTTTCGGTAAAGCAGGTAAAATCATAATTGATTTTGCCGGCTTCTTCTAAAAAGGCCGGTTGGATAAACACTACGGTAGAAGGCTCCAACGCCTTGATATAATAGGTGGACGGCTCGTTAAAGTACATGCTGGAACGATCCATCAGCAGCCAATTTTCGGGGGCAAACTGCATGATATGCTCCCCTCCTTTTTCATCCAGGGAAAACAATTGCAACAGGCCCTTTTCCACAAAGAGAATGTGCTTGCACACCTCTCCGGCCCGCATAATAAGCTGGTTATGGTCTATCTCTCGGAAATCAAAGTAGGACGCGAGTTTTTCAAAATCCGCGATGGTCAAGCCTGTTTTTCCCGAATAATACTGATAAAAGTTTGTTTGAAGCAATAGTTCCGTTGTCATGATCAGTACAAGATACTAAATTTAAAGGCCAAAGGTTGGAAGTTTTTCAACAGCTCCTCAATCAATTCATCGCCGTATTTAAGATAGAGCACGGCGAAGTTCTCCGTTCGCTCCTGCAAGCCTCCATTCGGGAATAACTTGTCCTTTAAGCGCTCAATTTGGATTAAGGCATCTTCATGGTTTCGCTTTTCAGCCTTCAATAGCTTTTTCTCCAAATTGTGAATAGCCTTTTTAAGCCTCGCTTTTACCGCATCGGTACTTGGCCCTAAGCTCGGGTCTATTTTATGCGCACGGAGCTTTATTTTGCCGAAGATGGCATTCAGCTCCATCCATTCATCCTGCAGGTTCAAGCGATGCTTGGTTTGCCGGCGCACGTACTCATTCTTCAAGGTTTGGATAGGCTTAAAGATGCTTTTGAAGGTAAGGTCTAATCGGAAGATTTTGCTGGCGATATTATCTTCGGTAATCAAGGCTGAGTTCCGGGGTACTAAGATTGGAAACGGCGTTTTATACTGTTCGAAATTAGCTTTCAATTGCAGCCAGTAGACGATTTCTGCACCGCCACCAATATAGGCCAGGTTCGGCAGGATAACTTCCTGATATAAGGGGCGCATCACCACATTCGGGCTAAAGCGCTCCGGGTGTTGTTTCATTTCTTTGCGCAGCTCCTCCTCGGTAAAAAACAAGTCCTGATGCAACACTTCAAAGCGTCCATCTTCCGTGCGTACAATACGCTCGCGGAAGGAATCCGTCAGGTAGAAGAAATTGATCTCTCTGGCATGAACCTGTGCTGCATAGCCCAACTCTTCTAAGGATTTGGAGGTTGCTTCTATGGCCTTAAAGCTGTTTTCGGTCAGGATATCCTGCTCCATTATCGGTGCAAATAGCTTTTTAAGCACCGGAGAATCGGCATCGACAATCACTAAACCATAGGCCCTAAACAAGGAGTTGACAAATACACGCGTAGCATCTGCGAGGTTCCAGTTCTTCGAGTAGGCCTCATGCACCAGTTCGGTAAGCTTGCTGGCATTGTCTGACAGGCCAAAGGTATTGCAATATTGCTTCACCACGGCCTCCATACTGCTGGTATCCATCCTACCCGTTCCTGAAATACCATCGGTATCCCACGAGATTTTCTTGCCGAAAACACGGGTATGGTTTATTTCTGCAAAGTCATGGTCCTCGGTGGCCATCCAGTATACCGGCACGAATTCCTCTTCGGGAAAAGCTTCCTTGAGGTCGCGCGCCAGCTTAATAGCGGTCACAATTTTAAAAATAAAATACAGCGGGCCGGTAAAGATATTGAGTTGATGTCCGGTGGTAACGGTATAGCAATTGGCGCCTAACAGTCGTTCCAGGTTTTGGGCAACTTCAGGTGACTCTTTTAAAAGATCGCCATACTGCGCCCGCAGCTGCTCTACTAATACTTCACGATGGGAAAATTTCTTCTTGGCTTCGATTTGTTTTCGAAAGCCGGCCATGTTGGGGAAATTGCCGTAGAATGAAGCCAAATCTGGCTGTTGCGCCAGATAGGCTATTAATGTTTTGGAAAAACTACCGGTATCACTGTAGTCTATATATGTGGCTTTCATTGACCTCCTGTCTAATGCTTCAAATGTATAGTAAAGAAGTATACAAATTACAAAAAATTAACAGAACAGGGTTTATTTGCCGGATAGAAATGTTTATTTGACAATAGATCCATACAAATCAAAGTCCTCGGCACGGTCTACTTTGACCTGCACGAAGTCGCCGATACGGGCATAGTCTGTTTTCGCATTCAAGACCACCTCGTTGTCAACCTCTGGGGAATCGTATTCGGTACGACCGATAAAATAATCACCATCTACACGGTCTACCAATACTTTAAAGGTTTCACCAACCTTCGTTTGGTTGATATCGTAAGATATCCCCTGCTGCACCTCCATAATCTGATCCACACGGTCTTGTTTTACCTCTTCCGGCACATTGTCCTCCAGGCTATGGGCATGCGTTTTCTCTTCATGCGAATAGGTAAAGCAGCCTAAGCGATCAAAACGGGTTTCTTCTACCCATTCCAGCATCTCTTGGAAGTCTTGTTCCGTTTCTCCGGGATAACCACAAATTAGGGTGGTTCTCAAAGCGATATCAGGCACTTTATCGCGAATCTTATTCACTAAGTCGATTTGCTTTTGTTTGCTGGTACCGCGACGCATAGAGGTTAACATCGAATCAGAGATATGTTGTAAAGGCATATCGAGGTAATTACAGATGTTGGAGCGCTCGTTCATCGCATCCAGGATATCCATGGGGAATCCGGAAGGATAAGCATATTGCAAACGGATCCATTCGATACCATCTACGTCTGATAAATGACGCAAAAGATCGGATAGGTTTCGCTTGCCGTAGATGTCAAGACCGTAATAAGTAAGATCTTGGGCAATTAAAATCAATTCTTTGGTGCCATTGGAGGCTAGGAATTTCGCCTCTTTGACCAAATCGTCAATGGATTTGGACACGTGCTTACCGCGCATCAAAGGGATGGCACAGAAAGAACAAGGACGGTTACAACCCTCGGCAATTTTAAAATACGAAAAATGAGATGGAGTCGTCAATAAACGCTCGCCAAGGAGCTCGTGACGGTAATCAGCACCGATATTCGCTAATAGATCGGGAAGGTCGTTCGTCCCGAAAAAAGCATCCACATTCGGGATTTCAGCTTCCAATTCGGGTTTATAGCGCTCGGATAAACAGCCGGTCACAATAACCTTATTTACCTTACCCTGATCCTTCAGCTCGGAAAACTGTAGAATCGTATCTATAGATTCTTGCTTGGCATTATCAATAAATCCGCAGGTATTAATGACCACAATATCATTGGCCTGTATGTTGCTCGCTTCGTGTACAACCTCCATTTGGTTGCCCTTCAGCTGACCCATTAAAACCTCACTATCGTGGATGTTTTTTGAACACCCTAGGGTCACCACATTGACACGGGGTTTGGTCAATACAGGCGTTGTTTTTGCGTATTTTGTCTTCATATAAATGGGTAGACTACTGGAAGAGCGAGTCTACGAAGTCTTTTTTGTTAAATAACTGTAAATCACCAATCTTCTCTCCCACTCCAATGTATTTTACAGGAATTTTGAATTGATCGGAAATCCCGATTACCACCCCACCTTTGGCTGTACCATCTAGTTTTGTCAATGCTAAAGCATTCACATCGGTTGCCTGGGTAAATTGGGTGGCCTGTTCAATGGCATTCTGCCCCGTAGAGGCATCCAATACCAATAAGATCTCATGCGGCGCATCAGGAATTACCTTCTGCATCACATTCTTGATCTTGGTAAGCTCGTTCATCAAGCCTACTTTATTGTGTAAACGACCAGCCGTATCGATAATAGCCACATCATCGCCATTGGCAACGGCTGATTTCACCGTGTCAAAAGCCACAGAAGCTGGATCGGAGCCCATCGGCTGTGCCACAACGCGCACACCTACACGGTCTCCCCACAATTGAATCTGGTCTACAGCTGCCGCACGGAAGGTATCCGCAGCGCCTAATACCACCTTATTCCCTGCCTCTTTTAACTGATGGGCCAGTTTCCCTATCGTCGTCGTCTTCCCTACGCCATTCACGCCAACCACCATGATTACATAGGGTTTGCGATTGCCGTATTCAAAGTTCTCAAAATCATTGCTGTTGTTTTCCGCCAAAAGGCCTTGGATCTCATCCTTCAACAAGCGATTTAAATCGTCGGTAGTGACGTATTTATCCTCGGCAACCCGTTTCTGTATGCGGTCAACAATCTTTAAAGTCGTTGTTACGCCTACATCGGAGGTCACTAAAACCTCCTCCAGGTTGTCTAATACATCGTCATCAATGGTTGATTTTCCAACCACCGCTTTGGTAATTTTAGCAAAAAAACCTTCTTTAGTCTTCTCCAAACCCTTGTTTAAGGCTTCCTGCGACTCCGGTGTTTCTTGTTTCTTTTTAAAAAAATCGAATAATCCCATGATGATATGGCTTGATAAATGCGTAGATTTCGCTCAAATATACTGAAATCGGAAATACTAAAAAAGCCCTTTTGGAATACCAAAACGGCTGTTTAAAAGATTTTTAAAGAAAAACTTTAAAAAAAAGGAATATCTTACTGCTTATTTAGTAGCTGCAGCAACAACGTCTTTTACTTTGTCGTTGTGTACCATACTTTCTTTAAAAGTATAGGCTCCAGTTTTTGCAGATTTTGTTGTGATAATCACTTTGGTAAATTCTTTACCACCACCTTTTTGTAGTGATGCTACTGCTTTCTTTGCCATGGTATGCTATTTTATAGGCTCCGCAGAACCCGAGTTAATTACTTAATTTCTTTATGAACGGTTACTTTTCTCAACACAGGGTTGAATTTCTTCAACTCTAAACGCTCTGTTGTGTTTTTCTTGTTCTTAGTGGTGATATAGCGAGACATTCCCGGAAGACCACTTTCTTTGTGTTCAGTACACTCTAAGATTACTTGTACTCTATTTCCCTTTTTTGCCATTGTTTTACTTTATTTATACCCTCACGGGTGAATTTCATGATTCTTATTATTGTTGATACAACAGGCGCCTATCTATTAAATATGACCTTTTTTGATAAACTTATCAATTGCTGCTGTAATACCGTTTTTGTTGATGGTTTTGATTGCTGAAGTAGAAACTTTCAACGTAATCCAACGATCTTCTTCAGGAATGTAAAAACGTTTGGTCTGTAAATTAGGATAGAATTTACGTTTAGTTTTAACGTTCGAGTGCGATACGTTATTTCCCTTTAATGCCGTCTTGCCTGTTAAATCACAAATTCTTGACATGATATTCGATTTTTATTGTTGTCTTAATTTAAAAAAACGTTCCTTTAGAAACGAGTGTGCAAATATCTATATTTCTTTTCGGAAATACAATACTATAACATGAATTATTTTTAAAATAATCGTGGAGTAGGGAAGAAGTCAGCAAAAATACTGTATTTTGCAGGAGAATTTGTTGCCCGTGCGACAGAATAGTTTTCAACAATTCACAATGAACAGGTATCTATTACAAGGAATCATCTTATTAATTGCAGGTGTGATCTGTATTTTCTTTGGCTATACGTTAATGGAAAACCAAAACAACCTCTATAAGCTGCTCATGATTGCCGGCGTGTTGCTCATAGGGATAGGCGTGGTTTCCATTATGTATCGATTATTTCGTAAAATCGATAGAAACAGCTTGTTAGACGACAGAAATAAGCGGCAGGATCCTTAACGATGTTACAACAAACCAAGGGCATTACCCTTAAGGTAACCAATTACTCAGAAAGTAGTGTGGTGGTGCAGATCTATACCGAACAGCTGGGTTTGCAATCTTACCTCATTAATGGGGCGCGAAAGCCGAAGGCCAAGATTTCCGTAAATATGCTGCAGCCCTTCCATTTGCTAGACCTTGTTGTTTATCAAAAAGAAAACAACGCGCTGCAACGTATTAAGGAGGCACAGCATACGCCGGTATTGAAAACAATCCCTTTGGATATCGTGAAAAGCTCCATCGCGTTGTTCCTCAATGAGGTCTTATATAAGGTGCTGCGGCATCAATCTCAGGACCGGCATTTATTTCAGTTTTTAGAGCATGCAATTATCTGGTTGGATGAGGCTGAAGACGGCCTCGCCAATTACCACCTGATCTTCTTATTAAAGCTTAGCCATTACCTAGGATTCAAACCCGCGATCAGCAAAGATCCCTACTTCGACTTAGTGGAAGGGCGCTTCAGTAAGCAGCTGCCGGCCCACGTTTATACGCTGCAAGAACCTTACAGCAGCTACCTGCGAGATCTGGCAAATTCATCCTTTTCAGATTGTAACAACGTAAGACTCAAGCGAGAGGATAGGAGCTACCTGCTCCAAAAGCTAGTGGATTATTACCGCTTGCATACCGAGAACTTTGGAGAGTTAAATTCTCTCTATATCCTGGAAGAAATATTTAGTTAATATAAAGCAAACAAAAAGCCCATTGTAAGTTAACAATGGGCTTTTACACAATAAATATATATTGAATCTATTCTCTTAGATAAGCTTTACATTTACCGCGTTAAGGCCTTTGCGACCTTGCTCAACTTCGTAAGAAACTTCGTCTTTCTCACGAATTTTGTCAATTAATCCTGATACGTGAACGAAAATTTCGCTCTCGCCTGAATTTGGAATTATGAAGCCGAAACCTTTAGCTTCATTAAAGAATTTTACTACTCCTTGTTGCATGTTATTAATTTATTATTTCTTAAAGGTATCAAATATTTTCTAAATAAAAACTAAATATTAGCATAATATCATTAAACAATTTCATTAAAAACTTGTCTATGCAATATAAGTTTGGACGGAAATTTGTCAGGACAAAAGTATTAAATGGTTATTATGAAAAAATTAGTATCACTTATCGCACTTATTGCCTTGGTGCTATCAGCACAGGCGCAAAACGCAACTATGGACAACACAAGAAGAGTAGCAACTCGTGGCTTTGCCGAAAGGGAGGTAACTCCAGATATCATCTATCTTTCCATCTCCCTAAAGGAATATTACCAAGATGGAAACAGCAAGAAAAAGGTAGCCATTGATGCCTTGGAAAAACAACTTTTTGATGCCGCTATGAAATACGGCGTGAAGAAGGAAGATTTTACCATACAGAACATCTACAGCTACAATACCGAGCGCAAGAAAAAGAACAATGAGCTGCTACAGTCTCGTCAATACCGGCTAAAAGTTACCGATTTGAAGAATCTGAACGCCATGATGGACGAGGTTGATGCTCAAGGCTTACAAAGCACCAATATCTCTGGATACGATCATACCCAGAAAAAGGCCATTGAGAAGGAATTGAAAACTGCAGCCGTTAAAGATGCACGCATCAATGCAGAAATCTTAGCAGCCGCAGATGGCGGAAATGTGGGCAAAGCCATCATGATTAATGATAACAGCAGCTTAAACTGGAACGACATTATGCCGCAGCCTCGCGCCTATGCCATGAAAACAGCGACCTTAGAATCCGATAACATGGCTGCTGGCAATGGCCTGGATATCGATATCCGCCCAATTAAACTGACCTGCAACATTGATGCAGTGTTTGAATTAAAATAAACATGGAAAACCGATACAGCTCTAAATTAGGAGAAATCGATAAAGATTTTATTTGGGTAAAACGACTATCTGTTTTAATGGATAGTCGTTTTCGTATTGGCAACTTCCGCTTTGGATTAGACCCCATCTTGAACCTAATCCCTTTTGCCGGACAGATTGCCACCTTCATCATCTCCCTAATTCTGGTTACTGTGATGTACAGAAACGGCGCTAGCGGTCAATTAGCTTTAAAAATGCTATGGAATGTGAGCTGGGATGCCATCCTTGGAGCGATTCCTTTTCTAGGTAATATCTTCGACTTTTTTAATAAAGCCAACGAGAAGAACATCAAACTCCTCCAAGAACATTATTATGAAAATAAGCACCAGGGCTCTGGGAAAAACATCATCATTTTAATGATTGCCGTCCTAGCCATCGTGATAACCGGCCTCCTCTATGGCCTATATGCCTTAAGCATTTGGCTATTTAATCTTATGTTCTAACCGAATTCTCTTACTTTTGTAGCTATGAGCAAAACCCGCATATTCGCCTTAGTAGCCCTTGCGATCTTATTGACAGCTGTTTTCACCAATCCTTCCAAGGAAAAGATTAACGACGAGTTGCGCGAAAGGGCCAAGGTTATCTTACAAAAACAACTCAATTACGAGCATAAAGATGCTGTAGAATTTGGCATGATGCTCTTTGGCAATCAGGTGGTCGATGAGTTTATCAATACCTATGTGCATACCAAAAACTACTACTTGTTTTCCCTCTGTGAAATCAACTGGAACGGAGAGAAGGTGACAGTAGGAGGAGGGGCCTTTACGAAGGTATGGATCAGTTCGAAGCTCGATGAGAAAGCCGATTTGTTGATCAAATCTTTGAAGAAATAAGCATGCTGGAAATTCTTTACGAAGATGATGATCTAATTGCCATCAATAAACCGCATGGCTTATTGGTACATCGCTCTTCCATTGCTGCTGATACTTCCGAATTTGCCTTACAGCTCCTTCGCGATCAGATTGGCAAAACCGTCTATCCGGCGCATCGCTTAGACCGCAAAACCGCTGGTATTCTTTTATTCTCCTTGACGAAGGAAATGGACTCCGCCATTCAGCAAGCTTTCGCCAACAACCAGATGGCCAAGAGCTACCTGGCGGTATTACGTGGCTATGCCCCGCAAGAAGGCAGCATAGATTATGCCCTCAAAAAAGAGAATGGCACCCTACAAGATGCTTTAACTCACTATCAAACCCTACAGCATACCGAAATCGACCTGCCCTTCGGCAAGTTCCCGACTTCGCGTTATTCCTTAGTGAAGGCCAATCCGCAAACCGGACGCATGCATCAGCTGCGCCGCCACTTTGCCCATATCCTGCATCCCATCCTCGGCGACAGACCCCATGGCTGCAATAAGCAAAATAAGCTCTGGAAAGAAACCTTCACTATGGATACCCTGTTGCTGCATGCTTCCAACCTGCAATTCACGCATCCACGTACGCAAAAGCAAGTTAACATTCAGGCGGGCCTGCAACCGGAGTTCCTGCGCGCTTTGGGTATCCTACAGCTGCACAATCCCCTGACGGCAGTGTAATCGTTTGTTCAATTTCTTAACATTTAGTAAATCAGGTCTCTTTTGTCGTTTAAATGACTATTTTTGTAGTACTAAAACACATATCATATTTTACATGAAAAATACTGCGTTAACCCATCTACATGTTGCTTTAGGCGCTAAGATGGTTCCCTTTGCTGGTTTCAACATGCCCGTACAATACACAGGAATCAACGATGAACACGAAACAGTACGCACTGGCGTAGGTATGTTCGACGTGAGTCACATGGGTGAATTTATTTTAAAAGGTGAAAAAGCTTTAGATCTTATTCAGAAAGTTTCTTCCAACGATGCATCTAAGCTGTACGACGGTAAAGTACAATATGCTTACCTTCCGAATGAAGAAGGCGGTATTGTTGATGACTTCCTAACCTATAAAATCGATGATACAACCTACCTATTGGTTGTTAATGCATCGAACATCGAGAAAGACTGGAACTGGATCAGCAAGTTCAATACCTTCGGTGTGGAGATGAAAGATATTTCCGATAAAACCTCCTTATTTGCGGTACAAGGCCCGAAAGCGGCAGATGCTCTACAAGGATTAACTGATATTGAATTGGCCCCTATGGAGTATTATTCTTTCCAAAAAGGTGTATTCGCAGGTGTAGAAAACGTATTAGTTTCAGCAACAGGATATACCGGTGCTGGAGGTTTCGAGATTTATGTCGATAACGAGCATGCAGAACAAGTATGGAACGCTATTATGGAAGCCGGTAAAGCCTATGGTATTAAACCGATTGGCCTTGGCGCTCGTGATACCCTACGTTTAGAAATGGGATTCTGTTTATACGGTAATGATATTGACGATAATACCTCTCCACTAGCGGCAGGATTAGGCTGGGTTACTAAATTCACGAAGGATTTTGTAAACTCCGAGAACCTGAAAGCAGAGAAAGAAAAAGGATTGAGCCAAAAGCTTGTAGGCTTCGAAATGATTGACCGTGGTATTCCACGTCATGATTATGAGATCATCAATGCGGAAGGCGAGAAAATAGGTCGTGTTACTTCTGGTACACAATCGCCAACCTTAAAGAAATCTATCGGATTAGGCTATGTGGATACAGCCTATGCGAAAGATGGTTCTGAGATCTTTATTTCCATCCGTAATCAACCGATTAAAGCGGTCGTGAAGAAATCACCGTTCGTGAAATAACGAAAGCAACATATAAAAGGAAAAGGGCTATTTTTTAGCCCTTTTCTTTTGTTTTAATGCTTGCTGTGCTTCGGCGGCCTTCTTAGCCTGCACATCGCGGCTCACCTGCTTTAAAAGCACTACTTTTAAATAAATCAGCACCACCAATAAGGCTATTGATACGCCTAAAAACAGCATATTACCACTGTTATAGCCCGCAACGGCACTTAAGATCAAAAACACAATCCCCAGGTTCAGCACCACATTCAATATAAATTTCTTCGTCATTTTTTCGTTGTTTCAGAGACTCCAATTACAGATTTGCGTAGGAAGGAAAAATAAACTATCCCCCCAATAATGTTTAACACGATAATGAACAGCGACAGCATCATCCGTTCGCCATTGCTAATGCGGGTAGAGCGCATTATCTCCAACAGCACCAAGACCAACCATAGCAAGGATAGAAACAGGGCAATACTCAGCAGAATAGGGGCAAAGCCCATTTTAAAGAGGAAGCTCAGTATCGCTACGATATAAAAAGCCAGACTAAACAGAAAGGCCTGTTTAGTCTGCTGCATTACCTTGTTCATGTCACAAAGGTAAGGATTATCCGATTTCTTTTTACGACTATGGGAAGATTCCGAGTTCTTTATAGGATTCGCCAACCTTATTGATGGCACAAATAAAGGCGGCTGTCCGTAGGTCTTCTACACCGTCGGTGGTTTTCCAGATATCATGGATCTCCTGGTAAGAACCGATCATGGTATCTTCCAAGCCAGAGTACACCAAGTCGACTTCATCCGGACCACGCAAGATAATCTTACGCTCCAATTTAGACACCTTTTGGTTGGTCATCGACTCGATGATATGTAGAATTTCAGCATACATATTCTCGCTGAAGCGTTTTTCCAAACGGCCGTAGCGCACGTGGCTCAGGTTTTTCAACCATTCAAAATAAGAAACCGTAACACCACCGGCATTCAGGTAAATATCCGGAATCACCAGTTTTCCTTTGCGGTTTAAAATCTCATCAGCATCCGGTGTCAATGGTCCGTTGGCCGCTTCACCTACAATCTGCGCTTGAATACGATCGGCATTCGATGCATTGATGACCGACTCTAATGCGGCCGGAATCAAGATATCACAAGGATATTCCAAGCCTTTTGCCGACTCTTCAATATTGGTAGCACCCGGAAAGTTCAAGATGGATCCTGTAGATTTACGATGCGCCACAACGGCATTTAAATCCAAGCCATTCTCATTATAAATAGCGCCTTCATATTCAATAAGCCCCACCAATAGGGCGCCTTCTTCTTCAAAGTACCGGGCGGCATGGTAGCCCACATTGCCTAGCCCCTGTACAATCACCTTTTTACCAGCAATACCTACCGACAGGCCCAATGCAGCCATATCGTCTTCGTTTTTACACGCTTCCCGTACCCCAAAGAATACCCCAAGACCGGTAGCCTCCGCACGACCACGTACGCCACCTTGAGAAATCGGCTTTCCTGTCACACAGGCCTGCGCATTAATCTCATTCGGATTTAAGGTTGTATAGGTATCCACAATCCAACTCATCTCCCGTGCTCCGGTTCCATAATCTGGTGCCGGCACATCCGTACCTGGTCCTATAAAGTTCTTTTTAACCAATTCCGTCGTATAACGACGTGTAATCTTTTCTAATTCATATTCGCTGTACTTCTTCGCATCGATCTTAATTCCACCCTTGGCGCCCCCAAAAGGCACATTCACGATGGCACATTTATAAGTCATCAAAGAAGCCAAGGCCATAACCTCATCTTGGTCTACTTCCATACTGAAACGGATCCCGCCTTTACAAGGCAGCTTATGGTGCGAGTGTTGCACGCGATAAGCCTCGATAACTTCCACCTCATCCCCAATCTTTACCGGGAATTTTACACGAAGAATGGAGTTACAGGCCTTGATTTGGTCAAGAATGCCGGGAGCAAATTTGGTAAATTTTGCCGCCTTGTCAAAATTACGAGCAACGCCCTGAAAGAAACTGTGAGTACTGTTGTCTGAACTGGACATAAATGTTAAAATTTGTTTACAATGGTACAATTTATATAAAGGTAGGGCTTTTAGGAGATTTCCAAGAGCAGCAGGCACAAAAACACTATTTTTAATCAAATGATAAAATATTGTTTTCTTTTTTAAAAGATAAGTAAGAAAATAGGCCTAAATAAAAAAGCCCAAGCAAGGCTTGAGCTTTTTTATTGCTAATGTTTTTTTATCTTGAATTAATAAACTACCATTTCAGGGTCAAAAGATTCTTTCCAAGCCAAGATTCCACCTTGTAAGTTGGCCAAATTGGTAAATCCTTGTTGCTCTAATAACATCACGGCTTGAGCGGAACGCTTACCGGAACGGCATTGAACAATGACAGGAATATCTTTAGAAATTTTCTCCGACTCGATCACTACACCGGACAACGGGATATTTAATCCGTTTAAATTGGATACTTCATATTCAAAAGGCTCACGCACATCAATCAGTTGGAATTCAATGTTGTGATCCATCATGTCTTTCAATTCTTGAACGCTAATTTCTTTCATAGTGTACTGCTATTTTATCAAATATAGCTAATAAAACGATTCCAACTGTCATTAGTTTATTAATTTTATTAAATTCAAAAAAAATTTAAACTATGAAAAAGTCTCTCGTTTTATCCCTCTTGTTAGGTTGTTCCTTAAGCTTTGGATATGCCCAACAGGCGGATAAAGGTATTAGCAGCACCGACAATATTAACCGTATTATCAATACCCTGGCTTCCGATGAAATGCGCGGACGCTCGGCTTTAAACTTGGAAGATATTGGACGGGCCGCCGACTTTATCGCTCAGGAATTTAAGAACATCGGCTTAAAACCTTATGCCGAGGACAACTTCCGCCAAACATTCCAAGTCAATCAATCCAAAACCCGCTTACAGGAAATCACGTGGAACAAAAAGAAATTAGCCGACGATCAATTCCTTATCATGGGCAACGTGCAGAACCTGCAATGGGATCAACACAGCAAAATCAGCAAGCTGCAGATCGCCGCAGGCGACGATTTTTCGCAAAAGTTCCGTGAATTCATGCAGCAAAACCCCGATGATGCCATCGTATTAGTCGATAAAAAACATGCTGCCTTCCTGGCTCGCTTCAAAAAAATATACAGCCGCGATCAGATTACAACCAGTGAACAAGGCCTGCCTAGCGGCCCTAGCAAAGTATTTGTCGTGGCCGACAGCTTCGCGCCAAGCTATAGCATCCGCCTGCAAAAGGAAACCAGCAGTTTGCCGATGTTCAACGTAGCGGGCATTATCCCGGGCAAATCGAAAGCCGATGAATACGTTATCTTCTCTTCGCATTACGATCATATTGGCATTCTTCCGGCCGTAGGCCAAGATTCCATCGCCAATGGCGCTGACGATGATGCCTCCGGAACCACCGCAATGATCGAGTTGGCCCGCTATTACCAAGGCCTGCAGAGCAATGAACGCACCTTGATTTTCGTTACATTCACCGCTGAAGAAATCGGTATGTTCGGTTCAAAATACTTCTCCAACAATATTGACCCGGAGAAGGTAGCCGCCATGATCAATATCGAAATGATCGGTAAAGATTCTAAATTCGGCCCCAATTCCCTATACATTACGGGTTATGATGCCTCCAACCTGGGCAAACTGATGCAAGAGAACCTGGCCGGCTCGGCATTTACCTTCCACGCAGATCCCTATAAAACGCAAAACCTCTTTTACCGCAGTGATAATGCCGTATTAGCAGCGCTGGGCGTACCGGCGCATACCTTCTCGACTTCACAAATCGATAAAGACAGCTATTACCACACCGTAAAAGACGAGGTGAGCACCTTGGATATTCAGAATATTAAATCGAGTATAGAAGCCATTGCCAGAGGGGCAATCGGCCTTATTAATGGAACACAAACCCCAACACGAGTAGAAAAACTACGCGATTAAGGTTTTCTGCATAATGTAATCATTCAGCACAAATTGGTAGTAGGGGATGTCTACAGACTCTACTACCTTAAACCCTTGCTTTAGGTAGAAATGATAAGCCTGGTTATATCGGTTTACGTTCAACTCCAAAAGCGTCAAGCCCTGCCTCAAAGCCTCGCTGGCCGCAAAATCAATCAACTTTCTTCCTAAGCCCTTTCCCTGCGTCTCTGGCAACACATAAAGTTTGTCTATACGAAGCCTTGTCGGATGCTTACTTAAGGCCATAAAACCAAGCGCAGTGGCCTCCTCGACAATCAGGTAAAAGCACACTCCGTCCTTCATGGCTTGTTGCAAGGCTTCAACCGTATAGCTTTGGGCCAACATAAAGTCAATCTGCTCTTGGCTCAACACCGATGCATAGGTGGGATACCAGGTGGCATGTGCCAATTGTTGAATCAAAGCAGCATCTGCCGCCAAGGCTGGGCGAATCGTTATCATAAGGCTTCTCCAATTATCAAATAGTCCGCTTGCTCTTCCAAGCGTACAAAACCATCCTGTAGCACCTCCACATAGCCCTCCTGCAGCAACTTCACATTACTAAACAGGCTTAACAGCATTTCATCTGCCTCCGGAACATGCAATATGAGGCCCGCGGGCAACCATTTCTCATAGCTTTTCAGGAAAATATATTTAAAGTCCCGGCTAATGCAGGAAATGGTAAAGTCGGGGATCCAGGGTCGAAAATCAGCCAAACGAGGAGTCTCGCACAGGATATTCACTGCCGTATTGCCCTTTTCTTGTAAATAGCCGAATAAGCTCGGGTATATCCCTGCATCCATCGGCAATAAAACCAAATGTTCTTCGGGTTCCACAGCAAGCTGCTGATCCAATAAAACCACATCCACCTTAATCCCTCTGGATAACAAGGTTTCATAATGGCTGGATAGCGTCAATAGGGTAGGGCTCCATTCCAGCAGTTGCCCCATGTAAAAATCAGCTAATACATGCGGATCGGCTACAAAGAGTGCCGGTTCTTGATTCTCGCGAATAATATGATGGGAAGACATAACTAAGCGCCTAAATACCGAATCGCAGAATAGGCCATTAAACCAATACTGAGCTGTAAAGCCGCTTCATCAATATCAAAGGTTGGCGTATGTACGGCCGATTGAATACCCTTTGCCTTATTGCCCGTACCTAAGCGGTAAAAACAAGCCGCAATCTCTTGCGAATAATACGAGAAATCTTCAGCTGCAGGCCATAAATCCAGGTCAAGTACATTCTCCTTGCCCAAATACTCCTCGGCATAACCACGCGCGGCAGCCGTAAGTTCTGGCTCATTAATGAGGTATGGATAGCCTTTGCGCACTTCAAAATCGCAGCTCGCCCCCATACTTTCGGCAATGCCTTCGGCCAGCTTCAGCATCTTGCTATGGGCTTCTGCGCGCCACTGCTCATCAAAGGTGCGGAAGGTCCCCTCCATGTACACCTCTTCCGGAATAATGTTCGTAGCGCCATTCCCTATAATTTTCCCCCAGGAGAGTACCGTAGGAATACGAGGGTCGGCGGAACGCGACACAATCTGTTGCAGGGCCGTTATTATTTGTGCCGCAATGGCAATAGGATCAATATTTTGATGGGGATGTGCGCCATGGCCACCTTTCCCGCGAATCGTCATAAACAATTCATCACAAGAGGCCATATACTTGCCTGAACGGAAACCTACGGTTCCAGTTTCTAGAAAAGGCATCACATGCTGACCGATAATACCCACCGGCTCGGGGTTCTTTAAAGCCCCTTCTTTTATCATCAGCGATGCGCCACCCGGCAGACGTTCTTCTCCGGGTTGAAAAATCAACCGCACGGTACCTGCCAGTTCCGATTTGAGGGCGTTCAAAATCTTAGCCACCCCAATTAAAGACGCGGTATGCACATCATGCCCACAGGCGTGCATCACCCCCGGGTTTTTCGAGCCGTATGATCGGCCTTCCACCTCCGTAATGGGCAAAGCATCCATATCGGCACGTAAGGCCAAGGTTTTTGCCGACGGCAAATCGCCCTTTATTTCTGCCACAAGGCCTGTATCGGCCATCTGTTGAAAGGGGATACCTAAATCAGTAAGTTGTTGTTGAACAAAAGCCGAGGTATTATATTCGGCAAAAGACAGCTCCGGGTTTTGATGGAGGTGTCTTCTATTATTTACGGTATCCTGAAAGTATACCGCCGCCAGATCTTGGATCTTCTCTTTAATTGTGGACATGCTTTCTTACGCTATTGCCACACCCAGACGTCTTCCACGAATACAAACACATTTCTGTAATTGCCGCGCAGTTCGCGCATGTAGGCCGTAGCTTCCGAACGACTCGTAAAGTCGCCCACTTTCACACGATAATTGGGTTCTACGTAATCCAAATAGGCGCCCATATCACTATTCTGGCGTAAGAAATTATTTTGCACATTGGTTGCCTCGGTACGGCTGGTGCCTGAATATATCTGTACCCGAAAGCCCCGAACTTTGACACGCTTGGCATAGCGCTTGTCAATTTTCTTCGGTTCTAAGGTAATCGGGGTTTTAACAGAAGAAGGATTTATTGCATAGTATGCTCGGTATTCCTGTAAAAGTCCAATTAATGAGTCTTTAACGACAACCACCTTGCCTTCTTGCGCCTGGGCAAATTGCCCCAGCATCAATAAGAAGCAACCTACAATAAATCCTTTTTTTATCATCTTTTATTAACCTTGTTTTCCGTGACAGTTCTTGTATTTAAGACCTGACCCACAAGGGCACTCATCATTTCTGCCCACTTCTTGCTCCTTGCGGATAGGCTGGGTAACCTGAGGCTCTTGGGTATTCAAATCTTCTTCACTCACTCCTGTTGGCGAACTCAATTCCTCTTTAGTTTCTGTTGTTTTAACTTTTGGTGCCTCCGGACGGGCAGCCTGAATGTTCTGTGGCTGCTGTTGTTGTCCCGGGATTTCCCCTTTAAACAAGAAACTAACAATCTCTTTATTCATGGATGCCAACATCGTCTTAAACAAGTTGTAAGCCTCCATTTTATAAATAATGATCGGGTCCTTCTGTTCATAAACAGCATTTTGCACCGATTGTTTCAAATCATCCATTTCACGAAGGTGCTCTTTCCATGCTTCATCAATCAAGGCCAATACAATGCCTTTCTCGAAGGAACGGAACACATCCTTACCGTTGCTATCTACTGCTTTCTTCAAGTTTGTAGCAACTTGAATGCCACGAATACCATCGCTAAACGGAATAATAATATTTTCTATCATGCCACCACGCTCGGCCATCACATTGGTCAACACAGGTAAGGTCTGCGAAGCCACATGCTCTGCCTTTTGGTGGTAATGATCGATAACTTGCGTAAATAAGCGTTCCGCCAATTCGTTACCCCCGGTGCTGCTGAAATCCTCTTGCGAAATTTCAGGGTTTACAGCAAATACGCGGATTACTTCAATTTGGAACTCATCAAAGTTGTTATCTTCTTTCGCTTGCAACACGATGTCCTCTACCACGTCATAAATGGTGTTGTTCAAATCCACATCTAAACGCTCGCCGAATAAGGCATTCTTACGTTTGCTGTAAATTACATTACGCTGCGAGTTCATCACGTCGTCATACTCCAATAAACGCTTACGGATACCGAAGTTGTTTTCCTCTACTTTACGTTGCGCACGCTCGATAGATTTGGTCAACATGCTATGTTGCATCACTTCGCCTTCTTCCACACCCATCTTCACCATCAGGTTAGAAATACGCTCGGAAGCAAATAAACGCATCAACGGATCTTCCAAAGACACAAAGAACTGCGAAGAACCCGGGTCACCCTGACGTCCCGCACGACCACGTAACTGACGGTCAACACGACGAGATTCGTGACGCTCTGTACCGATGATCGCTAAACCACCCGCATTGATAACTTCCTCGGCTAATTTAATATCCGTACCACGACCCGCCATGTTCGTAGCGATAGTCACTTGGCTCGGACGACCTGCCTCGGCAACAATATCAGCCTCTTTCTGGTGCAATTTCGCGTTCAACACGTTGTGTTTGATGCCACGTAATTTCAACATACGGCTTAATAATTCTGAAATCTCTACGGAAGTAGTACCCACCAATACCGGACGGCCTTCTTCGGTCAATTTCTGAATCTCTTGTGCTACAGCATTGTATTTCTCACGTGCCGTACGGTAGATGTAATCTTGACGGTCGTCACGTTGAATCACACGGTTTGTTGGAATTTCAACCACATCCAATTTGTAGATTTCCCATAACTCACCAGCCTCTGTAGAAGCCGTACCGGTCATCCCCGATAGTTTATGGTACATACGGAAGTAGTTCTGTAAGGTAATGGTTGCGTAAGTTTGTGTCGCATCCTCTACTTTTACATTTTCTTTCGCTTCAATCGCCTGGTGTAAACCATCCGAGTAACGACGGCCATCCATAATACGACCGGTTTGCTCATCAACGATTTTCACCTTATCCTCATCGACGATGTACTGATCATCGCGCTCGAATAGGGTATATGCTTTTAATAACTGGTTGATGGAGTGAATACGTTCTGCTTTTACAGAATAATCGCGCATCAACTCTTCTTTACGCTGTGCTTTCTCTTCAACAGCAATATCTAATTTCTCGATTTCTGCAATCTCGGTACCTACGTCCGGTAAGATGAAGAAGCTCGGATCCTCTCCGGTTGCTGTAATCAACTCAATCCCTTTTTCGGTAAGTTCTACCTGATTGTTTTTCTCATCGATCACGAAGAACAACTCCGCATCTGCCTTCGGCATATGACGGTTCTGCTCTTGCATATAGTAGTTTTCTACTTTCTGTAAAACCTGACGGTGATTGCTTTCACTTAAGAACTTAATTAAAGCCTTGTTTTTCGGCAAACCACGGTAAGCACGGAATAAAGCCAATCCGCCTTTTTCTACGTCTGTATCGCCTTCGGCAATGGCTTTCTTCGCTTGGTTCAATACCGTGTTGATATAGGCTTTCTGTGCATTTACCAAACGCTCGATTCTTGGTTTCAACTGGTAGAACTCGTGCTGATCGCCCATAGGAATCGGACCGGAGATGATCAATGGCGTACGCGCATCATCAATCAATACCGAATCCACCTCATCGATCATCGCGAAGTGCAATTTCCGTTGAACCATAGATTCCGGATTATTTGTCATGTTATCACGCAAATAATCGAAACCAAATTCGTTGTTCGTACCATAAACGATATCCGATTGGTAAGCCTTACGGCGTTGTGCCGAGTTAGGTTGATGCTTATCAATACAGTCTACACTTAATCCGTGGAATTCGAAGATAGGACCATTCCACTCCGAGTCACGACGTGCTAAATAGTCGTTCACCGTTACAATATGGATACCTTGACCCGACAACGCGTTTAAGTAAGTAGGCAATGTTCCTACCAAGGTTTTACCCTCACCCGTAGACATCTCTGCAATCTTACCTTGGTGAAGGACAATACCACCGATCAACTGCACATCGTAATGCACCATGTTCCAGGTTACTTCGGTACCGGCAGCCAACCAGGAGTTCTTCCAAAGGGCTTTATCGCCTTGGATTTCCACGTTCGGCTTACGTACCGCTAAGTCTCTATCGAACTCAGTTGCAGTAACTTCGATTTGTTTATTCTCGGTAAAACGTCTTGCTGTTTCTTTTACGACGGCGAAGGCTTCTGGAAGGATTTCCAATAATACTTCTTCTAATTTCTTGTCGCGGTCTTTGGTTAATTTATCGATTTTCTCGTAGGTTGCCGTTTTTTCCTCCATGTCCTCGGTTGTCTCGGCATGAAGTTTTAAATCGGCCATTTCCTTATCTATATCGGCGAGATAGGTGGCAATGCGGTTTTTAAAATCTAGGGTTTTCCCACGTATCTCATCATGGCTTAAGCCCGACAGTTTTTCGTATTCTTCCTTAATCTTATTTACAAGAGGCATAACCCCTTTAATATCTCTTTCAGACTTACTGCCGAATAATTTGCTTAAAAATTTTAACATAATTCTCTATTTCTGTATTGGCATGTACAAATATGACTCCAAACCCTATTAGCAGACATTTTGACATTAACCGGGCAAATTTAGTTAATACAGATGATAACTAACACTTTCCCTATCCTTTTTTATCAATTATTTTACTAAAAATATATTTTTCTCCGTTGCAGGAGTTAGATTTAAGCTCCTGGCCTTTTCAAACAGGGTATTTACCGCATTTTTACCCACGGCACCCAGGTCTTCAGAATAGGCATTCACGTATAATTCAATGTGTTTATACATCACTTCTTCGGCCATTTCCTGTGCATGCGAACGAATATAGGCTAAGCCTGATTTCGGATGGGCGAAAGCATAAGCCACCGATGCTTTCAGCAAGCGGTTCACCTTTTCTTTGGTTTCCTGTGGCAAAGAACGCTTGATTACAATGCCCCCCAAGGGAATCGGTGCCTCGGTTGTCTGTTCCCAGTAATCGCCTAAATCCGCAATTTTATGAAAACCCCGATCCATATAGGTAAACCTGTTTTCATGAATTATTAACCCGATATCGATCTGCTCGTCCTTTAAAGCCTGCTCAATATCAGAAAACAGCAGCTCCTGCTTGTTGGTTAATTGGGGAAAAGCCAGACCCAACAAGAAGTTGGCGGTGGTATATTTTCCCGGAATGCCTATACGTAGGTTTTGGAACTCCTTCGGCAGCTCCTTGCCGGCATAGCCTGCCAAGGCTGCGGCCAAATCAGCATCTTTGCAAATAAGCAGCGGCCCCACACCAAAGCCTAAGGCCGAGCCCGCATCCAGCAGCTCATAGTCTTCTACGGCATAAGCAAAGGCATGATAACTCAGCTTTGTAATGTCTAAATCGCCGCGAAAAGCCTTCTCATTCAGGGTCTCTACGTCATGATATTCCACGTGAAACCGTAAACCTTCCGTGTCGATTTTATCATGAATCAGCGCGTCAAAAATAAACGTATCATTGGGGCAGGGCGAAAAGCCCAGAGTCAACTCTTCCATAGTCAATACTGCTTGCTGCAGTTAGATTGCAATATTCTTGGTAAAAACTAAAGCCAGCATACCTAAAAAAGTAGCCAAAATAAGGCCTGTGGCAAACTTATCCCATCCCTTTTTATAGGTAATCCAGGCCGTAACTAAATTTACAGTAGCCGCCAACACATAAAAACCCGTTGGTTTTGTGGGCATCAGCTCTTGCTGCAGTTGGGTATAGGTCTGTAATACATAAGCCAATATCGGAAATATGGCGCCTACCAAGAGGCCCGTAACTAAACTATTCTTCATGCCTTATTTATCATCAAAACTCCAGGAGTTCAACTCCGGAATAGCATGGTGTGCCGTCATATCAAATTGCGTCGGTACAATAGAAACAAAGCCATTTGCCAAAGCAAAGGCATCCGTATCTTCACCACGATCGTTTAATTGGAACTTCCCGGTCATCCAGAAATATTCTCTTTCGTAAGGATCTAAGCGTTCGTCAAACTCCTCAAACCACTTGGCATTCGCCTGACGGCAAATCTTAATGCCCTTGATATCCTTATTGATATTCGGAAAATTGACATTCAACAAGGTGTTCTTCGGCAATCCGTTAAGCAATACCTGCTCTGCAATGGTTTTTACATAAGAACGGGTATGCGAAAAATCAGCATGATGCGCAAAGTCATCCAAGGAATAGCCAATAGATGGAATATCTTCAATAGCGCCCTCTACGGCGGCCGACATCGTGCCTGAATACAATACGTTGATGGAGTAGTTCAATCCGTGGTTAATGCCAGATACACATAAATCGGGCTTCTTGCCTTTGAAGATCTTATTCACCGACAGCTTAACGCAATCTACTGGTGTGCCTGAACATTTGTACATTTCCACCCCTTCATACAGGTCTATCTTATCTAAGCGTAAAGGTTTGCCGATGGTAATGGCATGGCCCATCCCTGATTGGGGGCTATCGGGGGCTACAACCACCACATCCCCAATTTCTTGCATCACCTCCAATAAGACCTTGATCCCTGGTGCTGTAATTCCGTCATCATTAACGACTAAGATTGTTGGTTTCTTTTTTGCCATACTGCTAAGTTAAGAATTGATGTTAGACAAAGGCGAATACCGCCTACTTTTTTGCGGAAAACTTACGAGTAAGCTAATACGAAGCAAGGAACCTATTCATCCAGTTTTAAGGCAACGCGCACATAACCATTGCCATAATTGGTTTCCCGCAAGCGGCCATTCACAAAAACTTCCAAGGTCAGCAATACGGTCTTATCGGTACAGGTGGCATCCAGCTCAATGCAGGTATCCTTCGTGCAAAAACTGATTTCCCAGAAATCCTTAATTAAAATGGGTTCTACCACATAACTCGATACCCGCACCGGAATGCTGGGCGTATTACTTTTAACAACAAGCTTAATTCTGTTCTTCTTTACTGCTTGACAGTTCTTCCCCTTATACTTTTTCTTAGAACCGGCCATCAATAGGCCCGCCACTAAAAAAGTAGAAAGAACCACCCATCTCTTTAATTTCATGTACTATCCATTATGTTGGTCAGGAGGGGTATATGCTGAAGGAATACCCCGAATTGCAATACTTTTTACCCGGTAAATTTACAAAAACAGTTTCCTGTATGCTATGCTTGAAAACACTTAAAACCCGCTTTTTTAGCGGAAATGCGGAAATAAATAGCTGAAAATGGCTAGGATTAAATTATCAATACCCGTTGCCTAAATCACCTTAAAAACCCCGAAGAAACGGAGAAAGGATCTAGAGGGCTTGCTAATATCAGCCTTTTTAAAGCCTTTAATAAGGCGTATGAAAGCCTACTTGAAAGGGGTTTGATACGGGTGAGAAAGGGGAGAGAAAGGGGTGAGGAAGGGGGGAGACTTAGCGTTTAGTGCTCTTGTCATTAATTTGTCATCAACTTGTCATGGTGAGCGGAGTCGAACCACGAACCACGAACGACTGGTACGTCAGTACTGGTAGTACGCCGAAAGGTACTTTTTGCAATGCTTTGCTAATAAAAAAGCACGTGCCGCCATTTTATAATAATGTAAACATTTGTTAATAAGTGTGTTACGAATGGTTGATTGCATTGACGTACCAGTCGTTCGACTCCGCTCACAATGACAGCACGATGACAACACTTGCCCTCGTTTACTACCAAAGCATGCTGAACCTTTAAGCATACAACCCCTTTTTATCGATGAAATCGATAACAGCATCAGGGGTATAAAATTTAATAGATTTTCCGGCTTGCACCGATTGGCGCAAGAAGGTGGAAGAGAGTTCCATCAGAGGAGTATCGGTCAGTTTTACGGAGGGGTGTTCCTTCAAGTCGCCGCCATCATAACCGGGGCGTGGATACACCACAATTTGATAATCGCGCAATAAGATATCTGCATTTTTCCATTTCCGTAAGCCTTGCAGGTTATCTTCCCCCATAATCAACACAAATTCCTTCGTTGGGTACTTTTCGGCTAGGTGGATTAGCGTATCGATAGTATAGGAGGGTTGGGGTAAATTAAACTCGATATCGCTGGCTTTTAAGTGGTCGACGCCGGCAATGGCAAGCTCCACCATTTCCAACCTATCGTACATATTGCCTAGGCTTTTCTTCTCCTTAAAGGGGTTCTGAGGCGATACCACAAACCATACTTCGGCCAGGTCGGTATAATTCACCATGTAATTAGCAATAATCAGGTGCCCGATGTGCACCGGATTAAAGGATCCAAAGAATAAACCAACCTTCGTTTTTGACATTTAGGAATTGATAAAATCAAGCACTAGTTGTTCAGCTTCCGCACAGGCGGTTTCTAAATCGTTGTTTTGAAGCACCACATCAAACTTATCGGCAAAAGAAAGCTCATGCTCAGCCTTCGCAAAGCGCTCTTGTAATTTTTCGGCAGAATCGGTACCACGGCCTGTTAAACGTTCTTTCAAGACCTCCAGCGATGGTGGATTAACGAAAATAGCCAAGGCCTGATCGGGGAATTTAGACTTTAAGCGCAAGCCACCAACGACATCAATATCAAAGATAACATGCTTGCCTTCTTGCCAAATACGCTCTACTTCAGAACGTAGGGTGCCATAAAAGGTACCGCTATATACTTCTTCAAACTCGATAAACTCTTGTTTGGCAACTTTATGAAGGAAATCTTCCTTGGAAATAAAATAATAATCTATGCCATCTTGCTCGGTGCCACGAGGCTCGCGGGTACTCGCCGAGATGGAGAACGCTATTTTATCGCCGTGTTTTTCTAATAGTCTTTTTACAATGGTTGTTTTCCCAGCTCCGGAGGGAGCAGAGAAGATCAGCAGTTTTCCGTTCATGCGCTTATAATACGTTAAGCAATTGCTCTTTTATTTTTTCTAATTCGTCTTTCATCTTCACCACAATCTGTTGAATCTGGGCATTGTTAGCCTTGGATCCTAGGGTATTGATCTCACGTCCCATTTCTTGGGAAATAAAACCTAATTTCTTTCCGTTGGAATCGTTGGAGTTTAAGGCTTCAATAAAATAATTGCAGTGCGAGCGAAGACGGACTTTTTCCTCGGTGATGTCTAATTTCTCGATATAGAAAACCAATTCTTGTTCGAAACGGTTCATATCTACGTTTTCTTTCCCTACAGCATCGTCCATATACTGGCTGATGCGCTCGCGAATAAGGGGAATACGACTGCCTTCAACCGATTCTACCTCGGTTAAATGCGATAAAATCAATTGTACGCGTTGTTGCAGGTCTTGTTTCAAGACATTGCCCTCATCTTTACGGAAGGTGTTGAACTTCTCTACTGCCGCATAGAATGCTGCCAGCAAAACATTGCCTTCTTCCTCATCCACCTCATCATCATTGCTGATGACGTCGGGCATATTCAAGGCCAATTCAAACATATTGGCTTTGCTATCGCCTAATTGGCTGGCAATATCCTGCAATTGCTGGTAATATTGTTTTAGTAAATCGGCATTGATGCTTGCTGCTTTGGCGGTTTGATCAACATATTCGGTAGAAATATTGATATTGACCTTGCCTCGCTCAATCAGCTTGGAACATTCCCCGCGAAGGGCCAACTCCTTATCGGAAACCGTTTTGGGAAGGCGTAAATTGAGTTCCAAAAATTTGGAATTTAGCGACTTGATTTCTACGGTATATTTAACAGATCCATTTTCAGATGAACCTATACCATATCCTGTCATTGATTTTATCATATGCAAAGGTATAAAACTTACAGAAAAGAATCAGGCTAATTACCAATCATGTTTCGCGATTAGTACACAAATATAGGTTTTATAGGCTGAGCCTTGAGGTACCCGCACAAAACCTATCCCGATATCTTGTAGCGAGCCGTTCCAGGTATCCATGCCCAAGAGGTGCTTGCGGTGCATTTTCCCCGGGGAACCATGCCCGATAATAAAGGCTTCAATGGCTTCCGTGGCCGTAGGATGGTTGGCACCTATGGATTCAAAATTGTTGAGGGATTTCTTTTTAAGCCAATCCGGATTTAACCAATAGCCGCCCTGATTGATAAAATAATTGGGACCTATGCCTTCCGGGGTCACATGATCGAAGTAATTGCGCTTGGCCATATCGTATGCCCGTTGCTCGGCCACCTTGGCCAAGGTCTTATTCCAAACCAATTGATGGCGACTTACCTGCTGCACATTAGCGATTTGCAGGGACCGACGGTATTTATTTGGGTTTTGACGGATTTCATTTAAATAAGCGTAGGCTTCTTTGGCTTCGCCTCGGTCGATACGGATGTTTTTTTGTGCAAATAAGGGCTGTGCCCACAAGAGGATAGCAAATAATAGATAGCGCATAGTTTTTCTTTAAACAGACTCGAAAGGCCGCGAAGCGTTTAACCCAGCAGGTTTTATTTCTTCTCGGTAGAAAAACGATTTTTTAGCACTTCTATTATTGGGGGCAGCAGGGAAATGCAGATAATGGCCAGCACCACTAGGGAGAAATTGTTCTTCACAAAGGGTATTTGCCCAAAGAAATAGCCTACCGATAGAAACAAGGCGACCCATAAGATGCCACCTGCGATATTATAGGCACCGAACTTGGCATAAGGCATCTTCACGATGCCGGCCACAAAGGGAGCAAAGGTGCGCACGATGGGCACAAAGCGCGCATAGATAATGGTTTTCATGCCATACTTGGCGTAAAAGCCTTGAGTTTTCTCCAGATAGGCGGGTTTAAAGATTTTAGAATTGGGTTTGAACACCCGGGCACCGAAGTGTTTGCCGATTTCATAATTCACGAAATCGCCTAAGATGGCTGCGGCAATCAAGAGGCCCATCATGGCCAGGAGACTTAGGTTAGTCTCTGGTTTAGCAATAAGGGCACCGGCAGCAAAGAGAACGGAATCGCCCGGTAAGAAAGGCGTAACGACCAGTCCGGTCTCGGCGAAGATGATCAGAAAAAGAATGAGGTATGTCCAACCTTGATAGGTTTGGGTAATATCAATCAGGTGCTTGTCAATATGCAGGATAAAATCAATCAAGGAGGTAAGGAGTTCCATGTTGCTGTCAGATTTTGTGTCGTACAGCATAGGCTATGAAAACTATGCCGAACTTGCTGTTTTTGCTAGACAAAGGTATTTAAAAAGAAAAAAGGAAGCTTATTGGGCTTCCTTTTTCTTTCCGTATTTTTCTCTGATGACCTCGATAATGGGAGGCAACATCGATAATAAGATGATGGCAAAGATTACAATGGTGAAATTGTCTTTGATAATAGGCAAACCACCAAAGAAATAGCCTATAAATAAGAAGGAGGTAACCCATAGGATGGCACCGATGACGTTATAGGATGCAAATTTACCGTAACTCATGGAACCTACACCCGCTACGAAAGGAGCAAAAGTCCGAATGATCGGTACAAAACGCGCATAAATGATCGTCTTGCCGCCATACTTCTCATAAAATTTCTCTGTTTTTTCCAAGTATTCCTTTTTCAGGAATTTATACTTTCCACTGAAGGCCTTCGGCCCTAAATATTTACCGATATGGTAGTTTACCATGTCGCCAATAATACCAGCCACCATCAATAGAATCCACATCACAAAGATGTTTAAATCGGTTTCTGGCTTCGCAATAATAGCACCAGTAGCAAATAATAGGGAGTCGCCCGGTAGAAAAGGGGTAACAACGAGTCCTGTTTCTGCAAAAATAATCAGAAAGAGAATCAGGTAAGTCCAGGTTTGATAGTTATTGACAATCTCCACCAGATGGTCATCGATATGGAGAATGAAGTCAATGATCGTATAGAAAAAATCCAAGGGCTATCGCGATTAAATATTGTTCAACATCACTGGCATCACCAACATCAAGACATCAACATGGTCTTCCTTGATAGCAGGCAATAATAATCCGGCACGATTCGGGGTACTCATCTCTAATACAACTTCCTCGCAGTATAGGTTATTCAACATTTCTACCAAGAATTTTGCGTTGAAACCGATTTCCATGTCTTCCCCTTCAAACTGACAGCTTAAACGCTCATGCGCCTCGTTCGAGAAGTCTAAGTCCTCCGCAGAGATGTGAAGCTCGGATCCAGAGATCTTTAAGCGTACCTGATGGGTGGTTTTATTCGCGAAGATTACGACACGACGTAGGGTGTTCAAGAATAAAGAACGGTCTACAGTTAGTTTATTCGGGTTTAAACGTGGGATTACCGCCTCGTAGTCTGGATAACGTTCGTCGATAAGACGACAGATTAAGCTGATATTGCCAAACTGGAAGAAAGCATTGGTGTTGTTGTATTCGATGGATACCTGTACATCGTCGGATGGAAGAGAAGACTTTAAAAGGGTTAAAGCTTTCTTCGGTAAAATGATCGATGTTGGTTTATCTGCCCCTACATCGGTACGGCGATAGCGTACTAATTTATGGGCATCGGTAGCCACAAAAGTAATCGATTGCTCGGCAAGCTGTACCAAAACACCTGACATGGCCGGGCGTAACTCGTCATTACTTACCGCAAAGATGGTTTTATTGATGGCTTCTAATAGCACGGGCGCTGCAAGACTTACTGTCGAGATATTATCGACAACAGGAATTTTGGGAAAATCATCCGCATTCTCGCCGCTTAATTTATACTTCCCGTCTCCAGCACTAATTTCAACGGCCAAGGTATTCATATCCACCGAAAAAGCAACCGGCTGATCCGGAAGGGTCTTTAAGGTTTCAATTAATATTTTGGATGGCATGGCCACGCGACCTTCTTCTTTCGCCTCGATCTGCAAACTGGTAACCATACTGGTTTGCAAGTCCGTAGCTGAAATGGTCAACAAATTATCTTTGATTTCAAACAAAAAATTCTCTAAGATGGGGAGCACCGTACTGGAACTTGACGCGCCACTTATTGATTGTAATTGTTTTAATAAAATGGAGGTGGATACAATAAATCTCATTTCCCAGGAGTAATAGTTTTTATATGCAATAATACAGAAAAGAATCTAAATATTTAAAAAGCAAATGATACTTCCTGCGTAATATAAGCAAAGCACTGACTGAAAATTTGTAACTTTGTCATCGAAATATGCAGTTTAATAGGATAATAGGCCATCAGGCACTAAAGCAACAATTGATTTCTACGGTTAAGGAAAATCGGGTAAGTCATGCACAGCTTTTTTTAGGGCCCGAAGGATCGGGCAGCTTAGCCCTGGCCGTGGCCTATGCACAATATATCAATTGCGAAAACAAACAGGAGCAGGACAGTTGTGGAACATGCCCGTCTTGTTTAAAATATGAAAAGCTGATTCATCCGGATTTGCACTTTTCTTATCCTTTTTTTGCTAAAAAAGCGGAAGAAACAGCAAGTACCTATATGGAAGAATGGCGGAAGGCTTTTCTGGAAAACCCCTATTTGAGCCTTACCCATTGGCGTAGCCAGTTGGAAGCTGAAAATAAGCAGGCCAATATCAATATTGCCGAAGCACATGATATCATTAAAAAACTAAGTCTGAAAGCTTTTGAAGCAGAATATAAGGTTTTGATCATGTGGCTTCCGGAATACCTCGATACCCAAGGAAATGCCCTCCTCAAGCTGATTGAAGAGCCACCCGCAAAAACCCTGTTCTTACTCGTGGCCGAAAATCAGGATAAAATCTTGAATACGATAATCTCCAGAACCCAACTCGTGAAAGTGAATAAACTGAACCACGAGGAGCTCAGTTCTTATTTAATTCAGGAAAAAAACATCGACCCAACGCGTGCGCATGAAATCGCTTTTATTGCCGATGGCAATATTCAGGAGGCTATCGATCAATTGGCCGAAGACTCCAACGCGAATTTCGATATGCTGATCCGTTGGTTCCGCTTTATTGTTACGGATTCCGGATTAAACATCATTCAGCTATGCGAGGAAGAGCTCAGTAAACTTGGTCGCGAGAATCAGAAAATCTTCTTAATCTACAGCATAAATATGCTTAGACAGATTGTTCTGGCTCAAAATGGACTATCGGCTATGCTCTTTTTAAAGGGCCAAGAATTGGAGTTTGTACAGAAATTCAGCGAGATTACACAGCCTGAGCAGCTGACAGTTGCAATAGATCTGCTGGAAAAAACACATTATTCTGTCGAAAGAAACGCAAATCCTAAAATATTATTTTTAGATTTATCTTTGCAGTTAGTTTTACTATTTAAATACAATACGTTTCCTCAGGGAACTCAATATATATAAAGGAAGAAAATATGGGATGTGGCAGTTGCTCATCCGGGGGTGGTTGCGGAAGCAAAACACTCGGTACTGTACCTGCCGGTTGTAATAACAACGGCACGTGCATGACCAGCGGATGTAATAAATTAGATATATACGATTGGTTGGTCGACATGGACTTACCATCAAATTATAAACCGTTTGATATTGTAGAAGTAAGATTTAAAGGATCACGAAAAGACTTTTTCATCAATACCGACAATATTTACTTAGAAATGGGCGAAATGGTGGCCGTAGAACCGAATACAGGGGGATACGATATTGGTCACGTTTCATTAACAGGCGAATTAGTGCGCCTGCAACTCAAGAAAAACAATGTCAAACCGGAGGATGTACTCAAGAAAATCTATCGGAAAGTCAACGAAAATGATATTGCTAAATATCAGATGGCGAAAGATCTGGAATGGGAAACCATGCATAGAGCGCGGAATCTAGCGCTGGAGCTGGGGCTTTCCATGAAGATTTCCGACGTAGACTATCAAGGCGATAAAACCAAAGCGACCTTCTACTACACGGCCGAAGGCCGGGTCGATTTCCGGGAACTGATCAAA
This sequence comes from Sphingobacterium humi, assembly GCF_009768885.1. Lineage (GTDB taxonomy): Bacteria > Bacteroidota > Bacteroidia > Sphingobacteriales > Sphingobacteriaceae > Sphingobacterium > Sphingobacterium humi. Next base: position 57,555 of record NZ_WSQA01000011.1, read on the forward strand.
AGAATGGCCGAAGCCTTCCGAATCCGCATTGAAATGCGTCAAATTGGAATGCGTCAGGAAGCCAGTCGATTAGGCGGAATCGGTAGTTGTGGTCGTGAGCTTTGCTGCTCGACATGGCTTACAGACTTTAAAACCGTCTCTACATCAGCGGCACGCTATCAGAACCTTTCTTTAAATACATTAAAGCTGGCCGGACAATGCGGGAAGCTGAAGTGCTGTTTAAATTATGAGCTGGATAGCTATATGGATGCCCTGAAAGATATTCCTTCCAACATTGATCGCATTGAAACCGAAGCTGGAATGGCCTATTTACAGAAGACGGATATCTTTAAGAAAACCATGTGGTTCACTTATCCGCATGCGGAAAGTTGGATTCCTTTAACGGTAGATAAGGTAAAAGAGTTTGCGGCCATGAACAGCGAGGGTAAAAAACCTGCTGATCTAGGTGTACATCTGGAGGAAGAGGACGATAAAACTACCCTGCCTGACTATGAAAACGTAGTAGGACAGGATAGCTTAACCCGTTTGGACGACCGCAATAGAAAGAAAAAGAAAAAGCGCAAAAAGAGCCCGAATAGCTCTTCAACAGGGAATAGATCCGAGAATCAGAAGCCTAGTCAGGAAGCGAATACCGCTGCAAAACCGGAAGGAAGAAGACAAGCAAGACCTGCAAACCAGCCGAAAGAAGGCCAACAGCCTAAAGCGGCGGAAGGAACAGATCCGAATGCTGCAGCGCGTCCGAAACGCCGTCCGAACAATAAGAACAGACGTCCGAAAAGACCTCAAGACGGAGGATCGGAAAGCTAAGCATACTGCTATGATGAAGATAATCACTCCTTTTATCTTGGTTGTCCTGCTGCTGAGTGCTTGCCAGCAAGGACACTTTTATGAGGTGAATAAAGAAATTAAAGGCCAGCTTTGGGATTACGATTCCCAACCGGCTTTTGATGTTACGATTACCGATAAAGGAGCCAAGTATGATGTCTATGTCAATCTTCGGCATACCGCTTATTATCCTTATAGCAACTTATTCTTCCTACTCCATGAAAAGGGGAAAGGACTAAAAGATACTGCCTATCGCCATGAGTTTCACTTGGCGGAATTAGATGGCCGCTGGACAGGTGAGTCGGCCGGTAATCTTTATGAGCAATCTGTATTAGTGAAAGAAAACTTCAGCTTTCCGGATACCGGCAAATATGTATTCAGTGTGGAGCAGAATATGCGCGAAACCCCCTTACCCGGTATTAATGATGTAGGCTTGAAGCTGATAAAAAAATAAGGTATGGCTATTGTTCGATGGTTATTACTCCCTTTTACCATCCTCTACAGCCTGATTATCTGGCTTAGGAACAAGCTTTATGACCTTGGCATCTTCTCCTCCCAACAATTTAAGGTAAATTCCATCGTGATTGGCAACCTCGCTATTGGGGGAGCTGGCAAATCGCCATTGGTGCAATACCTGATCCAGCATTTTAAAGGACAGTATAAGCTCGCGACGCTTAGCCGAGGATACGGCCGTAAAACCAAAGGTTTCCGATTAGTAAACCTATCAGATACCGCCACAGAGGTAGGAGATGAGCCCCTGCAATTCAAAAAGAATTATCCAGACATCACGGTGGCCGTGGATGAAAATAGGGCAGAAGGCATTCAGATGTTGCAGAAAGAGCATCAGCTTATTCTATTAGACGATGCTTTCCAACATCGAAAGATTACCCCAACCTGTGCGATTCTCTTGTTTGATTATCCTTCGCTTTTGAGCCCTATTCTATTGCTTCCTACGGGAAACTTTAGAGACACCTTCGATCAAACCAAGCGGGCAGATATTATCCTGATTACAAAATGTCCGGATCATATCCCAGCTGCTGATCGGGAAACCATTATTAAAAAGCTAAGAAAACAACAGCCTTCCGCAGGTATCTATTTTTCCTCCATCCAATATTTAGGTCCAATAGCCATACAAGGTCTTCAGGAAGCACCTCAGCTACGTAACTTTCATATTCTATTGCTTACCGGTATTGCCAATCCAAAGCCTTTATATGCCTTCTTAAGCAGTGAGAAACTAAACTATCAGAAACTGACCTTTCCAGATCATCATAACTTCTCGCAGCAAGATTACCAAAAGATAGCAGCAGCCTATGCTGCCATTCCCGCCGCCAACAAACTCATCCTTTGTACGGAAAAGGATGCCCAACGCTTGGACCTAAGCCAACTTTCCGGAATCCCGATAGCCTATATTCCTATTGCTTCAAAGATTGAAAATGAAGCTGCCTTCTTGGAAAATATCCAACGCTTTTTACCCTATTAATTCAGCATAGACTCCGCTTAGGTATTAATCCTGCAAAATCAAGTATTTTGCTCGTAATATACTTCCTTAACCTATCCCACTCTATCATTAAGGCTGTTTTAGGGTAATAATTATCTTTTATAGCAAGATATATACCTGTTAAGAAATGTTAAAAAGTAACAAACCTGATACAAAAAAATACTAAAGCCATGCAAATCGCTGTTATTAATGTACAGAAACGGAGTAAATAATAAATGTTAAACTAAAATCATTACATCATGAAAAAGTTATTTTTAGCAGTATCCGCAGTATTATTTTCATTAACATTAACCTTTGCACAAGAGGTAAATCCTGAAGAAAAAGCAAAACAGACCATTACAGAATGGACATCGCAAATGAACCTAACACAAGAGCAGCAAACACAACTTTATGATCTTGTATTAGCCCATAAAAAAGCAAAACTTGCTATTAAAGCAGATACAGCACAAACCGATGAAGCGAAAAAAGCAGAACAGATTGCCGCATTAAGCGCAGAGTTAGATAGCAAGGTAGATGCCCTGTTAACAGAAGAACAAAAACCACTATACGCTAAGATTGTGGAAGAACGTGCAAGTAAAAAACAAGCACCTGCCGTAACCCCACAAGTACAGTAATCTAGCAATATTCATGTTTCATAAATTAGAAGCGGTACTTCCCAAATGGGAAGTACCGCTTTCCTTTTGCATTATATTTCTAAATAGCCCTTGCAGTCATCCCTACAAAACGATGCGCTAAGCCATAGGCCAATAAGAAAGGGCATCTTGTTCAGATGCCCTTTTCAAAAAATCTTTAGCTTTACTATATGTTTAAGAAGCTTTTAGCTTCTTTTGAATATCCTGCACATAAGTTTTGAATTTCTTATCTGTTTCAATCAGATCTTCCACCGTTTGGCAAGCATAGATCACCGTCGAGTGATCTCTTCCTCCAAAGAAATTTCCAATGGATTTAAGCGACGATTTCGTATGATTCTTAGCTAAATACATAGAGATCTGTCTCGCTTGTACGATTTCACGTTTGCGCACTTTCGATTTCACCATTTCTACAGGCACCTCGAAATACTCACAAACTAATTTTTGGATATACTCCATCGAGATTTCTTTGTGGGTATTCTTCACAAAGTTTTTCAACATGGACTTCGCAAGGTTCAAATCTATTTCGCGTTTGTTTAATGTGGATTGGGCCAGTAAGGATACCATGGCACCTTCTAATTCGCGAACTGAATTATCGATTTGATTTGCTACATACTCTACCACGTTTTCTGGTAGTTCGATACCGTCAGAATACATCTTCTTCTTCAGGATGGCCATTCTGGTTTCTAGATCAGGAACCTGAATATCGGCCGATAAGCCCCATTTAAAGCGGCTTAATAAGCGCTCCTCTAAGCCTGATAGGTCTTTAGGCGCTTTATCCGAAGTAAGGATAATCTGTTTTCCCGTTTGATGCAAGTGGTTAAAGATATGGAAGAAGATATCTTGTGTTTTCTCTTTCCCAGCAAAATTGTGCACATCATCCATAATGATCACGTCCATCGCCTGATAGAAGTTCACGAAGTCGTTGATCGTGTTGTTCTTCAGGGAGTCTACAAATTGCTGGCAAAACTTCTCACAAGACACGTAGATCACCAGTTTGTCTGGCAGATTACGTTTAATCTCGTTTCCAATGGCTTGCGCAAGGTGGGTCTTCCCTAATCCTACATCGCCATAAACCATCAAGGGGTTAAAGGATGTTCCGCCTGGTTTGTTTGCTACCGCATAGCCGGCTGACCGCGCTAACCGATTACATTCGCCTTCGATAAAGTTATCAAAGGTGTAATTCTGGTTTAACTGCGGATCTACTTGCAACTTTTTCAAGCCAGGAATCACAAACGGATTCTTGATGTTCTTATTAAGCGCTACAGGAACTGGAATAGACTGTCTCTTGCCTTCTGCACCATTACCATTTGAAGGAATGTTCGTTGTGTAAGGAGTGTTCGCAGATGATTTCTCTACAACAATATTGTACTCCAATCGACCTTGCTCTCCTAAAAACTTTTTAACTGTTTTCCTGAGAATACCTACGTAATGTTCTTCTAGCCACTCATAGAAAAACAAACTCGGTACTTGAATAGTTAAAACGTTTCCTTCAAGACGTACAGCTTTAACGGGTTCGAACCATGTTTTAAAACTTTGCGTCGGGATGTTATCTTTTATGACCGCAAGACAACTTTCCCAAACACTTGTACACGTTTTTTCCATTCTATATTTGTTAATAACTTGATAACCAATAATTGACAAAAATCCTGTTAATAACTTTTGCCTACAACGAATATGACAATTTTTTTCCACCTAAAAAATTAAAAAAGTAAAAAAATGTTAATTACCTGTTTTACAGTATTTTATTAAGATTTTTACCGTTATTTAAGCTTTAAAAATAAAGTCAAATTTAGTTTTCAACACATTGAAATTACCCGTATTCAAAATCAATTTTTTAAAGGAAAAATTAAGTTTAGGATTTAGACTGTGGAAAACTTTTAATAAAAAAAAGAAGCCTTTTGGCTTCTCTCTAATATTGTTTCAAAGATTCTGTAAAACCTTATAAATGATAGCAATTATCCTACCAAACTTTCGGTCTTTATTCCCTTGGTTAATTTTCTAACCTCCGATTCTATGCCTTTTGCGTCATAGCCACAGATATGCCATAGTTCCGCTTGTTCACCATGTTCAATAATCGTATCCGGAATTCCCAAACGAGTGACCTGCGCATCGTAGTTATTTTCGGACATAAACTCGAGCACGGCCGATCCGATACCTCCCGGTAAGCAACCATCTTCAACGGTAATCACTTTAGTAAACTTCTTAAATACCTCATGCAAAAGCTCGGTATCTAAAGGCTTGGCAAAGCGCAAATCGTAATGTGCCGGATGAATACCATCTTCACGAAGATTCTGAATAGCCTTACTGGCTTCATTGCCGATGTGTCCGAAGGTAAGGATGGCAATGTCTTCCCCATCACAAATCTTACGGCCTTTACCGATGGTAATTTCCCGGAATGGCAGCTTCCAATCAGGCATAACCCCGTTTCCTCGCGGATAGCGTATTACAAAAGGCCCCTTATCCGGCAATTGAGCCGTATACATCAAGTTCCGCAGTTCTTCCTCGTTCATCGGGGAGGACACAATCAGGTTCGGAACACAACGCATAAAGGAAATATCGTAAGCACCATGGTGTGTCGGCCCATCAGCGCCAACTAAGCCGGCTCTATCTAAGCAAAACACCACATTTAAGTGCTGCAAGGCCACATCATGAATAACCTGATCGTAGGCACGTTGCATAAAAGACGAGTAAATATTACAGAAAGGAACGAGCCCTTGCGCAGCCAGGCCGGCACTAAAGGTAACAGCATGTTGTTCCGCAATACCCACATCAAAAGCCCGATCAGGCATCGCTTTCATCATGATATTCATCGATGAACCCGATGGCATCGCCGGGGTAATGCCCATAATCTTGCTGTTCGCCTCCGCCAATTCAACCAGGGTATGTCCAAACACATCCTGATATTTCGGTGGCTGCGGCTTATCCGGAATACTTTTCTTGATTTCGCCCGTAATTTTATCGAACAAACCTGGCGCATGCCATTTCGTTTGATCTTTCTCCGCCAAGGCATAGCCTTTTCCTTTCACGGTAACCACGTGTAACAATTTCGGCCCGTTAATATGCTTTAAATCCTCAATGGTCTTCACCAATTTATTGATATCATGTCCATCAACAGGTCCAAAATACCGGAAATTCAAGGATTCAAATAAGTTCGCGTTCTTCAATAGCGTCCCTTTGATACTTTGCTCCAATTTCTTGGCCCAACCATAGGCATTAGGGCCGTTCTTAGAGATCTTCGCTAAGACGGCTACTAAATCATCACGAAACCTATTGTAGCTCTTAGAAGTCGTTATACTGGTTAAATACTCTTTCATGGCCCCCACGTTCGGGTCGATGGACATGCAGTTATCATTCAAAATCACCAAGAGGTTAGATTTCTCGATACCGGCATGGTTCAAGGCTTCGAAGGCCATTCCACCTGTTAAGGCACCGTCACCAATAATCGCCACATGCTGTCTATCGGTTTCGCCTTTATAGGCCGATGCCACCGCCATGCCTAAGGCTGCGGAAATGGAAGTAGAAGAGTGACCTACCCCAAAAGCATCGTATTCACTTTCAGAACGCTTTGGAAAACCCGATAGTCCCCCGAGAATACGGTTGGTATGGAAGCTTTCCCGGCGTCCGGTTAATATTTTATGGCCATAGGCCTGGTGTCCTACATCAAATAAGATCTGATCGTAAGGGGTATTTAACGCGTAGTGTAAGGCGACCGTCAGTTCGACCACACCTAAGCTGGCCGCAAAGTGCCCGCCATTGACCGAAACGATGTCGATTATAAATTGTCTAAGCTCTTTACAAACCTGCTCAAGCTCAGATTCTTTTAGTTTTCTTAGATCTGAAGGATACTGGATTTTCTTTAATAGCGCTCCTGCTTCTACCTGCATAACTTCAAAAATTTCAAAATAAGATACAAAGTAACAATTTATTCTGCTAACTGTGGAATATATATACAATTTTATCAAGCCAATTGTTTTCCTCAAAAACGCAAAACAAGAGAAGATTAACGATTAAATCCTTATTTTTGAGGCGTTCTATGGAATCAACAAACTACGAAATTAAGCTGGCCCAGTTTGAGGGACCCTTTGATTTACTGCTCTTCTTTATTGAAAGGGATGAATTGAATATCCACGATATTCCAATCTCCAAAATTACAGACGATTTCCTGGCCTATATTCAACATATGCAAGCCCTGAACATCGAACTAGCCAGCGAGTTTATCTTTGTGGCCGCCACATTAATGCGCATTAAAGCCAAGATGTTGTTGCCGCGACCTGATTTGGATGAAAACGAGAACGAAATAGATTTAAAGAAAGAGTTAGTCCAAAAACTTGTTCTTTACAAGCAGTTCAAAGAGGTATCTGAAAATTTCAAAACCCTGGAAGATTCTCGTATGCAATTGCATGAACGTGGCAACATTAGCCAAGACTTAAAGATTGCCTCCAAATCCATCCGCAATACTGAAGAAGAACTATCCTCTTTTACCCTATATCGCCTGATGATGGTTTACGAGCGGATGATGTACAATTATACCCACCGCATTCAGGAGGTGAAGCATACCGTCGTCAAATATCCCTATACCATCGAACAGCAGAAGAAGGCCATTGCCCAACTGATTGAAATCAATAATAGTTTAGATTTCTCGGCCATTGCCAAGCATTCTGAAAATAAGGTGCAGTTCGTTTATAACTTTTTAGCTGTATTAGAAATGCTGCAGCAAAAACTCTTGGATATCGAGATCGGCTTAGGCTACAATAACTTCTTTATTGCCAAAAAAGTATCTTAATCCTTTTTCAAACGCGCTTCCATTTGCGTTTTCACCTCTTCCTTATCCTTAAGTTTGGTTAAACAACCCAGGAGGTAAGCATATTGTTCCTTACTGTCCATGCCACGAATCGCTTTCAAGGCTTCCATACCCGCTTGTATGGCATAGGTATTTTTACCTTCAAAAGTTGCCAGTAAATCCCTAAGTGTATTTTCTTCCAAAATAGTATCTACAATACCATATTCAAGGGCTTTCGCACTAGGAAAGGGCTGACCGTCTAAACAGAGTTGCAGTGCTTTTTTCTCCGGCATTACCCGGATTAAGCCCGCCAATACCTGAAACGGAAAAATACCCAAATTAATCTCCGGTAATTTAAAATAGAGGTTTTCTTTGGCCAGCACATAGGTACAACCCAATATAAATAGGAAGCCACCCGCAATTACATCGCCCTCAACCAGCGCAATGGACGGTTTGGTCAAGCGATCGAATACTTCCCCTAAGGAAACCTGCTCGTTATTAATCTCCGGATTTAGCGTGTCCAATTCCGGATTTTGGTAGGTCTTTAAGTCCATACCCGCACAGAAAACAGGACCTTTAGCACGCAGAACAACCACCTTTACCTCATCCAGGCTATTGGCTGTTTCCAAGGCATGCGCAATTTCATTCACCATCGTAGGGGTAAAGGCATTACGTTTGGCCTCCCTCGCTAAGGTCAGGCTGAAGATATAGCCATCTACATTGGTTTCAATAAAATTATACTTCATGTCTTATCATTTTTTGAAATGCGTCCATCAAGGGAGCCACCTGCGCATAGGATCCCTTTTGAAAACGATCGACCAGTAATTCGGAAGGTATATTCCCTACCAGTTCATCCTGCGCAAAAGGACAGCCTCCATAACCTAAAATAGCCCCTTCAAAGCGTCTGCAACCCGCATCATAGGCCGCATTCACCTTTAATAAAGCATCCTCTACATACGAATGTAAATGCACACTGAAGGCTAGCTCATTAAATTCTTCCTTCAACTTAACAAATAAATCGCCCACTTGTTCTGGGCGCGCTTCTGCCGTAGTATCGGCAATCGAAAAATGTTGAACCCCAAGTTCTTGTAATTTTCCAACCCACTCGCTTACCAAATCCATGGCCCAAGGATCTCCATAAGGATTACCAAAGGCCATAGAAATATAAATTACTAATTCTTGTGTGCTGTTTTTAGCGAGTATATCCTGCATTTGCTGCACCTGACTATAGGCCTGCTGAATGCTTGCGTTGGTATTTTTCTGTTGAAAGGTTTCCGAAATAGAAAATGGAAAACCCAGAAAATCAATCTCCGGGAAAGTCGATCCAATTTCAGCACCGCGCACATTCGCAATAATGGCCAATAGCTTCACCTCATCCAGCTTTTCCATACCCGCTAATACCGCCTGGGTATCTTGCATCTGTGGAACAGCCTTCGGCGATACGAAACTTCCAAAATCTATACAATCAAATAATTTACTTTGAATCAATTGATTGATATACTTGATTTTTAATTCCGTAGGAATCGGAAACTTAATGCCTTGAATGGCATCTCGAGGACAATCGACTAACTGAACACTTGAATTATTTTGCATCTTTTTTAATCTCCCTTGCAATTACCATACGCTGAATGGAACTGGTTCCCTCCCCAATGGTACATAGTTTGGCATCTCTAAAATACTTCTCGGCAGGGAAATCTTTGGTGAAACCATAGCCCCCTAAGATTTGTACGCCTTCATTTGATACTTCAACAGCCGTTTCCGAAGCAAATAACTTTGCCATGGCACCTTCCTTGGTCACCTTCTTGCCTTCGTCTTTCAATTGCCCCGCCCGGCGGATCAATAATTCAGAAGCCTCAATTTTAGTAGCCATATCCGCTAAGGTAAAACCAACGGCTTGAAAATCAAAAATCTTCGTCTGAAATTGTTCGCGCTCATTGGCATATTTTAACGCACATTCATAGGCTCCACGCGCAATACCTAACGATAAAGCAGCAATGGAAATACGACCCCCATCCAATAATTTTAAGGCCTGAACAAAGCCATCTCCCACTTCACCAATCAATTGGCTTTTCGGAATACGACAGTTATCAAAGAATAAAGAGCCTGTTTCTGAAGCACGCATGCCTAATTTATCCATTTTTGCACCAGCTGTGAAACCAGGCGTACCTTTTTCTACAATAAAGGCAGAAATTCCTTTTTTATCACCTTTTTCACCGGTACGCGCCATTACCACAGCCACATCCCCACTAATAGCATGGGTAATAAAGGTTTTATCGCCATTCAATACGAAATAATCGCCATCAGCAACTGCAGTCGTGTTCATACCACCAGCATCCGATCCGGAACCCGGTTCTGTTAATCCCCACGCACCAATCCACTCCCCACTTGCCAGCTTGGGTAGGTATTTTTGCTTTTGTTCTTCGTTGGCAAAGGATAAAATATGATTCGTACATAAGGAGTTATGCGCCGCCACCGATAAGCCTATAGAGCCACATACTTTCGAAATTTCATCGAGTATGCTAATGTATTCCTGATAGCTTAATCCTGACCCTCCATATTGCTCCGGCACAATAATGCCCATAAAACCGTGCTCACCTAATTTCTTAAATACATCAATAGGGAAAAGTTGTGCTTCATCCCATGCCATCACATGCGGTTTAATATAGGTCATCGCAAAATTCCTAGCGCTTTCTTTGACCAGCATAAGATGCTCGTCCGAACTAACTTGAAACATAATTTTATTTTATTTTAGTTTATATTTTGGTAAAAATATTTTTTACAAATATTATAAAAAACAAATTATATTTTATGATATTTATAAAAAAAAGATTTTATAACCGTTATAAATTTACATTATTTTAATACCGAACATGATTAGTTTACTTGGTGAGCTCCAACGAAAAAGGGAGGAATTATTACTTGGGGGAGGTTTAGAAAAAATCCAAAAACAACGCGAAAAAGGTAAGATGTCAGCATGGGAACGGATCATTTACCTATTAGATGAAGATCGTCCTTATAGTGAAATTGGCATCTTCGCCGGCGAAGGCCAATACCAAGAACATGGAGGGTGTCCAAATGCTGGGGTAGTGGTCGTTATGGGTTATGTAAAGGGTCGCTTATGCATCCTGGTATCCAACGATGCAACCGTAAAAGCTGGCGCCTGGTTTCCGATTACCTGTAAGAAGAATTTGCGGGCCCAGGAAATCGCAATGGAAAACAGATTGCCTATTATTTACTTAGTTGATTCTGCAGGAGTGTACCTGCCAATGCAAGATGAAATCTTTCCCGATAAGGAACATTTCGGCCGTATTTTTAGGAATAACGCGAAGATATCAGCCATGGGTATTCCTCAAATTGCAGCCATTATGGGTTCTTGCGTAGCAGGCGGCGCCTATTTGCCGATAATGTCTGACTATGCCTTGATCGTTGAAGGAACCGGATCTGTATTTCTGGCCGGCTCTTACTTGGTTAAATCCTCCATCGGTGAAGTGATTGATAATGAAACCCTTGGTGGCGCATCTACCCATTCTGAAATTTCAGGGGTTACCGATAATAAATACCCGAACGATGAGGCTTGTTTAGATGCCATTAAGAATATTGTCGATAAATTCGGCGATAGCCCGAAAGCACTTTTCTCAAGAGTAGAAGCGAAGGCACCCGCCAAAACCATGGAACAACTATACCAATACTTTCCTGAGGATCGCTTAAAACCCTATAATATGCTGGAGGTATTGAACAGTATTGTGGATGAAGGCAGCCTGGAAGAATATAAAAAAGACTATGGTAAAACGCTAATCTGTGCCCTGGCCCGTATTGATGGTTGGGCTGTAGGTATTGTCGCCAACCAACGCGAGATTGTAAAGGCCAAGAAACCCGGAAATTCCACTGAAATGCAGATGGGCGGTGTTATCTATTCCGACTCTGCCGATAAGGCGGCACGCTTCATCATGAACTGCAACCAACAAAAAATACCCTTGGTGTTTTTCCAGGATATCTCCGGCTTTATGGTAGGATCGCGCGCAGAACACGGCGGCATTATTAAAGATGGCGCTAAAATGGTGAATGCCATGGCCAACTCGGTAGTACCTAAATTTACCTTTATCGTAGGAAATAGCTACGGTGCCGGCAATTATGCGATGTGTGGCAAGGCTTATGATCCACGGTTGATTTATGCCTGGCCAACGGCAAAAATAGCCGTTATGAGTGGTGCTTCCGCCGGAAAAACCCTCTTACAAATTCAAGAGGCCAGTTTAAAGGGTAAAGACGTAAACCTATCGGAAGCCGATAAAAACAAGCTTTTAGCCGATATCGAGGAAAAATACAATGCCCAATTAAGTCCGTATTATGCGGCGTCCCGCTTGTGGGTAGATGGGGTAATCGATCCTGCTGAAACCCGGAAAATCATTTCCATGGGTATAGAGGCAGCTGCGTGTAATCCAGTAATTCCAGATTATAAATTAGGCGTTATTCAAACTTAAAAAAGATACATATTCGAGCTGGGCTTTTATGAGGTCCTATAAAAGACGTTGCATGCAACGTCTTTTTTTGTATTTCGTTTGAGGGAGGGTAATATTTGGCCTTATTTTAAGCCCTTTCTCTTCTCTTTATGAAGCCTTTGCAAAGGGGATTGATACGGGTGAGAAAGAGAAGTGAAAGGGGTGAAGAAAGGGTGAGATCATGTTGTCATCGTGAGCGGAGTCGAACGACTGGTACGTCAATACAATCCATCATTAATAACATATTTATTATTAATAGTTTATAGAAAGGTGTTATTAAAAAATAGCAATACGTGTGTGTTTATTTACAACACTTTGCGCAAAGCGACATATAGCGTACAATCGGTACTGACGTACCAGTCGTTCGTGGTTCGACTCCGCTCACCATGACAAAATTGATGACAAAATTGATGACAGCACCATTATAAAACAGTGCCATGCCGCCCTAAATACCTTATATCAACCGCATGGCTTTTACCTTTTGCAGCAGCTCTATTGTATTTTCGCTATTGGTTTTATTGAGGAGGTTTTTTCGGTGGGTTCGTACCGTATGCACACTAATAAACAGGTTTTCAGCGATTTGCTCGCTGTTATAACCTTTATCTAATTGGTAAAGTATTTCTCTTTCGCGCTTGGTTAGCGAGAAGCTGGCTGGGGTTTGCAAAACTGTTTCTTCTGTAACATTATAAACCGTCTCCTTCCCGAGTTGATCGATAAAATGCAATTGGCAAACCTCACTAGATTTAATGGTACTGATATCGAAATGGTGAACTATAGTTTTCAGAACGCAGGTATCTGTCAGCTCATAGGCTACGGCTTGTTGCATCACCCGAATGTAGGCACCTGACTTTTTACGGATACGGAAATCGTGCACTACTTTAAACTGTTTTTGCTTTTCTATGGGGGTATTTAGGCAAAACTTAAGGGCTAACTGCTCATGTGCCATAAAGATGGCAGCATCGTCAGGATGTATGATTTGAATTAATTTTTCAAAGGAAAATTCTTTGTGGCTATAGCCTAAAACACGGGTAAAATCTTCAGAATATTGCTCAATCTCCGTACTAACACAATTTAACACAAAGTAATAGCTATCTAATTTTAACGAAATATGATCGTTAAACATACGTAGCTCATCCTTACTCAATTCTTCCAATAAGGATCCAGCAGATGTAATAAATTCCTTCCAGTTCAATAGTTAATAATTTGGTTTTCAAAGATAGTAATATCCTGTCTGTTTTTATAAAGCTAAAAAAAGTAATTATTAAAAAGAGGTAAAAAATAAGATACAAGAAAAGCGCCCATAAGGCGCTTTATTTATAGTTAAACCTAAAAATTAAGAGCGAATCTTAATTAATATGCTGGTTAATCTTTTTTCGTAAAGGCATTCCAACCTTGTGCGACAATATCATGCTCTGATCCTGATTTTGATATCATCTTTTGACCCGCTGCAGGCTCGGTCATATAACCAATAATCGAGATATCCAATTGGTTTTTGACCTTATCGTAATCACTTTGCGGCACGGTAAATAGCAGTTCATAATCTTCGCCACCACTCAAGGCACAGACCGTAGGGTCTAATCCGAATTCACGGGCGGTTTCATAAGTCATCGGATCGATAGGAATTTTATCTTCATAAAGTTTACAACCTAAGTTCGATGCGTTACAGATATGCAGAATCTCGGAGGCTAAGCCGTCGGAAACATCAATCATGGCATGAGGTTTCACGTGTAAATGCCGGAATAATTCCACTACATCCTTCCGTGCTTCCGGTTTCAATTGGCGCTCGATAATATAATCTTTTCCTTCCAGATCTGGTTGAATTTCAGGATTTTCCAGGTAAATCTGTTTCTCCCGTTCTAATATTTGCAAGCCTACATAAGCACCACCTAAATCACCACTCACACATAAAAGATCGCCCTCTTTGGCACCTGAGCGGTAAGCAATCTCATCTGCTTCGGCATAACCAATACTGGTTACTGAAATCACAAGCCCTTGAGTAGAGGTTGAAGTATCGCCACCAACTAGATCTACCTTATATTTTTCACAGGCAATTAAAGCACCGGCATACAATTCTTCTAAAGCTTCCAATGGAAATTTAGAAGAAACACCAATGGATATGGTGACCTGAGAGGCGATGCCATTCATGGCATAAATATCGCTTAAGTTAACCTGTATAGCCTTATAACCTAAGTGTTTAAGGGGTACATAGCGGAGGTCGAAATGCACATTTTCCAATAATAGATCGGTGGAAATCAAGGTTTTCTTATCCTTAAAATCAAGGACTGCCGCATCGTCACCAATGCCTTTTACCGAGGATTCATTCGTCAATTGTATGGTTTGCGTCAGGTGTTGGATCAAGCCAAATTCACCCATCTCATTTAAGTTGGTCTTTTCTTTATTATCGAACATATTCTTTCTATAAACCCAGTTTGGCAGAGATATCAAGCATTCGCTCGATTGGTTTCTGCGCACGGGCAATAATATCTGCTGGTAAAACAATCTCCGGTTGCTCGAAATACAAGCAATTGTATAGTTTTTCCAGTGTATTTAATTTCATATGTGGGCAATCGTTACAAGCACAAAGGTTGTTCGGAGGTGCCGGAATGAATGTTTTATTGGGACTAGACTTCTGCATTTGGTGCAAAATTCCAGATTCCGTTGCTACAATGTAGGTATCCGTTGGATCCTCAATGGTAAACTTCAACATCCCTGATGTGGAGCCAATATAATCTGCCTGGGCCAGGATGTGATCTTCACATTCGGGGTGAGCAATAAATTTAGCATGTGGATATTCCAAACGCAGGGCATCTAATTTTTCTTGCGAGAAAATCTCGTGCACCATACATGCGCCATTCCAAAGTACCAAGTCGCGACCTGTTTTCTTTTGTACATAGGCCCCTAAGTTTCGGTCAGGTCCGAAGATAATCTTCTGATCGGCAGGTAAGCTTTCTACAATTTGTACGGCATTGCTAGAGGTACACACAATATCAGATAAAGCTTTCAGCTCCGCTGTACAGTTTACATAAGTAATCACCAAATGGTCTGGGTATTTCTCTTTAAACTTCGCAAATAAATGCGGGGGACAACTATCTGATAATGAGCAGCCTGCTTTTAAGTCAGGAAGCAATACCTTCTTTGAAGGTGACAATATTTTGGCGGTTTCCGCCATAAAATGTACCCCAGCAAATACAATAACATCTGCGTCTGTCTTGGCTGCTTGTTGAGATAAGCCTAAGCTATCTCCAATATAATCAGCTAAGTCCTGAATTTCAGACTCTTGGTAATAATGCGCTAGGATAACCGCATTCTTTTCTTTTTTCAATCTGTTAATCTCAGCAACCAGATCAATGCTTGGATCTATAGCCACATCGATATAACCTTTTGCGGAAAGATCATTTTCAAAAGTAGTGTTCATTCGTTTTTCTTAGTATCACTGATTTATTTGACTCTACAACGACACAAAAGTAAAGAAAGAAATCCAAACGAAATCCACATTCCCTTTTTACAATAAATAATAATTCTTTTTTTAAAAAGAGATCTTATTGTTTATTAGACTGTGGAAAATGGGGAGAATTATTAGATTTTTAATTTTTTTTAGTTGGTTTTCCATGTTTATCCACAACTTATCCACAGTTTTCAACCCTTTAGTCGCTGATTTTCAAATCTTCTATTTTTCAGCTTTTATTTTCTCCATATTTTTTTGTGAATTTTATTGTTGTGGAGATTTGTTGAAAGTCGATTGATATTTTCGGGATAAGGACTGTGGATATGTGTGTAAAACCTGTGGATTGTGGAGTAATAAATAGTTTTCCATTTTTATTCACTTCTTTTTTACAGGTTATCCACATATTTTGTTAATTTGTTTTAATCAAATACCGATTTCATTTAAAAATACATGCTGGATAGAAAAGTTGATTTTTTAGTTGTAGGTTCCGGAATTGCGGGATTAAGCTTTGCATTAAAAGCGGCGGAGCTTGGAAAGGTGCTTATTGTAACGAAAGCCAATGAGGATGAGTCGAATACGAAATATGCGCAGGGCGGTGTTGCTGTAGTGACGGATGAGACGGATAGTTTTGAAAAACATATACAAGATACCTTAATAGCTGGGGATGGTTTATGTAATCCACAAGTTGTGGAAAACGTGGTAAAAGAAGGCCCGGCACGCATTGCAGAGCTTGTTTCCTATGGAACATCTTTCGATAAGGAAGCCTCCGGCGAATATGATTTAGCCAAAGAAGGTGGGCATTCTATGCATAGAATCCTTCATTATAAGGATATTACGGGTTATGAGATCGAACGTGCCTTATTGGAGCGTATTCATGCCCATCCGAATATTGAGATCCTGACGCATTATTTTGCGATCGATATCATTACCCAACACCATTTAGGAGAACATGTGGATAAACGGTCAGAAAACATCACTTGTTATGGTATATATGCGTTAAATACGCAAACTAAGCATGTGGAAAAACTGTTAGCAAAGCAAACTTTAATGGCTACAGGTGGCGCAGGGCACATTTATTCGTCCACAACGAATCCTACCATTGCCACAGGTGATGGCATTGCCATGGTGTATCGTGCAAAAGGTAAAGTGCGTAATATGGAGTTTATTCAATTCCATCCTACGGCTTTGTATAATCCACGGGAATATCCTGCATTTTTAATCTCTGAGGCTGTTCGTGGCTTTGGTGGTGTACTACGGCGAGTGAATGGAGAGTCTTTTATGGAAGAGTATGATGAACGTGCTTCGTTGGCACCAAGAGATATTGTGGCGCGGGCTATTGACGCGGAAATGAAGAAGTCGGGTTTGGATTATGTGTATTTAGATATTACCCACCGCTCGAAATCGGATATCCTTTCTCATTTTCCGAATATCTATGAAAAGTGCCTGTCAGTGGGTTTAGATATGACCAAGGATTATATTCCGGTATCGCCAGCTGCGCATTATTTATGTGGCGGCATCCTGGTGGATGAGTATGGCGCTACTTCTATTAAAAATCTATATGCCTGTGGTGAATGTTCTTCAACAGGCTTACATGGTGCTAACAGGTTGGCTTCCAACTCTTTACTTGAAGCTGCTGTTTATGCACATCGTATTTTCGTACATGCGGCTGAGCGGATTCAAAGCATTGATTTTCAAGACGGTATTCGCGATTGGGATGATTCCAATACGCAATTATCCAATGAGGATATTTTAGTAACGCATAATTTGCGGGAAACGCAAAAGTTGATGAGCGATTATGTGGGGATTGTACGTTCTGATTTTCGTTTAGAGCGGGCCATGCGTCGTTTGGGTTTGTTACATGAAGAAACGGAAGCCTTTTACAAGAATACCAAACTTTCTGTGAAGCTTTGTGAATTGCGAAACGTAATTCAGGTGGCTTATTTAGTGGTTAAATCGGCTACTTTACGGAAGGAAAGTCGGGGATTGCACTATACAACGGATTATCCGCAACATGCTAATCAATTAGAAGATACGGTTTTATAATATTTTAAGCTCTTTATGGCGACTATTTTACCTGTCCGCGGAATTACCCCTGTTATTGGAGAAGAATGCTTTATAGCGCCTAATTCTACGCTTGTTGGCGAAGTGGAACTAGGCGATCATTGTTCTGTTTGGTTTAATGCGGTTATCCGAGGGGATGTGAATTATATTAAAATCGGTAACTACAGTAATATTCAGGATAATGTATGTATACATGGAACCTATAAAAAGAATGGTACCGACATTGGTAATTATGTGAATATTGGTCATAATGCGATTGTGCACGGCTGTAGGATTGATGATTATGTGCTGATCGGGATGGGGGCTATCGTGATGGATCGAGCTCATATCCAATCGCAGGTTATTATTGCTGCAGGTGCCGTTGTCCTGGAAAATACGGTTTGTGAAGCGGGCTATTTATATGCTGGTGTTCCGGCAAAAAAAATCAAGCCGCTCAGTGAGGAGCAGCTTGATCTTCTAAAGAGGTTACCACATAATTATGTGTTATATAGTTCCTGGTTTAAAACCGACTAATCTTCAAATTTTACTTCGATTGTTTCATTTTGTTCCCAGTTCGCCCGAATGGTAAAGGTTCGTTCCAGGTACCATATAGGTTCTGCCTGTCTTCGGGTATAGACATCACCAACATCCCACTTTCCGTTTTTATTGCTATCTTCAATGACGCGGATGGCGTATTTTCCACCTTCAAATTTCAGGTACGAGAGTTTATAGTTTTCAGGTAAAATGCGCTTATCAAATACCTTCTCTTTTTTCTCGTCAATGAGTTCGATGATGTATTGTTTTCCTGCATCTAAACCGGTGAATGTCAGGGTAATATCGCCATAATTCTCCGTTTCATTAAAGGTAAATTGGGCCTTTTGTTCCTTATTTACCTCATCAAATGGACCAATCAATGCGCCCTCCTGTAATACCAATTCGTAGTTTTTATTCGGGCGCCAGTTATAACGGATATGATAAAGCTCTTTATTGATGCTATCCTGCTGTAATTGGAAGTTTCTACGGGATACAGAATCCTCTAGTACTAAGATTTTGTTTTTATCTACCGAGGCTAGGGGATAGTTTGCGGTTAATTCGATATGCTTGATACGATCGACCTTATTGGTAAAGTTATACTGCGGACTTATCGTTCGCTCAACTTTCAGGTTTCTGGGCTTTTTAAACTTGATGGTATCCAATACCTTTCCAGCTTCAGCTACTTCGAAGTTGATGGAATCAATTTCCTTAGGCTCAAAATATACCTTCGCTGTATCGTTATTCACGTTGAATTTAACGAGTTTATTCGCATCGATATCCGCGGGGTACAGAATACGGATACTGGGATCATCTATACCTCTATTGAAGGTTAAGAGTATACTTCCATCCTTATCCATTTTCTTTTCCATATTACGGAAGATGGCTGCTCTACCTTTGGTGAAGGATAGCTTAACGTCTGCTAGGTTCTCCGTCAGCACAATACTATCTTGTAAGAATCCGATCCATTCATCTTGGCCGTTAAAGATTTTATCGTTGTTTTGTTCTTTAATGGCGTAAATACGGTAGGTGTCTTCCCGTAAGTTTTTGAATTGGAAATTTCCAGAGGAATCCACGGCGGTATAGTACGAAGCTTTTTTCTTTCCGAAGATGCTATCACGACTTGTTGGAATCAAGATGACATTCACATCTTTGTCTAAGTTATAGTCAAAAGCTTTGGTATAGCCATTCTGTACTTTACCGGAGATCGTTAAGGAATCGAGCTGATCGCCTGTTGCGAATACATAGGTATAGTTTGGTAGGGGATTCCCTTCGTTATAATCTACAAGGCCTTTACCAAAGTTGATGGTATAGGTGGTATTGGCTTCCAAAGAATCCGGAAGGGTAATGTGCAGGTTCTTCTTTCTGATTTTGAAGAGAGGTTGCTCATTGGCATCCGGGGAAATGGTAAATTCTTTTTGCTGGTTTGCAATTTTAATGTACTCATCAAAAGTCAATACTATTTCCTTTTCTTTAAAATTTCTGCTCAGGTTGGCCGGCGATTCATTTAAGAGTTTTGGTGGAATGGAATCTTTGGGACCGCCATTAGGCCTTTGCATATTGGCACATTGAGAAAAACTCAAACAGATAACAGTTAAAAGCATTAAAAGAGGCCATTTTGTTTTTAAGCCTATTATTAAGCGTTGTACTGCGTTTTTATCTTTTTTGGAGTCTGTTATCATAAAATTTAATTTATGTTGTTATATCGCTTCTAAATGAGTTTTTGAATTATTGTATTAATATACTGATTATCAGATGTTTAAATCATATGTACCATTAAAACACTGATATCCGCAGGTGATACTCCTGAAATACGCGATGCCTGACCTAATGTTCTTGGTTTTACCTTTAGTAACTTTTGTCTGGCTTCAATGGAAAGGGAAGTTAGGGAATTATAATCAAAGTCAGGATTAATTTCTTTGTCTTCCATTTTTTTCATTTTGTTAACTATCTCCATTTCCTTCTCAAAGTAGCTATCGTATTTTACTTTGATCTCTGCCTGCTCTAAAGTTTCAGCATCGTACTGATTAAAGTAAGTAGCAATGTTTGCATCGGCTTTACTTAAATCGGCTAATTCGATTTGAGGTCTGCTAAGAATATTGAAGAGTCTCGATTTTTGTGAAATAGGGGAGGAGCCTTTTTCTTCCAATACAGGATTCATGGCTTCCGCTGCGATTGATGTATTACGCATATACTCGACCAGCTGATCGGAGTTTTTGATTTTGTCTTCTACAATTTGCAAACGTTCATCGGATACCAATCCTAATTTATGGGCGATTGGTGTTAGACGGATGTCGGCATTATCTTGTCTTAAGAGCAAACGGTGTTCCGCACGGGAGGTGAACATACGATAAGGTTCTTCCGTTCCTTTGGTTACTAAGTCGTCGATCAATACACCGATATAAGACTCGGAACGTTTTAGTATTAACTCGTGCAAATCGTTAATGCGTTGGTGCGCATTTATGCCGGCAACAAATCCTTGTGCTGCGGCTTCTTCATATCCGGTGGTACCATTAATCTGTCCAGCAAAAAAGAGGTGTTTTACCGATAGGGTTTCGAGGGTTAAATCCAATTGCATAGGAGGGAAGTAATCGTATTCGATAGCATATCCCGGTCTATACATTTTTGCATTTTCAAATCCTGGTATTAATTGTAATGCTTTTAATTGAACATCCTCTGGTAAAGAAGTAGAGAAACCATTGACATATATTTCTACCGTACGGAATCCTTCTGGTTCAACAAATATCTGATGGCGCTCGCGTTCTGCAAAGCGGTTTATTTTATCTTCAATGGATGGACAATAGCGAGGACCTAGGCCTTTAATTCTACCGGTAAACATGGGTGATTTCTCGAAGCCTGTTTTTAAAACTTCGTGAACCGCTGCATTGGTATAGGTAATCCAACAGCAGCGTTGTTCTGTCGGCATGTCTACTTTGGTATAGGAGAAGCGTCCTGGATTAGCATCGCCCCATTGCTCTTCCATTAGGGCGTAATTTAAACTTCTTCCATCTACGCGTGGGGGAGTACCGGTTTTCATGCGGCCTGATTCGAAGCCTAGGGATACGAGTTGCTCTGTTAATCCGGTTGCCGCCTTTTCTCCGGTGCGGCCTCCACCAAACTTTTTCTCGCCCACATGGATCACTCCATTTAAGAAGGTACCATTGGTTAAAACTACGGCATCTGCTTCAATACGGATACCCATAGAAGTGATGACTCCTCTTGCGCGACCATTTTCTACGATGACTTCCTTGACGGTATCTTGCCATATATCTAAATTGGGGATGGATTCCAATTGCCATCTCCATTCTTCGGCGAAGCGCATGCGGTCGTTTTGTGTTCTCGGGCTCCACATGGCTGGGCCTTTGGAAAGGTTGAGCATGCGGAATTGTATGGTCGATTTGTCGGCGATGATTCCGGTGTATCCACCCATGGCATCTATCTCCCGAACGATCTGTCCTTTGGCTACACCACCGATGGCCGGGTTGCAACTCATCTGTGCAATCACACCCATGTTCATGGTGATGAGTAGGACAGATGAGCCTAAGTTTGCTGCCGCTGCTGCTGCCTCACATCCGGCGTGTCCGGCTCCAACGACAATTACATTGTATTTTTTAAACATATAATTTTAATGTGTTTCACGTGGAACTATGGGCCTCCTGGAGCCTTCCTGTTTCACGTGAAACGTTATATAAATTCTGCTAGGGTTAACCAACGTTCTGTTTTCTGATCTAACGCTAGCTTTTCATTTTCTATTTCTTCGGCGATCTTCTGCAATTCGATATGATCGTTTGTCGTAGAAAGTGCTTCAGTTTTCTCGGCTATGCTATTTTCTAAGGAGGCAATCTCAGTTTCTAAATTTTCAAATTCGCGTTGTTCCTTATAACTTAGCTTTTGCTTTTTTTCTACAGGCTTTGCCTTCTCTACTTTTTTCTCTGGTTTCTTATTTAGCTCTTCTTGCTCTAATTTATAGTCTGCATAATTACCATTATAGATCACCACCTCACCTTCACCCGGGAAGATGAATAGTTGTTCTGTTAACTTATCTAGGAGGTACCTATCGTGTGAAACTAAAACGAGAATTCCAGGATATTGTTCTAGGAAATCTTCCAAGACATTTAAGGTGTCGATATCCAAATCATTGGAAGGTTCATCCAGAATAAGGAAGTTGGGGTTGGCCATCAAGACGCGCATAAGCTGTAGTCGCTTCCGCTCGCCACCACTTAACTTACTTACTAAGCCGAATTGTTTTTCTGGCGGAAAGAGAAACTTCGTTAAGAGCTGCGAGGCAGTAATAACTTCACCTCCTTTCATCTCGATGAAGTCGGCTACATTCTTTACCACATCCAATACTCTTTCTTCAGGTTTGGCATTTAACCCTTCCTGTTTGTAATATCCATACTTAGTCGTTTCTCCCACGGAGAGTTCACCATGGGTAGGGGAGATGGCTCCGGTAATAAGGTTAAGGAAGGTCGTTTTTCCTGATCCATTTTTTCCGGCTAAACCAATACGGTCTCCCTTTTTAAAGGTGTAGCTGAAATCCTTAATGATGGTTTTATCAGGAACGGAATAGCCAACATTCTCTAGTTCCAGAATCTTGTTACCCTGCCGCGATACCTTGACACTTAACTCAACCTGATCTTTCTTTCTAGGTCCTTTGGATTTTTCTTCCAGGTCATAGAAAGATTCTATTCTTGCTTTGGCTTTGGTACCTCGGGCCTGTGGCTGCCGACGCATCCAATCCAGTTCCTTGCGCCATAGGTTTCTGGCCTTGTCTGCCGCTAAGATTTCATTCGCCTCACGCTCGGCTTTCTTTTCCAAGAAGTAAGCGTAATTGCCTTTATAGAGGTACACCGATCCTTGATCTAATTCTCGTATTTCTGTACAGATATTGTCTAAGAAGTAACGATCGTGGGAGACTAGCAACACGGTTTTATTACCGGTAGTCAGCAGCTTTTCTAACCATTCAATGGTTTCAATATCCAAGTGGTTGGTCGGCTCATCCAGGATATAGATATCCGGTTCATCTATCAAAAGCTTCGCTAAAGCAAGGCGTTTTTTCTGACCGCCACTTAAAGAATCGATACGCTGATTAAAGTTGGTAATCTGAAACCTACTCAAGATGGTCTTGATGTTATTTTCATATTCCCAGGCATTCAATGCCGTCAGTTTATCGGTTATTTCGGTAAACTTTTTAGAGGTAACATCTTGATTATCAATTAATTCCTCATATTCTTTAATCAACTGCTGTTGTTCGTTTTCAGCACTGAAGATGAAATCGTTGATGGTTTTTAAATCTGAAAAGTCAGGGTCTTGATGAAGGTATCCAATGCGAAGCCCTTTTTCTTTAACTACCCGACCTTTATTCGGAATGATGATCTCTGCGAGGATTTTTAAGAGGGTAGATTTCCCTGTTCCGTTGATCCCGACCAAGGCTACACGATCTCCTTTTTGAAGCGCAAAATGTAGATCGGTAAATAGCCACTTGTCATTGAAGGAATGACTAACCTGTTCTGTGCTTAGTATACTCACCTGTTAATTTGACGTAATTATCCAAGCACAAAATTATTAAATATTTGTTAGTACTACTTAGTTTAAAATGAAAAGTATACAGAAGATTGACTAAAGCTTAATTTAATCGGTAACTGGCAATCAGATTGAAGCGGGGGATATGGACATGGAATGTGGAGTTATCAAACTGTCGCAGCATCTCATAATAGCCCTCCATAAAGCCCATCTCGCTTTTTAGGTTACAGCCCGATACATACTGATGTACTTCACCTGGCTCTAAGATAGGCTGCTCACCAACCACACCTTCGCCATCCACCTGCTTATTGCTGCCAATAGAATCCATGATATTCCAATGTCTACGCATCAGCTGAACAGTATATTCGCTTTGGTTCTCGATCGTAATCCGATAAGCAAACATAAAGTGCTGATTCTCCGGATTAGAATATTCGGATTGATAAATCGATTCGACCGATATTTTTACGCCTGATGTCGTTTGTGTAGTCATTAAGCCAAATATATTAATTCTGTATAATTAGACAAATAGAAACTGTTAAAGGTTTGAAAGGAGAAAGCTTTTTAGACAATAATATTACATAAAGCATTGGTAAATAAGGCTTCTATGAATAAAAAAAGGGCTATTTTTAGGGTGGCCAGCAAACCCGAATACCTAGTTTCCAAAAGGCTATTATTTCAAGAAAACACGCATTTTACAGGAAGAAATAAGTAGGTTTGTAACATGACGAAAGGTACGCTTTATTTAATTCCGGTTCCTCTTGCGGAGGGGGCAGAACACGTTTCTTATACGCCTTTTCAATTGGAGTTGATTGATCATATTAAGGAATATATCGTAGAGAATGAAAAGACCGCACGGAAGTTCCTAAAGGCTGCGGGCTTGAAAACGCCACAACAAGAGCTTCGGATTCATGACTATGGAAAGCATGTACGCGATAAAGTGAACTATCAAGAGTTATTAGCGGGGGCATTGCGTGGGGAGGATATCGGCTTAATGTCTGAAGCCGGTTGTCCTGGCGTTGCTGATCCTGGAGCAGAGGTTGTATTCGAGGCCCACAAACGAGGAATTAAAGTAGTGCCTTTGATAGGCCCGAGTTCCATACTCTTAGCCTTAATGGCTTCCGGATTTAGTGGTCAGAATTTTAGCTTTATCGGCTATTTACCCATCGACAAAGGGGCTAGAAGCAAGAAAATAAAAGACCTGGAACAGGAAAGCCAGCGTGAAAAAAGAACCCAGCTATTTATAGAAACGCCCTTTCGTAACAATCAATTGCTTTCGGAATTACTGAAGAGTTGCAAGCCGCAAACTAGATTGTGTATCGCTTGTAATCTGACAGCTCCGGATGAGTACATCCGAACGCAGACTATTGAAAAGTGGCGATCGGAAACGGTAGACCTGCACAAGAAACCTTGTATCTTTTTACTATATGCAGGCTAGGGTGCAAACTAAAGCTGACGATTTGCTTTGAGAATTGTACCTTTGAGTGAAGTAGATTTCCTGAAAAGGATTTATGATTATATTGTAAAGCAGAATAAGATTACATGCCCGAAGTCCTCTCACCTGAACTTGCGGCGGAAATACAACGCCTCAGTATCTTTTTTTTAATCCTTGTCCTTGCGGTATGGATTCTATTTGCCATGACCGTGAGGAATACCCTCAAATTAATTTCCAAGGAAAACCAAGCAATATTACCCAATCAGGTTTGGTTTCTGGCGGTTCCATTATTTAATATCTACTGGAACTTTGAAGTGGCCCGCCGACTTTCCTATTCCTTGAACAATGAGTTTTTCGATCGGAAGATTCCCGTAGAGAATAACCCGGCCTTAGGCGCAGGGATGACTTACGCCTGGTCTTTCCTGATTTATAGTTTTCCATTTCCTTTGTTTTGGAAAATGCTAGGGATGATCGTTAGTATTATCTATTTTATTTCCTATTGGTATAAGGTTAATCAGTATCGGGTGTTACTATTGGAACACAATAAATGGCGGGAAGAACAGTTAAATAAGCATGCAAACAATGAAAATTAAAGATATTACCCAGTTTTTGGAGGGGCTTGCACCCTTAAATTACCAGGAGAGTTATGATAATTCAGGCTTATTGGTTGGCGATCCGAATCAGGAAGTCAGCAAAGCCTTAATATCCTTGGATTGTACCGAAGAAGTGGTAGAAGATGCCATTCAAAAAGGCTGTAATCTAATTATTTCGCATCACCCCATTGTATTTTCAGGTTTAAAAAAGCTGAACGGAAAGAATTACGTAGAGCGAACAGTCATCAAAGCTATTAAGAACAATATCGCCTTGTATGCCATTCATACCAATCTTGATAATATTGAAGGCGGTGTGAGTTCTAAAATGGCCGATACCTTGGGTTTAGAAAACCAAGCCATCTTACGTCCTAAACAAGGTTTGCTGAAGAAATTAGTGGTTTATGTGCCACGCACGCATGTTGATGAAGTACGTGCTGCCCTATTTGACGCTGGAGCAGGGCATATCGGCGATTACGATCAATGCAGCTATAACACTGCAGGATACGGAACTTTCCGTCCCTTAGAAGGTGCAAATCCAAGCATTGGATCTGTAGGAGCGCAAGAGCGTGTTGAAGAAACGAAGATAGAATTGATTTATCCAAGTCAATTGGAGCGGCAGATACTCGTGGCGATGTTTGCTTCTCATCCGTATGAGGAGGTTGCCTATCATATTATTACCTTAGATAATACCCATTCCTATGTAGGTTCGGGTGCTATTGGCAATCTTCCAGAACCAATGGAAGCATCTGCATTTTACGCCTTATTAAAAGATAAATTCAAGCTAAAAGTTATTCGTCACACCAAATCTTTGGATAAACCTATCAGTAGAGTGGCGGTATGTGGCGGGGCAGGAGGCTTTCTATTAAGCGATGCGATTCGCTCGGGCGCTGATATTTTTATTACTGCCGATTACAAGTATCATGAGTTTTTCGATGCCGAAGGGAAAATCATCATTGCAGATATCGGACATTTTGAAAGTGAACAATTTACCCAAGAATTATTATTAGATATAATTCAGAAAAAATTTGCTAACTTTGCTGTCCTATTGACGGAGATAGACACAAATCCTATAAATTACTACAGTTAATGGAACAAACCGTAGAACAAAAACTAAAAGCATTATGGGCTTGGCAATCGATCCAAACCCAAATCGATAAAATTCGCCAGGTGCGTGGCGAGTTACCTATTGAGGTAGCAGACCTTGAGGATGAGATCGCAGGTCTTGATACACGTATTGAGAAGATTCGTAATGAATTGGACGAATTGGAGGATTCTATTGTGAAGCGTAAGAACATGATCAAGGATTCGCAAACCGCCATCAAAAAATACGAAGCTCAATTAAACGAGGTTAAGAACAACCGTGAATACGACGCTATTTCTAAAGAAATTGAAATTCAAGGCCTAGAGATTCAGGTATGTGAAAAACGCATCCGTGAAGCTGAGTTTGAAATCAAGAACAAAACAGAATCGTACGAAGCGACCTTGAAGAATGTTGATTTCAGCAAAGCAGAATTAAACGGTAAGAAAGAAGAGCTTGAAAACATCACTTCTGAGACTCAAAAAGAAGAGGATCAATTAATGAAGGGTGTAGAAGAGGCAGAAAAGAACATCGAAGATCGTTTGTTAAAAGTGACAAACAAGCTTCGCAGATCTTTCCGCAACGGTTTAGCTGTCGTTTCTATCGAACGTGATAGCTGTTCCGGATGTCACAACAAGATTCCACCTCAATTACAATCGGAAATCCGTCAGCGCAAGAAAATCATTATTTGTGAGCACTGCGGACGTATCCTTGTGGATGAAGAAATCGCAAATGAGGAAGCATAAGCTTCTTTAACCATATTGAAGAGCCAGACCTAGTCTGGCTTTTTTTATGTGGTTTTAGCAAGAAATGCTGCTCTTTTAGCAAATATTAGCAAGATTAGCAGAGAATTGTAAAACTATTTAGACATATAGATAGAGCCAGAAAATTAATTTATCTTCGAGGACTATTTATACACAATTATTATAAACAGCTCTTGATTATATGCTAAAACATTTATTAACCGTTCTCGCCCTAGCAGCGACAAATGTTAGTTTTGCTCAAACCACAGGAGAAACCCTCCTCCTCAGACACCCCAGCATTTCCGATCAGCATGTTACCTTCGCCTACGGCGGAGACATCTGGATTGCCGACAAAAACGGACAGCATCCGCGCCGCCTGACGGTTAATCCTGCTGTCGAGCGGAATCCTATTTTTTCACCGGATGGTTCCTTGATTGCATTCAGTGGTAATTACGACGGGAATACCGATGTGTATGTTGTATCCATTCATGGTGGCGAGCCCAAAAGAGTTACCAATCACCCGGCTTCCGAGATGATTCGTGGCTGGTTATCGAATGATGAATTGTATTTTTCGACCGTGCGGGAATTCGATTATTCCTTAGGATCACGCCTATACCGCGCTAAATTGAACGGCGCTTTAGATAAGCCGCTTATGATGCCGGAAGCAACCCAGGGCTCACCATCTGCTGATGGACGCTATTGGGCTTATATTAAAAACACCGATCCTACCGATCGTGAAAACGTTGCTTTTAAGCGCTATAGAGGGGGCGGTATGCCGTCCATTTGGATCTTTGACACCAAGACCCAAGACATCCAGGTTGTACCTGGTGAGCGTTGTAATGACGTGAAGCCATTATGGTTAGGCGATAAGGTATACTTCCTATCCGACCGCGATAAGATTGTCAATGTCTTCAGTTATGATGTAAAAACCAAAAAGGTAAGCAAGTTAACCAACTTCACAGATTACGATGTCCGTACTTTACAGGGCCGTGGCCAGGAGTTAGTCTTCGAGCAAGCCGGGAAAATCCATTTATTGAACACCAACACAAACAACCAGCAAGCTATTGCCATTCATTTGAATGCAGATGCTGTTTACAAGCGTCCTCGCTATGTAGAGATGATGTCGTCGGTGCGTGGTTGGAATATTTCCCCAACCGGACAGCGGGCTTTATTTGAGTCGCGTGGAGAAATCTTCTCCGTGCCGAAGGAGAAAGGGGATGCCCGCAATATTTCCAATGCGCCTGGTTCTCATGAGCGATTCCCAGCTTGGTCGCCGGATGGTAAATGGATATCCTATTTATCTGATAAAAACGGACGCTATGAGTTGGTTTTGCGTGATCAGAAAGCGATGGATCAACCTACCTATCTTAAACTAGGCGATTCCAACTTCTATTTTCAGCCTGTATGGTCGCCAGATAGCAAGAAGCTCTTCTTTAACGATGCGCATTTAAACTTGTACTATATTGATATTGCTTCCAAGCAGATTACCAAGGTGGCCGATGATTACCAAGGCTCGCATACGGGAAGATCATACAATCCTTTCCAGCCAAACTGGTCCTTCGATTCCAAGATGATTGCCTATAACAAGGTACTTCCGAATGGGGTTAATGCGGTATTTATCTATAACCTAGATACCAAGCAATCGC
This sequence comes from Sphingobacterium humi, assembly GCF_009768885.1. GTDB lineage: Bacteria > Bacteroidota > Bacteroidia > Sphingobacteriales > Sphingobacteriaceae > Sphingobacterium > Sphingobacterium humi. The sequence continues at coordinate 86,817 of NZ_WSQA01000011.1, forward strand.
AACAGATTACCGATGGGATGAGTGCAGTTAGCCAGCCTGTCTTTACGCGCGATGGCAAATACCTGGTATTCAATGCCAGCACGAATATTGGCCTTACGAACTCCGGATTGCATATGACCGCTTATGATCGTCGTCCGGAATTTAACAGTTATGCCTTTATTTTGTCCAGCGAAACGCCTTCCATCTTCAAAAACGAAAGTGATGAAGAGACGGTAAAAACAGAGGCTCCAGCGAAAGAAGAGCCTGCAAAGGACAAAGACAAAGCAACAGCCAAGAAAAAGGATAGCAAAAAGGATTCTTCCGATAAAGATAAAGCTGCCGAAAAACCGAAAGAAGCCGTGAAACTGGTAAAGGTTGACTACGAAAACCTGAATAACCGTATCGTAGCTTTGCCGATTCGTTCCGGAGCTTATGCCTTCAATGGCCATGTAGAAAACATGCTGATCTACATGCGCGATGGAAATATCTACGCCTTAGATCTCAATAAATTAGAAGAAAAGACGCTGGTTGAGAATGCTTCCGGCTTCGGTATATCTGCAGATGGCAAGCAAATGCTCTACGGCAATCGCCAAGGCTTTTATATTGTAAATGCCGGTCAGAAGCCTGCAGGCGACTCCGGTAAGCTGAAAACCGATAATATCAAGCTACAGGTTGATCCTGCTGCTGAGTGGAATCAGATCTTCAACGAAGTATGGGCCATGCAGAAGGAGTTTTTCTATGTAGAGAACATGCATGGTGCAGATTGGGATGCCGTTCGTGCGAAATACGAGAAGTTCCTGCCTTATGTCAATCACCGTTCTGACTTAGGTTATTTACTTAATGAAATGATGGGCGAGTTGGTTGTTGGTCATAGCTACATTACTCCGGGTGATGAACCTTCAGCACCGTCGGTTTCTACCGGTGTATTGGGGGCAGATTATGCCATCGAAAACAACCGCTATAAGATCAAGAAAATCTATAACCGTTTAGACTGGAACCCATCCTTCAAAGCGCCATTAGCCGAACCATGCTTAAATATTCGTGAAGGCATGTATATCCTGGCTGTGAATGGGAAAGAGCTGACGGCAGATATGGATATCTACAGCTTGTTTGATTATACCGTAGACAAGCAGATCTACCTAAAAGTAAATGATAAACCAAGCCTTTCAGGCGCCCGTGATGTCATTGTTCGCCCGATTGCATTCAGCGATGAAATAGGACTACGTCGTCAGGAATGGGTAGAGCGGAATCGCAAGAAAGTAGACGCCTTGAGTAACGGGCAAATTGCCTATGTCTATATGCCGAATACCGGTCGTGAGGGGTATACCTCTTTTAACCGTTATTACTTCTCGCAAATGGACAAGAAAGCCCTGTTATTAGACGAACGTAATAATGGTGGTGGTTCGGTAGCCGATTATGTGATCGATCTATTATCTCGCGAGCTTATTGCGGGTTGGGGAATACGCGATGGCAAAAGCTTTACCACACCAGGAAACGGAATCTTCGGCCCTAAAGCCATGATTATTAATGAAAATGCAGGCTCCGGAGGCGATATGATGCCTTATATGTTCCGTTTCAAGAACCTAGGCAAGTTGGTTGGCCGCACCACCATGGGTATTTTGGTTGGTATTTCCGGTTACCCACCGTTGATCGATGGGGGTGGAGTTACCGCGCCAAACTTTGGGGTTTTCGATTTAAAAGGAAACTACATCATCGAAAACGAAGGGGTAGCACCAGACATCTTTGTCGAGCAAACACCAAAAAACTTATTGCAAGGAAAGGATCCACAGTTAGAGCGTACCGTACAGCTTTTACTGGAGGAAATGAAAACCTATCCATACCAAGAATTGAAAAAGCCGGCAGACCCTGTCCGTGTAAATTAACAAAAAGGCCCCGACAATTGTTGGGGCTTTTCTTTTAATGGGGCGAAAACCTTATTTTTGAAGATGCTTATAGAAATTTGGTCCGACATCATGTGTCCCTTTTGTTATATCGGGAAGCATCATTTTGAAAGCGCATTGCGCTCGGTAGACTTTGCTAACGAGATAGAAGTTCAGTATAAAAGTTATCAGCTAAACCCAGAATACCATTTTATTCCCGGGGAGACTGTATTTTCCATGCTGAGAAAGTCTAAAGGCATGCCGGAAGCACAGGTGCATGAAATGACCGCCCATGTTGTAGAAATGGCCAAACATGTCGGCCTAACCATCGATTTCCAAACGAATATTCCGGCCAACACCTTCCTAGCGCATTGCTTAATTCACTTTGCAGCAACGCAAGGAAAAGGTACGGCCATGAAAGAGCATCTTTTTGAAGCACATTTTGTAGAAGGCAAAAATATAGAGGATGTAGATACCCTGGTTGACCTTGCTGTTTCTGTAGGTTTTGATGCCAGCCAAGCCCGTGAAGCCCTTAGCGATGAACGCTATGCTTACGAAGTGAAGCAAGACCTGCAGGAAGCCCGTCAAATCGGTATCCGGGGGGTTCCATTTTTCTTGTTCGATCGCAAATATGCCGTTTCTGGCGCGCAGCCAACGGCCGCTTTTGTAGAGGTATTGGAGAAAAGCTTTGGCGAGTGGAAAAGTAAAAACCCAAGCATCCAGCATTTGAACGAACAGGATGGAGGTGCCAGCTGTGGCCCTGATGGCTGCTCGATTTAACCCTAGCCCCTATGCACGAAAGCAAACCACATTCACCTTGGTTATCCCTAATTACTTTATTGGGGCTTACATTTTTTGGAGCCATTGCCTCCCAGCTTATTCTGATCTTGGCCTTTACCCTGATTACTGGGAAGCTTGATTTGGCAAGCTTGGCATCGCCTATTTTGCTTGCCGAAAACAATAGACCAATGCTCTATCTGTTATTGGGGGGAAGCAGTTTAGGGACATTTTTGTTCCCTGCCCTGCTATTACAACGTATCGAGCGCTTTCAATACCAATATTTCCCGCAACGAAAGGCGGGTTTAACCGCTTTCCTAGGGCTCAGCTTTTTGTTTTTAATGGCCTTCAGTCCACTCATGGAGCTGATTAGCCTGTGGAACATGGATATGAAGCTACCCGGCTCTATGGAAGGGGTAGAAACTTGGATGAGAACCCAAGAGGATGCCATGGGCAACTTGACAAAAAGCCTGGTGATGACCGATGGTTTCGGAAATCTCATGACCAACCTATTGGTAATGGCTGTTATTCCAGCCATTGTAGAGGAGTTTTTCTTTCGTGGCGCCCTACAGAACATTTGCTTTCGGCTATTCAATAATCAGCATGCCGCTATCTGGCTCACCGCGATTATCTTTTCGGCCATCCACGTACAGTTCTTTGGCTTCTTCCCCCGCATGATCTTAGGCTTAGTCTTTGGTTATGCCTTCGTGTGGACCAAGAACATATGGGTTCCTGTGTTTGCCCACTTCGTCAATAATGCCACCGTAACCATTATGGCCTTTATTTTCCATGCGCAAGGCAAAACCTTCGAAGACCTGCAACGCACAGAAGCCTATTCGCCTATTATTTACCTAAGCAGCTTTATTCTAGCCTTGCTTATTGGTTATTATTTCTATAAAAAATCATTAGCTGTAAATCATTCCTATGAATCCGAACTGGACTAAAATAAAGGTTTTTACCAATGCCCTGCAGGGAGAAATTATTAAACAGATGCTCGTTGAAAACAATATTCCAGCAGTATTGCTTAATAAACAAGATTCATCCTATCATTTTGGTGTAATCGAACTATATGTCGATAACGAACATGTGTTGGAGGCCACGGCCTTAATGGATAGTTTCAATGATGAAGAAATAACGCATGAAGACTAGAGCAATTACCGGTTTATTTTTTGTTATTGTACTGGTGCTGGCCACCTTGTTGAACGCAACGGTTTTTGCGGCCTTCTTTGGCTTATTAGGCGTATTGGCCGCCAGAGAGTTTTTCCTAATCTGTAAAAGCGAAGAGGTTCAGCCACTATTGGTTTTGGGCTTGCTGAGCAGCGCGGTATTAGCCGGCCTGGTCGGCGCAAATCAATTGGGATACCTTGCCAATAAATACCTGTGGCTTGTTTTGCCGCTCTTATCCTTCATTGCTATTGCTTCCCTTTATTTAAAACGCCCAAAGCCCTTTCACGATATTGCTTATACCTATCTTGGAATTTTCTATGCCTGTGTGCCTTTTTTATTCTTTGTAGGCCTGGGCTTTATTCAAGGAACCTTTAATCCTTATATTCCCTTAGGCTTTCTGATCATCTTATGGTCTAACGATACAGGAGCATACTTGGCCGGCCGTGCCTTCGGGAAACATAAATTATTCGAACGAATAAGCCCTAACAAAACCTGGGAAGGATTTATCGGTGGCATTGCCCTTGCGGTATTAATCGCCCTTAATTTGGAACAGTATTTTGGATCTTTGCCGAAATGGCAATGGGCGACGGTAGCCCTGATTATCGGGGTATTCGGTACCTTGGGCGATTTGGTGGAATCTATGCTAAAACGCAACTTAGGCATTAAAGATTCCGGACAGATTCTTCCCGGCCATGGCGGTTTCCTAGATCGCTTCGACGGACTCCTGATTGCGGCACCCTTGGTATTCTTAGCACTTACTTTAATCTAATCGGAAATGAACATTGCTCCAGCTACCTTTGATTTTTTAGCCCAGCTGAAAGAAAATAACAATAGAGAATGGTTTCAAGCCAATAAACCAGCCTATGAGGCGGCTTTGAACGATGTGCTCCAGTTTATTGAAGGCATCATTAAACGCTTATCGGAGGTCGACCCACATATCAACGAAGAGATTCAAGCTAAAAAATGCCTGTTTCGCATCTACCGTGATGTTCGTTTCTCTAAAAATAAAGACCCCTATAAATCCTGGTTTGCTGCGGGTATTTCCGTTGATGGGCGTAAGCTTGCCGGACCCGAATATTACATTCATATCGAACCGGAAGGCACCTTTTTAGCTGTTGGCTATTGGCGACCAGAGAAACAGCATTTAGAAGCCATCAGGCAAGAGATCGACTACAGCTCGGCCGAGTTGTTCAAAGCCCTAGAAAAGGGCGGCTGGAAGGCTGAAAATCTATCGCAAGAAGATAAGTTGAGTCGTCCACCAGCAGGCTATGGGGCCGATCATGAACATATAGACCTTTTAAAGCATCGCAGCTTTATTCTACAGAAAAACCTAAGCCGCAAGGAAATGGAAAGTCCGAAAGCCTTAGATCGGGTTATCGCAGCTTATGAAAGCATGATCCCCTTTAAGCAGTTTATCCATATGGCCCTAGATCAATAGGGAAGGCTTATTTTCCCCATACATACAGCAGGCGAATCTTTAATTTGGGTCACATGGCTCGGATCGCCCGCAAGTGTTTCATTGGCCAGTATGGCAAATAAGCAGGCTTCTTTCGCATCGGGATTCAAGTTCAACACCTGAAAGGATTCCACTTCGCCGGGAAATGCCTCCTGCAATTGACGGTATAGCATAGGGTTGTGCAAGCCGCCGCCACTCACATAAATCTTCTTATTGGCTAATCCTACGCTTGCGCGTTGAATTCCTGCTCTAATGGTTTCCGCAGAAAAACGGTTTAAGGTAGCCATCAAGTCGGGCACAGTGAGGTTTGTGCTTTGGGATGCCGCTTGGCATTGTGCCACATAGTCTAGGTTAAACAACTCGGGGCCGGTGGTTTTGGGAAAGCCCAAAGCAAAAAACGGATGCGCCATTAAGGTGGCTAACAATTCTTGATGGATCTGCCCCGCAAGTGCTACTTCGGCATTGCGATCCATTTCTTGTTGATACTCACGATGCATCAATTGGTTCATCAAGGTATTGCCGGGGCCTAAATCGGTAGCATAGGCTTTCGCGGAAGTACCCAATTGAGGCAGAAAGGTGAAATTGGATATTCCACCAATATTTAGGAGAAAGCGGTTTTCTTGCGCTGAACTAAAGAGCAGGTAATCGCCATATGCCGCTAGGGGAGCACCCTCACCGCCGGCAGCAATATGTTTTTGACGGAAATCGCTCACACAGATAATGCCTGTTTTCACGGCGATATGGTCGCCATCGCCAATCTGTAAAGTACTGTTCGGGTAGGAACTATCATGAGTGAGGGACTGTGGCGCATGGAATACCGTTTGGCCATGCGAAGCAATCAGGTCGATGTCTTCGGTTTGCAGGTTCCACTTAGCGAAGGCCTGCAGGATAAGCTCGGCATGGTAACTGCCCACATAGGCATTCAGGCCACTAAGGCTTTGCTGATCGATGGTTCTTTTGGCAAAAACTTGTCGAATACCATCCCGAAAAGCATCATGATAGTCTAGGGTATCAAATTGAAGCAGCTCCAACTGACTTTGGGTACCAGCACCGGTAATTCGGCATAAGGCCACATCCAAACCGTCGAGTGAAGTGCCCGACATTAAACCTAGAATTAATCTTTCTTCCTTTTGGCCAATTTTAGCCAGTTTGGCGATACTCTTGTTCATCGTATAAAAATACATTTAAATTTGTAATCTCCTTTCTTAATCCTATTTTTGGGGAAATAGAAAAACGAAAAAAACATGAATTTTCCTTCTGAATTAAAATACACCAAAGATCACGAATGGATTCGTGTAGAGGGTGATGAAGCAGTTATCGGTATTACAGACTTCGCACAACGCGAGTTAGGCGATATTGTATTTGTAGACATCAATACAGTAGGTGAAGAAGTGGCTGCAAACGAAGTATTCGGAACAATTGAAGCTGTAAAAACGGTATCTGATTTGTTTCTCCCTGTGACAGCGACCGTATTGGAAGTAAACGATGCTATCGATGCATCCCCGGAATTAGTAAACACTGACCCTTATGGTGAAGGTTGGATTATCCGTGTAAAATTAAACAACCCTGCAGACGTAGATGCTTTATTATCTGCAGAGCAATACCAATCTGAAGTAAACGCGTAAGCTGTTAAAACGGCAATAATACGCTGAGATAAGAAAGTCCATAGCATGGCAGACAAAAGCCCGATATTTTATCGGGCTTTTGTTGTATTGGGAGAGGGGGTGATAACGTTTTTTCATCGCTTTTTGATCAGTTTGTCATCGTGCTGTCATCGTGAGCGGAGTTGAACGACTGGTACGTCAGTACTGGTAGTACGTTATAATGCGCTTTGTGCAATATTTTCCAACAAAACTTTTCTGTAAAGAGCTAATAATAAGTGTGATATATATGATTGATTGCACTGACGTACCAATGGTTCGACTCCGCTCACGATGACATTCCTTCCTCTCCATTTTCACTACCCCACCTTTCTCTTTTCTCCTCCCTTTCTCACCCCTTTCTCACCCGTATCAATCCCCTTAGCAATAGGCTGTGAAAGGAATCTAAAAAGCAAGTAAATAGCTCCAAGAAAAAGCCATAGCAAAAGCTTTCTCCTACCAACGTATACCCACAAAAAAATCCGCATCAATAGACGCGGATTCTAATCGTTTATGAAATATTTTTAATGGCTTATTTTGGGGTATTTGTCACGGCTACCTCTGATAGAACCTTTTGCCCTTGAATAGACATATCCATTTTAATCGTAGCGGTTTTGGTAAAGTGGGTTTTCTCGTCTAAGGTATAATTTGCTAAATAATCACCTAATTTTTCACTGGTTTCAGAAAGCACTTCGCCTTTAGACTCAATTACATAGCCATCTGCTGTTTTTCCTACATATTTGTTCAGCATCTTCACGAGCATGCCCGCGTTTTCTACTTGAGATTCCCAGGTTTCACCCGGGTTTACCGCCTTGTCAGGGTAGCTGGCCGTGATTCCCATGTTTTCAAAAGGGTTGCTGGAAGGGCCATCCTCCTCGTTTTCCTGTTGAAAATTCAACAGTTCTCCTTTTGCGCTCATGTTCATCGTGATCTTTTTACCGATTAACTTATCCATCTCGCCGGCAAGCATTTTAGACATTTCATCGTCCGAAGGATTCTCTGAGTCGTAGCTCATGGTCATCATACCCGCGTCCATATCCACCTTTACAGCGTTTGTTATCGACTGGAACGTAAAGTTACCGCCTTCTTGTTTGGTGTTGGTTAGGGTGTTTTTAACCACCATATCCATAATCATACTTTGCGCGCCATCAAGGTCGGTTTTCATAGTCGTTACAGATTGGTACGCGCTATTTAAAGGGACATTGATTTTGAAATTTACCTGTTGTGCTTTACTGGAAAGTGCGGCTGCGGAGAGTACGAAGATTAATAAGATCTTTTTCATAAATAAGGATTTCTAAGGGATCCATTTTATTGATGGTTTAGCCCGTGATTTTGTCGAAAATACAAATTATTTCCCATAAAAAAAGCCCTCGAATTTTCGAAGGCTTTCAATTTTTATAGCGTTTGTTCTTACTTTTTAACGTAAGATACTTCTTTTACGGCTTTCACTACTTTCGCGATGCTAGGTAAAGATGCTTCTACCAAGGTAGGAGCATAACCCAAAGGCACATCAGCAGATGTAACACGTATAACCGGTGCATCTAAATAATCGAAGGCATGTTTTTGTACATGGAAGGTGATTTCTGAAGAGATGGACGCTAGAGGCCATGCTTCTTCAACAATAACCAAGCGGTTTGTTTTCTTCACCGATTCGATAATTGCAGGGAAATCAATAGGGCGTACGGAACGTAAGTCGATCAATTCTGCTTGGATTCCTTCTTTTGCTAATTCTTCAACGGCAGGGATAACCACACGTGGCACCATTTTACCGAAAGAAACGATCGTCACGTCCGATCCTTCTTTTACAATATTTGCTTTACCGATAGGTAAGTAGTATTCTTCTTCAGGCACTGGTCCTTTATCGCCATACATCACCTCAGATTCCATGAAAATAACCGGATCTGGATCGATGATACAAGACTTCAATAAACCTTTCGCATCGTAAGGGTTGGAAGGAACCACCACTTTAAGACCAGGCGTATTGGCGAACCAATTTTCAAAGTTTTGCGAGTGTTGTGCACCTAATTGTCCGGCATTTCCTGTAGGACCGCGGAAAACAATAGGCACGCTGAACTGACCACCACTCATTTGGTGAATCTTTGCTGCAGCATTGATAACTTGATCGATTGCAACTAAAGAGAAGTTGAAGGTCATGAACTCAACGATAGGCTTTAATCCGTTCATCGCTGCACCTACACCAATCCCTGCAAAACCAAGCTCTGCAATAGGTGTATCGATAACGCGTTTGGCTCCAAATTCGTCAAGCATGCCTTGGCTTACTTTGTATGCACCGTTATATTCAGCGACTTCCTCGCCCATTAAAAAAATTGTCTCATCTTTGCGCATTTCTTCGTTCATTGCTTCACGAAGTGCTTCTCTGAATTGTATTTCTCTCATCAGTATAGGAATAGTGTCTTTTTTAGATACGCAAAAATACTATAATTTCTTAATATTAGGTAGGGTGTAAGCACTATTTTGTAGCGAGCACGGCCCTAGCGGGTAAATAATCACAAAATTATGACGCTTGTTGGCGGCAAAACTCTTGCAACCATTGGTTTAGGTTAAGCAGTGCTTTGGGGATATTCCAATGTGCGGTATTGCGGCTTTCAATATAGTTTGAAATGGCGCGAACTTGAATTGCGGGCATTTGAGCTTGTTTTGCGGCATAAAAGAAGGCCGCGCCCTCCATGCTTTCCAAACTTCCGGGTGCTAATTGGCTGCTAACTTGGGCGATATGTGCGGCGCATCCGTGAACCTTGTTTACTGTGATCGCTGAGGTAGCGGGCAAATTGAGGTAAGTTGCCGGTAAAGGTAGACCTTTGTAATGGGCGAAAAAGCGAGACTCGCCAAAGCCCAGTTCTTCAATGGAGATAAAAGCCTGTTCGTTTTCGGCACCCAGTTGAAAGAGCTGATCTTCTTCGATCCGAAACAAACGGCCTAAGGATTCCTGCTGATCGAAAGTTCCGGCAATACCCACATTCAGCAAGAGGTCGTAGGGTTGCTGCGCCAGACGTTGGCCCAAGGCAAATGCCGTGGCCACCATGCCTACCCCTGTAATCAGGTAATCAATTCCCTTTTCTTCTAAAAATGAGATAGATTCTGCGATTTCTGGGGCTGTTGCTGCAACGATAAGAATTTTCATATGGAATAAGGATAGGTGCTAATTTACATTTATTTCATTTATCTTTGTACTATGATTTATATTACACGACGCGAACGATTTAATGCTGCCCACAAGCTGTATCGTGAAGATTGGTCTCTCGAGGAAAATGAACGCATTTTTGGGAATTGTTCGAATCCGAATTGGCATGGCCATAACTATGATTTGTTTGTGACCGTGAAAGGACATGTTAATCCCGAAACCGGCTTTCTGATTGACCTCAAACGCATGAAAGAAATTATATTGACGGAGGTTGTTGATAAGCTGGATCATAAGAACGTAAACCTTGATGTGGATTTTATGAAAGACAAAATGGCCTCTACCGAAGTCATTGCAATCGAGATCTTCAACATCTTAAAACCGTTCTTTGAACAGGAGAATGTCATCTTGCATGCGATTCGCTTGCATGAAACCGAAAACAATTATGTCGAATACTTCGGCGAATAACCCTACAAGGCTCGTATAAAATGAATAATATGCATGATTTTGACCATGCCGAACAAGACGGCTACATCAAGATAGACCAATACAATGGTAAACAAGTGGAGCGCATTGCGGCGCACTATACAGATATTTTAGACGCAATTGGCGAGGACCCGAATCGGGAAGGGCTAATTAAAACCCCTGAGCGTGTGGCCAAGGCCTTGCAATTCTTAACGCACGGTTATGATATTGATGCGGCTGCGGTTTTGCGTAGCGCCATGTTTGAAGAGGAATATAGCCAAATGGTGGTGGTAAAAGACATTGAAGTGTATTCGATGTGTGAACACCACATGTTGCCCTTCTTCGGGAAGGCCCATATTGCCTATATCCCCAATGGCCATATTGTTGGCTTAAGCAAGATTCCGCGTGTAGTGGATATTTTTGCACGCCGTTTGCAAGTGCAAGAACGCTTGACCAATGAAATTCGCGACTGTATTCAGGAAACTTTAAAGCCCGCTGGTGTTGCGGTGGTGATCGAGTGTAAGCATATGTGTATGGCGATGCGTGGGGTGCAGAAACAAAATTCTGTAACTACTACTTCAGCTTTTACCGGTGCTTTTCAAAATGATGTGACCCGCTCGGAATTTTTGCGCTTAATTACCGCTTCTTTGGATTAGTTTCGAATGTAAAGAGATTGAAAACCCGCCTAAAAAGCGGGTTTTTTATTTGCTTGTTACTTCTTAATGTGTTGTGTAACAAGCGTTTGTGATAAATATCATTGTGATATAAACTCTGAATGTTTATCTTTGCGCAGTATGTTTGAAGATGTAGAGCGTTTAAATTCCTATTTGGAGAATACTACCGACGAGGAAAATGCGTTGTTAAAAAGGGTCAATCGGGAGACGTATCTACGCGAGACCATGCCACATATGTTGTCGGGGCATTATCAGGGAAGGGTACTTTCCATGTTAAGTAAACTGCTTCGTCCGCAATTGGCGCTTGAAATCGGAACCTTTACAGGTTATGCTACCTTAAGCTTGGCAGAAGGCCTGGAAACAAACGGGGTTTTACATACCATCGATATCAATGAAGAGCAAGAAGAACGCGTTCAGGGATATTTTGATGAATCGGAGTTTGCCCAGCAGATTGTTTACCATATTGGCGACGCTGCGGAGGTTATTCCAACCATTGAAGGTCAGTTTGACCTGGTTTTTATAGATGCTGACAAGAAAAGGAATCTCTATTATTATCAGGAACTTATTGACCGTGTTCGACCAGGAGGTCTCATCTTAGTAGACAATGTCTTATGGAAAGGCAAGGTTTTTGATGAGAAGCCCGATAGTCAGACAAAACAAGTCATAGAATTAAATCAAACACTGGCGAGTGACCCTCGGGTAGAGAAATTAATCCTCCCGATACGTGATGGGCTTTTTGTGCTACGCAAAAAGTAGTGTCAAACTAAAACAGGTTTTATGCTAAAACATTGTAGAAAGATTTTTATGGTATGTATACTTACCGTAATTACAGCTTTTAGCTTGCAAGCGCAAGACTACACCACAAAGACGTATATTGAGAAGCACAGCAACGCTGCGCAACGCCTTATGCGCGAAACAGGAGTGCCGGCATCCGTTATTTTAGCGGTCGCCATTCATGAAAGTGCCTACGGCAACAGCCGTATCGCGCGGTACTTGAACAACCACTTCGGGATAAAAGGAAAGAACAACAGTAAGAAAATCCGCTCGGCTTATAAGGGCTATGGTTCGGTGTTAGATTCTTATCGTGATTTTGTAGGGCTTCTACAACGTCGTAAGGCTACACAACCGCTCTTTGACAAGCACGGCTCCGATGATTACAAAGCCTGGGTGAAAGGAATCGCTCGTTCGGGCTATTCGGAAACCGGCGATTGGTCGCGGAAAGTGATTTCTACAATTGACAGGTACGACTTAGAGAAGTACGACGAGAAGATAAATCTGAATTAATCGCATTGACGAAATGATAAGGAGATTGTTATTGGCCAGTATTGTATTGGCCATATTTTTTGTTTCATGTGGAACGAAACGCAGTACCGTCCTTAAAAACCCCTCTTCCGGACAGACAGGATCAAGCCATCGCCCAACGGTCAGCAATAAGCCTGCCGTGTCGGGATTGTCGTATATAGAGCGTTATAAGGGCATTGCTATTGAGGAGATGAATAGGTATGGCATCCCCGCCAGTATCAAATTGGCGCAGGCGCTACTGGAGTCTGGCAATGGCAATTCATACCTAGCAGTGAATGCGAACAATCACTTCGGAATTAAATGTGGTGGCACCTGGAACGGAAAGTCTGTAAACCGCCCCGACGACCATGTGAACGATTGTTTCCGTGTGTATGAAAACCCGGAGCAATCCTTTAAAGATCACTCTCAATTTTTACTTCGAAAACGCTATGAGGGTCTTTTCACGCTTCGAAAAGACGATTATAAAGGCTGGGCACGCGGACTTAAAGCCGCAGGTTATGCCACCAATCCGCGCTATCCGGAATTACTCATCGATTTAATTGAACGCTACAACCTGCAGCAGTATGATGTGGCCGAGCGTCCTGTGGAGGTTATTGCGCGAGCCGAGAAGGTAGAGGAAATTATTGAAGAGAAAGCCGTGGAAGAACCGGCCGTAAAAACAGAAGAAATTAAAAAGCCCGTAGCCATGCTAATCCATGAAGTAAAGGCTTCGGATACCTTATATGCTATTGCCAATCGTTATAAAGTTACTGTAGCTATGCTAAAAGAGCTCAATGGGCTAAGCGGGGATACGCTTGCCGTTGGACAGCTGCTTGTCGTATCAAAATAGTTACAGAGGCTATTAAAAGATGTTAAATATTAGCAACCTATTCATCTAAGATGTAGTTTTATATTAGTGAAGAATCTAAAGGTATTACTCTTTTGGGGATGGTTGCTTTTGCCGCTTGCCAGCCAAGGGCAACAGGGGGTGTCGGGCATTGTATATGACCTGGAGAGTAAGCAGCGCCTGGGAGAAGTGCAGATCAAAAACCTAAACAATAACGAACTCTTGTATAATGATGCGCGGGGTGAATTTAAGCTAAACCTGCAACCCGGAGATCGGATTGCCCTCAAGAAATTGGGCTATAGAGCCGATACGCTGACTTTTACGAGCCAGAAGGCCTTGATTATTAATCTGAAACCGGCGGTAAAGCAAATTGAAACCGTGAACGTGTATGCTCGTCGTTCGCCCGATGATGTGCTGAATGAAATTCGGCGGGATTATAAGAAAGCATTTGAACTGTCCGGCCCGCAAGAGTACTTTACGGTTGGCCCAACGGGTGCAGGAGTAAGCATCGATGCGCTGTATAATTTAGTGAGTAAGGAAGCACGGAACGCACGCCGTTTTACCAAGTTTATTGGGCGCATGCATGAAGAAAATATCGTCGATTTTTACTTTTCGCCAGATTTAGTACGGAATTTGATAGGACTTGAAGGCGAAGAATTAAAGGTGTTTATGCAGTTGTTTAGGCCATCGTACGAATTTGTGGCCCAGTCGCACCACTATCAACTGGTGCAATACATAAAAAGTAAGTACGAAATCTTTAAACTACACCCAAATTTGCGACCTTTGCGGGAGTTACCCGATATAAAGTTAGATGTTAATCAATAAAAATAATATGAAGATAAAGTTCTACCTCGTACCATTTTTACTTTTGATGCTTGGTTTTTCAATAGCTCAAGCGCAGGATCTAAAAGATTTACGCGTAAAACCGGATAGCTCCTTAAACCAAAAGGAAGCAGGGAAGGCCCTGAATGTAAAGAATATTAATGTGCCTATCCCGAAACTCGATTTGGAAGTGAACTACTGGAAGCATTGGACCAAGTTGGGGGTAAACTTTAACCAGGCCGCCTTCAGTGATAACTGGCAATTGGGGGGGATTAACTCCTGGGCCGTTTTGGGCTTAATCTGGCATAAATCAGAATACAATAAGAATAATTTCAACTTCACCACAGAGCTGGATATGAAATATGGAAAGATTCGGAATGAAGGACAAATGGCAAAGCCGAATAATGACCGTATTTTCTGGGATAATAAACTTTCCTATAAACTTTCGAAAAGTTGGGCGATCTATACCTCGTTTACTTTTGAATCGCAGTTCGATAACAGTTATACCTATGCAAAGAATGCAGATGGTCAGGATTCTATTACTGGTGTAAAATCGTCCTTTATGTCGCCGGGTTACTTTACGGAATCCCTGGGTTTGGAGTACAAGCCGGATAATACCTTCTCCTTACGTTTCGGTACAGGTACGGCCCGTCAGACAATTATTCTGGACGAGCGTATCAAACCGCGTTCGGCGGCGGCCTACTTCCAGCGTTATGGGGTTTATCCGTTTCCGAAAGACCCAACTAAAGGTACCGGTGATAAATTCGGTATAGAAGAAGGAAAGAACTTTAAAAACGAACTGGCCTTCCAGCTAACGGCGATCTTAGACCGTAATATTGCGAAAAACATCAACCTGAAAGCACGTTATAATCTTTTTGCAGATTACCAGGATATGAACGATCCGGCGCACCGTTTGGATGCGACCTTCTCTGCGAAGGTGACTTCCCTAATTAATGTTTCGCTAGGTGGTACCTTGTTATATGATTCAGCCATGGATGGTAATATTCAATGGAACCAGGCTTTAGCAGTAGGTGTCCTGCTGAATTTACCAAAATAGTGTAGATGTTGAGACTTAAATCTTGTTTGTGTGTAGGGTTGGGTTTGTTTTTCTTGGCGTCTTGTTCGACCGCCAAGAAAACTACGGTATTGCAAAGTCCGCAAACGGCCGTCATCAACCCCGCTAAGGTGGTGGAAGAAACCAAGGTCATTATAGATTCGGTTCCTGTAGGGAGCCAATTGGCGAATCAAGCCGCAAGAGTCGCGGGTGCCTTAGATAGTGTGCCCCTGACGCCCGAAGAACAAGCAAGATTGATTTACAACAGCGGTATTCATAAAGAATACGACTATGCGCAGGCCATGCATTTCGACTGGCGTAAGCCGCAGTATGTGATGATTCATCATACTTCGCAGTCGAGCACCGCGCAAACCATCCGTACCTTTCAATTGCCACATACAAAAGTAAGTAGCCACTATGTGATCGGAAGAGACGGTCGTGTGGTGCAAATGCTGAACGACTATATTCGGGCTTGGCATGCTGGTCGGGGAAAATGGGGGCAGATCACCGATATGAACTCCATTTCCTTAGGAATTGAGCTGGATAATAATGGCCGAGAACCTTTTCCTGAAGCACAGATCAACTCCCTACTTATTTTATTAGATACCTTAAAAACACGATACAATATCCCGCAGATTAATTTTATTGGGCACAGCGATTTTGCACCCGGTAGAAAGGACGATCCCAGTGTGTTTTTCCCTTGGGATAAGCTAGCTGCGCGTGGATTCGGGATCTGGTATAATGAGTCTTATTTATTGCCGGCCCCGGCAACCTTTAACCCTATAGATGCACTGAAGCTGATTGGTTATGACATGAAAAACCAAGAAGCCGCGATTCGTGCCTTTAAAAAGAAGTACGTGAAAACGGATTTGACCGGACAACTTACCGATAGGGATAAAGCCATTATATACGATTTATATCGGAAATACTATTAAATTCCAGCCTTTCTGCGCTCCTAGGTTAAGAAGCTGTTCAATTTATCTTAAAAATTATTTAATATTGAATAGTGAAAAGGGACCTTCATACAGATGAGCAATTCTTGATGGAGCAATTTAAACGAGGTGAAACGGCAGCCTTTGAGATTATCTTCAAAAGGAATTACCCCGCACTTTGTTTATTTCTTCAGAAAATGGGTGTTGACACTTTCCCGGCCGAGGAAATGCTGAATGACCTGTTTTTAAAATTATGGGATAAATGTGCTGATTTCGACTCCTTGGAAGGGATCCGAGGCTTCCTTTATATTTCCAGTAAAAATGCGGCTCTAAATCATTTTGATAAGCTTAAGCGTTTACAAAAACGGGAAGAGCATTACCTGGCGCAGCAAGATCAATGGACCAGTTTTCCGGTACAACAGCAAATCATCTATCTAGAAACCCTGAAAACAATTGAACAAGTCATTGGGCAACTTCCGGATCAATGTCAGCAGGTGATGCAGCTGATGTTTATTGAAGGCCTTACACCACAGGAAGTCGCCGATCAATTGAACATAGCCCGCGGCACGGTGTATAACCAAAAGGCGAGGGGCCTATCCTTCCTCAAGGAAAAGCTATCTCCCGAGCAGTTTCTATTCTTACTTTTATTCTTCGATTTTTAATAAATTGTGAAAATTATTTCGCTGTAATACAGTGTGTTATCACTTTTCTTGATTTCCTTGTAGAGATATCCTTTCCCAATTTTGTTTTTATAGGGATTGCTTCATTATGAAAAATATTCCTACACATATTATACAGATTCTAGCCTACCGTCATATCGAGCCTTTGAATGAACAGCAAAAGGATCAATTGGCAAGCTGGTTGGCCGAAGATGCGGTTAATCAGGACTTGCTGACTTATTTTGACGATAAGGGAAAGCTGTATCAGGATCTACAGCAGTTGAAGCAGCAGGATGCTGATGGGGCTTGGGAAAAGCACCGTCTGCTTTTTGAGCCTGCACAGCAAACCCCTGTGCGTAAGATGCAAGGACAAGCTTGGGTAAAGTGGACCCTGGCTATAGCTGCCCTGTGCCTATTGGCCTTTGGCGTATTCTTGTATCAATCTAATAAAATCAAGGAAGATCAGCAATTTGCGGATTCCATCAAGCCAGGAAGCGACAAGGCAACGCTGCTTCTAGCAGACGGTCAGACCATTGAGCTTTCGGAAGATGCTTCTGGCATTCGGATAGACTCTAATATGAAAGATGCGGATGGAAATCCGGTGTTAAGTCAGGCTGAAAAGCAGGCCTTAAGCTCTTTTACGGTTGCAACACCTATGGGTGGACAGTTTAACATGACCTTGCCTGATGGCACCAAGGTATGGCTGAACTCCAATACAACACTAACTTACGAAAGCCTAAAAGACCAACGTATCGTCAATCTGCAGGGAGAGGCCTATTTCGAGGTGGCCAGTTTGCAGCTACCAGGTACCTGGGGAAAGGCGAATAAACTACCCTTCGTGGTGCAGACAAAAGATCAGCGCGTGGAAGTATTGGGGACACAATTTAATGTGAAATCCTTTGCTGAAGAAAAGACCACAGCGACAACCCTTTTGGAAGGACAGGTACAAATAGCCATGAATACCCAGCAGATGCTGTTATATCCGGGAGAACAAGCGGTTTCCACTGGACAGCGCCTGAAGAAACAAAACGTGAATATGAGTACTGTGATGGCTTGGAAACAGGGCGAATTTGTGTTTAATGAGGAGAAATTGGGCGAAATTATTGCACAATTGGAGCGTTGGTATAATGTGAAGTTTGAGCTGCAGGATGCACGCTTGGCCGATATTCGTTTTGAAGCCTTGGTGTCGAAACACTTGCAGTTAAAAGAAATATTAAATCTTCTGGAGCTGACCGGTAAAGTGCGGTTTATCGTGAAGGATCAGAAGATTTTAGTGAAAAGGAATACTAAATAACCAAAAAAAGCAGAAGCGATTGCGGCGCTCCTGCTCATAATAGGTCAAACAATCATCGTGAAATTAATTATTTAAAACCTAATCAAATGTATGAAAATTATGGGCAAAGTGGCTCGCAACAACGGGCTTATTTTGCAGGATTAAGCTATGGACGAGACCGTCAGCCAGTTGCTGCCGGGGCCTGGAGAAGATGTATTATGAGATTATCTGTTTTTTCTGTCTTAATGACCATGTTCCTGACGCAGGTGTGGTCGGCAGGGATGGCCCAAGTGGTGTCTCTGAAAGGAGATAAGGTCTCTTTAAGGCAAGTCTTTAAGGATATTAATAAACAAACGGGCTACCATTATTTATGGTCGGCGCAAGATATTCAACCTTCGGCAAGAATCGATGTCAACATTGTTCGGAAGCCCTTGGCTGAAGCCTTGCCTTTGATTTTGAATGGACTGGACTTGACCTATGAGATCGAGAATAAAACCATCGTTATCAAGGAGAAAGCTGTAGCCTCGCCGAGCAATAACCCGATTAAGCTTGCTGAAACACCTATTTATGTGCAGCAAAGCATTCGCGGTCGGGTGGTAAATGAGGAAGGGGAACCGGTGAGTGGGGTGACTGTCCGGATTAAAGGAACCAATGTGGTTACCACTTCCAATAGCAATGGGGAGTTTTCCTTCGATAAGCAATATATCGATAAGCAGGTATTGGTTTTTACCTGTGTAGGCTATGTGCCGGTAGAGCTTTCCGCAAAAGCGCAATTAGGGGATATTAAACTGGAAGAACTTAACAATAGCATTGAAGGCATTGAACTGGTGGTGAATACCGGTTACCAAAAGATCAGTAAGGAAAGGGCTGCCGGTTCCTTCGCGCAAATTAATGCCGAAGACATGGAAAGCCGCTTGCAGACCAACTTCCTGGATAGGACAGAGGGCTTGCTACCGGGGATGAACCTGAGTTTAAATAAAGCCGCCGCAAACCCGATGAATAAAAAGAACGATGTGGGGATTGTGGTGCGTGGAACCTCAACCTTAAATGCGCAAGCTGCACCCCTTATTGTGGTGGATGGGATGCCGTATGAAGGCGATTTAACGGCTATTAATCCGAATGATGTGGAAACCATGACCGTGTTGAAGGATGCCTCAGCAGCTTCTATTTACGGGGTTCGCTCGTCTAACGGGGTAATCGTAATTACCACAAAAATGGGAAAAGAAGGGCCAGCGAAAATTGACTATGCGAATACCTTGGTGTTGCGTGGCCTTCCAGATCGTGGATACCTTAATCAAATGAGCAGTGCCGAATTGGTGGACTTCCAAAAGGAAATGTTTAACTATCGTTCTGGCGACTATGCTAGTTTGGATCCTAAAAAGGCCATGAGCGATGTGTATAGAACGCTTTATGAATTTAAAGGCGGGAAAATTGATGCGGTAGAGTTGGAGCGCCAGTTAGATGTATTCCGCAATAGAAATCGTTTCGATCACATGGATGAGTTTTTGAACTCGCATATTTTAGATCAGCAACATAACCTTTCCCTGTCCGGAGCTTCCGATCGGTTTAAGTATTATTATTCTGTAAACTACAATAAGCCGGGCGATTATAATAAAGATAGACCTGTTGTTGAGAGCATTGGATTTAACATCAAAAACTCTGTTAAACTGACCAATTGGATGAACCTAAACTTAAATGTTTTGGGTAAGAATCAAAAGCAGAACGGTGCCATAGGGTTCAATTTCTATGATAACTACATGGGCGGAAAGGCCTCTTATTACCTGTTGAGAAATGAAGATGGATCGGCGGCACAGTGGTACAATAGCAAGTCGCAATTTGAAATCGACCGCCTAAATGACCTTGGCTTATTGGATGAAACCTATATTCCAATAAATGAGGTTAATAATAGAAAGGTTAATTACTCCAACAAATACATCAATTTAAATTTCGGTGCTAATTTCAACCTGATGCCAGGACTTACCTTCGATGTTTCTTACCAAACCGAGCGTACCGAAGGCTATAACGGAACGACCTTCACCAAAGATAATCAAACGGTGATGGCTCAAATTAATGATGCGACTCAAATTGATAAGGATGGCGTTATTAAACGGAATGTGCCGCTTGGAGGGCAGTTCTCAGAGCGTAGATTGGACATTAACTCGTATACCCTAAGAGGTCAGTTGAATTTTGAGAAGTCTTTTGAAGGCGTGCATGATGTTAATGTGATTGCCGGAGCGGAGCGCAGACAAATTAATAGCCGCTTTACGGATATCTATAAATATGGATATGATGAAAGCAGCTTAGTTTATAAAGGAATTAATGAAGAATTGTTCGGGGTTAATATTCCGAATACACAGGCGATATTTAACAGCTATACCTTAAGGAAGCAGGAAACTGGCTTTAGCGATATATTGGATCGTTTTGTTTCCTTTTACGCCAATGGATCTTATACCTACCAAAGAAACCTGACCCTAAGTGCAAGTATTCGTATGGATCAGTCGAATCTGTTTGGTACTGATATCAAAACCCAATATAAACCTTTATGGTCGGTGGGCGCGATCTATCAAATGCCAACATTTGATCAAGACTGGTTAAGCCGTTGGGCTGTTCGCTTGACTTATGGGGTGAACGGGAATGTGCCGAAGGAAAATGGCCCATACCTTATTTCAAGAGTGAGCCCTAGCTTGAACTACTATACCAGCGAGATGCAGGCTAGCATCACAACGCCGCCAAACCCATCTTTACGTTGGGAGCGGACCGATGTATTGAACTTTGGAATCGACTTCGCGCTTCTTAAAAACAGACTTAACGGTAGCATCGATCTGTATAATAAGAAAACAACGGATTTGTTAGGTCCAACCGCCGTAGATCCGACCCTGGGCTGGGATATCGTAGATATGAATTATGGTAATATGCAAAACAGAGGGATTGAGCTTGGCTTAAATGCTAAACCTATTGTTAGGGAACATTTTAGATGGAACTCTACCTTGAACTTTAGCTATAACAAGAATGAGATTACGCATTTATATGTGCAGCAGAACACACCTTATTACTTTTATTATGCGCCTCAAAACCGTGTAGGAAAGCCTGTGGGAAGTATGTACAGTATTGATTATGTAGGATTGAATGAAAAAGGTGAGCCTTTGGCGCAGAAAAAGGATGGAACAGTTGTGAAATCTACCCAACAGCTTACCATGGACGATATGATCTTTAACGGTACTACCGTTCCTCCTTATAGTCTGGCCTTTAGAAATGGCTTCCAATACAAAGGCTTCAATCTAGATTTTATGTTTGTGTTTAACGGTGGGCATATTATGCGTACCGTGCATCCGGAAACTTTAACCAAGTTCGCCGAACTTAATTACAACAGCAACTTCGATCGCCTTTGGTTGAATTACTGGAAGAAACCTGGAGATGAGCAGAATCCTGATTTGGCACCTGCTTTCCTTTCCGGTGCTTCTGGCAATGTGACAGACCTTTATAATGCCGCAGATAATTTTGTTGAAAAAGCAGACTACATTAAGTTGCGCGATGTTTCCTTATCCTATACTTTACCGAAAGCATGGTTAGGCAGAACGCCGATTCGCCATGTGCGCCTGACAGGGCAAATTTTGAATGCGTGGCGTTGGACAGCAAACTCCCATAATCTTGATCCGGAGGTGTGGTCGGGGTATTCCTTGGTTTCTACAAGAGGGGTTTTAGCTCCTGTGACTTATAATTTCGGTTTATCTATAGGTATTTAAAGAAGATTACAACATGAAAAAATATTGCATACTCGCCTTCATGGCAACACTATTCCTGGTAGGTTGTAATTCCTACCTGGATGTAAAACCGAAAGGTTTTACCATTCCTGAATTATTGAATGATTATCAGTTACTGATTAATGATTTAAGCTTGATTCGCGCATCGCCAGCATACCCAGATTATCTTTCTGACCATGTGCAGGCCGGTGATCCTGTTGATGTGAACAAGAGCACGAGTTTTGAAAGCTTGCCAACAGTAAAGAAAAGACTCTACATGTTTGAGCATGGTGCTATTTTCGAAGATGGTCAATACGATCCGTATTGGGAAGCAGCGTATAGTCATATTTTTACCTATAACGTGGTGATTAATAATGTGCTGAACGCCATTGATGGCAAAGAAAGCGAAAGAAAACGCGTATGGGCGGAAGCGAAAATTGGCCGTGCCTTTGAATACTTAACCTTAGTTAATATTTATGCTAAGCATTATGATCCTGCAACAGCTAGCACTGACCTAGGTGTGCCTATGGTGCTTTCTGAAAACATCAATGAACCCTATGAGCGTGTATCGGTTGCTAAGATTTACGAGCTGGTAGAGGCTGACTTAAACGATGCCTTGCCACACCTGGCAAGTAGTTCTGCCCATAAATTCCAAGCCTTAAAAACCGTTGGATTTGCCTTCCTAAGCCGTATGAACCTATATAAGGGAAATTACGCTGCAGCATTGACCAATGCTAAGGAAGCCATTAAACTGAATGAATATTTGGAAGATTATAACCAATACACCACCAAATTGAAAACCACCTGGGGCAGGGTACATTTGGTAGGCGATGAAGACGTGCCTTTCCCCGATGTTCGCGAAAATAAGGAAACCATTTGGGGGCGTTTGGGAACAAGTACCTACGGGGCGATGAATGCGGAAGTATATGCCTCTGCAAGCCTATTGGATACCTATAAGAAATCATTACCTGCTGGAGCCACAGATATGCGCTTGAAGTTATTCTTTTGCGCTGACTCTGCATCCTTTGGTGCGAATGTTGTCCGTTTTCCGGGAAGAACGCTATTTGCTCCTTATGTGGAAATGAATACCGGATTTAATACGCCGGAACTCTACTTGATTATTGCGGAATGTGAAGCCCGCCAAGGATCCGTAGACCAAGCCTTAAGTTGGTTGAATAAACTACGTGATAAACGCATTAAAAACAATGTGCATGTAGCTGGATTAAGTAAGGAGAAGGCTGTAGAAATGGTGCTTGATGAAAGACGTCGGGAGATTCCTTATACCGCCAGTACACGTTTAATTGACATGAAGCGTCTCGCTATTTCTAAAGATTTAACAGGCAATGTGACCCATAAGCTTGGCGATCAGAGTTTCTCGATGCCGGTTTCCGATAATCGCATGATTCTACCTGTTCCTCCTAAAGTTTTATCCTTAAACCCTAGTATTCCGCAATATGAACGTTAATAACATGATACAACGACTGATTTTAGGTGTTTTATTTGTCCTGATCGGTCTTTCAACCTATGCCCAACAGGCGATTGCTTTTCAAAACATCAACTTTGCCGAAGCAAAAGCGAAAGCAAAACAAGAGAATAAACTGATCTTTTTGGATGGCTATACCTCCTGGTGTGCGCCATGTAAATGGATGGAAGGAAATGTTTTCAATACTACCGAGGTAGCCAGCTATTACAATGCTAATTTCATCAATATCAAGGTGGATTGTGAAGTAGGTGAGGGGATAGATTTAGCGAAACACTATAAAATCAACAGCTTTCCAACCTATTTATTTTTGAACGCCGATGGGGAATTAATGTACAGAACCCAAAGCCGTATGGAGGCAGATGCGTTTTTAAAAGATGGACAACAAGCTACGAAAAAGGAATTCCAAATTCCTACCATCAAAGCAGCGTTCGATCAAGGAAATCGTGACCCGGAGTTCTTGCTCCGTTATATTGCTGTGATGAGCAAAGTCGATGGTGCTTTAGCTCAACCCGCTAGAGCTGCTCTCGATGAGATGGCAAAGTCTGATACCTTTATGAAATCTCCTGTAGGCTGGAAAGCCATAACCCAACTTACCCAGAATGGAAACGATTGGTACGGTTCTTATTTCTTGAAAAACAAACCTTATTTCGCACAAGCTGTACCTCAGGAGGAATATGTGCAGATGGAGCAAAAGCTCCTTCGATATGCCATGTATGACTACATTCGGAATAACAACAAAGCCGAGTTTGACAAGGGATTACTGTATTTCAAAAACAGCAAAGATGTGGAGAAGCAGGAGGAAGCTGCCATGTATGAAGTGGAATGGGCTGGAGTGCATGGTACAGATGCTGAATTTATCAAACTGACGAACAGCCTTAGAAAAGGTCTGTTGAAGGAGAATGATGATCGCTTGAGCTTTATCGCCAGACGCTTTGCCGGTAAGTATGCCCGTGGTACCGAACCATCAGCGAAGCTAATCGAGCAATGTTATGTACTTGCCAAGCAGGCGGTAACTTTGAATCCTGATTCCTACTCAAACCAAGGTACCTTAGCCGATATCTGCATTACGCAGAAAAAGAAAGCAGAAGCCATCAAATCCGCCGAGGCTGCCAGAGCATTGGCCGAATTTGAAACCTCGAAGATTATAAAATTAGCAGATAAACTCGTTGAACGCGCAAAAAGTATTTAAGCATGAAGTATAAAAATCATATATGGCTATTGGCACTGTTGTTAGCCTTCGGGTTTCAACAGGCAGGGGCGCAGGAAAGTAAATTCCGCATTAGCATAGAACAAAAACCGCTGAATAAGGCTGGGAAAATATTTGTTCGTTATTTTATTGATCGGGAATTGGTTATAGATTCCATTGTACTGAAGAATTCGACCGTTTATGAAGGAAGAGCAAAAGGCCCTACTGCATTGAATCTTTATTATGCTGCAAATGGAGAGCCTTTCTTCAGCAAGAGCCGCACTAATAGCTTGGAGCGCTTAAATATGTATGTAGATGCCGGCGAAACAAAAGTAAGTTTTGGAGATACGTTTAAAGACGCAAGCATTAAAGGCTCTGCACTTCAAGATGAGTATGCTACTTTTGAGAAACACATGGAAGCCTATAACCGCAGTTATGAACAACTAGCGAAAGAACGATCAGCCATGTACAAGCAGGCAGAACCCAATAAGGAGGAAATGCTAAAGTTGACAGCTAAATTTGATGCACTGCAAAAAGAAATAGATGCAGCGAAAGTTGCATTTATTCAGGCGCATCCACAATCCTATTTTAGTTTGTTGTCCTTAAAGGAAGTTGCGGGCTATAGCATTGATGTAGATAAGATAGAACCCCTGTTTCAATCGCTGGATAAGGAGCTACAGCAAAAGCCGGAGGGCCAAGAATTAGCGAAGAACTTAGCGATAGCGAAGCGTTTGGCGGTAGGTCAAGTAGCACCGGACTTTACGCAACCAGACCTCGAAGGAAAGCCGGTAAAACTAACAGATTTTAAAGGTCAGTATGTTTTGTTGGACTTCTGGGCATCCTGGTGTGGCCCATGTCGTGCAGATAATCCGAACCTGGTGAAAGCTTATCAGGCTTACAAGGATAAAAACTTCACGATTATCGGCTTATCGCTGGATAACCCAGGCAAACGTAGTGATTGGTTAAAAGCAATTGAAAAGGATGGTTTGCCATGGCATCACCTTAGTGATCTAACAGGATGGAAGAATGAGGTTGCCGGACTGTATGGCATACAAGCTATTCCGCAAAACTTTTTGATCGACCCGCAAGGAAGAATCGTTGCGAAGAACCTACATGGAGATGCGTTGATGAATAAATTAAAAGAAATATTATAAATAGAAGGGGGGCTAATTAGCCTCCTTTTTAGTTAGTTCCTTTGCTGTGGGGTTTCCAGAAGTCTGCTGCAGCAGATAGGCAATTGCAATTAGCAATGCACAGCCTATCAGATTTAACCATAGAAAGGCGACTACATTCATTTGCCAAATAACGATTACAATAATTTCCGTAATAACAGCCGACCAAAATACGGCTTTACCTGAGATACTTTTTAGGTAAAAGGCTACAAGAAAAACACCTAATATAGTGCCGTAGAATAAGGACCCTAAGATATTCACGGCTTCCAGCAGATTCCCAAGCTTACTGGCATACAGTGCTATAATTACTGTAAATATCCCCCAGAAGAGGGTTGCCAAACGAGAAGCACGTAAATAATGCGCATCATCGCCTTCTTTTTTAACGAAACGCTTATAGATGTCGATAATGGTAGTTGATGATAGGGAATTGATCGCACTGGCGGTGGCTCCCATGGAGGCCAGGAATATTATCGCGATTAACAACCCAATTAAGCCTTTTGGGAACACATCTTTCACAAAGGACAGGAATATATAGTTGTTGTCATTTGTGTCGGCTGTGCTGTCGTTTTTCTTGATTAAGGTTATCAACTCTTCACGCAAAGCCTTCTCTTGGTTATTGTATTCGTTTAATTCTTCACGAATACCTTCTATTTTATGCTCCTCTTTTTGACCTAAGGCACTTGTAAGAGAATTAACTACCTCGGTTTTCTCGGTACTAATTTGCTCATGGCGACGCATGATTTCCTGATAATCCTTGCTATACGGGCTGTTTTCTATCTTCGCAACTTCCTTTTCATTGAAAAACAAAGGCGGAGTATGATACTGATAATAGGCGAAAACCAATATCCCAATTAAGAGGATGCAAAACTGCATAGGCACTTTCAAGAGGCCATTCATTAGTAGACCTAGTCTACTTTCCCGAACGGAAGAACCTGTTAGGTATCGACCCACTTGACTTTGGTCTGTACCGAAATAGGAGAGTTGCAGAAAAAATCCGCCGATTAATCCTGTCCATACGGTATATTGATTGTCTAGGTCTAAGGTGAAGTCTATGGCATTTGTTTTTCCCGATTTCCCAGCGATATGTAAAGCTTCGCTAAAGCCTACATGCTCCGGAAGTAGATACACCACCAATACACCGGCTAGAAGCAAGCCGCCGAAGATGATGGACATCTGTAGCAACTGCGTGTAAGAAACGGCCTTGGTGCCTCCATATACAGTGTAAATCAGCAATAAAGCACCGATAGCAAGGGTTGTTAAAGTAAGGTCGATGTGTAGAATCGTACTCAGGATAATAGCTGGAGCGAAAATGGTGATACCCGTTGATATCCCCCGCTGGATTAGAAACAGTGCTGCCGTGAGTATTCTGGTCTTCACGTCGAAGCGTTTTTCCAAAAACTCGTAGGCGGTATATACCTTGAGTTTATGAAAGATAGGCACGAAAGTAACACAGAGTACAATCATGGCTAAGGGCAATCCGAAATAAAACTGGACGAAACTCATGCCAGAGCTGTAGGCAAGTCCGGGAGCTGAGAGGAAGGTAATTGCGCTCGCTTGAGTAGCCATCACCGATAATCCGACGGTGTACCAGGGCAAAGACCGGTCACTGAGGATATAGCCGTCAATATTCTTGACGTTCTTGCTCTTATACAGGCCATAACATACGATGGCGAGCAAGGTAAGGATGAGTACTATCCAATCGATACTACTCATCCAAAGTATTTAGTAAATATGTACATCAGGACTATACAAACGAAGAGCCAGAGGACAATAATCCAATAGAATTGTCTCCAACTTCTTACGAATGGTGGTAGTCCATTATCTGTCATGCGGTTTAAATGGCAACAATACGGAGATAAAGATAATAGCGAATACTAAGCCGCCAACAATACCTTGAATTACACCTAAGAAAGTTCCAGTAGCAACCCATGCAGTAAGAGCTGCCAAGATCACACCTACTAATAAAATAATACCTTTTGCATTGATACCCTTAGAATTTTCAATTTGATTTTCCATTATATTTTTAATTATTGTTCTTCGTTAGCCAGCAAATTTACAAATAATCTATAAGCTCCGGGCACTCCGGCAGGTAATTGTCGGAAAAAGGCCAACGAGGTATAGACAAATTTGCCTTTCCCATATTTTGCAACCAGTAAAGATCCTCGATCCTGCTTCTCCTTGCTATCGGCAAAACTTAGCGGCGTGCGGTATTCTTTGGCCATATTCGAAGCAAAGTAAAGCCCGCGTTCCTGAACCCATCCCTCAAAATCAGCAGCGGTAATTTTATTCGGATAGTTTAATACCGGATCTTTTGCTGCGGTAAATGTTACTTTGGCATCCTCCTCGGTCACCCGATTACGGCTTATTTGAAAAGGATAGGGCCCTAATCTATCAGTCCCCATGCGCGAGTTGACATTGTATTGGACTAATGCAGTACCTCCCTGCTCTACGTAGGCTAGTACTTGAGGCAACCAGCGGTCGACCGTTTTACTGACATTATAGGCTCTAACTCCAACAATTACAGCGTCATAATTCGCCAGCATCGCCGAATTGATTTGTTGTTCAGCAAGTTGATCTACCTGAATGCCGATATTTTCTAAAGATGCTGGGATTAAATCGCCAGCCCCTGGAATATAGGCAACGCGTTTGATCGGGTTATTCAGCTGTAAGGCTTTCACCGATAAAGAAACCGGTGGAAACCAAGTAATGCTTGGGATGTGTTGGTAATCGAGCTGTCTAACAGCATGTAACGCCTTATCATTCAGCTGTGGTATAATACTGCTCGATAGGCTGTTCTTAGGATTACTTATTTCAATATCCTGTGTAATTTCTTCATAAGGACCAAAAGACAAGCTGCTATTCGCGGGGCAAATAAGCAATCCATCCGATTGCTTAAAGTTCAGTTTTCCTTGCTGGTTCTTGTTGCTGTTGTTTTTGATGGTCAGCTTGATGGTTTTCTTTTCGCCTTGCTGAATCAGTAGGTTTTGTTGATTGAGGCTCGCCGTGAAAACAGGGCTGATACTGATGGGTTCATAAATTTCACCATAAACCGGATCTACACTCTTGTACTGTAAAGGGCGGTCTATGCTGAATTGCTGCCCATCAATTTCCAAGAGGATGCGGTTTCCAGGCTTTTGACTATTCTCCGGATTTCCAAAATCTTTTGCTTCTACTTCAAACTTCCCTAAGCTATGTTCCTTTTCTAGCCAATAAGGCTGCGTCCAGGTATCCGCTTTAACACTGTTCTCAAACTTCGTAAGCTCGTTAATTGGGAGTAATTTATCAATCGTTTTGCCATCGATAGCCTTTAGCTTGACCTTAATGCCGGGGTTACGGACAATGATTTCTGTCGATACAGGGATTTGTTCGTCCAACACAAAGTTCGTTTTCGGAGCTAAGGCTTCCGCCCAAATTCCCGAACAGGCCAATATGAGCTCCTCTACCTCGGCTAACTTGTTGCTTTTGTATACGGATGGGTTTAAAGCCGAGATGAGCCCATATAACTTCACTAAAGAAGCTACAGATTGCTCCGGATGGTTGATTTTAAAGTTATCTTGAATAGAGGTTATGGATTGGCTGATGCCTTCGGTAGGTGCTTGTAATCTTTTCCAGGAAGTGTCAATACCATCAAAAAGGCTGGTTTTAGCCTCCGATCCGGCAACATGCTCAAAATATTCGATCGACTTTCCGCGACCGGCAGCAGCACCAAACCCTTGGCTTTTATGCTGTGAACGGCTTAAAGCCGCTATTTCTCCGTAGGAATAGCCCACTAAAGGGTTGTAATCGCCGATTTCTATCTTTAGCTGATCCTCTGATGTATTGTTCATCCCGCCAAAGTTAGCAGTGTTCCAAAGCAGGCGCTTTGCTTGCCAAGGCTTTAAGGTGTTTAGTTGTTCCGGAAAGCGTTTAGGATCAGCAGCAGCTTCAAAAGCCTCACGCGCCAAGATGGCCGAGGCCTGATGATGACCATGGCCTCCACGGCTATCTGGTGGAAAGCGATTGATGATAACATCGGGTTGCAACTTCCTGATCAGGTATACCGCTTCGCGAAGGGTCTCTTCTTTTTTCCAAAAGGAAAAGGTTTCTTCAAAGGTTTTAGAGAAACCGAAGTCGTAGGCTGAGGTAAAATACTGTTCTCCTTTATCGATACGGCGCGCGGCTAGTAGCTCCTGCGTACGAATTAGCCCCAGTTCGATCCCTTGCTCGGTACCCAACAGGTTTTGGCCACCATCTCCACGTGTTAAGGAAAGGTAGGCTGTTCGGTAGTTTTTCTCATTCGCCAACCAGGCAATTAAGCGGGTGTTTTCATCGTCCGGATGAGCCGCAAAATACAATACCGTCCCTAGGGTGGATAGCTTATCTAACTTTGACTTGATTAAGGATGCGGGATAGCTTATTTGGCTAAATGCGGAGAGGCTAACACTTAAAAGTAGAAAAATGAGGATCAGGAATCGTTGAAACATCACTAAAAATAACGAAGTTTCTCCTAAAAATAAAAGGAATCAAAATATTTTTGATTCCTTTTACCAACAATTAAAAATCTTTGACTTCAAACCTGGTTTTCAATCCTTTGGTTCGTTTCGGCAGGATGATATGCTTTGGGTCTAACCTTTAACGATTATAAAAGTACTATAAATAAGATGGAATTTTGCAGGGCTTCTAAAAAAACTTTTCCACAAAAACCAAGTTATACACAAGGTTTCTGTGGAAAAGAATAATTGATATTAAGGAGTAGATCTTTGATCCACTTGAGTTTACTTATCGATAGAGCCTAATACTCGCTTCATAAAGCTGTTTAAGGCTTCTTTTTGTGGCATGCCCTCCTGAACTAATTTGTTGACTTCCACCGCACCATACATGTTGGAGATCAATTCGCCAATCACGTCCAGTTCTTCATCTTTTAAAGAAGAAACTTCGGTTAATGCCTCTAATGTTTCAATGGTTTCTAAAACAAAATCAACATCATTGGCTGCAATAAATTCCGTGAGGTGCTTAATTACTGGTAACTTCATTTAATAAATCTGTTAATCCTTCAATTTTATTTGTTTGAACCTGGTTCACCAATTTGCCGTTTTTAAAAGCAGCAAAAGTTGGCAGGTTATTTACATTCGCTAATTTTCTTGATTCAGGGAATTTCTCCGCATCTACGATGATAAATGTAACTTGCTCGTTTTCACCGGATAATTTCTTGAACTTAGGCTTCATAATGCGGCAGTTACCACACCAAGAAGCAGCATATTGTACCATCACAGTTTCGTTGTTGTCGATGATGGATTGTAAGTTGTCTTCTGATAATTCTTGTAACATAGGAACCTTTTTTAATAGGGTGAGAAAAAAAAGAGGAGGTCTAACGCCTCCTCCTATTTTAAGCGTTTATTAGTTTTGAGATAGGTAAGAAGCAACGCCCTCACGAGTAGCGTTCATTGCGTCTTTTCCTTCTTCCCAGTTCGCAGGACAAACCTCGCCGTGGGTTTGAACGTGCGTATAAGCATCGATTAAACGGATATATTCTTTCACGTTACGGCCTAATGGCATATCATTTACCGATTCGTGGAATACTTTACCTGTTTCGTCGATTAAGTAAGTCGCGCGGTAAGAAACAGCTGATCCTTCTACTAATGTTCCGTATTCAGGATGCTCTACTTCTTTCATTTCTAGGATGCCCAATACACTAGAAAGGTTGCGGTTTGTGTCAGCAATTAAAGGGTACTCTACACCTTCAATACCACCGTTATCTTTTGCGGTGTTTAACCAAGCAAAGTGAACCTCTGCAGAGTCACATGATGCACCAACTAATAGGGTGTTTCTTTTCTCAAATTCAGCAGCTGCTTCTTGGAAAGCGTGAAGCTCCGTCGGACATACGAAAGTGAAGTCTTTTGGATACCAGAACAACAATACTTTTTTGTTTTCTTGTTGCGCTTTCTCAAATAAATTTAATGTAAAGTTGTCGCCTAAATAATCAATTGCATCAACTGTAATGCTCGGGAAATTTTTACCTGTAAAACTCATAATATTATTCTTTTCTTTTGTGCCACAAAGATACACTTTTTTAAGCCTCCTTTTTATTGATAATCTTTATCTAGTATTGGTTTTGTCTATATGAGACAAGGGTCATTTATAAGTATGAGCTATATCACTAATCGCTTGTTTATTGGTAATGAGTGCTTAAGCTTTTTCTTCATTTAGCCTATGAATTGTATGCTGGTTTTAAGCTATAATAAAGAAAATTGGAAATCGCGAAATATAGACAGGAAATAAGGAAGTGAAATTAATATTTGCACATTTTTATTAAAATGCTAGTTTTGCTTCGCGGCCCTGTAGTTCAACGGATAGAATAGATGTTTCCTAAACATTTGATAGCAGTTCGATTCTGCTCGGGGCTACTTAAGGAGACACCATATACAGGTTGTCTCCTTTTTTTATGCCCATAAAAATCTGTGGCCCAAACTGTTAATGTTGGGTCATTTATAGTTCGATATTATGGGTGAAATCTGTAGACTTTTGTTGAAGACTAACTTAAAAACACACTCTACTATTGCATTAAGACCTTTTTTTTAAAGTTCGATTTCTCATGTGGGATGGGGTTGCAAAGCTGAGTAATGAGTTTATTAGCCAGTTTGGAACGAAATGTGGTGGCTACTTTGGCAGAAATCTACACACTAAGAGCAGGTTATTCTTAGCTCTTTGCTATGTCTAAAATTTCGGGCGGCCCGTGACACGCAATAATTTTTAGAAAATGAATTAAACTCCTGTCAAATTCAATCCCACAGTATATTTTTAAATGAATTATACATAGTATTTTTCGCTACTTGTCCTCAGGATTCCCGTTAAGAACTCTATCTAGCTCCTCCCGATACCTTTTTACATCCTCTGGGTTAGCGTAGGTTGTACTTACAGCGCTTCCATTTTCCCAATCTGTTGTACCAAAAGCATACATGCTAGATAAGGCGTACGGCTTGTAAGTACCTTTTAATAGTGCTATGATGTCGAAGGCAAATTCCGAGAAGTAAGTTTCCGAGTGAGTTATTCTTGCTCTTAAATGGTATTTGCCGACTTTTTTGCATTTGGAGTGCGCCCAAAAGAGCAGGGAGTTGCGCCATGGTTCTTCTTCATCATACAGATACTCGAACAAAATCTTTCCACTGGAATATTTTTCGTGCGATTCTGGACGAAGGATGTAGCCGCCATAAAATCCTCTAAGGTCTGAACCATCTAAATAGGCATCGAGTGCTGCAAAATCTTTTTCATTGCTTTTGTGCAATTCAAAGAAAACAGTTGCACAAAAGAAAGTTTTGGGCAGATAAAATCTATAGTCATGGACTGAAGGTTTAGGGATCCCCATCAACGGTCTCAATTTCCTCAAATGCTCGACAACCTGTTTTACACTTTTTTTATTGAACACGGACTTTACCTCGATTACCCCATACACGTATTCGACAGGGATGGCCCGTGATCTACCCGAGTCAGAAGAGTCTGGATTGTCCTCCACCCAAAGAATGGGCGATTCCATCTGGTCATAGATGATTACATCATAATGCACCATGTGCTCGGAGTTAGGAATACCCTGTGAGACAATATAGCCAGAGGTGACGGCATATCGCTTTGGTAGGAAGTTGGTCAGCCAACTGCGAAACTCAGCCTCAGCAACATTACCGTGTTCGGTCTGTACCGCTCTTTTACGGCTCTTCTCACGCGCCCTATCGTATGCCGCTAACATTTCATCTCTTGCCATTAGGAACTGTTTCCAGCCCTGATTAGGTGCCTGTATCTTCATTGTAGGAATACCTTTCGCCATTAAATTTAACTGTACACACTAATTTACAAAATTAAAACACAAAATGCAGGAGTGATCAATTCAGCATTGTACCATCAGTGTTCAAGTCCAAACCCTCCAAGGCTTGCTTCAGCAGCGTTGCTAAGTATATCCATTTGTATCGATTATTACAGTTTTTATAGGGTCATATCACTTTACTTAAATCCATATTTCTTTTCCCTGTACTGAAAAGCTGCTTCACCGCCTTCCAAAATATCACAAACATGTTCTCTGATACCCATTTGTTTCAGAATGCCAACATTTGACGGTACTTTGAAAGTGTTTTCTAAAGCGCCCGAAATATATTCGAACTGAAATTTTTCATTTGATTTCCCTTTGTCTTGTCCATTCTGATTAGCAACAATCACCTGTTCAGCATCCGTAGAAACAACTAAATTTGCATTGTGTGTGACCAATAAGATTTGGCGCTGAATCTTTTTGCTCTTTACAAATTCATTTAGGTCATTAAAAATGGTTCTGTTATCCAAGTTATCTTCTGGTTGATCAATTAGAATTGGATGTTCGGCATTACTCAAATGTAGAATGATTTGCATAAGCACCAGCCCCCGTTTTCCTGGAGACATTTGGAGGATGTCATCACCATTATAAATAATATTGTACCTAAATTTAAAATTATCTTTGAGAAGTTGCAGTATTGCTTCTTTAGCCCCAAACCCTGATTTAAACTTTATGTTATGTTTTTCTGACGACCAAACTTTATCATAAATGACCTCGATATTTTTAACATGGGTAGCCTCATCATAAACGTAATCATTTGCAGTATTAAAGCACGATCCAAAAATTGCATTGAAATTCGACCTTCCATCTAATAAACTGCAGAATCCATTTTGAAAAGAAGATAAATCTAATTCTAAGGTAGTCTTTAAAATAAGTCCATTTCCAATTTCCGAAAGGGCGGGCTTAGAAATTTCTGTAAGAATTCTATTATAAGCATTTAATAACTTGCCAGTGCCTGCTAAAATTGTACCTTTTAGCAATTTGCCATAATCGGCAATCTTCTGCAATTGTTTTTGCTTTTCATCTATCTGCTTTATCTTCCCTTGGTCTTGCTCTAACTTTTCGTTTAGCGTATTTAACAAAACTTGATTGCTGATTTTCGCGTTGAAAGGGGTAAATTTGTTATTAAGGTCCATTAATGCTTGCGATTTTTTGCTAATCAAGCTATCGAAATTTTCTTTTGCCAAATTATATTTTTGAAGTAAGCTATCGAAGGCCGTATTCAATATTTGCTTATCAGCGTCTAGGTTTTCGTTGAGGTAGTTCTGTGCGTAACGATCACCATCACCATCTAAATCTGTCCAATAAGAAACATTTTCATCAAGAGTGCTAGCTGTATCAGCTTTAAGTGACTCCAATACGCCTATATAATCTGAAACTTTCTCCTTGTAGTTTTCAACCCTTTCTTTATTTTTTGTGACAATTTCTTTTTTCCTTACGAGTTTAGCAAATATTCTGTCCTCCTCGGGAGTAAACCCAGATTTGGATTTCAAATCGTTAATCTCTTTCTGTATTGATAAGATGTTCGCTTCGATAGCGGCTTTATCACCGATTTCTTTGAGTTCCTTTTGTGCAATCTGGTAATTATCTTTTATAATAAAAATTTCGTTTATACTATTTGATATTTCAAGATTAATTTCTTGGATTTCTTGAACAACTTCCTCCTTGAACTCTTTAAAATCAGCATTTTGGGTTAAAATGGTGTCCAAAAGCTCAGCTAGCTTTTTCTCTCCTTTTTGCTCCGCAAGATGGTTAATATACATTTGCGGAACGTAGGTTATCTGGCGGGTTCGGGAGTCGGGATCGTCACTAAGTTTGTTGGCATGACCATCCTTCCATACAACTTCGAAGTCAAAATCATTTATCTTACTTTGAAGATTATATTCTTTTTCACCAACGACACCAAGTTTCTCTAATACCTGAATGGGATCGATTGTTTTGGCGATGTGATACAACAACAAAGACTTTCCGGAGGATTTACCTCCAATAATTACGTTTAAATTGGGATTTAGTTCAACTGGCTCATTAGAAAAATAATCACCTTGATTGCCAAGAAATCTTATGCTGTCAATAACGTTGTAGTCAGTTTTAGCATCTGGCTTCTCATCCCTAATTAAGACACGGGTAAGTGGTTCATGAATTACCTGTTTCAAACCATTAAAGGTTGGGTCGGCCTTTATCCATGTAAAACATTTTCCCAACCTATCTTTTTGAGTAAGATTTGTGGAATTATAATGAGCATCACTACAGTCCAAAAGTAAATTGTTAACTGCTTGTTCAGTCAATTTAGCTTTAGCATTATGACATGCTTCCACCGTCTCAGATGAAATAAATACAAAATCTACCTTATTAATTACATCTTTTTTTTCAGCTATGCTTTGATCATTCCAAGATAAGCTTTCCCATTCCGTCTTCCCGATTGCCGTTAAACTATGACCTTTTAGATATGTACTCTCGCTTAGAAGTTTTAAAATATCTTCTTCATCTAAATTTAGGTTATTAAATCCTTCCTCTAGGTCGCTACCGTAATTTGGTAATTGCTCAGGAGTAACACTTTTCTTTATAGCCGCACCAAGGTCAACTAAGCTATCTCTTGTGATGAGGCCATTCCAGCTAATACCTGTATGCCCGGGGGAGAGATGATATTTAGAACTGAGGCCGTTCAAGAATTGACTTTCAATTATTTCAGGTTTTAGCTCATCAGAAAAAATTACATGGAAATTAATTCTTTTAAAATCCTTATGACCGGCGAACTTTTTCACTCTAAATTCAACAACAGGTAGTATCGTTTTGATATTTTTGAGTCGACCGGATGCCTTATACTCCAAGACCTTTTTGTATCCTTCAATAAATAAGTAGTCGTTTATACCTATCACTTGAAATTCTTCGGGTAAAGATTCTAAGTCAGAAATGAAAGTTTCCCACTTATCATCTATATCACTTCCATTGAAATGTTGTATTAAGGAATAGGGTGTATGTATGTGTAGATCCCACTTTCGCCATTCAGAACCTTTGGGGTAAGAAATATCATTACTCATAAAGCATTTAATTTCTACTAAATTAGGGTAAAATAATGACATTAGTAATTCTCAAAACTAGTCACGTTATGATTGTATCAGTATATTAATTATTCAAGTAAATTCTTTGCATCCGAGATCGCTTCATAATCTTCAACGAGGTTAGACTTTCCGCAACTGCACCCTACGGAAAAATGCTCAGCTATCGCTGGGCATTTTTAGTATTTAGTAGGGAGTATTGAGTATTTAGAACTATGGCAAGACTGCTCTGTCGGAATTAGAGGCTATAAAAAGGCAGGTTTATTCGTAGACAGTTATTCTGAGCAATAATTAAAATAAAGGATATTCACCCAGAAATAAAGAATCCCAAATAACTAAAAAATGATATCTTGAAATTCCGTGATATTAACGTAATATGGGATCTCAATATTAAGTGTAGAATACTATGAGGCTTTAAAAAGATTGAGTTTCAAATGTAGTTTTATAATGATTTAAATAATTTAATACTTTTTCGACGATATCCCGTTTAAATAACTGTGTTTTTCGATCATTCCAGTTCTGTATCGAGCGCATAATATCATTAATTGTTGCTTTAGGATTTTCATATAGAATAAAATCAACAGTAGCTAATATTTCAAGAGAAAGTTCCGAAGAAAAGCTAGAAATAAACTTTGCCATACTCTTTACAATGGCTGTCTCTTCACTTTTCATTTTATTATTAACATAAAAATTAACTTCATCCCACTTCTCATAATTTAATTGAAGGGGTTCAAAAGCCTTAAATTCCCCTTGTTCTAAACCTTTTAAGTAAGTTCCATTTAAATAGTATAATACTTTTTCAACACCAATAGCATAAGGTCCGTATTTATAAGGAATAAATTGCAAATTCAATTTTTGTCCTTTTCTTTGAAGGAAATAAGCCAATTTATTTGCCGCAAAAATAGTAGCATATTCGCCTAAACTTTCAAAAACAAATAAAACATATAAAAGAGAAGCTCTAGCAGGAGTTAGTTTCACTTCCTTCTTTTGTTCTTGTTTTTGTAATATTGATTTTATTTCTCTATTTGGCTCATATAGGTAAATATCAACTTCAAGATCTGCTAATTTTTCATAGATCATTTCTTTTACAATTGTCCAGTCCAACCCCCCATTACCACAACCCAGTGGAGGTATAGCAATACTGTCAATTTCCTTATTGATAATTAATTCCTTTAGAGACTCTAACCCTAATTCTATATATCCATAATTGGACTTCTGCCTCCAGTGGGTTTTGGTTGGAAAATTAATTATTAATTTTTTACCCGTTTGCAAACTACTATCCCACACTGATAAAAGAGTTCCAGGCTTTAAATGCCCATCTTTACAAAAGTTTTTATACTCTTTATGGTTTAAAGAAAAGGTTTCTTTAAACTGTAATGCAATACCTTTCCCCATTACTCCGACAGTATTAACCGTATTGACTAAGGCTGTTGCTTCACTTTCAAGTAAATTTCCTGTGCTAAGAGTAATCATTTTTAAAAATAATAGTTTTGTTGTACTTCAACTAAAAGCTGGACTTTATGTTGTGCAAGTATATTATCGACAGTCCTTTTAGCTTCATCATTATAAACGTATATAGAATCAATATATTCTAGTGGAACATGGTTTTGAACTAAAAATTCAGCTTGATATCTACGAGGTTTATCTGTGTCATCTCCTTTCTTGGAGAAATCACAATTTATTATTATCGCCCAATCTACTTGGTTTATATATGTTATATCATTAAAATGATCGGTAATAAAAGTGTTCGCTTGACCATTTGTAAAGAACCATTTTGGAAGCGTTATTAACTTTTTTATTTCGCATCTTAAAACCATTATTTCTGAAGGATGCCTCTTCGGAACTAAAGGGCTTTGGTATCCTGTTTGAATATTAAATAACATTATTGATTTTGGAGTAAAATAAAATGATACATATTCTCCAATAGTTTTATAATCGGGAAGCTTTACCTCAGTACTGGCTCTAAAATCAATTATGGATGGATTACCAATGTTAACATAATTTTCATTGTAGTTAACCTGATTTTTTGAAACTAACCCATCACGAAGAATAAGTGGTAAATTATTAATATGAACTATCCTATAACAATATTGCTTACTCTCATTTATATTCATTGTGAAATGTAAAAATAGAAACTTTAAGTAATATACTGAAATCTTCGATTATATATTAAGGAAATGAATATTGTGCTGGGGCACTGGAACAAGCGACCTTTGATTTCTTTTCCCCCCCCCTCAATTGTCTATTTGAAAAAACAATGGTATAATTTGCTAATCCCTTCCTCAACTTTCCGCTCCTTTTCTACTTTTGGAAAAACTAAACCAAATGAATAGATTTCTACTTGGGTTCTGCATGTTTTTCTTAGTTCACGCGGCTTTTGCCCAGCAGACCACCCTTTCCGGTAGCATTAAAGACTCCCTTAGTTCTTCCGCCATTGCCTACGCTAGTATTGGCCTTGTAGATGCCCAGCAGAAGGTGGTAGACGGCATGGTAACCAATAGCGCCGGTGCTTTTCAGTTTTTACATATCAAGCCAGGAAAATACACCCTCAGCATCAAGTTTATTGGCTACAAGCAAAAGCAGTTGGCGATAGACATTAGCCAGCAGAAGGCACTTAATTTAGGAACCATCCTGATTACGCCGGTCGATCAGCAATTGGAGCAGGTAACCGTTAGGGGTAGCCAAGCGGCGCAGCAGCATCGTATCGATCGGCAAACCTACCAGGCGAATCAATATAAAAATGCTGTGGGCGGTACGGCGCTCGATGTGGTTAAGAATTTACCATCGGCAGCGGTGGATGCAAATGGTAATATCAGTATGCGTGGAAGTACAGGCGTTATTGTTTTAATCAATGGCAAACCGTCTTTCCTCGATCCGGCAACCATCCTCAGCCAGATCGCTGCAAACGATGTATCCGAAGTAGAATATATTACTAGCCCGACGGCGCAATTTGACCCCGACGGAAAAGGAGGGATGATCAATATTAAAACGAAGAAAGCAGCGGCCGATGGCTTTGCCTGGGTATTAAACCTACAAGGAGGATTACCTAGTATTGACGATTACGACAACCGGGAAAGCCAAAAGCGCTTCGGTGGGGATATCGCCTTCCAATACAGAAAGGATAAGCTTGAGTTGAATGGATCCGCCAACTATTTGCGAAACGACAATGCGGGCTTCCGGGACGGCGATGTTAATACCATCATCGGCGATCGGCAGACCTTTTTTCCATCTCAGGGAGAGCGAAGTTTTGATAAATACAACTTCGGAATCCGATTAAACAGTGCTTATGGGCTTTCCGAGAAACATACCTTGAATTTAGGTGTCTTGGCTTCGCGTAGATTCCAAGATCGGGTGGCCGACATTCATTATACTAACCGAACGATTCAACCGTCAACAGGACAAGAGCTGTCTAGAACGAATTATTTCAATCCAAACCTGCAAAACAAACAAGGTGAGTTTTACCTGTTAGACTTTGGCTATCAATTCAAGATCAACAACCAGCATTCCTTACAATTGGGCGCCATATATGAATATGCAAACATCTACGGGTCTACAAAAAATGCCAATATTGAAAATGGCAGCGACACCGTGCAATGGACCCATAACACCTATACCAATCCTTTACGCGGTTTAAGACTTTCCCTGCAGCACAACTGGAAGCTAGGGGAGGCCGATTTAGTCAGTGGCTATCAATTGCGCAATGATAAACAGGAAGGCAATTTCGAATACTATGCTGCAGAAAATGGAACCGCAAACCTGCAGCTGATTCCTGAATTTACCGGAAAATTAAATGCAAGCAATACCGTGCATGCTCTATTCTCGCAATACGATCGTAAATTCAGTAAAACCCAGCTCTCCCTAGGTCTTCGTTATGAATACTATCAACGCGACCTGTTGTTATTGCATACCAACCAGGAATATCCTTATTCCATTCATCAGCTCTATCCAAGCTTCAATTTAATGCATGACTTAGGCTCAGGTTGGTCATGGAAGCTTGCCGGCGCCAGACGGGTGCAGCGCAACAATAACTTCGAGCTCAATCCCATTCCGGAGCGGGAACACTCGGAGACCTTGGAACAAGGTGATCCCGAATTATTGCCCGAGTTTACAACTAATGCCGAAACCGGATTGGTGAAAAAATTAAATGCCGGCAGCCTGTTTGTCAATGCCTATTACCAACATACCCAAAACCCAATACAGCGTGTAAACTCGGTCTATGCCGATACCATCTTGCGTCGCGTATTTACCAATGCCGATTATGCATCGCGTTACGGCATGGAAGTAGGTGGCGAAGGGAAAGTATGGCCCTGGTTAAAACTGAATGCCGGACTGAACTTATATAATTATAAAATTTGGGGGCAGGTGCTGAACGACTTGGAGTCGCGGACTAACCAGGATTGGGTCTATTCGCTTAATGCAGGTGTTCAAGCCGACTTACCGAAAAACTGGAGCACAGGGCTACAGGTGCATTACCTGTCTGAACGACCAACCGTGCAAGGCAAGGACTCTCGGTTCCTTACCCCACATTTTAATCTGAGCAAGGCTTTCCTACGCGGTGCCTTGACTGCGCAATTCCAATGGCAATTTATTGAGCTTGGCGATTGGGGCGTGAATGAACAACGCATTAGCACCTATTCTCATGATTTTTATACCACAACGAATTACATTTACGAGAAGAATGTGCTCTTGTTAAACCTCAACTTGAATCTGCATAAGCTAAATCAAGTCTTGAAATTACCGAAGAGTGAATTTGACGAAAAGGAATTTTAGGAACCTTGTTTTTTAAACGCGGTAGGGGTAAGGCCGGTATAGCGTTTAAAGTATTTCGAGAAGTTTGATTTATCGGAAAAACCGAGTTGAAAGGCCACTTCAGCAATGCTATTACTGGTGTAAAACAGCAAACGCTTAGCGTCCTTAATGATGTAACTGGCCAATATTTCAGAGGCCGTTAAATTACTGTGTTTCTTGCAGGCCGCACTTAAGT
The DNA here is from genome assembly GCF_009768885.1 of Sphingobacterium humi. Classification (GTDB taxonomy): domain Bacteria; phylum Bacteroidota; class Bacteroidia; order Sphingobacteriales; family Sphingobacteriaceae; genus Sphingobacterium; species Sphingobacterium humi. Next base: position 128,314 of record NZ_WSQA01000011.1, read on the forward strand.
TTTGTGGGCTGGTATTTAGCCTGGTCGCATAATAGGCAACATGGTTTATGATCATGTGCTCCTCATTGAGTAAGGCACAAAAACGATGGTAAATATGATCTGATGTATTACTTACAGGTTTTGTTTCTTTGCTATGAAGGAGTGCTTTCGCCAAGATAACTTTGAACAAGCCCTCCTGGCAGGTTTGATCGTCTTCCTCGGCCAGCAGCCTAAAAAGCTGCGCAAAGGGTTCCGATTGGTGTAAATAAATGCTGTCGTGTCGGCAAACTTCATCCACTAATCGTTGGATTTCAAAATCTAAACTCTGAAGCACAAATTGATTTTTAACCAATAGCACAAAACCCAACACCGGATCCATCAATTCCCAGTGGTGCACATTGTCTTTCCGGATCACCAAGAGGCAAGGGGTTTTAATGATTGATTCCCGCCCGTCGATCACATGTTTCCCCGATGTAGACGATAGGAAAACCAATTCCAAATAGCCATTATGCTTATGCGGTTTGGTAATCCGCTTGGCCTGATCAAAGGCGGCAACCTTGATGAGCCGTTGCGGCTGCAATTTATCTTTTACCTCGATTGTTTTTTCCTTCATGATCAAGAACAAGTATAGGAATTAAGAAGAACTATTTATGTAAAGAAATTAGTGATTGTAGATTATTTGGAAACTAGGCTTATTACTCATAATACTAAATACTAACTACTAACTACTGTCACTATCCCTTTCACTCCCCTTTCACTCCCCTTTCACACCCGTATCAATCCCCTTTGCCAAGGGAAATAGAAGGGGAAAGCAAAGGGTTGTAAAATGGCTAGCATAAGGGCAGATTATTAGCATTTTGGCATCTTATAAATAAAAAAGCGGGCTGTTCATTAACAACCCGCTCCTAAAACCCTATTCGTTATTTTTTGAGGTCTTTCAATATTTCGGCCACTGCTCGTTCCAGTTGTGGATCACGATCGGCGATGCGATCGGCAATGCTGTTTTTCACATAAATATCTGGGCTTACTCCAGTTTGTTCCAGGTCTTGACCATCTAAGGTATAACAGCCCCATCCCGGTAGGCGGTAAAACGAATCGTCTACCAAGCCTTTGCCTGAGGTGAAAATAATCCAACGGTAGGTTTCTGTTCCGATAATTTTCCCCAGTTTTAAGGCTTTGAAGCCGGCGGCGGTCATTTCTGCATCGCTTAAGCTTTGTTCATTGACCAAAAGGACGATCGGTTTGGCAGCAGGTGCAAAGTTACTTTGTGGTGCCCGTTTGCCGCCACGGTATTGCCACTGTAGGTAAGGACGCTGGGAAAGGAACTGTAGCACCTCATCGTGCACATTTCCGCCGGTATTATAGCGTAAGTCTAATATAATGGCTTCCTTGTTGTTTTCCTGTTCGGCCATGTCGCGTAGAAACACCTGTAACTCGCCTTCACCCATGTTTTTCATGTGAGAATAGGCGATGCGGTTATTGCCCAATTGATCTACCTTTTTACGATTTCCCTTAATCCATTCATCGTACAACAAGTCTTTGAATGCGCTGGAGCTTTGTGGACGGATGTTCACTTGCTTTTCCTTGCCGTTGCGCAATACGGTCAGTTGTACTTCCGACGCTAAGGAAGGCCAGGTGAAATAATAATCCCTATCGTTGTTTTTATCGATGCGCTGTCCGTTGATCTCCAAGAGTTCATCGCCCACTTGTAAATCAACACCTTTACGGGAAGCGGCACCATTTTGAACGATACGGGCAATTTTATAAGGATTCTGATCTTCGTATACCAATCCTAGTTCATTTGTTGATGCTGTATATTTATTACGTTCTTCAGGTCCTGAACTGCTAAAGCCTAGGTGGGAAGCGTTTAATTCGCCGAGCATATCATTCAATAGAATACGCAGGTCTGCGCGGTTGTTGATGCCTGGCAGGTAGGCGGCATATTTCTTTTGCATGCCTTCCCAGTCGATACCGTGGAACTTTTCATCGTAGAAATTCTCCTCCACGTTGGCCCAGGTTTCGTAGAACATTTGTTTAAATTCTTTATCCAGGTCGCGGTTGAATTTGAAATTGATATCGACAGCGTCCAATTTATTCATGTCGATATTATACTTTTGGATCTGTCCGCCACTTAAGCCAAAGAACCTATCGTTTACTTTTATTAAGCTTCCCAAGTTTCCTGGCCCTACTTTTTCAGTTTTTAAGGGCGTAAAAGGCTCATATACGGTTCGGTAAGTTCCCCAGGTTCCTTCATGATTAGAGGTGAAGAACAAGTAGGTTTTTTCGCCTTTGTCGAACGCATTCGGATTGGCCTGCGTACCACCTAGCGGGTTAGCGCGGCTAATACGGTCACTTAAACCTTGGAAGTCTATATGCACCAATACTTTTTCTTCTTTTGGTTTTGGGGCTTCTTTTTTGGTTTTATCGTCTTTTTTCTTGCTGGTATCTTGTTTTTCCTTAGGCGTTTCTTTGAATAGCTCATCGAATTTCGAAATGCGATAAGGTTCTTCAATATTTTCTAATGCCATGCGGTATAAGCTGGCATCCGACATACCCCTTGGGTACGACGGTTTGATGCGGTTGGAGGCAAAGAAAATAAAACGTCCATCCGGTGAAAAAACGGGTGATGTTTCTGAAATACCGGTATTGGTTAGGTTATATGTTTTCTGCTCGGCGAGGTTATGCACAAAGATATCCTGTTCAAAATTGCGGATTGCGGTAAATAGCACGTATTTATCATCTGGAGAGAAGGAGGGTTTGGAATTTTGAAAAGCCCAGATTTCATCCTTCACCAGGGTATTGCTCTTCATGCTAGCCAAGTCCATTAAGCGAACTTCATCCCGTCCACTTAAGTAAACCGCCTTATTTTTCGCTTTGTTTATGGCTAAATCGCGGTTATTGCGTTTATCATTTGTTAATTGCTTAACCTCACCCTTTCCATCGGCAGATCTACTGAACCAATTTAAATAGCCATTATGGGTTTGGTTATAGAGGAGGGTTTTGTTGTCTTTCAACCAGTAAACTTCCATAATACGTTCGCCCTGACTCGGCATCTGGCGAATAAATTTACCATCGATATCACTTACGAAGAGTTCACCACGTGAAACAAACGCCATTTTCTTCGCATCTGGCGATACATCGAAGTTGCTGATTTTACCCTTCACATCAAACTCATTCATCTTGCCCAACACCTGATTGCGGGCGAGGCTGATTTTCGGCTGGCGCACTTGCTTGCTGGCTACATCGTATAGGAAGAGTTGATAGCCTTTTTCAAAAACAATCTGCTTTCCGTTGGCAGAAACCTGTGGGCGTTTGATGGATTCTTTGAAATGGGTTAGGGCTTTCTTCTGGCCGTTCTGCATGTGAAACAAGTTGTATTCGTTGCTGCCCTCATCGGACGCAAAAAATACCTGGCCCTGCTGATCTACCGTAGGCCACATGTCTTTCCCTTCGTAGTCGGTATATTGTTTAAAGGCTTTTGTTTTCGGTTGGTAACCTATAATATCTGGGTTAAAGGCACCTTTATAGCGTTTTCTATTGGCGGCATTTGCACTTTCCCAACTGTCGGTAAACAGGAGTTCGCCCTGCGGAGTTTCCACGATATGGTGAATGTAGTTGAAGAAATGTGGCAAAATGGCCTGTGCCGTTCCGCCTTCACGGCTCACCTTATAGCTGCCCATGCGGCTGTAGCGGGAAGAGGTAAAATAAATCTGTTTGCTGTCCCAACTCCAACTGTCCACTTCATCGGCTCCATCGTGGTAGGTCAATTGCCGAATAGCGCCGCCTTCAAAAGGCATGATGTAGACGTCCGCATTTCCCGATTGTGTGGAAGAAAAGGCAAGCCATTTCCCGTCGGGTGATATTCTCGGATTCTGTTCCATGCCATCCATCGCGGTCAGGCGTAGGGCGGTACCTCCACTGCTAGGTACTTTCCATAAATCGCCTTCAAAGCTAAAGACAAGCTGGCTGCCGTCTGGACTCAATGTGGGGTTCGACAAGAACGTGGGCTGTTCTTGTGCGTGTAGCTGCAGTGCGCCTATAAGCAACAGGGCAGCTGTAGAAAAATATCTATTCATAATCTGGATAATAACGTTTGTGACGTTTTCACAAATGTAATTGGAATTGCTGGAAATTCCGAATAGCCCGCGTCAATAGCACAGCATTGTTGCAGGTAAAATTAGAAATCGCCAAAAATTAGAAATTATTAAATATATTCGTCCCTTATAAAGCCTGAATGTGAGTAGTTTAGGTTGCAAACAGTCTAAGTGTATTTTTTACACTAACTATACCGAAAGGAGAAAAAAATATACTACCTTTGGGCAAAATTTTAATAAAATGACAAGCTTATCACCTAGCAGTCAACTGATCAGTCCTACAGCAAAAAATAGAATCCGTCTTGCTGTTGCCCTTTATTACTTTGGGCAGGGCTTGGGCTTTGCCACTTGGGCATCGCGTATTCCAACCATCAAGTCGGCATTGGTACTATCAGAAGCACAACTAGGAACGATTTTACTGATGTTGCCCATCGGGCAATTATTGACGATGCCTTTATCGGCCACCTTGGTCAACCGCTTTGGCAGTCGCAAGGTTTTGCCCTTTGCGGCCATGGCCTATAGTTTAATCTTATTGCTGATTGCCTTATCGTCGAATGCCTGGTATTTGGGGGCTTCCCTCTTTTTATATGGGGTTGCCGGGAACCTGTGTAATATTTCCGTAAACACCCAAGGGGTTTTGGCAGAAGATATGTATGGAAAACCCATTATGTCTTCCTTCCATGGTGCTTGGAGTTTAGCGGGCTTTACGGGTGCCTTAATTGGACTATTAACGATTAATATGGGCATCAATACCTTCAGTCATTTCAGCTTGATAGTGTTGTTGCTGCTTGTCAATATTCTTATTAACCGGCCTTTTTTGCTGCATGAGGAGAATAAAACGGAAAGCGGCGAGAAAAAGACAAAATATAAGCCCGATGCTTTGATTATTCAATTGGGAATAATTGGCTTTTTCAGTATGGCAACGGAAGGGGCCATGTTCGACTGGTCGGGGGTTTATTTCCACGACGTGGTGCAGGCGCCAGAGAAATGGGTAACCTTGGGTTATGCGTCGTTTATGATTATGATGGCTACCGGACGTTTTATTGGCGATGCCGTTATCAGTCGGTTCGGCAGGCAGCGCACCTTGCAAATTTCGGGATTGCTGATGTTCTTCGGTATGCTGTCCTCTGTTATTTTTCCAAATCTAATCATCTGTACCTTGGCCTTTATGCTCGTAGGCTTAGGTGTAGCATGTAATGTCCCGACCGTTTACTCGGTGACGGGAAAACATAAAACCATCCCCGCTGGTGTAGCCTTGGCGATGGTTTCCAGTATTTCTTTTTTGGGCTTTTTGATGGGGCCTCCGCTTATCGGTTATGTGGCCGAATTGTTTAGTCTTCGCTATTCTTTTGCGCTGTTCTCCATCTTCGGCTTACTGATGTTTATCATGACTAGCCGCTTAAAAGTATTTAAAAGTTAAAATTAAGGCTTTACCCTCAGGAGCTTTGCCAGCTCATTATTTGAGATTTTTACTATTGTGCCATGCCGAATGCCGTTCGGCATGGTTAGTTTTTGGGAATTATCTGTCCAGGTTTTTAGGTCGCTAGATTCGATGAGGCCAAACTTTTTATCGGTGTATTTATCGAAATAGACGCGCCATAAGCCCTGATCATAGCTTACTGTAGGGCCTTCAGCCCAATAATCGCCGGTTATAGGTTTGGACGCTTCGCTATAGGGGCCCTCCAGCTCATCGGCAAAGGCTAACTTCAAATTCTTTTCAGCAGGCTCGCGGGTTTCATCTTTGATGACCATCATCCAGCGTCCCTGATAGGGTAGGATCGTGGCGTCTATGCAATTGAAGCCTGGATCATACAATAATTGGGTTTCGGTATATTCTTTAAAATTCTTGGTCGTGGTGTAATACATGCGGTGGTTGTAGGCATTGTCGGCCGCAATCTGCGTTTCAGGGAAGGCACCGGTAATGGTGCTGGCCCAATAGATCATGTAAACATTATGCTGCGGGTCGTAGGTGACTTCGGGTGCCCAGGTGTTCCTAGTTTGTTCTTCCTGCTCCATCACCGGAATATACTGCTGCTTTGACCAATGAATAAGATCGGCAGAATGGGCATAGCCTATTCCTTTTTGCGTCCAGCTAACCGTCCAAACCATATGAAACAGGCCATCACCCCCGCGGATAATACAAGGGTCGCGCATGAGTTTATCAGGGCTTAATTCGGGTTTTAGAAAGGATTGATCGTTCTTCAGTGCTTCCCATGATAGGCCGTCTCGGCTATAGGCTAAATGCAATCCGTCTTCTCCATTGCCCTTGAAATAAGAAAATAGAAAAACGGAATCTGGGCTTTGGGCGAAAGAAGATTGGCAGAAAGGAAGAATAAAGAGTAGGAGGAAGTAAATGGCTTTCATGGGTTTAGGTTTTGTTGTTGGGTAAATATAAGGATTCGTGCTTCGATAACTTACAGCTTAAAGAATATTTTGCGCTTGTATAGCCAATAGCAAAGCCCCCATTCCAGTAGCAAGGTGGCTATGGCCGTCACGAGTGCTGCCGGGCCTATAGGAACGTTAAGGTAGGTATGGAGCATATCTCCGGTGAATATTCCTACTTTTTTATTGAGCCATTGCGCGCCTACCGTTTCAAAAAAAAGGTAGATAAAAATGGCATTCATGCCAACAACGGTAAATATCCAGGCATACCTTTGGTATTTGAGCACATCTACCAACGCATATACGGCCGCAAGAATCAACAATACCCAACCCATGGAGGCCAGCACAAAAGAACTACTGCTGATGCGTTTAATAATGGGCGTAATGCCAAGGATATCCAATCCAAAGCCTAGGATTAAGGCTATGATACCATAGGTAATCAAGGTTTTGATTTTATACGCAGCAGGTTTGTCGGCCAGCAATAACTTGCCAGCTAAAACGCCCCAGATGGTATGTGCCGCCGTGGGAATAAAATTGATAAATACCCAACCGCCACCGTTAATTTTCCCCATCACTAAGCTGTCGATATAAGCTCCGAAATTAGCACTCTTAACAAAAGCTTGATCAAATCCCGGGACATGTATACCCCGATATAAACCCTCCGTTAACAGCAATAAGGCGATTGTAAATAGCATCTGCCACTTACTAGACCAGTTGATAATTAGGTAGGCCATAAGGCTGGTGAAGGCTAATTGGGTCAGTACATTCCAGAGTTCCCATACCAGTTTGTCGGCATAGACACAATGTAGGGCAACCCCACAGATAAATAGCTTTAAACAACGGGAAAGGATATGGGGAAGGTTCGATCTCCAGGTTTCGCCTTTGGCAAGCTTCCGCGAATAGGAAATATAGAGTGCTGTTCCTGCCATAAACATAAAGGCAGGTTGTACCAAATCCCAAAAATGAAGCCCATTCCAGGAGTGATGGAAGAATTGATTGATGATTCCCTCCATCGGTTGTTCCGGATCTATATGCTTTATGGCACTGTAGAGCCTGCAACTTTCGCCACATAAGAGGATCATGATAATGCCGCGCATAACATCAAGGGATACGAAACGACCTGATCCTTGCGCTGGAGCTGCTGCTGTTTGATTCATGAATTTAGGTTTACAGTTCCTACAAACCTACATTAATATCCTGATATTTAAAACAGGACAAAGGCTTAATAATCATGAATATAACTTTGTTTTTTATTGTTTAATAGCTTTTTTTAAGGGCTCAGGTTTTCTTGGAATAGATAGGTCATTTCCTAATGCGGCATTCAGCTTCTCGATAAAATAAGCGGCCAATAAGGGCGTGTCGACTTCCATTTGCTGGTGCACAAAGAAGTAAAGCTGTTGCAACCCTTCTTCTTGCCATTGTTTTAGCCGTTGCACCCACTCATCAAGCCGATGATAATCTACGGGATGATTGGATCCTACAAATCGGATAAAAGCAGTGGGGGTAGTTAAGCGCATATGCATCATGTCGCGACGACCCGGCGTATCAACGATAATATTGCTGATCTGCAGTTCTTCGAGTAGCTGATAATAGCGTGTCGCAATTTCGGGTTCGAACCATTCTTTATTACGCACTTCTACCGCAAAAGGAAAGCCTTTCGGTACAAGACTTAAGAAATCGGCAAGGCGATTAAAGTCTTTGGGTTTGTAATTATCGATGAGCTGTAGAAAGCACATGCCCAGCTTCTCCTCGAATAGGGCTACGGCATCAATAAATTCTTCCAACTTCTGAGCTGAGTTGAGCAGGCGGGAATAATGGCTGATGGACATCGGTATTTTCGGGAAAAACTTAAATCCTGCCGGGGTTTTGTCTTTCCATTGTTCTACCTGGCTTTTGCTTGGGGTTTTGTAGAAGGTGGCATTCAACTCGATGGAATTGAACTGCGTGGCGTAATAGCTAAGCTCGTCTTTTGTGCCGCGAGGGAAGAAGCCTTTTAAGTCTAATCGATTCCATTTGGCACCACCGACATAGATCTCCATGGGCTTCTTTTGCATGTGTTTGTTTAAAAGGGCAATCGTGGCAGCTGGGGTTGGAGGAAAACTAAAATCTATGCTTGCAGGATCTGGGACTTGGCCGAACTTCATGGAAATTGATTTTTGGAGTTGGAACTTCTAAGTATTTGTGATTGTTGATAGCGCTAGCTCCAAAGATATAATATTCATGTTGGATTTAGGGGTTGGGTCCATCCTAAAATTGGACTACTACTTGGCGCTACAAAATATAACAATAACAGCTTATTAAATATTTTTTAATATTAGGAGCCGTTCTTTGCCTTTATTATTACGTATATTTAACTAATCGCCTATTTACCTGCATCATGCATTCGACCTATAACCGACAATCTGAAGAAGAATTGATATTTTTTTTGAAAGAAGGTAATCAGGAAGCCTTTGTTTCGATTTACAATATGTATTGGGACCGACTATATTTAGCCGCCTATAACTTATTGGAAAACCTGGAAGAGGCTGAAGAGTGCGTTCAAAATGTGTTCATTAGTATTTGGCAGCGTAGAGAGAAATTAGAATTAACACATAGTTTGTATACCTATCTAGCAGTGGCCATAAAATACCAATGTTTAACGGTGATGGCCCAGAATAAAAGAAGGCGAGAGAATTTGGAATCAAGTTTTGCTGAAATAAATTACACGGAATCATTTACACCAGATCAGGCCTTGATTTCCAAGGAAATCTTACAAAAGCTTTCATGTAGTATAAATATGCTACCCCCACAATGTCAACAGGTATATCGAATGCAAGCGGAAGAAGGCTTAAGCATTCGTGCCATTGCCGAGCAACTTCAGATCTCTAATAACACGGTTAAAATGCACCTTAAAAATGCAAATAAAAGGTTGAGAAATGACCTTTTAACCCTTTTGCCACTGCTTATTTCCTATTTTGTAGAAAAATATTAATTTTTTTCCTTTTCGATACACCCTAACCTAGGTTCAAAATAGACTATTAATAAAAGACCGCTATTAATGGCTATTAACCGGAATGAACTTGAGCGCCTTGCTGCGAAATTATTAGACGGAACTATTACTTCTGAAGAACAGGAGCAACTAAATCATTGGATAAACACCCAATTACCTAAAGATAATTCGAACGCCCCACTCTTTAAGCAGATAGACTTAGCGCGCAAGAAAAGGGATATGTTGAAAAACATCTTAATGAAGATTGAGGAAGATGATCAACCAGTTAAAACTAAAAGAGGGCAATTATATAGATTTTTGAAATATAGCGCTGCGGTTGCTGTCATTCTATTTATTGGCTTCATCTCCCAACAAAACCTTTTTATGCCGAAACAGGCTGAACGGATCGCTATCCACAATATTATTGAATTAGAGGCAGACACTGTCTTTTCAGGTGGAAATTCTCCGACCTTAACTCTTGGGGATGGCCAGGTTATTCAATTGAGTGGAAAGCAAGCGGGAATTATTCAGAAGAATGGTCATTTAACCTATACGAATGGTGAATCAGCAGTAAATTTGCAAGCTGGATTAGACGCCAATGTAAATGCCATGCTTACCTTAAGTACTGGAGCAGGAGGAACCTACCAATTGATACTGCCCGATGGAAGTAAGGTATGGTTAAATGCAAAAAGCACGATTCGCTTTCCCAGTAAATTTTCTGCACATGAACGAAAGGTATATATAACTGGAGAGGCATTCTTTGAAGTGGTCAAGAATACAAATCAACCTTTTCGTGTAAATTCTAAGGATTACCAAGTGGAAGTATTAGGCACCTCCTTTAATATGTCTTCGTATAACAACGATAAGGAAGACCACACAACCTTGCTGGAGGGGCTGGTTCGAATTAAGAGCGAGCCGCAACAAGCTAAAACAGCGGTGCTTTTACGTCCGGGTGAACAGGCTAGTATTTCAGCAGAACGCGTCGCAAAAAGAGCGGTGGATGTTAGCCCATTTGTTGCGTGGAAGGAAGGCTTATTCTATTTTGATGGGGCATCGCCACAAACAGCCATGAAACAACTGGCGCGCTGGTATGATTTAGATGTTTCCTTTTCGGGGAATTTATCCAATATTTCTTTTTTTGGGATGATCGATCGTAAAAAATCTCTAGGGTCAATAATAAGAATCCTCGAAAAAAGCGGTGTTAAGTTTCGTTTACAACAAATAGACGGAAGAAAGGTATTAAAAGTAATTAGTGATTAAATAAATGCCAATGAAAGGAGGTATGCATGTTTTAATTTTTCTCACTAATCCCAATAAAAACGGATGATGCTCGCTACATCATCCGCCAAGCTATTGAATTAGTGATTTTCATCCATTGAATAGACAATTATTAACTAACCCAACTTAACAAATATATGATTAATCGAATATTAATGATTATGAAGCTGGCGATTTTAATGAGCATCGCATTGACTTTTCAATCTTTTGCAAGTATTAAAGCGCAGAAGATTACACTAGCGGCTAAGAATACGAGCCTTAGTCAAGTCATGAAAGAAATTCAAAAGCAACAAGGAATTTCCTTTTTTTTCCGAGGGAAAGAAATTGCTTCCACCAAAGTTACCGTCAATATTTATCAGGAAGAACTTGCAACGGCCATGGATAAAATCCTGAATGGCACCGACTTCGCCTGGTATAAGGAAGAGGGTACCATTGTTATCAATAACAAAATCATGCATATCCCGTTTGTTCCGGAGGTTCAACAAGACTGGGAGGTTCGAGGTCGAGTGACTGATGACTCGGGGAACCCAATTGCAGGTGTTAATATCTCTTTACAGGGAAGTGCACATAGCAGCCGTTCCGATGAACAAGGTAATTTTCAGATACGCGTGAGTTCTAGTAATGCCGTTTTAATTTTAACAAATGTTGGTTACGAGCGGGTACAAATTATCGTAGGCTCCCAACGAAGTGTTCAAGTAAAAATGAAGACTTTAATCAGTGACCTAGATGAAGTGGTTGTTGTTGGCTATGGCACGCAGCGCAAATCTTCCGTTACTGGTGCAATTAGTCAGGTAAGTGGAGAAGTATTTGAAAACCGTTCTATTGTAAATGTATCACAAGGTTTACAGGGTGCTATTCCCAATTTAAATATTACTTTTTCTGATGGAAAACCAACAAGAGCTCCTTCGTATAATATTCGCGGTACCACATCCATAGGACAAGGGGGAAGTGCTTTAATTTTAATTGATGGAGTGGAAGGAGACCCTACTTTACTTAATCCGAACGATATTGAATCGGTTTCGGTGTTGAAGGATGCTTCTTCTGCGGCTATTTATGGTGCGAGAGGTGCATTTGGGGTGGTTCTTATTACTACAAAGACACCGAAAAAGGGCACTTCTCAAATTGCTTATTCCTCAAACTATTCAATCAATCGATCGACGACCACCAATGATTATGTTTCTGATGGGTATTTATGGGCCAGTATGTTTAATGAGGCTTTTTCTGCTTGGAACGATTATAATGCAGTGCCCCAAAACGTAAATAAAAGCATGAAGTTTTCATTGGACTACTTAAAGGAATTGGAAAGAAGATCCTTAGATCCGAGCTTGCCAAAAGTAGAAGTAGATCCAGCAACTGGGGAATATACTTATTACGACAACACCGATTGGTATAAGGAGTTGTATAAGGACAATAACTTCTCTCATGATCAAAACTTATCACTATCTGGAAGTTCGGAGAAAGCGAGTTATCAAGTTTCAGGACGTTTTATCAGTCGCCCGGGTATATTTAGATACAATTCGGATGAGTTTGATTCCTACAATTTACGTGCTAAGGGCACAATTCAACTTAATGCATGGTTGAGTATGACGAATAACACCAGTTTTTCTACCTCTTCCTATTTTAATCCTATAGGTAGCAATGAGGCTAATATTTGGCGTGCTGTACAATATGATGCCCCACCGATGGCTCCTATGTTTAATCCGGATGGCACTTTAACACTTGCTGGGGCATACTCTGTAGGTAGTTTATGGCAAGGGAGAAATGGCATGACGAATAAGAAAAACTTCTTAGGTAATATGACAAGCATGGAGGCTCGCTTTTTTGAAAATAAATTGAAAATAAAAGGAGACTTTTCCTATAATCAAACCGACCTAACAAGTAAAAGAATCCGTGTACCGACGCCTTATAGCAATATTGCAGGTACAAAAGAATACATAGGATTAAGCACAAATGACCTGCAGGAATCTACTGATAAAACTAAATACATAACGAGCAATATTTACGGAGAATACGAAAATACTATCGATGATCATCAATTTAAGGTGTTGTTGGGTGGTAATTATGAACTTTCCACCAGCGATGGGCTGACGGTGCTTCGAAACGGTTTAATTTTCGATGGTGTGGATAATATTAATTTAGCGTTTGGACAGGCTATTACAACAGGTGGTCGGTACCAACAGTGGAACGTCGTGGGCGGATTTTATCGCTTTAATTATTCGTATAAAAATCGCTACTTATTGGAGTTAAATGGTCGTTATGACGGGTCTTCGAAATTCCCTGATGATGAACGATTTGCTTTTTTCCCTTCCGTATCTGCAGGATGGAGTGTTTCCGATGAATCCTTCTGGAATGTATCCAAAGAGGCCGTAGGAATGTTGAAATTCCGTTTTTCATATGGCTCTCTCGGAAATGGAAGTATTAATCCCTATGTCTTTAATGAAACCTATAATATTGCGCAATTAGGCCGAATATTAAATGGGGTAAGACCGCAATATACGAATCATGCTGCCGTTTTGCCGGATGGCCTTACCTGGGAGAAATCTACAACAGCAAACCTAGGGTTAGATGCATCCTTTTTGTCGGGTCGCCTTAGTTTGAGCGCCGATGCTTATATCCGCAAAACAACAGATATGTTTACCATTGGTGTTACTTTGCCTGCAGTGTTTGGAGCAGCTTCGCCGAGAGGAAACTATGCTGATTTGGAGACGAAGGGTTGGGAAGTTTCTTTAGGCTGGGTGGACCAATTCCAGATGGCAGCAAAGAACTTTAAGTATAGTATTAATCTAGGACTATCCGATTATACGGCCGAGATTCTTAAATATAACAATCCCTTTAAGCGATTGAATGATTATTATGAAGGACAACGCATTGGGCAGATTTGGGGTTTTGAAACAGGTGGTTTTTTCCAATCACAGGAAGAAATTAATGGTTGGGCTAAACAAAATCTTTATAAATCATCGGTTTCTGGTACTAGTCTTCCCGGAGACATTAAATTCATCGATCGGAATAACGATGGCGTAATTAATATGGGTGATAATACCGTTGACTCTCCTGGTGATCGTTTTATTATTGGCAACAGTGAGCCAAGGTATAGATTTGGATTGAACCTGAATGCTGAATGGAATAATATTATCATCAGTACCTTTTTCCAAGGGATTGGGAAACAAGATTGGTACCCAGATCGTAATGCGGCTCCGTTTTGGGGACAATATGTTGCCCAATATGCCAATATTCCGAACTTCCAGTTAGGGAACATTTGGACTGAAGAAAACCCAGATGCTTATTTTCCACGCTATAGAGCCTATCTAGCTTTAGGAGCAGATCGGACTTTGGGGCAAGAACAAACCCGTTATCTTCAAAACGCTGCTTATATCCGCCTAAAAAACATTCAATTAGGTTATCGCTTACCCCTTGCTCTGATTTCTAAGATAAGCTTAAAAGAGGCTCAAATCTATCTATCAGGAGAAAATATCTGGACATATTCGCCATTCTATAAATTAACAAAGGGTCAAATTGATGTAGAAAACATCAGAAATGCAGATCCGGAATTAGGCTCAGGTGGTGGAGGTGGACATGCTTATCCCATCATGAAAAGCTATAGTTTAGGTCTTAGGGTATCCTTTTAGTAAGTGGTTTGATAAATAATTAAATGAACGTAAGATGAAAAAGATATTCACTTTATTATTGATTTCCTTAACATTTATTCAATGCTCGAAGTTGGATCAAGACCCGAAGGCGGTTATGTCTAAAAACGCAGTATTCGAAAATGAAAGCGGAGTCGCTTTATACGCCAATTCCTTTTACAACTTATTACCGGCGTCCAACGGAATCATGCGGTCTCCCAATGATGAAATGTCGGATATGTTGGCTAGGAATAATGCGCCAGATTACCTCCGTCCTGGAGCCTTTGGTCCACAGCAAAGTTCTGGATGGTCATGGAATGATCTTCGGAATATAAATTCCTTTTTACAAAATCTGAACAACTCTTCCTTACCAACTGCTGTAAAGCAAAACTACACTGGTGTTGCTCGTTTTTTTAGAGCCTTATTTTACTTTGATAAGGTAGTCCGTTTTGGTGATGTGCCTTGGATTAGTAAAGCAATGGCTGTTGATGATCCCGACTTGTACAAAGGTCGAGACAGCCGTTTTGAAGTCATGGATTCGGTATTGGCAGATTTAAATTATGCTACGCAGCATATTGCCTTAATTCAAGATAATTCTAGAACATTAATTACCAAGAATATTGCCCAGGCTTTAAAATCTAGGGTTTGCCTATTCGAAGGCACATTTAGAAAATATCATACACAATATGGAAAAGGAAATACGGCTGAAAAGTGGCTTCGAGAGGCTGTAGATGCTTCTAATGTCATTATTAATTCGAAAGCCTTTTCCTTAAATCAAGGTGATAAAGCCTATAGGAACCTATTTGTTAGTAAAAGTCCAATTGCATCAGAGGTAATGCTAGCAAATGTATATAGTACGCAGTTATCCACCCTACATGATGCCAATTGGTATTGGACGAGTGCAACTTATGGAATTAGGGGGAGTTTCACAAAGACTTTCATTAATACCTATTTGAATATTGACGGAACTCCTTTTACCAGCAATCCTAATTATGATAAAATGGTCTTTCAAGAGGAAACTAAAAGCCGAGATTTAAGATTATACCAAACCATTCGTACCAAGGATTACGGCCGCATAAATGCCAATGTATTTAGCCTATCTCCACCGTTGTTTTCTTATACCTATACAGGTTATCAGCCGATTAAGTGGGTGTTAGACGATCGCTATTATGATACAAATAGTTATAATGATAACGTGTTGCCTATTTTTCGTTATGCTGAAATCTTACTTAATTACGCCGAGGCAAAAGCAGAGTTAGGAGAATTTACGTTAGCTGATTGGAATTTAAGTATTGCGGCTTTGCGTAAGCGCGCAGGCATTACGAATACGCCATTGCCTACGGTTCCAGATGCTTATTTACAGGCCAAGTATTTTCCAGAGATTTCCAATGCCGTACTCCTGGAAATTAGACGAGAACGAGGGATTGAGCTGGTATTAGAAGGGTTTAGATTCCGTGATCTTATTCGCTGGAAAAAAGGAAAACTATTAGAAATGGCTTGGGATGGTATGTATGTTCCAAAATTGAACACACATATCGATCTAAATGAAGACGGTACCCCCGATGTTTATTTTTACAAAGGCAAATTAAATGTAGATCGAATTACAGGTGTTTCTTATATGGACGTTTCTGCAACTATTGGAACGGGACAAGTGAATCCTTTCCAACTGGAAGGTGATGACGCAGGAAAAATTAAGTGGTCTAGCAATATTGTTAGAAAGTGGGAAGACTATAAATATTTTTACCCAATTCCAGAACCAGATCGTTTACAAAACCCGAACCTTGGCCAAAATCCGGGCTGGGAAATGAACTAATTAATTTATATGAAGATGAAAGCTATAAAAATTCTTTGGCTATTGTTGTTAGCCGTATGTTTAATGCCGTTAGGTTGTGCTAGTAAAAAAGAAGCCGGCCAGAAAAAAACAATCCGCGTGATGTCTTATAATATCCATATTGCAAGCCCTCCAAGTATTAAACCTGATTTTTCATTTACCGATTTAGATGCTGTTGCTGATGTGATTAACCGAGAAAAAGCAGATTTAGTATCCTTACAAGAGGTTGACAAATATACCGCAAGGTCGGGAAAACAGTCGCATCAATCTAAAGATTTGGGTGAACGTACGAAGATGCATGACCATTTTGCAGATGCGGTTGATCGTTCCGAAGGAATTCAAGGGAATGCTATATTATCTAAGTTTCCATTCGTAAAAACAGAAAGTTTTAAGCTTCCCGTTCCTGCAAATTCAAAAGGAGAAACAAGGTCATTAGCATTAGGGGTGGTTAACATTGAGGGTAAAGAAGTGGTCTTTATTAGCGTCCATTTAGATCATATTTCTGATGAAACCCGCGGTTATCAAGTAAATCAAATCCTTGGTATTCTGGAGAAATATAAAGATGACCCAATTATTTTTACAGGCGATTTAAATATGCAACCAGGGAATCAGGTATTAAAGGTGTTGGAGAAATATCTTATTATTGCGAATACCTCTTTGCCTACATTTCCATCCGTAAGACCCGATAAGACAATTGATTATATTTTATTCAATCAAAAGCTTTTGGACAACTTTGAGGTTGGTAAGTTTTTTACTGTTGATGAGAAGTATGCATCAGATCATATTCCTTTAGTCGTTGATTTAACAGTTAAATAAAAGGAAATTGCCTTTTAAATATGGAAAAGCTGAGGATATAATTCTCGGCTTTTCTGCTTATATTTCCTATTGTAAACCAACTATGCATTGAAGAGTTATTTTAATCGATTTTGGCCCGATTGGCTTTCCCTAAATTGGAAATTAGGGTTGTTTTTGGTTGTACTGTTATGTGTTCCTCGGTTTCTGCTTGTCTTGCAGGCGAACAAAATTGGCAATTACAGTGCCTTAGGCCTCGGAATGCTTCTTTATTTTCTTCTGCCTTTTCTTTTCCTTAATAAGTTGGGGCTAAGAAAGATAGGGTGGAATCGACCTAAGCAATATAG
Source organism: Sphingobacterium humi (assembly GCF_009768885.1). Classification (GTDB taxonomy): domain Bacteria; phylum Bacteroidota; class Bacteroidia; order Sphingobacteriales; family Sphingobacteriaceae; genus Sphingobacterium; species Sphingobacterium humi. The sequence goes on from NZ_WSQA01000011.1 coordinate 145,608, forward strand.
CCAACTTATTATTGTGTTTTTAGCGGGCGCTATTTTTGCATTTCTTCTTTACGTGCTTGTGGTTTCAATTAATGCAATAAATTGGTTTATGTTTATGAAATCAAGCCGTTCCCTTATAATGATGAGAAACCATCTTTCCGCTTGTTGAGTAATTGCGTTTTATTTTTTTCATCCTGTAGGATTTAGGAGATTATGATATTATATTTATGCCAGAAATCATCCTAAAAACCTATGAATCCAGGACAAAGTCTTGAACGCTATTTGCCCTTTGGCTACCTCTTTTTGGTGGTCATGGGAATTGTTAAGGAATCCGTATTATTCTATCAAATAGGGATAAATATTCTAAAATATTCCTCGATAGCCGATATCCTAATGAGCCCGATTGCTAGCCTAACCTCACATCCTTTAATTTTTATAGTCGTGATGACTACCATGCTATTGGGTTATTATTTCCCGAAGATGGTTGAAAATAAAGTCCATAAGCCTTGGGTGCAAAAGACAATGGAATTAAAACATGTTGCCTCCATGTCTAAGGAGGAAATCACCAAACAGATGTCTAAAAAGGCTATTCAAATGACCTCCGTTATGGTAATCTGCGTGTTTTTAGGGATGGGCTTTGGCGAGGGGTTATCCAACAGTAGACGTATAAAGAAGGGTGAGATGAAAACCGAGCATACTTTGGTATTTAACTCAGGAGAAGAACAGGAAGTAGCCCTATTGAACTCCAATAGTCAATATTATTTCTATGTACCGAAAGACAGTAAAATAGTACATATAGCTCCCATTAATTCCATTAAAGTGCTGGAATTAACCGAGAATAGAATGTTAGACTAAAACCTTCTTTGCTTATATTAGCCTTCCTAAATACTAACTATATCATGAAAGACCTGAAAGTAGAGTGCCTTATTTTTTATACTAAATTTACGCTGGATAGTGAGCATATTGTAAAATCTTCAACCAAAGAAATCCAAGAGAAGTTGGATGAATATGCAACACAAGGCTATCGCTTGTCAAACTCTTCCTCCTCTTCCTTTGGCGCAGCATTGTATGTGTACCTGTATTTTGAACGCGATCGCTAAGGAGATATTGCGGATGTTGCTGTAATGTCAGGAAATTGAAAAAAGAAGGATTTTTTATTTGATTTTTTTTGAAGGGATTGTACCTTTGATTCAATCGATGACTTCGTAGCTCAGTTGGTAGAGCAACAGACTCTTAATCTGTGGGTCCTGAGTTCGAGCCTCAGCGGGGTCACCTCTTGGGACAACTCTTAAACAAAAAGATTTGTCCCTTTTTTATTTCCTTATAATTTACTGGTATTCTGATAGATATACGTTGACTTGAAAATTATCTTCGGGGTTCGATGTTGTGTCTCAATAAAATCACCAAAATTTAGGGAACATCGAACCCGCTTTAGTTCACTTTACAGTAACATCATTGTTTTTCAGTATTTTATACTATTTCAGTAAAAGTAGGTATGCTATTCGTTTCATTTTCACGGGCAAAGGTGAATCAGTGTTTTTACGCTTTACAAGGTCAAGCCTTCAGTTCGCTGAGAAATCCCATCCGCTTTTGGCGGATCGTATTTTTCAGTCAAAACCTTGTATCAGCTAAACCCTGACCTTTTTAGCCCATGAAACGAAACATAGCATACTCCGACCTTTGAACGAATAAATGGTAGTGATCGAGAAACAAAACAGCACCTCCTCTCATTACCTAATAAATCAAAAGAAGTTGTCAGACTGATATATTGAAAGCCGTTATGCCTGCCTACAAACTTGCTATCTATCAAGGCAGTCGTATGGCTTGAACGCAAGCAGGCTCGGCTGATAGCCGTTTAAGAACTCAGAAACTTTCTGTTCGCCTAAACACAGCAAGTTATGTTTTGAGCTGCTCAAAATAAATTCCACACCTCAAAAATGTCCACCTGAACATAGCAAGTTGTGTTTTGAGGCACTCGAAACTCATTCTGTGCCTCAAAACTACTTGCCCTTGCAGGTGATATTTACATCCTCCGAAGTCGGTCGCATAACTATTTTAGAACCTATTAAATTGAACCTTACTTTTCGTCCAATTCGTCCATTTTTTATGATAAGCGTTTCCCGAAGCGCATCAAGGAATTTTGTTTGGTTCATCTTTCGGTTTCGTAATTCTAAATACGTTTGGTAAAAATTGCCTAAATTGACGTTAAAAGCATCTTCAAAATACTTAGCTATTAGTCTTATATCGGCATTGCCATTGTCAAAAACATCTTGATAATGCAAGGAATAAATCAATTCGATTATTGCCACCTTGCTACCCGTCCAGTTGAGTTTTTTCGGGGCTTTGGACTTATCTTCTTGGTCTTTGTTATACAACAGGTCTTAGATATATACCTGTATCAAATCATTACCTATTATCTTGGCAACCTTGTAATCATGGGAGGTAGAAAATGTTAGGTCGGATTGAAAGTAACCCGTGTCCAAACATAGTTTTATATCGTGCTTTCCCCGTATAAAAAGTTTATCATCAAGCGAGGTGTTATTGGTACGGTAGCATTTATAAAAATCGAGGTTGTTATCAAAATACCGTTTGAGTTTTTTCAGTTCTATATTGAGGTATTTTTTTATGGGTTGCGCCCCGTAAGGTTTCTTTGTCTCAATTTTGTAAATGGCATTATAATAAATAAGTTTGGCAACGATTATTGATTTTTGATGTTTGAAAAAGCGGATTTCCTCGCCAACATTTTTAAACCCCTTTTTTAAGATATGTTCCTTTACTTCGGACAGGCATTCTAAAATTAAATGTATAACGGTTTCTATCCGTTGAATGGAGTAATCAGCTTCAATTTCCAAATCGTTGATAGTTGTCTCCAGTTTAAGCAATACCTCATTGTAATGTTTTTCCATTCAGTTAGATTATAAGACATTTTTTTTAAATTTCTTTCTAATTGCCTACTAACAATTAGAGTAATTAAATTCACAATCTTAATACTCGGTATTTAATTATCCAAGACGACAGTTTTCAGCGACTTTCTTTTTTAGTCAATAAGAATACAGTCGAAATAATACACAGACTACCAATCCAATCAACCATCGTAAATGGAATTTTTAGCCAAATAACAGAAAGAATGACTGCCACAAGTGGTTCGGCTGATGCAAGCAAACTTGTTTTTTGTCCACCAATAATTTTAACGGCATTAAGGTATGAATAGAACGCAATCAATGTACCCAAAACAATGATGAAAGCAACACAGAAGTATGTGCTTAAATCCCAGCTCCCCTCTACTTGCCAAGGAGCTTTTACAAAACTAAATGCAATACCACCAACAAACATTCCCCAACCAACAACAAGCGCAGAATTGTATTTCGCAAGTAACCTCTTAGGCTGTAAAGTATAAATAGCTAAAGTTATCGCAGATGCAATACCAAAGAACAGAGCTATGCCCGAAATAGAAAGTGTACCAACTTTTCCGTGGGTCACTAATAAAAACGTTCCTAAAACAGCTAAAATTATTGCTAATAGTTCTAATTTTTTTGGCAGTCGCTTATATTTAATTGCCAGATATATTGCAATGAAAATGGGGCCAGCAAACTGTAAAACAGTTGCAGTTGCCGCATTTGAGTGTTTTATGGCAGCAAAATAGGTATATTGCACACCCACCATCCCTATTATACTAAAAAGCATTAATTCAATAGCATCTTTTCTATTTTTCCAAATTGAAAAAATATCGTTCTTAGTAGTTTTTGCGAGGATTAAAAGACCAACCCCCGAAATTAAGAGCCTCACTGTAATAAGCCATTCTACATTTATCCCTCTTTGTTGAAACAAAAATTGTCCTAACGTTCCCGATATTCCCCATAAGGTAGCTGCGGTTATTCCTAATAAAATTCCATTTCTGATTTTTCTGTTCATGTAAGCAAAATATTTATTTTGCAAAATTGCATTAAAACTTGATTGCTTTTTCACTAAGTTGCATCTTCATTTTGCAATTTTGTTTCATTTTTATGCTTGTTTTATTATGTTTGATGCGATTGACCAAAAAATTCTAAAAATTATACAGACAAATAATCTCACACCTCAACGAGATATTGGGGAAAAAGTTGGTTTGTCGGCGGCAGCCGTACAAAGACGGATAAAGAAGATGCGTGAACTTGGAATTATCGAAAAAGACATTGCCGTTATTGACAGAGAAAAAATTGGCAATAATGTGACCATACTAGTAGAGCTTTTCCTCGATAGTGAAAAAATAGAAAAAATTGATGCCCTTAAAAAAAAGTTTGAAACAATCTCTGAAATTCAACAATCCTACTATGTTACTGGTGAGTCGGACTTTTTTCTTGTAATAGTCGTTCCATCTATGGCTCACTACGAAAACTTAACCCGTAGAATTTTTTTCGGGGATGAAAATATTAAACGCTTTCGGACAATTGTTGTAATGGGAATAACCAAAAACAGTTTAGAGCTTCCTTTGAATTTACTTATCCCCAACGAAAAATAAAGTGAAAACCATTATAAAGACTGTACATCTTATTTACCAAAGCTAATATATGAAAGACTTTAGCGAAGCCTTTCACATATAAGATGCCTTATTCCTGCTGTATCAAGTGCTGCAAAGTCGAGTCATTTTTGATACGCTCAATTTCGTTTTCTACAATCTGCATAACGTCCGCTTTAATCTGCTTGTAATTGGCTTCGACTACCTGCTTCATATTGTCGTTGCCGTCTTTATCGGTAAAGGATAATATCTGCGGTATTTTAACAAAAAAGAGTTCGAGTTCTGTACCAATAGGTTCACTGAAAGGGACAAGTGTGAAAACATCAGATTTGTCCCTTTTTTATTACACAATAGTTCACTGACACTTGGACAGCTATAAATTAAAACTAAAATTATCTTTAGGGTCCGATTTTGTGTCTCGTAGAATCATTTTAATTTAGGAAACATCTAACCTGATTTTATTTTTTTTATACAAAACAACTTTTTTCAGATAATTACACTATTTTATTAATCACATCTTCTTCAGTAGTCATATCAAGAATGTATTAAATGACAAATTATCTCTGGAACACTTGACAATATCTACATCCTAAACGGTATATATTATTTAATAAAAGACATTCGAACAATTTAATTGGCTTTCAGTGTTGCGACATTAGTCTATAAATACTTCTCTAAAAGCGAATCATAAATAAGATTAAAATGGATTATCACGATTTTTAGAAAGAGATGAAAAATAATAAGCTGTAAATCCTAGGTCGTTTAATATGGCTTAGAGATAAAATATTTATCATAGAGTCCACGGTTGACTTATTATTCCATTTTCAACTACTAATTCTTACAATAAATTCTGCTACGGAATAGATTAGGTACACAATAAAAAGGCTGCTGCAAGTAATAAAAATTTGTCCAGATTAACCACTAAATAAACCGAACTAGCCATCTTAACTTTTTTCAGTTACAACCATCAAGCACAATGCCCATGAGCTTGAATATTTTATTCACGGATTAGATTTATTGTAAAACATTGATGCCGCTGCTTTATTAATTTTTTCGCTTATTTGATGTTAATTGATGTTTTTTATGGTGAAGTTTTTCTTGACCAGGTAAATCAGGTATGAAAAGTAACTCAAGTACCTTGATATAGTTTTTTACGGAAGGATGCTCAGTAGTTAATATGATTTCCGTTTTGTCTTCCGTTTTTTTTTCAGAATAAATAACAATCTTCAGCATTTTTTTCATCATATATGTTAAATGCATTTTTGTAATAATATGGAAAGGAGGCCTTTGTAAAAAGCTTCTTTCATGGTTGGTATTGCAAAAATGCTGAAAAAAACTTGAGAATTTATTAATATACTGGGTAGTACTAGGGTAGGATAAATGAGGTGGTGGGTAGTGTGGACTATGACGCTGTTTTTCAACATCATATTTGAATCCTCTTTTAAGGTTGTTAACCTTTTATTGCCCTTCTGTCTTCAGGATTTTCGGAATCCGGAAAGGATTTTTATGATTATAACGGTCATACTATAGTTTATTTTTGCAATGTTGTTTTACTTGTAATATGCATTGACAAACAAGGATGTAATTACGTTTCCAAAAATAATCTTACATTCTTTCTTTAGATTCCCTAAGTCTGGAAAAAACAAGGAGAAACTATTTGTGGCGTTTGTTAACATCAGAGGTGTTTTTAAAGGTGTCATTTTTCCTTAGCATAGGTTTCAAGTCGAATGGTTCCATAATCTCTTTTCTTTATGTATTGATATGAAACCAATTTAGTCTCCCCTGAAAGTTTTCAAACTTATTTATGGATTTGCTGATATAATTCTCTAAGGTTTTCAGTAAACCATTAGATATATGAAGTGGGCTCTGCTCTGACCCCAGTTTTTGACGTTCATATTTCTAAAAAATGAACTAAGGGGATGGTTTCCTTGCATGTTAGAATCAGGTAAAGAGTTGGTGCGGAAATTCTGATTTCTATTTAGCCATTAATTTTGCAGTAAGGATTGAGTTTATTTTATGGGCTAATGATTTCAAATATTAAAAATAGAGCGACTCTCAGTCCGAAATTAACAAATGTGGGTAGTCGGCACTTGGAAATACAATAATCATAACTTAGTACAAATTTTAGGATATTCTGCGAATAAGTTAAAGCACTTTTGAGTGAATATTAGGAATTTGTGATGAGTTAATACTCAAAAAAACATCAACCGAAATAGTACCTGTTTTATTATAATTTTAGAAATTATGGACTAATAAACCACCATCTGTAAAGAATTATAAGTATAATTTCTGTTTTTGAAGGCATTTAAACTAACGATATTTTCTTACAGGGCACTTTCTAGGCATCAAATTCTTGTAATTTTCAAAATATAAAAAACAACATATTTAAATATGGGAAAATTTAAACAAATAATTCGATAAATCATTAAAAAAGGCTAATCCTATAAAACAAATGCTCCGTAAATTAATATATGCCGGCTTTAGGAATTCTTGTTAATGTCTGTAGTTTTTACTGCAAAATATTATTTAGTAGGATTCTTGTCTTCTAACAATTAAAAAAAACTCCTGATACATAACTAACAATAATGGGTCTTGTGTTGATTTCATAAGGATATTGCGAGTATTGAGATAATTGGGTAAAATAAACTTCTATCTGATCATGGTTTAGTTGTTTTTGTATTTATCAGGATTACTTTTATGTTGTTTCTATGGTTCGGGATGTACATATAATTATTAGAATTTATTTTTGGGCACTCAGATCTTCATAGGAATAAAAAATGTTATTTAAATGAATGCAAAATAATTTTTAAGGAAATGTAAATCTGCAAAATGCATTCTGTGGGTCAGGGTCAATTGTTTAATAGTCTTTTTTCGATTTAAGGGACGCTGAAGTCGTGTTTCTCTTAAATTTCCTAAGAATTGTCAATTTGTACAAGTGAGAACTTAAATTTTCTTAATTCCCCCTTTTGTAAAGTGATAGTTATATTTTCCTATATCAAAATTACCCGTATTATTTTACATCGACCAATGCCGAACGGTTATCAATCTCTAATAGCTCGTAAATGGATTTTAGATGATACTTTACAGTGTTTTCAGAAATAAATAGAATAGCGCCAATCTCTTTGTTTGTTTTTCCCTGCTTTACTAACTCTATAATTTCAAGGTGTCGGATCTTGAGATTTTGTTTATTTATCTTGTTTGTAATTTTTGAATTGAATTGGGGACTACTATTAATGAAATCCTCTAATTTTGACCGCATAATTTTATTCTCAACTTCCATATGTTTCCGGCCTTTTTGGGTAGAACGGTATAGTTTATACAGGACAAAACTTAACATGATTAACAGAAAAATGATGCTTCCTAATAAGATCATTATTTTTTGACGGTCGGTCATTTGAACTTCATTTCGCTGTTGGAGCAGCTCATTTTCTAGAATATTTAGATTTCCGCTTCGATTAGCCGCATCATACTGACGACGCGCCTCACTAACTGTTTTCTGAAATTTAAAGGCATTTTCATAATCTTTCTGGTCTACGTAATAGTAAATCATCGTTTCATACATTGTGATCTTGTACAGATCAATCCCGTATTGGTTAGCATAAGCAATTCCTTTCGCATAAGCCTGCATAACTGCGTCTTTATGGCCCAAGCGTTGGTACAGTTCAATCTTCGCCTTATAAAGCACCGGTAAATGCTTCGGATTCTCCTGTTCTAAAAATCTGATACAGGTATCAAAATATTCCTCTGCTTCTTGGAAGTTTTCTTTTTTCAATTCCAGATGCCCTAAAATACATTCGTAAAAGGCACGGGTCTCTTTTTTGAGGTAATGTAGGTTTTGAGGTTTAACTTGTTTAATTAATGCGATAAATTCACGTTCATTTTTTAAATCATAATGGATCATGATTTTTTCGACCATAATCCGTGTTTCCACTTCATTGATATGCTTGGTTTTTTGTCCTTCTTTCAATGCCAAGTTTAGATTGGTTAAAGCACTGGAATAATTGTATAACTGTTTATAGGTTAAAGATTTCTCAATATATGCGATATACTTATCATAAGGCGTGGACTTACCATTATTGATTATTTTATCTAAAATTAGAATAGACCTATCATTCTGATTATTATCGTTTAAGGTAGAAATTTCCTTGTGCAAATTATCTTGATTAATAGATTGCGCAGAGCTGAACTGGCATAAAAGCAGGAAATAGAATATTAGGAAGTGGACAAGCTGATAAGGCATATTGGTTAATAATAGTTAGCTTTGTAGCAAAAATACTACATATTTCAAGCAAAAACGAAAGCAATTTTAAATGATAATATTTATGTTATATCATAAAAAGAAAGCTAAGGAGTTTAAAAATTTTAAGCAAGCATATATTTGTTAAATATAAAATTGGGTTATTAAACTTCAGTCCAGTTTGACATATTGTCATCTTGAAGAAAAGACATATTTGCTCACTTAATTTAACAAAATCTCGTTTTGAGATAAAGCCAATTTCCTTCAGTAAGCACTTGTAGTTGTATTGCTTCCATATGATTTATCTTGGTATTTTCTTGGGGTATCCATGACTAAATACCTTGTTGTGGTGTTTTGTAGAGTATGTCTGTTTCTATAAACTATTTAATAGTGTATATTTATTGTTAGTTTAAAGAAAACTAATTGTCTTCATGACATAGGTTTAAAAAAGAAAAAATACTAAATAAATATTATAAGTTTTCTAAATTTTTGTATTTCCTCAGTTTGTTATGGGAATTTTAATGTTTTATTTTTTTGGAGGCTCTTGTAAGAAGCTGTTTTTTAACCTATTAGGTTTATTCTTTAGATTAAAAATAGAAAACAAAAAGTATAAATTTTGACACTAAAGAATCACAGGAGTTAGCCAAAGCTAACTCCTGTGTTAATACATTCCAATTTCTATTATACAGGCATCATATTCTGATATGTCGAGTTGGAGACTAATTTTTCCTTGTTGATAGCTGCCGATTTGATGACGGCCTTGCTGGTCAATTCGGTATATTTTACCTTGCTTGGCCAGTTGATAGTCTTTGCTTAGTAAGTTGAGTTTTAGGGGATAGGCTTGATCTTGTATATTGCTGATAGCTAGCCCTATATTTCCATCTTTTGCTCGCCATAAGGCGTGATACAGCGTTGGATATTGATTATTGAAGGTCGTTACTTTTTCATTCTGACCCGCATAGATCGATAGCTTGGACATGTTGTAGTCTGCACGCGGAACGTCTAATTTTATGTTTTTAACATACTGCCCCTCCAGTAGGAATTTTAAACCTTGCTGCCGAACTGCTGTGATTTTACGGAAAAAGTCCATTTCAGGCTTTCTTTTTTCTTGAAGATAAGGCTGGTAATTGGCAATCATGGGTTGCATGCCCCAAACAAAGGAGCGCGCCTGTTCGATTAAGAATTGCCCATTGAAGCCTGCGTCTAATAAAGTTTCTGCATTATCAGGAGCAAACTCTTTCGGCCATTTCTCATCATAAGGCGGGGTTAATAGGGAAGAATAATTTCCGAACGTGATGCCGTATTCATGGTATACCGCCTGGAATAAAGGGATGGTTTCTGGTCCTTTTACACCGGCATAGCGCTCTTTGCTGACTCCGAGGGTAAGGAAGGCATCAATATAGGGTAGCCAAGCTTCTCCTGCTCCTTCGCCGGCAAAAGCCGCAGCTTTCGGATCCTTAGGCTGTGCACGGTTTAACTGATCCCGTTGTTTTACATGTTCCAGCCAATACTTTCCACCCCCAACGGGGTGGTTGTGGGTCGGGTCGTAACAAACCCTGCTCAAGCAAGTTTGATCCATATATATCCCTGAAACATGGTACTTGTTAATAGCACTATCGACCAGGGCTGCATATTTGTTTTTCCAGAAATCCGTAGCCAGACACATGTAGGTAAGCGACTTCTTAGTAAAGATATTATACATATGGCTTTTGTGCTTGCCCTCGATGTTTTTGGTGGCCCAGAGGTAAGCTTTCTCATTTTGCCAACTCGGCTGAGAGTCTCCCCATTTCAGCTGGTTCATGTAGACTAAGGCATGGACATCCTGTTGCTTCGCACGATCTATGGCCGGTGTAAAAGCTGCGCCATCACGCGGAGGGAAATAATCAGGGAAGGAATCATCATAGGATCCGCCATGCCACCAATGCCATAGTACACTCACCGGTAGTTTTAACTGATCCTTGAGCTCCATCGCTGGATCTAGGACGTTGGTCGCCCGACCACGGTTCCACACCCAAGCGGCTGTGTTTTTTATCCATGGTGTGACTTTCCCTGTCGATAAGCGACTTTCCTTTGCCCAATGCTGCTTGCGGCCCCATTCGCCATAGATAGCGGCTACATCTTGCCAGTCGCCCTCAAAAGTACCGATAATGCTGGCATAGTTTGGGGCATACCTGCTGTTTGTGGATACATATTCAGGGAAGTGTACCAGCTCAAAACCAGCCTGCTTTTGCTGGTTGAAGGTGGCTACAAAACGCTTGGCATAGGATTGGGTATCATTACTAGCAAAATAGAAGCCTATCTTATTCGGATTGTACAATGCCATAAATTGCATGGCTAAATGATCGGGATAGTTCAAGCTTAAGGTTGTTTTCGGATTGACCGCATAATAGCCACGCGGATCACGGGTAAGGCTTCCCATCCATTCGGGAATAACGAGCTCTTCCTGTCCCAAATCTTGAACCTGTTGGATTCTCGGGAAGACGACCTTCGCCAAGCTTACACCTTGGGTGCCCTCGACAGCAATGCGCCATTGCGAAAACGGACGATCTTGCTCTAGTTGTACATGGGCAACGACTTTAAAGGCGGTTGGTAGTCCATTAAATCCGGACCATACCAGTTGTAGGCTCTTACCTTCTTGGAAGCTAAAGCTGCCGGCATCTGCAGCTGTGAATAGCTGCTTCTTCCCATCGGCAACAAGCTCAATTTCAAACAGACTGGTTTCCTTAGTTGCTGTTTGCTGAATGATGGTTTGGGCTGTTTTAAGATCTTGAAGGTTTAGTAAAGTGCCTGTTTTGCTGTCGAACTGCATACGGAGATGCTTGTTCTGAAAGTTAAGAAGGCCTTGGGCAAAACTGCATTGCGGCGAGCATAGCAGAAATAACAAGAATCCTGCTAAACCAAATATGGTTGATGCTATTTTTCTTTTCATGGGCTGTGTTAAGGTTGATTAGGTGAATAATAAAGGGTTAATTTAATGCATTTTGAAGATAATACGGCGGTTGGCTTTGAATCTTTTTGTAATTTTAATAATATCTATTAAACAAATAATCCCCCATTTTCATGGAGGATTATAGCTTAAAAGCAATGAAATCTTAATTTGGACTGACCGTAAAACTACCTTTACCTGCTAGTTCAACATATCCTGCATTTTCCTTGTCTTTAATGACAAAAGTCTGTACAGTTCGTTTTTTCTTTTTAATTGACCAGTTTCCTGGGGTTAGTCCGGTCATTACCACTTTCGTTTTTCCCTTATTTGTTAAGGAAAAACTGAATGGCTTTTTGGTAATTCCTTCTGCCGCAATAACCACTGTTTGATCGCCAATATAAATAACTTCGCCAGCTTCATTTTTCTTGTGTGCTAAGCTTAATGGCTTATGGTTGCCATCTAACACTTGGAATACAGTTACGAAGCGATTGAATTTGCTCTTATCCTTATAGGAAACCATGGTGCGATGACCTTTTCCTTCAGCAAGATGGGACTCAGGGACTTCAAGTTGGGTACCAAAGACCTTGCTTGTTGAGGAGTCTGACAGCACTTGGATTTGATAGCTTCCTGCTTGTGGCGTCAATAAACTTACATCAGTTTTGCCCACACGACCCATTAATTGATTGTGAAGAACAAAACCATCGGCCTTCACTTCGGGGGCATTGTTGGAGTTTATTTGCCAATACTTGGCAATATCTTCACTTTTGGTCTCTATAGCGTCTGTTAACACAATAACAGCAGGCACATCTTTACGACCCATATTTAAAAAGCAAAAGCTTCGTTGATATTGATCGATCTTATCGGAATAAGGACCTTTTAAATCTACCGAGAAGTAGCTGAAGAAGGGCTGTTCCGTGGATGGACCAACCATCGTTGAACTTACTATGCCATTATTAAACCAAGGGTTTGTTGTGGTTTCCTCTGGAGAGCTTGGTGCCCGTTGATTTAATCGAGCGCCGCCATCATTCACCTGGCTGCGTTCAAACTTCTCGTTAGGATCGTATGCCAACATCATACTATGGGAGACTGAGCGTTTGTTAAATCCCATATCGTATGGCGTCCCATAGAACCTATATAAGCCTAAATCTCCCAGTTGGAATCCTCGGTAATATAGTTGTAGGGATCCTGCGTCTGCATGTTGGTGATTGCCAAAATGATAGCCTCCACCCTTAATTTCCGCGACAACATCATCGCTATCTGGGCCGATATTCCAACCTGTCCGAGCGATCATGGAACCCAATACTGTTCCAAAGTCTTTCGTCAATGGGAGGGAAGTTAGACTTGATTCTGGTTTAAGGTCAGGATCATTCAATAATAGATAGAGTGTTGGATTGTTTAGATTGCCATGTCTTAAAAATTCGCCTTTAACAATTGGATCTTTGCTATAGGCATACATTAAAAACATAACTAAAGGTGATTTCCAATAGAAAGGTTCACCGGGTTTTCCGGAGGCAAAACCATCGCCATCACGAAGCATTTCCCCTCCGGGACTACGCATATATAGGAAAAAGTCGGATAATCCTTTGATGTTTTTATCAAATACCTCTTGACCTGTCATGCGCTGATACAATAATGCGCCATGCATTTCCCACGCAAATCGATATGCACCATAGCCTACACCTTGGTTATGACGCGGTGATTGGTATTCGAATTTGCGCATGGGAACCAGCTCTTCCAAAATAGCATAAGAGACGTATTGATACGGCGTAGGATCTTCATCGTAGATTGCAATACTCATCGCTAAGAAATCCCGATTTACCATAGCCTCATTCCCATGCCCATTTAGGATTTTCATGCGAAAAGGCGGCCATCCGATTTCCATATCCCTAGCTAAGCGCATAAAATGCCCAACCATCACTTTTTTCTCTTCGGGTGTAAGGAGGTCATAGGTCCAGTCGTAAACTAAGGAAGCAGTATATATAGCGCGGCCTAATTCACGGGTGATATCGAGGATATTGCCAAATTCTACATTCGCTAAATAATTTTTAGTAAGGTCTATGGCTTCGCGTCCAATTTTTTTATCCCCCGTCATTAAGTAATAGAAGGCTTTTTGTTCGGTTGCTTTTTCTAAACCCTCATTATAGCTCATTTCCTCAGCAGGGTCGAAGGTAAAGTTAAATGGCACTAATGCGGCTGCCTTTAAGGATTCCCATACTGCTCTGTTTTCTTCCTTAGTTAAGTTCTCCTTTACTTTAGGTAAGTTTTCTTGGTTTACCCATAGTCTAGGGTGACTTTTAGGAGGAAGTACTTTAGGGCTATAATTCGCTGCAGCGGCAGGTACTTTGGGTGCTGCATAATTACGAATTTCCATAAAGGATAAACGTACGCCTCGCGGTAGCCATATTTTAATTTCCTGCTCATTGCCGGTTAAAGTAAAGATTCCCGTTTCTTGGCGAGGTCTATCCCAAGGCACATAGACAACTCGCTTTGTGCCCCTAGCATCGCCAATTTGCATGCGCATGAAAAGGGATTCAAACTTTGATTTCGCTCTCTTCATTAAAGCTGCACCCTCCGCATCGGTAACAGCATACGTGCTAAAGACATAAAGGCCAGCCTTGGGCGCTTTTATTATATAGCTAAGGTCGGCTTGCTCTCTTTCACCATGAATGGCGTCTTTAATACCTTGCTTTAAACTAACACCTTCTTTAGTCTCAATACGGTCATCAGGAACTAGCTCCACGGTTTGGGTATTCAGCTTGGCCTGTTGTGCAGTAAGTCTTAACATCTTTCCCTCAGGAAAGGACTGCACTTGAGCCAACCCGTCTACCATGGAAGTTAGGATAAGAAAGGCTACAAATAAATAATTATGAATTTTCATCTTTTTTTGTGTTGGATTAGCAAATTAAATGACCTTGACTGCTCAATTAATTTGTTTTAATCTGTTCGTATTTCACATAAAACGTATCTAAGGCTAAGCTATCAGGCAGAAATCCCGACCTAAATTGATAGGTTCCTTTTAATGGAAACTTCTTTAGTTTCGTTGTATCCGAAAAGTTTGAAAAACGCGTTCTTACCAATTGGTCATCGGTGTTTTGATATTCTATCTCCATCACCGCGAGGCCTTCTGGTTGATTTTTATTCCAAATGATATTCCAGTCCTCACCCTTACGCAACTGTTTAGACATGGTTGCATTTAATAGGGAGTTCTCATAATGTTCGCCATATGCACGTCCTGCCACCTCTGCTTTTACAGAGCTATTCCCATTGCTGTCAAAAGTGAAAATTTGAAAGGTGTGACTTCCTTCTACGAGATCCTTGATTTCTAATCGCACTGTATCAATACCATCTGTCTTGGTAACTTGGTTTTCAATAAAGTCTTGTTTATTATTCCAATAAACCTTGTACCGGCTCACTTTAGGATCACCTAATAATAGCCAGGACAGCTCAACGCGATTTCTGCCGGGAAGAATTTTTATAGAATCGGCCTTAGCGACATAGATTTTTTCGCCACCTTCTAAAAATTGTTCATAGGTTTCATCCATACTTCCACAAGCATATAACATGCTCGAAACCAGGAGCAGCAATGCAGGGGTGATGGAATTCCAATATTTTTGTGTTTTCATGATATTATCCTTTTCAAGTTGAAGCCTTAATTATTCCATCGGTTGCCCAAATAAGTCAATTTGGGTAAGCATGAGGTTCTGCGCGCCCGTCCAGGATCTAATGGTCTTGAAACGGATGTAACGGTAGGCTCCAGTTTCGGGTGCAAAGTTGTAATTCTCTCCAGCTAAGGCATAAGCACTGTCTTCAGGCGTCCGTTCACCAACAGGACTTCCTGATGGTTTGATCGATTCGCACTGCAGAATTAAATCCCAGCCATCGTAAGAACCATTCGGGCTCGGATTATTAGAACCCCATATTTCGTATGTTCTAGGTGTTCCGTAGTTGTAAGCATAAGCCGGACGTTCGGTCGGTGCTTGAAATACTACCAAACGGCTGAATTTTGATTTTTTTCCTAAATCAATCGTAAACCAATTCGGCATGGATGCACCCGATGTTGCTTGATAGTAGAGCTTGGCAAGTGCTACATAGTTTCCGTCCCAAATATTGCTAATTGGTCCCCAACCCCCTTGCACTGTATAAGTATCTGTTGGCAATGGATAAGCTTTCCATAGTTTTTTCTGCAGCATTTCCTCATAAAGCGGTGTAATATTTTTAAACAAGGTGTCTGAATAATTGCCCCACTCATCCTTGAAATAGAATGCGAAATCTGTTGGATTTGGAAGAAGCCCACGAACCGAGTAATCTCGCCATTTTGCAGAGCTAAACAACCGGTCGTATTGTACCCATTTTCCTTCTTCATCCTTATACATCGTGTAGAACACTATGCCTTTTTGTTCCTCATTGGAGAATTTGGCATTGATACCGCCAAAATCTTCTTTAATATCTAAGGATTTGAACACATGATCTACAGGGGGTGTCAATGGTTTAATCGTCACACTTGCAGGCTCAGACTTCACTTCTGATTTATTTACGGTATATAATTTTACCTGATATTGTGCAGTGTCACCAAAACCCGCTAATTCAATATAGTTTTTGAACACGGAAGATTTTATCTCTCGATCTGTTCCCTTTTTACTTTGGAAAACAGCAGAGACATATAATATGGTTGGATCGTTGGGAATAGAAAACGAAATCTTTGCCCCACCATTTAAGTTCTCAACCTTGGTTACTGTTGGTTTAGGTGGGTTCCCTGATATATCCTCCAAAGGAGCATGTTGAAGCTCTTGACAGCCACAGAATAGGACTGCGATGAGCATATATAATAAATAGTATCTTTTCATAGCTTTAAGGTTTACCATCCTGGACTTTGTACTAAATTTTTGTTAACTATTAAATCGTATTCTCGGATAGGCCAGAAATAATCTTTTAAACTAAAGGATTGGCGAAATATGGTTTTTTCACGATAGTAATCCTCAGGTTTTGCCTGATCCATATCCCAACCGCTAATTACATCATTGTATACATCAATGGCTGTTTTCCAACGGCGTAAATCCCAAAACCTTTGTCCTTCTAGGCATAATTCAATATTGCGTTCGCGTTGAATTATTTCCCTTAACCCAGCTTGGGTGCTGAATTTATTAGGATTTCTTGAGAAGTTGGTCCATGATTCCTTGACACCTTTAAGTCCGGCGCGACTACGAATCATATCCAGGTAAGAAAATGCTTCCTCGACAGGGCCTTGAGCCTCATTTAGAGCTTCAGCATAGAGCAAATAAAGATCCGTGAGTCTCAACATTGTCCAAGGATAATCCGTAGACGTATAGGTATTGGCTGTTGTTGAAAGTACGTTCGTGTAGTAAATATACTTTTTAGGGTAATAGCCTGTTACGGTATGGTTTAAGTTTCCTCGTTTTCCACCACTCTGGCCTAATTTTAACTCTAAGAAATAGGCATTCTCTTGGTCGTAATTTCCTTGGCCAAACCAAATGCCTCCATCAAATCCAACGGTCGAATAGAATCTTGGTTCACGGTCGAAGTTGTATTGCGCGGTTGTATAGCCTTCTTTAATGTTAAAGCGATCTGCTTTAGCCGCTTTTCTTAAATCATAACGATTGGTGTAAGGCCATTCAATATCTTCCGTAATCGGCACCCCGTTATCGGAATAAAACAGGTCTGTTATACGCATAGGAACAGCAATATGCCCTTCCACAGCGCCATTACCAAGTGCAGCAGCCGGAATAGATTTAGGCATAGTATTTACTTGCAAGTCACGTGCGGTGTTTTTGGTGTGCGCCCAAATTATTTCCGAATTCCACCTTTCAGTAAA
Organism: Sphingobacterium humi; assembly: GCF_009768885.1. Lineage (GTDB taxonomy): Bacteria > Bacteroidota > Bacteroidia > Sphingobacteriales > Sphingobacteriaceae > Sphingobacterium > Sphingobacterium humi. Next base: position 163,075 of record NZ_WSQA01000011.1, read on the forward strand.
AGAGTTTCTGGTATTCAACTGTGTTTTCATAGAATCGGAAAGGTTCTTTACTAAGGTATTCTCTTCAAAATAGAATAGTTTCATCCCTATATTATGGCACACATCTATCGCTTCCTTACACGCTACTACCGCTTTGTCCCATTTTGTTTTATCAAACTGCTGACTAAAGAGTTTGGTTCCATCTTTATTCGAATAGGCTGCATAATCAGGGTTTCCATTAAATAATGGACTAGCTGCATAGACTAAAATCTTCGCTTTAATACCCAAGGCAATAGGTAATGTGATGCGACCTAATTCCGCATTTTCATCATCTACAACCTCTGGCAGGTCTTCAGCAGCTTCATCAATCAATTGAATAACATAATTGAAAACCTCATCGGCAGGTTGCCTAGAAACACGCACTTCTTCTTCGGAAGCAGAAATCGGAATATTATCTTTCATAATTGGAATAGGACCATACATCCGTAACAAGAAGAAATGATAATAGGCCTTTAGGAACTTAACTTCCGCTGCCCAACGTCTTTTTTCAAAATCCTCTACGTCTTTTACATTCATGATGTTTTCTAAGAAGATATTACACTCACGAATGCCTCGCCATAATGGATATGTTCCATTCCAGAAATCTAGATAAGGACTGTTTACATTTTGGTTACCTCGAGCAATATGCCAAGGGTTGGAAGTATAACTTTCCCTAACCCACCAAAGCTCATCACCTGTAAATAGAACGGGGCTTGTGTTTCTGTTCCCCATTTGAGGTAAATAGGAATAACAAGTGAACAAATATCGTTCGGTTGTTGCTCTTAGGCGAAAGGCATATTCAATAGTTGCTATATTATCTGGAACGATATCCAAGTATTTATTACATGAACTGGTAACAAATAAGAGTAATATGATAAGATACTTTTTCATTTTCGAATTGTTTTGGTTAAAAGGATAAGTTAACACCGAAGTTGACTACCCGTTGTACGGGATAACCTAATCCGTTTCCACCCATTTCAATATCCCATAATTTAAATCCACTGATTAAGAATAGGTTAGTTCCACTGAAATAGACACGCATTTTGTCTGTGTGTAATTTCTTTGCAAGTTTATCTGGCATGGTATAACCTATTTCAGCCTGTTTTAAACGTAAGAAGGCGCCATTGTTCAACCACCAAGTACTTAATTGGGTGTTGTTCGCATGGTTTTGTGTACTTAAGCGAGGCCATAAGGCATACAGATCTTGGTTTTCTGCTGAGAAGTGACTTTCAGCAAAGGCTTTCATAATTTGTTTTCCACCAACAAAGGGTTCCACATTTACAGGTCCCGTCACACCATTCACTGAACCTCCGGTCCAGAAGGAAGAACGTGCCGATCCTTGAATAAAGGCTGAAACGTCAAAGTTTTTGTAACCAATGGAGAAACCTCCACCGTAAATAATCTCTGGTGTTGTTGGATAGCCGATTGGCACTTGATCTAAGCTTGTAATGGTTCCATCACCATTGACGTCTTTGTATTTGATGTCACCGGCTACATTCTTAGAGCCAAAGCCTTGGGTAGGGGAGTTTGATACCTCGCTATCATCTACAAATAAGCGCTCTGCAATATATCCCCAGGGTTGGCTGATGGAATACCCAATCCGAGACTTCCACCATTCATTTTGATAAATGGGTTCTTCAAAGGCAAGGTACTTACTTCTGGCATAGGTATAATTACCACGCAATTGCATCCAGAATCCATTGGAGAAACTCTGCGAGTAATCAATGGATATATCCATTCCTGCACCGGAAGCACGACCAACATTTGCTCGAACTGGTGCAGATAGGCCCATAGTGGTTGGAATGGCCGATCGATTCATCAAGATATCCTTACGCTCCTCTTTGAAAAAATCTGCCTGGATATTCACTTTATTAAATAAGCCTAATTCAATCGCGAGATTTGATTTGTAAGATGTTTCCCAAGTAATATCAGGATTAGAATAGCGGGTCACGTTAATGCCCGGACGGGTGGTTCCATACTCTTTACCAAAGGTAAATCCTTTTCCTGCGTCGTTCATCTCTACATTAGATAAGTAGAAGAAGCGGTCGGTTGCCGATCCAATCGCATCATTTCCTACTAAACCGTATGTTCCCCTAATTCTTAAATTGCTGATTTTGTCTTTAATGGGTTCCCAGAATTTTTCATTAGAAATACTCCACGCTAAACCAAAGGAAGGGAAGAAGCCATAGCGATGGCTGGAATGAAATCGTTCAGATCCATTATATCCAAAGTTAACTTCCGCATAGTAGCGGTTATCATAGGAATAGGTTGTACGTCCAGATAGCCCGAAGTTTCGCGATGGAAGGGAAAGTTGCAAACTCCCTGCTACGGCATTGGTGCTTGAGCGGAGGATATTCACGAGTAAGGCACTGATATTATGTTTACCGCCAAAGGTTGTGGAATAATCTAAAGCGTTTTCCATATAGAACACCGAGTTTTGTTCCCGTAGCTCCTGATCTAAAGCGAAGCTTAAAAACTCCTCACCTGCATTCTCGTTGGTGATAGAAACCACATAATCTAACGTTCTACGATCATAATAGGCTAATTCATAGAAAAATGGTTTATAGGCGCGGACAATATCATATCGTGAAATCCTGTTGGTATTGAACATAGATCTAAAACGCAAGCCTTTGGTAAGGAATCCTAGGTCTTGTTTAATCTCCATCTGGGCCAACATCAAGGAACGGTCGTAGTCTTTGTACCCTTTAACCATATCGGCATAAGGATTTAAAAACGCCCTTTCTTTTAAGCCTCCAAACATAATATGTTCAATATGACTATGTAAGTCATCTACAGGGTAGAAAGGCACAAAATCAACAGGATTAGCGCGTACAACTTTGTTATACATCGCTCCTCCACCTTCTATAGGGCCTGTATAATTATCAAAGTTCCCATTCAATCGCACGATTAATTCCGTGCTTTTGGTCAGGTCAATATTTACGTTGGCACGAAGCGTATAGCTTTTTAAATCCACATTATTGTTGAAATTATTCTTGCCATCAACCCGTAACATACCGTTGTCCTGGGCGTACGACCCGGCAACATAATAACGTGCCACTTTTCCGCCGCCTGTTACATTTAGATTGTAACGATGGTTTAATGTTTGGTCTTTAAATAGGGTAGAGCGCCAGTCGACGGCGGGGAAAATTACCGGACTTAACCCTTCTCTTGTTGATTCTATTTTCTCTTGCGTGTAGAGTGGTTCTGCAAAAGCATCCCGGGATACTAAGGCATTATTGTATAATTCCATATAGGTGACAGCATCCGCCAATTCCACATTGCGCGTAGGAGCTGAAACTGACGCTTCTGCCCGTAAGGAGATATTAGCTTTCCCTTCCTTACCTTGTTTAGTGGTCACGAAGATTACGCCATTCGCTCCCCGAGCGCCATAGAGAGCGGTTGAGGTCGCATCCTTCATAATCGAAAAGCTCTCAATATCATCCGGTCGCAATCTTGCTAATTCAGTAACACTTAGCTCTACACCATCAATTAGGATTAGTGGGTCTACTTTCCCAGTACCAAAGGAAGTTACACCACGAATAAAAAAGTCAGCATTATCCATCCCCGGTTCACCACTTCGCTGGTAAGCGATAATACCCGCCGCTTGACCTGCTAATGCTGTTGTTAAGTTACTCGATGGTACACGCAGGTTGCTTGGTTTAATCTGTGTCACCGAACCTACCATATCCGTCTTTTTCTGGGTTCCAAAGGCTACTACTACAACTTCTTCCAAGGCCTCAGGATCCTCGATTAATACCACATCAATACTGGTTTGATTGGCAAGGACGATCTCTTGTGACAAGTAACCGGTAAAGCTTATGACTAAAATGCTACCTTTTTCCAGATTCGGAAACATGAAATTACCAAGGCGGTCGGTTTGAGTGCCAACTTGGGTTCCTTTAATAGTAACCGTTGCCCCTTCAACCGGGTTGCCATCTTTGTCTTTTACTGACCCTTTGACATCTTGGGCAAATAAATTGTTGATTTCAACGGCTGCAGAGGCCGGATTTGGGGAAAAGCAAGTTATCGACATGGCTAAGCCTAATAGAATCCTTATCTTTGGAATAAAGGTTCTAGGCTTTGGAACTCCGTCGAAAATCAATGCAGTTGATCTACGAGATTTCTTCTCCATAATTTAATTAATTGGTTATAATACAACTATGCGGTTACGTAACCGCTTCTTTTGCTGTTCTTCATAATTAAGCCTTTCGCTAAGAAATCAAATCATTACAACAATAATTTGATTCCCTCTTCATCCTAGACTTACATTTTATATTGACTTTTACATCAATGAAATGAAATAAATGGTCTTTCGGTTTAATCCTCGGTTACGTAACCGATTCAATCTCTATGTTTGGATACGTTTCTCACGAATGTAGAAAATCAAAACTTAAAATACAATCAAACGCCTGTTAATTTTTCCAAGAAAACCTCGTGCAGCATCTTATTATTCACTTTAAAAAGAAGAAATCATCTCGAATTTTAAGTGATTTTTAAACGATGGGAATACTTTCTTAAAACGATTTAGGGAGATAGGAGAAACGTAATATTTGGCAAAGAGAAGAAAGGATTTTTTTCCATCATCTACCTGCGATAAAAATGAAGTCGAATTAATTATTTTTTAAATAAAAATTTCTTGCGGAAGGGAAATGTAATATTCTATTTCCTAAAGGTTAGGGGTGGGAACGGTTTTTGGGCAAACGTCTTGGTAAGTTACGAATGAATAAAGTAATAGCTAATCAATCGAAAACTTTCCCCCTTACAGCGAAACCATAGACAGTACGCCTTTCACCTTATATACAGCTTTCACGGCGTCTATATCTATCATCAGCTCATCGAAATCATCGGCATTCTTTGCCACCAGGCGCCATTGATTATCATTGCCACCGCGAATAAAGCGCACTACCTTCACATGATCAGAAATCAGTAAGTAGATATCGCCGAATACCACCGCTTTCTTATCCACCTCTTTCACAAACACCACGCTTCCATGTTCAATCTCCGGTTTCATGGCTTCTCCTTGATTCACGAAGGCGAAATCGCTGCCAGAAAGCAAGGGGATCTCCAGATCGTAAGCCACGGGAAGTTTAGCCAAGTCGGTATCGAACTCATCCAGACTTATATTATATAAAGGGATTTTGGTAAAAGACTCCTTATCCTTTGACATCGGGCCTTCGCCGGTAATCAGCCAGGTTTCATTGATATCGGGAAAGCGATCGGTGATAATGCCCGCGAGGTTTTTACTAATGGCATAGTTTCCTTTCTTAATCTGGTACAATCGTTCTGCACGGTTGAGGCCAATCTCCTTTGCAAAAGAATTGACATTCAAACCTAAATATTGTATTACCTGCTCGAGGCGGTCCCAATTCGTCATTTCGGAGTTTCTTAAATATAAAACGTCATTTTTTTAATGTCGCTTGTGAAAAAACAAAAATAAGGCCAATTGAGGACAAAAAGAAAAAAAATACAAAAAATCAAGAATATATTGAATAATACAATTTAATATTGTAGTTTAGCGCCGTTATTAACCGATAAGGGTATTATATTGACCGAATTTCAGAAGTGTACTACGAACCTCCAGCATGAGCAAGAGCAACAAAAACGTCCAGGATCCTCCTAGTTCGAATGGAATTAGTGAGATCACCACACTTGATATAATCAGCCTTATATCACTGAGAAATATTCAATTAAAAGATATTAGTTACGTAAAAGATCATATTTCCATCCAAAAAACAAATACTAAAACAACATATGAAATCACCGTAGAAGATATCGACGACAAGGTTTATACGCTGAAGGTTGAGCTGAAAACTTATCCTTAAAAGGAAAAATAAAAAAAAATTTGCGGATACAATATTATATTGTACTTTTACAAAAACAATACAAATAATTATTACTTTTTTTTCGAAACAATTTTAAAAATCGAATATGAAAATTAGAAACCTCTCCAAATTAGCCTTAGCTGTAGCGATTAGTAGCGCGGTGCTGCTAGAAGGCTGTAAGAAGTATGATGATGACATCACACGACTTGAACAAAACATTGGCCAGAACACCTCTGAAATCAGTTCGCTAAAATCGCAGTTGCAAAACCTCGCTTCAACTAACGTGGTGGAGTCGGTTGCAGCAATCCCTGGTGGTTTTAAAGTAACGTTCAAAAAAGCCGATGGCTCTAAATTTACCTATGATATCGTAAATGGTACAAATGGTACAAACGGAACCAACGGAACCAACGGAACAAATGGTAAGGATGGTGCGCCAGGTACAATGTGGCAAATTGATGCTGCAACTTCCTTGTGGCAGTCATCATCTGATGGTGGTAAAACTTGGGTAAACTCTACTGTGAAAGCCAAAGGTACTGATGGTGCTCCAGGTGCGAATGGTAAAGATGCTAAAGTGGAAATCAAACAAGGTTCCGATGGTAAATTCTATTGGTTCTTAAACGGCACGAACAGTAACGTAGCAGCGTCTGTTGGTGATATCGCTTTCGTGAAAACTGATGGCGGTTACAACGTTAAAATTACAGATGAAACTGGTACACAACAAGGAGACATCTTCTTGGCGACCGAAGCAATTGCTGTAAGTTCATTAACCTTGGTTCCTGAACTAACCAATAGCAACACGCCAGTTGTATTCTTCCCACGTATCGTTGAGACGAATGCGAACCGTGTAACTGTACTTCAAGGGTATGCGAAAATGAAATATAACCTGAACCCATTCGGTGTTGCTACGGCAAACTACGATGCAACAGGTTTATTGGCAGAAACAACGGATAAAGTAAGCTTCCGTTCATCTGGTGGCGCAGTTAGCAGTAGCTTTGTTTCTGCAGGTGCTCCAATGAAATCATTTGGTGATATCACGGTAAAATACAAGCCAGTTAATCCAAATAGCTTTTTCCCTAATGCAGCAGGTGCAGAAGATTTACATGTAGCTTTACAAGTGAAAAACAATAAAGCAGCGTCGAATCAGCAATTTGCGGCTTCAGCGTTTAGCTTAGCGAAAGAAGAGATTGTTGAAAAAGATGAAGTAACTATCGAAAAATCAGCAAGAAACGCCACGGCACAAGAAGATAAAGTAACCTTGTTAAATGGCGTTAGCCCAGTATTCGCAGGTGGTGCATTTGCAGATGCTGGTGCTGGAAGTTCGACTTTAGCCTTCACTAAAGCATTAGCTGATGCTAGAACCAACGCACACTTCACTTTACATTTCAAAAACAATGCAGAGAAAAACATCGATGGCAATCCGAACTATGAAGGCGGTATTGTATTAGATGATGCTTTAAATGGTTTCTTCGCACGTACGCAGGTATCTAATAAAATCGTTTCCATGGATGACCATGGATTAGACGATTACAACTTGCGTTTCGATATTGATCATTATGGTGCTAGCGCTCAAGAAAGAGATTGGTTAGTATTGGATCCAGTAACTGGAAAAATCTCCGTAAAAATCTCAACAATCAATAGCAATGCTTATAATGCAGCAGCAGTAAATAACTCTGTAGTTGTTCGTGTTAAGTTGTTCGCAGGTCAAGGAAATGCAGCTCCTCAAGAAGTAGCATCACGATTCATTAAAGTAAGCTTCAGCCAAGATGTGGCTCAAGATATCGCTGTTAATGGTACAATTGCGCATCAAGTAGTAGCAGCTGCCACAACTACGAAAGCTGTGGTTTGGTCTACACCAACAACATTAGATGCAGCATACAACAAAACTGGCCGTCCAGCGGCTGACTTCCACCAAGTGTATACCTTTACACCTGATGCAGGCAACCCTGCCGGATTTACATTCGATATGGCTAGCATGAACAGCGCTACTCAAGGTACTCCACGTAACATCGACATTGCAAATACAGTGATGCCAGGTACCTATACCTTAAAAGGTGAGTACAGATCTTCAATCTCTGTTGATCCAGTTGTGAAAGTAACGATCACCGTAACTGTAGGTGGTAATTTGATTGCTAGCTTAGTGAAAGACGTTCCATTCTGGGATTCAGGCTTAACTTACGGTATCATCAATGGTAAATTAGTTGCCGGTGACTGGAAATTACAAGCCGATCTATGGGATTACTGGACTGCAACAACCATCACTGACCCTACTAAACCAGTGACTACATTTGAGTACTCGGTTGTTGATCCATTAACTGGTATTTCAATCGCTGTTCCTGATCAAGTGGTGTTAAATGAAGCATTATTAGCTGGTCGCCAGAAAGTGAACAACGGTGATGTAACATTACGTGTAACTAGAAAAGTAAATGGTGTAGTATACGATGTAGCTCAAAGAGACTTTAAAGTTAAATTCATTAACCCAGTGAAAGCTATTACAGCGAAAGCTCCGTACAAAGAATTTAAAGATAAAGAAGTTTCAGGATCGAATACTTCAGCGGTTGATGCAAGAAGATTAATCAAATTAACTGACTTCAATAACGTAACCTTGTTTGATTTCAATAACAACGCGGCTACGAACGTTTACAACGCAACTTTATTAGGCGATTACGGCATTACTGGTGTGACTAACACTTACCACATCAATGATGTAGCGTTTACACGCGCTGAAAAAGCTGACGGTACTGAATTCGTTCTACAAGGTGGTGCAAGAGCATTTGTTAACGGAGATGACTTAGTATGGGAAAACTTAGGTGCTAACCTACAACAGCCTATCTACTTAATCTATACCATCAAGGTAACGAACAAGTTTAACCTAGGTGATGTAGCAAATACTAAATCTGAAGTAACAAGAGAAGTTAAGATCAAGGTTAATCCTAACTTATAATTGTAAAGGTTGAAATAGTTTATTCACTCGAAGGGCGGCAAGAATTGCCGCCCTTTTTTTACCCAAAAAGCCATGATGCAAGAAGTTATCTTAATCCTGATATTCCTACCATTCTGTATCCTATTACTTGTGGCCGCCCTCAGTGTCTTAAAAATCGTCGAGAAAAGGATGCAAGATTTAGAATGATTGCAGATATTTACATTTTTATATAAACCAACCCATGAAACCGTTATATTTATTTCTAAGCTTATTGGCCTTTCTCTTTTTGAGTTGCGATAAAAATAAGGGTCCACTTCCAAAAGAAAGCTATTACCGTACTGTTTTGGTGTACCTAGCTGCCGATAATAACCTAGAGCTGGAAGCCTACAAGAACATGAAGCAAATGGAAGAAGCTATTGGCGAGGTGGATGGCAACCTCCTTGTTTATGCCAAGTTGCCCAATCAACTTCCCGCCATTTATCACATTGCGAAAGCGAGCGGCGAATCCACTGGCCGTGTCAAAATCAAAGAATACAGCAATCACAATTCCTCCGATCCGGAAACCATGAAACAGGTGATCGAGGATGTCAAAGAAGCCTACCCTGCATCTACCTATGGACTTATTTTATGGTCACATGCCACCGGTTGGGTTCCACCAGAAGTGGAGGGAATTAAATTGAAATCCTTTGGGGAAGACAAAGGCAGACGTATGGACGTCAAAGACCTCGCAGAGGCGATACCCGATAAGTTTGATTTCATTATGTTTGATGCCTGTTCCATGGCCAGCCTGGAAGTGCTCTATGAAATTAAAGACAAAGCCAAGTATTTTATCGCTTCTCCCGGAGAGGTGATTTCCAACGGTATGCCCTACAATAAAACGGTGAACCACTTTTTTGAAAAGGGTGTAGATGCCTATAAAACCATTGCCCAAAAGTATTTTCAGCATTACAACGCAATGAGTGGATTGCATCAATCGGCAACCATATCTGTTATCGATGCAGCACACTTGCAACGTTTAGCCGATGAAACTAAAGCTGTGTTAGCAGCCCAGGCACCTGCCGCCGCCGATCTGAACCGCGCAAAAATACAACGCATGGATTTCGACCGTGTCGGCAATCCGCTGATCGCTTTTGATTTCCTTGATTTCATGCAATATAATTATGCCGCAAGCCGCTTAAAAAATCTGCAAGCAGTGCTGAAAGAAGCTGTTATCTACAAAGCGAATACCGCCAATTTCAATGGCTTTAAAATCGATAAAAATGTTGGCCTAACTTGTTATGTACCTACAAAAGAAAATGAGAATATCGTTCACCCTTATTACCGTACCTTAGGTTGGTACAAGGTATCTGGCTTCGATAAGTTGTTTTAACTGTTCTAATTATGTTGTTATAACATGTAGAAAATACTCCTTATTAGGTATTTTTTTGGTCCCCTTAGTAACTTAACTTTGGTAAATCATAGTAATATCCATACCAATTAAATTTAGAAACTATGAAGACCTTGGAGATAAAAAATAAGGATGAAGATTTAATAGGAAGAATCAAATTATTTCAAAATTATATTCGTGAGAATACTAATTTTTGTAATGAATCTGGAATTGTATCTTTCACAACCAAGGAGAAAACATTAATCAAATTGAAATTGTACAAATGACTACATTTCGTAAGGTTATTTTTAACTTAAACAACCTTTGTTTATAAGTTGATTGGATTTTCTCATAGGGAGAGTTTGAGTAAATGTTTGATTTTACCCTATCATTATCGTAGAAAAAATAACGGATCATACCGAAAGTTTGGGGGTAATAATTTTTAAGTATACAATTTTATAGCCCGATATAAGAAAAAGGTAGTATCTCTAACTCCTCGAAATACACTTCTAAAAGCCTGAGTTTTGCATTGAAAGATTCTGCAGATGCATTGGTACTCCTGTTGTCGAAGTAATGCAGGATTTCAGGATGATGTGCTGCAATAGACTTTGCGACACTCTCGAAGGACAGTATTCCAGCATGTTCCACCTGGTTATGCCATAAGCTCAATTTGG
>NZ_WSQA01000012.1 GCF_009768885.1 Sphingobacterium humi
GATCTTTAGGCTATCACTATGAACAGCTTGTCCTCCTGTTTTACGTTTCTTCTCCGGATTTCTCATAACTATTAAAGTTAATTCTTAATGTCCGCTTTTTGTAAACCATTTTTAGGAATGGACAAGGAGATATGAGATATGAGAGTAGGGCTGTCATCGGGAGTTGTCATCGTGAGTTGTCATCGTGAGCGGGTAAAATGTTTGCAAAATTTATTGGAAGGTGATGACATGAAGTAGCATTTCTTGTTAAGCATTGTTTACAAACTACGGCACGCTATGCTGGTAAACTGCGGCCCGCTTTGTGTCGCGTTGTGGCCAGGGTTGTCATGGTGAGCGGAGTCGAACCATTGGTACGTCAGTGCAATCAGTAATACATAATACACTTATTAACAACGTGTTACAAAAACATGTCATTGGTAGCGGAGTCGAACGACTGGTACGTCAATGCAATCAGTATTGTATAACTACCTTATTAGCAATTTTTTGCGAAAGAGTTGCCATCATAAGCATGCCATCATAAGGTGTCTTGGTAAGCGGAGTAGAACCACGAACGATTGGTACGTCAATGCAATCAATAATGTATAACTTGTTTATTAACAATTGTTTACAACTACCCAATCAAAATACTATCAACCCTACTTAATTTGAAGTTTTCTTGGCCCGGCTGGAGTATTGGGCTTTATGGCGGGTAGTTCCTTTGCTGCCGGCAACGTATCTTTTACTTCCGGTTTATCCAATGCTGGCTTTTTAGCGGCTGGCGCACTAGGCTTTCCATCCTCGTCTTGCTCGGCATCTTTATCCTCTCCATCCGGAACGACTGCCGTTTTAACGCGCTTTCTGTTCAGCATGTCTTCCACTGATTTCGGGCGATCCTCCGGTTTCCAACTGAAGCCCGGTAGCACCTCATTCTCTTGGGTTACCAGCTTAAAAGGATAGATTTTCTGGTCTACTTTACGGATGGATACGTAGTCGATGACCTTTTGGTTTTCCATTTTGATCTTGATGCGGCTGGAGCGATCGTGGAACATCTCGGTGATGGTATGCGTCTTATCGTTTGTAGAGAACACGAGGTTTTCGGCATTCCCATCCACAAAGAGCCTATCGATATTGTTGTTGGCGAAGAATGCGGTAATCTTTCGCCCTTTCATTTGGTTGAATTTTAAGGTGTCCAATACGGCGTTTACCATAAAGGCATTCGCTTTCAGTAAGGCATTGTCCATCTTCCCGTTCTTGATCTGCATAAAGACCGTGTCGGCAGAGATCTGGGAGCCATCAGACCAAATCATCGGCGATCCCATAAAGCGGAACATGGAGTCTACCATGCCGTAGTATACAGAATCTGCGACGGCTTGCAAGTCTGATTTGAATAAGCGCACGTTATAATGCGCCCTGACAATACGTGTTTTGGCCGTATCGGCAAAGGTAACGGTAGAGTCTTTCATCAGGGTATCGGCCTGCTGGGCCGATTTTAAGGCATCGTCCATCAGGTCGGCATGTTCTTTACCACTTGGCATTACGGCGTTCCTACGCAGCACGCTATCGGCCTTTGTGGTCACCTGTATGTTGGTTGAGTCAGGAGCCTTCGGCTTCGGCTTGGCAGCTACCGGTTTTTTCACCGGTGCAACGGGCACATCAGCGGCCTTTTTAAGCAAGGCAGGTTCGGCCTTTTCTAATGTTTTTGGGGCGGTAATTTCGCCTGGTTCCGTGTTGTTGGGTAGGTCGAAATCCATATTCTCCTCGTCGCCATAATCCACCTCCACGGTATCCTCTAGTTGGCCACCGTTGCGATCCAGTTTGAGGTCCAGCGGATGGTAGTCGCGAACGAAAATCACTTTAGAATAGAGGGTGTCGGCCGTCATATACGCGGTATCGACGGCAGGTTTTTGCTTCAACGGCGGTATAGAATCTGTTTTTGCCAGGTTCTTCTCAGCCAGCGTAGGGTCTTTCTTTTCCAGCTCCTCCTGTTCCTTCAGTTCTTTTTCCTTTTCTTTTTCAATTTTGCGGAGTTCCCGTTTGGAGAGTTTCTTTTGCGCTTCCAGGCTATCGGCGGCTAAGGAATCTTGCTCGTTCGTGCTGGAATCGTTTTTTACGACGTATTTCACCAGGGGTTTCCCGGTCATTAAGATCGACTGATCGCCCTCTAGGTATTTGCCATACTGTCCACTGGAGTAGAATTTATCCAGGGTATCTACAAACAATACATTCCGGAAGGCCTCGCCAATGCCTTTGTTCTTATCGTAAAACAAACTATCGCCTTTTAAGAAGCGGCTTCCCTCTGTATAGAGGTTGTTTTTGTTGAACTTGGCAATTCCGAAAGCCGTGTTATAGGCTCCTTTTTCGGTATAGAGGTTTTCCCCTTTGCGACCTTTGATGTTGGTAGGGCCGAAGAAAAAGGCATCCCGATACATGGTGTTATATTGCATAGTATCGGTATAGATCACCACGCTAGGGGTTCTAACCACCACCTTCTTGTTGAAATAGGCGTCTTTCGAGGTTTCAAAATAATAGGCATTCACCGAGGTAATGGTATCGCCTTTACTTTCAATACGTCCACCGTTGCGGTAGGAACCACGTTGGCTCCCCATATTGTAGGTCAGGTAATTGGTGGTTAAGATGGTTTCACCATCTACTACCTTCACGTTTTGCGTTAATTCGGCCAATTGTGTGCTGGCCTCGTAATGTAAATGGGTGGCATAGATTACCGTGCCTGAAGGCTGGGTGATGACCACATTGCCATGGGCTTCGAAGAATTCCCGGCCGATATCATCCTTGTATAAATCGCCACTATCTGCGGCCAGGGTAGAACCCTTATGTTCGTACACCGGATGGTAGCTGCGTAATATTTTCTGATTGAGGGAACTGGTGGTGGAGGAAGACAATAAACGCATTTCATTTCCTGGCACGGCAGGAGATGGCGTAATCTGTCCGTAAGCGGAAAAACAGGTTAATAGCGTAATGAATAAGAGTAGCTTCCTCACAAGCGCAAAAATATATAAATAATTAGCAAAAATTTGTTAAAGCCTAAATTTTAAATGGCTAAACCTCTTTTTTATATAGCCTAGCCAAAAGGATACCAATATTTATAGCAAAAAATAGCATCGGCAGGCTAGGAATGCTTATTTTTGAGTATGGCGACGATCAATACCCTAAAGACCTTTATCAAGAAAAAGCAGCTGTTAACGGCTGCCGATAAGGTGTTGCTGGCTGTAAGTGGGGGCAAGGATTCCATGCTGATGGCCTGTTTATTTCATGACTTGGGCTACCAAGGCATTATTGCACATTGCAATTTTCAGTTGCGTGGTGAGGAATCGGATAAGGATGAGGATTTGGTAAGGCAGTATGCCGAGCGCTTGGGCTATCCTTTTTTCGTGCAATACTTCGATACAGAAGCCTATGCAAAGGAGAACAAGATTTCCATTCAAATGGCTGCACGCGAACTACGCTACGCATGGTTTGCCGAGCTGGCCAAAGCGGAGGGCTGTGTTGTGACGGCCATTGCCCAACATCAGAATGACCATATTGAAACGGCCCTATTGAACTTGACCCGCGGAACCGGTTTACAGGGCTTGCTGGGTATTTCCCCGAAAAGAGGGGACTTAATTCGCCCTTTGTTATGCTTTACGGCAGAGGAGGTGGAGAAAACAGCCAAGGAATATGCCGTGCCATACCGGGACGATCAATCGAACTTTTCAACGAAATATGCACGGAATAAGATCCGCTTGGAAGTGATTCCGAAGCTGAAGGAAATTCAGCCTGATTTTGAGCAGGTGATGCAGCAGAATATGCAGTATTTTGAGGAAAGCTATCGCTTTATCGAAAGGATAGTGGCCGATATCCGAAAGGCCATTATGCAGGAAGCAGAGGGGCAGGTTAAGATTAAATTAGCTGATTTGGCGGCTTATCAAGACGATAGCTACCTGTTGTTTGAGCTTTTTAAACCCTATGGTTTTAAAAAAGAGCAATTAATGGATCTGCAGGACTGCCTAAAGCGCCCCATGGGGCAGCTGTTTAGCTCGGCAAGCACCGAAGCTTTACTGGATCGGGAGCTGCTGATATTACGCCCGATTCCTGAAGAAGCAGCTTTGCAGCTGGAGATTTCTTCCTTCGACGCGCCGATTGCTGTTCAGGGAAAGCAGCTTACAGCGCGTAAGGGTAAGAAAACGGAAATTGCCAGTTTGCCAAATAGTGTCAGCATCGATGCCGATCTCTTGGTTTATCCCTTGCAGTTACGGTATTGGCAACAAGGCGATAGCTTTGTGCCCTTTGGGATGAAAGGCCGCAAAAAGCTGAGCGATTTCTTTATTCAACAGAAGATCGATCGTTTTGCGAAGGGGCAGGTTCCTATACTAGTAAATGGGGATGGGCAAATTATTTGGTTGCTGAACCATCGCTTAGATAATCGCTTTCGGGTGACCGAAAATACAAAGAAAGTCCTTACTTTAGTACTCAAATAGCAGCTATGGACGAGCAAATTCTATTTCAGGAGAAACAATATTTAGGTCGTGATATGACGTGGATTAGCGTGCGCTTGATCTTGGCCTTATTTTGTTTTGTAGCCTACTACATCAATTTAGAACATGTGCTGTCGCGGCAGTTGTTTTTTATTGTAGGGGTGGGTATTTTATTGGTGTCTATTGTGATGCTGTATTTAATTTCCTACCGCACCAAGGTGATGAGCACGCATATCTTGATGAGCGGCCTATGGACCACCTCGGTGGTAAAGATTGACCTGAGCTCCATTGTGAAGGTGGAGAAAAAAAGATATTCTACCTTTATTTTCAACAACCCGGTATACAACCTGCATAAGAATGGAAAGATTCGTTTCTATTCGGGTGGGAAAGAAGCCGTTTGGTTAACCGATCGGGACGGCTTGGTATATGTAATTGGTTCTCAGCATCCTCAGCAATTGTTTACGGCTATTGAGCAGGCCAAGGGCAAATCGTAAAATTTTGTTAACTGATATTTCGCTGACAAAATCATTGGAATTGGGACCAATAATTGTTTAAATTTGAGAAAAAGCATTAGAAATGACATTTATCTATTTCCTGATATCCATTATTTTATTTTACTACCTTTTTAAGTTTGGTATGCGCCTGATGTTGCCTTTCTTCATGCGGAAGATGGCCGAACGCCTGATGGGCAAGCAACAGCAATATGCAAACGAAGGACCTTTTCAGCAAAGCTATGGCGATGCCTTTAAGCAGTATAGCCAGCGTGAAAAGCGTGCCGAAGGAAAAGTTCAGGTGGACTATATGCCGCCGAAAGAAAAGAAATCGAAAAAAGGAACAGCAACCGCTGGTGAATTCATCGATTTTGAGGAGGTAAAATAAGCATAGCCAGCATAAAAAGCCTATCTTTGTGATGCTATGTGGCTTAAACACCTTTCTGTTTTAAACTTTAAGAATTATACGGAATCTTCCTTAGAATTTCTTCCCGCTACCAATGCCTTTACCGGGCAAAATGGCGCCGGAAAGACTAACCTATTGGATGCCATTCACTACCTTTCCCTCTGTAAATCATACTTTAATCCGATTGATTCACAGCACATCAAAAAGGGTGAGGACTGGTTTATGCTGCAAGGAGATTTTGATCGGGAAGACCTGCAGGATCAGGTTTCCTGTAGTTTGAAGCGTAATCAGAAAAAGCAGTTTAAGAAAAACAAAAAGGAATATACCCGCCTGGCAGACCATATCGGTCAATTCCCCTTGGTGATGATTTCCCCCAACGATGCATTCTTGATTCTGGATGGAAGCGAGGAACGCCGGAAGTTTGTGGATAATGTCATCTCCCAAACGGATATACATTACCTGGATTTCCTGATTCAATATAACCGCATCCTGCTACAACGGAATACGCTATTGAAGAATATCCGCGAGACCGGAGTGTTTGACTTGGGCCTGTTGGAAGTGCTCAATATGCAACTTGTGGATAGTGGCGAGAAAATCTTTGCCCGCCGTAAGGAATTTATGCAGGAGTTTTTACCGGAGTTTCAACGCTATTATCAGTTTTTATCAGAAGATGCCGAAGAGGTATCCCTGATTTATGAGTCGCAATTGCTGAGTCATAATTTCATCCAGCTATTGGAATCGCAGCTGGATAAAGACCGCGCTTTGGAACGTACGACCGTGGGTATTCATAAAGATGATCTGCAGTTCAGCATTCATGAGCAGATGCCACTGAAGAAGTTTGGCTCGCAGGGGCAGCAGAAGTCTTTTCTGATTGCCTTAAAGTTGGCGCAATATGCCTTTCTGAAAAATAGAAAGCATTTTAAACCCTTGCTGCTGCTGGATGATATCTTCGATAAACTGGACGATAAACGCACTAAAAAGCTGATGCAATTGGTGTCGGAAGATGAGTTTGGACAGATCTTTTTAACCGATACCGACTCGGGGAGAATCCGTCGAATTTTCCAAGAAATTGATAAACCTATTCGTATCTTTGAGGTTGAAGGAGGACAAGTAAATGGCGAAATATAGAGACGATGCATTCCGTAAATCTGACGATATAACGATTAGGCAAGCAGTGGAAAAACTGCTGGATGCCTATCGCTTGCGCCGTAAATTTGATGAAACCTCCATTATCTCGGCTTGGCCGCAACTCATTGGTTCGGCGATCGCTAATCGGACGCAGCAGATCTATATTCGCGATAAAAAGCTCTACGTGAAGGTAGAGTCGGCCGTGATTAAGCATGAGTTGGCTATTATGCGTCGGCAGATTATCGGTCGCGTGAATGAGCATGTTGGCCAAGTGGTGGTCGAAGAGTTTATTATCCTGTAGTGCATGCTTTCGGTTTATGAGATACTATACGTCAGCCTTGCTGGGCTTTATCATATGGGGTACATTTGCTTTAGTTCTTAAGCCGCTCAGTGATTTTGCAGCCCTAGATATTCTCATTCATCGGGTTATCTTTGCAGCCCTAGCCATCGCAATTGCTTGCTTCCTATTCCGAAGAAAACAAACCCTCACTAGTATTCAATACATCAAAACCCTGGATAAGAAGATGAAGGGGAAACTCTTGTTGAACGTGCTGGCTTCCGCCGTTTTTCTGGGTTTAAACTGGTTCCTTTTTATTTATGTGATGAATGCGGTTTCGGTGAATGCGACTTCCTTAGCCTACCTCATCTGTCCGATTGTGACGACCATTCTAGCACGTATCTTCCTAAAAGAACATTTGAATAATGGGCAATGGCTGGCCGTACTGCTGGCGATAGCAAGTTGTATTGTACTGGCTTATGGGCATTTTATGGACCTGCTGTATAGCTTAATGGTGGCCATGACCTATGCCATCTACCTCGTTTTGCAGAAGAATAGCTTTAAATTGGACAAGTTCTTTGCCCTCACGATTCATATCGTAATGAGTATGATCCTGCTCTTACCAATTGTAGGCATGGTGGATACCAGTGTGGCAAAACCGACTTCCTTCTACCAATTGATCTTTATTATCGCCGTGGGCTATACCATTATTCCGCTGTTTCTGAATAACTATGCCCTGAAGTTATTGGACTCCTCCGTGGTAGGGATCCTGATGTACTTAAACCCAATTATCAGCTTCTTTCTGGCTGTGCTCTATTATCAGGAACCTATCAATACCCAACAGATTATCGCTTTCTCGATGATTATGCTTGCCGTGGTTATCTTTAATATCGCGTATCTTTATGAAAGGAACCGTAAGTTGGGGATAAAAACAGCCTAATATGGACTTTAAAGAGCAGTTATTTCAGTTATTCGAGGTAGAAGCGGAACAGGCAGGACTGATTCTGTCGAAGTTCCATAAGGAGACCCTGGATAAAAATGTGCAGCTGTTGGAAGAGGGACAATCCTGTCGTAGTCTGAGTTTTATTGCCAGTGGCTATTGCCGTGTGTATAAATGGACGGGCAGCAAGGAGGCTACCCAGTGGATTGGCGGTGCTGGTTACTTTGTGACCGACCTGGCTTCCTTCCTATTCGATAAGCCTGCCGTCTGGTCGATCGAAACCCTGAGCCCTGTGACCCTCTGGACCTTGGATAAGGCCGATTACCAGGAGTTTGAGCAAAAGATTCCCAATTGGAATGTGTTGGAAAAGCGCTTTATCGCGAAATGCTTTATGCTGTTGGAGCAGCGTATCTTTCAGTTCATCTCCCAGAGTGCCGAAGAACGGTATCAGCAGTATTTCGAAGCGAATAAGGAGCTGTTTAATCATGTGCCGCTGCAATATATTGCTTCCGTGTTAGGTATGAGCCCCGAGACCCTTAGCCGTATCCGTAGCAAAGCCTAGCCTACTGTTTGATGATTAAGTCTTGCACATCGGCCAATAAGGATTCCAAGAGCTGTATAGGCTGATGGCTTTCCAAGTGCATCGTTTCAAAGATAGCATTCACCCTATCCCGATAGTTTACCGGTGCAAACTCAAACCGATCGATCTGCAATAAAGCCTTCTTTTCATTGATTAAGTAGATTTTATTCTTGGCATAGACCACTTGGTTTAAGGAGGATATCGCCCTAAACAAGATACCGGAGAGGTAGTACAGATCTTCTGCACTCTTTGCCTTCTTGGCGAGCATCAGGGAGAAATCAGCCTCAAAGAGGTAATACTGAATTAGTGAGGACTGTAGTTTCTCGGGATACTGCTGCGCTAAGGTTTTTAAATCGCTAAACGATGGGTCTGCTGCATACAGTAATTTACTGAGAGCAAGCTCTCCGCGATACATGCAGCTGATGTAAGCATGCGGGTGGCCGGCATGGTAATTATTGGAATAGATACCAGCATGGGTTTCATCCATAATGTATGCGATGCGCTTGATATCTCTGAAAATGAGGTCTACGGCAATACCATGCATCTTTAACCAGCCGCCAAAGTTTACCCATTGTCCCCAATCGCCTTCTTTCCCAATCAAGTTAAAGCGATGTTGATCGTCAAGCTGTCTTGCCTTTTCGTTTAAGGCATCGTAATCTAAATCTTCGTGGTTATAATACAATCCGATGTCGATATCGGAATCTAGACTTGCTGTTCCCGTTGCTCTCGATCCGCCCAATACAATGCCTTTAATAAAGGGCAGTTCAGAAAAGGCGGCAACAACCTCTTGTAGGATTTGCTGTTCCATATATGCGTGCTGTAATGCGTGAATCCAAGTTACAAAAAAAATCTTCTTGATAAATGTCAAGTGGACTTGGACAAAGGGCTTCTACCTTTGTGTTATGAAAGAACAAATAATGTCAGAAATTGTTATCCAGGCGCCACTAGCGGCGGTATGGAAGGTGCTTGCAGACTTCGCTTACTATCCGAATTGGAGTCCGACGATCCAGCAGTTCGAGGGAATTCCGGAAGAAGGGAAACAGACGAAAGTATGGTTGCAGCAACCCGGCGGCACCCGTATCAAGATGAACCCCATATTTCTTCGGATTGCTAAAGAGCAGGAAATACGCTGGAAGGGCAAATTATTCCTTGCTGGCCTATTCGATGGTGAGCATTACTTTGTCTTAAAGCCTTTGGCTAACGGCCAAACTTTATTGATTCAAGGAGAGCTATTTTCAGGTGTTCTAGTTCCTTTTCTCCGTAAGATGATTAAGGGTAATACCTTGGCAGGCTTTAATCTGTTCAATCAAGCCTTAAAAAAAGAAGTGGAAGGAAGCTTATAAGTACTGATCTAAATCGCCTTTTCCTTCCCGGATAACTTCGAAATCGCCGGACGTAAGGTCTACTACCGTAGAAGCGACGTTATCGCCGTAGCCGCCATCGATAATCAGATCGACCTTGTCTTCATACTTTTCGTAGATCAATTCCGGATCGGTGGAGTATTCGATGATCTCATCCTCATCGTGAATGGAGGTCGTCACAATCGGATTTCCGAGCTGCTTTACAATCTCCCGGACAATATTATTATCGGGAACACGAATACCGACGGTCTTCTTTTTAGAGCTTAACAGCTTAGGGACCTGCGAGCTTGCATTAAAGATAAACGTAAAAGGACCAGGCAAGGCTTTCTTCAACACCCGGAATACCGCTGTATCAAAGGGTTTGGTATACTGGGAAATGTCCGTCAGGTCGTAGCAGATAAAGGATAGATTCGACTTCTCTGGTTTGATGCCACGTATGGCACAAACCCGCTCAATAGCTTTATGATTCGTGATGTCGCAGCCTATACCATATACCGTATCTGTGGGGTAAATAATCACTCCGCCTTTGCGTAATATCTCGACGGCCTGCTCAATCGCCTTAGGATTCGGATTGTCGTTATAAATCTTAATTAACATAACCTGCTCTTCTTTTCTTTAATGGTTTATCTATGGTAAAACAAAAACCGCCAAAATTAGTTTGTTTTGACGGTTTTTGGGATTATCTAGTGGTATTAAAATTCTGCGTTATTCGGTGTTCTTGGGAAAGGAATAACATCACGGATGTTGGTCATGCCGGTGGTAAATAATACCAAGCGCTCGAATCCAACACCGAAACCTGAGTGTGGAACTGATCCGAAACGACGGGTATCTAAGAACCACTCCATTTCCTCTGCAGGAATACCGACTTCTTCCATACGGGCCAGTAGTTTATCTAGGTTTTCCTCACGTTGAGAGCCACCTACCATTTCCCCGATTCCCGGGAAAAGGATATCCATGGCACGTACGGTTTCATGACCTTGGGCATCCACAGGATTTTGCTTCATGTAGAAAGATTTAATAGCACGAGGGTAGTCAGTTAAGATTACCGGCTTTTTGAAATGCTTCTCTACTAAGTAGCGTTCGTGTTCCGATTGCAAGTCCGCTCCCCAACCATCGATAACGTATTTAAACTGTTTCTTTTGGTTTGGTTTACTTTTTTGCAAGATATCGATCGCCTCTGTATAGGTAATACGCTCGAAGTTATTTTCTAGTACGAAGTTTAATTTATCGACTAAGTTTAATTCCGAACGTTCGTTTTGCGGTTTAGATTTTTCTTCTTCCAACAAGCGATTTTTCAGGAATTCAATCTCATCCGGACAGGTATCTAGGGCATAGCGAATCACATATTTCAGTAAGTCTTCGGCCAAGTCCATGTTATCGTCCAGTTCGTAGAAGGCCATTTCTGGTTCAATCATCCAGAATTCTGCTAAGTGGCGGGTGGTATTGGAGTTCTCTGCACGGAAGGTAGGACCAAAAGTGTAGATGTTTCCGAAAGCCATGGCAGCCAATTCGCCTTCTAATTGACCAGATACGGTTAAGTTCGTTGCTTTCCCGAAGAAGTCTTCTTTAAAGTCGATTTTCCCTTCTTCCGTACGTGGCGGGTTATTTAAATCCAATGTAGTTACCTGGAACATTTCGCCTGCACCTTCCGCATCCGAACCCGTAATAATAGGCGTATGCATATAAACGAAATCTCTTTCGTTGAAGAATTTATGTACGGCGAATGCCAAGGCGTTTCTTACTTTGAAGATCGCATTAAAAGTACCTGTACGGAAGCGTAAGTGTGCAATCTCGCGTAGGAATTCCAAGCTGTGTTTTTTGGGTTGCAAAGGGTATTTCTCCGGGTCAGAGTCACCGATAATAGAAACCTCTGTTGCTTTCACTTCCACGCGTTGTCCTTTACCTAAAGATTCCACCAGATTACCTTTAACACGTACGGCAGCACCTGTTGTAATGCGTTTCAATACCTCATCATTGGTATTTTCGAAATCTACTACGGCTTGGATATTATTGATGGAAGAACCATCGTTGATTGCTATAAATTGATTATTACGGAAAGTACGAACCCATCCTTTCACGATGATTTCCTTCCCGAACTCTTCCGATTTTAATAAGTCTTTAATGCGTGTGTGTTCCATTATATACAAAAGAATAATATTAGGCTATTTTGTAAGCCCTACAAAAATAGCCATTTAATTGATTTATTCCGTTTATTTTACCCAGCCTTTTTCAATAACTTCCTTAGCGTGGTAGGTTAAGATGGAAGTTGCGCCGGCGCGTTTGAAACTCATTAAGGTTTCTAAGATCACCTGCTCGTTTAGCCAGCCGTTGGCAATCGCTGCTTTCAACATGGCATATTCGCCGGATACGTTATAGGCAGCAATCGGTAAATCGAAATTATCGTGCAATAGTTTAATCACATCGAGGTATGGCAATCCAGGTTTCACCATCAAGAAATCCGCGCCTTCTTCCATGTCCAGTTGGGCTTCGATCAGAGCTTCGCGGCTATTCGCCGGGTTCATCTGATAGGTTTTCTTGTCGCCTTTTTTTGGTGCAGAACCTAAGGCATCGCGGAATGGTCCGTAATAAGCGGAAGCATATTTCGCGGTATAAGACATTAAGGATACATTGCTAAAGCCATTTTCATCCAATACATTCCGCAGGTAGCCAATACGGCCGTCCATCATGTCGGAAGGTGCGATAATGTCGGCACCCGATTCAGCATGCGCCAAGGCCATTTTTCCTAATACCTCCAAGGTTTCATCGTTTAAGATTTCGCCATTTTCCACAATACCATCGTGGCCGTCGGAGCTGTAGGGATCCATAGCCACATCCGTAACGATGCAAGCCTCCGGAAAGCGCTGTCTTACGGCTTCAATAGCACGAAGGTATAAGGTGCCTTTGCGATAGCTTTCCGTTGCATATTTATCTTTTAGCGATTCCTCCACCGCAGGGAATAAATCGAATGCTTTTAAGCCGATATTCATGCAGCTTTCCACTTCATGCAATAGGTTATCTACCGAATAGCGGTAGATGCCCGGCATGGAGGATACTTCTACTTTTTGGTTTTCTCCATCTACAATAAACAAGGGGAAAATCAGGTTTGCAGCGTGGATATGGTTCTCTTGGATCATATCGCGGATCACTGCTGACTTTCTGTTTCTTCTAGGACGATGTAACATAAGGTATATTTAATATGAAAGGGGGCTTGCCCCCTTATGTATTTTTATTAATAATCTAAACCAAAGATGGCTTCCGCCAATCCGATCTCATCGGGAGAATATGGGAGCGTGTATTTAAGTCCCATTTCTTCGATAGCTTTTGCTGTGCTGTTACCGATACAGATAATTTTCTGACCTGGGTCTACCAGGTTCTCGCGGAAGTAAGCTTCTACATTGCTAGGGCTGGTAAACACCAACACATCGGCATTGCTTTTATCTACTTCTTCCTCAATAACCGTTTCGTAAATCGGCATATCGATTACCTTGGTGTCTTCGGTCAAGGCTTTGCGAATGGTTTGCAAAGAGCCTTCCGCACGTGGGAACAGCACCGTTTGCCCAGCCACCAACTTGGCGAATTCGGCCCCGATGCCCTCGGTATTGATGCCCAGGTGATCGCCTGTGAAATCAGCCTTACGGTTGAATTTACGCAATGTTTCCTCCGATCCACGGCCTAAAACGGCAATCTTTGTTTTCTTTAAAATCAGGGGTTCCAATTTAAAGAAATGCTCAATGGCATTCCTACTGTTAAAGAAAATCCAGTCGGCACGTTTCAAGATGAAGGAATCTAATTTATTAATCGTCGGGAAGATGCGGATCAAGGAGCGCGCATCGGCCGTGATGTTGTGTTTCTTAAAGAATTGCGCCAGGTAAGCATTCTCGTCTAAGTCGCGGGTAATAAAAACAGAAGCAGGTAGTTTTCTATCTTTTTGGTATTTGGCGAAAATTTTCTCCGCCATGCCTTCGCTGCTTTCTGCTTCCATAAATACACGATCCGGGAAGTCTTCATTGGTATCCGCAATGGAAGTCCACGATTGGAACTTACCGTCTTTTTTGCGGCAATAGCTGCCCAGTGGCGCATGACAACCGGCATCGAATAAGTTCAATACTTTACGCTCTACCGCGATAGTTTCCGCTACGGCGGCATCGTGAATCTGCTGTAAGGTTTCGAATAATTCCTGATCGCTTTCGCGAATTTGAATGGCAAGCACCCCTTGTGCAGGCGCTGGAACCAACATAATAGGTGAGAGGTCTTCAATATGGAAATCCGAAAGATCCATGTTGATACGGCTTACACCGGCTTTCGCCAGCATAATAGCATCGTATTTCTCATCTCTTAATTTCTGAACGCGTGTTTGTAAGTTTCCTCGCAAATCATCAAACTCCAAATCCGGACGGATAGAAAGCAATTGTGCCTTTCTACGGTTCGATGAGGTACCGATGGTCGCGGCATGTTTAATAGAAAGCTTTTTGCTGATATCCACACAGTCTTTATGAATAATCAATACTTCCGACGGATCTTCACGTTCCGATACGGCAGCAATGATTAATCCTGGCGGGTTAACGGTAGGTAAGTCTTTATGCGAATGAACGGCAAGGTCAATTTGCCCGGATAATAATTCTTCTTCCAATTCTTTGGTAAAGAATCCTTTTCCTTCCAATTTATCCAAGCGTAAATGCTGGATAATATCACCTTGTGTTTTAATAATTTTTAGTTCGGCTACGACACCTATTTCCGCTAATCGATCCTTTACGAAGTTTGCTTGCCATAAAGCTAATTCACTGCCTCGGGTACCGATAATAAGTTTTCTATTCACGTTCAAAGATTTACAAATGAATGATTCGGTTGCAAAGTTAAGGAAATAGGGATATACTTCCGCCCTTTTAATGTCAGAATACCGAATAAATAATGAAAATTAAGCGTTAATTACTTTCTGATTCCGCGGATTTTACTAAAATCTCTTTGGCCATTAACATGGGAACTTTAATGTATTTTTTCTCCATGTAATTGATCACCTTGTTCAGGATTTCACGGGCCTGCGGATCCAATTGCTCTACCTCATTGGCGAATACTTCAGTCATGGCCATGGAACGGATTTCCTTAATTTTCTCCGGCACTTGTTTCATGGCAACTTCAACACGGCGTTGCTTCAAGATCGGTAAGAACTCTTTAATGTTCTGTGCGATAATCTTTTCGGCGTTCTCCAATTCCGCATAGCGTTCCTGGATGTTCTTCTCCGCGATTTGTTGCAGACTGGATACTTCGATGTATTGGATAGGGTATTTCGCAATTACTGCAGCGTCGATGTCGTTTGGTACGGCAAGATCGACAATTACTTTGCGGTCTTCTTCGCCATTCAGCAAAGAAGCGTAGAGTTCTTCGTTAATGATAGCCTCAGGAGCTCCTGTGCAGGTAATCATCACGTCGAATCCTTTTTTGTAGTTCTTCAATTCGCTCAATGGGAAAGCTTTTCCTTGCAATTCATCGGCAAGTACTTCAGCATTGGCCACCGTGCGGTTAAAGATGGTAAAGTTGCTGTATTTATGTTTCTTTAAATATTTCGCTAGATTTTGGTTTGTCTCGCCCGACCCGATCACTAAGATTCTCGGGTTTTCGGTAAACTTAACCTCTCTTAATTTGCGGTAGGCTAATGACACCACCGAAATCGGGTTCCGTGAAATATTGGTAAAGGTATATACTTCTTTGGCTGTCTTCACCAAACGATCCATCATCAAGCGAAGGAAGTCGCCGGTAAATCCTGCGGCTCTGCAGCGGTCGTAAGCACGACGAATCTGCGCTAAGATTTCCTTTTCGCCCACCACCAAGCTCTCTAAGGAACAGGATGTGCGGAAAAGGTGGTTTAGGGCATCCAGGCCTTCGTATCTGTTTACCTGACCTAGGTAGCATTGCATACGCTCGGCCGGCACACAGAAATTCATCTTGTCCAGGAATTCCACCACAAAATCATCGTTTAGCTCGTGGGACCCATAAAAAACAAACTCCACTCGGTTACAGGTACCGATGTAGAAGATTTCCGGAATGTCTAAACTATTTTTAAGGTTAATAAGGCGGCTATCCAACTCCTCATTGCATATAACCAAATTCCCCAGGTCTTTTATATCGACATGCTTATGGGTAAACGCTATAACTTTTAAATTCTTCAAAGCCTAATATTTCGCCAACAATTTTGTTATGCAAATGTAGATGAAAACATCAGGCTTTCTGTCAAAAATCTGTCAATACAGTGAATTTAGAACGATTATAAATAGTGTTAAAGAAATGTTAAAAGCTTGTTGTAGAGCCTGTTGTAAAACTGTTTGCGCTAAAAGTGTGATTACAATCATATCCTAGCTGGGCAATAAATGATGAATTTCACTGTTTAAAAATAGGCTTTTCCCACAAATTCCCCTTTTTCGCTAACAAAATCTCCCGGCAATCGGGTTTTTAGGTAGCAAATAAGCGGTGATTTTCTCATCTTTGTTAAAAAAAAGTATGCAGGTTTTACTCAAGCCCTTGGCCCTAATCGGATTTTGTGTGGTGTTCTTTTCATCCATCTTTTGTCCGTTTCTCAATATTCCCTTAAAACGCGATTGGAATCTCTACCAAGTCGATACCGCTTTATTTATGATTAGCATGGGTATCCTTGGTTTGAATGTGCTGTTGTTCTTCATGCGCAAATTAAGAGCTTTTCAAATCAGTAGTTACGTGTTCTTGGCCTGGCTGATCATCGCCTTTATTGCGGTCTACTTTCAGATTCACAATTATTTCGGCATGAAAATGATCGATGGCCTCATTTCCAAAGCCGTAACAATGAGCTGGGGATGGGCTGTCATGTTCTTCGGTGCTTTGTTGATTTGTTTCAGCGTGCGCACGAAGAAAAATCAAAACTTACCTGAGGCCTAGCGGCTACTTCAATACATGGAATTCCGGCGAGAGCAGCTCAATCTCTTCGCGTTGGAACACGTAGCGTATGTTTTCCAATAGTTTGCTATAAATCATGGCCTGGGCATTGGCTTCCTTTGTATAGGCATTGATTTGATAGGAGATATTAAAATCATTAAGCTGCGTTTGCAATACGAATGGTTTAGGCTCTTGCTGTATATATGGCGTGTGTAGGGCTGCCTCAATCAATAAGGGATATACCTTTTCCCAAGGTACTTCATAGTCTAAACTTAGGGTGTAGTGCACAATTAATCCCTTACCGTCATTTTTAGTGTGGTTAGAATAGTTTACCGTGGTGCTGGAAAGGATCATGGAATTTGGAACGGTAATATCTTCATTTTTTATCGTCTTTATCCGCGTCACCAACATCGATTTTTCCATAACATCACCTACCGAATCCCCAATTTTTACGCGGTCGCCAATACGGAATGGGCGCATATAGGTTATCACCAGGCCGGCAACAATATTGGCAATGGCATTGGAGGAACCCAGGGATACCAGGACGCCAAGAAACACGGTTACCCCTTGAAAGGCTGGCGAGCTGGAGCCCGGCAGAAAGGGGAAGATGAGCACCAACATAAAGGCATACAGCATAAACCGCAGGATATTAAAGGTGGGCAAGGCCCAATCGGCATGAAAACCTTTTAGGTGGATATGGCCGCGCTCCATTTCCAGAAATACATAGCGTATTAAGTGAATGCCGTATTTAAAGAGAATAAAAATCAATAAAATGCGAATCAGGTTTGGCAAATAGGCGATTGCAGCCCATACCATTGATTTTATGGGGCTTAATACCCAGTCGATCAAGGTGCCTGTCCAAGCTTCTGTTTCCGGAAAAAGGCTAAAGAGCAAGGGTATGGTCAAATAGATGCTTAAGCCAATAAATATGATTTTTAATAAGCCATTGATGCGTAAGAATATGTTCTCAATATGTTCGGGTTTCACAATTTTCAAGCGCTTCAATAAACCGATATTGCCATAACGCTGTTTATTCGCAGATATATTGTGCGCTAAATATTGGAACAAGCGATGGATGCTATAGATCAATAAGGCCGTTGTTAACAGCACCAAAGTCGAAAGACCTAACCTTTTCAAGAGGGTCAACCAGCTGTGGTTCTCCCTTTCTTTCAGAATACTCTCTTTTATAATGCTTAAATAATTGCTGGCCAGTTCTTCTTTGGAATAGCCAAGCATGCTTGCATCTAAGTTGCTGATGCTGATAATAACTTCCTCGCCAGCGTATACAATATCCTCAGTATCCGATTGTTGTTGAATTTGGAGTTGCTCCGGTTCAAAATGGGTCGCTTGATAAAGCTGTTTAATTTTCTCGCTAATAGCTGCTGCACGTTCTTTGGGCAAAAAGGAACCCACCTTGGTATAAATGGCAAATAGACTATCTTGATTCAGGCGTACGGCATAGGAAGTTGGTAATAGCCGGACTTCAGCTGTACCGGAAGCGGGCTTTCCCAGTTTCACCGAATCGTTAGGTTCGGCATCCCCAATCTTTTCGCTGGTTTGTGTGGGCACAGCCGCAGGGCTAACGATGCTTGCCGCCAGGTTGCTGCTTGGGCTTTCCTGTATGTTTAATGCGGTAAAGAAGAAGGTATGAAGATGAAGGAAAACGAGGAGGTAATAAAATAACATATAGTGTAACTGCTGTGCACAACAAAGTTACGTTAATTTATTTAATTTCTTTTAAAGAATAAATAGTGAATACGAGGAAAATATGCTTGATTTCGCTTGTTTTTCAGGAATAAAGGCCGACCTATTCGGGAAAATAGGTCGGCCTTTATTGTTTTTATTTTGGACGATGGGAGATAAAATGGGCTTTCAATTTATCGAGTCCAATGTTTTCTTCAATTTTATCCAATTCGAATAACCAGGCCTTCTCCGGTAGAACTTCCGAGTTTTCTTTGGAATTAATCAGGTCTAGTGCTTTCACTTTAATGGTCTTTTCCAACGGCGCTACGGGGCTATGGGCTCTTCTGGATGTTCGGATGATCTGAAATTCCAGACTCGGCCATTTATGGATGTTGGAGAAATTGGCGGTATAGATCTGATGGTATTCCCGTGCCGGAATAATATTATTGTAAATGCCGGTACACTTGCCTCCGCTCTGTTCCTTCACGGCCACCAGCAGCTCATAGCTTGTTTCATTGGCAATAAAAAACTTCACCAAGCCTTCTTTTTGCTCGCCTGTTAAGGCTAAAAAGATGCCCTTATCAATAAATTTCTGCGTGTTGTTTACCAACACAGGCTCTTCATCCTCTTCCATGCGCATATTCCCATGCACCAGGGTAATCTTATTCTGTAACACCGGGATCTCAAAACCCGTGTCGTCCGTTACGCCAACCATGCCGTTGGCCATAAAGGAGGTAATATGTCCTTCGATAGGTTCGTCTACAAAACGCACCAAATCGCCTATTTTAAAATTCATCTTATCTTATCTATTATGCGTATTAACGTTTGAATGTCGGATTCATTATTATATAAATGCAAGCCAATGCGGATGCCGCTCCCTCGCGGGAAGCACTTCAATCCCGCCTGTAGCAGTTCTGGGTACAGGTTCGGATCGACTTGAATATTGATTAAGGAACTTTTGTTTTTCCGTTGACTAATCAGGGGTAGCACTAGTTCTCTCTCCTCCAATTGAGGGTATAGGCTGTTGCTTAATGCCTGAATATGCTCCGCTATGGCAGTTTCATTAAATTCCTGAAATAAACTCAAGGTACTTAATAAGGTACCTTGGGCGATGGTATCGATATGGCCAGGTTCAAAGAACGTGTCCAAAACCTCTTTTTCGCGCCAGAAGTCTACCGTCGGACGAGGTATTCCCTCCAGGTTTGCATCTAACAGTTGTTGTAAGTTTTTATTCAGCAGCAAAAAGCCATTTCCAAAACCGCTACACAGCCATTTATAGCCGCTACTGGCCATGGCATCTATGCCGGAAGCGTCGAAATCAAAAGGCTCGGTTCCTAAATATTGAGAACCATCGGCAATGATGAGTGTTTCCGGAAAATCACGCTTCAATTGTTGAAAGAAGGCAATATCTAATTTCAGCCCTGTGATGTATTGTACAATGCTGACCACAAAAACCTGCCTAGGGTTTTTGCGTAATGCTTCGTATATACTGGCCTCAATTTCCGGATGTACCGCCAGGCTATTGATCTTTCTTTTGCGCGCGATGAGGGGGTATTGGATGGAAGGATATTCGCCTTCCAGTATTAAAAACTCCCGATCTGTAGGCAAACGATCCAGCAGACTGGCGTAAGCAAAGGAAAAGTTCGGACAGAGGTATACCTTGCTGTTTGCTGCTTGAAAATAGGTGGCAATTTTGGCGCGTACCGTATTCAGGAACTCCCCTTGTTTGTCGCGGTGATCCTCACGGGCATCAAAAAACTGTTCCTGCCAATCCTGACGCCATTGTAAGCTACGCGCCGGCAGCAGGCCATTTCCTGCGCTATTTAAGTAGCAAATATCACTTGGAATATTAAAGTAATCGCGGAAATTCATAAGCCTGTAAGTGTTGATTCTGTATAAAGCTAGTAAAATCTTCTTGGGCTATCAATTTTGCACCCATACTTGCTAAGTGCTCAGAATGGATCTGGCAATCGACGAGGGCGATGCCTTCCAGTTGCACTAAATGGATAAAGGCTAATTTGGAGCTGTTGGCTTGCGTAGAAAACATGCTTTCTCCACAAAAAACGGCACCCACCTGAATACCATATAATCCACCTACGAGCGCATCGCCATCCCATACTTCAATGCTATGGGCATAACCCAATTGATGCAGCTGCAGGTAGGCGGCCTGCATTTCCGGAAGTATCCAAGTGCCCGATTGTCCTGCTCGTTTGCTATTCGCGCAGGCTTGAATAACGGCTTCAAAAGCCTGATCGTGCGTAATGCGGAACTTCTTTCCACGCATCACCTGCTTCATGCTTTTGCTGATGCGCATGTCGGCACGGCTAATGACAAAGCGTTCTCTAGGAGCATACCATAAGATCGGGCTGTCTTCGTCATACCACGGGAAAATACCATTTTGGTAGGCCAAGAGCAGTCGCTCCACGCTCAAGTCAGCACCTACCGCCAACAAGCCATCCTCATCGGCCAAACGGGGATGTGGAAAAGCCAAGGTAGCTGGATCCAATAAAAAAGCCATGAAGGAAGGCTGCTTATTCGGGTTGACGTGGTTCTTTGCTGATTTCGTCGAACAATTTATCCATATGCTCTACGTATTCATTGGTATCGTCTAAGAAGAATTCCAATTGCGGTACAATCCGTGCCTGGTTCTTGATGCGTGCCCCTAATTTATAACGTATTTCATTGGTTTTGCTACGTACATTCGTGATTGCTTCCTTAGCTGTACTGCTGTTCAAGAAGCTTAAATATACGCGGGCAATGGATAGGTCGGGTGTAACACGAACTTTCGTTACGGTAATAAATGCACCAGGTGCCCATGAATTCCCCTCCCGCTGAAACATCTCCGCTAAATCTTGTTGAATCACACCGGCAAATCGCTGTTGTCTTTTACTTTCTGTTCCCATAATGCTATCGAATTTCGGAAAGCTGTATTACGTTTCCGATATAAGGCAAATATAAGGAATTTTGAAAATATGCTATGGCTATTTGATTGGGCAATGCGAAGGGCATTGAAAAGACATGGGTTTTAACTTTCGTTTTTTAGCAGCTTTGCTCGTCCCTTGTTGCGGCCTTTGCAAAGGGGATTGATACGGGTGATAAAGGGGTGAGTAAGGGGAGAGAAAGGGGGAAGCGGGGAAGGAGGGGGGAAGGTTGTCTTTTAGAAGTTAGAGTGTTTGTCGTCGTGCTGTCGTCGTGCTGTCATCGTGAGCGGAGTCGAACGACTGGTACGTCAATGCAATCAACCATACTTAAAACACTTGTTAACAATAAAATTTGTAAATATAACAATGGAAATCAATCGATTACAGTTTTACACCTGTACTGACGTACCAGTCGTTCGACTCCGCTCACGATGACAGCACGACGACAGCACGATGACAGCACAATGACAAAGCGATGGCAGCACGAAAACAAAAGTTTATAAAAAAGCAGAGCAAAATCTACCCCACAAAAAAAGACTTGTCGTGGGCATAGTGACAAGTCTTTAATCAAAATTAGTTTATAATTGGATAGAATAATATTTTTCAAGTTTTAAGACTTTTTGGGTCTATCATGTTTAGTTTTTTAGGAGGTTATTAACGTGAGTTTACACTCACTATGGTACTCTTTTCATTCCCCTTTACATCACAAACATAGGGCTTTAATCTGTTCACTCCAAGATGTTTTTGAAAAAAAAGTAAGTGGTTACTTAATTTCGGCTATTCCGGTAAATATCTATTTCTTTGGTATAGATTCGCGGTTTAATGGTATTTTTCATGTTAAACAGGGGTGAATAAATTGTTTATAATCTGTGAATAAGGCTTGCTAAAACGCAATAGCATTTGAGCTGAGGGCTTGTTTTTTTAATTGAAAATCTCTTGTTTTTTGTGGGGTTTATTGCTTTTATAATTGGTATTTTTGTTGCACAAAAGATTGAACATGAAGATTTGGCAAAAAAATATTGATGTGGATTCCTTTGTAGAATCCTTTACGGTTGGTCGCGACCGCGAGATGGATCTACACTTGGCTGCTGCTGATGTGCTGGGTTCTTTGGCGCATACGAAAATGTTGGAAAGCATTGGCTTAATGAGCGCGGAAGATCTTGCTGCGGTGCAACAGGAATTGAAAACCATTTACCAAGAGGTGATGGACGATAAATTCCAGATTGAGGATAGCGTAGAAGATGTGCACTCGCAGGTAGAGATGATGCTGACCCAACGGATTGGGGAGGCAGGGAAGAAAATCCATTCCGGCCGATCGCGTAATGATCAAGTCTTGGTCGATCTGAAGTTGTATTTCCGTTCCGAAATCGAAAGCATCTTCCAGAATACCGAAACCTTATTTCAACAATTGATTCAATTAAGCAATCAATACCAACAGGTGTTGATGCCCGGATATACCCATTTGCAAATCGCGATGCCATCGTCCTTTGGCCTTTGGTTTGGTGCCTATGCCGAGAGTTTGATCGACGATTTACAGCTTTTAAAAGCGGCTTGGTCCGTATGCAATAAGAATCCACTGGGTTCTGCTGCAGGCTATGGCTCGTCCTTCCCTTTGAACCGGACCATGACCACCGAACTGCTGGGCTTTGAAGATTTAAACTATAACGTGGTGTATGCGCAGATGGGGCGTGGTAAAACCGAGCGTATCTTGGCGCAGGCCATGAGTTCTATTGCCGCTACCTTGGCGAAATTTGCCATGGATGTGACCTTGTTTATCAATCAGAATTTTGGCTTTATCTCTTTTCCGGCTCATTTGACCACCGGATCGAGCATTATGCCGCATAAGAAAAACCCAGACGTGTTCGAGTTGATCCGTTCTCGTTGTAACAAAATTCAGGCTTTACCGAATGAAATTGCTATGATGACGACGAACCTTCCGGTTGGTTACCACCGCGACTTGCAATTGCTGAAGGAAAACCTGTTCCCAGCCTTTCAATCACTAAATGATTGTCTTGCCATCGCGACCTATATGTTGCAACACATCAGCATTAAGGAGGATATCTTAGACGATCCGAAATATGATTATTTATTTAGTGTGGAAGTGGTTAATAACGAGGTGTTAAAAGGCATTCCATTCCGTGAGGCCTACAAAAATATTGGTTTGGCGATTGAGGAAGGTACTTTTCAACCGGCCAAAGAAGTGAACCATAGCCATGAGGGTAGCATCGGCAACCTATGCAATCATCAATTAGAACGTATGTTTGCGGAAGTGAAGCAAGCCTTTGGCTTCGATAAGGTGCATCAGGCACTCGATGCGCTCGTGAAGTAAAAAATAAAAAGAAAGGTAAAAAGGAGGTCTTAGGCCTCCTTTTTTATGCTGAATTTATACTTAATCATGCTTTCAAACTGCTCGCCGGGTTTCAACAGCACGGGAGGGAAATGCGCCTTGTTCGGGCTATCCGGATAATGCTGTGCTTCGAAACAGAATCCACCATAGCGCAAATAACGTTGCCCCGCTTTTCCTTGATCGTCGGCAAGGAAATTCCCCGAATAAAAATGCATCGCCGGTTCAGAGGTAAATACTTCCAACAAGATGCCGCTTTCTTTTGCATAGGCCGTCGCTGCCGGTTGGCTTGCTGCAACTTTATTCACATAGGAGTGGTCGATGCCACTGCCAAATACAATCTGCTCTTCTGTACTGCTAATGGAATCTACTAATTTGCGGGGTTCCCGAAAGTCTAATGCTGTTCCGGCAACCGGGAGCACTTCGCCTGTGGGGATTTGATTCTCATCTATCGGGATAAATTCTTCGGCAGGTACACAGAACTCATGGTTCAATACATCGCCATTGCCTTCGCCATTGAGGTTGAAAAACGCATGGTTGGTGAGGTTGACAATCGTGGGTGCATCGGTGGAGGCGCGGAAGGTCATCAGGATTTCGTTTTCATTGGTCAACTCATAAGTAATGGTTGTCTTTAACTCGCCCGGAAACCCTTCTTCTCCGTCCGGGGAAATATAATAGAAGTTAACAATCTTATTAAAGCTGACTTGTCGATCCCATATCCGGTTATGAAAACCTGTAGGCCCACCGTGTAAACTGTTGCTGCCGTTGTTTTGGTTCAGGCAATACTCTTTTTCGTTTAAGCTGAACTTTCCTTGGGCAATTCGGTTACAATAGCGGCCGATTGTTGCGCCATGGTAAGGCTCCTTGGCATCCAGGTAGGCTTGTATACTGGGGAAGCCCAGGATGACATCGATGAGGTTACCGTGCTTGTCGGGCACCAGGGCACTCACCAAGCGAGCACCAAAGTCGGTTAAGGCAACTTCCATCCCTGCACGGTTGCGAAGGGTAATTAGGTGGGTGTTTTTCCCCTGGATGTTGCTTTCAAAATCTTTTTTCTCGGGAAGGGTATAGACAATCATTGTTAGGCATATTACTCGGTTAAAGATAGTAAATAAGGGAATGGAAGCCAAGAAGAAAAACTTTAATAAGCCCGTTGATTTTTGTAAATTCAAGGAAACGAAAAGGAATGAAACCGATTTATTTTTATTTTGCCAGCTTGGCGATCCTGTTATTCTTGATCGCTATTTTTCAGGTTTCTACGGCTTCCAATTTCAGCATTCAGCCAACGAGCAGCTTTGTGCTGACTTGGCCTTTACGCCATTTGGTACTTGCCTTGGCGGGTATTTCCCTTTTGTTTGCCTTACTCTATCGTTTCAGCGAAGAGCAGCTGTATTCGCACCGTTGGTCTATCATGCATTTCATCTGTTTAACCTGCCTATGTTTAAATGTGTATACCTGGCAGTTACTCGGGCTTCGCTACCTGGATCGCTTGGCAGAATGGAAGGGCAACCCCCAGCAAATAAGTCAGTTAACGGAGACTTTCCAGCGGATACAGTCCTTTTACATCCTTTCGTTCCTCATTTTAGTAGTGATGCAAAGCCTTTATTTTCTGAATTTAGGCTTAGGCCTCTACTACCAAAAAAGCGCCGCGCAGTCCTGAGCTCCCATTTTTAAAATGTATATTTGCCTAGCAAAATCTGATTGTTTTAATGAATTGGAACCAACTGATATCGGCCAAGCGCTGGGGATATGAACAACGGGAGCCTAGTGAGCATTTTGATGCCCGCTCGGAGTTTCAACGCGATTATGATCGTTTGATCTTTTCCTCACCTTTCCGCCGTTTACAAAATAAAACCCAGGTATTTCCATTGCCGGGCGTGGTGTTTGTGCATAACCGCTTAACCCATAGCTTGGAGGTGGCCTCCGTGGGGCGTTCTTTAGGACGTTTGGTGTATAACTTACTGAAGAAAAAGCATCCGAATATTGATGTGGAAGCACCATTTTTACAGGAGGTGGGTAATATTATTTCGGCAGCCTGTTTGTCGCATGACTTGGGTAATCCGGCTTTTGGCCATTCCGGGGAAGCGGCAATTTCTACGTTCTTTACCGACGGTAAGGGTATGAAATACCAAGAAATGGTGAGTAAGGAGCAATGGGCTGATTTGACGCATTTCGAAGGAAACGCCAATGCGTTACGGATTTTAACGCATGCCTTCAATGGCAAGGATCCGAAAGGATTTGCGCTGACCTATACCAGTTTGGCGGCGATTGTTAAATACCCTTGTGCAGCGATCGACGGACATATTAAAGGTTCCCATCACCGCAAGAAATATGGGTTCTTCGATGCCGAGAAAGCCTGCTTTGAACGCATTGCCGATGAGTTGGGGTTGAAGCGTGATCCGCAGAATCCAAAGGGCTTTTTACGCCATCCCTTGGTGTATTTGGTGGAAGCAGCCGATGATATCTGTTATAATATCATCGATCTGGAGGATGCACACCATTTAAAAATACTGTCTTATCAGGAAGTGGAGGAATTATTATTGCCTTTGTGTGCCGGTGAAGACCTGCGTGCGCGTTTGGATAGCTTAGGCGATACCGCCAGCCGCGTGTCCTTATTGCGGGCCAAGGCCATCAATACCCTGATCAATGGCTGTGCACAAGTATTTGTGGACCATGAGGAGGACTTCTTGAACGGTAGTTTTGATAAGCCCTTGATGGATGCCCTGAATGCCGATATCGTCGCACATATGCAACGAATTTCGAAGATTTCAGTAGCCCGCATTTACAATGCGCCAACTGTTGTGCAGATTGAAATTGCTGGTTTTAAAGTGATGAATGCCCTGCTGGAAGAATTTGTACCGGCCTATCTGAAAACCAATAAGTCGATGTTCGACAAAAAGTTGGTGGCCATGATGCCTGAGCAGTTCCATGCAGAAAATGAAGATATATATACTAAAATTCGCGCAGTACTGGACTTTGTGTCTGGCATGACCGATGTCTACGCCGTGGATTTATACCGTAAAATAAAAGGAATTTCTATAGCCTCGTTGGGGGAGTAGATTTTAGATGTGAGATATGAGATATGAGATATGAGATATGAGAACGGTATTGTTCCTTATATCGATTATCTTGTTCTTTGCTTAGTTTTCGCATGGCTGGTAGCTATGGTTCTATATCGCTATATAGTTTAATTGCTGAAACAATGATCACTTTATTGCTGAAACAAGGTTTGTTTATAATACACTTTCCTTTACGCCTAATATAAAGATCGTTTAATCAGATTGCTTAGTTGAATAGGATTAAGAAGCAAAGGTCTCAAATCTCACATCTCACATCTCATATCTAAATATGAAAGTTGTAATTGCAGAAAAGCCTTCCGTAGCACGTGATTTGGCACGCGTAATGGGTGCGAAGGAAGTAAAAGATGGATATATTGCCGGGAATGGTTATGCCTTTACCTATGCTTTTGGGCATTTGGTGCAGCTGTGTACACCCCAAGCTTATGGTTTTCATACCTGGTCGATGAAGAATTTGCCTATTATTCCGACGCAGTTTGGATTGGAAGTGAAGAAGATTCGTCGGGATGGTAAGCAGCTGGATGATCAGGGTGCCTTAAAGCAGCTGAATACCATAAAGTACTTATTGGAACAGGCGGAAGAGATTATCGTGGCGACGGATGCTGGGCGTGAAGGGGAGTTGATTTTCAGAAATATCTATTATTACCTGAAATCGGAGGTTCCTTTTCGGCGCTTATGGATATCCTCGCAAACGGATAAGGCTATTAAGGAGGGTTTTGCCAACTTAAAGGCCGGCACGGAATACGATAGCTTATACATGTCGGCGCGCTCGCGTTCCGAGTCGGATTGGCTGATCGGGATTAATGCAACCCAAGCCTTAACCCTGGCCGCAGGTAATAAGGGCCTGCTATCCTTAGGACGTGTGCAGACGCCAACCTTGGCGATGATCTGCTCGCGTTATTTAGAAAATAAAGATTTTAAGCCTCAGGCTTTCTATAAAATTCAGGCGGGTTTTGAAAAGGAGGGCATCCAGTTTAAAGCGACCTCGAATAAGATCGATAAAAAGGACCTGGCGGAGGAAACGATTGCTAAGATTCAGGTGGGTAGTAATGCCAAGGTGACCCAGGTGGAAGCCAAGGAAACCAAGGAACAACCGCCGTTATTATTCGATTTGACCTCCCTGCAGCAAGATGCCAACAAGAAGTATGGTTATTCTGCGGATCAGACCTTGAGTATTGCCCAAACCCTGTACGAGAAAAAGGTGATTACCTATCCGCGTACCGGTTCCCGCTATATTGGGGAAGATGTGTTCGAGAAAATCGAGGAGCTGTTCCAACACTTGGCAGATACCGCTACGGAGCAGATTGCCGTGATTTCTAAGAACCTCATTGGTGCTAAGCTGAACAAGCGATCGGTAGATGATAAGAAGGTAACGGATCACCATGCGTTGTTGGTGACCGAGGAGAAGCCTGGCCCCATGCCGATGGATCAGCAGAACATCTACAACATGATTGCCAAGCGCATGGTGGAGAGCTTTTCGGAGGTCTGTTTGAAGGATATCACTACGGTGACCATCGATGCGGCAGGGGTGGAGCTGATTGCGAAAGGAACGGTGATTCGCCAATACGGATGGCGTTTATCAGCCGATCAGGTGGAAGCACCCGACGAGGATAAAAACACCGACGATCAGGATAATGAAAATGCACAGCTGCCTAAGCTTTCTGCGGAGGAGTTGTTAGAAATATTAACCTTAGAACTTGCGGAGCGCTTTACCAAAGCGCGTCCTATCCATACGGAGGCCTCGCTGTTAAAGGCGATGGAAACTTCGGGCAAGGAGATTGAGGACGATGAGATGCGGCAGGCCATGAAGGATTGTGGCTTGGGTACCCCGGCAACACGGGCCGCAACCATTGAAACGCTGTTTCAGCGCGACTATATTAAACGCGATAAAAAGAAGCTGATTCCCACCGAAAAGGGCCTGGCGGTTTATCACTTGGTGAAGGATCGTTCCATTGCGAAAGTGACCCTGACAGGGAAATGGGAGCAGAAGCTGGAGGAGATGCGCGCCAATAAGGTAAGCTATGATGTGTTTATGAAGCACATTAAAGATTATACGCAGAAGATTACCGGCGAGCTGCTGCAATTGCGGGTGGCGATTGCCCATGAGGAGCTGAAGCCGCAGCAAAAGGGCAAGATCAAATGTCCGAAATGCGATGCTGGCCAAATCCAACTGTACGATAAGGTTGCCCAATGTGATCATTATGCCCGCGGTTGCGACTTCAAGATCTGGCGTAGTCTGCATGGTGTTTTTCTGGAAGAGAAGGAAATGAAGAACTTATTGGAAAAGGGAAAAACATCGGCCTTGAAAGGCTTGAAGCATACCGATGGCCGCCTGGTTGATGGTAGCCTCCTGTTTACTGATTTTAAAGTGAGCATAGGCTAATACCTGTCCGCTTTCAGGTCATACCTTCGTAATATGTCGTTGAAAAAACACGTTAGCTAGTCTATTATCTTACCTTTGCAAGCATATGGCAACAGAACTCTATAATCCTTTTTTGAATTTCACCTTCGATCAGAAGACATGCTTTCTAACGGGAGCACCCCTGCAATCGGCCGACGAGCAGATTCAGGTTTTCCCGATGTGGATGATGCGCGCCTTCAACCTGGAGGAGCAACCTTTTAAGATGCTGGATGAAAGTTTTAGCACCTATAAGAAGTTGCAATTGCCTTGTTCTACAGAGGCTGCGGCTGCGGTAGAAGCCATTGACCGTCGGGTAGAATATGCGATGGAAAAAGGCTATGAAGGGGTGAAAGAACTGGATCAGCTGACCCTGTTTCAATGGGTAGGCAAGATTCTGTATGGCGTTGTTTTCAATGAAATTCAAGCCGGTATCCGCCAAGCGGTGCTGACAGGAGAGGAGATGAACTTCTCGCAGGCTTTGGTGCATAAGTTCAAAAACTTGCATGCCATGCTGCAATCCATGGTTCGCCCGATGGAGTTTGAACATAAGAATCCATTTACGGTGGAAGTATTTCATGTGGATAATGCCGCGGAAACCTTCTTATACCGCGATGAGATCAACACCTTGGTGTTCTCCTTGCGCATGAAGAACTT
Organism: Sphingobacterium humi; assembly: GCF_009768885.1. Lineage (GTDB taxonomy): Bacteria > Bacteroidota > Bacteroidia > Sphingobacteriales > Sphingobacteriaceae > Sphingobacterium > Sphingobacterium humi. The sequence goes on from NZ_WSQA01000012.1 coordinate 29,615, forward strand.
TGGCTTGATAGCTACCTTACAGGATAATGGAACCAACGGTATTTACCACGAGGAAGCCATTGCCCTGATGAAGGAGCAGTTTTTACATCCGATTCAGTTTGAAGAAATCTGTGCTCGTTATTTTTATACAGCCTATCTGTTTAATCGTTTACCGGAATATACCTATATGCAGGTGGGCGAGAAGGTATTTGTGGAGCCTATGCCGCTAAATGATTGGACGATGAAGCCCATCTTCGATCCTTGGCAAGCCAAGACCTATGGGCAAGTGCTGGAGAACTTCTGGAAGCCTTGGGGCTATACGCTGTTCGAGATTATTAAAGACCCGGAACATCCGATGAGTTTTATTAAGGATGCCGAGGGCAAAGCGATTACTGTAGAAAACTTACCCCAATAACAAGAAACGGCGGACCATCAGGTTCGCCGTTTTCTTTTATGCTTAGCCTTTCATTTCCAGTTTCAGGAAGCGTCCGGTTTCGGAGTTCTTCTGTTTGATAAGCTCCTCCGGTGTGCCTTGGAAGAGGACTGTTCCGCCGTTCTTACCGCCTTCAGGGCCCATATCGATCACCCAGTCGGCCGCTTTGATGACATCTAGGTTATGCTCGATAATCAAGATGCTATTGCCACGGTCTACCAATCGGTTAATAACACCTAGCAGCACATTGACGTCTTCAAAATGGAGTCCTGTTGTAGGCTCATCCAAGATGTAGAAGGTTTTGCCGGTATCTTTCTTGGATAGCTCGGTCGCTAACTTGACGCGCTGCGCTTCCCCACCGGATAGGGTGGTGGAGGATTGTCCTAAGGTGATATAGCCTAGTCCTACATCTTGCAGGGTTTTAATCTTGCGATAGATGGACGGGATGTTCTCGAAGAAGTCTACGGCATCATCGATGCTCATATCCAATACATCGGCGATGGACTTACCCCGATAGCGTACTTCCAGGGTTTCCCGGTTATAGCGCTTTCCGTTACAGGTTTCACAAGGAACCTGCACATCCGGCAGGAAGTTCATCTCGATAATCTTCATACCTGCACCCTGGCAGGTTTCACAACGGCCGCCTTTCACGTTGAAGGAGAATCGCCCGGGTTTGTAGCCACGGATCTTCGCCTCCGGTAATTGCACATATAAGGCGCGAATATCGGAGAAGACCCCCGTGTAGGTGGAAGGATTCGACCGCGGCGTTCTTCCAATCGGCGATTGGTCGATTTCAATGACCTTGTCGATATGTTCTAAGCCTTCAATCTTTTTATAAGGAAGGGGTTTTGCCTTCGCACGGAAGAAGTGATGGTTCAGGATGGGGTATAGGGTGTTGGTAATGACGCTGGACTTCCCAGAGCCGGATACCCCGGTTACTAATACTAGTTTCCCTAAAGGAATATCAATGCTGACATTCTTGAGGTTATGGCCGGTCGCTCCTTGAAGGGAGAGGCTATGGCCATTGCCTTCGCGTCGCTCGCCGGGAACAACAACTTCCTTTGTGCCGTTTAAGTAGGCTGCGGTTAAGGTATCGGCTTTGAGGATCTCATCTGGCGTACCTTCTGCCACTACCTTACCACCGTAAAGACCGGCAGCTGGTCCCATATCGATTACATGGTCGGCATGCAAGATCATATCCTTATCGTGCTCTACCACGAGCACCGAGTTACCGATGTCGCGAAGGTTCTTCAGGGCGCTGATCAAGCGTTCGTTATCGCGTTGATGTAGTCCGATACTCGGCTCATCAAGGATGTATAATACGTTTACCAGTTGGGATCCTATCTGTGTCGCTAGGCGGATACGCTGCGCCTCACCACCGGAAAGACTCTTCGAGCTGCGGTTTAAGGTCAGGTAGTTTAAGCCTACATCCAACAGAAAGCCCAAACGGGTTCTGATTTCTTTAATAATTTCTGTAGCGATGATTACCTGGCGTTCATTCAGGCGGTTTTCTAAGCCATCGAACCATTCATTCAGTGCCACAATATCCAGGGATGCTAATTCGGCGATATTCTTATTGTCGATTTTGAAATGTAGCGATTCTACTTTCAGGCGGTCGCCATGGCAGCTCGGACAAGGTACCTGTGTCCGGAAGTCTTCCAACGCCGGGCTGTCGTCTGAGTATTTCCCACTCATCTCCTCCAGCATCTTGAAGATCCCGGCGAATTGGATTTTATATTCGCGGGCGCCGTATGAGCCGTAGGAAACGGTTAAGTGGATAGGTTCTTCTTCTCCGAAGAGCAACATATTGATAATATCGTCGGAAAGCTTTTCGACAGGGGTAGTTAAGGAGAAGTCGTACTTCTTGGCCACCGCCTTCAACACAGCGAAGTTCCAGGACTCCCGTAAAGGGCCTAACGGCACAATAGCGCCTTTTTGAATGCTTAAGGTTTTATCGGGGATTACGATGTTCTTATCGATCTCAAAGATATAGCCTAGGCCATCGCAAGTAGGACAGGCACCATAGGGCGAGTTAAACGAAAAGGTATTCGGTTGCGGCTCATCGTAGGAAATACCCGATTCGGCATCCATCAGATAGCGGCTAAAGAACTGTTCTTTATTTTCTTTGTTGGCAATCTTGATAATCCCTTTGGCGGTTTTTAATGCTTGCCCGATGGAGGTATATAAGCGCTTTCGCGAATCACCATCCACCATCATGCGATCAACAACGATCTCAATGTCGTGGATCTTGTAACGGTCGACTTGCATTTTGGGTGCCAGGTCGAGGATTTCCCCATCTACCCGGACTTTGGTATAGCCTTGCTTTCTGATTTGCTCAAACAGCTCACGGTAGTGTCCTTTCCGACCCTTTACCACGGGTGCCAGGATGTATATCGCCTCGCCATTGAAATCCTTTAGGATGCGGTCGGTGATTTCATCATCCGACATGCGCTCCATCTTCTTGCCCGATACATAGGAAAAGGCTTCCCCGGCACGTGCAAACAACAAACGTAGGAAATCGTAGATTTCCGTAATGGTTCCTACCGTAGAGCGTGGATTCTTGGACGTCGTTTTCTGTTCGATGGAAATAACCGGACTCAAGCCGGATATCTTATCGACATCAGGACGCTCCATGCCCCCTAGAAACTGTCGGCTGTAGGCCGAGAATGTCTCCATATAACGGCGCTGTCCCTCGGCATAAATGGTGTCAAAAGCCAGTGACGACTTGCCGCTGCCACTTAAGCCGGTGATGACTACCAATTGATTTCGAGGAAAAGAAACGTCGATGTTTTTTAGGTTATGTTCGCGAGCTCCAAATACTTCAACCTCGCTTTGATCTCCTAGATCTACTGCTTTTCGTTGGGCCATTAATCTATCCTTCATTTGCAAGATGCAAAGTTACAGATTTTTATAGAGACATTTTAGAGGCGCTAGCTTTAATGTCTAATAATCGACGTTCTACAAAAAAGTATTACCTTTATTCTACAAAAAAATTACACTTGAAAAAACTAGACGTTAGTAAAACCGAACGGGAAATTCTGGAAGACGCCCTAAACCATTGGCAAGAACAGCATTTACTGGATGCTAATAAAGCTGCAGAACTGAAGGAAAACCTAGACGATAAAGGCTTTGAATGGGGAGTGCTGGCACGATATGCTTTTTGGGTAGCATTGGCGTCCTTAATCTTTTCGGTGGTCTCCTTATTCTCCGATGATTACCTCAGTAAGCTCATCGAGAACTTTTACGATACGCCGAATGTGGTGTTTTGTATTGGCTTCGCCGGATTGGCAGTGCTGTTTTACCTGCTGGGCTTCCGTAACAAACAAAAGAACCCGGATAAAGCCTTCTCCAATGAAACCCTCATGCTGGCAGGATCGTTCTCCACTGCGGCCAGTATCGGATTTCTAGGACAGATTCTCGATCGTAATGAACATCATTTCACGATTCTCTTTCTGCTATCGATCCTGATCTATGGCTATCTTTCCGTGAAGCTGCAGTCTAAGCTGATCTGGGTCTTCACCCTGGTCGCTTTAGGGATATGGTTTGCCACAGAAACAGCCTACCATAGCAATTGGGGATTCAAATTCTGGGGCATGAACTATCCCCTACGCTTCACCATCTTTGGCATCCTCCTCACTTCCTTCGCTATCTTCCTGCAAAACAGAATAAAACCCCTACAATTCTTTCAATCGACTTCCTATGTAATCGGACTCTTGTATACCATGATCGCCTTATGGCTCCTGTCCATCTTCGGAAACTACAGCGATTTCGAGAAATGGTCTTCCATCCGGCAGTATGAAATCTTCTATTGGGGATTGCTTGGTATTGCCTTATCCTTAGGTTTGGCACTCTACGGCATGAAGAGCAAGGACAATGTATCCCGTGATATCGGATTTGTATTCTTTATCCTAAACCTCTATACCCGCTTTGTGGAATACCTTTGGGATAATATCAACCGAACCATCTTCTTCCTCATCCTAGCAATCTCCTTCTGGTTTGTAGGCCGCTGGGCGGAGAAGATCTGGAAAAGAAAATAATTTAGATATGAGATTTGAGATTTGAGATATGAGATTTGAGATGTGAGAGTAGGCTGGTTGATTCTTTGCCTTTTGATTTGACAATAACATCTACGCTTTTTCTTGCTTAGCATAAATAGAATATTCCATATATACAGATATTAAAAAGAGGAAAGCACTGCTTTCCTCTTTTTAATATCTGTATTTTAATAAACTTCTTTATTACAATAATCTAGTGAGATTTAAACCCTTATGAGCTGTTAAGTTCTCATATCTCATATCTCAAATCTCCTGTCTAAATTACAGATGGATTACTTCGCCGTAAGCGTCTGCTACAGCTTCCATAATCGCTTCACTCATTGTTGGGTGTGGATGCACAGCTTTTAATACTTCGTGGCCTGTAGTTTCTAATTTACGGGCTACTACCACTTCAGCGATCATCTCTGTTACGTTGGCACCGATCAAGTGAGCACCTAGGAATTCACCGTATTTAGCGTCGAAGATTACTTTTACAAAGCCATCTTTTGCACCTGCAGCTGATGCTTTACCAGAAGCTGAGAATGGGAATTTTCCAACTTTCACTTCGTATCCAGCGTCTTTAGCTGCTTTTTCTGTAAATCCTACAGATGCAACTTCCGGAGAACAGTAAGTACATCCAGGGATGTTGTTATAATCGATAGGATCTACGTGTAATCCTTTGATTTTTTCTACACAAGTAATACCTTCCGCAGAAGCAACGTGTGCTAAAGCCTGACCTTTCACGATATCACCGATAGCATATACGCCATCGATATTCGTTTTATAGTAGTCATCTACCAACACGCGGCCTTTGTCGGTTTTAACACCAACTTCTTCCAGACCTAGGTTTTCGATGTTTGGCGTAATACCAACCGCAGAAAGAACAACCTCAGCTTCAATAGTCTCCACACCTTTTGCGGTTTTGATGCTTACTTTACAAAGATCAGCTTTGGTATCTACCGACTGTACTTCAGATTTCGTAAGGATATTGATACCGGCTTTCTTCAACGATTTCTCCAATTGTTTTGAGATTTCCTCATCCTCAACCGGAACGATACGGTCCATAAACTCAACGATGGTTACTTGCGTACCGATGGCATTGTAGAAGTATGCAAACTCAACACCGATAGCACCAGAACCCACAACAACTAATGACTTAGGTTGCTTAGGTAGGTTCATCGCTTGGCGGTAGCCAATAATTTTCTTGCCATCTTGTGGTAAGTTAGGCAACTCTCTAGAGCGCGCACCTGTGGCTAAGATGGTATGTTTTGCTGTATATTCTTTCGTTGATCCATCTTCGGCTTTCACCTCGATTTTTCCACCTTTTTTAATCTTTGCGGTACCCATGATCACGTCGATCTTGTTCTTTTTCATCAAGAACTGGATTCCCTTGCTCATGCCATCGGCTACACCACGACTTCTTTTTACGATAGCGCCAAAGTCTGCTTCACCACCATTTACTTTGATACCATATTCTTCGGCATGATTTAAATATTCGAATACTTGCGCACTTTTGAGTAGTGCCTTTGTCGGAATACAACCCCAGTTAAGGCAAATTCCTCCTAATGCTTCACGTTCGATAATGGCTGTTTTGAACCCTAATTGGGAGGCTCTGATGGCAGCTACATACCCGCCTGGACCACTACCAATAACAATAATGTCGTAATTCATAAATATTAGTTGTCGTTATGTTGTTGCGTAATTCAATTATCCAAAAGTACACATTTTTTATTTACTCTTTCCATTAGTTTATCCTAATTAGGTGGAAAATAGCACAGAAGTGTCATAAATATTATTAGAAAAGAGATCGCTTTTGGAAACTGCAGTAATTGATTTATTTTGCGAATTCTAATAGATTAACTATGTTACGTATATTTCAACAAGTAGCCCTTTGGGAAGCCATTTCCACTATTTTATTGTTCTTTGTCGCTATGCCTTTAAAGTACTTCGCCGGCATTCCGGAAGCCGTGCGTGTTGCAGGTTCCATCCATGGATTTCTGGTTGTTCTTTTTGTGGTGCTATTGATTGCTTGTTGGCAAACGACAATTGGACCTTTGGCCGCGTTGTTAAGTATTTCATCCTGAGTTTGATTCCTGTGGTATCCTTCTGGGTAGAGAAAGATTTGAAGCGCGAGATCCAAGCGCAGAAAGCGGCTTAATCGCGTTTATTGATATCCTTTTCGATACTCATATAGTCATAAGTAATCTTCGTCTTACCGTGGGGAACGGGATTCCCTGCGGGATCTAGATTGACGAAGACCAGCTTATCGATGGAAAGGATGGTTTTCCGACTGATTTTATTGCGCACTTCGCAACGCATGGTTAGGGAGCTGTTTCCGAAGTGGATCGCCTCGATACCCAGTTCGATGATATCGCCTTGCTTCGCAGAAGATACGAAGTTTATCTCCGATATATACTTGGTTACCACATGTGGGTTGCCCAGTTGCACAATCGCGTAGATTACAGCTTCTTCATCAATCCAACGCAAGAGGGTACCTCCGAATAAAGAACCGTTCGGATTGAGGTCTTCGGGTTTTACCCATTTTCTCGTATAAAAGTTCATGAAACAAATTTTGTAAATAACAAAGAAGGCAAACCTCGGTTTGCCTTCTTGCTGTTTTGTTACGCGTGAATCGCTCTATTTGCAGTGGCTGCCAGCGCCGCTTCTTTCAAGGCCTCTGTAAAGGTAGGGTGAGCATGGCAAATACGTCCGATATCTTCGGCAGAAGCACGGTATTCCATGGCTACAACCGCCTCAGCGATCATATCAGCCGCACGTGGGCCAATCATGTGTACACCTAATACTTCGTCAGTATCTGCATCTGCTAATACCTTAATGAAACCATCTGTATCGCCTGATGCTTTCGCACGGCCCGATGCTTTAAAGGAGAAGCTTCCAGCTTTGTATTTTTTACCCGCTTCTTTCAATTGTTCCTCGGTAAGTCCAACGGAAGCAACCTCAGGCCATGTGTATACTACACCCGGGATTAAGTTATAATCGATATGCGGTTTCTGACCAACGATGTGTTCCGCCACATAGATACCTTCATCTTCCGCTTTATGCGCAAGCATGGCACCACGAACCACATCACCAATAGCATAAACACCTGGTACCGAAGTTTCCATGTGCTCATTCACCGTGATTTTATTTCCTCTTTCTTCGGTTTTCAAACCGATGTTTTCTAAGCCTAAACCTTCGGTATAAGCTGTTCTACCTACAGCCACGATACAGTAATCGCCTTCTAAGGTTACGGTTTGTCCTTTAGCATCTTCAGCCGTTACGGTTACTTTTTTGCCTTTGGCAGTAGCACCAGTAACTTTATGGCTTAAGAAGAATTCCATGCCTAAGTTTTTCTTCAATACGCGTTGCAATTCTTTACCTAATCCGCCATCCATGGTAGCGATGATAGATTTTGCATATTCCACAACCGATACTTTAGCACCTAAGCGTGCGTATACCGATCCTAACTCTAAACCGATTACACCACCACCGATTACAATCAGGTGCTTCGGCACTTCTGTTAAGTTTAACGCTTCTGTTGAAGTAATGATGCGTTGTTTATCAACCGGTAAGAAAGGTAATGCTGTAGGTTTAGAACCTGTAGCAATAATGATGTTTTTACCTTTGATTTCTTCTGTTGAACCATCGTTCTTTGTGATTTTGATGGTGTTTTTATCAACAAATGAGCCTAACCCTTCGTATCCGTCGATTTTGTTTTTCTTGAATAGGAAAGAGATACCAGCAGTATTTTGAGCAATGACGTCGTTCTTACGAGCGATCATCTGTTTCATATCAATTTTCAATGAGCTCAAGCTGATACCGTGCGTTGCGAAGTTGTGCGCAGCGTTATGATAATGTTCAGATGAGTCTAATAGGGCTTTCGAAGGAATACAACCTACATTTAAACAGGTACCACCATAGGTGCTGTATTTTTCAATTACCGCAGTTTTCAAACCTAATTGGGCACAACGGATAGCAGCAACATATCCACCAGGGCCACTACCGATTACAATTACGTCGTATTGCATAGCGTCTTTTTTATATTTTTTTATGGCCCAAATTTACTATTTAAATAGCTATTTAACGAAAGCATTTCAATATTTAGGCAACTTAATTTCCGCATAAATGACGTTAAAATAACATCTTAGCAATCATTTAAAAGAAAAGCCCCGACAGGCGGGGCTTTTTATCTTTTCCAGTGTAGGCCGAATTATTCAGCTACAATTTTACCTTGCATAATACCAAAGTGACCTGGGAAACTACATAAGTATGGATAAACCCCTTTTTCTAATGTAAAAGTGATTTTATCAGATTCACCTGGACCTAAAAGTTTCGTGTGAGCAACGATAGAAGTCAATGCTGATTTAGGGATATACTCATTATCAGCAGCTGAAGCAGCTTCACCACCAAACGTAGGGATATCTACACCAGGTTTTAAAACCACAAAGTTATGACCCATAGCTTCTTTAGGCATTTTACCAACGTTGTTCAACGTCAATTCTACAGGCTCACCCGCTTTTACACGGATTAAGTTAATGTTATACTGCATTTGATCATTCCCTTCAACGGTCCATGTGTTTGATAAAGTTACATTCTCAATACCAGGAACAGTCTCTTCAGCTGCAGCAGGGGTTTCTGCAGGGGTTGATTCGGTTGTTGTAGTCTCCTCTTTTTTCTCTGCATTGTTACCACATGAAGAGATTCCAATTGCTAGGGCAAGGGCAGGAGCTAAAAATAATTTTTTCATAACTAAACTTTAATATAATTTATTCGAATTTACTACAAATTATTTAGTATAACGATTGTTAACCTAATAAATGCAATTATTATTAGGATTTTAGCTTTGTTGTGACAGCCACAATTTTCTGATACAATTCAATCGGATCAAAGGGCTTCCCAATCACCCCATCGGCACCTGCCTGAAAGGCGGCAGCCTGCTCATGTTCCAATACCGAAGCCGAAATCGTGATAATCGGAATACCGTGCTTCTCGGGTGTAATGTGGTTCTTGATTTCCTTGATGGCTTCAAAACCACTCATAATAGGCATATGGGTATCCATCAAGATCAGGTCATAATGGTTGGCTTCCACCTTTTCCAAGGCCAAACGACCGTTGCGCACAATATCTACCTCACAATTCCAGCTGCGCAGCATATGCGCCAGCATAAAGGAGTTCAGGTCGTTGTCTTCGGCCACCAACACACGCATGTCTTGTAGCTTCGGAAAGGTGTTGTAAGAAGGGTCGCTGCTTTCCTTGCTTTCATCTGCCGGGCTTGTCGCCTCAAACCAGCCTTCAAAGAAAAATTCCGAACCTTCCCCATATACGCTGCTGGCACCCACCTGTCCGTTCAGCAATTTCGCCAGGCGCTTCACAATAGCTAAGCCCAATCCGGTGCCACCAAACTTCTTGGTAATGCCGTCATCGGCTTGCTCAAAGGCCAAGAAAATCTTATCTACCGATTCCTCTTTAATCCCAATGCCTGTATCTTTTACCGTATAGCGCAGCAGGAAATTGTTTTCTCGTTGCTCCAGGATATTGATGTGCAGGGTGATGCTACCCTTTTCCGTAAACTTCAAGCTGTTGGAAATAAAGTTACTGATGATCTGCTGCAGACGCAGGGAATCGTAGCGGATGTATTGCGGCACCCCATCGTCCACCTGAATTTTAAAATCCAGCGCCTTATGGTTGGCCTTAATTTTATAGATGCGGTTAATATCCTCGATCATCTTATCCAAACTAAAATCTTCGAATTCGATCTTCAGCATGCCTGAATCAATCTTGGAAAGATCCAGAATATCGTTAATAATCAATAATAAAGATTGGGAGGCATTGTCTAGGCGTTTCAACCAGTCGCGTTGCTCGTTGGAAAGATCCGAGCTTTTAAACATATGCATAATCCCCATAATGCCATTGATCGGCGTACGGATTTCATGACTCATATTCGCCAGGAAAATCTCCTTTGATTTTCGCGCTTGTATGGCTTCCTCCTTGGTTTGTAAAAGCTCTAACCGCGATTCTTCCAGTTCCTTGTTTTTCTCTTTTATTTCTTGCTGAATAATAATCTGCTGCACAAAAGACTTTACTTTCGCAATGGTAATCTCCGGGTTCAGCGGTTTGTAAAGGTAGTCTACGGCACCACTTTCCAGCCCCTGCAGCAAGTACTTGTCTTCTTTTGAAATGGCCGTAACCATAATCGCCATAATATGGCTGGTCTTCGGATTAGACTTGAGGATGGAAACAAACTCAAAACCATTGATCTTCGGCATCTGTACATCCACCAAGGCAATGGAGATTTCTTCCTTCCAACAGATCTTTAATGCATCGTTCGGATCGGTCGATGAAATGATGTTCACATGTTCAACATCCTGCAATAAAGCATGTAAACTGATGATGTTTTCTTCTTTATCATCAAGGAGTAAAATGTTGATCGTCTTCATTATAGCATTAAATTAGTTGACTAAAGAAATCTATGATTTCAGCGTTATTCAGTGTCTTTATTTTTTTGGAAACCGTCATGCCGCTTCTAGGCATGGTGTCTATTTTGGCGTCCTTAGGGTCCTGTATATAACAGGTTGCCTGCATTTCCAATAGGCGTTTCAGCCCGTAGGTTCCGTCGGTGTTAGCACCCGACAGCAAGAAGGCGGTACCCTTATCTTGGTAGATGTCGGCCATCGATTCGAAGAATACATCGATAGAGGGCCTTGAAAATTGCACCGGCTCAGAGATATCCAAGGAAAAGCTAAAATGAGGCTCTATCAACAGGTGATATCCCGGCGGGGCGAAGTAAATATTATCCGGAAGGACGGTCATTTTGTCCTTCACGGAGATGACTTTCTTATTGAGTCGTTGTGATAAACTGGATTCTATTTTTGTTTCATATTTCGAATTCCGATGCAACACCACCACTATGGCCACAGAAAAATGTGCCGGTAGGCTTTCCAGGAGCTCCACGATCAATTCGTAAGCGCCTGCCGAGCCGCCAATGGCAATCATGTGGGTTGCAGGTTTCTCGATCATTATTTAATCTTTTGATAAATATTCAACTCTTTATCAACCACCTTGAAATTCTTCATGACCTCATGTCGAATCAAGGTCTCTTTGGTGCCTAGGCATAAAAAACCAAACAAGGCCAGCGACTCATAAAAGAGGTTGATCACCCGTTCTTGAAGTTTTAAATCAAAGTAGATCAACACATTGCGGCAGGTAATCAAATGAAACTCGTTGAAAACCTGATCGCTGGCAAGGTTATGCGTAGAAAACAAAATATTCTGCCGCAGATCATGATTGATGATCGCCGCATCATAACGCGCTGTGTAATATGAAGAAAAATTCTCCTTCAAATGAATAGCATTGAAGTTCTCGGTATACTCTTTAAACTTCTTCAAAGGATAGATGCCTTTTTTTGCTACATCCAATACCTGGCTGTTTATATCCGTGCCATAAATAAAGGCACGCTCGTTCAATTGTTGTTCTTTTAGTAATATCGCTAAGGAATAGACCTCCTCACCCGTCGAGCAGCCCGCACTCCATATTTTGATGCGTTGAAAGCTGGAAAGGTAGGGCAGGATATCGCTATTCAGTTTCCGGTAAAAAGCAGGATCCCGGAACATCTCCGTCACATTTACCGTCACTTCCTGAATAAAGTAGGTTTGAAAACCCGGCAAATTCACCAAAGCATTCTTCAAATCCACAATATCCATGTGCTCCAAGCCCATGATACGTTGTATCCGCCGCTTAAGCGACGAACGCGTGTACCCGGAAAGATCAAATCCGGAGATGTTCTTTAATAAGAACACCAGGTCTTCAATCTCCGCAAAGCTTAACTCATGCGTTTCGTTTAACTCAGCCATACTTGCATTAATGAAACAAGTTTATCGATGTCAATAGGCTTACTGATGTAATCACTAGCACCCAATTCGATCGATTTCTCGCGATCTCCCTTCATGGCTTTTGCCGTAACAGCGATAATAGGGAGGTTGTTGTTCTTTTTATCTTTCCGGATTTCCTGAATCGCTTCATAACCATCCATCTCCGGCATCATAATATCCATCAGCACGATATCAATTTGCTTGCCAGTTTCGTTTACCAGTTCCACGGCTTCCTTGCCGTTGTTGGCAATCTCAATCTGCATGTTATATTGCTGCAGCGAGGAAGTCAAAGCAAAAACATTGCGCATGTCATCGTCAGCAATCAATACGCGTTTCCCTTCCAAATTAGAGGTGCCATAAGTCGCCTTGTTGGCCACTTTTTCGGCATTCTTCATCGGGTTATAACTCGGTTCGGTCAACTTGTTCAAAAAGAGGTTAACCTCATCGATTAGGCGGGTATTGGATTTACTCGACTTCAATACCATCGATTGGGTATGGCGCATAATGCGTTCCGTCTGTTCGGTGGTCAGGTCATAGGCCGTATTGATAATCACCGGCAAGCGCTCGAATTTATCCTTCGCTTTAATCTGATCCAACATTTCTAAACCGCTACCATCCGGCAATTTAATATCCAGAATAATGCAGTCTATATTTGGTTCCTGCTCCAGTTTCTTCAATCCCGATTCAATAGTAAAGGCCTGGATGACGTTGATCTGCTGTTCTGCGAAGGCTTTTTTGATCAAATCGCTCTGAAACTCCTGGTCTTCAATCAACAAGATCTTTTTAACCCCTTTGTTAAGGTTTAGTTTAATATTCTCAAAGGCCGAAGCAATGCTCGATTCGGTAACCGGTTTAGACATAAAGCCGATAGCGCCGTCCTCCAGAAATTCTTTTTTATCGAAACTCGCGGCCGACATCATGTGAATAGGAATATGCTTGGTTTCCTCGGTGTTCTTCAAGGTGCGTAACACTTCCCAACCATCGGCAATCGGTAACATCACATCCAGAATAATCGCATCCGGAATTTGTGCTTTGGCCATTTGAATACCCGTTTCACCATCATAGGCTTGGTTAGCTTTAAAACCATAACCTTCAGCGAAGCTTTTCAGAATTTCCGAGAAGTTGATGTCATCCTCAATAATCAAAATATTCTTCTCGCCCGGTTCTAGTTTTAAGGCCGCCAATGGCGCTGCCGCTTTCGGTTTTTCTTTCCCTTCCTGCTTGCGGGTTTCCTTTGCTGCTTCCCGGATGGCAGGCTCCGCAACAGCATGGCTCATTTCCATGTCGCTGGCCATATAAGGAATAATCAAGGTGAATTTACTGCCTACACCCGATTCACTCTCCAACGTAATGCGGCCGCCAAGCAAGGAGGCAATTTCTTTGGAGATGGAAAGACCTAAGCCCGTACCACCATATTTACGGCTGGTGGAGCCATCTTCCTGACGGAAGGCTTCGAAAATAATCGCCTGTTTCTCTTTGGAGATACCGATCCCCGAGTCCTTCACCGTAAAATGCAGGTTGTTTTGCAAGAGCTGCACTTTCAATTCAATGTTGCCATTCTTCTCGGTAAACTTAAAGGCATTCGATAAGAAGTTCTTGGTCACTTGTTCCAGGCGATACTCATCCGTCACAAAGCTTTCCGGTGCTTCCGTAATATCAATCTGGAAGTTGATGTTTTTATCGCCAGCCATCTCCTTAAATAGGCTTTCCACATTCTGCGCAAAATCCGCCGTACGAATTGATTCTCTATTGATGTCGACTTTACCCGATTCTATCTTGGCCAAGTCTAACAGTTCATTGATTAATTGCAACAGATCAGATCCTGCATTATAGATTACAGAAGAATACTTGATTTGATCTTCGGTGAGGTTCTGCAGCTTATTATCTTGTAAAAGCTTCGCTAAAATCAAGATACTGTTTAATGGCGTGCGCAGTTCATGACTCATATTGGCCATAAATTCCGATTTGTATTTGCTGGCCTGCTCCACCTCGGCAATTTTCAGCTCTACCTCAGCCTGCGCCGTTTTCAAGTCATCATTGCGTTTCTCCAGCTCGCTGGCCTTTTCGTTTAATTCCTTATTGGCCTGCGAAAGTTCTTCCTGTTGCACCCGCAATTCTTCTTCTGAAGCCTCCAAGAGGTTGGTTTTATACACCAATTCCTCATTGGTAATGCGTAATTCTTCTTGCTGTGCTTCCAGCTCCTCGGTTTGATGCTGTGTTTCTGCCAACAGATCTTCTACCAGACTTTGATCCTGACGCGATTTAATCGCCGATCCGATGGCTCTACTTGCACGGCCTAAGAAATTCACGATGTTCTCGTGCTTCTCATCCGGGAAGCTGCCGAATACCTCAATGATACCGATGCAGTAATCTTCAAAAATAATCGGGAAGATGATGACCTCTGCCGGAAGCTCCGCAATAATGCTGGTATTTATTTTTATATCCTTTAAGTCGGAAACTTTAATAATCTGTGGCGTTTTCGATTCGGCAACTTCACCAATTATACCTTCGCCAATCATTATGTTTTTGGGCAGTTGTTTCTCGTCCAAGCCAAATGAACTGCGTAAAGCCATTTCATACGAGTCTACTTTCCGAATGTAGATGGTGCCGGAATAACTGTTCAATACTTCTTTCACAATGGCTAAGGCATGGTTAGCAATGCTATGCTCAGAGAGGTTGCCACTAATAATGGTATGTACCTTGGCTGAATTATTTAACACCCAATTGAGTTCCTCCATCTGCTGATTCGTCTGCAAGAATTGCTCATTTAATTCTTTTTCTTTCAGCGAAGTGCGGCGTAGGTAATCGAGGATGTTTAAAATTTGATAGATCACAAACAGAATCACGATTAAGGCCAATAATCCTAATGCGATGCTGATGTTGCGGGTGGTATTTAGTTTATCGAGCTTCTGAAGGGTTTTCAGGGAACGCTGGCTAATCACTTCGTTCGAAAAGTCATTGCTCGCCGTCATTATGAGCTCTTGCTCGTCGGCTAATACACTGGAAATGCTGTCTAAGTTGTTGGCCGACTTGCGCTCGCTATGGCTTAAGATTTGATGGGAAACCTCCTTCAACTTTACCGTATTGTGCGGAATGCTATCGAAAAGAATATTCGTTTGGGCAAGCTTATTAATGATTTCATTGATCTGGTTGCCGGCACGCTCGCGCGAATAGGCACTCACATTATGCTCTAAGGAATTGAACTTGGAAATTTGCTGAATTTCCATTTCCCATTCTTGTAATAAGTAGAATTTCTCCTGCGCCAAATCCAGGTAATCCTTCATGGCATTGGTGTATTCCTTTTGTTTCCCCATAAAATACCAAAAGGAACCTATAATCACCAAGGTCGCCAGCACAATGCTAAACATCGCGCGCCAGCGTAAAGTATTAAGTTTCGTGATTTCAATTGTCATATGTTAACCATTAAAAGGTATATCTATACGTGCAATGTGTTTTATAGCATTCGGCATCTAATGCCTGCATTACCCGGAGCATAGGTTTATTGAAACTGCCAATCCAGTTCATTTGAATCTCCTGATAACCGCTTTTCCGTTTTTCCCGAAATTGCGAGGCGAACTTAAAAATTAGTGCGCTTTCTACCCCACGACCTTGAAAGTCGGGGTGGATGCCAAAAACGAAGCCAAGCATTGTTGGACATTGTTTCCATGTTTTTCGATACAAAAGTCTGAATTTTTGGTAAATGTTTAAACTTCCATGCCGTAAAAATTTCACAATGAGCTGGTTTAAGTCTGGAATATTCACAAAAAAACCGATTGCTTGCCCCTTGAAGTAAGCAAACCAGATTATTTTTTTATCTAAAATAGGTTTTAATTTAGCGAGAAGCTGCTGCACTTGGGGCAAGGTTAAGGGGTTTACCCCCTCCATATGTTGCCAGGCAGCATTGTAGATGGTTAGAAATTGTTCCGCCAGGCTGTCGGTACTCAATCCGCGGCTGTCGGCAAACTGATAGTCGGGCTGCGCCATGATCCGAGCGGCCCTACGTTTCAGACTTGCACTCAGTGGGGCATGCAGCGCCCTGCGGAAGGTATACTGCCAAAACAAGGGCTGAAAGCCATACTGCTGAAATAGCGCCTGATAATAGGGCGGATGGTAGAACATGCCATATACAGGAGGGTGAAAGCCATCAATCAGTAAGCCCCACCATTGGTCGCGGTTGCCGAAATTTACCGGGCCATCCATTTGGGTCAGTCCTTGCGCTGCGAGCCAGGTTTTCGCCTGCTCGAACAGCATATCGGCCGCTTCTTGGCTGTCTATGCATTCAAAAAAGCCACAGCCTGCCTGCTGTTGTTGCTGCTGTTTGTCCATATGATGAAAGGCAGCGATTCGGCCAATACAGGTACCATCGGGATGCAGCAAAATCCATCGGCAAGCCTTGCCCTGTGAAAAAGCGGGATTCAATTTCTTATCAAAAACCGACTCGATATCCTGATTCATAGGATGGATATAAGCGGGGTTCTGTTTGTTTATCCGGGCCGGAAGGTCTAAAAAAAGTTTTATGCGTTCTGGATGGTTTACTTCCAATAGTTGCATAATGTTTATATCAATTAGTCAAGAATTAAATATAGTTAATAATTCATCAGTAAATATGTTTAAACTGAAAATGGGCTCTTGTGTGTTAAATAAAATTTATATCTTTAGTAAATTGAAGTTTTTATTAATCTTAAATTAAATGGATCCAGCTTTTCAACTCGTATTAATCATTATTGGGGCAGTTATTGCCATTATTTTCCTATTGTATATCCTGCCTGTAAACCTTTGGTTTACCGCCCAATTATCGAATGTTAAAATTAGTTTATTAAACCTCGTGTTAATGCGTCTACGGAAAGTATCTCCAGCCTTGGTGACCAATGCCATGATTACTTCCACCAAAGCCGGATTAAAAATTACCACGAACGAAATCGAAACCCACTACCTCGCCGGAGGGAATGTGAATAAAGTAATTAAAGCCTTAATCTCTGCCGATAAGGCCAATATTCCGTTAGACTTTAAATTGGCTACTGCTATTGACCTTGCCGGTCGTGATGTGTTTGATGCTGTACAGCTGTCGGTAAATCCGCAGGTCATCAATACGCCTCCCGTGGCGGCCGTTGCCAAAGACGGTATTCAGTTAATTGCGAAAGCCAGAGTAACGGTGCGTGCCAACATCAACCAATTAGTGGGTGGTGCTGGTGAAGAAACAATCCTGGCCCGTGTAGGCGAGGGTATTGTAACAACCATTGGTTCTTCCGCCAACCATAAGGAGGTGTTGGAAAATCCTGACCGTATTTCTAAAACCGTATTATCTAAAGGCTTGGACTCCGGTACAGCCTTTGAAATCCTTTCCATTGATATTGCTGACATCGATATCGGTGAAAACGTAGGGGCTAAATTACAGACCGACCAAGCAGAGGCCGATTTGAAAGTAGCCAATGCGCGTGCTGAAGAACGCCGTGCCATGGCCGTAGCTTCTGAGCAAGAAATGCGCGCCAAAGCACAGGAAGCCAAAGCAAAAGTAATTGAAGCAGAATCGCAGGTGCCTTTAGCAATGGCGGAAGCCTTCAGAAACGGAAACCTCGGTGTGATGGATTACTACAAAATGCAGAACATCCAAGCCGATACCGATATGCGCACATCCATCTCCAAGCCCAACGGCCCCGAGAAAAAGTAACAACTAACCACCTTAATAGGGCCCTTTAACCTTTTTTAAACAGGAAGAAGGTGCCCATATCTATCACCCGAAGCGTAGCGATTGCTGCCTTTCGGGTGTTTTTGTTTATGCACTAGCCTAGGGCAAGAACTGCTTTCTCCCTTTTTAGATCCCTTTCACTCCCCTTTCACACCCGTATTAACCCCCTTTGCAATAGGGTAAGATAGGGGGGTGAAAGGGGAGAGGTTACTGTCGTAATTTTGCCATTATGATTTCATAGTGCTATCATCGTGCTGTCATCGTGCTGTCATCGTGCTGTCATCGTGAGCGGAGTCGAACGACTGGTACGTCAGTGCAGGTAGTACGCCATAATACGCATTGAAATAATGGCAATATTAAAAATAGTTGTTCATGGATGTTGGCGCAAAATGGTTTTAATAAGTTTGTTAGGTGTTGCTGATTGCACTGACGTACCAGTCGTTCGACTCCGCTCACGATGACAATACTTGCCGGCACGTAATATAAAGCGGGCCGCAGTTTGTAAGCAAAGCTTAACAAGCAATACTACTAAATGTCATCACTTTCCAATAAATTTTGCAAACATTTTACCCTCTCACGATGACAGCACGTAATAATAAGCCTCCCCTGTTTAAAAGCACTGCCCACCTTCCCGTACCCCACGAAAAAACCCTGACGATGGGCGCCAGGGTTTGATACTAACCAATTATAAACCTAAATTATGAAAAGACAAATTTTAACTAATAATTCTACTTATCCTTCGAATTATGACACAAAGGTAAAGCAAGAATTTAATTTTGCAAAGGATTTGGAAGAAAAAGTTTCCCCTGCAACTAATTTCTGACAATTCTCTGATTTAACTGTTATAACAAATAAAATATTGGCAATATTAGATTAATAAGAACAAAAGGTTAATTGAAATATTCCTCTTATTTTTGAACAAAGGACAACAAAATGATTTTTCAAAAGTTTTCAAAGATAAAAGCGGTGATCTTGGATGTGGATGGTGTGCTGACGGATGGTACCCTTCAAGTGACCGAAGCGGGCGAGCAATTGCGGACTTTCTATGTGAAGGATGGCTATGCCATGCAGCTTGCCGTGAAGATGGGTTTGCACTTATGGGTCATTTCCGGGGGCAAGTCGGAGGGCGTTCGCAAACGCTTGGAAGGTTTGGGTATTCAAGAGATTCACCTGGGGGTGAGCAATAAGCGGGATGTATTGGAAAGTTTGATGCAGCAGTATGAAATTGAATCGGAATACCTGCTCTATGTTGGCGATGATATGCCCGATTATGAAGTGATGCAACTGGTGGGTATTGCCGCCTGTCCGCAGGATGCCGTAGAAGATATCAAGCAGATTAGCCATTACATGTCGCCGTTTAAAGGTGGGCGTGGTGTGGTGCGCGATATTTTGGAGAAGATATTGAAGATTCAAGGGATGTGGGGGGTAGAAACCCAGATAAAAAGTGTTTAATGTTATTACAAGAAAAATTAAAAGATATCCGCATTATTCTGGGGTCGCAATCGCCGCGGCGGAAAGAATTGCTGGCTTCCATGGATTTGGATTTTACCGTTGAAGTGAAGGAAACGGATGAAACCTTTGATGCAAACGCCTCGGCGGTAGCTATTGTGCGGGCGATTGCAGAAGCTAAATTAAATGCGTTTGATAGCGCTGCCTACCAGGATGCCTTGGTGATTTGCGCCGATACAATTGTAGTGAATGAAGAAGGGGAGGTGCTGGGTAAGCCCCGCGATTTGGCGGAGGCAAAGGCGGTTATTGCCTCGCTATCCGGCCGTGCACATTTGGTCTATACTGCGGTGGCTTTAGCCTTTCAAGGGCAACGCTTTTCCTTTGCTGAAGAAACAAAGGTTTGGTTCAGTACCTTATCTAACGAAGAGATTGCCTACTATGTAGATCGCTATCAACCCTTGGATAAGGCAGGTTCTTATGGTATTCAGGAATGGATAGGCAGAATCGGCATTAAACAGATTGCCGGATCGTATGAGAACGTGATAGGGCTGCCAACAGCCCGTTTGCAACAAGAATTGAAACGACTAGTATAGAAAAAGGGGCCTTAAGCCCCTTTTCTTATTTAATATGGTAACGGATGCCGGTATAGAACATGCGTCCTGTAATCGGTCCCCATACCAGGTTGGTATCGAAATTGGCACCGAAAGGATCATCATACGCTAAGATCGGGTCCTTTTGATAGTAGTTGGTAAAGTTCTCCGCACCTACATAGAGGTCGAAGTTTTTGTTTTTACCAAAGCTCCGACTTACCTGCGCATTCATGGTTACATAGGCATCAGATCGTGTTGCGGTTTGCTGACTAGAGGTTGATGCTGTCTGCGGTAAGCGTTTTGTGCCCACGGCGTTCAAGGTATAATCGAAACTCCAGCCTGAATGCAGGTTATAAGCCAGGTTTAAGAAACCCCGGTGTTTTGCATTCAATGGTTTTTCTAAACGGCCCGATTCGTAATCGGTTTTAACATCCAGCATCCGGTAGGCCATACGTGCCTCAAAGTGCTGCATCGGCATGAACCGGAATTCCGCCTGAATACTGTTGGAATAAGACTTGCCCTGTAGGTTATAGAAACTTACTTGTTGGCTCTCTTCCCAATCGATTACCACTTGGTTTTCGAAATTATTGTGGAAGAGCTCTACCGAAATGCCAGACTCACGACCAAATAATTGGAAGTTCTGGTCAATGGTAATCCCGGTGTTCCAAGATACTTCGGGCTTTAAACCATAGGCATTAGGTTGTGCTGTTAGGCCGACTAAGTCCTGAATTACACGGCTGGACGCAAAGATTCCTAAGTTTTCTGCAAAGATATTGGCGGTACGTTGTCCGCGGCCCGAGCTTAAACGCAAGGTAGTACCCAAAGCCGGTTGATAGCGTAGAACCGCACGTGGGGTGGTAAACCATCCATAGAGGTTGTTATAATCTTGACGTAAGCCTAAAACAGCGTCGAAATTCTCCGATGGGCTGAAGGTATATTCAGCAAAGGCACCGGTAGTGGTTTCTTTGCGACCAAAGTTCAAGAGGTAATCTTGTTGCTGCTGTGTTTTGCGGCCTATTTCTTCGTCCAGATTATCGTGCTGAACGGAAGCCCCTACTTTATATTTATGAGCTACCGAGCCTAAGATATCTTGGTATAGTAAGTTGGCGTAGATCGACTTCTGCTCATTGTCATAGGTGTTGTGGCCGAAGAAGCTTTCTTGCTTGTAGCGGCTGGCCGAAAGCTGCAAGCCTATACTGCGGTGCTTATTGTCTGCAAATACATAGCCTAGTTTTCCGAAACCTTCAATACGCTGGTTATTGAAGCCTAAACCATAGCGGTTCTGCCCAAATTTGTCGGTATCTTCATTGAAATCTACTTGACCACCAATACGATCGTCGTGCAGGAATTTCACGCCGAACTGCGCAATAACACCTTTTCCGTTTTCATAATGCCAACGGTTAATACCGGAGAATAAGTTCCCCACGGGGATATCTCGGAAACCATTATCACTGAAGTTCATCTTCTTATTGTACATAAAGTTGTCGTGCAATAAGAGGCCTACCGACCATTTTTCGTTCAGGTGATGTGCTAAGTTTAAGTTGATATCCGTACGGCCCATATTGTTGGCGTAGGCATTCAGGAATAACTTCTCGCTGTTATGTGGTTTTTTAAGTTCAATATTAATCTGTCCGGCCATGTTTTCAAAGCCATTGGCTACGGAGCCAATCCCTTTACTGATGTTGATGGCTTCGATCCAGGTACCGGCGATGCTGTTTAAGCCCAAGGGGGCCGAGAAAGCACGTGGTCCCGGTAAGCCTTCTACCGTTAACTGCGTATAGATGCCACTTAAGCCTAACATCTGGATTTGCTTGCTACCCGTTACGGCATCGCTACTGACCACATCCACCGATGCGGTGGTGGTAAAGCTTTCACTCAGGTCGCAACATGCCGCTTTAAACAGTTCCTTCGCGGTTAAGGTTTCAATGCGGTTAGGCGTAAGTTTGGAGATGTAATTTGATTTCTGACGGCGGGAAATAACTATTTCCTTAAGCACATTGTTCTTGGCTTGCACCACGACTATGTCATGCAGATTTTTCACCTCTACGGTGTCACTTTGCATGCCTGCATGGGAAATGACCAAATAACGGAAAGGTTTCACGTGCATAATTTTGAAAACGCCGTTTTCATTGGTTTTCACCTTTTTCGCAGGTTCGTCTGCCCAGTAAACGGTTACTTCCGCAATGGGTTTTAAATCGCCTTTGTCGTTTTCATCGACTACCACGCCGGTTACTTCATGGTCATGATCGTGGTTGTGACCACCATCTTCGTCATGCTTCGCATGGTCGTGTCCGGCATGGTCATGCCCTTCATGGTTGTGGTCATGTCCTTCATGGTCATGATCGTCGTGCTTATGGCCTTCGTGATCGTGGCCCTCATGGTCGTGATCATCATCACCTAAGCGTTCGTAAAGGCAACATTCGTGTAACACTTCATAAATTTCATCTGCGGCACGATGCGTGTCGGTATCATGGCCGGCAGCTGCAATCTGCTTCTTGATATGATCGATGGATACTTTGTTTGTATCTACTTTTACGGTGGCTAGATGGCTGTTTTGGCTCCACTCGATACTTTGTGCTCCAGCTTCTTTACCTGCTTTTTCGATGCGTTTTTTACACATGGCACAATTGCCGGTCACTTCAAAACTTACGGTGGTTAAAGCTGTTTGGGCCTGTGCTAAAGCCCCACAAAATAATAATATTAGGATTGGGAAAATTCTATATAAGTACATGTTAATTTTATTATTGAATCAATTTTTTGAAATAAATTGGGTTGATATCAATAATAAAATCAAATTCTGAAGGTGCAGTTAAGAATGTAAACAGGGTTTTCGTAGGCCCATTGGGGTGGGGTTGCCTGAATTTGTTGGGGTTTTGATTCCTCCAACCATTGGGCAATAAATGGGCTTATCCATGGTAAAACAACGATGGCCGGGTAAAAATGAAACAATTGCTGATAGGACGACTGTTGCTGTTCGGTATCATTCTTAAGTTCTACCTGCACATCTTTGCACATGTCATTGTCGCTGCAGCAGCTGCCATCAGCTTCGCTATGGTCTTGATTGTGATGGTGTTCCACACAAAAAGGACATTGCTGATGAGTTACTTCGGCTTCATCCATCAAGGAGATCAACGTACGTTTTCCACAATGATGCATATAGATGGTTGCTCCTGTACTGCATACAGAATAAATCATCAAAAGCATTATGGCAACTATTTTTCTCATGGATAAATCAAAGATAGAAAAGTTTGAAACAATTGTGGAAAATTTTCTTTGTAATTTTCTTGTTTAAAAGAAGCTTCGATTATATATTCGAATAACTTTTATAGTAAACCTAAAAATATTATGGAACAATTAGCTGCACATCCTAGTTTGCTGTATATTGGTGTCGGGGGACTGACATTAGCGGCAGGCGTGGTCATTTTTTTATTTAATAAAATTCTCAATAGAGTTAATTAAGTAATTAAAAAAGGGGATGTGAGTCCCCTTTTTTAATAGCCTTATTTTTTGTTCTTGATGCCTCGGATGAATTCCGGAATCTTCGCTAAGTAATTTTCCTCACGAAGTAATTTGACAAAGGCGGTGCCGACAATGGCACCATGTGCATATTGGGTAGCCTTCTGGAAGGTGTCCTGGTTATGAATACCAAAACCTATCACTAAAGGGCTGTTTAAATCCATCGCTTGAATACGTTTGAAATAGGCTTCCGACTGTTCCTGTATATTTAATTGCTTCCCTGTGGTGGCATTCGAGGAGAGCAGGTAGATAAAACCGGTGGATAATTTATCGATCTTCCGGATGCGGTCCTCCGATGTTTGTGGAGTAACCAAGAAGATATTGCTGATGCCGTTTTCCTCAAAAATTGGTTGGTAGAGGGCTTCGTATTCATACATGGGTAAATCGGGAATAATCGTACCGTTAACTCCCACCTCTTTACAGGCTTTGCAAAAGGCCTCCACTCCAAATTGTAATACCGGATTGAAATAACCCATTAAGTAAACCGGAATGCTGACTTCTTTGCGTAAATCTTGGAGCTGCTGGAATAAGACCTTGAGGGTCATTCCGTTTTTTAGGGCTTCCTCCGAACTGTGCTGGATGGTAGGGCCATCGGCCACCGGATCGGAATAAGGGAATCCGATTTCCAAGAAATCTGCACCCGCGGCTTCCAAGGCTTTCGCTATTTCCAGGGTGCTATCTATATGGGGGTATCCTGCCGTAAAATAGATGGATAATAATCCATTGGCGTGTTTTGTTATCTGCATGCTCTTAAAATCCAAAATAGTTCATATAATTATCCAAATCCTTATCGCCACGTCCGGAAAGACAGATGACAACGGTCTCATCGCCTTTAAAGTTCATTTTCTCCAAATGCGCTAAGGCGTGTGAAGACTCGATAGCCGGGATGATACCTTCCAGCTTGGTCAGCAGTAGGCCGGCCTGCATGGCTTCATCATCCGTAGCACTTACATAGCTGCCGCGTCCTGACTTAAACAACCAGGCATGTTGCGGGCCGATGCCCGGATAATCTAATCCTGCGGAAATGGAATAAGGCTCGATCACTTGTCCGTCTTCGGTTTGCATCAGGATGGAACGGCTGCCATGCAGCACGCCTTCCTTGCCCAACACGGTAGTTGCCGCAGACTCGCCGCTGTTTACCCCGTGTCCGGCAGCTTCCACAGCAATCAATTGCACGTCTTCAGCGTCTAGGAAATGATAGAACATGCCGGCGGCATTGGATCCGCCACCCACACAGGCCATCACGATATCGGGGTTTTCTTTTCCTGTTTTCTCCAGGAGTTGCTTTTTGGTTTCTTCGGAAATAATGGATTGAAAGCGAGCTACCATATCGGGGTAAGGGTGTGGCCCTACCACCGATCCGATGATGTAATGTGTATCTACCGGATTGTTAATCCAATCGCGTAGCGCTTCATTGGTGGCATCTTTTAAGGTTTTGCTACCCGATTGCGCCGCCACAACGGTAGCTCCCATCATCTTCATGCGGGCTACATTAGGTGCCTGTCTTTTGATGTCGATTTCGCCCATATAAACCACACATTCTAGGCCTTTCAAGGCGCAAACTGTGGCTGTGGCAACACCATGCTGCCCGGCTCCGGTTTCGGCGATAATACGCTTCTTGCCTAAGCGCTCTGCCAATAAGATCTGGCCAATGGTATTGTTGATTTTATGGGCACCGGTATGGTTGAGGTCCTCGCGCTTGAGGTAGATGTTGGTTTTGTATTTTTCCGAAAGTCGGTTGGCCCGATATAAGGGGGATGGGCGACCTACATAATCCCGAAGGAGCTGTTCGAACTCTTGCTGAAAGGAAGGATCGGCCATAATATCGAGGTATTGCTGCTGTAGCTCTTCCACATTCGGGTATAACATTTCGGGGATATAGGCGCCACCAAATGGGCCATAATACCCTTCTTTATTTACTTGATATTTGCTCATGGTTGATTATTTTCAATGCTTTTTTTAAGGTATCTAGATCTTTTAAGCCGGGTTCTGTTTCAAATTTCGAGTTCAGGTCTAAGCCTATTAACCGGGCATCTGCAAAGGCAGGCACTTCCTTTAGGTTTTCTAGGGAAAGTCCGCCGCTTAAAAAATAGGGTTTATCGTAAGGGTAATCTTTCAGTTTATTCCAATTAAAGGCTTTTCCTGTTCCGCCGTAAGCAGCACTTTTGCTATCGAAGAGGAAATAATCGACGTATGGTAGATAGGGCGCTAAACGATCCCAGTTGAAATCATCGTCTATGCCGAAAGCCTTAATAATTTCTACGCCACTAGCCTGAAATGCTTGGCAGAAGGCCGCAGGCTCATCGCCATGTAATTGGATCGCATTCAGGTCGAAATCCTGGATATGCTGCTTAATCTGCTCTTGTGATTCGTTGACAAATACGCCGGTTTTCTTGACCGAGGCTGGGTAGCTGATGGCTAGCGGGCTAGCCAGATAACGAGGCGACTTCGGGTAAAAGATATGACCGATATAATCGATAGGCAATTGCAATAGCCCTTCAATATTGGCTTTCTCGCGCATACCGCATACTTTTACCAGGAGCTTTCCTTGCTTAGCCATGGATTAATTGTTTAAAGCTGTTCAAGGCTTTTAAGCCTAATAATGAAGATTCTGCTTCATAATAGCAATCGGCAAAGCTTTTCTCCGGATGGAAGGTTTTGATGCCGAAGGCTGCATTGCTTAATACGGCATTGTTCTGCGCGTCGGTACCATTTCCTTCAATAATCTGACGGAAGATCTGTGCGGCTTCCTCTACAGTGTTACCACCAGCCAGTGCATCGGCCTGAATCGGCTCGAAGCCTAATTCCTGTACGGTATAATAGTTTTCTCCGGCATTGTTAATCACTTTGAAATCGCCGGTTAAGGAGATTTCATCATAACCATCTAAAGCGTGGATAATGCTGTATTGCTTATCACTTCCCTGATACAGGTATGCGTATAATCGGGCTAATTCTAAGCTGAAGACGCCTACCGACTGGAACTTCGGATTTGCAGGATTGGTTAAAGGCCCCAACATATTGAAAAAGGTTTTAACGGCTAATGCTTTGCGAATGGGAGCAACGGTTTTCATGGCAGGGTGGAACAGGGGCGCATGTAGGAAACAGATGTTCGCGCGCTCGAGCTGCGCTTGCAACTGCTCCTTATCGTTGCTAAAGGTATAGCCAAGGTATTCCATCACATTGGAGGAGCCACAGCCCGAGGATACCCCAACATTGCCGTGCTTAGCCACGTGGTATCCCGCTCCGGCAACCACAAAAGACGCCAAGGTGGAGATATTGAAGGTGTTTTTACCATCGCCACCCGTGCCACACATATCGATAAGATCATAGCCCTGGAAGTCTACTTTATGGCAGAGATCGTACATGGCATCCCGAAAGCCGCCAAGCTCCTCCACACGGATGCTGCGCATTCCGTAGATGGTCATGAAAGCCGCAATCTGGTGGCTGTCGTATTTTCCTGTCGCAATATTCGTCAGGATGTTGTAAGCCTCTTGTCTTGTAAAAGACTTGTACTCAAATAAATGTATTAATATCTCTTTCATAATATGGCATAAAAAAAGGCTTGCCCACAAGGCAAGCCCACTATTTTTGTATCATTAAATTCAACGAATAGGATTTTGCCACAACATTAATTGTTGTGCCACCACCAAGCTGTATTTAAGATATTTATTGTCATTACTTATTGAACAAATATCAAAGATACTTTTGATATTTGCAAGAATTCTATTAAAAAAATGATTTTTTGCTAATAGGTTACGAAATGCGCCATCTCATTTCCTTTGGAAACCAAGGTAAATGATCTGATTTTATTCCCCTCCACATACAAGGCTGTTAGCAACCTGTTTTTGGAATACACAAAGACCATTTGCTCTACGTTTAAGCCTTCCGGATCGATATCCCGAACTTCTTTTTGCGGCAGTTCATGATACTTTTTAAACTGCAGTTCTTCGATTTTTTTTGTCGAGAGATTCAAGCGTATTTCCTGCAAAGAAGCTTCTAGGTAATCATACAACTCTTGGTCAGGATTCTTTACAATAACTTGTTCACTAAGAACGATATCTAAGGCTAAATCGAGGTCGGCTAAGTCCTGTATAAAGTGCTTCGCTACAGTAAGGCTGTTCGTTAATTGCGCACTCGATTTAGGCGCTTGCGCGGAAGCAAAATAAGGTATGATAATACTTATTAGTAGGAGTAGATGTTTTCCCATAGTGTTTGTTTTCTCTTTTTGACGAAGAAATCCCCGAAAGGATTAAATAAAAAGCGCCTTTTTATAAAAAGGCGCCTTCTATCATGTTTTTAGTATTCGTCTTCGTTGAAAAAGAAGTCATCCTTGGTAGGATAATCTGGCCAAATTTCCTCGATGTTCTCGTAAGGTTCACCATCGTCTTCTAAGGCTTGTAAATTCTCGATCACTTCTACCGGTGCTCCTGAACGAATAGCATAATCAATCAATTCATCTTTGGTAGCTGGCCAAGGAGCGTCTTCTAAATGCGAAGCTAATTCAAGTGTCCAATACATATCTCTTTAATTAAGTTTTACATTTTCGCAAAAATAATATATAATTTAACTAATGCAAGTAAAATAGTTGTAAATCTTTCTTAATTATTATATCTATCAGGAAGTCAGTGAATTAATTGTTGTTAGGTGCTGATGGAAATCCTTATTTCTTCCAGTTTTCCACCCATACTTTGTGCATTTTTTCATAAACCTCCTGTTCAATGCTGTCATGTCCCTTTTTTTCCTGCTCGGAAAAGAAGATAGGTTTTAATACAGAAATATGGATAACACCGGGTTTTGAGCCAAAGCGACCGCCATCGTCCCACATGATATCCCAGGCATTGTGGATAATAACCGGAAGGATCGCTGTACGGTTGTCCTGCGACATCTTGAAGGCGCCAGGCTTAAATTTATGCAGGGTAGGTGGGTATTCGTTATCAATGCTTCCCTCTGGGAAAATAACCAACGACTTCCCCTCGCGTAAGAGCTCTAGCCCACGCTTAAAGGCTTTAAAAGAAGATATTTTACTCTCCCGCTTCACCGGGATATCTATAGATTGAAAGAAGATCCGGGTCACGGGGTTCTTGAGCAGTTCCATTTTTCCCATAAAGGAAAAATGTTGCGGACAAAGGTAGGTCAATGCCGTAATATCAAGAATAGAGGTATGGTTCGGACAGAGGATGTAAGGGATGTTCCAATCGATCGGCTCTTCGTAATGCACCTTAAATCGGATACCCACAACGTGGATAGAAATCACACTGATCCACTTGCGGAACCACACGATAGCCTTATAGTGTTTCTGTGGGTTTTTAGCTAAGAAATAAAGTAGGGGATAGCAGAGGCTAAAAAATACAAGGACGGATATAAAATAGAGGAGCCTATGGAGTTTCTTGAATAAAAGTAACATTACCTACGTTCGTGTAAGTCGAAGATAAAAAAAATGCTTCACAAGCGTGAAGCATTTTTTCTTATTTACTTAATTCCGCGTAATACTTGTGGAACAAAGGAATGGTTTCAATACCTTTCAAGTAATTTTCGATACCGTATTTCTCGTTTGGCGAGTGCAGGTTATCACTATCTAATCCGAAACCTAATAACACAGTTTTAATACCTAATTCTTTTTCGAATAGGGCCACGATAGGAATAGATCCACCGCCACGCGTAGGTACAGGTTTCTTATTGAATGTTTCTTCTAAAGCTTTCTCCGCGGCTTGGTAAGCAATGCTGTCTGTCGGTGTAACTACCGGTTCGCCACCGTGATGCGGTTTAACTTCTACTTTTACAGAACTAGGCGCAATCTTTTCAAAGTGATCTTTGAATAATTTAGTAATACGCTCTGAGTTTTGGTTTGGTACTAAACGCATGGAGATCTTAGCAAAAGCTTTCGATGGCAATACAGTTTTCGCACCTTCACCGATATAACCACCCCAGATACCATTTACCTCAAGGGTAGGGCGGATACCTGTGCGCTCAATCGATGTATAACCTTCTTCACCCCAAACTTCATTAACACCAAGGTCAGTTTTGTATTCTTCCACATCAAATGGAGCTTCGTTTAAGGCTTTACGCTCTTCCGCTGTCAATTCGATAACATCGTCGTAGAATCCAGGGATAGCGATATGGTTGTTCTCATCGTGTAAGGAAGCGATCATTTTCGCTAGGATGGTTGCAGGGTTAGCTACAGCACCACCGTATACACCTGAGTGTAAGTCGCGGTTCGGACCAGTTACTTCCACTTCCACGTAGGATAGACCACGAAGACCTGTTTCTAGGGAAGGTGTTTCTAAGCTGATCATAGATGTGTCTGAAATGACGATAACATCAGCTTTCAAGCGTTCTTTATTGGCAGCTACAAAGATACCAAGGTTTGCAGAGCCTACCTCTTCTTCACCTTCGATCATGAACTTGATATTACATGCTAATTCGTTGTTCTTGATCATGTATTCAAAGGCTTTCACGTGCATGTAGAACTGTCCTTTATCATCGGCAGCACCACGTGCATAGATCTTGCCATCGCGTACGGTTGGTTCGAAAGGAGGAGTGTCCCATAATTCCAACGGATCGGCAGGTTGCACATCGTAGTGGCCATATACTAATACGGTTGGTAGGGAAGGGTCGAAGATTTTCTCTCCGTATACAATAGGATATCCAGCCGTTGGGCAAATTTCAACATTGTCGGCTCCGGCATCTTTCAATTTCTGAGCTACAAATTCGGCGGTATTCAATACCCCTTCTTTAAATTGCGGATCTGCACTTACAGATGGAAAGCGCAATAATTCAAATAATTCATCTAAGAAGCGGTCTTTGTTGGCTTCTACATAGTCTTTGATTTTTTGCATTTCAAATGGTTTTTACAAAGGTAATGAAATAAATTTTACTTAACCTGTAACTTTTCCTAGGGGGCTGCTACTTATAAATAAGTCATCATATTTTTCAGTATTTAGTGAAAAAGCTGTTAATGTATTGTTAAAAAGCAGGTTAACGTATCGGAATGTCAATATTACCTTCTAATTTCGTTCAGCCTTATACCCATACTAATCTATTACTATGAATTTTTTACGACAATTTTTATTTTTCCTCTTATTAGCCCTGCTCAGCTTGCCAAGTTATGCCCAGCGCAAGATCAGTGCTGAGGTTGTGGATGAGAGCGACAAGGCCAAGCTAAAGCAAGCTAGCGTGATGCTTTTGCAAGCGAAGGATTCTATCCTTGTCGACTTTGTACGTGTGCAGGAAAATGGAAAGTTTCAGATCCAAGCCAGTGATACGCTGGATTACCTTTTAATTGTCAGTTATCCGAAGTTCGGCGAATACTTTCAAACCATCAAAAAAGGGAATACCGATGTTGAATTAGGCGAGATTGCCTTGCAGAGTGCTGCCCGACTGATTGAAGAAGTATTGATTACCGGTAAGATACCAGTCGTGATTAAAGGGGATACCACCGAATACGATGCCTCCAGTTTTGTGACCGAGAAGAATGCCAAGGTAGAAGACCTGTTGCGCGTGCTGCCGGGGATATCTGTAGATGCCAGCGGGAAGATTACTGCGCAGGGGAAAACCGTAGAAAAAGTATTGGTGGATGGGGAAGAGTTCTTTGGTGATGACCCGACCTTAGTGACCCGTAATATCCGTTCGGATATGGTCGATAAGGTCCAAGTGTATGAGAAGAAGTCGGAGCAGGCCGAACGTACAGGCGTTGATGATGGGCAACGGGTGCAAACCATCAATGTAAAGCTGAGGGAAGACGCCAAGAACGGTATGTTTGGTAAAGTAGATGCCGGCGGAGGCCTGGATAGTGATAATGGTTATTATGTGGGCAAGCTGCTCTTCAATAAGTTCAATGGTTCTCAGAAAATTGGCGTATACGGAATTACCTCCAATGATGGTGATTACTTCTTGAATTGGAAAGATCAAGAACGCTTAGGCATCAATGAGAGCGTTGTGTTCGGCACGGGGAGTGTGATGGTTTTCGGGAGCTCCGATCCGTTTAGCAGCTGGGATGGCCGTGGTCATCCGCAAGCCTTGACTGGCGGTGTAACTTACCAGAACGATTGGAAGGATAAAAAACACAAGCTTAGCAGCAATTACAAATACGGACAGATCAAGAACGATACCTACGAAAATACGATTAGCCAAAACTCGACGGCCAGCAGTATCCTGGATCAAAACACCACGAAAGAGAGTAACGTCGATGCCAATCGCCATAAAATAATGGGTAAGTACGATGTGGCGATCGATTCCTTAACCAGCCTAACGGTGAAGATGTCGGCCGAGAAAACGCAATCAGAGCAGTTCTCCGGAGTAACGGGTGAAACCCAGCGCAATAACAGTTTAGTATCCACGAACTTCTCCGATCAGCAGGCCAATTCTACAAAAGATGTGATGACCTACGATGCCTACCTCACTCGAAAATTACGAAAAGTAGGGCGCTCGCTTTCCTTAAGTGTACGCGGTAGCAATGAACGCGAAGATGGCGATCTGAAGTTAAACTCCGAGCTCCATAATCACTTAACCGATAGTAAGGATATTATCGATCAATTGAAGGACTTGCAGTCCACTACAAGTAACCTAGCCACGAGCATCAGTTACACCGAGCCTCTAAGCGCGCGCTGGCGGGCCGATATTACCTATGATTTTACACAGGGCCTTGCTAGTACAACCACCAGTTCCTATAACAAGGGTGCCGATGGGAAATATTCCGAGTTCGATGAAGAATTCTCTAATGACTTCGATTTCGAAACCCGACGCAATGCGGCTACCCTGAATGTTTTTTACAAAACCGATAAAGTCGAGCTCAATATCATGAACAGACTGCGCTATGATGATATGTTCCAAAAGAATATCCTAGAGAACAACAAGCTGAGCCGCGATTATACGACCTATAATCCGGGGTTGAGATTTCGCTATAACCTCAATAAAAACAAGAGCATACATATCAACTTAGATCGCACGAGCGACTTGCCAAACCTCAGCCAGATCCAACCCTTACGTCAGAATACCGACCAAATGAACCAGACGATCGGGAATGAGAACCTGAAGCCGTCCAGCAGGAACAACATTGGATTCAATTACACGTCCTTTGATATCCTGAAGGGTAAGTTTGTGTATATGGGCGGAAACTACAGCCTCACGGAGAACCAGTTCTCGCAGAATGTCATTGTCTTTTCTGATGGTACGCGCGTGATGATGGCCGATAATATGGACAAAAACAGCCAATCTTTAAATTACTATTCCGGTTATGGATTCGATCTTTACAAAAAGCTACAAATCAAAAGTATGTTTGGTCTAAATGCGAGCTATAGTACCAACTACAACCGCATTCAGGAGATTGATGGATCATATTCACATGACTTCCTATTCCAATCCCTGCGTTTCGAGGATAATAAAAATACGAATATGCTTTACGGTGCTAACTTTGGCTTTGAGCGCCAGACCACCAAGGGTTTTGATTTCCGCATGAAGATTTCACCGAGCTGGAACCTGATGCGTTCCACCTTCACACCGGATCAAAATTCTGAAGGATTTGTATTAAATGGGACTAGTGATTTCACCTTATACCTGCCCAAGAAATTCCAATTCTATGGAAATGCAAATTATCAATATGAGGCTCCTACCAAGGTGTATGCCGAGAAGTTTGAACGTCTTTTGTTTTCGCCAGGGCTGCGCAAAAAGTTCCTGAAGAATGAAAGCTTAACGCTAGACTTTCAGGTTAAAGACCTTTTCAATCAAAATAAGGGATACAACCGTAGTCAATCGGCCAGTTCCTTTACCCAACAAACTTATACTACCATATCCCGTTACTTTATGTTAAAAGCATCTTGGGATTTTACCTCCATGAAAGTGTCGCAATAATATGATGAATAGAAGCTATATCACCTTATTTTTCCTGCTTTGCTTAGGTTTAATGCAAAGCCAGGCCCAACATGCCTTTTTCCCGGAACAAGGGATTATTACCTACGATAAAACCATTCACGTTAAAAATCTATTGAAGCGACAGCTGACCCTGATACCCGAAGGTGATATGCAACGCCGATTCCTGGAAAATATGATTCCCAATGCGCCTGAAACAGCGGTATTGCAGCGGACTTTGAACTTTACCCCAACGGAAGTGTCGGTAGAACCCGTTCCGAAAAACCATGAACCCTTTATTGCGCAGCTGATGCAATTTGGGATGCTGGATTATGGAACCAAATTCTATCAGAATTTCGCTAAAAACGAATCGCAGGTTAGTTTAGAATTCGGAGGATCCGCCATAATGATCAAGGATAGCCTGCCCTCAGTAAAATGGAAGATTACCAATGAATACCGCAATATTGCAGGCTACGACTGCCGACGGGCCAATGGCTTAACCCAAGACTCCGTGTATGTGGTAGCCTTCTATACCGATCAGATTCCAACCCCAGGTGGGCCCAATGTGATTCAAGGATTGCCCGGCATGATCTTAGGGCTGGTTATTCCAGAGCAGAATGTCAATATCTATGCTTCAAAGGTAGAGTTGACAGCAGCGAAGGTAAATACCGATCTGTTGAAGAAGAAAGGTGAGGTCGCCAGCCGAGAAGATACGCGGAAAAAACTGCTAGGCAGCTTAGGACGCTTTATTAAAGAAAAACAGTTCCATTACCTCTTTACGGCCATGTTCCTCTAAGGCCAGCGGAGCTTATAAAACATAAAAACCCGAATCATTGATTCGGGTTTTTATGTTTAAAACGGGTAAAATTAATTTTTACCGTCGTTTTTCTTAGCGGTGATTTCGTTACGAATATCTTGTGCTAAAGTTTTGATGTCTTGTAAACCTTTACGAACGCGAGTTCCAGCAGCAGAGTTGCCATTGTTAAAGAATTTTTCTGCATCAGCTTCGATTGAAGCTACTAGCTCTTTTAATTTAGTGTAGTTTTCCATTTTTTTAATTAATATAATTTTAGTTTTTCTTAATTAATTCTCTAAGATATTATAAATATACAAAAGGTATGCAAACAAAGCTAATTTTCCCGCTTTTTTTTATGTTTAAAAGCCTTTTTTATAGTATCTATTCTACGATTTTCAACTCGTCGATAATGTTCTGCGCACCGGCAAATTTATCGATAATGAAAAGAACGTAGCGGATGTCTACCGAGATTGTACGTTGTAATTTTGGATCAAAGATCACATCACCGGCCATCGCTTCAATGTTACCATCAAAAGCCAAGCCAATTAATTCACCATTTCCATTTAAAACCGGCGATCCAGAGTTTCCACCGGTGATATCTTGGTCGCTCAAGAAGTTCACAGGCAAGTATCCTGCGGCATCAGCATAGCGCCCGTAATCTTTCTTTTCGTACAATTCCATTAAGCGTTTTGGCAAGTCAAACTCTTCATCGTTCGGCTTGTATTTAGCTATGGTTCCCTCCAAGGTGGTGTAATAGTTTACTTTGGCATCGTTGCGTTTGTCTTTCGGTAAAGCTCTGATTGTTCCGTAAGTAAGTCGTAATGTGGAGTTTGCGTCAGGGTAGTATTTCCCTTTGGGGTCCATTTCCAATACCCCAGCGATGTATTTGCGGGAAGCCGCTTGGAAATCGTTGGTTAATTTCTCCAAGGTAGGATTAGACTCGCGGTATTTGTTCATCAAGGCAGAAGACAATTGGAATAACGGATCGTTCTCTACCAATTTAGCATCTGGATTGGCCATGTAAGCGGCTAATTTTTCTTTTGAACTCATGATGCTATTATCGAACGCTTTTTGAATATCAGCCTGGAAATTACCGCCATTTTTGTCGGCCATGCTGCGCACATAAGGAGCAATTTCTCCGCCTTTGGCTGCATATAGGTTCAACTCATCGGCCAATACATCAACCTCTAAAGGCAAGTAAACACCTTCGAAATTATCATTGATGTAAGCGTCTAATTGCGGTTGCATTTCTTTACGCTTAGCGGCGTTCTCACGGGCATATTGTATCATGCCATTCCCCAAGGAATAAGGTAATGCCGCAAAGGTAGACGAACGTAACATTCCCATCAGGAAGTTATCATGTCTAGCTTTCTCGTTAGTAGCTGCGTAATAAGCGTTAATAGTCGCAATTACGTCACCATATTTTTCTTTATTGGCCGGTTTATTCGCCCATTTGTTGAATTTCTTCTCTTGTTTAGCTTTGGTAGCTGCGGTTTTATGCTTGGTCAAGGCATCGATCATCCCTTGTCTGTTTTTCCAGTAGTTAGCAACGCCCGAGTATTTAGAAGCATAGTTAATGCGTACCGCTTGGTCTTTATCCATGTGTTTTTTCATGGCGTCCATACCTGTTTTCGAGGCTTCAACCCATGCCGGGTAAGCGAATTTCACGTTTTGGTCAATGCCTGCGGCGTTCATCCAACGGTTGGTACGGCCAGGGTATCCTAAAATCATGGAGAAATCACCGTTTTTAATACCTTTCAAGCTAACTGGCAAGAAGTATTTCGGTTTCAACGGCACGTTTTCTTTGGAGTAGGCTGCCGGGTTACCATTTTTATCGCCGTATACACGGAAGATGGAGAAGTCGCCGGTGTGGCGTGGCCATTCCCAGTTGTCGGTGTCACCACCAAATTTACCGATGCTGTTTGGCGGCGTACCTACCAAGCGCACATCCGTATAGTCTTGATACACGAAATAGTAAAACTCATTGCCGTTATAGAAAGAACGTACCGAAACCACGTATTTACCATTCTCGCTGTTTTCCGCTTGAATTTTAGCAATCTCTTGGTTAATTACACGTTCTCTATCTTTTTCTGACATCTTGTCGTTCACTAAGCTCAAAATACGCTTAGAAACATCGTCCATGCGCACGAAGAAACGTACGGATAGCGACTTTGGTTTCAACTCTTCGCTGTAGTTTTTCGCCCAGAAGCCATTGCTAAGGTAGTCATGCTCCGGCGTAGAGAGTTCCGCAATGGCATCATAGCCACAGTGGTGGTTGGTGAATACCAATCCTGAACCGGAAACAATCTCGGCAGTACAACCACCGTTAAACTGCACAATAGCATCTTTTAAGCTGGAGTTATTGATGCTGTAAATTTCCTCAGCAGAAAGTTTCAATCCTTTTTTCTGCATGTCTGCTTCGTTAAGGCGCTTGAGGTACATTAAAAACCACATGCCCTCGTCCGCAAACGAGAAGGTACTGGTGAGCACCAATACCATGAATAATCCTAATTTTTTCATATCAACCTTTTTTGTAGTAGGACAAATTTGCTGCAATTTGGCCGCAAATCAAAATGAATTGTCAGGAAATACGTACACCAGCATGTCCGCAGATTTCCCTATCTTTGTGGCAATGGCATCATTTGAGGACTTTAAATTAAACCGTCAGCTGTTAAATGCGATAGCTGAAGCAGGGTATATCGTACCTACTGAAATTCAACAAAAAGCAATAACCCCGATTCTTGCCGGCCAAGATGTAATGGGCATTGCCCAGACCGGAACGGGCAAAACAGCCGCTTTTGTGCTGCCTATGCTGATGAAATTGAAATATGCGCAGGGAAATGACCCACGTGCTTTAATCTTAAGTCCAACCCGCGAATTGGCCATGCAGATTGAAGAGAGCATCCGCTCCTTTTCAACTTACCTCGATTTACGTACTGTTTTATTATACGGTGGTTTAGGCCCAAAAACGCAGAAAGAATTGTTGTCAAAAGGTTGTGACATTATCGTCGCTACTCCTGGACGCTTCTTGGATCTCTATTTATCGGGAGAAATTAACACCAAATCGTTGAAGTTTCTGGTGCTCGATGAGGCCGATAAAATGATGGATATGGGCTTTATTTCCAAGATCCATCGCATCCTGGAAGTGGTGCCCCGCAAGCGACAGAACCTGTTGTTCTCGGCGACCATGAGCGAGCTGGTGCGCAAGATTGCTGGCGACTTTTTAGCTTTCCCTACGGTTATTGAAGTATCGGAACAGGCTACACCCGCCCAAACCGTACAGCAGACCTTATACCATGTGCCGAATTTAAAGACCAAGCTGAACCTGCTGCAGCACTTTTTTAAAGACGACGAGGCCTTTAGCCGTATCATTGTCTTCTGTAAAACCAAAGTAGTAGCCGATCGTATTTTTGCTTTCTTATCGCGTAAGTATGGGGAGGAAGAGGTTCGTGTTATTCATGCCAATAAGGGACAGAATACACGTATCAACTCCATCAATGCCTTTAAAGAGGGGAATGTGCGCATCTTGGTGGCTACCGATGTGGCTGCGCGTGGGTTAGATGTTAGCCAGGTATCCCATGTCATCAACTTTGATGTGCCGATTGTGATTGAAGATTATGTACACCGCATTGGTCGTACCGGCCGCGCCTTTAATACCGGCGACGCCATAACCTTCTGCAATCCATCGGAAACCTATTATATTTCCAAAATCGAAAAGCTGATCCGTCAGTCTATCCCGGTGCAGGAGATTCCTGAGGAGGTCGTTATCGAAAAGACACCATTTGATGAGCGCCAAGCGATTGCCAAGGAAATCGATAACCAGAAGAAAAAAGAAGATCCCGACTTTAAAGGGGCTTTCCACGATAAGAAATATGTTATAAAAGCCGCGCAGGCGAAAGCCAGTGGCGCCCGCCCCTCAAACCGGGGCAAAGCCAAACCTGGGAAAAGTAAATCCGCAGGACCTAAGAAAAAAAGATGAAATTAACCCCGCTAAATATCGTGCTGGCCTGTGTGCTGGTATGGGCCATTACCGAAATGGGAAACGAAACCAAACCCTTGTTTTCTTGGGTATGGCTTCTGGTATTAAGCGTGCTGCTGATCTTTGTCGATATCCTCTTTCGGGTATGGATAAAGGATGGCCAACGCTTATGGACCATGCAGATTGGCTTCGTATTGATTGTGGGAATAATTAGTGTGTTGATAAAATTACAGTTTTAGATATGAAAAAAGCAGAAATAAAGCTTCAAGTGGAATTGGATGAAGCCAATGTGCCCGAGCGTATTCAGTGGACTTCCTCTGATGGTGAAACTTCCGAAGAATTACCCGCAAAAGCCATGTTCCTGGCCTTATGGGATGCCCAATATAAAAATACCTTACGCATCGACCTGTGGACCAAAGATATGCCATACGATGAGATGAAACGTTTCTTCTACGAAACCTTACAAACCATGGCCGACTCTTTCCTTCGCTCTTCCGGTGGAGATCCGATGGCCGAAAAGGTAATTGGCGACCTTCGCGACTATTGCGCGCATTATGCCGATAAAATGGAAATCTTAGAACAACAAAACTAACCCTTAAAAAAGCCACAAATGAACTATTTTTTAGTGAAATCTGAACCCTTCAAATACAGCTGGGAGCAATTTAACAAAGATGGGGAAACCTTCTGGGATGGCGTGCGCAACTACCAAGCACGCAACAACATGAAAGCCATGAAAAAAGGCGATTTAGTGTTGTTTTACCACAGTAACGAAGGCAAAGAAGTGGTTGGCTTGGCCAAGGTGGTTAAAGAATTTTACCAGGATCCCACCACCGAAGACGAACGTTGGGTGGTGGTCGACCTGGCACCGGTGGAAACCCTAAAAACCCCGGTAACCCTGGAAACAGTGAAAGCCGACCCGCTACTGCAGGATATCGCCTTGGTAAAACAAGGGAGATTATCGGTGATGCCCCTGAAGCAAGAAGAATTCGACCGCATTCTGGAACTTGGAAGTATGTAATTGGTGGATGCTTGCAGCAGAAAGAAATTATCATCCTGTTGTCATCATTTTGTCATGGTGAGCGGAGTCGAACCACGAGCGACTGGTACGTCAGTGCAATTATCAACGATTATATTGCATATTAGTAATGTTTTGCTAAAAATACCTTTGATAGAAGAGTAGCAAAATGACCATCAATATTTGATATTTTATCATTTTAATGTTTGTGGATGCGTACTACCTGTACTGACGTACCAGTCGTTCGTGGTTCGACTCCGCTCACCATGACAAGATCATGACAAAACGATGGTAATACGTTGACAGCACGGTTATACAATGACCGCTTTCCCCCCTTGCTCACCCCTTTCACTCCCCTTTCAAACCCCTTTCACGGCCTTCTGCAAACGGCTTTGCAAAAGAGCAACAAGGCTGTTATAAAAGCCTTACAAAAGTTCTCTCCAAAAGCAGTTAACCTTTCTTTCCCTCCTACAATCGGTAGAAATATGTGTTCACACATTAAACAATCCGATTCGCTCATTTCAAACATTTTAGCAATAGGATTGATTTATCTTTATTATTAGGTATTTTTATAAGACGTACTAAACTAACCTATTATGATAAAGGCGGTCATTTTGGATGATGAGATCAAGGGTAGCAACTTGATGCAGCATAAGCTGAAAGCCTTTTCTGAACAAGTGGAGGTGTTGCAGGTATTCAATGATCCGCAGGAGGCTTTAGGGAAGGTGAAGGCTTTGGCGGCGGATGTGCTTTTTCTAGATGTGGAAATGCCGGTGCTGAACGGTTTTCAATTCTTGGAGAAATTGGAGCAGTTCGACTTTGAGGTGATCTTTGTGACGGCCTATAACATCTATACCTTGGATGCGCTGCGGGCGAATGCCTTGGATTATTTATTGAAACCGGTGAATCCGGATGAGCTACACAAGGCGATTATAAAGCTGGAGAAACGCATGGAGGGTAAGGAAAAATTAAAGCACCTGGAGCCGCAGCCCCAGCGCCAGTGCAGTTCGCGGATTGCCTTGCCTACGGCGGAAGGTATACACCTCATTAAGCGGGAGGATATTCTACGCATTGAGGCCATGAGCAATTACAGCGTTTTTTACCTCCTGAATCAACCTAAAATTATTGTTTCTAAAACCCTGAAAGAATACGAGCTGTTGCTGGAGGAGCCTAATTTTTTGCGGATAAACCGCAGTACCATTGTGAATTT
This sequence comes from Sphingobacterium humi, assembly GCF_009768885.1. Taxonomy (GTDB): domain Bacteria; phylum Bacteroidota; class Bacteroidia; order Sphingobacteriales; family Sphingobacteriaceae; genus Sphingobacterium; species Sphingobacterium humi. The sequence goes on from NZ_WSQA01000012.1 coordinate 70,013, forward strand.
AGATTTCGTGGTGAAATATAAAAAAGGAGACGGAGGGCAGGTGGAAATGCTGGATGGCGCGGAGCTGGAAGTATCCTCGGCCAAGAAAAGCCTATTGATGGAACGCTTATTTTCCTAAAGCCTATGAAGCCGACAAGGATGTTAATTGCTATGCTGCTTTTCGCTATGCTGATGGCTGTGCCTAGCTATGGCCAAAAACAACTCTATAATTTCATTCATTTTACCGAGAAGGAGGGGTTGCCAAGCAATACCGTCAATGGCCTGGCTTTGGATAGCACCGGCTTGTTGTGGTTAACTAGCAAACATGGGCTGGCCTATTTTGATGGCGCCCGCTTTAACCATGTGGCTTTTCAGCAGGGCACCAATACCTATTCCAATTACTTGGGATCCCTCGCTATCGATAAGCAAAACCGGATTTGGATGACAACTAATGATAGAGGCTTGCTGTGCTACGATCGTAGTAAACCGCTGGAACGGTCGATGTCGCAATTTAATGCGCTTGTAGGCGAGCAAAAGCTGGTTAAATCGAACCTCTACGATGTGCTGGTCTCCTCATCCGGCTTAATTTATTTTGGGGGACAAGAAACCGATTTGCAGGTGTTAAATCCGCAATCGGGCAAGGTCGTACAACTGCCAATTCCGCATATCAACAGCAGTGACCCTTTAACCATTTATTGTATTCAGGAAGATGCTGAAGGTAATTTGTGGATTGGCACGCGCTATCATGGCTTTATCTGCTATAATCCGAAACAACAAACCAGCAAACAGGTAGACTTTCGGTTGCCTGGTGAAAATGGGGTGGCCGACTTTGCTATGGCGAATGGGCAGGTGTATTTGGGGTATTATGACCGTGATTTGGTCAGCTTTAATCCGAAGACCGATCAGTTGCAACATTCCCTATTGAATTTGGGAAAGAGCCAAACCTACTACGATAATTTTGTGTCGGCAATTGCCTATTGGCCGGAAGAAAACTCCCTGCTCGTTGGCCACAACGATCGGGGTTTATGGCAGTACCAGCTCGACAGCAAGGAAAGCCAACAGATCAGTTGGGACGATTTAATGCCCATTTTGCCGCAGCCTTCCCGCATTCGGCAGCTCTTGCCCGTGAAAGAGGGCTATTGGATGGCGACGGAAAATGGTTTGTTTTTCTATACCAAGGCTTGGAATAAAATCAACACGCTGATTCCGTTAAAGGAAAAAGAGGATGCCATCGAGCGTTTGATTTCCTGGGAAGGGGAGACTTGGTATAAAACGGCGCATAGTTTTGGGCAGCTCGATCAGCACTTTCAGCGGATATCAACCTATCCGGTTGATGGCTTTCGGGTGAGCATGATGAGCAGCGACCGGGAGCATCTTTATTTTTCTACTTTCGAAAATGGGGTTTTTGTTTTCGATAGGCAAACCAAGCGGGTGCAGCCCTTGAAAATAAAAGGCGAGGCCTATGGTTTTGAAAGTGCCGATTGCAATAACGTGATTCCCGATACCGTGCAGGGGGAGCCTGTTTTATGGATTGGATCCTGGAATTCTGGCCTGTACCAGTATTTTCCGAATCGACAGGAAATCCGACTTTTTGATAAAGACAGGGGCTTGCCTGACCCTAAAGTAATTACAGTGGGTAAGGACCATGCCGGTCAAATTTGGCTGGGCATGGATGGCTATGGCGTGTTACGTCTTTTAAACAAAGCGAACCCTCGTTTTCAACAGTTTGTTCAAAGTAGGGAAAGTGGCGCCCTGATGTCGAATACCATTTTTTCATTCTACAAGGGCCAATCGGGTAATTTTTGGTTTTCCAGCGGTGCATCGGGAATTGGGCGGGTATTAGCAAAGGGAGAACAGCAGGTGGAGTTTGTACATTTTTACGATCGTAATCCATACCCATGGTTATATGCGGTGGAGATGCAAGAGGACGGCCTGGGCTATATATGGGTGAAGGTGCTGGACGGGGTGATGCTGTTCAATCAGCGGAAGCAGGTTTTTCGGCATTTACTGCCGGGGAAGGGAACCTATCCGAGCAGCAGCTTTAAGACCTTTGGTTTTTACCTGATGGGTGCCCAATTACTGTGGATGACGGATAAAGGCTTGGTGGTGGGCGACCTGTATAAGGTGCATCAGATGGAGCCTTTTCATGCCACGCCGATGATTTCTAAGCTGACCATTTTAAACGAAGACCAAACCTACCGCATGTATGGGCAGCGTAAAATAGATTTGAAGGCCAACGAGAATAATTTTTCGTTTTCCTTTTCTTCAGATGCCCAACACTTGGGTTCGCCCATGCGCTATGCTTATCAATTGGTAGGGCTGGATGAACATTGGGTTGAAGCATCGAAAGATTTGCAGGCCTATTACAATAATTTGGCCCCCGGTAGATATGTATTTAAGGTGCGGGTAGGGGATAGCTATGGCAATTGGTCGGGTAAAATTCTGGAAGTGCCCATCAGTTTGGCTTCCTATTGGTATGCCTCCTGGTGGTTTCGCATGCTTATGGGCATGGCGCTGCTGGCGGCCATGCTGTTCTTTTTCTGGTATCGCATCAGTCAACAAAAGAAGGTGAACCGTTTACAGCAATCCTACAATACGAAATTGGAGGAAGAGCTGGCCTTGAAAGTGCAGAAAATTCAGGAACAGGCCATGGATATCGAGCGGGAAAAGCAAGAGAAAATGGCGAAAGACTATAAGCAAAAACTTTATGAGAGTGAGCTGAAAGCCATCCGTTCGCAAATGAATCCACATTTTATATTTAATGTGTTGAATTCCATTGAGGCCTACGTGGTGGAAAACGATAGCGCCAATGCCTCCAAACTGATTCAGCAATTCTCGACCTTGAGTCGCATTGTCTTGGAGAATTCGCAGTTTTCCATTGTAAGTTTAAAATCTGAACTGCAACTGGTATCGCTGTACCTGGAGCTGGAACGCGAGCGTTTTGACCATGCCTTTGACTATGTCATCGTGGTTGCCCCGACTATAAAGCAGCCCGATTGCCGCATTCCTTCGCTGTTGATTCAGCCTTTGGTGGAGAATGCGGTACATCATGGTATTCGCCATCTGCTGCATCGGAAGGGGCAGATCCGCATTGAGGTGTATGCCGAGCAAGGCAAGCTGTTTATTGATATTTTCGATAATGGCGTCGGCTTTCATGCGCGGCCAAAATCGACTTCCTCCAGCTTTAAGAACAGTTCATTCGGTATAAAGGGCATACAGGAGCGGCTACACATGATTAATGAAAACAATGCCTTGCCGGTTGCGGAATTGCAGATCATAAAATTAAGCGTAGAAAATGAGGGCTTTAGTACGCTTGTGCGTATCATTCTGCCCGATTCAGCGGTGTTTGGAAGCCTAAAAAAGGACGCTAATTAGCGTCCTTGGTATCTTATATGCTGCTTAATGCGAGCGGTTGAATGTCTTGATCAATTCCTTAATGCCTTTGGCGTTCTCCGGTTTCAGCTTGCCGGCCAGTAACAAACGAAGTTCCCGACGTTGCAAAGCCTCTTCAAAGAGTTTTGTTTCCACTTCTGTCTCCGGGCTTAAGGTTGGGATGGCTTTAGGACGTCCTTCCTCATCAATGGAAACAAAGGTATAGTAGGCTTCATTCGACTTCACTTTGGTGCCCTCGGGCAAGTTTTGAGCGAAGATTTCCATGCGTACTTCTACCGAGGTGTTGAAAGCACGGGTCACCTGCGCCTGAATGGTAACCACCTCACCCAGTTTAATGGAGCGTTTGAAGGATACATTATCAACCGATACAGTAACCACTTGGTTGTTGCAATGCTTTTGGGCTGCCATGGCTGAACAAATGTCCATCCAGTATAATAAGCGGCCTCCCATGAGGTTGCCAAAGGTATTGGTATCGTTGGGCAATACCAACTCGTTCATTTCGGTATAGGATTCTTTCGCGAATTTGTGTTTCATGTATTATTTTCTAAATGCGTTGATCTGTTGATCGATGGTAAAGAGGCTTTCGGTAAAGGAGGTGGGGCTAAAGCCCAGTTCTCTTTTCGCCTTCTCTAGTATAAACCCTGTTTTTTGCGGACGGTTTGTGGCTTGTCCAATTTCTGCTGCGCTCACCTCACCCAGCAAGTTTTTATCCAAGTGCCAATGCTCGGCTACCAATAGGGCTAATTCACGAATGCTGTAAAGGGTGTCGCTGGAAATATGATAGGTGCCTTGGGCCTCTTTTTCCAGGGCCAACAAACAAGCCGCTGCCAGGTCGTCTACCCAAGTGGGCATGCGCCATTGATCGCTAACCGCGCGAATGGCCTCGCCGTTTTCGAGTTTGCCCTTAGCCCATAACACGATATTGGAGCGATTGGCATCGGCAATAACACCATAGACCAAAATAGTGCGCAGGATGGCCGCCCGGCAACCTGTCGCCTCGATAAGGCGCTCTGCATCCCATTTGCTTTGCCCATAGGCATTGCAGGGTCTGCATTCGTCGTCTTCCGCGTAGGGTCCGTTCTTTCCATCGAATACGAAATCCGTAGATAGGAAAGTCAGGTGTATATCTTTTTCGGCGCAAAGGTTCGCAAAATAAGCCGAAGCATCTACATTCAGGCGCTGGCAAAGGTCGGGTTTGCTTTCGCAGACTTCCACGCTGGTTAATGCGGCGGCATGGATAATATGGCTAGGCTTAACATCTTCTACCAACTGGCGGATGGCATCAAAATCGACCAGGTCTAGCTGTTCAAATCGATAGCCTTCTTGTTGGGGATTGCGGTTTGGCGATTGGGAGGTGCAGCATAAGCTGTATCCTGGCTTTTGCAGGATAAGTTCCGTTAATTTATGGCCTAAGAAACCGTTGGAACCGGTCAGTAAGACTCGTTTTTCCGTTTTGTTTAGTTCGTCCATTGGAAGTCCATTTTTGGTTGTTTCATGGAATGGTCAATCACTTTCATCTCGATGTTTAAAATCTCTTCCAACGCTTTGTAGTCGATCTTATGGGCATCATCGGAAGGTTTGTGGTAATCGTCGTGACCACCGGTGTGAAAGAACAGCACCGGGATGTTTTTCTTGTAGAAGGAGGTTTGATCGGAACCGCCATTGCCATCTTTACTGGTGTGGAATTTTAGGGGGCTGCTGATACCTTCGAAGATTTTAGGGAAGGCCGAGCTGGTGCCATAGCCAATAATGGCTAAGCCTTGTTCCGGTTGGTAGCGACCAATCATATCCATATTCAGCATCCAGTGGATGTCGTTTAAGGGTAGGGTTGGGTTTTCCGTATAATAGCGGGAGCCGACAAGGCCTAATTCCTCGGCACCAAAGCCGATAAATAAGAGGTTGAAGGCTTCTTGTTCTCCATTGCTTGCGTAATGACGAGCCAGCTCCAAGAGCCCCGCAACACCGGAAGCATTATCATCGGCGCCATTGTGTAATTTGCCCACACCTAGCGAGTCGCGGGTGCCTCCTATGGTGCCGTAGCCCAAATGATCGTAATGAGCACCAATCACGATGGTGTAAGGAGCTTTATTATCGATAAAGCCAATGATATTGTCAGATTGGCGGAGGGAGTCCTGCACCTTTACTCTTCTGATCTTGGCTTCGAAGGATTGGCGAAAGCCTTGCTCGCCTTTGGGCTGCAGGCCATATTTTTTGAAATGCTTTTCGATATACTTGGCGGCTTTATGCGATCCGGGTTTTCCCGTTTCGCGCCCTTTCATCTTATCGGAAGCCAGGTATTCGATGTGCTTTTTTAAGTTCTTAGGATTTATTTGGGCTATGGCTGATGGGGAAACGCCTACAAAAAAGGCACAACAGCAGACAGCCCAAAAGAATTGGAAATGTTTCATGTTCCAAATATACGCTAAAAGCGAAAATTGGAAGGGTTATTTCCTGTAAAAATAAGGAGTTGATGGCTTAGTCTTCGGCAACCTCGCTATGGGCACTTTGTTTTTCTTGGTGCTCCTCTTTGAAATAGCGGTTGTTGAAAATTAAGATAAGGAATACCCCAACGGAGATGGCTGAATCGGCCACATTGAAAATTGGACGGAAGAATTTGAATTCCTCACCACCCCAAATTGGAAACCAAGTTGGGAATGTGCCGTCGATCAGGGGGAAATAAAGCATATCCACCACATAGCCGTGTAGGAATGTGGTATAGCCACCGCCTTCTGGGAAGAGCACGGCTTTTTGATAAGGGGTACTTTCGCTAAAGATCATCCCGTAGAATGCACTGTCGATGATATTACCTAGCGCACCAGCGAAAATTAACGCTACATTGAGGATGAACCCTCTATTGTATTTGTTTTTCACCATGTAGTGCAAGCCATAACCAATGCCGATGACAGCGATAATACGGAAGACACTTAAAAATAGTTTTCCATACTCGCCACCAAACTCCATACCGTAGGCCATGCCCGGGTTTTCAATAAAGTGGATAAGGAATTTATCGCCAAGAACTTTGAATTCTTGTCCGATAGTCATGTTTAACTTTACCCAAAGCTTTGAAACTTGGTCAATCAGTAAGATAATTACAATGAGGAGAACGGGCTTGGTATATCCTTTCATAGTGCATAAAAATGGTCTTTGTTCTCACAAAGACCATCGAGTTAATCTTTTGCTTAATATTGTTTGTTCTTGGCCTCGATACTCAGTGTGGTATGAGGTACTGCTTTTAATCTTTCTTTCTGGATAAGCTTTCCAGTTTCTCTGCAAATCCCGTAGGTTTTGTTTTCGATGCGAACAAGTGCTGCTTCTAAGTTGTCGATGAACTTCTTCTGACGTGCAGCAAGCTGGTTAATTTGTTCTTTTTCTAGGGTGGCCGAGCCATCCTCTAGGGTTTTGTAAGTACCTGCTGTGTCATCTGTACCGTTCGCATTACTATTGCTCAGTGATTTTGTTAATGACGATAACTCTTCTCTGGCAATACGCAACTTCTCAAGAATAATTGCTTTAAACTCTTGTAATTCAGCATCGCTGTACCGTGTTTTTTCTGTCTTTCCCATACTTTAAATTTTTTCTATTAGTAGCAATAAGTTCTTGCCATCGATTTCTATAGGTTCCCCTACAGCCAGCGAATCATCGATTTTAAGAGTATCAGCCAAAATTTCCGTACAAATATACAAGAAATTATTTTCTACAGCTTGTTGAATTTCAGTATTTTGACTTAGGGTAACAGCAATTCGGTCGGTAACTTCAAATCCTTTATCCTTGCGAAGGTTCTGAACGCGGTTAATTAACTCACGTGCGAGGCCTTCATTCTTCAATTCTGGCGTGATATGTACGTCTAGAGCAACGGTTAGGCGGCCTAAATTGGCGACCTGCCAGCCTTCAACATCCTCTGCGATGATTTCGACATCTTCGGTGCTAATAACATAATCCGTGCCACTTAACGCGAGGGTACCCTGGGTTTCTAGGTTATTGATAGCGGTTGCATCTAAAGCCTGAATGGCCGTGGATACCGCTTTCATATCCTTACCTACCTTGGCACCCAACACTTTAAAGTTTGGTTTTACCTTCTTCTTGATGATACCGGTGGTATCAATAATGAATTCAATAGCTTTGATATTGGTTTCAGAAAGAATTAAATCTTTTACTTTTTCTACTTTTTCCTGGAAGGAAGCATCCAATACCGGCAATAAGATTTTGCTTAATGGCTGACGCACATTAATACCGGTTTTCTTGCGTAAGGATAGCGTAAGAGAGGATATGTCCTGCGCTAAAGCCATCCGTTCTTCCAAGGCTTTATCGACCAAGTCGCTGTGGTAAACCGGGAAGTCGGCTAAGTGTACCGATTCAAAATTCTCTTTTTGCGTGGCTGCATTTAAGTCTAAATACAACTGATCGGCAAAGAATGGTGAAATTGGAGCAATTAGCTTCGCAATAGTGTCTAGACAAGTATACAGGGTTTGGTAAGCAGAGATCTTATCGCTGCTGTAATCTCCTTTCCAGAAACGTCTGCGGCATAAACGAACATACCAGTTGCTGAGGTGTTCATCCACGAAGTTCTGGATGGCGCGTGCAGCTTTTGTTGGTTCGTAATCGGCGTAGAAGGCATCTACCTCTTTGCTTAAGCTATTCAGCAAGGAGATAATCCATCTGTCGATTTCTGGGCGTTCGTTGATGTTGATATCCGGTTCAGCATAGCTGAACTTATCGATGTTTGCATATAAGGCGAAGAATGCATAGGTGTTGTACAAGGTACCGAAGAACTTCCGGCGTACTTCATCTAATCCTTCTTCATTGAATTTTAAGTTATCCCATGGCGCGGCGTTGCTAATCATGTACCAGCGGGTGGCATCGGCAGAGTATTTCTCGATCGTAGCAAATGGATCGACACCATTGCCTAAACGTTTCGACATCTTATTGCCGTTTTTGTCGAGTACCAAACCGTTGGATACTACGTTTTTGAAAGCTACGGAGCCACGTACCATGGTGGAGATGGCGTGCAGGGTGAAGAACCAGCCACGCGTTTGATCGACACCTTCGGCGATAAAGTCGGCCGGGAAGGCGGAGAAGTAATCTTCTTTAAACGGCAGGGCTTCGCCTTTTTCCAGTTTATCGTAGTCCAATCCCCATTGTGCATAAGGCATCGCTCCAGAATCAAACCATACGTCGATAAGATCGGATTCGCGGTAGAGCTTTTGTCCGGCTTCGGAAACCAAAATAATATCATCTACATAAGGACGGTGCAGGTCTAATTGATCTGTTCCGAACTTATCCAGGTAAGATTTGTTAACGGCTTTTTCTTCTTCAGAAAGGATGTCGGAATTTAAGGAATCCTCCAATAAGGATTTCAATTCCGGCATGGAGCCGATGCAGATTTCTTCGTTTTCATCTTCGGAGCGCCAGATAGGTAATGGAGTTCCCCAATAGCGAGAACGCGAAAGGTTCCAGTCTACTAGGTTTTCCAACCAATTTCCAAAGCGACCGGAGCCTGTTGCTTCTGGTTTCCAATTGATGGTTTTATTCAATGCAACCAACTCATCTTTTAATGCGGTGGTACGGATAAACCAGCTGTCTAATGGATAGTATAAGACAGGTTTATCTGTTCTCCAGCAATGAGGGTAGGTGTGTTCGTATTTTTTAACGTCGAAGGCTTTGTTGTCTTCCTTGAGTTTAATGGCGATTAATACATCGGTAGGGCGGAAGTCTTTAGCTTCACGCTCTTCTGCGGAGTAGTATTCTTCCTTCACGAAGCGTCCGGCGAAGTCGGTTACTTCTTTCACAAACTTTCCGGTACGATCTACCGTAGGGACATCTTTGCCGTTTTCGTCTTTTACAAGAATGGCTGGTACGCCGTTTTCACGGGCAACTCGGAAGTCATCCGCCCCATAGGTTGGCGCCGCATGCACAATACCGGTACCATCTTCTGTTGTTACGAAATCGCCGATGATCACTTTGAAGGCTTTCTCGATAAGTTCTTCAGAAGTGATGTATGGCATCAATTGATGATAGCGTAATCCGGCTAATTCTTCGCCTTTAAATTCTGCGGCAATTTCCCAAGGGATCAGCTTGTCGCCGAACGTATAGTCTTGGAAAGATACCTGCTGGCCTTCTGCTTTGAAGTGCTTGCTTATCAGGTTCTTCGCCAATATAACCGAAACAGGAGCCCCGGTGTACTGGTTGAAGGTTCTGATTTTAACGTAGTCGATGTTTTTGCCGACTACTAAGGCGGTATTACTTGGCAGGGTCCAAGGTGTTGTTGTCCAGGCGATGAAAGCAACATCTTCCTCAGGAGATTCGACTAAGCGGTCGATCATTGGGTGTATCTGTGCTTTATCCAAGCGGAATTCAGCCACGATAGTTGTATCTTTTACATCTTTGTATGTGCCGGGTTGGTTTAGCTCGTGCGAACTTAGACCCGTACCTGCTGCCGGCGAATACGGCTGGATGGTGTAGCCTTTATAAAGTAATCCTTTTTTATACAGGTCTTTTAACAGGAACCATAAGGTTTCGATGTACTCGTTTTCGTAGGTAATGTATGGATGCTCTAGGTCTACCCAGTAGCCCATCTTCTCTGTCAGGTCATTCCATACGTCGGTGTATTTCATCACCTCTTTGCGGCAGGCGTTATTGTATTCCTCAACGGAAATCTTGACACCGATATCTTCTTTGGTAATGCCTAAGGTTTTTTCTACAGCTAATTCAATAGGAAGGCCGTGGGTATCCCATCCTCCTTTACGTTTTACCTGAAATCCTTTTAGGGTTTTGTAGCGACAGAAGATATCTTTAATGGTTCTGGCCATCACATGGTGAATCCCTGGCATGCCATTCGCTGAAGGTGGCCCTTCATAAAAAGTGTATGGCTTGCTTGCAGGACGGTTTGCAATGCTTTTTTCAAAGATGTTCGTTGCACCCCAACGTTTCAATACTTCTTTGCCTATTTCGGGTAAGTTTAACTGCTTATATTCCTTATACATCACGCGTTCTTATTCTATTTTTAAAGGTCGCTAATTTAGTGAATTTAAAGGAAAGCTGAAATAGAAGGGGTGATTTAGTGGGGAGTTTACCCTAATCCGACAAAATGGCGGTTTTTTCAAGGGGATTTAAGGCTGAAAAAGAGGGCATAAAAAAGAGCAATCCGAAGGATTGCTCTGCTGTGTTCTTATCTTTTTTTTGAAGCCTAGGCGGAGAAGCTACTGCCACATCCGCAAGTGCTGCTTGCATTCGGGTTGTTGAAGGTAAAGCCGCGTGCATCTAGTCCATTTCTGAAGTCTATTTCCATGCCGGCAAGGTATAGGCCATGTGCCTTGTTCATAAAGACACGAATGCCTTGAATGTCATACTCGCTATCGCCATCTTTCTTTTGATCGAAACCTAGGATATAGCTCATGCCTGAACAACCACCGCCTTCAACACCAACACGAAGGCCAAAATCCTCGCCTATTTCCTGCTGATCGATTAGTTTTTTTAATTCTTTAAGGGCCCCTTCTGTCAGGGTTACTGGTGCTGTTGCTGTTAAATTATCCGCTGCCATATCGTATCCTCGTATAAAATGTTTAACAAAATTACATATTTTTAGCCATAATTTAATATTTACGACTTTTTTGACAATCTAGTAACAGTATGGATATAAGCCCAGATTTGGTGGAATTTTTAAAGAACTTGTTTAGTATTGCCTTCGGTGTGTTCGCCGGTTTATTGCTGGCCTTTCGCTTGGCGTGGCCTAAAATCGAGCGTTTTCTCGTGAAGTTGAGGGCTGTAGGCCAGAAGCGCATCGGCAAGGAAACTTTGCGCACCGCCGCCTATGAACGTCTTTTGTTATTCGTGCATCGTATCGATTTACAACAGGTAATGCAGCGGCATTATCAACCGGGGATTTCCTTGCAGGAGTTTCAGCAGTCCATGATTCAGGAGGTAGAGGCCGAGCTGGAACATAACTATACCCAACAATTGTATGTGAGTGACGCGGCTTGGAAATCGGTGCTTGCCTTAAAGAAATATACCATCGAACTGATACGTAGTACGGCACAAAAGCTAGGCAATTCGGTGAGCGTAGATCGCTTTGTGGAGGAAATTTTAGCGCAACAACAAAAAAATGCCGAAAACCTTAATTTAGCCACACAAATTTTATTGAAAAATGAGCTGAATGCTTAGCATTATCATAATAAAGAAAATTAAATGATAAAAGTTAACTAATTGTCAGGCCATTTCTTTGATATTATCTATATTTGCCGATATTTCTAAAACAGTAATACATCCCAATAAAATGTTCGATATGGAAAGAGATCAGTCCATCTTTAATCTTATTGCCGAAGAACTTAAACGCCAAGAAGAAGGTATTGAGTTAATCGCTTCGGAAAACTTTGTTAGTAAGCAGGTTATGGAAGCCGCAGGTTCAGTATTAACCAACAAATATGCTGAAGGCCTTCCGGGAAAACGCTACTACGGCGGTTGTGAAGTAGTTGACCAAATTGAAACCATCGCCATCGACCGTGCAAAAGAATTGTTCGGTGCGGAATGGGTGAATGTGCAACCTCACTCTGGCGCACAAGCCAATGCTGCGGTTTTCTTAGCGATTTTAAAACCAGGTGATAAAATATTAGGATTCGACCTATCTCATGGTGGTCACTTAACACATGGATCTCCAGCTAACTTCTCCGGAAAACTTTACCAACCTTTATTCTATGGAGTTAAAGAAGATACTGGATTAATTGACTACGAGAAATTGGAAGAAACAGCGCGTGCTGAAAAACCAAAAGTGATTATCTGTGGTGCTTCTGCTTACTCTCGTGATTGGGATTATGCCCGTATCCGTAAGGTAGCTGATGAAATCGGTGCTTTAGTAGTAGCTGATATCTCGCACCCTGCAGGTCTTATCGCTCGTGGCTTATTGAACGATCCACTTCCACACTGTCATATCGTAACAACAACTACCCATAAAACACTTCGTGGTCCTCGCGGCGGTATGATTATGGTAGGAAAAGATTTCGAAAACCCTTGGGGCATCAAAACGCCAAAAGGAGATATCCGTACAATTACGCAATTGTTAGATTTAGCGGTATTCCCAGGTACTCAAGGCGGTCCTTTAGAGCATACGATTGCTGCAAAAGCAATTGCTTACGGTGAAGCGTTGTCTGATGATTACTTAACTTACATCAAACAAGTAAAATCTAATGCTGCTGCATTAGCGCAGTTCTTTGTGGAGAAAGACTATAAAATTATCTCTGGTGGTACAGATAACCACTTGATGTTGGTAGATCTTCGTAATAAAGATATCTCTGGTAAAGATGCAGAAGCGGTATTAGGTCTTGCTGGTATCACCACGAATAAAAACATGGTGCCTTTCGATTCCCGTTCTCCATTCGTAACTTCAGGAGTACGTTTCGGAACGGCCGCTATCACCACCCGTGGTATTAAAGAAACAGAGATTGTACAAATTGGTGAGCTAATCGATGAAGCCTTAACTAATAGAAACGATGAAGCTGCGCTAAATCGTATACATGGTAAAGTAAAAGAGATGATGGCTAAATTCCCATTATACAAATAGTTATCGCTTAAAATTACATAAAAATGGCTCTAAACAGGAAGTTTGGAGCCATTTTTGTTAAGTAATATTTATGTGAAGAAATGTTAAAATAAACCGTAATTTTTTGATAAATCGGAATTTTTAATTCTCTTTGATTCATAAACAAAAATAAAATCGCCTATCGAAACACGCATACGCTAAACTAGAATATAAAACAGTACATAGCAGATACTCTGACAGTTTTGTGGAGGAATAATTATGAAACTATTGAATAAGAAAAGTGACCAGCAACTGGTGCAAGCGTACGTTAAAGGCGAAGAACGAGCAATACAAGTTTTATTAGAACGCTATAAAACTAAAATCTACACTTCTATTTACCATCAGGTAAAAGATCAGTACCTTGCCGAGGATATATTTCAGGAGACATTTATTAAAGTAATTAACACCTTAAAAGCAGGTCGTTATAACGACGAAGGTAAGTTCTTGCCTTGGGTTATGCGCATTGCTCATAATATGGTGATTGACCATTTCCGCCGCGAAAAAAGAGCCCCTAATATTATCAATAACGATGGCTTCGATATTTTCGAAGTGCTTCAGTTCTCTGATGATAGTGTGGAAACCAAGATGGTGAAAAGCCAACGCGACGTTGATCTTAAAAAGATTATCCAACTGCTTCCCGATGATCAGAAGGAAGTCCTTATCATGCGTCTGTTCTGCGATATGAGCTTTAAAGATATCGCTGATATCACCGAAGTGAGTATCAATACAGCCTTAGGTCGCATGCGTTATGCCTTATCTAACTTAAGGAAGATGATTGAGGAGAACAATTTGATGTTTCAATTGGGCTAGCAAATAGCATTGAATAACGAGATAAAAGTGTAAAGCGGGTCTAAAATAGGCCGCTTTCTCTTTTATCTCGTGTTTTTTTTCTGCAACCTACTTAGCAAGACTTTTGTTCCCTTAGTTTGTCTTAGGGAGGTGCCCTTTATCGACTTTGAAGCATGATGAAATCATGAAGAAAAGATGAAGCTTTTGCTATTCATCCTTTGGGGCATAAATGCCTTGTCATGCTGTCATTTTGTCTGTCAGGCAACTATTTTACTGTAGATTGAATAAGTTTCCCTAACAAATAGCCCTTTGGAATCAGTTTTGATGTACCCAAGGAAATAGAAAACTAAAAGATATATAATAGATGTACTGGATTATTTTTATTGGAATTATGTTAGTGAGTTGGATAGTCCAGCTCCGTTTCAAGAATAAGTTTAAGAAATACTCGGAGATGCCGCTTTCCTCTGGTCTTTCAGGGGCAGAGATTGCCCAGAAGATGTTGAGCGATAGTGGAATCCACGATGTTGAGATTATTTCGGTTGAGGGTCAATTAACAGACCACTACAACCCGGGAAATAGAACGGTGAACTTAAGTCCGGAAGTTTATCACGGTCGTAGTGTTGCGGCGGCAGCTGTTGCTGCCCACGAATGTGGACACGCCGTGCAGCATGCCAAGGCCTATAGCTGGTTGCAGTTCCGCTCTGCCATGGTGCCTATTGTGTCGGTCGCGTCACGTCTTACCTCTTGGGTATTGATGATCGGTGTGATGATGATGGCTTTCTCAGGAAACTACATTGTCCTTGCCGTAGGAGTGGGTGCTTTATTAATTACCACCATCTTCGCTTTCGTTACTTTGCCGGTAGAGTTTGATGCTTCGGCTCGTGCCTTAGCTTGGTTAGACCGTGCAGGAGTAACCCACAATACAGAAGAGCATGATGGTGCAAAAGACGCCTTAAAATGGGCTGCCATGACTTACGTGGTTGCTGCATTAGCCGCTTTGGTTACCTTATTGTATTACGCTTCTCTGCTTTTAGGTAGAAGAGATTAATACCTTTTTAGAACGAATATATGGGATGAAATTGCTTTCATCCCATTTTTTATGGTTTTGCTACCCGAATGGATTTCCTTTCAATAGGATTTTGTACATTTGCAGAATTAGAAACAGGATTTCAAGAGATTAAAAGATGTTTTCAAATCTACAGGATAAACTAGACAGAGCCTTTAAGGTACTTAAAGGACAAGGTAATATTACAGAAATTAACGTAGCAGAAACCATGAAGGAAATTCGCAAGGCATTGCTTGATGCCGACGTGAATTACAAAACTGCTAAAACATTTACCGATGAGGTTAAGCAAAAGGCTTTAGGGCAAAATGTATTAACCAGCATCTCTCCAGGTCAGTTATTGACCAAAATCATGAGCGATGAATTGACCGAACTGATGGGCGGTTCAGTGACAGAGCTTGAGATCACAAAGAATCCTACGGTCATCTTGATTGCTGGTTTGAACGGCGCAGGTAAAACTACCTTCTCCGGAAAATTAGCCAACTTCCTGAAGACCCAAAAGAATAAGAAACCTTTATTGGTAGCGGGTGACGTGTACCGTCCTGCGGCGATCGATCAATTGGAAGTCCTTGGTCAACAAGTAGGCGTTCCTGTTTTCGTGAACCGGGAGTCTACCGATCCGATTGCTATTGCTGTTGCCGGGGTAGAGGAAGCGAAGCGTAATGGCCAAAATGTCGTGATTATCGATACGGCGGGTCGTTTAGCGATTGACGAAGCCCTGATGCAAGAGATTACAGCCGTAAAAGATGCGACCCAACCACATGAGATCCTTTTTGTAGTGGATTCCATGACCGGTCAGGATGCAGTGAATACGGCAAAAGCCTTCAACGATCGCTTAGACTTTACCGGGGTTGTCTTAACCAAATTAGATGGTGATACCCGTGGTGGTGCGGCTTTATCCATTAAATCGGTTGTCAATAAACCCATCAAGTTTATCGGTACTGGCGAGAAGATGGAAGCCCTGGATGTGTTCCACCCCGATCGTATGGCCTCCCGTATTTTAGGAATGGGTGACGTGGTATCCTTAGTAGAGCGTGCGCAGCAACAATTTGATGAGAAGCAGGCAGCCGAACTACAAAAGAAGATCCGCAAGAACAAATTTGACTTTAACGACTTTAAATCCCAGATTCAGCAAATCAAGAAAATGGGTAATATGAAAGACTTAATGGGTATGATTCCAGGTGTTGGAAAAGCCATTAAGGATGTAGAAATTGACGATGATGCTTTCAAACCTATTGAAGCAATCATCGACTCGATGACTCCTTTTGAGCGCGAGAACCCAGATGCAATCGACCAACGCCGTCGGACACGCATCGCTAAAGGTTCCGGAACAGACATCAACGAGGTGAATAAGCTGATGAAGCAATTCAGCGATATGCGCAAAGTGATGAAGCAGATGTCTAATCCAGGCATGGCCGCTAAGATGATGCGTAATATGCCTAAAATGCCAGGGAAGCCATTTTAGAACCTAGCTAATCGACTATAAAATGCGGCCATCGGCCGCATTTTTTGTTTATGTACCTACTAAATATCCCTTGAAGGTACTAATTACTAGAATAATTGTTAATTTTGTAGCATGGACGATCCCGGGCAATTATCGGAATATGGTAAGATCCTACTAATGGCATTAGTAGGGATCCTGCTGGTTAGTGCCACCATCTTTCTTGCACGCGTCCTATCGCCTAAAAATCCCAATCCCATCAAATTAAGCACCTACGAGTGCGGTGAAGAAAGCCAAGGTACCGCTTGGGTGCAGTTCAATCCGCGTTTTTATGTCATTGCCTTAATCTTCTTGCTCTTTGATGTGGAGTTGATCTTTATCTTCCCCTGGGCCACGGTTTTCGGTAATGCCGACTTTATCGCAGCAGATAGTCGCTGGGGATGGTTTACCTTGATCGAGATGGCCATCTTCATCGGAATTTTAATAGTAGGCTTAATCTACGTATGGAAAAGCGGTGATATCTCTTGGATAAAGCCGAAGCATCAAACACCGCAAACGGCGGTCAATATCCCTTCCTCGGCCTATGCACAGCTGAATGCGCAAACCTATACGGTTCGCGACCATCGTGCGCCGCAAATCGAGGAGAAAGCCGCTGCGGCACCTGTTGCAGCAGCACCTAAATTAGGGTTCAAACCCAAGTTTAAGAAACCAAGTTCCGAATCATGAGTCTAGACCAGCAATTGCAACAAAATAATGGCGTTATTATTGCGAAAATGGATGACCTGTTAAACTGGGCCAGGCTTTCGTCGATGTGGCCTATCAGTTTCGGGATTGCCTGCTGTGCCATAGAAATGATGGGCGCCATGGCGGCCACCTATGATCTGGATAGGTTGGGCGTGTTCCCAAGGCCTTCACCGCGACAATCTGACGTGATGATTATCGCCGGGACAGTTACCTTCAAGATGGCCGATCGCATCCGTAAGTTATACGAGCAGATGCCCGATCCGAAATACGTAATCTCCATGGGCTCCTGTTCCAACTGTGGCGGACCCTACTGGCAGCATGGCTATCATGTGGTAAAAGGCGTAGACAAGATTATTCCCGTGGATGTGTATGTACAAGGCTGCCCGCCACGTCCGGAAGCTTTAATCAGCGCATTTTTAGAATTACAAAAGAAAATTGATGAACAGTCTTTACTGAAGGGCGATATTTTCCCTCAGGCAGTAGAGCAATAGAATAAAATATGGCAAAAGATTTTTATGGGGATTTACGCTTAGGGATTCTAGGTGGCGGCCAATTAGGTCGGATGTTGATCCAGGAAGCAATAAATTTTAATGTAAATATCCATGTACTCGATCCGGATCCTAATGCGCCTTGCAAGCGTTTGTGCAACCAATTTGAATGTGGCGCACTAAACGATTACGATACGGTTTATAATTTCGGGAAAGACCTAGACATGATCACCATCGAGATTGAGAAGGTGAATGTAGACGCTTTAGAGGCTTTGGAAGCCGAAGGTGTATTGGTTTACCCTCAGGCGCGTGTCATTCGTCTGATCCAAGATAAAGGCCTACAGAAGCAATTCTTCAAGCAGAACGATATCCCAACCTCGGCCTTCCAGTTTATTTCCAGCAAAGAGAACTTGGCCAGCACCCAAGTGGCGCTGCCTTATATCCAGAAATTGCGAAAAGATGGCTACGATGGGAAAGGTGTGAAACGCATTAACACGGTTGCCGATTTTGAGCATGCTTTCGAGGAGCCGAGCATTATTGAAGAACTGGTCGATTTTGAAAAAGAAATTGCCGTTATAGTCGCTAGAAACGATCGTGGTGATATTTCAACATTCCCGATGGTGGAGATGGAATTCAATCCACAGGCGAATCTGGTGGAGTTTTTAATCGCGCCTTCTACTTTCTCCGACGAGATTCAAGCCAAAGCAGAAACCATAGCCAAGAAAATTGCCAACGATTTACAGATTGTCGGTCTTTTAGCCGTGGAGATGTTCTTGACCAAAGACGGGGAAATTCTGGTGAACGAATTGGCACCACGTCCGCATAACTCGGGTCACCAAACCATCGAAGGGAACTATACTTCCCAGTTTGCGCAGCATTTACGCGCCATCTTTAACCTGCCTTTAGGCAATACAGATACCCGCGCAAACGCCATTATGATTAACCTTTTAGGCGAAGAAGGCTACGAAGGGCTGGCAGAATACGAAGGTATCGAAGAGGCGTTGGCCATTGAAGGGGTCTATGTGCACCTGTATGGCAAGAAATACACCAAGCCTTTCCGTAAGATGGGCCATGTGTGCATTATCCATAGCGACCGCGCTACGGCCATTGACAATGCCCGCAAAATTCAACAATTGATCAAAGTAAAAGCATAAATAAGAGATAGAATGAGCAATCCTAAGGTAGGCATCATCATGGGTAGCAAGTCGGATTTACCGGTGATGCAAGATGCAATCGAAGTATTAAAATATTTAGGGGTAGATGCGGAAGTAACTATCGTTTCAGCGCACCGTACGCCAAAGCGTATGTTTGATTATGCCGAGCAGGCTGCTGGCCGTGGCATCAAGGTGATTATCGCGGGTGCAGGCGGTGCAGCGCACTTGCCGGGCATGGTGGCCTCCATCACGCATTTGCCGGTTATCGGCGTGCCAGTGAAGTCCTCCAACTCCATCGATGGTTGGGACTCCGTATTGTCTATCCTACAAATGCCGAATGGTATTCCGGTGGCTACGGTAGCTTTAAATGCCGCAAAAAATGCCGGTATCTTAGCAGCACAGATTCTTGGAACACAGGATGAAACCGTTGCGCAGGCCATCTTGAAATTCAAAGACGAATTGAGAGAGAAGGTGGAGGAAACGGCAAAAGAAGTAGAACAACTACGATTTTAACAAAGAATGGCGGGATATCCCGCCATTGCTATTTAAAAGTCTTGTTCATATAATCGAAGCTTTTCTTGACACTGGCATACTTATCGGCCATATAGATGTCGTCTTGCTCAATGAAGGCATATTTTAAATCGCTCTCGTTCGCAAAGTTCGCGAGGGTGCTGTAATTAATGCTGCCGCTTCCAACTTCGGTAAATTTGATGTCTTTCATCACCTCGGCCAGGTTCAGCGTATCTCTTTTCCCAGTTTTCTCGTCAAACTTATTCTGATCTAAAGGGGTAGAGAAGGCGCGATCCATATCTTTCACATGCCATAGCGGGAATCTGCCTGGGTATTTCGTGAAATAGGTCTGCGGATTTTCTCCTGCTTTATTAATCCAGAACATATCCATTTCAAAGCATACTAAATCTGGCTCAGTAAAGGCTAGTAAAATATCCAAGCCCTTAGTACCGTTGCCAAATTCTTTGAACTCCCAGAAATGGTTGTGATAGCCAATTTTAATACCCGCTTTCTTCGCCATTTCACCGGCTTTATTCAGCTGCTCGGCCATGTATTGATACGCGGCAACATCCAGTTTATTCAAGTCGTCCATCGGCGGCACCGGCGCAATAATATACGTTTGTCCGAGGTTATGGGCTATTTCTATATACTTTTCGATGTTTTCGGTATCCTTTTGGTCTTTTTTAAGGTATTTACCCATGTCGTAATGCCCGGAATGGGTTTTCAGGTCATGATCGTTCAATACCTTCTTCAGTTCATCGATGGGTAAGCCCCAATAGGCGTTGTTGGCCACATCTACACCAAAGGTTTCCACATGGCTATACCCAATTTTCGCCAGGTTTTTCAATACCTCGGTTGGGTTTTGCGCCAAAAGATCGCGAAGTGTAAATAATTGTATTCCTATATTTTTTAAGGGAGATCCCGAGGCTGTAGCAGCGTTTTTACAGGAAAAAAGCTGAGGGGCTAGGAGCCCGGCCATCATACCCAAGCTTGCTTGCTTGAGAAAATTGCGTCTCGACTGTGTCATACTTTAATCAAGTTTAAGAATTCAAGATAAGTAATATTTTAATAAAAAAAAGGGATTCTTTTGGTGAATCCCTTTCCTATTATGTTTTAGACGGTTGACTCGATTAAACGGTCATGATGTCTTTTTCTTTCAATTCAGCAAGCTGATCAACTTTAACGATATAAGCGTCAGTTAGTTTCTGCACTTCAGCTTCACCTTGTTTTATCTCGTCTTCAGAAGCACCGTCGTTTTTCAATTTCTTGATCGTTTCGTTCGAATCCTTACGGATGTTACGAATAGAAACGCGACCTTTTTCAGCTTCTTCTTTCACTTTTTTCACTAAATCGCGACGACGTTCTTCTGTCAATGGAGGTACCGCCAAACGAATGATGTTACCATCGTTTTGCGGATTTAAGCCAATGTTAGAGTCAATAATCGCTTTTTCAATCGTAGATAATAAGGATTTTTCCCAAGGCTGAACCACAATCGTACGTGCATCTGTTGTGTTGATGTTACTCACTTGTGATAAAGCAGTGGAAGAACCGTAATAATCTACATAAATTCCATCAAGCATGCCTGGGCTTGCTTTTCCAGCGCGGATTTTAGTCAGTTCCGATTCGGTATGGCTCACAGCTTTCGCCATGCCTTCTTTGCAATCGTCTAGTTGAAGTGAAATTAATTCATTCATATCTTGATTCTAAATTATCGTATATAAATATTAGCTAACAATCGTTCCAACATGCTCGCCGTTGGCCAACTTCATTAAGTTGCCTGGTTTATTCATATCGAAAACAATAATAGGTAAGTTATTTTCTTGACATAGGGTGAAGGCCGTCATATCCATCACATTCAAGCCTTTTTCGTACACTTCCGTGAAGGAGATGTGGTCGAATTTCTTCGCTGTAGGATCTTTTTCCGGATCGGCGGTATAGATACCGTCAACACGCGTACCTTTTAATACAGCATCGGCGTTGATTTCAATCGCACGCAAGGAAGCCGCTGTATCGGTGGTGAAATAAGGGTTTCCTGTGCCGGCACCGAAAATAACGATACGTCCTTTTTCTAAGTGACGAACCGCTCTTCTACGGATAAATGGCTCGCAGATCTGCTCCATTTTAATAGCCGTTAACAAACGTGTTTTCATCCCTTCTTTTTCCAAGGCATCTTGCAAAGCCATGCTGTTGATAACCGTAGCTAGCATACCCATGTAATCGGCTTGTACCCGATCCATTCCTGCTTTCTCAGCACTTAGGCCACGGTAGATATTACCACCACCGATAACGATAGCGATTTCCATGCCTAGACTATGAAGTTCTTGAATGTCTTTTGCGTATTGCTGAACGCGATTAATGTCGATTCCGTAGCTTTGTTCACCCATCAAAGCTTCTCCGCTGAGTTTTAGTAGGATGCGTTTGTATTTCATATTTGATTTTTGGAGTATTCCCAAAAGCCAAAGATATAATTTTTTACCTTGCTTTAACGAGTTTTATTTTCATTTTTTAAGTTCTCGATTACCTCCGCATAAAATTCTTCGTAGTAAGGAACTATTTTCGTCAACTCGAAATCCTGCGCCCTGATTAAGGCATTCTCCTTGAATTGCGCCAAGGTAGCATCGTCTTTTAAAATGCGGATGGCATTTTCAGCCATGCTGTCAATATCGCCCACATCACTTAAAAAGCCACTGAACCCCTGCTTATTCAATTCCGGCAAACCGCCTGTATTCGAAGAGATCACCGGCACTTTGCAGGCCATGGCTTCCAAGGCTGCCAAGCCGAAACTTTCCGAACCCGAAGGCATCAGGAATAAGTCGGCAATGGATAAGATTTCCTCAATGGCATCCTGCTTTCCTAAAAAGCGAATCACATCGCAAATGCCCAGGTCGCGCGCCAATTCTTCCGCATTCCGACGCTCCGGACCATCCCCAACCATTAATAGTTTACTGGGAATAACCTGGTTTATTTTCTCGAAAATACGAACCACATCTTCCACGCGTTTTACCTTTCTAAAGTTAGAGGTATGCACCAAAATACGCTCATTGTCCGGGGCAATGGCCTTTTTGAAGTGCTCGTGGTTTTTATTGCTGAATCGCTTCAGGTCGATAAAATTCGGGATGACTTTAATGTCGCGAGAGATGTCGAAGAACTTAAGCGTCTGTTCTTTCAAGTTTTCAGAAACTGTGGTTACCCCATCGGATTGATTGATGGAGAAGGTGACCACCGGACTAAAGCTTTTATCTTTGCCTACCAAGGTAATATCGGTTCCGTGTAGGGTGGTAACAACGGGAATGTCGATGCCATAGGTTTTTAAAATCTGCTTGGCCAAAAAGGCTACCGAAGCATGCGGAATGGCATAGTGCACATGCAATAGGTCTAATTTCTCGAACCGTACCACATCAACCATCTTACTGGCTAAAGCTGTTTCGTAAGGCGGAAAATCAAAAAGGGGATACTGCGCCATGGATACCTCGTGGTAAAATAGATTTTCAGAGAAGAAATCTAAACGCGCAGGTTGACTGTAGGTGATGAAATGTACTTGATGTCCGTTATTTGCTAAGGCTTTTCCTAACTCGGTGGCAACAACACCACTTCCTCCAAACGTGGGATAGCAAACGATTCCTATTTTCATATGTATGTATTCTTCCCCTAAAGATAATGATGCTTTTAGAATTGGAAGGAACAATTTTTACAAGAATGGAAAATATCTTATTTTTATTACAAATGAATGAACAAAAAACGAAGCTGCTGGCCGAACTCAAGTTTAAGACCGCCAGAGCAGGAGGGAAGGGTGGACAGCATGTCAATAAGGTTTCTTCAAAGGTAATGCTGATTTGGCCCCTAGCGGAATCTGCCTGTTTCAATGCCGAACAAAAGGAATTATTGCAAGCACGTCTCGAAAATAGAATCAATAAAGCCGGCGAGTTTTTTTTGGAAGCATCTACCGATCGAAGTCAGCTGGCCAATAAGGAAATTGCTATCGACCGCTTTTTTAACCTGTTGGAAGACGCCCTAAAAGTGGATAAACCTAGAAAGAAAACCAAAATCCCGAAAGCTAAAGTGCTGGAAAGACTGGATAGAAAAAAGAAACAAGCGCAAAAGAAGGCGGATCGGGGGAATAGATTTGAGATGTGAGCTGTGAGAGCTGGGGGGATATAAGGGGGGTATGGGGTTATCATCGTGCTGGCGTCGTATTGTCATCGTGCTGTCATCGTGAGCGGAGTCGAACGACTGGTACGTCAGTGCAATCAATTATACTTACCAAGTTTATAATCAATTACCTAAATAATCATATCGTTGCTTTATGAGTAAGGGATTAGTATGTAATAATTGAAAATTAAAAGATTTTTCAAAGGGGCTGAATGCTCCTTTTTTTGTACTATGATAAAAGGGGGAATCGCTTTAGTAATGCTCTTTGCAAAGCACATGATCTTCCCTTTTACATCTTTTGCTACGCCCTTGCCAAAGGGGTTTGAAAGGGGAGTGAAAGGGGTGAGAAAGGGAAGTAAAATGGGAGTGACTAAAATCATTGCTGTGAAAATGCCCTGACACCTCATGCTTTGATAATATTAAAGAAGATAAATAGGATTGATTGCACTGACGTACCAGTTATTCGACTCCGCTACCAATGATATGTTTTTGCAAAACACTGTAAGTAAGGTGTTTATGTATTATGGTTTGTATTGACGTACCAGTCGTTCGACTCCGCTCACGATGACAATACGATGACAAAACGTAATAGAAAGCGTGCCGTAGTTTGCTAGCAAAGTTTAACAAGCAATGCTACTTCATGTCATCACCGTCCAATAAATTTTGCAAACATTTTACCCCCTCAGGATGACATGTTTTTGTAATAGATTGTTAATTAATGCGGTATGTATGATTGATTGCACTGACGTACCAATCCTTCGACTTCGCTCAGGATGACAAAAAATTCAAAATAAAGATCATAAAAGTGTTGTTAATCCCCCCTTACCTGTTTAAAACCTTAATCTCTTCTTGTAGTTTTTCGATGCGGTCGATGAGGTGTTGCACCACTTCTATCCCTTGCACATTCAGTTCCAACTCGTAATGCCAATTGGAGAATCGTTCGATTTGCGGAATCTGTTCTTCTTCGATAAATTCTTGCTCTTCTTGAATGATGATTTCAATGAGTCCGTTTTGGTGAAGCTCTTGAATAAAGGTATGCTCAATCCTTCCCGAGCGGCAGATGTCTATTACTTTAAATAATGTCTTTTCCATGGTCTACTTGATTGAGTCAGCAAATTGTTGAAACAGCTTCTTTTGTTCTTCGGTCAAGTTTTTAGGCATTTCTACCTGCACCTCGCCGTACAAGTCCCCAAAGCTGCCTTCTTTTTTATAAACCGGGTAGCCTTTACCTTTTAAACGTATTTTGGCGCCATTTTGTGTTTCCGGTTTTATTTTAACGTTTATTTTTCCGTTTAGCGTTTCTACCAGGGTATCACCACCCAGTACAGCGGTAGGGAGGTCAATCTTTACCTGAGTATACAGATCGCTGCCTTTGCGTTGGAAACGCGGATCAGGTTTAATAGAGAAGGTGATGTATAAGTCGCCGTTTGGCCCACCATTCATCCCTTCGGCACCTTGCCCTTTTAATCGAATTTTCTGTCCGTCTTCTACGCCTGCGGGTATGGTGATTCGGATGTTCTTACCGTTCACCGTGAAGGTTTGCTGATGGGTTTGTGAAGCTTGCAAGAGGGTTAGCTCCAGTGCGCTATTGTAGTCTTGCCCACGGAAGGCACCGCCACGCCGGTTGGAGCTGCGCCCGGAGAAGCGACTGCCGAAGAGCTCCTCGAAAAAGTCGGAATATTCACCGGTATCGTAGTTGCCATCGTAGTTAAAGTCGTATCCCTGGAATGGGTTTTGGCCGCCACGGCCGGCATTCGAGCGCGCATATTGCTGTTGTGCTTTTTCATATTCCTCGCCATGCTTCCAGTTTTCGCCATATTGGTCATATTTTTTCCGCTTTTCAGGATCCGTCAATACCTCATTGGCTTCGTTAATTTCCTGGAATTTCTTCTTGGCTTCCTCGTCGTTCGGGTTTAAATCCGGGTGGAATTTACGGGCCAATTTGCGGTAAGCTTTTTTGATATCGTCCTGGCTGGCCGATTTATCCAATCCCAATACTTTATAATAATCTAAAAACGCCATATAGCTTCTTGGTTTATGATTAAACAGGTCGTTTGTGTAATTGTTTGTATGCTTTACCTTCAAATTTACAACCTATTAGGGGATTTAAAAAGGCCTTAACGAAACAATATCGCTTACGGACTGTTACTCTAAAAAAGCAATATGATGAACACTAATAGACTTTCAAAAGCGATGGAAGCGTCGCTGATCAAACAGATGACCAAGGAAAATCAAGCCTCACAAATTTACCTTTCACTCGGTATTTGGGCGGACACGAAAGGGTATGGAGGTATTGCTAACTTTTTGTTTCGCCATGCGCAGGAAGAGCGTAATCATTCCATTAAAATTATGATGTATATTTTAGAGCGTGGTGGTACGCCCGTGGTGGAAGCCGTGGAAGCACCGAAGCGACAACCCAAGAATATTACAGACTGTTTTAATATGGTTTTTGAACATGAGGTTGACAATACCAATGCGATTTATGGTTTAGTGAACCAATCCATGGAAGAAAAGGATTGGGCCACGTGGAACTTTGCCCAATGGTTTGTGAAGGAACAAATTGAAGAAGAGAAACTGGCTTTAGAATTAATTGATAAATTGAAGATTGCCGGTGGAGACCGTGCCTCAGATGAGTCGCTCTTTGCTTTAGATAAGTATTTGGAGACGAAGCCTGATGAGGTTCCTTTATCGCGGGATGCAACAGCAGAAAACCCGGAATAAGCGGGTAAAAACTTGGAAAAAACTATAGGGTTGCCCACATCGGGCAACCCTATAGTTTTTATATCGCGCTAGCTTATCTTTTATGCGCTAAATAATATTCCGTATCGCCACTGACCTGGATATGCTTAATGTTGTCGGTTTGTTCCACATTCGCATGCATAATATGACTACGTTGTTGTAAATCGGCTTGTAGGCTGTCAATTTGTACTCGGTCTACAAGGTCGAGTCGAGATTGATTTAAGGAAGCCTGTAAATTACCGATTTTTAAATTGGTAATACTAAGGATGGATTTTCCAGATAAAGCGACATCTAATTCTTTTAGGACAAATTGCTCGTTTCTATTGTTATAATTGTTAAAACGAACGATGGCCTGATTCTCGAGTATAAGTTTCGGGAAAATGTATGCAGGACTGATGTTGTCCACAATACTTAACTGTATCGATTTGCCCTGTAGGGTAAGCTTTTTATGCTGCTGAGGTTGAAGTGCAATTTCGATATGCCGCTGATTGATGTCAGTCACCCGGATGGTTAAAGTTCTCCCGTTTATTTCAGGGATGTAGTTCTGGTAGTCAAAGGAATTTCTAACGGTTAAACGGGAAGAGTCGGTTTCAAAGATATTAATAAATACATTCCCGTCATCCAAGCTCTCTTGCCGAACGATAATATGGTCAATAGCATTCAGGTCTATCGGTTTGCCTATTTCTGGCTTACTTAGCTTTTGCATCATCCTAGAGAGAAAGTCGCCGGGTTCTGTACTTGTTAAGCTATGGTAATAGGATCCGGAGAGTGGTCGCAAAATAAAAATGCCAAGAAATAAAATGCTGCAGGCTAGGCCTACGTAAGGGATGGACTTTTTCATGTTAATTTCGGTTATACAGGTCAATTAATTCATCAATACTAATGTGTAGAAGTTTGGCTGTTTGGAAAAATTGAGGTGCTTCTTCGTGTAAGAATTGCGCTTTCCTTTCTTTCCGTATTTTGCTTATGGCATCGGGTGACACAAAAAAGCCTAATCCTCTTTTGTTAAAGATGACCTCATCTTGTTGTAATTTATCATAGGCGCGCATCACGGTATTTGGATTCACTTCGAGCGCCGCACCTAGGTCGCGAACCGACAGGATTTTATCCTCGGCCCGCCACTCCTCGGTGAGGATTTTTTTTACCACCAAATCTACAATCTGTTGGTAAATGGGTTTATCGTTTGTAAACTGCATTTAGACCTCCTTGTCTTTGAAAAAGTAATAAAATCCTATATAGCATAGGAGGGCCGGAATAATAATAATCATTACCTGATACATGCTTATATACTGCTCGTTATTGATGTAGGTGAAATGTTTTGACCACACATGGGTGGAAAACATACGCCCTAGCACAATAAGGCCTACTGCAATAAGGAGACTTTTAATGAAGCTGTATTTTTGAAAAAGCAACTGCGCCGCTAAGAAAAAAGGTAAGATGGAGAAAAACACAAAGCTGCCCAGGCTAATTAATTCTTTGTTGACGAAGCTGTTATGCAGAATATTATATTCCGGAATCTCTTGGTATATATAACCACTGTCTTCAAAGGCCTTTTGCAGCATACTTAAATAATCTTTTTGCAGGTACCATTCCAGCAGGTAATTGGCAAACACAATACATAACAGATTGATGATAAATACGACTATGGCAACTAGCAGATAGGCCACATACTTTTGCCAGGCTTGCAGCGGTAAAGTGAATTCGTAGGATTTATAAAATAGCTTTCCTAAAAAGAAGAGCTGGATAAAGGGCAAGAAGATGACCAAAGCAATGGAGTCATTAAATGCACTGACACTACTTAATTCTAGGATTTGCTTAGGACTTGGATTTGGTAGGGTATTTATTAAATCGATCCAATCCAATACGTTCTTTTTCGTAAATATGAACAAGCCAACGAAGCCAATAAAAGCGAAAAGAGGAAGGCTGACTGCTAAATATTTATGGCTGTAAAATATATTTTTTACGTAGTTTAAGGTCATTTTCATAAGGCTATAGGTTGGTTAGCATGGGTGAAGGCATTGAATAAAAACTCGATGTCTACGGGGTTTTCTTCGTTGCTTGTTGATTTTACCAGGTGTTTTTGACCTTCAAATACATGCTCGGTATAGATTACTTCTTCTTGAGGCTGCAATTCAGTGCTGATCTTATAGGATTGTGCAAGCTCTTGTAAGCTACTGTTCACGATAAGTTTTCTTTGGTGCAAAATCAATAAAGCGTCTAAAAGCTGATCAATGTCTCGGATTTGATGCGAAGAAATAACATAGAGCTTTTGCTCGTTCATCGATTTTGAAATCAGTTTCCGAAAGATGGTTTTAGAAGGGATGTCTAAGCCGTTGGTAGGTTCATCCATTAACAATACGCTGCAATTGCAGGCCAGGGCGAAGGCAATATGTACTTTGCGTTGTTGGCCTAAGGATAGTGCACTTAACCCATTTTCAATCGGAATATTGAAAGCTTTCAGATAGTCTGTATATTCTTCATGGTTGTAGCGGCTGTAGAACAGGCCATATAGGCTTCCGAATTTTTCTATAGGTAAATCGGGAAGCTTGCTGCTGTCGGGTAGAAAGAAAACCTCATTGAAGTAATCGGCAGACCGTTTACTACTTTGGAGCGTAGCATAGCATATTTGTCCGGAATTGGGCAAGAGCATGGCAGCTATGAGTTTAATCAGGGTGGTTTTTCCTTCCCCATTTAGGCCCAGTAGGCCGTAAATGTGACCAGGACGTAGGGTGCAGCTGATATCCGTAAGAATTTTCTTTTTCTTCGAATATGCGTAGTTCAATGATGTTATACTGATCATAATTTAATGTTTTGGTGTATTAGTGATGTAATACACTACAAATATACTTCTCCTGTTGATATTTGCAAGTAAAAAATAAAAAAAGGGTCGAAATATTTTTCGACCCTTTCTATTTTGTTGCGGAAACCTTATGGTTTTTCTACGGCTTTATCGACTACTAAGCGGTTATCGCGGTTTGCGATTTCCCAGGCCGTATGGAATACGAGTTTCTCGCGTTTCGACATCATGTTGAAGTCGATGCGGTCTACTGTATCATTTGGCGTGTGGTAATCAGGGTGTAATCCGGAAAAGTAAAAGATAACCGGAATACCATGTTTTGCCAAGTTATACTGGTCAGAGCGGTAATAGATACGCATTGGATCTTTCGGATCGTCATACATATAATCCAGCTCCATTTGGGTATAGGTTTCGTTGGCTTTTTCATTGATGGCCTTTAATTCGGAGCTCAATACCTCCGGGCCAATAGCGTGGATGTAATTGTGGTTTCCGTTTAAGTGCTTGTCATCAATACGGCCAATCATGTCTAAATTCAAACAGGTGACGGTTTGGGATAATGGGAAGATTGGATGCTCGGAATAGAACTGAGAACCCAATAGGCCTTTCTCTTCCGCCGCAAAGCCCATAAATAGAATGGTTCTGCGTGGTCCTTTTCCATCTTTTTTGGCCGCCGCAAATGCTTTGGCTAATTCCAATACGCCAACCGTTCCAGAGCCATTATCATCGGCTCCCGGGAAGAAGGTGCCATCTGGTAAGATTCCATCATGGTCATAGTGACCAGAGATAATCACAATTTCATCCTTCTTATCGGTTCCTTCAATTAGTCCCAATACGTTAGGATCTTCAAACTGCTCGTCCTTTACGCCCATCTTGGCATTGATACTCGCCTTGAGGTTGAAGGAATTCGGTTTGCCTGAACTTTTTATTTTGTCTACCTGCTGATCTACCGTGGTTTTCTTTGCGGCCAATAGTTTATTGGCGGCTTCTACCGTCAGGTTGATTACTGGTGCTGCAGCTTGTCCGCTACGGGGCTGCGAGTTACTGCCTTGCAGGCTATAGCGTCCGCCAGTCATGCGGTTACCAAAGCGGGCAATCATATCAGAAGTCTGGTTGCCGGTAGCAATAATTAATTTTGGTTTTAGTTTTAAAAGCTCCTGTACCTTTTTAAAGCGGCTGGTCGACCAGTCTGACATGGTCTTAGTGCCGGTAATCAAGGAGTTTCCTTGGGCATTGGTTGGCTCGCTATCGTTAATAAATAGCACCACCTTACCGGTAATGTCTAAGCCTTTTAAATCGTTGTATTTTTCCGATTGAATACCATAGCCAACGAACACAACCTCATCGGCTGTATAGCTGCTTAAGTCGTTCGTACCTTGTACAAAGAAGTCTTTACCATTGCGTAATTCCTGCTTATTGATCTGTAGGTTCTCCACAGCATAGGCTGTTTTTTGCAAGGCCACAGGTTGAAAGTACGAACCGTTTACAGCAGGTTTTAAGCCCAATTCCTTAAAAGTATTCGCCATGTACTCGGCTGCTTTTTGGCCGCCTTCCTGACCGGTTCCCCGACCAGCATATTCCTTAGAGGCTAAAATGGTAAGATGCGCTTTCGCCGCCTCCGGGGTTAATAATTCGGCATACTTCTGTTGCGTAGGGTTCTGCGCCACAGAGCAGCTAAATAAAGCCGGAAGTAGGAAAGATAGCACGAAATATCTTTTCATAGTGTTGGTTTTAAGATTAGGAACAAGCCATTTTATTGACACGGTTTTCATGACGGCCGCCTTCAAAGTCGGTCGTTAAGAAGGTGCGGACAATACGTTTTGCTAAATCAAGGTCAATAAAGCGGGCAGGGATGCATACCACATTGGCGTTGTTATGCTGACGTGCCAAGGCAGAGATCTCCTCTAACCAGCAAATGGCCGCACGAATGCCTTGGTGTTTGTTGGCCGTAATGGCAACACCATTGGCAGATCCGCAAATTAAAATACCAACCTCATTGCTTTGGTTTTCCACGCTGCTAGCAACTGGGTGTGCAAAGTCCGGATAATCTACAGAGTCGGTTGTGTTTGTGCCGAAATCCTCTACAATGTAACCTAGTTCTTGTAAGTAGGTTACTAGGGCAGCTTTATACTCCACACCTGCATGGTCTCCTCCGATAGCTATTTTTTTAGACATGATTTTTTATTTACTGTTATAAAATTCTTTTTCTGCTAATTCTTTACTGCGTTTCACATTGGCCGATACCATGATACTTAATTCATAGAGAATAAACATCGGCGCACTTACCGTTAAGAGGGTAATGATATCTGCAGTAGGGGTAATGATGGCGGCAATGACCAAGATAATCACAATCGCGTAACGACGGCTGGCACGCATGAACTCAGGGGTCATGATACCGATTTTCGATAGGATGAAGATTAAGATCGGAAGTAGGAAAATAACCCCACAGCCTAAGGTCAGGGTGGCAATCGTAGAGAGGTACGAGTCGATGGTAATCTGGTTGGTGATTTCCTCACTCAAGGAAACATTGGCCAGGAAGTTTACCGACAAAGGAACCACAATATAATAGCCAAACAAGGCACCAATAATAAATAAGACCGTGGCGTATAAGACGAATCCACGTGCTGAACGACGTTCTACCTCGGTTAATGCAGGTTTGATAAATAACCAGACTTCAAATAGGAGGTAAGGAAAGCCTAAGGCAACAGCCATCAACAAACAGGAGTTGATTTGCAACATGAACTGCCCGGCAAGTTCCGTGTTGATAATATTGAAAGGAATGCGTTCTACACAGAAGCCATCCAGGTTTAAGAGTACGCCTACCTTACACATCATGCGGTAAGTCCAGAAATCCAGACTCTTTGGCCCCATAATGATTTGGTTAAAGACAAAATCGTAAAAGGTAAAGGATAATATTGCAAATACGCAAATCGCAATAACCGAACGGATGATATGCCAGCGAAGAACTTCCAGGTGGTCAAAGAATGACATTTCAGATTCTAGGTTCTTGCCTTTATTTTTTATGGCTTCAATTAGTTTAAGATTCTTAGACATGTATGTAGGTACGAATATGATATACGTTAGAAAACAAAAATACCATTCTTCGGCAGAAGAATGGCATGTTTTGTTTATGTAAAGTAAATTTTATATAACTTCTTCATCAGGGTATTCCGTAAGGTCGAAAGTCTCCATGAATTTAGTTGTAAAATTACCTGCTCTAAAGTTCGGATCACGCATTAAACGTAAGTGAAGTGGAATGGTAGTTTTCACACCTTCGATCACAAATTCACTTAAGGCACGCTCCATCGTGTTGATTGCTTCCTCACGGGTTTGCGCCACGGTGATTAACTTCGCAATCATGGAGTCGTAATTCGGTGGAATAGAATATCCGGAATATACGTGCGTATCGACGCGCACACCATGACCTCCTGGAGAGTGGAAATTGGTAATCTTTCCTGGTGACGGACGGAAGTTGTTGAACGGATCTTCCGCATTGATACGACACTCGATCGCATGCATGGTAGGCTCGTAGCTCTTTCCAGAGATCGGAATACCTGCTGCTACTTTAATCTGTTCTTTGATTAAGTCGAAGTTGATCACTTCTTCGGTAACCGGGTGCTCTACTTGGATACGGGTATTCATTTCCATAAAGTAGAAGTTACGGTGTTTGTCAACCAAGAACTCGATTGTACCTGCTCCTTCATATTTTACAGCTTGTGCACCTTTGATTGCTGCTTCACCCATTTGCGCACGTAATTCAGGTGTGATAAAAGGAGACGGTGCTTCTTCTACCAATTTCTGGTGACGACGTTGGATGGAACAGTCACGTTCTGAAAGGTGACATACCGTGCCATACTGGTCACCAATTACTTGGATCTCAATGTGACGTGGGTCTTCCACATATTTCTCTAGGTAAATACCGTCGTTTCCGAAGGCTGCTCCGGCTTCCTGACGTGCAGAATCCCAGGCTGGTTCAAACTCCTCATCCTTCCATACGATACGCATACCACGACCGCCACCTCCAGCTGTTGCTTTCAGGATAATCGGGTATTTCATTTCGTTGGCAAGCTTCAATCCTGTTTTCACATCCGGTACCAAACCGTCAGAACCTGGAACCGTAGGAACACCTGCCTGTTTCATGGTTTCTTTTGCGGAAGCTTTATCGCCCATTTTCTCAATCTGCTCGGCAGTAGCACCAATAAACTTGATACCGTATTCGGCACAGATGGCAGAGAACTTCGCGTTTTCCGATAGGAAACCGTAGCCTGGGTGAATGGCATCTGCATTGGTTAACTCTGCAGCTGCAATGATATTCGGGATGTTTAAGTAGGAATCTTTACTCGCCGGCGGACCGATACATACGGCTTCGTCCGCAAAGCGTACGTGTAAGCTGTCGCGGTCAGCAGTAGAATATACGGCCACACTCTGAATGCCCATCTCTTTACAAGTACGGATAATTCGCAGTGCAATCTCGCCTCTATTTGCAATTAATATTTTTTTGAACATAATATAAAATGATGTAACAGTTTTCGCTTCGCGCTATATTTATTGGATTTTAATCCGTGGCTTAGCTAGGGTCAACCAAGAATAATGGTTGATCGTATTCTACTGGTTGGGCATCATTTACTAAGATCTTCACAATCTTTCCTGATACTTCAGATTCGATTTCGTTGAACAATTTCATCGCCTCAACGATACATAATACTTTACCTGGAGCAATCTCATCGCCAACATTTACGAATACTGCTTTATCTGGTCCTGGTGAACGGTAGAATGTTCCGATAATTGGAGATTTAACCGTGATGAACTTCGAGTTATCCTCGGCTGGAGCTGCTGCTGGAGTCGCTGGAGCGGCAGGCGCTGCTGCTGGGGCAGCAACGGCAACTGGCGCTGCTACGGCGGCAGGAACACTTGCTGTTACATAAGTCGGTTCTTGATTTGTTTTAATGGTAATCTTGAAATCTTTCTCTTCGATAGATACTTCGTTGACTCCTGATTTAGAAACAAATTTGATTAAATCCTGAATTTGTTTAATATCCATACTCATATGCTAGTAGGTTTGTTTAATGTTTCTTGATTAAATAGATTAACTGTAAAGGTAATAAAATCCGGGATATTAATAGGCCCATTTTAAATAGACCGATCCCCAGGTAAATCCGCCGCCAAAGGCCGCTAAGATTAGGTTATCGCCTTTTTTCAACTGGCTTTCCCACTCCCATAAACACAAAGGAATAGTTCCGCTGGTTGTATTTCCATATTTTTGGATGTTCACCATCACTTTTTCTTCCGGTAGGCCGGCACGTTCCGCCGTCGCATCGATGATGCGTTTGTTGGCTTGATGCGGCACTAACCAGTTAACATCATTAGCGGTCAAGTTGTTTCGCTCCATGATTTCCACAGCCACATCGGCCATGTTGGTTACGGCAAATTTAAATACTGTACGTCCTTCTTGGTAGGCATAGTGCAAGCCAGCATCTACGGTAGCATGGCTAGCCGGATTCAAGGAGCCCCCGCCCTTGATGTTCAAGAACTGACCGCCAGAACCATCGGTACGTAAAATAGCATCCTGCAATCCATTGCCTTCGGTATCTGGTTCCAATAACACACAGCCACAGCCGTCACCGAATAAAATACATGTATTGCGGTCTTGGTAGTTTACAACGGCCGACATCTTGTCGCCACCAACTACCAACACCTTTTTATGTTTGCCGGACTCAATGAACTGAGCCCCGGTTGTTAATCCGAATAAGAAGCCAGAACATGCAGCTTGTAGGTCGTATCCCCAAGCGTTCTTGGCGCCAATTTTATCGGCTAAAATATTCGCCGTCGCCGGGAATAACATATCAGGAGTACTGGTACAGAAGATAATCAATTCGATTTCCTCGGCCGAGATGCCTCGCTTTTCCAATAAGCCTAAAACGGCAGGTACTGCAAGATCAGAAGTGGCTTTCATCGGGTCTTTTAATATTCTGCGTTCGCGAATACCCGTACGGCTGACAATCCACTCGTCGTTGGTCTCCACCATCGACTCTAATTCCTTGTTTGTTAAAATATAGTCCGGGACATAACCATTTACTGCCGTAATGGCGGCATGAATTTTCGACATATTAATTAATTAAACGCTGATCTGATTTTCTCCACAAATTGCGAAGCAATCATATCTCTTGATAATAAAACCATATTTTTAATAGCTTCCGGAGTTGATATGCCGTGGCCTATAATAACCGGCGCATTCACCCCTAGAATAGGGCTGCCTCCGTATTGCTCGTAGTTGAAGCGATCGAAAAACGGATCTTTGAATCCTTTTTTCAGGGTCACCACATAAAACGATTCGGCCAATTTCAGCACCACATTCCCGGTATACCCATCACAAACAAAAACGTCGGCATGCTCGCTGAACAAGTCGCGGCCTTCGGCGTTTCCGATAAAATTAATCTTGTCGTTTGCTTTTAATAGGGGATAGGTTGCGATGGTTAGGTTGTTTCCTTTCTCTTCTTCTTCGCCAATGTTCAACAGGCCTACTTTTGGCGATTTAATGCCATATACATGTTCTGCATAGAGGCTGCCGATTAGGGCAAATTGGTTGAGCATCTCCGGTTTACAGTCTGCATTCGCTCCTACATCGAGTAGAATGCCGAAGCCAGTTTTTAGTTTGGGAACATTGGTGGCAATGGCCGGACGCATAACGCCAGGTACAGTTTTCACACTGAACATTGCGCCAACTAGCATCGCTCCTGTATTACCGGCTGAGGAGAAGGAATCGATCTCTCCAGCTTTTAATAGTTCAAACCCTTTCGCAATAGAGGAGTCGGGTTTTTGTGTGATTGCTTTGGTAGGATGCTCATGCATGCTGATGTTTTCAGGGGCATGAACATAATCAAATTTTGAGGGGTCGGATCCCGCTGCTTCAATAGCTTTTTTGGTGGCGGATTCGTCGCCAAATAATACTATGCGCTGAGATTCGTCTAGCAATTTTTGAGCTTCGATTGCACCTTTAATGTTTGAGTCCGGTGCATAATCTCCCCCCAATACGTCTAATCCAATCTTCATTCGTTATTATTTATAAAATTCAATAATACGCAAAAAACATCCCAAATTAAAGCGAATAATATAAAATATTACACTTTTTTGGGATGTTTATTCGAATGATGTTGTTAGACAACAGCCGTGTTCTCGATAATTAATTTACCGTTGTAATATAAATTACCGTCAACTGTGTAAGCACGGTGAGGTGTGTGAACCGCGCCAGTTTCTTTACAAACTGTTAAGCTTGGTAATTCAGCTTTATAGTGTGTTCTTCTTTTGTCTCTTCTAGATTTAGAAGTTTTACGTTTTGGATGTGCCATCTCGTATTTCTCGTTTTAGTTATTCTTAATATTTTTTAATGCTTCCCAACGTGGGTCGATTTGATCATCGTCCCGTGTTGATGTGTCGTCTTCTTGTTCATTTTGGATGCGCTCCAGCATTTCCGGGTCGCAACTGATATTCACACCTTGTTCGCTACATTTGGTGTAAGGAGGAACCGCCACATTGATGTATTCGTATAGCAACGGGGCAATGTCTAGTTCGTAATCGTTTTTGGATAGCATAATGACCTCTTCGGTATCATCCTGCCAATCTTCTTCCGAGAACTTGATCAAGGCGCGCTCCTGAATATGAATCGGGGCGTCAAATTGAGATAAACATACATCGCAGGTCAGTTTCATGGTCCCTTGAATATCAAAGGTGGCAATCAACATGTTTTCCTGTTTCTGTATATCAACCTGAACTTTAAGGTCTCCTTCCTTTACCAAGGAATGTTCGTAACAAGCAAAGAACTTCTCATCAACATCAAAGTCAAAACTGTGTTTACCTGTCGAAAGACCTGAAAAGGGTATTCTATATTGTTTTAGATACTTCACAATCTTGCATTTGAGCCTGCAAAATTAACGATTAAATAAGTATAAATGAAATTTATTTTAAAAAATCGTAAATGCTACTCGTAATAGTTTTTTCCTAATTCTATTTTCTCTCTGTTATTAGCCATACGCCACTTATTGGTGTCGCGTAGGGAGTAAGCACAGCCACAATACTCCTGCATGTAGAACTTCTCGCGCTTGGAGATTTCCAGCATGCGTGCCGAGCCGCCTTTCTTGCGCCAGTTGAAGGTCCAGTACTCCATATTGGGGTGTCGCGATGCAGCACGAAGGCCACAATCGTTTATCTGTTCCATGTTTTTCCAACGGGAGATACCCAAGGAGCTAGAAATCACATCGAAGCCGTTGGCAGCTGCATATTCAGCGGTTTTTTCAAAGCGCATATCGAAGCACATGGTGCAACGGATGCCGCGTTCAGGCTCCTGTTCCATTCCTTTGGCCAATTCAAACCAATGGTCCACATCGTAATCGGCGTCAATAAATGGAATGTTATGCTTCTCGGCAAAGCGGATGTTCTCTTCCTTACGAAGATCGTACTCCTTGCGAGGATGGATATTAGGATTGTAGAAATAGATGGTGAAATCTATATTCGATGAAATCAAGGCTTCCATTACCTCCCCAGCGCAGGGTGCACAACAAGAATGAAGCAATAGCTTCTTACCGTCGTTAGGCAGAGTCAGCTTTTCTCTTACCAATTCATTATTCTCCATATCATTCAATTCTTAGGTGCAATGTTACATAAATCCCTTTATTTATTCAAATTAACATTTCTTGAGGGTTGGTACCGCACCGGAATACCTTTAAAATTTTTACATTTGTAATAAAATAACAAGAACATGAATTTAAAATGGATATTCGGCATCGGGGTGCTGGCGACAATCATTGGTTTTACAGCCTGCAAGCGCGACGATGACGAACCTTTCGTAAATAGAGATTTCTCCCGTTTATATATCGCATTTTCAGATTACAACCCCAATGATCAGGGAACCCAGCCTGTAAACATAGGTGTGATGTTACGTTCAGATTCTACCAACTTCGAAAATACAACCTCCAACTTCATGTACTTCGAGTCGGCAACCAGGGGTGGCAATGCCATTACCTTTAATCCGGCAGCACAACGCGTATTCATGAGTACCATTAACCGTGAACCACGTGACACCGTCTTGCAGATTTTCCCGGTAGGACCTGAAGGAAACCTGACCAACAGTGGGAAAATCCAAAACAGACATCTAAAAAATGTGACCGGCTTGGTATACTACCCAAGTGTAGATAATTTATTTGCCTTAGATAATGCGAATTCCACCATCGCCGTATACAATCGTCCAAAAGGTAGAGATCGTTATATGAAGGTTTCCCAACGCTTTATTATTACCGATGACTTAAAACCATGGGCCATTGCCATCGCTGGTAACATTGTATATGTTACGAGAACAGGTGCCAATGGAGGGATAGATATCTATGACGATGTTGTTTCCCGCAAAGTGGATACCTTGTACAACGATGTAAAAGCGTCCCGTAGATTGACCATTTCAGGCTCACAGAATATACAGGGCATGTCCTTAGATACCATTAATAATGTGTTGGCAGTTACTGATTATACCGGCAGCGGAACAACGGCACAAGGAAAGATTTTGATCTTTGAAAACTTTAGCGAGTTAGCGAAGCAAGCAGGAACCATATCACCTACCCGTGTTATTGCTGGTGGACAAACTGGATTGATACGTCCGACAGATGTGGAGCTGGATTTTAAAAAGGATAGCAAATACTTATTTGTGGCCGACCCGGGCGCTAAGGCGGTTTATCGTTTCTTGAAAACGGCAACAGGTGATGCGAAGCCGGATGCTAAGTTTGTCTACGGCGACTCTACCCCATCAGGCTTATCGTTAGATTCCAGATAAGGGCTTAATCTTCCAGCAGGCCCAGCAAAAGCTCGATGTCCATCCGCTTTTCGGCATTATCGATATGCTCATACGCAGCAATCAGATTTCGTAATACCCGTTTTATGATGGCGAGGTTATCACATGGTTGCGAGTACTCTTCGGATAGAGGCAGGTTTAGCTGCCGCAGGAAGGCGAAGATATCCTCCTCCCGCATAATCTGTCCACGGTTGAATACATTGATGTAAAAGGCCACCTTATCCGGATGCTGTTCATCCATATACGCCAGCACAAAATGCTTGGGCAAATTCACCCCATAAATTGGAATATCTAGCTTCTGCGCCACGAGCGCATAAATACAAGCCAAGCTAATCGGGTTTCCTTTCTTCGATTCCAGCACCTTATGGATAAAGGAATTCTGTGGGTCGTGGTAGTTGGAGGTATTGCCAGAAAGGCCAAATTCCCTAAATATAATGTTATTTAAAAGCTTTACCTTTTCCAGGGAGCTCATGTCATACATGAGGTGGAACCAGGCAGAACGGCGCAATTCGGCCAGCTGATAGTACACCTGATCCTCATGGAGGTTCGGGTACTGATACCGGTTGATAATCAATAAGCCTTCCAGCAAGTCTTCCTGATTGTTCAGCTTCCACAGCTGCAGGTCGTTCTTAACCTGATCGAATTGGATTTTATGAATGATATTCTCAATACGGCTTTGCGATAAGGGGTCGAAGGATGACTCCCAGGAGCTTTCCAAAAAAGGAACAACCTCAGGACCGCAGGTGATTAACTTATGCTCAATCTCCTGGAAAATGCCTTTATCGGGGTCATCCAATAAAGATATTAGTGCCTTTATTTCCTTTTCATTCACATTTAAAATTAGGAAAATAAAGACACATTAACAAAAGATTAATCTAGCCTATTTTATCTGCCCATCCAACATTTCAAGGATCCGATGGCCATAGGCTGCATTTTTCTCCGAATGGGTCACCTGAATGATCGTTACCCCATCTTTGTTCAATTGGGTAAAGAGTTCCATAATTTCTTCCCCTTGTTTAGAATTGAGGTTACCTGTAGGCTCATCTGCCAATAATACCTTCGGCGAACCTGCCAAGGCTCTGGCAATACCGACAATCTGTTGTTGCCCACCGGAAAGTTGAGCCGGGAATAGATCCTTCTTGCCGACGATGTGAAAACGATCCAATAAATCGCTCACAATCGCCTTTCGATCTGCCGAGGATAAGTTTTTATAGATTAAGGGCGTTTCGATATTCTCATAAACCGTCAACTCATCAATGAGGTGGTACGATTGAAACACATAGCCCATATGCGCCTGAAACAGCTGATTCCGCTTTTTCGTTTTCATCGCCAAAACATCCTCCCCCATAAAATAATACTTGCCCTCATTCGGTTCATCCAACATACCGATGACGTTCAGCAAGGTCGATTTCCCGGAGCCGGAAGGCCCCATAATCGATACAAAATCACCCGCCTCAATGCTTAGGTTTATATCTTTTAATACAAATGAACGGTTATTCCCTTGAGAATACCATTTAAAAAGTTGTTCTAGTTTAATCATGTTTTACTATTTATTTGCTTAAAAAACCACCCCTTATAGATTGTTTGATAATAAGTTCATGCCTCACAGCGCCTTTCTAACATCTTATTCATTCCGCAGATTC
Organism: Sphingobacterium humi; assembly: GCF_009768885.1. Taxonomy (GTDB): domain Bacteria; phylum Bacteroidota; class Bacteroidia; order Sphingobacteriales; family Sphingobacteriaceae; genus Sphingobacterium; species Sphingobacterium humi. The sequence continues at coordinate 110,299 of NZ_WSQA01000012.1, forward strand.
TCCTCCGGATTTGCTTTGGCAGCGCGTAGGGTTTGCACGCTTACCACCACAAGAATTAACAAGAATACCAGCACGGCCGCAACCGCAAAATAGCCCCAATGCAACTCGATATGATAAGCGAAATTGGCTAGCCAATGCTGCAGCAGGTAATAAGCTATCGGAATGCCTAGCACACAGCCTATGCTAAATATGATCATAAAAGGTTGGTTTAATTGCAGAAACAGGTTCCCCACCGAGGCACCCAGCACCTTCCGAATGCTGATCTCTCTCTTTCGCTGGCTGATTTGAAATAAGGACATGCTAAATAAACCGAAAGCAACAAGGATGACACTTAGGCCGGTAAAACTGCTTAATGCGGTTTGCAATTCATCTTGCTTTGCATGTAATTGCGCATATTTCTGATCCATATATTCATAGTCTAAGGGCAGGTTTTTGGCCGCTTCCACCTTCGCCCATTCTTCGGCAATTGTCGCAATTGCTTCTTGGCTGTAGCCAGCCGTCGTTTTTACCATTAGGGTCGTCATATACCGACCTACACTACATTCGTTTCTATAGCTGTAAAGTGTCGGTACAACCTGGTTTTCAAAGCCAAATACCTTGCTGTCTTTCACAACGGCAATAATTTCAAAATTTACCCCACAGCCCTTCACATTGCTGCCAATGGCCTGTGGTAAACCTAATGTTTTAGCCGCCGATTCGTTAATGACGGCGTAATGCTTCGTTGAATCTTGGAGCAGTTGGCTTAAGGATTGGTTGGCCTGGCCCGCGATCGTTTCAATTTCCAAGGTTTTAAAATAACGGCTATCAATGCCGAGATGCGCCATATCAAAAGCCTTGCCGGCATAGGAAAATTCCTTATTGGGCGCTGGCGTAATATCGCCTGGAATATTGGTGGCACTGGAGGCCGAGCTAATATAGGGCGATTGGTCCAGTCGGGTTTTAAAATCCTCAAAATTGCCGCCAGGATTAGGGTTAAAATAAAGCCCAATGCCTTTGAAGTTGACAATTTGTGCCGGTTCAAATCCCTTTTCCGCCTGTTTTATATAGTGCACCTGTTGTTGCACCACCAACAGCCCAACAACAAAAATTAACGCAAATAGCACCTGAATGCCTAATAAAGCATGCCTAAAGTTCTGGTTACTTCCTGTAGTGCCCGTTTCGCCTTTTAAGAGTTGGTTCAGGTTGAACCTGGAAATGACCACAGCAGGGTAGATGCCGGAAAGCAGGGTGGTCAGCAGCACCGCCAAGCCTAATTGCAGCATGCTGGTGCTGGAGAATAAATACGCCTTTACGTCTTCATAGAACCATTGCTGAAGGATATTCGCGGAGAGGAGGAGCAAGATACAGCTTAACATGGCGGCACTCAGCGTAATCAGCAACACTTCAATCAAGAGTTGAAGCACAATTTGCGAACGCGAGCTGCCCAATATTTTCTTTATGGCTAGTTCTTTTAATCTGCTGTTGGCCTGCGCTAACATCATATTCGCAAAATTAGCTCCCGCAAGCACTAATATAAATCCTGAAATCAATCCAATCACCCATACCAATAAATAGGGACTGTTAGAACCTGCTTTCGGCCGTAAATGCAGGTTGGATAAAGGGTCGAGGTAAATCCCGCCTTTGCTATAATTTGTAGACTTTAATGGGTCTTTAGGTACTATCTCCTGCTGGAAAAGCGCTGTTAGTTTAGCTTGTAGCAGCGCAATATCCGTGTTTTCTTTGACCTGAATATAGGTTTGAAAGCTAAAGGGGTTACCCGTTGCGCGTTCATCTTGGATTTCATTTATTAACAGTAAATCGTAATTAAGGATCGATAGGGGCCGATCTGCCGCAATGCCATAAATCATTTCCTGCATCCCCGTTGCTAAAGATAGCATCGGCACCGCCTTTGGTGTGTCAAAATCCATATCATCAGCCTTAAATAAACGATCGGCATAGGCTTGATTAATCAAGCTTGCTTCTTTTTGATCCGTTGATTTATACACAGGGCCAGTTTTGCTTTGCACTTGAAATATGGATGCCGCGGCCGAGTCGACCAGCATCGCTTTCCGCAAAAAAACCGTAGACTCGCCGAATAGGGGATAACCCCCATAAGGATAGTGGATAGACCGCCCGGCACGGACAACCTCCGGAAGCTGCGCTTGAATAAGCGGCGCTAAAGATGGGGGCGTCTCTTCGCTAAACTTGCCATTTTCCGTGAGGCCAACCAAATAGATCTGCTCATAATTTGGATTCCATTGATCGTAACTGATTTCGCGATTGATATACTGATAGGATAGGATAAATCCTGAAAACCCCATCGTTAACCCGAGAATATTTAATAGCGTAAATCCCCAGTTTTTCCGAAGATTCCGAATCGTAATTTTAAGATTATTCTTGATCATCATTCCCTATACGTTAAATCTTTTGTTTTACTCCCATGTTAACAATTATGCTTAAAGGTCAATAAAAGGTCGGATTAATTTTCTTTTAAGGTAGATGCTGGATTCACCCGTGCAGCCTTAAAGGTTTGCCAGGCGACGGTCAGCATCGCGAAGCCTAGGGCAATTCCACCGGCGAGGGCAAACATCCACCATTGAATGGCAATGCGGAAGGCAAAGGCCTCCAACCAGCGAGTCATCAATAGCCAGGCTATCGGTGTGGAAATAAGAAAGGCCAAGCCGATTAGCATCAAGAAATTCTTGGATAGCAACAAGATGATATTCGTGATAGAAGACCCCAACACCTTACGGATGCCGATTTCCTTGATCTTGCCATTTATTAATAGCAGGGTCAAAGCAAATAAGCCTAAGCAGGAAATAGCAATAGCCACGGAAGCGCCGGCAATGACGATTTTAGCAATCCGCCGGTCGTTGTTGTATAGGTTTTGGGTATTCTCATCGAGGTAGCTAGCCGCAATGCTGGCTTTGGGGTTGATGGATTTCCACGTATCTTCTACCTGTTTCAAACTTTGTTGCAGGTTGCTGCTGTGGATGCGCACAAAGATATACGATAGGTCGAAGCCCCCAATTGGCAGGCCCATGGTTAATGGTCCAACCTCGCGCTTCAGATCATGAAAATGAAAGTTGTCTACAATACCTACAATGGTAGGGTTGTTATCCATTTCCAGGGTGCTGTTTAAAGCTTTTTCAGGTCCTCCAAGCAGGTCGGCCATTTCTTTATTAATCAATACAGCATTTTCATCTGTTTTATGCTGCCGGTCGAAGTCGCGACCCGCTAAAAGTTTTATTCCCAGAGTTTTTAGGTAGTCGTAATCAATAGTCAAGTAATTCGTAACGATCTCTGTTCCATCTTGGTCGAATCCAAACCTACTGGTGCTGGTGGAACCATCACGCCCTCGACCTAGGTTGATATCACTAGCGGATACACTTTTTACCCAAGGGTAAGCGGCCAGCGTATTGCGCATGCGCTCTATGGCAAGGTTTGCATCGATTCCCTGACCGATAGGAATGCTGATGACTTCCGTTTTGTTAAATCCCAAAGGTCTGTTGCTGAGGTAATGCAGCTGGTAGCTGATGATGACGGTGGCAATGCATAAAATCATGGCGATGGAAAACTGCAGCACGGTTAAGCTATTTTGCAGGTAGGTCGATTTTACGCTGCTCTTTCCTTTCAGGCTGTTAATAATATTCACGTTGGCCATGCGTAGGGCAGGGTAGCCTCCGGTAATGATAGTTAGTAGCAAGAAAGCAGCCAGGAACAAGCTAATATTTAAGGAGCTAAAAAGCTGTGCGATTTTAAACTGGTAGTTCAGGGTGGCATTATATTCGGGCAATAGCAAACTCGCTAGCGCCAGGCCAAGCAATAGGGATAATACACAAATAAAGGCCGACTCCATCCAAAACTGCATGAACAATTGAAAGGTCGATCCGCCTATGGTTTTACGGGTTCCAATTTCCTTAATCCGGGTCATGGCGCTGGCTAAGGATAGGTTCACGAAGTTGGAACCAGCAATAAATAGAATCAATCCGGAGATTACCAGTAGTATCCAGGGGAATTTGCTGGTTTCCACTTCACCTTTTCCAATATCGCTTAAATGAACATCTTTTAAAGGCAGGATGCGTAAGCTTAAGTAAGCGCCATTAGCATCAGCCTTTGCGCCATCGCGTTTTAATTTCTCGATGGCTACTTTTTCATGTTGATTTATAAAGGCTACCGTGGCTTTCTGGAAGCCTGCGGCATCAATGGATTGGGCCTTTAGCTTTACATACACGGCATGATTTTTATAGCTCCAGTCGTTTTCCAGTTCCTTGTAGTTTGGGCTTTGCTCAAATCGCATTAAGCTGCTAAAGCTGATGCTGGAGTTCCGGGGATTCACGCTGGAAACGCCCGTGATAATCCGGCTTTCCCAATTTCCATTTATATTAAGCTCTACGGCTTTTCCAAGCACCTGCTTGCTCCCAAATAAGGATTCCGCCATCGCTTCATTAATCACCAAGCCGTCTTGATTATCCAAGGCTGTTTCATTTCCTTGATCCATGGGGAAGCTAAATATCTTTAAAAAAGAGGCATCCACATATTTCAATTCCGAGGCTATTTCCTTATCGCCATGGCGCAGCATCATTTGGGCATTCAATACCCGCGTGCTGGCTTCTACCTCCGGTAATTCCTTCGATACCAATGGTGCTAATGGAGGAGCCATACTCGAATTGCTGATGATAGCACCACGCTCCTCCGAACGCATGTATAGCAAGCCGATTCGTTCCTTATTCGTGTGGAAGCTATCAAAAGATAGCTCGAACATCGCTGTTAAGTATAATATGGTAGCTGTCGCAATAGCCACCGCAAAGCCAATCAGCTGAACCCAGCTAATGGGGCTGCGAAGTAGGCGCGGGATGCGGGATTTGATATGGGATAGCATGGTTATCGGGTTTAAAGTTTATAATTAAATCTAGGGTCTGAGACTTTTTGAACCCTGAGGTAGCTATTAGGTGCGAATCGTTAGTTTTACTCATCCCGCAGGCTATCCACCGGATTACTTCTTGCTGCTTTTACCGATTGGTAGCTCATGGTAAAGAAAGCGACCAACAGTGTCAATAGCGCAGGAATAACGAACATCCACCAGCTGACATCTATTTTAAAAGCAAAAGATTCCAGCCATTTATGAACAGCCCACCAAGCGATCGGACTAGCTAGTACAATAGATAGCAAAACAAGCTTTAGATAGTCTTTCGATAATAAACCAACGATGCCACTAACGGTACTTCCCAATACTTTACGGATACCGATCTCTTTGGTTCGCTGTGCCGTAGTGAGGGTTACTAATCCTATTAATCCTAGGCAGCTAATCAGGATGGTAATGGCTGTCGAGAGGTTGATGACGCTGCTAAAGCGCAAGTCTGACTCATAAAGATGTTTGATGTGCTCGTCATAGAATTCATAGCTGAAGGTTGCTTTGGGGTACAAGGCTTTCCACTCCTTCTCCACATGGGCAATACCTGCCTGCCACTCTTTCGGGTTATCGCTTAAGCGAATACTCAAGGTTCGCAGATCACGACGGTCTATTGACGGGAAGAGGACCAAAGGTTCCAACTTGCTGCGTAGGTACTTGTTGTTCAAGTCTTCAACGACACCGACAATCTCCAAGTTTTTATCCCCATTGAAAACCTGTCCGCCAATTGCCTGCTCAGGCGATTTAAAGCCTAGCTTTTCAATCGCCAATCGACTCATGAGAATCCCTCGGGAAGTATCGCTCAGCGCGATATTTCGCCCTGCCAATATCTTGATGCCAAATAAGTCTACATAGCTATCGTCGATTTCTTTCAGGGGCATATTAATTTCAACCTTGCCGGTATCAGATTGTGTGCTGTAATTATTACCGAAGTGGATATCCGACATCGGCAAGTGGCCTAAGGCCGATCCTTTGATTTCCTTGTAAGCCTGTAACTTGTTTTTGATTAAAAATGGATCCACATCCGGGGCTTCCGATTTCTTATAGGGTAAGGTCAAGGTCAGGATAGCATCCTTCTTAAAACCTGGATCCTTGGAAAGCAGAAAGTCCAACTGCAAGCCCATAATAACTGTAGCAATGACAAATACCTGCGCAATTAAGAATTGAAAAACAATCATGCCTTTCCGGAAAATCAAACTCCCGAAGCTCATCTTCACAGCACCTTTAATTTTGAGAACCTCTGCAACCTGTATCCTATTAATCAGGTATGCCGGATATATTGCACTTAGCACACTTATAAATACAATTAACCCGAGAAGGAACAACCCGATAGGAAAGCTGTTATCAAACTGTTGCAGATCTTCCGGCAAGTAGCTGTTGAAGAACTGCTCCATTAGGAGGCGTAGGGGCCAAGCCAAGGCTAAGGCCAGCAGGCAGATTACCCAGGTTTCCATAAAAAAGCTCCAGGTAAGGTGCTTGTTCTGTTCCCCTAAGGTTTTGCGGATTCCGATTTCCTTCGCTCGATAAGGTACTTGGGCCGTAGCCAGATTAATATAATTAATACTAGCCAACAGAACCAAAAAGAGGGCAATGCCGATAAGACCATACAGCAGACGGATATCCACAGTACCCATAATGTTCTTATTGAAATGCAAAGTGCTCAGTGGCGCCAGCTGAAACTCCTCAGAACTATTGTACTGTGCATTTTCTTCGCCATTCATGTCAAAGAGCTTCTGGTTTGCAATTTTAAGGAAGCTTTCTTTCGCTTTTTCATCGCGAAGTTTAACGTAAAGCTGATGGTTAGAGCTGTAGCTGTTCCACCTATCATTATTCCATTCCTTCTCCGGGATAGGCATAAACTCCTTGCCAATAAAACTACTGGTTCGCTCGAGGTTGGCAATAACGCCAACAACGGTATACAAGTCCTTCCCGTATTTTATGGTTCTTCCCATTGCCTCTTGTGGACTTAAGCCAGGAAAGTATAGCTGTAATCGACTTTCCGTAAGCACCACCTCAAAAGGCGTCTTGAAGATGGTCTTCGGGCTCCCCGCCAACCAGGTATAGGGCACCATCTCAAAGTAATCAGGCAAGGTGCCTACAATGGCTCCTTGACCATCCATAGGTGTCGCTTCTTTCTCCTTGCTGATGGGGGTTATTTCTCCAAAATATTGATAGAATATAGGTGCCAGTTGCGCTACATCGGTTATATTCTCCTGTATATATTTCGCAATAGGAACAGGTAAACCGTCAAAGGAACGGAATTCCCCCGCATGCTGGCTTCGGTTGTATACTTTGTAAATCTGCTCGGCCTCCGGATGTCCCTTGTCAAAGCTGAATTCGTAAAAGACAACCCGAAAGACAATCCAGCTCGCACAGATTCCGATGGCCAATCCCAAGATGTTTAACCCGGTAAACAATCGGTTATTCCACAATCTCCTAAATAAAAGGTTTATTCTTTTCATTATGCTATAATGTCTAATGCTAAATGCTTCATGCTCTATGCTCCGCCCTAAATACGCTTACTCATTCCTCAGGCTATCCACCGGATTCGCTAAGGCTGCTTTTATCGATTGAAAACTCACCGTCAGCATACTGATCAGGATGGCGCCGGCACCTGCAAGCAGGAAGATATCCCAGCTAAGCGTTATGCGGTAGCTGAAATGCGCTAAGTATTGATCCATGATCCAGTACGCAATGGGGAAGGCGATCAAACAAGCCAGGCTAACCAGTAGCAAGAACTCCTTCGATAGCATGCGGGTAACAGAAAATACCGAGGCACCCAGCACCTTTCGGATTCCAATTTCCTTGATTCTACTTTCTGCCATAAAGGCCGCCAAACCAAATAAGCCCAAACAAGAAATAAAAATGGTCAACCCAGCAAAGAGGCTGGCCAGGGTTCCTGTCCGTTGTGTTTCCATAAATTTGAAGGCGTAAGCCTCATCTACAAATTGATATTGAAAAGGATAGGCACTATTATATTCCTTAAAAACCTGCTCTGTTTTTGCCAGCGCCTCCTCCGTACTTAATTTCGGATTAAAGCGAATATGATAGGTATTCATAAAGCCGTTCGCTCCTTCTATAACCAATGGTTTAATCGGTTCGAAGGGAGACTCCTGTATAAAATCTTTAATCACCCCGATGATATGGTATTGGTCGTTTCCATCATTAAAGGTCTTGCCCAAAGGGTCTTTAAATCCCATCGCCTTAGCGGCGGTTTCATTGATAATGGCGGCCATCGAGTCGGTAGGGAATTTCGCTAAGTCCAGATCCCGACCTTGCAACAGGGTAAAACCTGCGGTAGCAACCACCTGATCATCGGCGGACTGCCGATTAATCTGAATGACCTCATTCGGATCTTTTCCCGCCCAGGTGAAGCCATTCCAACCGCTCCAACGCTCGGTCAAGGGCGACATCATGCGTGTAACCGACTGTGCAATACCGCGCTCCAATAACGCATGTTTAATGAGGGGGTAGTTTTTCTTCATATCCCCAACTTCCATCATATACACGAGGTTATCTTGTGTAAACCCAAAATCCCGATCTTGCGCATGCTGAATCTGCTTCCGAATCGCCACGGTGCTAATAATAAGTACAATGGCAATACAGAATTGAGTAACCACCAAAAACTTACGCGGATTGAATTTCGAGTGCAGCTGCTGGAACCTTCCTTTCAACACACGAATCGGATTGAAGGAAGATAGAAAGAAAGCCGGATAGCTACCTGCCAGCAGGCCCGTGAATACGATAAACCCAACAAAGAGTAACCAAAAGCGAATATCCAGATAAGGGATATTGACCTCTTGGCCTACAATGCCAACGAAAACAGGTAGGAATAGCATCACTAAGAGAAGGGCCAGAAGCCCAGCAATGGCCGTCAATTGCAAGGACTCCCGTAGGAACAGGCCGATTAAGCGGAATCGGGGTGCCCCGACCACCTTTCTGATGCCCACTTCCTTTGCCCGTTTTTCACTCTGTGCCGTACTCAAGTTCATAAAGTTGATGCAGGCAATCAGTAAAATAAAACCAGCTATATAGCTGAAGGTCTTCACCATGCTAATACGGCCGCCAACCTGCTGCCCATTCTTATACGTATTATAGAGATAACTTTCTTTTATAGGTTTCAGAAAACTTTGGGTACTCACTTCCGAATGTCGCTTAATCAGGTTTTTCAGCTGCGCTTGCGCGGCTGCAATATTCGCCTGCTCCTTCATCTCCACGAAAAGATTAACGGAGCTATTTCCCCAATGCTCGTCAGAATAGCCCATCTTCTCCATCAAGGTCCAGGGTAAAAAATATTCATAGCCTGTAAACCTACTGCTCTTCGGCACTTCTTTTAATACGCCGGAAACAAGCAGCTGTTGGGTACTATCCAATTGTACGGTTTTTCCAAGAACATCGGAAGTCCCGAAAAGGCTTATGGCCAGTTTCTCGGTCAATACCACCTGGCTAGGATCCCTAAGGGCAGTGCTTGGATTCCCCGCCAGCAAAGGAAGGTCAAAGAGTTGTAAAAAGGATGAATCCACAAAGGATCCTACCTTTGATAATATTTTAGTCTCTCCAACGGAAAACAGCAAACCGTTTATTCCAGATAATCTACTTAGGTTTTCCACCCCGGCAATCTCCGCTTTCATCACGGCAGCCATAGGCTTAGGTGTCGAAAACCAAACAGCAATCTCGTTATTCGTCGAGACATCTTGTTGCCCCACTACATACAGGCGATGTGTCTTCGGGTAGACCCTGTCAATAGACCACTGAAAATTTATCCATAACAAAATCAGCATAGCCGCCCCCATACCAATGGCCAAGCCAATTATATTGAGGAAGGTGAAGCCTTTGTTTTTTCTGTTTAATATCCTTGATGCAGTCATTTTTTTATCCTAATTAATATCCGCTTTTACGCCGATCCATTAGCTCTTACGATTTCAAATTCCAATAAGTAACAGACGTTACTGTAATTACTAAAGACTTAATACGCAGTACTTATATTGGTAATAAATCCAGCCTTACTTGCTAAATCCTTAATAAAAAGTCTTCAAATTAGTAACATGAAAGGCCCAATAAATAGCCGCCATACATCTAACTACTAAATACTCAATACTAAATACTACCTACTAAATTCTAAGAGTCCTCAAATCAATAGCCGCCATACATCTAACTACTAAATACTCAATACTAAATACTCCAACCTAACTACTAGAAACAATCACCTGCCCATCGAGCATCCTAATCACCCGGTCGGCGAATTTAGCGTCGTATTCCGAGTGAGTTACCATGACGATGGTAGTCCCAGCCTCATTGAGTTCGGTTAGCAATTGCATCACTTCATTTCCATTGCTGGAGTCCAAGTTTCCGGTAGGCTCATCGGCGAGGATCAGCTTGGGATTGTTTACGACGGCACGGGCGACGGCCACACGCTGCTGCTGTCCTCCGGAGAGCTGCTGCGGAAAGTGATTCCGACGGTGCATAATCTGCACTTTCTCCAAAACCTCCTCCACGCGACGCTTGCGCTCGGCAGCCGGAACATTGGTGTAAATCAGCGGAAGTTCCACGTTTTCAAAAACCGTCAACTCATCAATCAGGTTGAAGCTCTGAAACACAAAACCGATATTATGCTTCCGTAAGTCAGATCGCTTGTTCTCCTTAAAATGGGCAACCTCAATCGTATTGAATAGGTAGCTGCCTTCATCCAAATCATCCAACAAGCCGATAATATTCAATAGGGTGGACTTTCCACATCCCGAGGGACCCATTACCGCCACAAACTCGCCTTCCTTCACATGGATGTTCACCTGGTTTAGAGCGACTGTTTCTACCTCTTCGGTACGATAATATTTCTGTAGGTTGCTAATCTTAATCATAGTGCCTGCTTTAGCGTTGCTTATTTTTATGCTGTCAATTCTTATATCTTCGCCTTAGGTGCCCCCACAATCGGTTAGGGATATGACTGCAGGGCCTAAGACTTCTACTCTTTAATTTTTAACTCCTGGATTTTGTCGTACGTGTCATAACTCGAAATTACAACCTTATCGCCAGGTTTCAAGCCTCCAAGAACCTCATAATACTCCGGATTTTGGCGCCCCAACTGAATATCAGTGCGGTAGGCTGTGTTTCCACTTTTATCCAATTTGAAAATCCAGTTCCCGCCGGTTTGCTGGTTAAAGCCACCTTTAGCCAATAATACAGCCTTGGTTTTATCGCTTAGCGCCAAGCGAATAGGTAGAGTTTGCCCACGACGGATACTCGCCGGACGCTCGCCTACAAATTCCAGGTCCACTAAGAAGCGACCATCCTTCACCTGCGTATACACCTTCTTGATCCGGAGCTCGTAATTTTTGTCGTCAATCTGAAAATGGCCTTTTAAATCGGGGAAAATACGGTTGATGTAATGTTCGTCAATCTCTGCCCGCACTTTAAATCCAGTCAGCACATCAATTTGTCCTAAACGCTCACCGGCAGTTTTGTTCTGGCCAATTTCCGCATCAAAGGAGGTCAATTGACCATCCACCGGTGCCCGCAAAATCAGGTCGCCCACCTTGTCGCGCATCAATTCCAAGCCACGTTGCGTCCGTTTATAGGTCTCCCTGTCCTGGCTCAGCTTCTGGTTATTGCTCACCTCATCTTGCTTTAAAATCTGTTTGGTAAGGCCTACGCGTTCCTTTTGGTAGTTATATTCATTAAAAGACTTTTGGTATTCCTGAGAGCCAATCGCCTTTTCTGCTAGTAGCTTTTTGTTGAGGCTATAGATGCGTTCCGCTTCTTTATAGGCCTGTTCCACATCGGCCATTTGGTTGCGGTTGTTAATGCTGGCCTGTTGGGCATTGGTTTGTGCAATCTGTGCTTGGGTCAATAAGTTCAGCACTTCCGTTTCTTGGCGGATGAGGTTAAGCTCCATATCGGTATTGGAAAGGCGCATAATCGCATCGCCTTTACGCAAATGGGCACCGTCTTCCACATATTTTTCTTCCACACGCCCCCCAATGGAAGCATCGAGGTAGATGCTGCTGATGGGCATCACTGAACCATTGATCGGAATAAATTCTTGAAACGTATCCTCCTTGACCTCATAGATCGAAATACGCTCCGCCTCCACATTCAACTTGTTGTTTCCACGGGTATAATAATAGCTCGCTCCTAAAAGTCCAACCAAAGCGGTAATGCCCGCTAGGGTTAAGATGCGTTTCGAGTTCCACTTACGTTGTTTAATCGGTCTGTCCATGTATTTTGTTCGATTTCATAATCTACATAGACAAGGATGTGCCAAAAGTGTAAGTAATTGTAAATCAGTGGTTAGGGTGAAACTGGTTTTAATTTACTGTTCGCTATCGAACAGCTATTGTGCGCTGCTGAACAGATCAATCTGATCGAGTCTATCAGGAGCTATTCAGCAGCGCAGCAAATAGGGGGTGCTATGCAGGCTAAAACAAGGTATAGCCTACAACAAAGCCATAACTTTTATTGTATTTGCTGCCGTAGCCATCTTTGCCGCCCTCATCGGGATAAATGTCGCGAATGCCCTGTTGCAATTGCAGTTTAGCGGTAAACTTCTCGAGAAACTCGAAGCCTATCCCGAAGGTTAAACCCATATCAAGTGGTTTACCGTATAAATAATTGCCAAACTCAGCATCCTTGGCGTCCTTTTTAAAAATAACCTTGTCTTTGGTTCTATCGTAAATGATATCGCCCATAATGATGGAGCCATCGGTTTTCCATTTGCCACCTAAGCCATAACCCAGGTAAGGGCCTGCCGAAAGCAGGAGTCGCCCAATGCCCAAGTTTGGTTTATAGGCAATAGCAATCGGAACTTCGAGGTAATGAACTTTAGTTTCAAACATGTCATGCTCTTCTGCTGCCCAGCCTCCTTGTTGCTTAAACCCTCGGCCCACATAGGCAAGTCCTGTTTGCAGGTAAAAATCCGCCAGCATGGGAATATCTGCCGCTAGTCCGATTTGAAAGCGGGGAATAGCCTCGGGATCTTGCTTTTTGTCGCCTAGCGTATAACTTACATTGGTAAAATTGAAACCTGCCTGAACGGAAAGTTTGGTTTGTGCCGATGCAGAGAAAAACAACCCAATAAGGGCCATCATAGCGAGAATAGTAGGTTTGATGCTCATAAAATAGGATTAAAATATGTTAGTAGAAAGATAACGTTTCGTTCAGGAAATTTGCTACAGCCGGGCTTCATTTGCTTCTATCGCCTATTTGCTACTGTTCGTTACTGAACAGTTTGCTGTCCATCTCCGAACATCAAAGGGTTTTGTATTGTGTTAACTGATTGATGCTTAATGGTTTTGTTCTTTGGCATGGGCTATGGAAGGCAGAAATAAATTGAAATACATGAAATACTTAACCATCTATTTATATATACAGTTTGTTTGTTGTTTAGTTAGTGATCTGAAGGGGCAAGAAACCCCATTGTCCCTTGCAGATTGCATTCACCTGGCCATGCAACAAAACCCAGCGCTGAAAAAGGATGAGCTGCAGATCAACCGGGCTGATTTACGCTATAAGCAGGCGAAATACGACCGCCTTCCTCGCGTGGAAGCTGGCGCCGATCATGCCATTAGCCAAGGTCGCAGTATCGACCCCACCACCAACCAATATATCGATAAAAACAACAGCTTCGGCTCGCAATATGCCAATTTAAACATCCCTATTTTTAATGGCTTCGCCATCCTGAACAATATTCGCCGGCAAGCCTATGCCAAGGAGGCCGGAAAACTCGAGTTTGATAGCCGCCGCAACGAGTTAAAATTGGATGTGATTGAAGCTTATATTAAGGTGCTGACCGCACAGGATATGTTGCAACAGATCGAGGGGCAACTCATCGTTACCAAGGAACAATTGCACCGCCACGAAGTGCTGAACAAGGAGGGTGCCGTGGCACCAGGCGATCTGTACGACATTAAAGGCCAGTACAATAGCGACTTGAATCTATTAGCCCAAACCAAGCAAAGTTTGAACGAAGCGAAACTGATGCTGGCCAGCTTGATGAATATGGATCCTGCGCAGTTGCCTGCCCTGCAAACCCTGGCTACCGACCAGGTTTTTGTGGCCCAGCAAGCCGATGCTTTGTTTCAGCAAGCCTTGCATGCCCTGCCGGAGTATAAAGCCTTAGATTGGCGAATAAAGGAAATGGAGGCCCAGATACAGGTTGCTCGATCGGCCTATTTTCCCTCGCTTTCTTTTGGCGGCGGCCTAAATTCCAATTACAGTAAGGAGGGAGGGAATCCGTTTACACAAATGAAAAACAACCTGCGCAAGTCGGTTTTTCTGAGTTTATCCATCCCTATTTTCAATCGTTTTACGACCAGAACGCAGGTGCGTTTGGCACAAGTCGATTTGCAGGAAGCCGATTATAATAAGGATATCTTGAGCAATGAGCTGCGCCGACAAACAGCAAAGGCGGTGTTCGATTTACGTACCGCACAAATAACCGTGCAAAACCTGAAGGAGCAAGCCGAAAACTACAGCGAAGCCTTCCGCATTGCACAGGTGCATTTCGATGCCGGCAACAGTAATTCCGTCATCTACCTCACCGCCAAAAACAAATTAGACAACACCCGTAGCCTCTTATTAATCAAGCAATACGAGTATTTGCTGCAAAAATATATTAATGATTACTATGCAGGTGCATTAAATTTATAAGTAACTTAGCCAGAGCATGAAGAAGGCAACCGTACTCGTTGTAGATGATGATCAGGATTTATTAACCGCCACCCGTATCCTGTTAAGACCCAAAGTAAAAGAGGTTATTGTAGAACATAACCCCGAAAAGCTATTGCATATCTTGGAGAAAAATAAAGTCGATATCCTACTCTTGGATATGAACTTTAAGAGTGCCATTAATACGGGAAACGAAGGGTTATTCTGGTTAGCCAAAGTAAAGGCGCATTTTCCGCAGGTGCAGGTCATTATGATCACGGCTTATGCTGCGGTCGATCTGGCTGTGAAATCGCTGAAGCAAGGTGCAGCCGACTTTATCGTGAAGCCTTGGCAGAATGAGCAATTGCTGCTGACGATAAGTACGGTGTTGGACGAAAACAGACCGCAGGAGACGAAAGTTAAAAACCAGCCAAGCAATCAGGGCATCGTCGGGAAGTCGGCCCAGATGGAAGAGCTCTTTTATAAATTAGATAAGGTAGCTCCTACTGAGGCCAATATCTTAATCCTTGGCGAGAATGGTACCGGTAAAGACCTCATTGCCCACGCGATACACGAGCGATCCTTGCGCCATAAAAACGCCTTTGTGAAAGTGGATGTAGGCTCGCTGACGGAGAGCTTGTTTGAGAGTGAACTCTTCGGTTATAAAAAAGGCGCATTTACCGATGCCCGCGAAGACCGCAAGGGACGTTTTGAAAATGCCGATCACGGCACTTTGTTTTTAGATGAAATCGGAAACATCAACCTGCAGCAGCAGGCCAAGCTACTTAGCGTATTGCAAAACCGCGCCGTGGTGCCCTTGGGCTCCAGTCAGCCCGTTGCCATCGACATCCGCCTGATATCGGCCACCAATGTGCCCCTGAAAGCCTTGGCCGAGGAGTCCCGATTCCGGAAAGATTTAATCTATCGCATCAATACCTTGGAAATTCAGGTGCCCGCATTACGCGAGCGGACGGATGATATTCCGTTGCTGGCCAACCATTTCTTAGCCTTCTATAACCAAAAATACCATAAGGCCATTAGTGGCCTAGAAGCCGATGCCTTGCAGAAACTAAAACAATACCATTTCCCGGGCAATGTGCGCGAGCTGCAATACAGCATCGAACGGGCAGTCATCATGTCGGACCAAAGCAGCCTGCGTGCCGACGATATTTTGTTTTCGCCTATAGAGTCGCAAGCCGATGTGGCGGCCCAACCGATGGAACTTAGCGGGAATCTGGAGGAACTGGAGCGCAAAGCCATTAAATCGGCCATCGAGCGCTACAACGGTAACATCAGTAAGGCCGCCAAAGAATTGGGCCTCACCCGTGCCGCTTTATACCGACGCTTGGAAAAATATAACATCTAACGATGAGGACAGGGGGATTTGCTGTTGGCTTGAAGGCAGTGTTGCTGCTGTTGTTTTCCGTAGGAATTGCCTATTTGCTATTCCGCGGATACTTTGCTTATGCAGCCCTCGCCAGTCTTATTTTTCTGTATTTCGCCTATCGGTTTCTGTCGCGCTTTCACCGCCTCAACAAGCAGGTGTTGGAATTTGCCGAAGCGGTAAAATACCGGGATTTCACCCGACGCTTCGTCGTAAAAAATGAACATTCCGATGAAGGCAAGCTGTTTTCAGCCTTTAACCAAATCAATGAAATCTACAAAAGTATCAGTATAGACCAGGCCCTGCAGCATCAATACCTCAATAAGGTAATCAATATGCTGGACACGGCCATTTTGTTTTTCCATGCCGAATCGGGAAAGGTAATCTGGGTAAACGATGCCTTCAAGCAGCTCTTCCAGTTGCCCCACCTGGGCAATATTGCAGGCATGAAGCGTAGAAATGCCGATCTCTATACCAAGACGATGCAGCTACGCCCCGGAAAACAACAGATGGAAACCAGTAATTCCAGCTCGGGGATGATCAAAATGCTGATGCAATGCTCTGAGTTCGAAACCCAGGAAGGGCTATTTCGCATTGTGGTCTACCAGAATATCAATGAGGCCATCGACGAAACGGAAACCAAGGCCTGGCATAAGCTCCTCCGCGTATTGACGCATGAAATCATGAACTCCATAGGCCCGATATCGTCCTTGGCCGAAACCCTGCATAGCCGATTGGAGCAATGGGAAGGCGACGAAGATGTGGAAGACCTGAAGTTGGGTATATTCACCATCAAGCGCCGCAGCGAGGGCTTGCTGCAATTCGCCAAAAGCTACCGCCTCATCAATAAGGTGGACCAACCCCAAGTCGCCGATATCCTCGTCGTACAACTCTTTGAAAACATCTACCAATTGCTAGAGCCCACCCTCTTGCAAAAGCAAATCGACGTCGATATCATCATCAAGAACACCCGCATGATCCTCCGCGCCGACATCAACCTAATCGAGCAGGTCTTAATAAACCTCTTGCTCAACGCTATTGAAGCCGTGAAAGATACACCCGAACCCTACATCAGCCTTTCCGCCAGCGAGCAGCAAGGGAAAATATGGCTGAAGGTGCAAGACAACGGCAGCGGCATGTCGCCAGAAATTCAGGAACAGATCTTTACGCCATTCTTCACCACCAAAAAAACCGGAACCGGCGTGGGATTAACGCTCAGCAAACAGATTATGCTGCTGCATAAGGGAAACCTATTGGTGGAAAGTAAAGAAGGGGAAGGCAGCACGTTTACTTTGCAGATGGGTTTTTAGATTTGAGATGTGAGATATGATTTTAGATATGAGATGTGAGATGTGAGAGCTTGTCATGGTGAGCGGAGTCGAACCATTGGTACGTCAATACAATTTGTAATACCTAATCTACTTATTAACAACGTGTTACATAGACATGTCATTGGTAGCAGAGTCGAACGACTGGTACGTCAGTACAATCCATCATATATAAATAACTTTTTACAGCATTTTACAAAAACATGTCATTGGTAACGGAGTTGAACCAGCAACTACTGTTACGTCAATGCAATCAATAGCACACATCACGCTTTCTTATAAGTTTTAGCATGCGCTTTGTCAAATTGTGCTGTCTTGCTACTTTTACAACCAAGCAAAGCAACAAATTTCCCTCTCTAAAAAATCTGCGAAAATTATCCTAGCTTTACAATATCTAACTCATGATCTTATGAAAAACGGCATCTTTATTTAAGGTGCGCTACGCAAAAGCAGCACAGCGCATTCCGTAAGAAAATACCATTTTATTAACCTCAACGCACTCATCATGCAATTAATAATAAACGATCGTCTGTATCTCGAACAGACGCAATTAGCGCATGCGGCCCCATTGTTTCAGCAAATTGATAAAAGCAGGACGCATTTAAGCGAGTTTCTGCCGTGGGTGCCGAGCATTGCTTCCGAAGAAGACATGTGTACTTACCTCTTAAAATCTATCCAGCTGATAGAAAATGGCTTGGAGGCCAGCTTCAATATCTTTTTAGATGGCAAGCTGCAGGGCCGTATTGGATTACACCATATCAATATGCCCAACCGCAGTGCAGCCATTGGCTATTGGTTAGGCAAAGATGGAGTAGGTAAGGGGCTTATTCTGCAATCGTGCATTCAGCTGATGGCCTATGGTTTTAACAACTTAAAGCTGAATAGAATTGAAATTAAAGCTGCCCTTAGTAATTTCAGAAGCCAGGCCATTCCAGAAAAGTTAGGTTTTAAGAAAGAAGGCATCTTACGTCAGGCCGAGTTCTTGAATGGAAAGTTTATTGATCTACAGCTTTATGCACTACTTAAGGAAGAGTGGGACACACAATAATACCTTCTTTTTTGTAGATCCCTTTCATTCCCCTTTCAAACCCCTTTCTCACCCGTATTAATTCCCTTTGCAATGGGGGGTAATACGGGTGAGAAAAAGGAAAGGAAAGTTGGAGGTAATAAGGTGTTGTAAAGGAGAGTAATCTGATGGTTGAATGCTGATGTTCTAGTGCGGTGCTATTGCGTTGCTAAAAGTGGGGTAGTTGTAAGAAACTTTTAATCAAAGTGATTACGATGGTTAATTGTAGTGAATTACCAATCGTTCGTGGCGTTATCTTGCGATTATGTGTTATTTTTTTTTATAAAACATTGTAAACAAGTTAATTATTTTTGATTGATTGCACTGACGTACCAGTCGTTCGTCCTTCGACTTCGCTCAGGATGACAGCTCACGATGACAAGCTCTCATATCTCAAATCTCACATCTCATATCTCCCATCAAAATGCCTCACTAATACTCAAGTAAAACCCTGACTGTCTTTTTTCGCCGGATCGTTGTTCGCCAAAGGCGTAGTCGAAGCGGATGCTGCTGTTGTGTTCCAGGCTAAAGAAGTAGCGGACGCCGCCGCCGTAGGATGGTAACAGGCGCATGGACTGTTCTTTGGAGAAGGTGCTGCCGGTTCCTAGGAATCCAGTGATTCCGATGCGGGGGTGGAATCTATAGCGCAGCTCGGCTTGTGCTGTGGCGTAGTTATTATCTTTATAGCGGCCGAGGTAATAGCCTCGCATGCTCATATCGCCACCTAAATCACGTAATACATAAAAAGGGACGTTCTTGCCGAATGTTCCACGGTATAAACCCTGGGCGGCCAGCGTGAGGCTGCTGTTGATGGGGTAGAAGCCGCGGAGGTCTACTTCTGCCTGCGAGCCTACGAAGTTATCTTTACCGAAGAAGTTGGGGGCATAGCTGTATTTCGCACGGCCATAGAAACCGCTGGTGCTATAGGTGGTGTTGTTTCGGCTGTCATATAGGGCGGAGGCGCCGAGCGCCAGGTATTGGCCACCTGTTTTGCCCAGCACATTGTCCTGTTCGAAAATGCCGCCGGCTTCCATGTCTTTAAAGCTAAAGTTTTCGTAGTTCAGGTTTAAGCCGGCATAGAAATTATTGGCAAAGCGTTTCTCGCCGTCGAGTTTGATGCGGTACAGCTTCTGGTCGAGGTAGTCTTCATCGGCTTTCCAGGTGTCGTTGCCCAGTCCGTAGAAGTTAAAGGGCCAATCGCGGAAACGAAGTTCCGAGAGGATATGGTATTCGTTGCCCTTGGTCCAGATATCGGTAAGCAGCTTTATATTTTTTTGTTTTTTGGTGGTCAATGTTCCGATCAGGGTAATATTTGAGGTGCGGCTATGGAGGTCGTTTTTATCGACATAGAAGTTATAGGTGCTGGCGATTCCGTATTCGAGACCAGTTTCTTGGGCATAGCCGACAGCCGGAAGAACCATAAAACTTCCCGATCGGGAGGAGTCTTTCTCGGAGGAGATGAACTTTTTGACGATTTTTTTGATGAAATTACTGGAATCTGCGGGTTGATCTTGGGCATACAAGGAGGTTTGTACCGCAAAACTGAGCAGCGCCAGGGGCATGATTTTTAACAATCGGAAATTAAACATGCGCAAATATAGGGCTTCTGGGGAATTGAAATTAAAAATTATTTACTTGCATATCAGGTAAATGGTTTTTACAGGCGATTTTTTTGGGTAAATATTTTTGTAATGTGCGTGGAGTAGCTATCTTTGCATCATCAAAACGGGAAAATATCCCAGAAAGTTTTGAAGCGTTCTTTAAGTGAAAAAAAATGAAAATAAAACTTGCAGATGTCAAAATAATATTAGATTTTTGCACTCGCTATCCAGGGGTAGCCGTTCTTTAAGAAAGTTTTATTAAATTTACATACGCCTCCTTAGCTCAGCTGGTAGAGCAACTGACTTGTAATCAGTAGGTCATTGGTTCGATCCCGATAGGAGGCTCAAAGGTAACTCAGGTTACTGGTATGGAGGGGTTCCAGAGCGGTCAAATGGGACGGACTGTAAATCCGTTGCTTCGGCTTCGAAGGTTCGAATCCTTCTCCCTCCACTACACACTCGTTTGCACTTAAGCTGCTTTTGCAGTGTTCTCAAAGGGTGAACAAAAGCGGAAGTAGCTCAGTTGGTAGAGCGATAGCCTTCCAAGCTATAGGTCGCGAGTTCGAACCTCGTCTTCCGCTCAATTTATAAAACAAACTAAGTCTCTGTCTTCTTTGATATTTTTATGTAAAAGGCTAGAGGCTTATAGCTGTAAATAAGGTTTTTTAAGCCGAAGTAGCTCAGGGGTAGAGCACTTCCTTGGTAAGGAAGAGGTCGTGGGTTCAAATCCCATCTTTGGCTCAAATACAAGTTTTGTTAACTTTGTAAGATAATTAAAGGAAATATTTTATAATTACTAATTCGCATAAACATGGCAAAAGAGAAATTTGACCGTAGTAAACCGCACTTAAATATTGGTACTATTGGTCACGTTGACCACGGTAAAACGACTACAACAGCTGCTATCACTAAAGTATTAGCTGATAAAGGTTTGTCAGAAGTTCGTTCATTTGATTCAATTGACTCAGCTCCTGAAGAAAAAGAGCGTGGTATCACAATCAACACTTCACACGTAGAATACCAAACAGCTAACCGTCACTATGCACACGTTGACTGTCCAGGTCACGCCGATTACGTTAAAAACATGGTAACTGGTGCTGCTCAGATGGACGGTGCAATCATCGTTGTTGCTGCTACTGATGGTCCTATGCCTCAAACTCGTGAGCACATCCTATTGGCTCGCCAGGTAGGTGTTCCTGCGTTAGTAGTTTTCTTAAACAAAGTTGACTTAGTTGATGACACTGAGTTATTAGACTTAGTTGAGATGGAAGTTCGTGAATTATTATCATTCTACGAATTCCCAGGTGATGATATCCCTGTAATCAAAGGTTCTGCATTAGGTGCTTTGAACGGTGAAGAGAAATGGGTAGATTCTATCATGGAACTTATGGAAGCTGTAGATAACTACATTCCAATTCCTCCACGTTTGACAGATCTTCCTTTCTTAATGCCTATTGAAGACGTATTCTCGATCACTGGTCGTGGTACAGTTGCAACAGGTCGTATTGAAAGAGGTGTAATCAACTCTGGTGACCCAGTTGAAATCTTAGGTATGGGTGCTGAGAACTTGAAATCTACAGTAACAGGTGTTGAGATGTTCCGTAAAATCTTAGATTACGGTGAAGCTGGTGATAACGTAGGTTTATTGTTACGTGGTATTGAGAAAACTGATATCCGTCGTGGTATGGTTATCTGTAAACCAGGTTCAGTAACGCCTCACACAGATTTCAAAGCTGAGGTTTACGTATTATCAAAAGCTGAAGGTGGACGTCACACTCCTTTCTTCAACAAATACCGTCCTCAGTTCTATTTCCGTACAACAGACGTAACTGGTGAAATTACACTAGAAGCAGGTACTGAAATGGTTATGCCAGGTGATAACGTAACAATCACTGTAAAGTTGATCAACGCTATCGCAATGGAAAAAGGTCTACGTTTCGCTATCCGTGAAGGTGGTCGTACCGTAGGTGCTGGTCAGGTAACTGAAATCTTAGCGTAATCTCTAGAGATTCGTTAACCATATAAAAAATAAGCTAATTGGCTCAGGCTGATTAGCTTATTTTTTCTCAACAAATAACAGCCGCTAAAAAGCGCAAAAAAGTGAAATAATATTTGTTGTAATGCGGTTTAAAGCCTATATTTGCAACATCAAAAAAATCTACACGGGCATAGTTCAATGGTAGAATAGAGGTCTCCAAAACCTTTGATCTGGGTTCGAATCCTGGTGCCCGTGCAATTAACTTAGAAAACTTATAAATGGCAAAAGTACTTGATTTTATTAAAGACTCTTACGTAGAGATTACGGAGAAAGTGACTTGGCCTACTTGGTCTCAATTGCAAAATCATGCGGTCGTAGTATTGATCGCTTCTTTGATTATTGCGATTGTTATCTTAGTAATGGATAAAGCTTCAAGTAACATTATGGAGTTACTTTATGGTATAGCGTCCTAATTTTCTAATCCAATCATTATGGCAGATCAAAGTTTAAAATGGTACGTGGTACGTGCTGTAAGCGGTAAAGAGAAGAAAGTAAAACAATATTTAGAGGCAGAAATTAATCGCTTAGGCATTCAACACTTGGTTACGCAAGTATTAATCCCGATGGAAAAATACTACCAAATGCGTGACGGTAAAAAGGTGGCCAAAGAGCGTAACTATTACCCTGGATATGTTTTGATCGAAGCAGCATTGGACGGAGAGATTGAACACGCAATTAAAAATGTAAATAGTGTCATCGGTTTCTTAGGTGATAAAGCAGGAAATGCAATCCCTTTACGTCCTGCCGAAGTGAACCGTATCTTAGGTAAGGTAGATGAAATGGCCGAGCAAGGCGAAACCATCAGCGTTCCTTACTATGTTGGTGAAACAGTGAAAGTAAATGACGGGCCGTTCAACGGATTTACTGGAGAAATTGAAGAAGTACACGAAGACAAGAAAAAATTAACCGTTATGGTGAAAGTATTCGGTCGGAAAACTCCACTGGAACTGAACTATATGCAGGTTGAGAAAGAGTAAGCTGTAGTACTCAGTATTTAGTACTTAGTATTTAGAAATATAAAGGTCGAACCATGTTCGACCTTTTCTTTTTTCATAGGTTTTTGCTAATTTAACTAAGCATGCTAAACCCCTATTTATGAAACGCATTACCTTGCTTGTTTTCGTTTGTTTCTGCTGTTCGCTAGTTGCTGTTCGGGCACAACAAAAACCTTTTATTATTTCCTATGTGACGGCCAATACCAAGCCGCTTCCAGATCCTACTTTGATTACCCATATTAATTATGCCTTTGGCGTGGTGAACAAAACCTTTAATGGGGTGATTGTGCGTAATGAACCGCGATTGCATGAGGTGGTAGGTTTAAAAAAGAAACACCCGCAGCTGAAGATTTTGCTATCGATTGGCGGCTGGGGCGCAGGTCGCTTTAGTGAAATGGCCGCGGATAAGGCCAATCGCTTAGCCTTTGCCAAAGATTGCCAACGCCTTGTTCAGGAGTTTGGCCTGGATGGCATTGATATCGATTGGGAATATCCGACCAGTAGTGAGGCCGATATCTCTTCCTCGCCCGAGGATACCGATAATTTCACCTTATTGATGCAGGATATTCGCAAAGCAATTGGCAACAAGAAACTGTTGACTTTGGCCACAGTGGCCGATGCACAATACATTGATTTCAAGGCCATCGATCCTGTTATCGACTTTGTTAATATGATGATGTATGATGTCAACAAGCCGCCCTTATTGCACAATAGTTTATTCCGTTCGCCCCTTTCCGGAAAGATTACCTTGGAGGAATGCCTGCAAGCTCATCTGAAGGCGGGCATGAAAAAGGAAAAGCTGGTGATGGGCATCCCGTTTTATGGTCGCGGTGATAAGAAAGAAGTACCTGATTTTGTGCTGTTCCGGGACTATGGAAGCTTAACCGGCTTTGACGAGCGCTGGGACGAGCAGGCTAAAGTGCCTTACCTCGTAAATAAGCAGGGCAATTTGGTATTTACTTTTGAAAACTTGGAATCGCTAAAATTAAAGGCGGCCTATATAAAAGAACAAGGCTTACTAGGGGCCATGTATTGGGAATTTTATGGCGATGCAGATGACTTGACCCTGAGCAAAGCGTTGTATGAGGGCTTGCAATAAGAAACTTTTTGCCTTGTTTTTTGTTTAATAGATGGATACCCTATCTTTTAAAGTGTTTTTTGTTAAATATTTCGCTTATGAATTTCCCCGTGCAGCTTTCCTTTCTTTTTGTATTGTTTATGAGTATGAGCCAGGCTTGCCATGGTCAAGATAAAGCGAATGAATCAGTTTATTTTACCGAAGTAACACAAACACATTTGCCTATTGATCCGAAAACCCACGCCTTAGATGTGGCTTTGGCCGATGTGAACAGCGATGGGCTGCTGGATATTATATTGGCCTTGGAAAAGGAACCCAATCGGCTATACATAAATTTGGGGGAGGGGAAGTTTGAATGGAAAAAGGATGTTTTTAAAAAGGCTTCCCACGATTCAGAACATGTGCGGCTGGCCGACTTTAACCAGGATGGCTTTGTGGATGTGATTATTGTTGCGGAAGATGACCAGCAGCATGAGTATTACTTGGGCCGGGGCGATGGTACGTTTGAGGATGTGTCTGATCGCTTGCTGGCAAAGAGTGAAGGCAATGGCCTGGATGTTGGCGATGTGAACGGAGATGGTTTTGTGGATATCGTAATTGGCAATACCGGCGATGCGCCGGCGAACTTCCTCTGGCTAAACAACCCGCAAAAACCGGGGTATTTTATCGATGCCTCCAAGGATCTGCCGGCACATACAGATTTTACGCAATCGTTGAAATTGCTAGACCTGGATGGGGATGGCGATTTGGATATGGCGGTGGGAAATGAAGGCCCGCCGAGTCGCTTGTATTTTAACGATGGCAAAGGCGTATTTACCGAAAGGGAAGTGGCTTTGCAGACCAAGGAACCTATCCATACGCGGGAGGTGATAAGCCTGGATGCCAATGGCGATGGTTTGCTCGATTTGTTTTATGCCAACTTGACCAGCAATGGAGGCAAGACTGAGCGAGACCCGACAGGACGCTTATTTATCAACCAAGGTGATGGAAAGTTTATCGATGAAACTGCACAACGTATTCCTAGTTATACCTTTTCCACTTATGCGGCCCATGTCTTCGATTATGATCAGGACGGCGATGTGGATATCATCCTGAGTGTATTGAAGATTCCACCTTTTGAAGCTTATCAAATGCAGGCTTTACGAAATAATGGCGAGGGTCAGTTTGAATGGGCGACCGAAGAGGTGATTCCTAAAACCACGGTAGAACGTGCCTGGGGAATAGCCACGGGCGATGTGAATGGCGATGGGAAGACCGATATGGTGGTGGGTGCCTGGGGCGGGCAGGTTCGTTTATTGCTGGGTAAGTAATCCGGCTGAAATCCTGTAGGTTTCCCATAAAAGCAATTTTATTCTTGCTTAATTCAACTAAAATTCATTTCTTTGAAATACCCACCAATAAAAAGTGAAAAATCTTTTAGTATCTCAATATTATTATATATCTTTGCACCTCGTTTGTGTGTGAAACGCTGTTTCTATCTGAGCGAAAAACTAAATGTTACGTTATTGCTTCCAACTTACTAACAAACATTTAACAAATTAAATCACAAAAAAAATGGCAAAAGAAGTCAGTGCGTTAGTAAAATTACAAGTGAAGGGCGGTGCTGCGAATCCATCTCCTCCAGTAGGACCTGCATTAGGTGCTAAAGGTGTGAACATCATGGATTTCTGTAAGCAATTTAACGCTCGTACGCAAGACAAACCGGGACAAGTATTGCCGGTTGTTATCACTGTATATGCCGACAAATCTTTTGATTTTATCATTAAAACTCCTCCTGTTGCAGTACAATTAAAAGACGCTGCCAAGTTGAAAAGCGGATCAGGAGAGCCTAACCGTAAAAAAGTAGCTTCGGTTACTTGGGATCAAGTAAAAACGATCGCGGAAGATAAAATGCCAGATTTGAATGCATTTACCGTAGAATCTGCCATGAAAATGGTAGCGGGTACAGCGCGTAGTATGGGTATCACTGTTTCTGGTGATGCTCCTTGGAAAAATTAATTAACGAAATCAGTTTAAGAAAGTGGCTAGATTAACAAAAAATCAAAAAGCGGCACTATCCAAAATTGAAGCTGGTAAAGCGTACTCTTTGAAAGAAGCTGCGGCTTTAGTAAAAGAAATTACAACCACCAAATTTGATGCTTCAGTGGATATCGACGTTCGTTTGGGCGTAGATCCTCGTAAAGCAAATCAAATGGTGCGTGGTATCGCAACATTACCGCACGGAACTGGTAAAACTGTTCGCGTTTTAGTATTGTGTACTCCAGACAAGGAAGAAGAAGCTAAAGCAGCAGGTGCCGATTTCGTAGGTCTTGACGACTACATCAGCAAAATCGAAGGTGGTTGGACTGACGTTGACATTATCATCACAATGCCTAGTGTTATGGCGAAAGTAGGTAAATTGGGTCGTATTTTAGGTCCAAGAAACTTAATGCCTAACCCGAAAACTGGTACAGTAACGACCGAAGTTGGTAAAGCTGTAACAGAGGTTAAAGGTGGTAAGATCGATTTCAAAGTGGATAAAACCGGTATCATCCATACTTCAGTGGGTAAAGTGTCTTTCGATGCAGATAAAATTTACGATAACGCCTTAGAGGTACTACAAACTATCTCGCGTTTGAAGCCGTCTGCAGCAAAAGGAACGTACTTCAAAAGTATTCACATCTCCTCAACAATGAGTCCTGGTATTCATATTGAGACTAAATCAGTAGCGGGAATTTAATCATGAAAAAAGAACTAAAACAAGACATCGTTCAAGCTTTAGCCGAACAGATTAAATCCTACGGTAATTTCTATATTACAGACACTGCTGATTTATCTGTTGAAAAAGTGAATAACATTCGTCGTAAATGTTTCGAGCAAGGAATCGAGATCCAAGTGGTGAAAAACACTTTGATTAAGAAAGCCTTATTAGAAGCGGGTGTTGATTCTGCAGAGCTTTTCGACGTGTTGAAAGGAGCATCGACTATGATGTTCTCGGAAACCGGAAATGGTCCTGCAAAATTGATTAAGCAATTACGTAAAGATGGTGAAAAACCAAAATTGAAAGCAGCATATATTCAAGAAACTGCTTTCGTAGGTGACAACCAACTTGATGCTTTAGTGAATCTTAAATCTAAAGAGGAACTTATCGCAGACGTTATCGCTTTACTTCAATCTCCTGCGAAGAATGTTATCTCTGCTCTTCAATCGGGTGGAAATACAATTTCAGGCTTAGTAAAAGCATTAGAAGAAAGAGGATAACGAACCCTCTTCTAACAAGAAGTTCGTTGCAATTTTTATTAACAATATTTTTTAAAGAAAATTCAAAATTCAAAATAAAATGGCAGATTTAAAACAACTTGCTGAACAGTTAGTGAACTTAACAGTAAAAGAAGTTAAAGAATTAGCTGATATCCTTAAAGACGAATACGGTATTGAGCCTGCTGCTGCTGCTGTAGCTGTTGCTGCTCCTGCCGCTGAAGGTGCTGCTGCTGCAGAAGAGAAAACATCTTTTGATGTAATCTTGAAAGAAGCTGGTGGTCAGAAATTAGCTGTAGTGAAATTAGTTAAAGATTTAGCTGGTTTAGGTTTGAAAGAAGCAAAAGACTTAGTTGACGGTGCACCTAAAGAATTAAAAGCTGGTGTTACAAAAGACGAAGCTGAAGCTTTGAAAAAACAACTAGAAGAAGCTGGAGCTGTTGTTGAGATTAAGTAATCTCGCATAAAGCACCAAAAGTTTAGACTCTGATAACAATAGCTATCAGAGTCTATTCCTGTTTATAATAAAAAGTATGGATCCCACGACTGCTGACGTGCGATCGGCAGACCAAATCAGCAAAACGTTAGCTCAGTTTTTTTAAACTAAATTCTTATTCCCTTGGCAAACAATAATATGCAAAAAGAAAGAGTAAACTTTGCGACAAGTAAGAAGGTTATTGACTACCCGGATTTCTTGGATGTGCAACTGGAGTCTTTCAAGGAGTTTTTTCAACTAGAAACTACTTCCGACAACCGCCATCAGGAGGGGCTTTATCAGGTTTTCGCCGAAAACTTCCCTATTTCTGATTCAAGAAACATCTTTGTGCTAGAGTTTTTGGATTATTTCATCGATCCACCGCGTTACGACATCCAAGAGTGTATTGAGCGTGGCTTAACGTATAGCGTACCTTTAAAGGCCAAATTGAAGTTGTCTTGTAATGATGAGGAACACGAAGATTTCGAAACCATTGTACAAGATGTGTACTTAGGTACAATTCCGTACATGACCCCAAAAGGTACCTTCGTGATCAACGGAGCTGAGCGTGTAATCGTTTCTCAATTACACCGTTCACCTGGTGTGTTCTTCGGACAAAGTAGACATACAAATGGTACGAAACTTTATTCTGCTAGGGTTATTCCTTTTAAAGGATCTTGGATTGAGTTCGCTACAGACGTGAATAACGTGATGTATGCATACATCGATCGTAAGAAAAAATTCCCGGTAACTACCTTACTACGCGCTATTGGTTTTGATTCGGATAAAGATATCCTGGAATTATTTGACCTGGCCGACGAAGTAAAAGTTAGCAAATCGGGCTTAAAGAAATACATTGGTCGTCGTTTAGCGGCTAGGGTATTAAATAAATGGACAGAGGATTTCGTAGACGAGGATACCGGAGAAGTGGTATCGATTGATCGGAACGAGATCATCCTTGAACGTGAAACTATTTTAGAAGAAGACCACATTGACCTAATCATCGAAGCTGGGGTAAAATCTATTATCCTTGCTAAAGAAGATGAGGCGAACAATGCGGACTATTCGATTATATACAATACCTTACAAAAGGATACATCAAACTCTGAGAAAGAAGCGGTGGAGCACATCTACCGTCAATTACGTAACGCTGAACCACCTGATGAGGAAACTGCACGTGGTATCATCGATCGTTTGTTCTTCTCGGATAAGCGTTATGATTTAGGGGATGTGGGTAGATACCGCATTAACCGTAAATTGAACTTGGATACCGCTTCGGAAACCAAGGTATTAACGCGTGAAGATATTATCGCTATCGTGAAGTACTTGATCAACTTGATCAACTCTAAAGCGGAAGTGGATGATATTGACCATTTATCTAACCGTCGTGTTCGTACGGTAGGTGAGCAATTATACGCGCAGTTTGGCGTAGGTTTAGCGCGTATGGCGCGTACCATCAGAGAGCGTATGAACATTCGCGATAACGAGGTGTTTACTCCGACGGATTTGATTAATGCACGTACATTATCATCCGTAATTAACTCCTTCTTCGGAACCAACCAGCTTTCGCAGTTTATGGATCAAACCAACCCATTGGCGGAAATTACGCACAAGCGTCGTCTTTCAGCCTTAGGTCCGGGTGGTCTTTCTCGTGAGCGCGCAGGTTTCGAGGTTCGTGACGTTCACTACACACACTATGGTCGTCTATGTACCATTGAGACTCCTGAGGGTCCAAACATCGGTTTGATTTCTTCGCTTTCTGTTCACGCGAAAATCAACAACTTAGGATTTATCGAAACGCCTTATCGTCAAGTTAGAGATGGTAAAGTAGTGGTTGATGAGCCTGTTGTTTACCTTTCTGCAGAAGATGAAGACGATAAAACCATTGCACAGGCAAATGCCTTATATGATGATAAAGGTAATTTCTTAGATCCGAAAGTGAAAGCGAGATACGAGGGTGACTTCCCGATTATCGAGCCTGAGAAATTAGACTATATGGACGTTGCTCCTAACCAGATTACATCGATCGCTGCTTCCTTGATTCCTTTCTTGGAGCATGATGATGCCAACCGTGCCTTGATGGGATCGAACATGCAGCGCCAAGCGGTGCCATTGTTACGTCCGCAAGCGCCGGTAGTAGGAACTGGTTTGGAAGCGCGTGTAGCGTCTGACTCCCGTACATTGATCAATGCGGAAGGCGACGGAACGGTAGAGTATGTGGATGCACAAGAAATCCATATCCGTTACGACCGTACCGAAGACCAACGCTTGGTATCTTTTGATGATGACATCAAAGTGTACAAATTGACCAAATTCAAGAAAACCAACCAGAATACCTGTATCAACTTGAAGCCTATCGTAAGAAAAGGGCAGAAAGTATTAAAAGGTCAGGTACTATGTGAGGGTTATGCAACTGAAAATGGCGAGTTAGCTTTAGGTCGTAACTTGAAAGTAGCGTTCATGCCTTGGCAAGGATACAACTTTGAGGATGCGATTGTAATCTCGGAACGTGTAGTATCTCAAGATTTATTTACTTCCCTTCACATTGAAGAATTTGAATTGGAAGTACGTGATACAAAACGTGGTGAGGAAGAATTAACGGCAGATATCCCGAACGTTTCGGAAGAAGCTACCAAAGACTTAGACGAAAACGGTATTATCCGTATCGGTGCTGAGGTTGGCGAAGGTGATATCTTGATCGGTAAGATTACACCGAAAGGGGAATCTGATCCTTCACCAGAAGAGAAATTATTACGTGCGATCTTCGGTGATAAAGCCGGTGATGTGAAAGATGCGTCTTTAAAAACGCCTCCATCCATTAAAGGGGTTGTTATCGATACGAAATTGTTCTCCCGTGCGAAGAAAATGTCCAAAGAAGTAGAACGCAAAGCGTTGGAAAAATTGGAAGTAGCGCACGAGCGTAACTTGAAAGTATTAAAAGATCGTTTAGTAGACAAGTTATTTACCATTGTAAACGGCAAAACAAGCCAAGGTATTTACAACGTATATAAAGAGCTTTTAGTAGCGAAAGGTGCTAAATTCACCCAGAAGATCTTAACCGACTTGGATTACAACAACGTAAATCCTACCGGTTGGACGACGGATGATGACAAAAACGAATTGATCAAATACGCATTACACCACTACAGCATCAAAATGAATGAGGAGCTAGGTGCATTCAAGCGTGAGAAATTCGCGATCTCTGTGGGTGATGAGCTTCCATCAGGAATTGTGCAGATGGCTAAAGTTTACGTGGCGAAGAAACGTAAATTGAAAGTGGGTGACAAGATGGCGGGTCGTCACGGTAACAAAGGTATTGTGGCACGTATCGTTCGTGATGAGGATATGCCGTTCTTGGAAGATGGAACGCCAGTTGATATCGTGTTGAACCCACTAGGGGTACCATCGCGTATGAACCTTGGACAGATCTATGAGACTGTATTAGGTTGGGCAGGTCAGAAATTAGGCGTTAAATTTGCTACTCCTATCTTCGATGGTGCAGAAATGGATCAGGTAGAAGAATGGGTAGAGAAAGCAGCTTTACCGAAATCAGGTCGTACCTACTTATACAACGGTTTAACAGGTGAGCGTTTTGACCAACCTACCACCGTAGGGGTAATCTACATGTTGAAATTAGGACACATGGTAGATGACAAAATGCACGCTCGTTCTATTGGTCCTTACTCGTTGATTACACAACAACCATTAGGTGGTAAGGCACAGTTCGGTGGTCAGCGTTTTGGTGAGATGGAGGTGTGGGCATTAGAGGCATTCGGTGCTTCCAATATCCTACAAGAGATCTTGACCGTGAAATCGGATGACGTTGTCGGACGTGCTAAAACCTACGAAGCTATCGTTAAAGGTAATAACTTACCTACTCCTTCGGTACCAGAATCGTTTAACGTATTGGTACATGAGTTACGCGGCTTAGGGTTAGATATCACATTGGATTAATCAAGCAATACAGAGCTTTAGCGGGCCTTCCAGTCCGCTAAAGCTTTCACATACAGCTATAACTTTTTACGAAGTATGTCTTACAAAAAAGATAATAAAATCAAAAGTAACTTTACATCGATTACGATCAGCTTAGCTTCTCCGGAAACTATTTTGGAGCGCTCTAGCGGTGAAGTTACTAAACCAGAAACGATCAACTACCGTACGTATAAACCAGAACGTGATGGTTTATTCTGCGAGCGTATTTTCGGTCCAGTAAAAGACTACGAATGTCACTGTGGTAAATACAAACGTATCCGTTATAAAGGGATTGTTTGTGACCGCTGTGGGGTGGAAGTAACGGAGAAGAAAGTACGTCGTGAGCGTATGGGACACATCAACTTGGTGGTTCCTGTTGCCCATATTTGGTACTTCCGTTCTTTACCTAACAAAATTGGTTACTTATTAGGTCTTCCTACCAAGAAATTGGATATGATCATCTACTACGAAAGATATGTGGTTATTCAACCAGGTATCAAAGAAGAAGATGGGATCTCTTACATGGATTTCTTAACGGAAGAAGAGTACTTGGATATTTTGGATACCCTTCCAAAAGAAAACCAGTACTTGGATGATACCGATCCGCAGAAATTTGTGGCGAAGATGGGTGCTGAAGCTTTGGAAGACTTGTTAAGACGTCTTGACTTAGATCAGTTATCCTACGACTTACGCCATCAGGCTGCTAATGAAACTTCACAACAACGTAAAAACGAAGCCTTAAAACGCTTACACGTAGTTGAAGCTTTCCGTGGTGCCAATGACCATATTGAAAACCGTCCGGAATGGATGATCGTGAAAATCGTGCCGATTATTCCACCGGAATTACGTCCTTTAGTGCCTTTGGATGGTGGTCGTTTCGCGACTTCCGACTTAAACGACCTTTACCGTCGTGTGATCATCCGTAACAACCGTTTGAAACGTTTGATCGAAATCAAAGCGCCGGAAGTAATCTTACGTAACGAGAAGCGTATGCTTCAAGAAGCGGTTGACTCCTTATTCGATAACTCCCGTAAAGTAAATGCCGTTAAAACCGAAGGTAACCGTGCATTAAAATCTTTATCGGATATCTTAAAAGGTAAGCAAGGTCGTTTCCGTCAGAACTTACTAGGTAAACGTGTGGATTATTCTGCTCGTTCCGTAATTGTGGTAGGTCCGCACTTGAAATTACATGAGTGTGGTCTTCCTAAAGATATGGCTGCCGAGTTGTACAAACCATTCATCATCCGTAAGATGATCGAAAGAGGTATTGTTAAAACCGTAAAATCAGCTAAAAAGATTGTAGATCGTAAAGATCCGGTAGTATGGGATATCCTTGAAAACGTATTGAAAGGTCACCCTGTATTACTTAACCGTGCGCCTACGCTTCACCGTTTGGGTATTCAGGCTTTCCAACCTACCTTGGTAGAAGGTAAAGCCATCCAATTACACCCATTAGTGTGTACAGCGTTCAACGCCGACTTTGACGGTGACCAGATGGCGGTGCACTTACCCTTAGGTAATGCCGCAATTTTGGAAGCCCAAATCTTAATGTTGGCAGCTCACAACATCCTTAACCCGGCGAACGGATCACCAGTAACGGTTCCTTCGCAGGATATGGTATTGGGTCTGTACTACATCACAAAAGGACGTAAAACTGACAATACCCTTGTTATGAAAGGGGAAGGAAGTACGTTCTATTCTGCAGAAGAGGTTATTATCGCATTAAACGAAAATAAAGTAGATCTGCACGCTTTCATCAAGGTTAAGACGCAAATCAAAACCAAAGAAGGCGAATTTAAAGACGCTATTATCGATACGACCGTAGGACGTGTAATCTTTAACCAGATTGTTCCGGAGGAAGTTGGTTATATTAATGAGTTGTTGACGAAGAAATCCCTTCGTAATGTCATCGGTGAAATCGTGAAGAATACGGGTATGGCTCGTGCTGCGAAATTCTTGGATGATATGAAGGAATTAGGTTTCCAAACCGCTTTCAAAGGTGGTCTTTCCTTCAACTTGCAAGATTTGAATATCCCTGCTGCAAAAGCGGATCTTATTCAACAAGCAACTAACGAGGTGGAAGAAGTAATGAATAACTATAACATGGGTTTCATTACTAACAACGAACGTTACAACCAGATCATCGATATTTGGACACGTATCAACAACCGCTTGACAGCGCACGTAATGGATATTCTTTCCAACGATAACCAAGGTTTCAACTCGGTATACATGATGTTGGATTCTGGAGCCCGTGGTTCGAAAGAGCAGATTCGTCAGTTATGTGGTATGCGTGGTTTGATGGCCAAGCCGCAGAAGTCTGGTACTTCCGGTGGTGAGATTATCGAAAACCCGATCTTGTCTAACTTTAAAGAAGGTCTATCCGTATTAGAGTACTTTATCTCTACCCACGGTGCGCGTAAAGGTCTTGCGGATACGGCGTTAAAAACGGCGGATGCGGGTTACTTAACGCGTCGTTTACATGACGTTGCACAAGATATGATTGTTGTGGAGCAAGATTGTAACGGCTTACGTGGTATCTATACAACAGCATTAAAAGATAACGATGATATCGTTGAACCATTATACGATCGTATTTTAGGACGTACGCCATTGAATGATGTGGTACACCCTGAAACCAACGAGCTTATCGTGGCAGCAAACGATGATATTACAGAAGAAGTAGCGGAAGCTATTGAGCAAGCCGGTATTGAAGGTGTTGAAATCCGTTCGGTATTGACTTGTGAGTCTAAGCGTGGGGTATGTGCTTGTTGTTATGGCCGTAACTTAGCTTCTGGTAAGCGTGTTCAATTAGGTGAGGCTGTCGGTGTAATTGCAGCGCAGTCTATCGGTGAGCCAGGTACGCAGTTAACACTTCGTACGTTCCACGTGGGTGGTACGGCATCGAACATCGCTGCGGAATCTTCCATCATCTCTAAATACGATGGTCGCGTAGAGTTTGAAAACGTACGTACCGTTGAAAAAGAAGGTGAAGATGGTCCATACCAAGTTGTATTAGGTCGTTCTGGAGAGATTAAGGTGGTAAATGCCGAAAACAAGGTGATGTATCAACAAATCATCCCTTACGGTTCCAACTTATTCGTTAAAGAAGGCGATAGCGTTGAGAAAGGTCAGAAATTAGTTGACTGGGATCCATATAATGCCGTGATTATCTCTGAGTTTGCTGGTAAGGTTGAGTTTGATGCTATCATTGAAGGAGTTACCTTCCGTGAGGAGTCTGATGAGCAAACCGGTCACAAAGAGAAAGTAATTATCGAGACTCGTGATAAAACGAAAAACCCGATGATTAAGGTATTGGATAACAAAGGCGAAATCATCCGTTCTTACAATATCCCGGTAGGTGCCCACGTTTCGGTATCCAATGGACAGAAGGTGAAAGAAGGCGCGGTATTAGTTAAGATTCCTCGTTCTACAGGTAAGACCCGCGATATCACGGGTGGTCTTCCTCGTGTAACGGAGTTATTCGAGGCTCGTAATCCATCTAACCCAGCTGTAGTAACAGAAATCGACGGTGTTGTATCCTTAGGAGGTGTTAAACGTGGTAACCGTGAGATCTCTATCGAGTCTCGTGACGGTCAAGTGAAGAAATACTTGGTACCACTTTCGAAACACATCTTAGTACAAGATAACGACTTTATCAAAGCAGGTATGCCATTGTCAGATGGTCAGATTTCTCCTGGAGATATCTTATCGATCAAAGGCCCGGCTGCCGTTCAAGAATATATCGTAAATGGTATCCAAGAGGTTTACCGCTTACAAGGGGTAAAAATCAACGATAAGCACTTTGAAACCATCGTTCACCAAATGATGCAGAAAGTGAATATCGAGGATCCAGGAGATACACGTTTCTTAGAAAAAGAAGCTGTAAACAAGTGGGACTTCATGGAAGAAAACGATTCCTTGTATGACAAGAAAGTAATCGTTGATGCCGGTGATTCTAAAACTTTACGTCCAGGACAGATTGTAACTTTACGTAAATTACGTGAGGAGAACTCAAGCCTTAGACGTCAAGACTTGAAATTGGTTGAGGTTCGCGATGCGATTCCAGCAACATCAAGCCCGTTATTACAGGGTATCACAAGAGCTTCCTTAGGTACGAAATCATTTATCTCTGCGGCTTCCTTCCAGGAAACAACCAAGGTGTTAAATGAGGCTGCAATCGCAGGTAAACGCGATGATTTATTAGGCTTGAAAGAAAACGTAATTGTTGGTCACTTGATTCCTTCAGGTACCGGTTTACGTCAGTACAGCAACATCATCGTAGGTTCTCGTGAAGAGTACGATCAATTACTAGCGTCGAAAGAAGAAGACTAGTAAATCATATAGAATCGCGTATGTAGCGGGTTAGGGTATTCAGCCCTACGGTTCGCATCCGGTTTTACAACTTATAAATGGTCTGGATTTCTATTGAAATCCAGACCATTTTCTTTTTTACAAAACCCGAATGTTCAAGTGTAACAAACCAAAAGCCTTGCTAAGGGTTTAATGTGAAGTAATTATTTATTTTTTGTTAATTAGTATATAATTTATATTGAAGGGAGTTTTACTGTATTTATGAATATTGAGATGATAACAGATCAATTGGTATTTGATTGGAATGATTTATTGAAGGCTATTTTTT
Source organism: Sphingobacterium humi (assembly GCF_009768885.1). Lineage (GTDB taxonomy): Bacteria > Bacteroidota > Bacteroidia > Sphingobacteriales > Sphingobacteriaceae > Sphingobacterium > Sphingobacterium humi. The sequence continues at coordinate 146,648 of NZ_WSQA01000012.1, forward strand.
CTTTGGCGGCGGGCTTCGTACTGGGCTTCGAGCGGGAATGGAAAGATAAATCGGCTGGATTTAAAACCATTTCTATTATATGTTTGGGCAGTACGTTATTTTCAATTTTATCGCTGAAGCTGGGTGCTGGCGATTCCGAAGATGCTACCCGGATTGCCTCTTATGTGGTTTCCGGAATTGGGTTCTTGGGTGCCGGTGTCATCTTTAAAGACGGCGTCAATGTGAATGGACTTACCACCGCCAGTATTATCTGGATGTCGGCGGCCGTGGGGATGGCCATCGGCTTCGGGATGTTCGTTATTGCGTTGATCTTCTTGGTTGCCTGTTTTGCAGTTATTATTTCCGGACCTATCCTCAACCGCTATGCCTTCCGTAACCTGGTGAAGATAGTCACCGTGAAGTTCGATACCCATCAGCTGGCCGATCGGGATCAGTTTATTCATGATTTAAGGCCCTATGTGAAGCAGTTAAAAGTAAAATCACAAACCCTCAATAAAGAGGGATTGGTTTTAGCAATGGAAGTCTTGATCGATAAGGCAAAGATTAAAGATTTCGAACAATGCCTTATGGCACATCCTTCCATTTCCGAAGTTACTTTATAGGGGCTTAGGCTTTGGCCCAAGCCAGTACCTTTTCGCAGTTTGCAGCAATATCAGTCAGGTTGTATTGTCCATCCTGTTGCTTAAACAATTTGGAACCCATACCCACCGAGCTAACCCCAGCGGCAAACCAGCTCTTGATATTATCTTCAGCGACATCAACACCACCTGTTGGCATAAACTTCATGCTCGGGAACAGGGGCTTAATGCCTTTCAAGAAGCCTGTTCCTAAGGTTTCCCCCGGGAAAAGCTTCACAAAGTTGCAGCCCGCAAACATTGCATTGGCAATCTCTGTTGGCGTCATGCAGCCTGGAATCCAAAGGCAATGGTTGGCTTCGGCCACTTTAGCTATGGAAGCTATAAAGATCGGGCTTACCAAGAACTCGGCACCCAGCGCCAGGAAGCGTTCGGCGGCGTCGGTATCCATAATCGTTCCGATACCCAAGGTGAGGTCGGGCATTTCCTGCTGTTTATATTCGTACAGCGCTTTAAAGTTAGGCTCGGCCTGAGGGCCGCGGTTTACGAATTCAAAGACCCGGATTCCACCGTTGTAACAAGCCTTCAGCACTTGTTTACAGGTTTCTAAATCGTCGTGATAAAATACCGGGATAACCGGGTAAGCTTCAATTTTCTGTATAATTTCTTCTTTTTGCATGCTATTCAAATTTTCCATTTCCAAAATCTCCTTCCACAAATAATTTCTGGTATCCGGCACCGGTTGCGATATCAATAATGCGCTTCGGGTCCTTAGTTTGGCGCAGGGCATGAATGAAGCCCGCCATAAAGGCATCGCCACTACCGATGCGATCGATGATGTCGTAGGTTTCAAAAACTCGGGAAACCGTGTGCTCCTGCCGGTTATGGTAAGTACCGAAGAATAGATTATGCTTCGGGTTATCCATAAAGCGGAAGGTATTGGCCACGTGCTCCAATTGTGGATACTTGCTGAACAAAGCCGCTGCCGATACATTTGCTGCGGCAATCATTTCCTGAATATCACTGTTTCTATCCAGCTGATCAGGCAGGGCAATGCCCACCATGGTATGCGCAGCCCAAATATTACCCATAATCACGTGGCAATAGTCTAATAAGGGCGGCATTATCTCCAAGGGTTCTTTGCCATACTGCCACAGGCGATTGCGGTAATTTAAATCGACCGAAATATAAATATTCCGGGCTTTCGCCTCTTCCAATAATCGCTTGGTTAAGTCGGCCATTTCTTGGTTTAATGCCGGCGTTAAGGCCGTCCAATGCAGCCAATCCACATCCGCAAACAGGCAATCAAAATCGATATCCTCCGCTTTCAGCTGGCTGAAGCTGGAATACTTCCGATCGTAGATGACCTCGCCTTTACTGAGCCCGTTTGCCGAAAGCAGCAGGTAAGCGCCAAGGCGATCGCCGATATGCAGGCATTTTTGGCAATCGACGCCTTTTTCTTCCAGTAAGGCTAAAATTTCTGTACTCAATTTATTTTCCGGGAAAGCCGATGCATACTGCACAGGGGTTCCCATGAGGGCTAGTGAAGTGGCGACATTGGCTTCCGATCCACCAGGATAGATGCGCAATAAGTTTTGCTGACTGCCAAAAAAGCTGTCGCCGACGCTCTGCTGCCGAATTAATATTTCTCCGAATGATAATACGTGTGGCATAGGTTTTTAATTACTGCAATATACTTGTTTTTGCTCGTTTCCGATCGAATATCTCCGAAAACGTTAGCGTAATTATACTCAGGCTAAGGTTGTTTTATTCGGTTTTAATTGCTTATTATTGAAAGTACAATCAAACCGAAACTATGAGTATTCTAGATAAATTTTCCTTGAAAGATAAAGTTATTGTGATTACGGGAGGAACCGGCATCCTGGGTAAGTCATTCGTGCATGCCTTGGCTGAGGCGGGGGCAAAAGTTTGTATCATAGGCCGCAGTCAAGACAAGATTGACGAACGCGTGGCACAGGTAGAGGCGTTGGGCGCTGAAGCCTTGGGCGTGGTTTGCGACGTGATGAACGAAGGATCGGTGCAGGAAGCAAAGGAACGTATTCTGCAACATTGGGGAACGATTGACGGCCTTGTGAATGCCGTTGGCGGGAATATCCCTGGTGCCACCATTGGTGACGATCAGAATATTTTCGACAATAAAATACAAGACACTATCAAAGCGATTGAACTGAACCTATACGGCACCATTATTCCCACCCTGATATTAGGGCAGGTGATTGCCGAAAAAGGAGCAGGGGCCATCATCAATATCTCCTCGCTGGCTGCAAGCCGCCCTTTAACCCGGGTGTTAGGCTATACGGTAGCCAAACATGGTATTGATGGGTTTACGAAATGGATGGCCTCCGAGTTGGCCTTGCGCTATGGCGATAAGGTACGCGTGAATGCCATTGCGCCGGGCGTGTTCTTAACCGAACAAAACCGCGCTCTGTTAACCAACCCTGATGGCAGCTATACCAGCCGTGCGCAAAAGTTTATCAACGGAACGCCCTATCAACGTTTAGGCGATCCTTCGGAATTGGAAGGAACCTTGGTTTACCTGTTAAGTGATGCCTCTGCATTTGTAACAGGCGAGACCATATTCGTAGACGGTGGTTTCAATACTTGGTGTGGGGTTTAAATAAAGCTTACTATGCAATTTTTAGAACAAACATGGAGATGGTATGGCCCGAACGATTCGGTGTCCTTACAAGACGTTAAACAGGCCGGAGCGACCAGCATTGTGACGGCTTTGCATCATATTCCCCATGGCGAAGTATGGCCATTGGAAGATATACAGGAACGGAAACGTATTATTGAAGAAGCCGGATTGGTGTGGTCGGTGGTGGAAAGTGTACCCGTACATGAAGCCATTAAGACCCGAGCTGCCGATGCCGATGCTTATTTAGAACGCTACAAACAATCTTTGGCCAACCTGGCCGCCTGCGGCATCAAAACCGTATGCTATAATTTTATGCCGGTATTAGACTGGACCCGTACCCAGCTTGATTTAGTGATGAAAGACGGCTCGAAAGCCTTGTATTTCGACTGGATTGACCTGGCGATATTCGATATCTATATCCTAGAGCGTGAAAATGCCCATCAAGATTACGATATGAGCATCCGGGAAGTTGCCAAAGAAAAATTCGAACGCCTCAGTTCCGCCGAGCGTCAAGAACTGGAAAAAGTAGTCTTGATGGGTATTCCCGGCGAGAGCGATATCACCCTGGACTCTTTAAAAGCCAGTATTGCCGTGTATGCGGAGATTGGATTTGAAGGCCTACGGCAGAACCTACTTTATTTTCTGGACGCAATTTCAGCGGTATGTGAGGAAAACGGTATTAAGATGACCATCCACCCAGATGATCCACCTTACCCTATTTTAGGGCTGCCGCGCATCGTGAGCAATGCCGAAGACCTAAACTTCATCATCCATGAGCAGCCAGGCGAATTTAACGGCATTTGTTTCTGCACCGGTTCCTTGGGTGCCGGCCCGAAAAATGACCTTCCGGCCATTTTCGAACAGGTAAAACACCGGGTTAATTTCGTGCACCTGCGGAATGTGAAGCGCGATGAAATCGGTTCTTTCTATGAAGCCGATCATTTAGACGGCGATGTGGATATGTATAAGGTGATGCTTGGCTTGGTTGCGGAAAACCAAAACCGAAAACAAGCTATCCCCTTCCGACCCGATCATGGCCATCAAATGCTGGACGACCTGAACAAGGTTACCAATCCAGGCTACTTCGCTATTGGTCGCCTTCGTGGGCTGGCCGAGCTGCGCGGCTTGGAACTCGGTATCATTCGTGCGAAAAAAGCCGAATAATTCAACCCTAGAAACGCAATTCATATCAATATAGGGCCTCGATGCGAATCGATGCCCTTTTCTTTTGTATCTGCAGCAAACCTACCTCAACAGGGGTCTAATTCACCCCTATTTATGATCCTTTTTTTAGCCCTTTCAAATCCCATTGCAAAGGGGATTGATACGGGTGAGAAAGGGGAGTGAAAAGGGAGTGAAAAGGGAAAAGTTAGTGAGTAGTCAGTATTTAGTAGGTAGTATTTAGACCAATGGGAAAAGAAATTATTAGGAAGCTAAGCCAATAGCTAGGCAAAAAAAAGAACCGGCTTGTGGGCCGGTTCTGTCTTTTTAAAATACATTTGGTTTAGCGTAAATCCACCAGTTCATAGCCCGGATAGTTTGCTTTCTGGTATTGGAAAGTAGCGGCCGGAATGGGGTTATTTACGTATAAGGTGTTAATCGTATAAGTATAACGAGCACCAGACTTATCAAAAATAGTGACATCGTGAATGTGCTTATTCTTATTGACGCGCAATTTAATCTTGAAATAATTGCGTTTCGTGTCTTCCGGAGAAAGCTCGATCACGGTTAATTTGCCAAGCCCTTTTACGGTTTCATCGTCTGAACTTACATACTTAAATCCGCTTTTATAAAAGGTGAAGATGTTGTTGGGGCCGATGGAAGCGTTGCTGTTGTCTACCTCCGACACCTCGGTTGTTTTATCTTCTTTGGCGGCAAACCATTGGGTTTTCCCATCGGAAATCAAGTCTTGATTGGGCAGTTCAATTTTATATTGCTGCTTGGCCTTGTTCATATACATTTTACCTTTATTGCTGTAGTTCTCGCCTTCGGCTTGAACGGCTTTAAACGTAAAATCTGTTTGGATGGTTTGGTAACCATCGTATTTTATAGATACTTCGTCCAGTACGGATTTTGCGTATTGATCTTGTGCTTGGGCGTTTCCTATAAAAAGGAAAGCGATACTTGCCAGTAAAATTCTAATCATCTTTAATTTTCTTTTCTTAACGTCTCCAAATACTGTTCCAACGAATATTCATCCGGGTAAAGCACCTCGCGTGCCTTGCTGCCCTCAAATGGACCTACGATACCTGCAGCTTCCAATTGATCGATGATTCGTCCAGCGCGGTTATAACCTAATTTTAACTTACGCTGTATTAAAGATGTTGAGCCTTGTTGATGCATCACAATCAGGCGGGCAGCCTCCTCGAATAGCTGGTCGCGATCGGAAAGATCGAAATCGGCCATCGCGTCGCCATCGCCGTTCGGATCCACATATTCCGGCAAGTAATGTGCAGAAGGGTAGCCGCGTTGGGAACCGATGTAATCGGATACCAAATCAACTTCCGGCGTGTCTACAAATGCACATTGGATACGGATTAAGTCAGATCCGGTGGCTAAGAGCATATCCCCGCGTCCAATCAGCTGATCGGCACCGCCGCTATCTAAAATCGTGCGTGAATCGACTTTAGATAATACCCGGAAGGCCAAACGTGCCGGGAAGTTCGCCTTAATCGTACCGGTAATAATATTCACCGATGGTCTTTGCGTTGCAATAACCAGGTGTATACCTACCGCACGGGCCAACTGTGCCAAACGCGCAATCGGGGTTTCTACCTCTTTTCCTGCCGTCATCATCAAATCGGCAAACTCATCAATAATAAGAACTATAAACGGTAAGAATCGATGACCCTCCTCAGGGTTTAATCGTCTATTGACAAATTTTACATTATATTCCTTTAAATTCCTTACTTGAGCGTTCTTCAATAGATCATAACGCTGATCCATTTCAATACACAAGGAATTTAACGTGTTGATTACCTTCTTGGTATCGGTAATAATAGCGTCATCCTCATTCGGCAGCTTAGCCAAGAAGTGACGTTCTATTTTTTTGAACAGGGAAAGCTCCACTTTCTTCGGATCCACCAGTACGAATTTCAGTTCGGCCGGGTGTTTCTTGAAGAGTAGGGAGGTTAAAATGGCGTTAATCCCCACCGATTTACCTTGCCCTGTGGCACCTGCCACCAATAAGTGAGGCATTTTCGCCAAGTCGGCAATATAAACCTCATTGGAAATGGTTTTACCTAAGGCAATAGGCAGGTCCATTTCTGTTTTCTGGAATTTCTCGGTAGCCAAAATAGAACGCATAGACACCATTTCTGGTGTACTGCTCGGCACCTCGATACCGATGGTACCCTTTCCAGGCATTGGGGCAATAATACGAATACCTAAGGCCGCTAAACTTAGGGCGATATCGTCTTCCAGGTTTTTGATCTTGGAGATACGAACCCCAGGTTTGGGGATGATTTCATACAAGGTAACCGTAGGGCCGATGGTGGCCTTAATATGCTCAATTTCGATGCTGTAGTTCCGTAACGTTTCTACAATGCGGTTTTTATTGGCCTCCAGCTCTTGTTGGTTGATGGTTATTTTGCCGGTTCCATAGTCTTTTAGCAAGTCTAGGGTAGGGTATTTATAGCCGGAAAGGTCGAGTTTAGGGTCATATTCACCAAACTTCTCCACCAAATCGTTGGCTGTAATGGGTTTCTCCTCAATTACCTTCTCTACCGTTAAGGCAGGGCCCACGGATTCCAATTCATCTTCCATTTCCTCAGGTTCTTCAATGCTTAAGGCAATTTCTTCCTCCCGCACCGTGTTCACTACAGGCGCAGCTTTTACATTATTCACCTGCAGCGGTATACTGATGGTGTTTTCTTCCTCTTCAGGCTCCGTTACAGGATCCGGTTCTGCCTCCGTTGCTGTGTGGCTGTAGGAATGGGTAGTAACTTCGTTGTTTTTACGTTTGTTAATGCTGTTTTGTTGGGTTGCCAACAATTCATCGCTAAAATCTTCCCCTTCTTCTGCATCCTCGTCGAAATCGTCTTTTCCGGCACCTTGGAACGAGAACTTCAGGTCGAAGTTATACACCAACACCAAAGCCGTTAATAACAAGAAGAGCAAGAGTCCGCCGGTACCCACAATTCCGACCTGCGCTTTGAGGATCTGGTTTGTCCAGAAGCCAAATTTACCTTCCAGAATATGCGGGGTATCGTATATAAAGTCTTGAATAAATCCGAAAGTAACCGATAGAAATAAGATAGAAACCACGCAATAAAGCAGGGTTTTCCATACCGGCAGCAATGATTTTTTGTACAGGAATTTGTAGCCTACCACAAATAGCACCACAATAAACAGGAAAGAAGCTACGCCAAACCATTCGTAAATAAATTGGTTGGCCAGCAAGGCGCCAAACTTACCCAGTTTATTTTCGACCAATGGAATCTCGGTATTCTCGTCGTGCAGCTCATCGGCTGTACTCATCAAGGTGCTCCAACCCCCATTGGTTTGGGCAATATAGCTTTGATCGGCCTTCCAGGTAAAGAGGTAAGATATAAAGGCTACCGCAAATAATCCAGCCAATAACAACAGAAATAACCCCAATATTTTGAGGCCTTTACGTTGTCCTTCAGAGAAATTGATTTGGTCGAAAGATTTTCGGGTGCTTCGTTTTTGATAGGATAAAGTAGTATTCTTTGTCTTCTTTGTCCCGGTCGATCCACTACTGTTTTTAAATGTATTTAGTTTAGCCATGCAAATGACGTGCTTTTTCTTCTTACAAACTTATAAAAAATTGGTAGAATTGTTTGTCTTGATTGATTTGATTTGTGTTAACTTGTAGCAATAAGCTGTCCAAACTCGTTATACGATGAAAATAATATTTCATTTTAATCTTATGCTAATAATAAAGCGATTGAGGCTTGTTTTGTCCCTGATGTTTGGTGTTTTGTTGCTGTTAAGCTGTCAAAAGGATGAATTGTCGAAAGAAATGGATTTCGTGGGCCAAAGCTTTTCGGGGCTTGCGGCCTTTAATGCGGTTGAGCAATCGGCTTCTTTGCAGTTTATTGTAGACGATAAGGTGATGAATGCCGGCGATGAGGCTTTCGAGCTTGGCGGTTACATTCGTCATAAAGGCGTATTCGACGGACGCAGAAACATTCAACTTCATAATAAAGCCTTGAATAAGGAAGTGTTCCGTGGAGCACATGAATTTGTGAAAAATAAGGTCTATTCCTTGTTTTTCTATGGGAAGGAGCAGGTGCAGGTGAGGGTGGTGGAAGATGATATGATTGCGCCAGCATCGGGAAAGGCGAAGATTCGTTTTGCGAATTTTTCAAACGGCGGAAAGCTTCAGCTTAAAACCATTAAGGGAACGAGCAGTATGCCGGCCAACTTCAATTTAAGCGCACAGCAGGTGACTGACTTTGCGGAATACGATGTGGCTACGGTAGAGTTTCAGTTTAATACCGACCTATCCAAGCTTCTGTTGAACTTTGTGCCGGAGAATAAAGGGGTGTATACCTTGTTTGTTGTTCCGGTAGAGCAGAAAAGGGAGGAAGAGTATTTGGGTGCCGAATATAAAGTTATGGTAATTAAGCATTCTTAATTACGCTTGTGCAAAGAAAAGCCCCGGGACATTAGTGTTCCGGGGCTTCTTTTTATGCGGATTGGCGGTTAGCCAATATAGATCAAATAGTAGTTCTTCTTACCGCGTTGGGCAATCAGGTATTTGTTATTGATCAAGTTTGCGGAGGTTATAACCTGCTCGCTGTCGGCTAATTTCTCGCGGTTAAGCGATACACCACCACCTTGAAGCATTTTGCGTGCTTCGCCTTTGGAAGGGAATACTTGCGTTTCTACCGCCAATAGGTCAAGAATGTTGATGCCAGCATCTAACTTTTCTTTTGCCAAGGCATATTGCGGAACACCATCGAATACTTCCAATACGGCCTCATGATCCAAGTCGGCCAAGAATTCCAAACTACCGTTTCCGAAGAGGAACTCCGAAGTTTTAACTGCTGTTTCGTAATCTTTTTCCGAGTGCGTGCGGATGGTAATGTCTTTGGCTAAAGCTTTTTGTACCGTACGCAAGTGTGGTGCAGCATCGTGCTCAGCAATAATCGCATCAATCTCTTCCTTGCTTAGCAGGGTGAAGATCTTGATCCAGTTCTTTGCATCGTCATCGGATGTGTTCAACCAGAATTGATAATACTTATATGGCGAAGTTTTCTTCGCATCTAACCATACGGCTCCAGATTCTGTTTTACCAAATTTCTGGCCATCTGCTTTCTTGATTAATTGCGTCGTTAAGGCGAAGGCAGTACCTTGGTCTTGACGACGGATCATTTCACTACCTGTTACAATGTTGCCCCATTGATCGGAGCCACCCATCTGGATTTTGCAGTTGTGGTGCTTCCACAGATAATAAAAATCATAACCTTGAATTAATTGATAGGTAAATTCGGTAAACGATAGACCATTGTCACCCTCCAAACGTTTCTTTACAGAATCTTTGGACATCATGTAATTCACGGTAATCAGCTTGCCCACATCACGAATGAAATCTAAGAACTTAAAATCCTTAAACCAATCGTAGTTGTTCACCATCTTGGCATCTGTTGCGCCTTCGCCGAAGTTTAAGAACTTGGCCAATTGCTTTTTCAAGCAATCCACGTTGTGGTTTAAGGTCGCCTCATCCAAGAGGTTTCGCTCTGCTGATTTAAATGAAGGGTCACCAATCATGCCCGTTGCTCCACCCACCAGTGCCACCGGCTTGTGGCCTGCGTGTTGAAAGTGAATTAAGGTCATGATTTGAGTTAAATGGCCTACGTGTAATGAATCGCCTGTCGGATCGAATCCAATATAGCCGGAAACTTGTTCTTTATTTAACAATTCCTCTGTGCCTGGCATGATGTCTTGAAGCATGCCTCTCCAACGTAATTCTTCTACAAAGCTCATAGTTTAACCCTTAAGATTTTTTAATTAAGTTGCAAAGATACGAGATATAACTGTATCTTACAGATATTTTGTAGATAATAGCTCCTTAGGATGAACTTTCTTTCGCATTTCTATTTCGAACGTTATGCCACCCAGTCGGAACGTGTATTAGGTTCGCTCCTGCCCGATTTGTTGAAGAATGTTGATAAGTCTTATGTCTTCCATCCCCAACGTCAAGAAGAGGAACTGTTTGCCCATCCGCTCGGTATGGCCATCTCTGAAGGCTGGTATCGGCATGTTGAGGTAGACAAGCTTTTTCACTCCTCCGAATTCTTTTTAAACCATTGCCATGTGTTACGTAAGCAGATTGAACCTGTATTGGAAGGTTTGCCCATACGTGCCTCTTTTATGGCGCATATTGCGGTGGAATTATTGCTGGATCATTTGCTGATTGAGCATGAGTTGGTGAATGTGTCTCGGCTGTATGAGCACCTAGAGCAGGTGAACCGCACCGTGCTGCGGAATTACCTGGAAACGCTTGGTGTGGCAGATACGCCAGGTTTTTTTCAATTCTATGATCAGTTCTTGGCGCATCGCTATATCTTCGAGTATAAAGATATCAATCAAATCGCACGTCCTTTGTTCAACATCTCCAAAAGGGTTTGGGATTTCCAAACCACGGCCGCACATCGGGAAGGCCTAACCGCCGTACTTACCCGGTATAAACTAACAGAAATGCACAATTTTAAGGATATCTATGTGTATATTCAGGATAATTTGACATATTTATCCTAGCATTTGCACATGCTACCAATTATGAATAAAAAGCCCAATTAAACAGATAGGCTCCGATAATTTTGTATTTTTGTCGGAATTTAAATTAACTTATCTGAAAATTAATAAAAAACAATTCAATCTATATGAGTAGACTTTTCCGCAAGAAAAGCGTCGATCAAATCCTTTCGGATGCCGAACACGGTGGTTCGGGTCTGGCCAAAATTCTAGGAGTTAGGGATTTAATATCCTTAGGGATCGCCGCTATTGTAGGAGCTGGTATTTTCAGTACCATCGGTTTGGCCAGTTATAATGGCGGGCCAGCTGTATCGCTCCTGTTTGTCTTCGTGGCCTTTGCCTGCGTTTTCACAGCCTTATCTTACGCACAATTTGCCAGTACGGTTCCCGTTTCGGGCAGTGCCTATACCTATGCTTATGTCGCCTTCGGTGAGTTGTTCGCCTGGATTATCGGCTGGGCTCTGGTGCTTGAATATGCCGTTTCCAATATGGTGGTGGCTATTTCCTGGTCGCAATACTTTGTTTCCATGCTGGAAGGTTTTGGGGTATCTCTCCCCAAATGGATGACCATGGCCCCGGGCTATGCCCTGGAGGCGCATGCGAAATTCCTGGAAGTAGGTGCTGATAAGTTAGAAAATATCGATAAAATAGGCCTGCAAGCCTATGAATCGGCTCCGCGAATTTTCGATATCCCTATTATTTTTGATATGCCAGCCGGATTGATTACCGTTTTGGTTACCTGGTTGGTGTATATCGGGATTAAGGAATCGCAACGCGCCAGCAATATTATGGTGATGATTAAGATCGGGATTATCCTCGCGGTAATCTTCGGGGGACTGTTCTTCGTGAAACCTGAAAACTGGGTGCCTTTTGCTCCAAACGGTTTCGGTGGGGTAATGAGTGGTGTGGCAGCGGTGTTCTTTGCCTTTATTGGTTTTGACTCCATCTCGACTACGGCCGAGGAATGTAAGAATCCGCAACGCGACTTGCCACGCGCCATGATCTATTGTTTGTTAATTTGTGCCGTACTATATGTAGCCATTACCCTGGTGTTGACGGGTATGGTGAACTATACAGAGCTGAACGTTAAAGATCCATTGGCCTATGTGTTCTCTTATGTGGGCTTTGATCATATGGCCGGCATTATTTCGGTGACTTCCGTTATTGCGATTACCAGTGCCTTATTGGTCTTCCAATTGGCGCAACCAAGAATCTGGATGACCATGAGCCGTGACGGCTTGCTTTGGAAGAAGTTTGCCACCATCCACCCTAAATATAAGACGCCTTCTTTCGCAACCATCGTAACGGGCTTTGTGGTGGCTGTGCCTGCTTTGTTCTTTAAAATGGACTTCTTTGTAGATTTAACCTCCGTAGGTACCTTCTTTGCCTTCATCTTGGTATGTTGTGGCGTGTTGTATATGGACTATTCGGGTATTTCGAAAAAGTCGAAATTCCGTGTGCCTTATATCAATGGAAAGTATATCGTGGGGCTGAGCATGTTCGTGGGCTTGTACCTGACCTATAAATACAGCGATGAAACCCTGCTGCATTGGTTGGAAATGGGGTCAGCAAAGATTTTAATCCATAAATCCTTGGTGATTGTATTCTGGTTGGTGTGGATTATTATGAGCGTAATGAGCTATAAATTCAACTTCTCTCTGTTGCCGGTAATCGGGGTATTGATTAACCTGTACCTGATGTCGGAATTGGGAACCAGCAACTGGATTATCTTTATTATCTGGTTGTTGATTGGCCTAATCATCTATTTCGCCTATGGCTATAGGCATTCCAAATTAAACAAAGCAAACCAAGCATAATAAGAAAGGCCTCGAACATGTTCGAGGCCTTCTTTATGATAGGGGAGCCCGATTTTACAATCGGGTCAGTTTCACTTCTTCGGTATTCGGGATGGTTAATGGAACACGCTCTAAGGTGACAAAGCTGCTGTCTAATCCAAAACCTTTTTCTTCGGAAAGACTGAACTTCTTCAATACTTTATAGATCTCGAGAATAATCTTCTCGTTCCATTTCAGGAAGTGTGTTTTGGAGATGACTTTCTCCAGCACAACGAAGTTGAAGTCGCCCGGAATATGGTATTTCTTCAAGGTATTGTAATTGCTGGTGATATCGATTTCGCCGTTTTTCACCATTTCTTCCACCACCTTACGGAAGAGTAAGCTTATTTTTTGTTCCTCGCGGAAGCCTAAGTGGAAGTCGATACGGATCAGTTTGCCCGGAATAAGCTGGGTTACTTTATACTCGCGGGTATGTGGGTTGTCCATCACATCCACGTGGGCAAGCCAGTATACATCGGCACGCTTTGGCTTCTTATTGATAATGGAATAGGTGATTTTGGCTTCTACCTCCTGGATGTTGTTGGCACTGGTGAGGTATACCAAATGAGAGGCAAACTGCGGTACAGATTTGTCTTCACTCAGCTCGGCCAGGATAGGGAAGTAGTCCTTAATGTTGACAAACTTAACAAAGCGGTTTTTGATTTTACGCGCACCAAACCAGCTGTACATCACAATGTAAAGTACGATAGCCAGTAAGAGGGTTAACCAACCGCCGTGGGCAATCTTGCTGATATTACCTACCAGGAAGGCCACCTCAATAACCATGTAAACACCGGCAAACAAGGCGATGAAAGCAATATTGATCTTCTTGCGCAGCATAAAGGTTGTCATCAGGATGGTGGTCATGATGAAGGTCATGTTGATGGATAATCCGTAGGCGGCTTCCATGTTGCTGGATTCGCGGAAGATCAGGATGATCAGCATACAGCCTAAGTATAGTATCAGGTTGACGGATGGTACGTAGATTTGTCCTTTATGATCGCTGGGGTAACGGATGGTTACCTTCGGCCAGATGTTTAATCGAACGGCTTCTGCAATCAGGGTAAAGGATCCGGAGATCATGGCCTGGCTGGCAATTACGGCTGCAATGGTCGCAATCGTTACCCCCCATACCACAAACCAATCGGGCATAATGGCATAGAATGGGTTGATCTCACCTAATACCAAACCTTTGTTTTCCAATAGCCAAGCGCCTTGTCCGAAATAGTTAAGAATAAGCATCAGTTTCACGAAAATCCAGCTGATCCGGATATTGTTCTTTCCACAGTGTCCCATATCCGAGTATAAGGCTTCTGCGCCCGTCGTACACAGGAAGATCGCACCCAAAATAAACCAAGCGTTCGGATAGTTCGCTAGTAACTGATAAGCATAGTAGGGATTCAGCGCCTTCCAGATCTCTGGAGAGTGCCCTACATAGGAAAGCCCTAAGACGCCAATGGTAGAGAACCAGATAAACATCAAGGGGCCGAATACCCGCCCAACGATGTTGGTACCGAAACGTTGAATGAGGAATAAGGATGAGATGATTAATACGACGATGGGAATGGTTGGGAGTCCTGGGTTTTTGATCGCTAACCCTTCGACAGCAGAGGAGATGGTGATGGCCGGAGTAATCATCCCGTCGGCGAGTAAGGTACTAGCTCCGATGATGGCCGGAATGATCAGCCATTTTGCTCGCTTTCGGACCAGCGAGAATAAGGATAATATCCCGCCTTCGCCTTTGTTGTCTGCATTTAAAACAATTAATACGTATTTAATGGTTGTTTGTAACGTGAGGGTCCAGAATATACAGGATAGCCCCCCGTATATCATGAGTTCTTGAACCTCTCCTTTATTAAATATAGCTTTAAAAACATAGAGTGGGGAGGTCCCGATGTCGCCGAAAATAATGCCTAAACTAATTAATAATCCGCCAAAACTGACCCGGTGAAGGGCATGCTTATGATCTGTGGACATAGCTTTTATTTATGTGATGCTTGAATATAAAAAACGTTCGAAATTACAACTTTTTATGCGACAACGTAATTTCCTGTTAAAAATTGTTAAAGGCCGTTGGTTTCCTACAAAAAAATAGCAAAAAACTGTACTTTTGTTCTAGGAATTTTGGAATTAATGATTACATTTGGTTAAACCATAACCGTTCAAAACAATCTAAAAATCAGAATGAAATTAGAATTAGGCAATATTACCCGTTATTTTATCTATACAGCAATGCTGGTATGGATGTTTGTGGGTACTGTACATGCTGCTTCTAACCCACAATCTTCTGATACCACAAAAATTACCAACAGCAAACAAAGCTTAATTTCTGCCAAAAACAGAAGCCAAGTGCGTGCCAGTGCTTTAGCGGAAGAATCCGATAAACTGATCAATAATGTTAAGGTGTATTACAATCCTATTGCTGAGCAGATTTCGGTGAACTTCAAACTGAACAAAAGCAGCCATATCTCTATTAAAGTGATGGACGCCTTAGGAAACGAACTATTGGCCTTGCATAGTGGTGATCTGGAAGCGGGTTCTCAAAACCTAAGCTTCGATGTAAGCTCTAAACTTAAAGAAGGCTTTTACTTCGTACGTGTCATGGGCGGTTCTGAAACTGTCGTGAAGCGTATATCTGTTCGATAAGCTTAAACAATCCCTTTCTTCTTATTACATCAATTAGTTATCCGGAATAAAGCGGGACTATTTTGCTATGATGGCTGCTGTCTTCTTTAGGCAAACATTACTACGTTGGCCTTTGCCTTCATCGGGAATGAGCTAGTACATTGCTAAAACAGAATCCTCTATATGGCTAGGGCGTTTTCCTTTCTTGAAGACTATTAGCTATGATTACTATATACACGCAATAATACACCTGCTTGCAGCAATTGAAGAATTGGAATACTATTAATCGCATAAAAAAAGGATAGCCTCGTTGAAGCTATCCCTTTTATTATAAAATTGAAAAGTGTTCTATCTGTTATCGATTTCTACATACGGGCGTAAAGTTTCGCCGATGTATACTTGTCTAGGGCGTCCGATAGGCTCTTTGTTGTCGCGCATTTCTTTCCACTGTGCAATCCATCCTGGAAGACGGCCTAAAGCGAATAATACGGTAAACATATCCGAGTTGAATCCTAGAGCACGGTAGATGATACCGGAGTAGAAGTCAACGTTAGGATATAACTTACGATCGATGAAGTATTGGTCGTTCAGCGCTGCTTCTTCCAATTTCTTCGCGATATCCAATACCGGATCGTTTACTCCTAATTTCTCTAATACGTCATCACAAGCTTTCTTAATGATTTTCGCACGAGGGTCGAAGTTCTTGTATACGCGGTGTCCGAAGCCCATTAAGCGGAACGGATCGTTTTTATCTTTTGCTTTCGCTAAGTATTTCTCTGCATCGCCACCATCGTTTTTAATGGCTTCCAACATTTCGATTACGGCTTGGTTAGCACCACCGTGTAATGGGCCCCATAGGGCGTTGATACCGGCAGAGATAGACGCGTAAAGGTTGGCATTGGATGAACCCACGATACGTACAGTAGATGTTGAACAGTTCTGCTCGTGATCAGCGTGTAAGATCAATAGGGTGTGCATCGCTTGGATAACCAATGGATCGAAGGTTTTCTCTTGATTCACTTCACCGAAGATCATGTTAAGGAAGTTATCGATATAGCCTAAGTTGTTTTTAGGATAGACAACCGGATGTCCTAATGATTTCTTTTGGATCCAAGAAACGATTGTTGGCATTTTCGCCAATAGGTTGATGATGCTTTTGTTTTCTTCTTCTTCTGTTTGGTTCGGGTTTAAAGACTCCGGGTAAAAAGAAGAAAGTACGCCTACCAAACAAGATAGTTGACCCATAGGGTGAGACTTGGAAGGGAATCCTGTGAAGAAGTTTTTCATGTCTTCGTGGATCATCATTTGCGCACGGATATCCGAGCGGAATTTTTCCAATACATCTTTGGCTGGTAGTTCGCCGTAAATTAATAGGTAAGCTACTTCTAAGAAAGTTGATTTTTCTGCTAACTCTTCAATGGCATAGCCTCTGTAATGCAATACACCTTTTTCACCATCTAGGAAGGTGATTGCGCTCTTGGTAGAGCCTGTATTTTTAAATCCGGGGTCTAAGGTAATATAGCCAGATTGATCTCTTAATTTTGAAATATCAATTGCCTTCTCATTTTCGGTTCCCGTGATTACTGGGAACTCATAAGAAGAGCCATTTAAGTTAATAGATGCTGTTTCAGACATAGTCAAATTTCTTGTATTTATTGTAGAATTACATAAAGTCGTATTATACAAATGTATGAATTTGATTTATAAATTCTAAGGCTTTCCGATAACAAAAATGACACAATCTCGTCATTTTAGGAAGGATTTATTGACTTATCCAAGCAAAAGTTCATTATAATTTAACAATTTTCCTTTCTCGAAATCCAGCCTCATTCTTGGTACTTTTTATTCCGAAAAGCTTACCGCTATGTCAAAAAAAAATGTTAAAATATTTGGTCATCTACGAAAAACTCGTAAATTAGTGAAAAATCAGTAGACCTATGGAAAAACTAACCATACAAGAAGAGGAAGCGATGCTATCTATCTGGCAATTAGAGGGTGGCTTTGTGCGCGAAATATTAGACAATTTGAAAACCGGCAGTATGCCGTATACCACCTTAGCTTCCACCATCCGAAATCTAGAACGGAAAGGCTATGTAAAAGCTGTGAAATATGCCAATGCAAAACGCTATGAACCGACTATCAGTTCCGAAGAATATAAGGCTAAATTTATGAACTCTTTTGTGGGCGATTACTTCAAGAATTCATACAAAGAAATGGTCTCCTTTTTTGTGAAAGAAGAGAAGCTAAGCCCGGAAGAGCTTGCGGAAATTATGGAGATGATCCGTCACCCAAAACCTTAAGATTATGGACAGCATCATCACCTACCTGTTGCAAGTCAACCTCTTATTGACCCTGATTTTTCTAGGCTATCGATTCCTGTTAAAGAACCTTACCTTTTACCATTTAAACCGGGTATACCTGCTGTTCGGCTCGCTATATGCCTTTGTTTATCCCTTTTTAGACCTCAAGTCCTGGTTCGGATCCAAGGTAGAGGTGCCGGTGGGCGAGGTACTATCTTACCTACCAATTGACTTGTTGCCGAATGCACAAGCTAGCGACAGCTGGCTGTTAAGCGAGGTTTTAGTGGTCTTCTTGGCCTTGGGCGGCGTTTTCCTATTCTTTAAGTTTCTCATTCAATTACTGAGTCTATTGCGTATCCACCGGCATTCCGAGGCTTCCAGCTGGCGGGAATACCTGTTTCGCAATGTTGTTTTTCCTATTGCACCATTTTCCTTCTTCAATAAGATCTATATCCATCGGGAGCAGCATCAGGAGGGGGAGTTATACGATATTTTCAAACACGAGCATATCCATGTTGAGGGCCATCATACCTGGGATGTCTTATGGTTTGAAATGGTATTGATAAGCTGTTGGTTTAATCCTTTCGTGTGGTTTATGCGCAAAGCCGTACGTCAAAATCTAGAGTTCTTGACCGATCAACAAGTGCTGGATAAAGGGGTGGATCGTCAGTCTTATCAATACTCCTTGCTACATGTCACCAAGCAAGGTGCTCAGGTTGGCATTAGCAATCAATTCAATTTTAAAACCTTAAAAAAGCGCATTATGATGATGAATAAAAAGCGCTCCTCCAAGTTGGAGTTGAGTAAGTATGCCTTTCTATTGCCTGTCTTCTTGCTGGCTGGTGCCAGTTTTACCGTGAACAAAGCGGAGGCGAAGATTGAGAAAGTGGTAGAAACGGTGAAATCTACCGATTTACATAGCCTCTCACGATCCCTAAGTGTCAATTTTCAGCAGCAAGATACCAGTAAAGCTAGCTTGAAGGCGAATGAAGAGGTCGTTGTCAAAGGACGAGTGATCGGTGTTGACTTTGCAGGCAAGGAAGTTGCAGGCAGCCGTCAAGGCACCGATAGTGTAAAAAACCGCCTAGTAGGAGAGGGCCGTAAAGAGTTGGTCGTTCGCGGCAAGCCGTCCTTATTCAGAGCCCTCCAACTGTCAGACAGCAGCAAACGTCCGATCGTTATTCTTGATGGGCAACGCATGCCTGCCGATTTTGATGCCTCCCTTATTGATACTGAACGGATAGATAAGGTGGTCGTGGTAAACGGAGAGCATGCTAAACCCTATGGTTTAGATGGGAAAGAAGCTGCCCTTGTCATTACCTCCAAGCAGAAAAGAGAGCCGAATGTTCAGATGAAGATCAGAGGGCTTAGTACAGAACCCGACAAGATATTCCTTAAGGTTGATGATGTTGTTATGCCTTATGCTAATGCAAGTGAACTCAATCCCAATCAAATTCACAGCATGCAGGTATTGAAAAACCCGGAGAAACTTAAGGAATTAGGAGCGGAGGGTAAAGAGGCTGCCATCCTGATTGAAACCAAGGAATATGCCAAGAAGATGGGGCGTCCAGACAAGCCTATAGCGGTTACATTGGGGAAGGGGAATTTGAATACTATTGGCCGTGGCATGCCAGATAATGTTTTGTATATCCTGAATGGAAAGGAAGTGCAAAAAGCCGAATTTGAAGCCCTTAAGAAAACAGATATTAACTCCATCGATGTATTGAAAGGTGAACAGGCCGTTAGTGCATTTGGTGCCAGAGCATCGGAGGGGGTTATTAGAATAACCACTAAAACAGACGAGGATAGAAAGTTCGGTAATATCAACCGAGAACTTCATAGTATATCGGTTCGTGGTCGCAAAGGCAAGGGCTGGGACGACTATCCAAAAGGCACTTATTTTATTGTCGATGGTAAACCGAGTAGCCTGAAAAAGGTAAAGGAGTTAAACCGGGACGATATCAAGCAGATTGATAAATTGGGCGGAAACCGTGCCGTAACCTATTATGGTGATAAAGCCAAAGATGGGGCGGTTGTTATCAGCACCAAGGGTCAGAAGAAATAACCAATTCACTAAACCTATTTCGTTGTTTAGTAAATGCAAAAAGCACCTGTTCAGGTGCTTTTTTTATCTTGTTTTCTGTTTATTTACTGTTGAGGTTGGTCATGGTCAGCTCAATGCCAATATGCACAAAGCTATGTACCATCTTAACGGCATGCTCAATCAATGCCGGCAGTTCGCGTTGTTCCTCCTTATCGAAGGGGCCCAACACATAATCTACCTGTCTTCCTTTCGGATAGTTATCGCCAATACCGAAGCGTAAGCGAGGGTACTGTTGGCCGCCGATGCTGGCTTCAATGGAGCGTAGGCCGTTGTGCCCGGCAGCCGAGCCTTTCGGTTTAATGCGTAAGGAGCCAAATGGAATCGCCAGGTCATCCACAATCACCATGATGTTTTGCACCGGCACTTTAAGTTCCTGCATCCAATAGTTCACGGCTTTTCCGCTCAGGTTCATAAAGGTGGTCGGTTTAATCACGAACACATTATGCCCCCTTTGTTTGAATTCGGTGTAGTAGGCATGTTTCAGGGTAGACCAAGTGCTGCCCGCCTGATTGGCCAGCTCATCTGCCACCATAAATCCGATATTATGCCGGGTATCGGCATATTCCTTGCCGATGTTTCCTAAACCAACAATTAAAAAATTCATGCTGCAAAAATAGTAAAACGGCTGTAGTATTTATCCGAAAGCCGCAGGTATTTCTACCATGCTATTGTCAAAAGGGCGTCTGAAATGTTAAATCATGAAAAAAAGTGACGGAAGGCATTTTATTTCCCTTATATTAACGACAAATTTGTCATAAATATAAAAAGAAGAAATTTTAAAATAAAGCAAGGTTATGGAAAATTTAGTTCAAGAGAAAATCGGAGATATTGTTGCCAAAAACTTTCATGCAGCTGCCGTTTTCAGTAAATATGGTATGGACTTTTGCTGTGGCGGGCAGAAATCAGTGCAGGAAGTTGCCACGAAAAAGGGGGTAGATCTTTCTAAATTGGAGCAGGAGCTATGTGATGTGTTGGAAAAACCACAAACCGGTCAAATCGATTATACCGCTTGGCCAGCCGATCTGTTAGCAGCCTATATCGAGAAGACACACCACCGTTATGTACGCGAGAAAACACCGACCATTCTAGCTTACTTAAATAAATTATGTCAGGTGCATGGCGGTCGCCATCCCGA
The DNA here is from genome assembly GCF_009768885.1 of Sphingobacterium humi. Classification (GTDB taxonomy): domain Bacteria; phylum Bacteroidota; class Bacteroidia; order Sphingobacteriales; family Sphingobacteriaceae; genus Sphingobacterium; species Sphingobacterium humi. The sequence goes on from NZ_WSQA01000012.1 coordinate 167,606, forward strand.
ATTGTTAGAAATCAATCAGCTGTTTCAGGAGAGTGCTAAAGATTTAGGTCAGCATTTGGTAAAGGAAGAGCGAATCCTGTTTCCTTTTATCATGCAATTGGTGAACTCGAAGATCGATCGTACGCAAGCGGAGAAACCAGCTTTTGGCACTGTAGAGAACCCTATTCATATGATGGAGGATGAACATGATGCCGAAGGCGAACGTTTTGCCCGTATTGCCGAGCTTACCGATAACTATACCGTGCCAGCCGATGGCTGCAGCACCTATAGGGTAACCTACGAGATGTTGAAGGAGTTTGAAGACGACCTACACAAACACATCCATTTAGAGAATAATATTCTATTCCCTAAATCCATTGCCTTAGAGCGCGAGAGCAATATGGCTTAAACCCCAGCTTGCCACGCCAACATGTATATGCAACGTTTATAGTTAATAGTGAATACCCAATCCTAATTTGAAAAGAAAAGGCCTCGAGAAATCGAGGCCTTTTGTATGCTTGCGCATCTGTAATAAGGGGTACCTTATTTTTTACCGCCTTTAGCTGCTTTCGCTGCTTCTTGCTCTGCTTGACGTAAAGCACGAGACATGATAACAGATACGATTGTATCGTCAGCATTGTTTAATACTACGGCATTTTCCAATTTCACTTGTCCTACGCGGAAAGATTTACCTACTTCTAGGCCTTCCATAGGAACTTCTACTTCTTGAGGTAAGTTGTTAGGTAATGCTTTGATACGTAGATTACGTAATTTCTGCACTAATTTACCCCCCATTTTAACACCTGGAGAAGTACCTGTTAAAGTTACAGGGATGTTGATAGAAACTTCTTTGTCGTCGAATAATTCTAAAAAGTCAACGTGCGTAACTAAGTCAGTTAATGGGTGGAACTGCGCATCTTGAACGATCGCTTTTGTTTTCTTGCCGTTGATATCCAACTCTACAAATACCACCTCTGGAGTGTATAGAATAGATTTCAAATCAGCTGCGGATACCGAAAGATGTGTTTGTTCTTTACCTCCGTAAAGAACTGCAGGGATTTGACCCTCGTAACGCAATTCTCTCGATTCTCTTTTCCCTACGTTCTGTCTTGCAGAACCGCTAATAGCAATTGATTTCATGTTATGAATTTAATTAAATTTGAGGTGCAAAGATAATGATTTACAGTAGTAAAGCAAAATTATTTAGATATGAGATGTGAGATATGAGATATGAGAGCTGGGGGGATAGAATGGAGGGAGGATTTAGAACGTATTGTTACCCTATTGTCGTCTTATTGTCACCGCATTGTCATCCTGAGCGGAGTCGAAGGACGAACCATTGGTACGTCAATGCAAACCATCATGCGTAAACACTTCACTATAAAGATGTTAAAAAGAACAAATCATTGGTAGCGAAGTCGAAGGACGAACGACTGGTACGTCAATGCAATCAATTAATACCTTTTATATGTGCTAACAGCGTCATACATGAACGTTTGTTGATATAAAACCAAAAAGCTGATGGAAATTTCCATCAGCTTTTTGCCTTATTTTGAAAGATTGAAATGCCCGTCCTCCTCTCATATCTCACATCTCATATCTCAAATCTATTTTTATTCCACATTGAACAGATCAGAAATTGATCCATGCTCATTTACATTTTTGATGGCATTTGCGAAAAGCTTATCTGTTGATAATACTTTGATTTTAGTGCAAGTTGCTGCTTTTTCAGGGTTTAGCTGAATCGTATCTGTAACGATCATTTCAGAAAGCACTGAGTTTTCGATGGTTTCGTATGCTTTACCAGATAGTACAGCGTGCGTACATACAGCGCGAACAGATTTAGCACCGTTCTCCATAATTAAGGCTGCTGCTTTTGATAGCGTACCTGCTGTATCACAGATATCATCGATTAATACCACATCCATACCTGTAACATCCCCAATGATGGACATCGATTCAATTTCATTAGCACGTTTACGGCGTTTATCACAAATAATCACTTCCGCGTTAAAGAATTTCGCGAAGGTACGGGCACGGTAAGAACCACCCATATCTGGAGAAGCAATGACTAAGTTTTCTAAATTCAAGGATTTAATATACGGCACGAAAATAATAGCACCATCTAAGTGATCCACCGGAATATCAAAGAAACCTTGAATCTGTGCCGCGTGTAAGTCCATCGTCATGATGCGGTGTGCACCAGCTGCGGTAATCAAGTTGGCAATTAGCTTGGCGCCAATCGCTACCCGAGGTTTATCTTTACGGTCTTGACGAGCAAAGCCGAAATAAGGAACGACAGCGGTAATGTAATGTGCTGAAGCGCGTTTTGCCGCGTCAATCATCAACAACAGTTCCAACAGGTTGTCTGTCGGTTGGTTGGTCGATTGAATGACGAAAACATCACTTCCGCGTACGGATTCATTGTAGAATGGTTGGATTTCACCATCAGAAAATTTCGATAAAGTTTTGTCGCCAAGTGGCTTTCCATAAGCTTTCGAAATCTTTTCTGCTAATTCCTGGGTTCCTGAACCAGCAAATAATTTTACCGTGTTAAATTGCAAAGGCATGGTGCGTTATTTTATTGGGGTTTTATATAAAGAATGTTTGTTTTTTATCCTGTTCCTTATTCCCATGGGGTTTCTTTTTAACCCTATGTTGCCGCAAAGTTAGGTAAATGTTTTAGAATTTAAAACAATATATAAACGGCTGTTTTACAAGGCTGTTTTTTGCAGGAAAAAGGAGGGGATTTAGCTTTTAAACTGCGGCAAGTATTGTTTTCCGTTCTGTTAACGTTTTGCCGCCGTATTGTCACCGCATTGTCATGGTGAGCGGAGTCGAACCACGAACCACGAAACATTGGTACGTCAGTGCAATCAATTAACAAAATCTTCTTGCCTATCAATTGCTTACATAAGCATATCATGGGTAGCTGAAATAAAAATAATATAAAATATTGATTACCTACGTTTTTATCAACCATCAATAGCGGCAGGTATGTTTGATTGCACTGACGTACCAGTCCTTCGACTCCGCTCAGGATGACAGCATGATGACAGCACGATGACAGCACGATGGCAGCACGATGGCAGCACGATGACAGCACGATGGTAGCACGATGGCATCACGATGGCAGCACGATGGCAGCACAATGGCAACACGATGACAGCACGGACAGCTCGCAACGCTAAGGCAAGTATAAGACACTCCCTTTTCTCTTCCCTTTCTCTCCCCTTTCAAACCCCTTTCACGCCCCTTTGAAAAGAGCTCAGTAAGGCATGTAAATAGTGTTTGAAAAAAGCCAACAAATTGCCAGTTCCAAAGGATGGACATCTTAGTTTATAGATTCAGAGTTCACGACATCAGGTAAGACGGGGCTTAATTCATTATAGAATCCGAAAGCACCAATGATCCTAGTGTCGATGAAATGAGCTTGTTGTTGTTTAGCGATTTTTAACTATATATAAAGCGTTGGTTTTGGATCATGTACAAAAGTTGTGGAGAGGACAAAAAATAATCGGATATTCGTGTTTGAAATTTTACCAGATGCACGATTCCTTTAAAGCCCTCATGCCCCTTATTATTCCACAGGGAGTTTCTGATTATTTTGAGATGACCCATTATACGCAAGAAGCGGGTCGGTTGGATATTTTCTTGGAAGAGATGAATGTCATTCCTGAAGAAT